>JAGOBB010000013.1 GCA_017983615.1 Azonexus sp.
AGGACACTCTACCCACTCAGACAAAGTGCCGAAGCTGCGCCGCAGACCGTGGATTGTCAGCCCGCTAATCCCTGCGGCTGTACAGGCCTTGGTGTGCTGAATGCGCGGCTCCTGGAGGCGTCCTGATTCCGCTGTCTTGCTGGCGAAAACCCATTTCGGAGGTTTCCAGTTGGTAAGGTCGTTGTCGACCTTCCTCCCATTCAGAATGCGGTACTTAGGGGGCGGGGTGTCGTTGATCCGCTTGAGTGTTTTGAGCAGGGCGGCGACATAAGGCGTCAAGGGGATGACTCGCTCGCCGTCCACCTTGTCGTGCATTCGGATGGTATTCCACTTGAAATCAACATCAGACCATTTCAGGCCGGCAATTTCCTCGCGGCGGGCACCAGTCAGCAGCGCCATCTGGAGATAGGTCGCGATGACAGGGTTTTTGATGGAGTCGACCTGCTTGAACCATGCCGGTAGTTGTTCCCGTTGCAGGCAATCATCCTTGGCCGCCTTCTTCGGCAATTGATCCTTGGCAATGCGGGCGGTGCAGGCATCGGCATGGGCCATGGCGCGGTATTCCTTGCGGTCGCTGCACCAGTTCAGGAAGGCACGGAGAAGGCCGAAGGCAAGGCGGGCATGAGTTGGCCGGCGGGCGGCCTCGTCTTGCAGCCAGTTGCGTACCGTGTCTGCGTCGATGTCGGACAGCGGTCGCAGCAGCAAAGGGCGTAGTGCGCCAGGCTGCGTCAGCTCCGGCTCGCCGGGCCTGCGACCACGCGTGCGCTTTTTCCCGCCTTCTTTAGCGACGTTATCGTGATCAGCAAGGTGGTTGGCGCTCCATCTCGATTTGCGGGTTTCGATGTAGACCTTCCAGGCTTCCAGCGCGGGCGCTTCATTATGCTGGGCTGCCTGGCGTTTTGCTTCTGCCTTCGCGATACGCTCCGCTTTTTCTTGGCGAGGGTCTATCCCTTGGTCAATAAGCGCCTGCAGGCGGCGGGCTTCTTGACGCGCCCCCGGAAGTACAAGGTTGCCGTCCTTGTCGCGAGCCTCCTCGATGGCCCAGGCCGTCACGTCACCAATCGTCAGGCGCATGACCTTGCTGTTGTAGCGAGTCTGTAGGATGTAGCTCTTGCGGCCACCTGGTGCCGCGCGAACGGCCAGCCCATTGACTTGACTGTCCCACAGAAACTCTTGTTTGTCGCTAACGCACTTGAACGCTTCAACGCGGCCTGCGGTCAGGTTGGCTTTGCTCATTGTTTGGCATCCGTGTACTCATTGTGTACTCGCATTCTAGGATGTCAATCAACAAACATCAACCGCGGACCATAGGGTTACTTTCGTGACTTATCTGGAAATTCCAATAAATATAGACTTCAAAGCGTGAGTACACACTTCAATCAACGTGCATCTATTTTGAGTTGCTATCGTTGTTCGTTGGATTCATAACCCATAGGTCGGCGGTTCGACTCCGCCCATCACCACCAAGAATGCAAAAGAGCCCTGATTTTTCAGGGCTCTTTTCATTTTGGCGCACTACTGTGTCTCTGATTGGGACAGCCGCGGTGAAAATGCCGCACTCGGCCCCGGCAAAGCGGGAATGCTACGGTCGGCCCGAAAAAATGGCAAAAATCGAAATGTTTCTGCGCCTTGTTTAGGCTGGGGCGGTGTAAACGTGCGCCCAGTGGACGAATCCGCGGGGTTGGCTACGCTTCAACAGTAGTCTTCCTCCGAACCGCCCATCAAATTGGGCAGCAGGATGTAGGCGCGCTGGAGGGCGACTGACAGATCAGGGCAGACATTGTCGTCACCGAGGTGATCAATGAAGCCTGATCGGTATAGAAGCGATCCCGGTTGGGAGTTGAGTCCGCACACGATCAGCGTACAACCGCGTTTCTTCAGCTTGTCGAGCAGGTTTTCCAGCCCTTCCAGACCAGTGGTGTCGAGCTGGATCAGTTGCGTCATGTCGAGAATGACGACCTCGGGGTGGCCGGCAGCCGGGTCGAGCAGAGCCTCAAGTTTATTGACCGCGCCAAAAAACAGCGAGCCGAACAGTTGCCAGGCGGCGACCCGCATGCTGCCGTCCGGATAGAGGAACTGGGGCTCGCTGGCTTCTTCGCGCAGCGGGCGCCGCTCGACGCGGGTGAGTTCGGACATGCGGTAGATGAAGAACAGGCTGGCCAGCACCATGCCGAGCTCGACGGCGACGGTCAGGTCAAAGAGCACTGTGACGAAGAAGGTAGCGAGCAGGATGATCCGGTAGTTGTAGGAGTAGCGCTGCAACTCCTTGAACTCATGCCATTCGCCCATGTTGATGGCGACGACCATCACGATGGCCGACAGGGCGGCCAGCGGTACATAGGAGGCGAGTGGCGCAGCGATCAGCACGATGCCGAGCAGGGTGATGGCGTGGATGATGCCGGCAATCGGCGTGCGGCCACCGGACTTGACGTTGGTCGAGGTGCGGGCGATGGCCCCGGTGGCGGCAAAGCCGCCAAACAGGGGGGCGGCAATATTGGCCAGGCCCTGGGCGACCAATTCCTGGTTGGGGTCGTGGCGGTCGTCGATCTGGCTGTCGGCGACGCGTGCCGAGAGCAGGGACTCGATGGCGCCGAGCAGGGCGATGGTGATCGCCGGCGAGATCAGTTTGCCGAAGTCGTGAATCGACAGTTCGGGCAGGCCGAAACCGGGCAATTCCTGCGGAATGCCGCCAAAGCGGCTGCCGATGGTTTCCACCGGCAGTTCGAACAGGAAGGATACCAGGGTGCCGACGAGCAGCACGGCGAGCGGACCGGGAGCCCGGCGCAGCAGTGCCAGGCGCTGTGCCAGCCAGTTGTAGGAGAGCAGGAATACGAAGCAGGCAGAGGCCAGCCCCAGCGTCGGCAGGTCGACGGTATGGGCATAGGCGGCCAGCGTCTTGATGCGATGGAAGAATTCAGCCGGCAGGTTGTCGATGCGCAGGCCGAAGAAATCCTTGATCTGGGCGAGGAAGATGACCACGGCGATGCCGTTGGTGAAGCCGATGACGACGGTGACCGGGATGAAACGGATCAACTGCCCCATGCGGGCGAGGCCCATGGCGAGCAGGAAGACGCCGGCCAGCATGGTGGCCCCCAGCAGGTTGTTGTAGCCGTGGATGGCGACGATGCCATAAACGATGGGGATGAAAGCGCCGGTCGGGCCGCCGATCTGGACGCGCGAGCCGCCGAGGGCGGAAATCAGGAAACCGGCAATGATGGCGGTCCAGATGCCGGCGGTTGGTGAGCATCCGGAAGCGATGGCGAAAGCCATGGCCAGGGGCAGCGCCAGTACCCCAACCGTGATCCCGGAGGCGATGTCCTTGCCGAGCTGCGTCCGGTTGTACGTTGGCAGGCAGTCAAGCAGCTTGGGGCGGAAGGCGATTTTCATGATGCACGCTCACAGGTTAAGCGTTGCATTATATGAGTGCTTGATTAATCGTCAATGTTAATCACATGTTAATATGATTCGATACAAATCCAATAAGAGCGAATCATGGAGAATAGAACTGCACGCCTGACGATCCTGATCGATCCACGGAAAAAGAAAATATTCGAGGAGATATGCACTGCCAACGACTTGACGCCATCGCAGGTCGTGCGCCGGCTGGTCCGTCAGTACATCATCGACAACGCAGGAAGTCGTGAATTGCCGGACTGGCTGAAACCGAGCGCCAAGGGCGATTAGTCCAGCGTTTCGCTTTCCTTGGTGCGGACTTTGTCGGGGTGGTTGGTCGCCAGGTAGGCGTCGTACGCTGCCTGCATCTCCGTACTCTGCTTGGAAATTTCCCGGAGGATGCGCGCCACTGCCCAAAACATGACAGCAGCGCCGCCTGCCGTGCAGGCGAAAGCTTCTGCGGTCGAGGTTGGAAAATCGGCCAGGATCGCGCCATTCCCTGTGGCGAACCAGCTCGCCCCGATGGCGACGCAGCCGAGGCCGAAAACATCGGCGATGGCGTAGGCGAAGATGCGAAGGGTCAGTCGAGGACGGGGTGGGCGCAGGCGGGATGTCAGCATGGTGTGAGCCTCGAAGGGGGGTGACTGAAAAAAGTCTTCCGGAGGACTTGACAATGTGAAAGTCAAGTCTGTGACTTATGCACAGTAATGGGGCGTAGTTTGATCGGATGGCGAGAGCTTGGTGGTAGATTTATCAAATTGGTATTTTCGATTGATAGATCGTTAAAAATCAATTGGTTAGAAATAAGCTCAAGTTTCGGGCACGGTAAGGAAAAACCTTGTGGAACGGCAACTTAGCTTTCTGGCTTCTGATTAACTCACAGAGTTATCCACAGTTTTTGTGGATAGTTCGAAAAGCTTAAACCCTGTAGCCGGATTGCTGGCCAAAGTTAAAGTGATACTTGAACTTGTGCGGCGATTTTGCTGCGCCGCAACAAGAAACGGCCCGCGTCGCGGGCCGTTCCAGATGGCATGAGTTTATTTGACCCTCATGCCGGGTTCGGCGCCGGAATCCGGCGACAGCAGGAATATCCCCGGCGTTTTGCCCGTGGCATCCGAAGCGGCCAGAACCATGCCTTCGGACAACCCAAATTTCATTTTTCGTGGCGCCAGATTTGCAACCACGACGGTCAGGCGACCAATCAGTTGTGCCGGGTCGTAAGCGGCCTTGATGCCGGCAAACACGTTGCGCGTTTCATTGTTGCCAACATCCAGCGTCAGACGAACTAGTTTGTCGGCCCCTTCAACGTGTTCGGCGTTGGCGATGCGGGCAATGCGCAAGTCGACCTTCATGAAGTCGTCGATATTGCAGAACGGCTCCCAGGGGCTTTCTGCCTTGACCTCGTTTTGCTGGTGCTCGGCATGGCGTTGCGGCGACTGTTGTTCCTGCGTCGGCGCCAGCGATTCCTTGTTGGCTTCGACCAGTTTCTCGATCAGCTTGGCATCGACGCGAGTCATCAGGTGCTCGTAGGTATTCACTGCGTGGCCCGCTGCCAGCAGGCTCTGCGTATCGTTCCAGCTCAGTGGGGCGATGTTCAGGAAGGCTTCGACCTTGGCGGCGACGACCGGCAGGATGGGCTTGAGGAGTACCGTGAGCAGACGGAACAGGTTCAGGGCATTGGTGCAGGCGGCGTGCAGTTCGACTTCCCGGCCTTCCTGCTTGGCCAGTTCCCAAGGCTTGACGCTGTCGACGTACTGGTTGGCCGCGTCAGTCAGGGCCATGATTTCGCGCATGGCTTTGCCGAATTCGCGGGCCTCGTAAAGTTCGCCGACGCGGGCGGCAGCTTCCTGAATTGATTTGATCGCCGGCAGGTCGGCTGCGGCCGGGGCCAGCTGGCCGTTGAAGCGTTTGGCGATGAACCCGGCCGAGCGGCTGGCGATGTTGACGTATTTGCCGACCAGGTCGGAATTGACGCGGGCACAGAAGTCTTCGAGATTGAGGTCGATATCCTCCATGGTCCCCGACAGCTTGGCAGCGTAGTAATAGCGCAGCCATTCCGGGTTGAGACCGGTGTCGAGGTAGCTTTGGGCGGTGATGAAGGTGCCGCGGGATTTCGACATTTTTGCGCCATCGACCGTCAGGAATCCGTGGGCGAAGATCTTGGTCGGTGTCCGGTAGCCGGCGTGGGCCAGTTCGGCCGGCCAGAACAGAGCGTGGAAATAGAGAATGTCCTTGCCGATGAAATGGTAAAGCTCGGTCTTGCTGTCCGGCTTGAAGTACTCGTTGAAATCCAGGCCGTTGCGCTTGCACAGATTCTTGAAGGAACCCATATAACCAATCGGTGCGTCCAGCCAGACGTAGAAGTACTTGCCCGGCGCATCGGGGATTTCGAAACCGAAATACGGGGCATCGCGGGAAATGTCCCAGTCGGTCAGCTTGTTCTCGCCGGGGGCGCCCAGCCATTCCTGCATCTTGTTGGCGGCTTCGCTCTGAAGGGTGCCGTTCTCGCGGCTGGTGTACTGGCGCAGGAACGCCTCGCAGCGCGGGTCGGACAGCTTGAAGAAGTAATGTTCCGAAGTCCGCAATTCCGGCTTGGCGCCGGAAATGGCCGAGTAGGGGTTCTTGAGATCGGTCGGGGCATAGGCGGCACCGCAGGATTCGCAATTGTCGCCGTACTGGTCCTTGGCGCCGCACTTGGGGCACTCGCCCTTGATGAAGCGGTCGGGCAGGAACAGTTGCTTGACCGGGTCGTAATACTGTTCGATGGTTCGCGTTTCAATCAGGCCGGCGGCGCGCAGCTTCAGGTAAATGTCGTTGGCGCATTCGCGGGTCTCGTCCGAGTGGGTGCTGTGATAGTTGTCGAAACCAACCAGAAAGCCCGAAAAATCCCGTGAATGCTCGCCATGGACCCGCGCGATCAGCTGCTCGGGCGTGATGCCTTCCTTTTCGGCACGCAGCATGATCGGCGTACCGTGCGTGTCGTCGGCGCAAACGTACCAGCATTCGTTGCCGGACATCTTCTGGAATCGGACCCAGATATCGGTCTGGATATATTCGACCAGATGACCAAGATGAATGGCGCCGTTGGCATAAGGCAGGGCGGAAGTAACGAGGATTTTGCGCGACATGAGAGGCAAGGCTTTAAAGATAAAGGCTGATTTTACCGCGAGGAATGTCGCCCCGGGATTTCGTGACCCAAACTCGAGGCGTGCAGCGCCAGATTGTTAGGGAAGGTAAACGAGTGTCATGGCTTGGTAAAAGATGCCATATCGATCATTGCCGAATGCTAATGTTCGGCGCAGAATTCGCGCGAATTGGGAGGGTCTATGATTTTTGCGGTAGTCGAGGATAGTCGCAGCCAGGCTGAGGTGCTAAAGGCGCTGCTGAAGAGCGAGGGGCATCAGGTCGAGGTCTTTGCCGACGGCGCTTCCTGCCTGGAGGCGCTAAAAACCCGCAGCTTCGATTTTTTTGTCATCGACTGGAATCTGCCCGATATGGGTGGGGATGCGGTCCTCAGGCAGGTCCGGGATCAGTTTGGCTGGGATGTGCCGGTGGTTTTCTGTACCGCACGGACCGACGAAGAGGCTGCTTCCGATATCCTGCGCATGGGCGCCGACGACTATATTCCCAAGCCTGTCCGCTACATGGAGTTCATGGCGCGTATCCATGCCCTGTTGCGTCGCCGAAAGCCGCGTCCGAGCATGCTCCAGTTCGGCAGCATCGAGATCGATCTGGAAGGGCGCCGGATTCGCTTGGGCGGAGCGGATGTCGATCTGACCCAACGTGAGTTTGAACTGGCGGTCATTCTGTTGCGCAATGTCGGCCGTGTGCTGTCCAGGGAAGAGTTGCTTGCCGGGGTTTGGGCGCGAGATACCGACGTCGATACGCGCACCGTCGATACTCACGCCAGCCGGTTGCGTAAGAAACTTGGCCTGGCGGGCGAAAGCGGGTTGATGCTTTCTTCTGTCTATGGGCAGGGGTATCGACTCGATACCGTCCAGCCCGTCTGAACGTCGGACCGGTTTCGGGTATACTGGACCAAATCGCTCGGGTATTGCCCGGCGCCCCATCCCGAAACCGGAGTTTCCATGAGTCTGACAGAACAGCAAATCAAGACCGCGCTATCGGCAGCGGTTGACCCCAATACCGGCAAGGATTTTGTCGCCGGGAAGGCCGTGAAGAATATCAAGATCGATGGCGACGATGTCTCCTTCGACATCGAACTCGGCTATCCGGCTAAAACGCAGATCGATGCGATTCGCAAGCAGGTAATCGCTGCCGTACGCACGGTGTCTGGCGTAGGCAACATCTCGGCTAACGTTTTCACCAAGATCGTCGCGCACTCGGTGCAGATGGGTGTCAAGCTATTGCCGGGGGTCAAGAACATCATTGCTGTCGCTTCCGGCAAGGGGGGCGTCGGCAAGAGTACGACGGCCGTCAATCTGGCACTGGCGCTTTCCCAGGAAGGTGCTCGCGTCGGTATCCTGGATGCCGACATCTATGGTCCTTCGCAGCCGCAGATGCTGGGCCTGGCCGATCAACAGCCGGAATCCCGCGACGGCAAGAGCATGGAGCCGCTAGAGGCCTATGGCCTGCAGGCGATGTCCATCGGCTTCATGGTCGATGTCGAGACGCCGATGGTGTGGCGTGGCCCGATGGTGGCACAGGCGCTCGATCAGCTGCTCGGCGAGACCAACTGGCGTGATGTCGATTACCTGATCGTCGATATGCCGCCGGGCACCGGCGATATCCAGTTGTCGCTCTCCCAGAAGGTGCCTGTCACCGGTGCCGTGATCGTCACGACGCCTCAGGACATTGCGCTGCTCGACGCACGCAAGGGTCTGAAAATGTTTGAAAAGGTGAATATTCCGATCCTCGGCATCGTCGAGAACATGAGCATTCATATCTGTTCCAATTGCGGGCATGAGGAACATATCTTCGGTGCCGGTGGCGGCGAGCAGATGTGCAAGGACTACGACGTCGAGTTTCTGGGCAGCCTGCCGCTCGAAATGGCCATTCGCGAAATGGCCGATGGCGGCAAGCCGACCGTGGTCGGCGCCCCGGATTCGCGAACTGCCGAGATCTATCGCACCATCGCCCGCCGGCTGGCGGTGAAGATTGCCGAGAAGGCCAAGGACATGACGTCGAAATTCCCGAATATCGTCGTGCAGAACACCTAATTTTTTGCCAAAACCCCACGCAAAGGCGGGTAAAATCCCGCCTTTGTTTTTTGTAGCGCGGACGAGAGAAAATGGCCATCAAATCAGACAAATGGATACGCCGCATGGCGGAACAGCACGGCATGATCGAGCCGTTCGAGCCCGAACTTGTGCGTGAGGCCAATGGCCAGAAGATCGTCTCCTACGGCACTTCCAGCTACGGCTACGACATCCGCTGCGCCCGCGAATTCAAGGTTTTCACCAACATCAATTCGACGGTCGTCGATCCGAAAAACTTCGATCCGAAGTCCTTCGTCGAGATCGAGTCCGATGTCTGCATCATTCCGCCGAACTCCTTTGCGCTCGCCCGGACCATGGAATACTTCCGCATTCCTCGCTCGGTGTTGACTGTGTGCCTTGGCAAATCGACCTATGCCCGCTGCGGCATCATCGTCAATGTGACGCCGTTCGAGCCCGAGTGGGAAGGCTACGTGACCCTCGAGTTTTCCAACACGACGCCGCTGCCGGCCAAGATCTACGCCGGTGAAGGTTGCGCCCAGGTGCTGTTCTTCGAATCCGATGAGGTTTGCGAAACCTCTTACAAGGATCGCGGTGGCAAATACCAGGGCCAGGTCGGTGTGACTTTGCCGAAAATCTGACGCCAGGCCGTAACGAAATCGTCTTATTCTGTGACCCGCTGCGGCGGGTCGCCGCTTTTTAAGGATTCACCATGCGCTTCCACTTCCCCATCATCATCATCGACGAGGACTTCCGTTCGGAAAATACCTCCGGTTTCGGCATCCGCGCTCTTGCCGAGGCGATCGAGAAGGAAGGCATGGAAGTGGTCGGGGTGACCAGTTACGGCGATCTGACTTCCTTTGCCCAGCAGCAGTCGCGGGCCAGCGCCTTCATCCTGTCGATCGACGACGAGGAGCTGGCGCTCGAACCCGAGGAGACGCTCGGTGAACTGCGTGCGTTCGTGACCGAAATCCGCAACCGCAATGCCGAGATTCCCATCTTCCTGCACGGCGAGACGCGCACCTCGCGCCACATTCCGAACGACGTGCTGCGCGAACTGCATGGCTTCATCCACATGTTCGAGGACACGCCGGAGTTCATCGCCCGCAACGTCAAGCGCGAGGCGCAGGCCTATCTCGATTCGCTGCCGCCGCCCTTCTTCCGTGCGCTGACCCACTATGCGGCCGACGGCTCGTATTCCTGGCACTGCCCCGGCCATTCGGGTGGCGTCGCCTTCCTGAAGTCGCCGGTCGGCCAGATGTTCCACCAGTTTTTCGGCGAAAACATGCTGCGTGCCGACGTCTGCAACGCTGTCGAGGAACTCGGTCAGCTGCTCGACCATACGGGTCCGGTCGCCGCTTCCGAGCGCAATGCGGCGCGCATCTTCAATGCAGACCACCTGTATTTCGTCACCAACGGCACCTCGACCTCGAACAAGATCGTCTGGCACTCGACGGTGGCGCCGGGCGATATCGTCGTCGTCGACCGCAATTGCCACAAATCCATCCTGCACGCGATCATGATGACCGGGGCGATTCCGGTCTTCCTGATGCCGACCCGCAACAACTTCGGCATCATCGGGCCGATCCCGAAGAGCGAATTCGCCTGGGAAAGCATTCAAAAGAAGATTGCTGCCAATCCGTTCATCACCGACAAGACGGCCAAGCCGCGCGTGCTGACCATCACTCAGTCGACCTACGACGGCATCCTCTACAACGTCGAGGAGATCAAGGCCGAGCTCGATGGCAAGATCGACACCCTACACTTCGACGAAGCCTGGCTGCCGCACGCTGCCTTCCACGATTTCTACGGTGATTACCACGCCATCGGCGCTGATCGCCCGCGCTGCAAGGAATCGATGATTTTCTCGACGCAGTCGACGCACAAGTTGCTGGCGGGCCTGAGTCAGGCGTCGCAAATCCTCGTTCAGGATGCCGACAACTACAAACTCGACCGTGACATCTTCAACGAAGCCTACCTGATGCACACCTCGACGTCGCCGCAGTATTCGATCATCGCCTCGTGCGACGTCGCGGCGGCGATGATGGAGGAGCCGGCCGGCACCGCGCTGGTTGAGGAGTCGATCGCCGAAGCACTCGATTTTCGCCGCGCCATGCGCAAGGTGGACGAGGAGTGGGGCGCCGACTGGTGGTTCAAGGTCTGGGGGCCGGATGACCTGTCCGAAGAAGGCATCGAGGAGCGCGAGGCGTGGATGCTCAAGCCGGGTGAGCGCTGGCACGGTTTCAACAATCTGGCCGACGGTTTCAACATGCTCGACCCGATCAAGGCGACAATCATCACCCCGGGTCTCGACGTCGATGGCGACTTCGCCGACGAATTTGGCATCCCGGCCGCCATCGTCACCAAGTACCTGGCCGAACACGGCGTTATCGTCGAAAAGTGCGGCCTGTACAGCTTCTTCATCATGTTCACCATTGGCATCACCAAGGGCCGCTGGAACACGCTGGTTACCGCGCTACAGCAGTTCAAGGACGACTACGACAAGAACCAGCCGCTGTGGAAGGTGCTGCCAGAATTCGTGCAGAAGAACCCGCGCTACGAGCGCGTCGGTCTGCGCGACCTGTGCACGCAGATACACAGCGTCTACAAGCAGAACGACGTGGCCCGCCTGACCACCGAAATGTACCTGTCGGACATGGTCCCGGCCATGCGTCCGGCCGATGCCTTCGCCAAGATGGCGCACCGCGACATCGAGCGTGTGCCGGTCGATGCGCTCGAAGGACGGGTCACGGCGGTGCTGCTGACACCTTATCCGCCGGGCATTCCGTTGTTGATTCCGGGCGAGCGTTTCAACAAGACGATCTGCAGCTACCTGCAGTTCGCCCGCGAATTCAACGCCCGTTTCCCCGGGTTCGAGACCGACGTGCACGGCCTGGTCAAGGGCGCCGACGGCACCTACTACGTGGATTGCGTGCGCTGATCGAATGATCCTGGCCGGAACGCGGCGTTCCGGCAGGCGGGCCTAGCTGCGGCGGTAGCTCAGGAAGCGGAAGCCGCTTCCCTCGGTCGTCGCAGTCACGGTCCAGTCGGCCGGGGAAATTTCCGGGAACCAGGCATCGCCTTCCGGCTCAAGGTCGACCTCGGTGATCTCCAGGCGGTCGGCGACGGCCATCGCCTGCCGGTAGATCTGCTCGCCGCCGATGACGAAGGCAAATGCTACGGTCGATGCCATTTTCAGGGCAATTTCCAAAGATTCGGCTAGTTCGGCGTCGGGCGCGCTGTAGTCGGCCTGCCGGCTGATCACGATGTTGCGCCGGCCGGGCAGGGGACGGAAGCGCGGTGGCAGCGATTCCCAGGTCTTGCGGCCCATGATGACCGTGTGACCGGCGGTCAGCGCCTTGAAATGCGCCATGTCTTCCGGGATGTTCCAGATCAACTGGTTGTCCTTGCCGATGACCCGGTTCTTGGCGACAGCGGCGATGATGACGACTTCGGTCATGGTTCAGTTCCGGAAGGTACGCAGATGCGCGATCAGGCCGCGCGTCGAGGCATCGAGCGCCTCGGTCGGCGCTTCATCGCGGATGCAGGGAGCTAGCCGGCCGGCCAACTGCTTGCCGAGCTCGACGCCCCACTGGTCAAAGGAATTGAGATTCCACAGCACGCCGAGGCAGAACACCTTGTGCTCGTAAAGTGCGATCAGCTGGCCGAGTGTGAAAGGTGTCAGTTCGGGCAGGATCAGCGTGGACGACGGCTGGTTGCCGGGAAAGCGCCGGAAGGGCAGCAGGTGTTCCGGAATGCCGGCGGCGCGCGCTTCCTCGACGGTTTGCCCGAAGGCGAGCGCCGACGACTGGGCCAGGCAGCTGGCCAGCAGGCCGCTGTGGTGCCCGGGTAGTGGGAAATCGGATTTGCCGAGCGCGATGAAATCGCTGGCGACCAGCGCGCCGCCCTGGTGCAGCAACTGGAAGAACGAGTGCTGGCCGTTGGTCCCGGCCTCACCCCAGAGAATCGGGTTGGTCGGGTAATCGACCGCCAGTCCGTCGCGATTGGCGCGCTTGCCGTTGCTTTCCATCTCCAATTGCTGGAGGTGCGAGGGGAGCAAGGCCAGCGAATGGCTGTACGGAAAGACGCCGTGACTGTGGGCGTCGAGGAAATTGGTGTTCCACAACGCGATCAGGGCCATGGTCAGCGGCAGGTTGGCTTCGGCCGGGGTATTGAAGAAGTGCTCGTCGATGTCGTGGGCGCCGGCCAGCAGTCGCTCGAAATTGCGGAAGCCGACGGCCAGTGCGATCGGCAGGCCAATCGCTGACCACAGCGAGAAGCGCCCGCCGACCCAGTCCCAGAATTCGAAGACGTTTTCCGGGGCGATGCCGAATTCGGCCGTCGCTGCCAGGTTGGTCGAGGCAGCGACGAAATGGCGGGCAATGGCCTGCTCGTCGTTGGCGGCGGCCCGTATCCAGCTGCGCGCAGTATGGGCGTTGGCCATCGTTTCCAGCGTCGTGAAGGTCTTGCTGGCGACGATGAACAGCGTGCTGCGCGGGTTCAGGCGGGTCAGTGTGCTGGCCAGATCGGCGCTGTCGAGATTGGACACGAAGTGGACGCTGATGTCCGGCTGCTCGAAGGCAGCCAGCGCATGGACGGCCATCCGCGGCCCGAGATCGGAGCCGCCGATGCCGATATTGACGACGTCGGTGATCCGCTCGCCGGAAAAGCCGCGCCAGTTGCCGGTGTGGATCTGTTCGCAAAATCGGGCCATCCGTTCCAGCACGGCTTTGACTTCCGGCGGCGAGGCGGCGCCGGCGCGCAGGTCGGCATGCCTGACCGCGCGGCCTTCGGTGTGGTTGATCGGCTCGCCGGCGCGCATCCGGTCCATCCAGTTCCGCCATCCGGCCTGTTCGGCCAGCTGGTGCAGCAGGTTCATGGTCGGCTGGCCCAGGCGCTGTTTCGAAAAATCGAGCAGCAAGGGGCCGTGGTGCAGCGAAAAGTGCTCAAAGCGCGCCGGGTCGGCCGCGAACAGTTCGCGCAGGTGGCGGTGTTTGATGCTGCGGGCGTGTTCGGCCAGCGCGAGCCAGGCGGGACGGAGCGGCACCTGCATGTTCAGACGGCGACCGCCGCCGCAATATGCGGATGCGGATCGTAGCCGTCGAGGCGGAAGTCTTCGAATCGGAAGGCGAAGATGTCCTTCACTTCGGGATTGATCCACATGGTGGGCAGCGCCCGCGGTTCGCGGGAGAGCTGCAACCGGGCCTGTTCGAAATGGTTGGAATAGATGTGCGCATCGCCGAAGGTATGGACGAACTCCCCGGGCTGGTAGCCGCAGACCTGGGCCAGCATCATGGTCAGCAGGGCGTAGGAGGCGATGTTGAACGGCACGCCGAGGAAGATGTCGGCGCTGCGCTGGTAGAGCTGGCAAGAGAGTTTGCCGCCGGCGACGTAGAACTGGAACAGGCAGTGACAGGGCGGCAGGGCCATGCTGTCCACGTCGCCAGGGTTCCAGGCGGAAACAATGTGGCGCCGCGAATCGGGGTTGTTCTTCAGGCTATTGACCAGTTGGCTGATCTGGTCGATCAGGCGGCCGTCCGGCGTTTCCCAGCGGCGCCACTGTTTGCCGTAGACCGGGCCGAGGTCGCCGTTTTCGTCGGCCCATTCGTCCCATATCTTGACCCCGTTGTCCTGCAGGTACTTGATGTTGGTGTCGCCCTGCAGAAACCACAGCAGTTCATGGACGATGGACTTCAGGTGCAGCTTCTTGGTGGTCATCATCGGAAAGCCGCGGTTCAGATCGAAGCGCATCTGCCAGCCGAAGACCGAGCGCGTGCCGGTGCCGGTACGGTCGGATTTGTCGTGGCCGTTGTCCAGCACGTGGCGCATCAGGTCGAGATAGGGCTGCATCGCTTGGCGAATCCGGAGGGTCGAATGAACGGGGTATTTTAATGGCGATTGGATCGGGGCGCCATGCGGCGGACAGGCTGATCGGACGGGATCGCCAAATTGCTCACGGTTGATCGGCCGAGATCGGTTTAGACTGTAAAAAAATAAATTGCTTCACGGAGGAGACGTGCTCAATAAGGTAGCCAATCTGGGCGGACTGTTCGCGCAGAAATCGGAGCATCCGCTGGCCGATGCGCGCGAACTGCGCAAGGTGCTGAGCGAGTTGCCCAGGGATAACGCCTTCAAGGCGCTCGATGAAATTGCCGGCTGGCTGGAATCGCTGGCTGGCGTCGCGGATTTTCCGGCGGGTCGTTTGTACGACGTGCTGCAACAATTTGAAGAAGTGGCCGCGCCGCATCTGAGGCGCCTGTCGCAGGAATATTTTTATACCGCTCGTCTGTCGAAATCGGAAGAAAGGCGCTTGTGGTCAATCAACTACGGGTTCTGGACGCTGCTGGCTGACGCCTATGAACGTTGCCTGAAAGCCGTTAGCGACAAACCGAGTACCGGAGCGGTGGCGAAGACGGCCCTGCCTCTACTGACCGTGCGCCTGATTGCCGCTCTGGGGTGCATGCTCAAGTGGGAGCAGTTCCATTACGGCCCGCTGCGCGGCGAACTCTGGCGTCGCCTGGGGACGGCATTGCTGGCGGCCGAGGCGGCTGACGTCGATGACAAGGCAGTGGCCTTGCCGGGTAGGAGCGGAATGACCACGCCGGTGCAGGAATACCAGAAGGTCATGCTGTTTCAGGCGGCGTCGCTGGACAGTCTGCTGCCGGTGGAAATCGAGGTGGCCGAACGACTGATCGCCCATTTTCTGCCGGGATTCGTCTATACCGAAAAAGCCTTGATGGACAGCGTCTATTGGTCCGATCTGAGCTTGGCGCAGCCGCCGCAGCGCCTGGCGAGGATGCCGGCGAAGGCGGAGCGAACGCAGCGTTTCATCAAGCCGGGAACAGCGTATGACGAAATGCTGGCCATGCTCGACGGACTGGAACGCGGCGGCGATGTACCGGCCGAGATCAGTCTGGGCGCAGCCTACCCGGCCAAATTGCTGGTGCGCGTGCTGCGCCACCTGACCGCCTATCTGGCGCCGATTCCGCCGCAGCGCCAGCACGACCGACATCGCGTCAAGCACCGAATGTCGGTGCTGCACGGGCTGGTCAACGCTTTTGTCGTCTTTTCAGGCGAGTTCGGCGGCCGGCCGGCGGGATTGCAGATGGAAAGCTGGGTCGTCGAGAACGTCAGTCGCGGTGGCTTTGGCGCGGTCTTGGGCAATGTTCCACAAGAATGGTTGCGCGTTGGCGCGCTGATCGCCATGCAACCGGAAGGCGGCGAAAACTGGCTGGTCGGTGTCATCAGGCGCTGCCACCGCGAGACGGAAAGCGATGCCCGGGTCGGCATCCAGGTGCTGGCCCGGCAGGTGGTTTCGGCCGAACTAAGAGTGCGGGCGGCGTCCAGCTATGCGGCAGTGGCCGGGGTGCCGGCGCTCTTGCTGCTGGACAGTAATTCGGCCGACGAGCTGCGCGTCGTTCTGCCACCGTCCACCTTCGATCTGCGTGAAAGCCTCGAATATGCCAGCGACGGCCGGCGTTTCCTGCTGTCGCCGGTGGCGCTGGTCGAGCAGACGGGCGATTACGAGATCGCCCGCTATCGGCAGAGCGTTCTGGGGTAGTTGTTAGTGGTTAGTCGGTAGTTGTTAGCGAAGTTGGGGGGGCGCTGTGGCGCCCTCTGCTTTTGCTAAAGGCTATCGGCTATAACTAACTTTTCACCCGGATCGCCGACTTCGGCCGGAAGGCCTTGATCACAGTCTCGTCGGTTTCCATGTAGGGGCCGCCGATCAGGTCGATGCAATAGGGTACGGCGGCGAAGATGCCGACGTGGGCAACCGAGCCGTCCGGGTTGCGGACGCCTTCCAGCGTTTCCTTGATCGACTTCGGCTGGCCGGGCAGGTTGATGATCAGCGCCTGTTTGCGGATCACGGCGACCTGGCGCGACAGGATGGCGGTCGGCACGAAGTTCAGGCTGATCCGCCGCATTTCCTCGCCGAAGCCTGGCATTTCCTTGTCGGCGACGGCCAGCGTGGCTTCCGGTGTGACATCGCGCAGGGCAGGGCCGGTGCCGCCGGTGGTCAGGATCAGGTGGCAAATGCTACGGTCGGCCAGTTCAATGAGGGTGTTTTCAATGGTCTCCCGGTCGTCGGCGATCAGCCGCGTCTCGGCGCGCCACGGCGTGGTCAGCGCGCTGGAAAGCCATTCCTGCAGGGCCGGGATGCCCTTGTCTTCATAGACGCCGGTTGAGGCGCGGTCGCTGATCGAGACCAGTCCGATGACGAGTTCTTCATTCATTGTCTGCTTCCTCCGGGGCTGGCGTTCCCTGCTTGTCCAGTTCCTGCAGGACCTGGAAGATGGCGCGGAAATTCTTCGGCGGTTTGTTATTTTCCTGTTCCTTCAGCGCATTGCGGCGCAGCGTACGCAGGTGCTGGAGATCGACGGCCGGCCACAGGGCGGCGATTTCGGCGAGCACCGCTTCGTCTTCGAGCAGGCGCACGCGGAAACGTTCGAGGCGATGCAGGCGGGCCGTTTCGGCCGACGACTCGCCGCGCAACATGGCCAGCCCGGCGCGGATCGGCTCGTCGTCGACACCGCGCATCAGCTTTCCTAGGTAGGCCACCTGCCGCCGACGGGCGCCGTGTGCAGTGATTTTCTGGCATTCGCGCACCGCATCGTAGATGTTTTCCGGCAGCTTGATCCGCTTCAACTGGCCGACCGACAGCTCGACCAGTTCGGCGCCGAGGTCGCGCAACTCGTGCATCGCCTCCTTCTTCTTGGTCTTCGAGGGGCGGCCGGTGTCTTCGGTGAAATCTTCTTCGTGCATGGGGTGCTCTTAACGGGCGGGCGATAGCGGGCTGTTATGATAGCGACTTTCCTGCCCAGACGCCGCTTCCATGTCAGACACCGCCGCATTTTCCTACCCCTTCGCCGCCCTGCAGCAACTTGCCGAGGATGTGCTGAAACACGCCAATGCCAAGGGCGCAACGGCCTGCGAGGTCGATGTTTCGGAGGGCTTCGGCCAGTCGGTGACGGTGCGCTGCGACGAGGTTGAAACCATCGAGTTCAACCGCGACAAGGGTATCGGCATCACCATCTACTCGGGTCAGCGCAAGGGCTACGCCAGCACTTCCGATTTTTCGGCGCAGGCGCTGCGTGAAACAGTCGAGGCCGCGCTCGATATCGCCCGCTTCACAGCCGAGGACGACTGCGCCGGCCTGGCCGATGCCGCGTTGATGGCCAAGGACTGTCCCGATCTCGATCTGTACCATCCCTGGGACTTGACGGTCGAGGACGCCATCGAAACGGCGCGGCTGTGCGAGCAGGCAGCGTTTGACGCCAGCCCGTTGGTCAGCAATTCGGAAGGCGCTTCGATTTCGACGCAGCAGGCGCATTTTGTCTCCGCCAACAGCCTCGGCTTCATGGGCGGCTACCCGACTTCGCGCCACTACATTTCGTGCTCGGTCATCGCCGGCGAGCAGGACGCCATGCAGCGCGACGACTGGTACACCACCCACCGCAATGCCCGCCGCCTCGACGCGCCGGGACAGGTCGGCCGGATCGCTGCCGAACGCGCCGTCGCCCGGCTCGGCGGGCGCAAGGTCAAGACCGGCGAATTCCCGGTCATCTTCGAAGCGCCGCTGGCCGGCGGTCTGCTCGGTAGTTTGGTCCATGCCGCCAGCGGTGGGGCACTCTATCGCAAGTCGTCCTTCCTGCTCGATCAACTTGGCAAGCGGATCATGCCGGAGTTCATCCAGATTTCTGAACGGCCGCATATCCCCTGCGGCCTGGGTAGTGCCTCCTTCGACAGCGATGGCGTCGCGACCCGCGACCGCGAGGTGGTGACCGACGGCGTGCTGCAGGGCTATTTCCTCAGCACCTACACCGCCCGCAAGCTGGGCATGCAGACGACGGCCAACGCCGGCGGCAGCCACAACCTGATCATCCAGCCCGGCGAATATGACCTCGCCGGCCTGATCGCCCGCATGGGGCGCGGCCTGCTGGTTACTGAGCTGCTTGGCCAGGGCATCAACTACGTGACCGGCGACTACTCGCGCGGCGCTGCCGGCTACTGGATCGAAAACGGCAAGATCGCCTATCCGGTCGAGGAGATCACCATCGCCGGCAATCTGAAAGCCATGCTGGCCGGCATCGTCGCGGTCGGCAACGATGTGCAGGTGCGCGGCACCAAGCAGACCGGGTCGATCATGATCGACCGGATGACGGTGGCGGGGGACTGATCGCCGTTATTAGGGTTTTCCGCAATTCTCCTTCGTCGGGGATTTGGCCAGAATGAATTCGTACCACTCTGGCGTTCCCAATAATTTCTGAAGGAGACAAGATGCAACGTCGTGATTTTCTGAAAAAGGCTTCCATCGGCGCTGCCGCAGGTGCCGCTGCCACCCTCGCCGCACCGGCGATCGCCGCCGATCTGCCGAGCATCAAATGGCGCCTGACTTCCAGCTTCCCTAAGAGCCTGGACACCATTTTCGGCGGCGCCGAACAGTTGGCCAATCGCTTGCGCGAACTGACCGGCGGCAAGTTCGACATCCGCGTCTTCCCGGGCGGTGAAATCGTTCCCGGTCTGCAGGCGCTGGACGCTGTCCAGCAGGGCACCGTCGAGTGCTGCCACACCGCCTCCTACTACTACGTCGGCAAGGATCGCACCTTTGCCTTCGGCACCTGCATCCCGTTCGGCATGAATGCCCGCCAGACCAACGCCTGGATGTATCAGGGCGGCGGCCAGCAGTTGCTGGACGAATTCTATGCCGGCTACAACTGTGTCTCCTTCGCTGGCGGCAACAGCGGCTGCCAGATGGGCGGCTGGTGGCGCAAGGAAGTCAAGAGCGTCGCCGACCTCAAGGGCGTCAAGATGCGTATCGGCGGCCTGGGTGGCGCCGTGCTGACGCCGCTCGGCGTCGTGCCGCAGCAGATTGCTGCCGGTGACATCTACCCGGCGCTGGAGAAGGGCACGATCGACGCTGCTGAGTGGATTGGTCCGTACGACGATGAGAAGCTGGGCTTCTACAAGGTCGCCAAGAATTACTACGGCCCGGGCTGGTGGGAGCCGAGCACCTGCCTGGAATTCTTCGTCAACAAGAAGGAATGGGACAAGCTGCCGAAGGAATACCAGGCTGCCTTCGCTTGTGCCGCCGCCGAAGCCAATGTGACGATGACTGCCGAGTACGATCACAAGAACCCGATCGCACTGGCCAAGTTGCTGCAGAATGGCGTCAAGCTGCGTACCTTCTCTAAGGAAATCATGGAAGCGGCCTACAAGTCGGCACAGCAGCTTTACGCCGACGAAGCCGCCAAGAATCCGGCCTTCAAGAAGATCTACGACTCGTACAGCAAGTACGCCAAGAATCAGCGCGCCTGGTTCGCCGTGGCGGAAATGCCGATGGACCAGTTCAACCTGGCGCATCGCTGACCAGCATTACCCAGTCACCGACTGCAGGCGGGGCACCGAAAGGTGACCCCGCCTTTTTCATGGGAGCTCGCTGCAGGCATGACAAGATGCTGTTTCTCCTCTAGCCAACCGGCCGGAATTGATCAAGAATCCCTCATCCCTTCGGGGGTTCGTTCATCAACATCGACAAGGAGACAACATGCAACGTCGTGATTTTCTGGCCAAGGCTTCTGCGGGTGCAGCAGCACTGTCACTGGCGGCCTGCGGGAAGAATGAAGAGGCCGGGAAGTCTGTTTCCGGCGCCCCGGCGGTCCGGGGAGGGTTGCCTGAAATCAAGTGGCGTCTCACTTCCAGCTTCCCGAAGAGTCTGGATACCATCCACGGCGCTGCCGATGTGCTGGCCAACCGGCTGCGTGCGATGACTGGCGGCAAGTTCGATATTCGCGTCTTCCCGGCCGGCGAGATCGTTCCCGGCCTGCAGGCGCTCGATGCCGTCCAGCAAGGGACGGTCGAGTGCTGTCATACCTGTTCCTACTATTACGTCGGCAAGGACAAGACCTTCGGCTTCGGCACGTCCATCCCGTTCGGCATGACCGCGCGCCAGATGAATGCGTGGATCTACTTCGGGGGCGGCCAACAACTGCTCGACGAGTTCTATGCCAACTACAACGTGATTTCGTTCGCCGGCGGCAATACCGGCACCCAGATGGGCGGTTGGTGGCGCAAGGAAGTGCATACCGTGGCCGATCTGAAGGGGATCAAGATGCGCATCGCTGGCCTGGGCGGGTCAGTTTTTTCCTCTCTTGGCGTCGTGCCGCAGCAGATTGCCGGTGGCGACATCTATCCGGCGCTGGAGAAAGGAACCATCGATGCCGCCGAATGGGTAGGCCCGTACGACGACGAGAAACTGGGTTTTTACAAGGTGGCCAGCAACTACTATTACCCCGGTTGGTGGGAGCCGGGTCCAGTCATCCATTTCTTTGTGAACAAGGCAGAATGGGCCAAATTGCCGAAGGAATACCAGGAAGCGTTCCAAGCGGCAGCCTACGAGGCGAATGTCACGATGGCCGCCGAGTACGATCACAAGAATCCGACAGCCCTGGCCCGGCTGATGCAGGCTGGCGTCAAGGTCAAGGAGTTTTCATCCGAAATCCTCAAGGCCAGCGCCCAGTCGGCGGCTGACCTCTATGCCGACGAGGCGGCCAAGAACCCGGCCTTCAAGAAAATTTACGTCGAGTATGACAAATACCGGCGCACCCAGGCCGCCTGGTTCAGTCTGGCGGAAAGACGCATGGATGGCTTCCTGCAGACCGGCAAATAGCAAATGCTACGGTCGGCCCCAAAAATGGCACAAAAATGAAAAAGGCCCGCGACTCGTTCGCGGGCCTTTTTTATCCGAAGGTGTTTCAGGCTTCCAGCAGGCTGCGCAGCATCCAGGCGTTCTTCTCGTGAATCTGCATGCGCTGTGTCAGCAGGTCGGCGGTCGGCTCGTCGCCCACCTTGTCGACCAGCGGGAACAGTCCGCGCGCCGTCTTGGTTACGGCTTCCTGCCCGGCGACCAGTTGTCTGATCATGTCTTCGGCCGATACCTTGCCTTCGCTTTCTTTGATCACCGTCAGCTTGGCGAATTCACGGTAAGTACCGGGGGCGGCGACGCCCAGCGCGCGAATACGCTCGGCGATCAGATCCAGCGCATTCCACAGCTCGGTGTATTGGTCCATGAACATTACGTGCAGTGTGTTGAACATCGGGCCGGTGACATTCCAGTGGAAATTGTGCGTCTTCAGGTAGAGAGTGAACGAATCTGCCAGCAGGCGGGACAATCCTTCGGCGATTTTTTCGCGATCTTTCTTGGTGATGCCGATATCCATGGTGGTCTCCTTATGGTCAAGAAAAAGCTGGGTTCCATGGCTTGAATAATGCGCCGGACATGGCGAATTCGCCAATTGCGCTTGGCTATTTTCCCGATAGACAGGCGAAAAAAAGCGGGGCAGTGCCCCGCTTGAAGTTTAGGCGAGGGACGCCTATTTGCTATCGCTTTGCAGGTTCTTCAGCAATTCGGCAGAGGCCTTGTCCTCATCCGAACTGCTTGCGTCCGGCTTGTCCTCATCCGCAGGTGTCATCAGCGATTCGAGATCGGCAGCGGCGGGGGCCTTGCCTTCCTTCTCCAAGCGCTGCTGTTCCTTCTGCGCCTCGTCGCCGTAGCTGACGATGTTCGGGAAGATGATGATCAGCGCGACCATGATGATCTGGATGCAGACGAAGGGAATGGCACCCCAGTAGATGTCCGTCGTCTTGACCGAGGCCGGGGCGACCGAGCGCAGGTAGAACAGCGCGAAGCCGAACGGGGGATGCATGAACGAAGTCTGCATGTTGACCGCGAGCAGCACGCCGAACCAGACCAGGTCGATGCCCAGTTTGTCCGCCACCGGCGCCAGCAGCGGCACGATGATGAAGGAGAGCTCGAAGAAGTCGAGGAAGAAGGCGAGCAGGAAGACCAGCAGGTTGACCACGATCAGGAAGCCGACCTGGCCGCCGGGCAGCGAGAGCAGCAGGTGTTCGACCCACAGGTCGCCATTGACGCCGCGGAAGATCAAACCGAATACCGTCGAGCCGACGAGAATGAAGATCACGAAGGACGACAGCTTGCCGGTGGTCTCCATGGCCTGCTTGAGCAACTTGAAATCGAGGCGCTTGCGGGCAACGGCCAGGATCAGGGCGCCGGCGGCACCCATGGCGCCGCCTTCGGTCGGCGTCGCGATGCCGAGGAAGATGGTGCCGAGGACCAGGAAGATTAGCACCAGCGGCGGGACCAGCGTCGTCAGCACCCGGACCATCAGCTTGAGTCCGCGAAGCGAGCGGGCTTCCGGCGGCAGGGCCGGGCAGGCGTTGGGCTTCAGGATCGAGAGGATGGCGACGTAGCCGACATAAAGGCCGGTCAGCACCAGACCCGGGATCATCGCGCCTTCGTACATGTCGCCGACCGACTTGCCCAACTGGTCGGCCATGATGATCAGCACCAGCGACGGCGGGATGATCTGGGCCAGCGTACCGGAGGCGGCGATGACGCCGCAGGCCAGCTTCTTGTCGTAACCGTAGCGCAGCATGATGGGCAGGGAGATCAAGCCCATCGAGATGACCGAGGCTGCCACCACGCCAGTCGTTGCGGCGAGCAGGGCGCCGACGAAAATTACCGCATAGGCCAGGCCGCCACGCAGCGGACCGAACAATTGGCCGATGGTGTCGAGCAGATCCTCGGCCATGCCCGATCGTTCGAGGATGAGTCCCATGAAGGTGAAGAAGGGGATGGCCAACAGCGTGTCGTTGGCCATGATCCCGAAGATGCGCTCAGGCAGTGCCTGGAACAGCGCAGGCGTGAGCAGGCCGAGCTCGATGCCGAGCAGACCGAAGACGATGCCGTTGGCGGCCAGCGCGAAGGCGACCGGGTAGCCGAAAAGGAGGAAGACGACGAGGGAGCCGAACATCAGCGGCGCCATATTGGCGATGATCCATTCCATTATTTGGCCTCCTTGGCTTTGGCGGCGGCAATGGCGGCGGCCAGTTCTTCTTCGGCCGTCGGGCCTTTGTCCTTGTGGTTCGGGTCGTCGATCATCCCGGCCAGGAAGGCGAAACGCTTGATCAGTTCGGAAATGCCCTGCAGGGCGAGCAGCGTGAAGCCGATCGGGAGCAGAACCTTGACCGGCCAGCGGATCAGGCCGCCGGCGTTGGACGACATTTCCTGGATCTTGTACGACTCGGCAACCAGCGGCAGCGACAGCCAGAGCACAGTGACGACCATCGGCAGCAGGAAGAACACGGTACCGATGATGTCGATGACGGCCAGACCGCGCGGTGACAGCTTGCCGGACAGCACGTCGATGCGTACGTGCTCATTTCTTTGCAGCGTGTAAGGCGAGCAAAGCAGGAAAACAGCAGCGAACAGGTACCACTGGATTTCCAGCAGGCCATTCGAACTGTCGTTGAAAATAAAGCGATAACTGGCGTTGGCGGCGCAGATGATGGTCATCACCAGCACCAGCCAGAAAGCGCCCCTGGCGACACGCTCATTGAGCCAGTCGATCAGCTGCGAGAGCTTGAGCAGAAGGGTCACGAAAAGTCCTCCTCGGTTGATAGAATTCCCAGCTTCTAAATGTGGCCGGGGTTAAATGGAAAATCCCAAGGCTTTCAATTTACAGCGAAGGCGAACGACAAAAAATGGTGGAAATCCCTACACGCCAGCCCACGCGCATCTGCCTGGTGCGCCACGGCGAGACCGAGTGGAATGCCGAACGGCGCATCCAGGGGCAGATCGACATCGGCCTCAACGAAACCGGCCTCCGGCAGGCGGTTGCTGCCGGGCGCTGGCTGAAGCATAGCGGGATTATGGCGCTCTACAGCAGCGATCTCAAACGGGCCTGGACCACGGCGCAAGCCATTGGCCACGAACTTGGCCTTGATCCGGTGCCGACGCCCGAGATGCGCGAACGTCGCTACGGGGTGTTCGAGGGGCTGACCTACGACGAGGCGAAGATCCGGCATCCGGCTGGCTATGCGGCTTTTGAGGGGCGTAACGCCGATTACGACTTCGAGAATGGCGAAAGCCTGCTCGCCATGTTCAAGCGCGTGACCGGCAAATTGGAGGAAATCGCGGCCCGGCATGCGGGAGGGATCGTCGCCGTCGTCCTGCACGGCGGTGTGCTCGACATCATCAACCGCTTCGTGCGTGGCAATTCCCTGGAAACGCCACGCGATTTCCTGATCCCCAATGCCGGCATCAACTGGATTGCTACGGTCGATGGCTCGTGGAGCCTGGAATCATGGGCCGAAACCGACCATCTGGAGCCGGGCGCCCTCGACGAGCTTCCGGCGTGATAAAATCCGACCCCTTTTCAATGGCTTGAGGCATTCCCCATGTTTTCCGCGAAAGACACCCTGGCAAAAGTTGACCCTGAACTCTGGAAGGCCATCGAGGCCGAGAACCAGCGTCAGGAAGACCACATCGAACTGATCGCGTCGGAAAACTACGTCAGCAAGGCCGTCATGGAAGCCCAGGGCTCCCAGCTGACCAACAAGTACGCCGAAGGCTATCCTGGCAAGCGCTACTACGGTGGCTGTGAGTACGTCGATATCACCGAGCAGATCGCCATCGACCGCCTGAAGAAGCTGTTCGGTGCCGATGCCGCCAACGTCCAGCCGAATTCCGGCTCGCAGGCCAACCAGGCCGTGCTGATGGCCTTCGCCAAGCCGGGCGATACGATCATGGGCATGAGCCTCGCCGAGGGCGGCCACCTGACCCACGGCATGCCGCTCAACATGTCCGGCAAGTGGTTCAACGTCGTTTCCTACGGCCTGAACGAGAAGGAAGAAATCGACTACCCGCGCATGGAAGCGCTGGCCCGCGAGCACAAGCCGAAGATCATCGTTGCCGGTGCCTCGGCCTACGCCCTGCGTATCGACTGGGAACGTTTCGCCAAGATCGCCAAGGAAGTCGGCGCCATTTTCTGGGTGGACATGGCCCACTACGCCGGGCTGATTGCTGCCGGTTTCTACCCGAACCCGGTGCCCTTCGCCGACGTCGTCACCTCGACCACGCACAAGACCCTGCGCGGCCCGCGCGGCGGCGTGATCCTGATGAAGGCTGAGCACGAAAAGGCCCTCAACTCTGCGATCTTCCCCGGCCTGCAAGGCGGCCCGCTGGAGCACGTGATCGCCGCCAAGGCGGTCGCCTTCAAGGAGGCCGCGACGCCGGAGTTCAAGAACTATCAGGAACAGGTCATCAACAACGCCCGCGTCATGGCCCGCGTGCTCGGCGAAGAGCGTGGCCTGCGCATCGTTTCCGGCCGTACCGAGAGCCACGTCTTCCTGCTCGACCTCCGTGCCAAGAACATCACCGGCAAGGACGCCGAAGCCGCCCTTGGCCGCGCCCACATCACGGTCAACAAGAACGGCATCCCGAACGATCCGCAGAAGCCCTTCGTCACCTCCGGTATCCGCATCGGCTCTCCGGCCATGACGACGCGCGGCTTCACCGAGATCGAAGCCGAACAGATCGCCCATCTGGTCGCCGACGTGCTCGAGGCGCCGAACGACGAAGCCGTCGCAGCGACTGTTCGCGAGAAGGTGTCGGCGCTGTGCAAGCGCTTCCCGGTATACGGGGCATAAGGATCGAGGATTCAGGATCGAGCTGCTAGTAAAGGCTCACTCGATCCTAACTCCTCGCAGCTAACAGCTATGAAATGTCCTTTCTGCGGCACTGAAGACACGGCGGTTGCCGATACCCGTCTGAACGACGATGGTGACGTCGTCCGCCGTCGCAGAAAGTGCAACGCCTGCGACAAGCGTTTCACAACCTACGAACGGGCCGAAATCCAGCTGCCGCAGGTGGTCAAGAAGAACGGCCTGCGTACAGAGTTCAGCCGGGCCAAGCTGCGTGCCAGCCTGGAGCTGGCGCTACGCAAGCGGCCGGTGTCGATCGAATCGGTCGATGCTGCCGTCGCCGATATCGAGGAAAAACTGCTGTCGGCCGGTGAGCGCGAAGTCAGCACGCAGCAGTTGGGCGAGTTGGTCATGCGCGAGCTGAAGAAGCTCGACAAGGTGGCCTACATCCGCTTCGCCTCGGTCTATCGCAATTTCGAAGACGTCGATGCCTTTTCCAAGGCCATCCGCGAAGTTTCGCCCGCTTCCTCCAGCACCTCCAAGAAAAAATGAGCTTCACGGCCGTCGACCACGGCATGATGGCCCGCGCCCTGCAACTGGCCGAGCGCGGGCTGTGGACGACCGCGCCCAATCCGCGGGTCGGCTGTGTGCTGGTCAAGAATGGCGAAATCGTCGGCGAAGGTTGGCACGAAAAAGCTGGCGAGCCACATGCCGAAGTCCATGCCCTGCGCGCTGCGGGCACCAAGGCGAGGGGCGCCACCGCCTATGTGACGCTGGAACCGTGCAGCCATCATGGCCGCACGCCGCCCTGCGCCGAAGCCTTGATCGCAGCGGGGGTCTCGCGTGTCGTGGCGGCGATGAGTGACCCCAATCCACTGGTCGCCGGCAAGGGCCTCGCCTTACTACAGGCGGCCGGCATCGATACGGCGGTCGGTTTGCTGGAAAACGAGGCGCGCGAACTGAACATCGGTTTCGTGTCGCGAATGACTCGCGGCCGGCCCTGGCTGCGCCTGAAGGCAGCGGCCAGCCTGGATGGAAAGACTGCGCTGAACAACGGCGTCAGCCAGTGGATTACCGGGCCGGATGCGCGGCGCGATGGCCATGCCTGGCGGGCCCGGGCCTGCGCCATCCTGACCGGCATCGGCACGGTGCGCGACGACGATCCGCAACTGCTGGTGCGCGATGTCGAAACGACCCGCCAGCCGCTGCGCGTGGTTGTCGACAGCCGCTTCGAGATCTCGATGACGGCGCGCATTCTGCAGAATGGCGGGGTGCTGGTGGTCGGCGCGACCGAAAATGCCGAAAAAATCCAAATGCTACGGTCGGCCGGAAATTTCGTCGAAATTCTGAAAAATCCCGCCGGCAAGGTCGATCTGAAGGCCTTGCTCGAATTGCTGGCGCAGCGCGGCATCAACGAAGTGCACGCCGAAGCTGGCTTCAAACTGAACGGGTCCTTGCTGCGCGAAGGGCTGGTCGATGAACTGCTGCTCTATCTGGCGCCCTGCCTGATCGGCCACGACGCCAGCGGTCTGTTCAACCTGCCGGAACTGACTACCCTAGACGACAGGCGCCGCCTGCAGATTCGCGATCTGCGTCAGGTCGGCGAAGATATTCGCCTGATCGCGCGTCTCCGTTAGGCCCGCACACGCCGCAGCCGGCGTCCTTGCGGAAACGGATGGTGTTCCATTCCATCGACAGGGCGTCGAGCAGCAGCAGCCGCCCGGTCAGCGCTTCACCGATGCCGGCAACCACCTTCAGGGCTTCCGCTGCCTGCATGGTGCCGATGATGCCGGTCAGCGGCGCAAAGACACCCATCACCGCGCAGCGCACCTCCTCGACATCGTTACCTTCCGGGAACAGGCAGTGATAGCACGGCGAATCGTCGCGGCTCAGGTCGTAAACGCTGATCTGCCCGTCGAAACGGATGGCCGCACCGGATACCAGCGGCTTGCGGTGGTGAACGCAGGCGCGATTGATCGCATGACGCGTCGCAAAATTGTCCGAGCAGTCGAGCACGACATCGGCGCTGGCCACCATCTCGTCCAGTGCGGCGCCGGAAAGCCGTTGCTGCAGCGGCACGATCTCGATGTCAGGATTGATCTCGGCCATCGCCTGCTGCCCGGATTTCGCCTTCGGCATGCCGACGCGCGCCTGGGTATGCATGATCTGGCGCTGCAGGTTGGTGAAATCGACCGTGTCGTCATCGACCAGCGTGATCTTTCCGATGCCGGCCGAAGCCAGGTAAAGCGCCGCCGGCGAACCGAGGCCCCCAGCCCCGATGACCAGGGCGTGCGCCGCCAACAGGCGCGTCTGGCCCTCGATGCCGAGAGCGTCGAGCAGGATGTGGCGGCTATAGCGGAGTAATTGGTCGTCGGTCATGTAGTCGGTAGATATTAGTAGCTAGTCGGTAGGTGGGTCTGTTGCTAACAACTAGCGACTATCGACTTACAACTATTTGTATTCCCGCCACTCGGGCGGCGTGTCGTCGTGGTCGCCGTGCGGGTGATGTTCCCAGGCCTTGACGTAGGCTTCCTGCGCCGAGCGCTTGATCCGCTTTTCGGGGGCGCCGATGTTGTGCAGCTGGGTTTCTTCGACGTAGTAGATCAGCGCCCGCGTCAGCTTGGTGAACAAGGTGTTGTCGAGGTGAAAGCCCTTGTCGATCAGATGTTCGTCAAGCTCCCGCAGCGTATGCTGCTGGAGGTCGTAGGCCACGCCAAGCGAGCGCTTCTCGTACTTGGGCTGAACCTCGACGGCCTCCAGGTGTTGCAGGTCATCGGCCGCTTCGGGCACCTGGCCCGGGGGGAACTTGGAGAATTGAATCTCCCGCTTTTTCCTGAGGTCTGTGTCGGCCATCATCCCTCCCGATCAATGAACTATTGCGCTTTATTCTGCATGATCTGCAGACCCTTGAGAAGATTCAGCGCCTGCTGGAACTGGTAGTCGGCCTTGCTGGCATATTCCAGGCGTTGCGGCAGGTCATCTTCTCCTTCTTCCTTGCCATTCTTTTCCTTGCCGGGTTTGGCCGGCGTCTTGGTCTGCGGCTTGGCGTCGGGTTTCGCAGCATCCTTGCCGGCAGCTTCCTTTTCGCGGTCGTTGTTCAGGTGGCGGTCAAGGTCCGCTTCACGGACGCGCATGGCGGCGCCGTTCCCGTTCGGTGTTTCCTCGACGACGATGTCCGGCGTGATGCCCTTGGCCTGGATCGAACGACCTTCCGGCGTGTAGTAGCGGGCCGTGGTCAGCTTGATGGCAGTGTTGCCGGGCAGCGGCAGGACGGATTGGACCGAACCCTTGCCGAAGGTCTGCGTACCGACGACGATGGCGCGCTTGTGATCCTGCAGGGCGCCGGCGACGATCTCGGAGGCCGAAGCGGAGCCGCCATTGACCAGGACGATCATAGGTACTTTCCGGATTTCCGGCGGCAGCGTCTTCAATGGGTCTTCCTTGCTGCCGCGGAGGTAGTCCTGCGGGCGTGCCTTGAATTCCTGCTTGGCATCCTCGGTGCGACCGTCGGTCGACACGACCTTGACCTCCGGCGGCAGGAAGGCAGCCGAAACGCCGATGGCGCCGTTGAGCAGGCCGCCCGGGTCGTTGCGGAGGTCAAGCACCAACCCCTGCAGTTTGCCCTCCTTGTATAGTCCGGAGAGATGCTTGGCCAGTTCGGCGATGGTGTTTTCCTGGAACTGCGTAATGCGGACCCAGCCGTAACCCGGTTCGACCAGCTTGGACTTGACGCTCTGTACCTTGATCACTTCGCGGATCAGGGTCAGTTCGATCGGTTTGGTTTCGCCCTTGCGGATTATCGACAGCTTGATCGGCGTCTTCGGTTTGCCGCGCATCTTCTTGACGGCTTCCGAGAGGGTCAGGCCCTTGACCGGTGTGTCGTCGAGCTTGAAGATCAGGTCGCCGGCCTTGACGCCTGCCTTGAAGGCTGGCGTGTCCTCGATCGGGGAAATAACTTTGACCAATCCGTCTTCCATGCCGACTTCGATGCCCAGTCCGCCGAATTCGCCCTGGGTGCCGACCTGCAGATCCTTGAACGCATCGGCGTCGAGGTAGGTCGAGTGAGGGTCGAGGTTGGAGAGCATGCCGGAGATGGCATTGGTGATCATCTTCTTGTCTTCGACCGGCTCGACATAGCCCTGTTTGATCGCGCTGTACACTTCGGCGAAGGTGCGCAGTTCGTCGATGGGCAGCCCGGGTTTGACTTCCTTGTCGGCCATCGCCGGGAAGTTGAGGCTGATGAGAGCGCCAGCGACGAACGCGCCGACGGTCAAACTGATGGTTTTCGTTTTGCTCATTTCAAGCTTGCCCATTTCATCGGGTCGATCGGTTGCCCTTGGTGGCGGAGTTCAAAGTATAAACCGGATTCCGGATTGCCCCCGCTGTTGCCGACAGTCGCTACCGTTTCGCCGCCCTTGACGGCCTGGCCGACCTGTTTGAGCAGGGAATCGTTGTTGCCGTAGATCGATAGATAGGCATTGCCGTGGTCGACGATCAGTAAATTGCCGAAGCCGCGCATCCACTCCGAGAAGACGACGCGACCACCGGCGATGGCCTTGACCTCGCTGCCAGAGGCGGCCTTGATAAAGAGACCTCGCCAGGTGCCGCCACCGTCGCGTGGCGCGCCGAAGCGGCCGGAAACGGCACCGCGCACTGGCAGGCGCAGGCTGCCGCGCTGGCGGGCGAAGCTGCCGTCGCTGGGGGCCGGCTCATAGCGATTTTCCGCCTCGGCCTGGCGCGGTCGCGATGGTTCTGGCGCCGTGGCCTGTCGGGTGGGTTCCTTTTCCTCGCCGGCCGGCGGGCGCTTTTCCCTCTGGCGGGCCGCGGCAGCGGCCTTCGCTTCGGCCATGCGTGCGGCCTCGGCGGCGCGAGCGGCTTGTGCCGCCTGGGCGGCAAGAATCTTCGACAGACGGTCGATCAGGTTGGTCAGTCGTTTTTCGTTCTGCTGCAGGTTGCCGATTTCCTTGCGTTGAGCCTTGACCTTGCTGGACAGCTCGGCAAACAGTGCCTTGCGCTCCTCGCGCTGCTTTTGCAGGTCGGCATGGCGTTTCTGTTGTTCCGCCTCGACTTCGGCCAGTTCGGCGCTGCGTTCCTTGGCGTCGGCGGCGAGGGCCTTCTTGCGGTCAAGCGTCGCAGCGATTTCGCCCATCAGTTCGGCACGCGTCAGGGCAATGGCCGACAGGTAATGCAGGTCGCGGGCAATTTGGTTCGGGTCGTCGCCGTTGAGCAGCAATTGCAGCGAATCCGGCGTGCCCCGCAGGTATTGCTTGTAGAGCAGCCTTTCCAGTTGCGACTGTTGCTGGCCGAGCGTGACGCCGAGTTCCTGCGACTGCTGTTCGAGGTTGCGGAGTTTTTTTTGCAAATGGGTGCGCTGTTCGTTAAGCTCGTTGAGTTCCCGTTGCAGTCGGGAAATCTGGCGCTCGGACTCGCGCAAGCGGTCGCCAGCGTCAGCCTTGTTTTCCTCACTGGCCGACAATTCCTTGCGTAGCCCGTCGATTTTGCTGCGTAGCTCGCCGAGATCGGCCTGTTTTTCGGCGATCTCCGGCGCGGCAACTTCCGGGGCAGGTTTTTTTTCGGCGACCGGGCGCTTGGCTTCGGCCGGCGGGGCGCCAAGGAAAACGGCAGCAATCAGCGCTGCCGTCAGCCTTTTGCCTGCGCGCAGTGAGCGGCGCCCGCCGGGAAAGAATGTGCCAAGGGTCATCGCAGGTTGATTTCGGTTAAGCGAAACGCAAATCGCTATTTTATAATGCGCCATTCATCGATAACGAGGTTTTATCTTGGAAACACCTTCCTTCAGCCTGATCGACAAGCAGGAGCACATCGAGTTGGCTGCTCGTGCGCTGAAATCCATCGCGCATCCATTGCGTCTGAAAATCCTCTGCGTGCTCGGCGAGCAGGAAGCCTGCGTGCAGGAGATCGTCGATGCAGTGGGAACCTCGCAGAGCAACATTTCCCAGCACCTGGCCATCCTCCGCGAGAAAGGCGTGCTGGTCACCCGCAAGGATGCCAATCGCGTTTTCTATCGCGTCGGCGACCAGCGCACGCTGCAACTGGTCAGCATGATGCGCGAAGTGTTCTGCGGCACGGAGGCGTAAGCGATGCCGATGGAATTCATCAACCAGAATGTCCTGCTCATCGCGTTGGTTGTCGTCAGCGGTCTGTCGCTGCTTTGGCCGGCATTTGCCCGTCCCTCTGGCAATGGTGTCAATCCGGGCGAGGCGACGCTGCTGATTAATCGTGAGGACGCGCATATTGTCGATGTGCGCGAGCCGGACGAATATGCTGCCGGGCATTTGCCGGAAGCGAAGAATATTCCCGTCGCCAAGTTGGCCGAACGGATCGGCGAACTTGAAAAATTCAAGGACAAGCCGATCATCGTCTGCTGCGCCTCCGGCATGCGCTCGAACAAGGCTTGCGCCGAGTTGAAGAAGCAGGGCTTCGAAAAGCTGTTCAATCTGACGGGTGGTATCGATGCCTGGGTAGGCGCTGGTTATCCGGTCAAGAAAGGCAGCAAGGCCAAATGAGCGCTCGTGTGCTGATGTACACGACGGCGGTTTGTCCGTATTGCGTGCGCGCCAAGCAGTTGCTGAAGGCGCGTGGCGTGAGCGAAATCGAGGAAGTCCGGGTCGACCTCGACCCGGAGCGGCGCGATGAAATGATGCTGAAAACCCAGCGGCGTACTGTGCCGCAAATCTTCATCGGCGAAACCCATGTGGGTGGCTGTGACGATCTTCATGCACTCGATGCGGCCGGCCGCCTGATGCCGCTGCTCGAAGGCTGACCTGAAACGATTCAACCTCTGAAAGAAAACCAAAACCATGGAACAAAACGTACAACCCGTCTTCGGTATCGAAAAGCTCTACGTCAAGGACCTGTCGCTTGAAGTGCCGAATGCGCCGGAAATCTTCCTCGAGCGCGAGGCCCCGCAGATCAACATCCAGCTCAATACCAGCGGCCGTGGCGTCGGCGAGGGTGTATACGAAGTCGTGCTGACCATCACTGTGACGGCCAAGGTGGGCGAAAAGACGGTTTTCCTGGTCGAAGTCGGTCAGGCCGGTATCTTCCGCATCCAGAACGTGCCGGAAGACCAGATGGAGCCATTGATTGCCGTCGCCTGCCCGAACATCCTGTTCCCGTATGCCCGCGAAGCAGTGTCGGATGCTGTTACGCGTGCCGGCTTCCAGCCCATCGTGCTGCAGCCGGTCAATTTCGAAGGCATGTATATGCAGCGCCTGCAGGAACAGGCTGGCGCTCCGGCTGAAGCCTCCATCCAGTAACGTGGCCAATATGTGGCGTCGCGCTCTGCTCGCCTTGTCGTTGGTCGGCGCTGCCGGTGCTGCGCTGGCCATCGACTATCGCTCGGTCAATGTGCCGGCGGCCATCCTTTACGATGCGCCGTCGCAGGCCGGCAAGAAGCTTTACCTGATCAAGGCGCAGACGCCGGTTGAAGTTGTTGTCAGGCTTGAAGGCTGGTTCAAGGTGCGGGATGCGGAGGGGACGCTCGCCTGGATCGAGGCGCGCCAACTTGCCGAGCGGCGGACCCTGGTCGTGACCGCGCCGATTGCGGAAATCCGCCAGTCCGACAAGCCGGAAGCACTGGTCGTCGCCGAATTGGAAAAATGGGTGGCGGTGGAGTTTGTCGAGCCGGCTTCGCCTGGCTGGGCCAAAGTCCGCCATCGCGATGGTGCGACCGGCTATATCCGCGCGACGCAGGTCTGGGGTTTATGAAGATAACGCTGCTTGGGGCGGGCGCCTGGGGAACCGCGCTCGCCATCGCCTTTGCCGGAAAACATGAGGTGACGCTGTGGTCCCGCGAGGAGGATGTCGCGGCTGATCTGCAAGCGACGCGCGAAAACCACCGTTTTTTCCCGGGTTACCGGTTGCCTGCATCGGTTCGGGTATCGACCGATTTCGCCGGGGCGGTCGCCGGGGCCGATCTGTTGATCGTGGCGACACCGATTGCCGGCCTGCGGCCGACGGTGGAGCACTTGAAAGCCTTGAATTGCCGCTTGCCGGTGCTCTGGGTGTGCAAGGGCTTCGAGGCGGGCAGCGGCCGTTTGCCGCATCAAGTTGTGACTGATGTCCTCGGATCGCAGACCATTTGCGGTGCCCTGTCCGGGCCGAGTTTTGCCGAGGAAGTGGCGGCCGGGCAGCCGACCGCTGTTTCACTGGCGGCCAACGATGCGGTTTTCGCTCGTGAGGCGGCACGGCAGTTGCACACGACTCGCCTGCGTATTTACGCCAATAATGACCTGGTCGGCGTCGAGGTGGGCGGTGCCGTCAAGAACGTGCTGGCCATCGCCACCGGCGTTTGCGACGGTCTCGGCCTTGGCCTGAATTCACGGGCAGCGCTGATGACGCGCGGCCTGGCCGAAATTGCCCGTCTTGGCATCGCTCTCGGTGCGCAGCGCGAGACCTTCATGGGGCTGGCCGGCATGGGCGACCTGATTCTGACTTGCACCGGCGATCTGTCGCGCAATCGTCGCGTCGGGTTGGCTCTGGCCCAGAGCAAGTCGCTGCCGCAGATTCTCGAAGAACTCGGCCATGTCGCGGAGGGTGTCTATACCGCCCGCGAGGTTGATCAACTGGCGGGCAAACTTGGTGTCGAGATGCCGATCAGTTCAGCCGTGGCAGCCGTGCTTGATGGCCGGATGTCGGCAGTGCAGGCTGTTGAGCAGTTGATGGCCCGCGACCCCAAGGAAGAGCTCGCTTAAACGGATCCCGGGAAGCCGGCCTGGCGCCAGGCTTCAAAAACGGTGACGGCGGCAGCGTTGGACAGGTTGAGGCTGCGCTGCCCCGGCAGCATGGGCAGGCGCAGTCGACGGTCCGGGGCGAATTCCTCGCGGATTTCGGGCGGCAGGCCGCTGGTTTCGCAGCCGAAGACGAAGACATCGTTTTCCTGCAGCGTCGTTTCGTACAGATTGGCCGATCCCCGGGTCGTCATCGCGAACAGACGTCGTCCGGCCAGCGCCGCCTTGCAGGCGGCCCAGTCGGCGTGACGGACGACACGGGCGTACTCGTGATAATCCAGTCCCGCCCGCCGCAGATTCTTGTCGCTGAGGTCGAAGCCGAGGGGTTCGACCAGATGCAGCTCGGCGCCAGTATTGGCGCACATGCGGATGATATTGCCCGTATTGGGCGGGATTTCCGGCTGGTAGAGAACGACGGCGAACACGCGACTGGTTTCCTGCGATCAAAGGTGCGGATTAGATCACGGAATCAATCCCTGAGCGCGCGAGCGACGACGGCGACCGTGACCGAGGCGGCGCCATGCAGTTTCAGCACGCGGGCACATTCGTTGGCCGTGGCACCAGTGGTCAGCACGTCGTCGACCAGCAGAATTCGCATCCCGCTCAGGTCAGCGCGGCATTCGAAGGCGCCACGCACGTTTTTACGCCGTTCCTTGGGCGCCAATTCGGCCTGGGGAGTGGTTGGCCGCGTGCGCACCAGAATGCTACGGTCGGCCCGAAAAAAGAGGCAATTTCCAAATTCGCGGGCAATTTCCGCGGACTGGTTGAAGCCGCGCTGACGCAGGCGTTCAGGGTGCAAGGGCAGGGGCAGGGTGAGGTCGAAGCTCTCGGCGGCGAGGTGTTTCGCCAGTCGCTGCCCGCACCACTTGGCGACTGCCAGTTGATGGCCGTATTTCAGGGCATGGACGATGCGGTCGGCCGGGAAGTCGTAGCGAAAGAGGGCTATCGTCCGGTCGAAATGGGGTGGATCCTTCAGGCAGGCGCCGCAGCGTTCACCGTGCGTGGTACGGTCGGCGCAAATCGGGCAGCTAGTTTGAGGCAGCGGCGGCAAGTCGGCGACACACAATTGGCAAAGCAATTCGCTGGCACTGTCTCCGCCGCACAGCAGGCAACTGGCCGGGAGCAGCGCATCGCCGAGGCGCCGGGCAAATCTCTTGAAGCCATCGGGGTGGGGTAAAATTGACATCCAGCCGGAGCGTCCGCGATAATTCATAATTACCGATTTGTTTCGTGTCTGATTTTTATAGCATTTTTCACGCAAGGCCTCCCATGCAAGCTAGCTCCATCGCCGCAGTTTCCCCCGATTCTCAGTACATTTCGCAGCCCGCTGTCGCCCGTCGCTGGACGGTTGAAGAGGTGCTCGCCCTCTACGAAATGCCGCTGATGGACCTGATCTGGCGCGCTCAGGGCGTGCACCGCGAAAATTTCGATGCGAACGCCATTCAACGCTCGACCTTGCTTTCGGTCAAGACCGGCGGATGCTCCGAGGATTGCAGCTACTGTTCGCAGTCGGCGCGCTACGACACCGATACCGAGCGCGAGCGCCTGATGCCGCTCGACGAGGTGGTCGCCGCCGCTCAGGCCGCCAAGGCCAAGGGCGCCTCCCGCTTCTGCATGGGCGCCGCCTGGAAGGGCCCGAAGGACAACGATCTCGACCGCGTGCTCGACATGGTCCGCGAGGTCAAGGCGCTGGGCATGCAGACCTGTGTCACGCTCGGCATGCTCAAGGAAGGCCAGGCTGAAAAACTCAAGGATGCCGGCCTCGACTACTACAACCACAACCTCGATACCGACAAGGATTTTTACGGTCAGGTCATCAAGACCCACACCCACGACGATCGTCTCGACACGCTGGATCAGGTGCGCGAGGCCGGCATCAACGTCTGCTCGGGCGGCATCATCGGCATGGGCGAATCCCGCAAGAACCGCGCCGCGCTGATCGTCCAGCTGGCCAACCTGCCCAAGCCGCCGGAATCGGTGCCGATCAACAACCTGGTGCCGATCCCCGGCACGCCGCTGGCCGACAACGCGCGCCTCGATCCTTTCGAGTTCGTGCGCACCATCGCCGCTGCTCGTATCGCCATGCCGACCTCGTGGGTCCGTCTGTCGGCGGGGCGCCAGGCCATGAGCGACGAACTGCAGACTCTGTGCTTCCTGGCCGGCGCCAATTCGATGTTCTACGGCGACCGTTTGCTGACGACCGACAACCCGGACGTCGACCGCGACGACCAGCTATTCGCCCGCCTCGGCGTCAAGGCCGTTTGAGCGCTGCCAGCGTGACTGCCGGTTTCGTCGATCGGCGCCACGTCGCCCGACGCTTTTCCCGGGCGGCGCCCAGCTACGGCGAAGGCGATTTTCTGGTCCGTGAAATTGATCGCCGGATGCAGGAAAGGCTCGACTATGTCAGTCTGCAGCCCCAACGTATTGTCGATCTGGGTTGCAGCCGCGGCGGCAGTTTTGCCGGTTTGTCAGCCCGTTATCCCGCGGCCGAATTGGTCGGGTTGGATATTTCGCCGGCAATGCTGACAACCGGGCGTCAGCCACGGCCGGGCTGGCAGCGCTGGCTTGGAATCGGTCGCAATGCGGATCCCGTGCGCCTGGCCGCCGACGCCGCGCATCTACCACTGCAAGCCCGTTCGGCCGCCCTGGTCTGGTCCAACCTGTTGCTGCACTGGCTGGACGACCCCATTCCAGCGCTGGCCGAAGCGCATCGGGTGCTGGAGGTCGGCGGCCTGCTGATGTTCTCGACCCTGGGGCCGGACACGCTGCGTGAGTTGCGCTCGGCCTTTGCCGACGGCTATGCCCATACCCAGCGCTTCGCCGACATGCACGATCTCGGCGACATGCTGGTCGGCTGCGGCTTCGCCGACCCGGTCATGGACATGGAAGTTGTCACCCTGACCTACGACGATTTTGACGCGATGCTGGCGGAACTGCGTGCTGCCGGCTCATCCTGCGCCATGAAGGCGCGGCGCCACGGCCTGACCGGGCGCCAGACCTGGGCTGCCGCCCGTGCAGCCTACGAGACCATGCGCCGCGATGGTCGCCTGCCAGCAACCTTCGAGGTCATCTACGGTCACGCCTGGAAAGCGGCGCCGAAGCAGGCGCCGGACGGCCGCGCCATCATCCGCTTCGACCTGTCGCGCAAGGGCTGAATCAGTCCGGTTTCTGCCGGAAGAATTTCAGTGGCTTGGTGGACTGGAACTTCGGCACCGGAATCGCCTTGCGTTTCCGTTCCCGGATACGCCAGCCGAGCAGCAGGGCAACGCCGGCCGAATAGGCCAGCGGCCACAGCACCGCCGTCGCCTTGACCAGCCAGAAGTAATGCACGCAAGCCAGAATGCTGATCAGGTAGATATTGCGGTGCAGTTCCTGCCAACGCTTGCCGCCGAGTTTGCGAGTGGCCCAGTTGCTCGACGTTGCGGCCAGCGGAATCAGGAGCACAAAGGCGGCAAAGCCGACGGTCACGAAGGGCCGTTTGACGATGTCCCTGGCAATCTCGTCGATCTCGAACGAATGCTCGAAGCCGATGAAGGACAGGAAATGCAGGGCCGCGTAGAAAAAGCAGAACAGCCCGAGCATGCGGCGCAGGCGCGCCATCCAGGGCTGGCCGGCGATCCTTCGCAACGGCGTTACGCAGAGGGTTATCAGCAGCAGATTGAACGTCCAGGTGCCGGTCCAGCGCTGGACGAACTCGACCGGATTGGGACCGAAATCGCCGGTGTAGGCAGCCCACAACAAGCGGCCGAAGGGCAACAGGCAGACGGCGAATACAGCAGCCTTGATCAGGCTCAGTTGGCGGGGGGTGGGGTTGAAACTCATGCCGGAATTTCTCCGAAAATCGAGGCCGGTGCCTACTCGGTAAACATACCGATGGGCTCGTCGTTGTGGAGGGCGTTCAGGCCAGAAGCGCGGCGCGCAGGTCCAGGATGTCCTCTTCGGCCTCGTGCAGCAGGTCCGCGTAACGCAGCCGATTTTCCTCGCTTGGGGTCGAGTCCTCGACGAGCGCACCCGCCTTTTGCCAATCCGGCTTGGCATCAGCCAATTGCTTGGCGAAATAGAGGATGTCCCCAAGCGTGCAGGGGGTTTCCATGTCGCGGCCGTGGCTCTGGTCTCGCACTGCGTCGGTGATCTGGGGCGGTACGCCCAGAATGTGCAACAGACTCTCGCCGATGCCTTCCTGCCAGCCGGTCAGCAATTCGATCATTGCGACCTGGTTGTTGCGATACTCGGGGTATTCCGCGGCACGATACATCAGGTAGAAAACACCGATATTGTGCACCAGGCCAGTAAGCATCGCTTCATCCGGATTGACCCGGCCGAGATGCCGGGCCAGGACGCGGGCGATGGCAGCAACCTGGACAGAGTAGTCCCAGGTCTGGCGTGAAATGCTGTCGTAACCGGCCAGGTGCCGGGATTTCATCATCTGGTCCATGGCAACGGCCAGCGAGGTGGTTCGGACAATCTCGAAGCCAAGCCGGCCAATGGCGGTGCTCAGGTCGGAAATCCGTTCTCCGCTGGGATTGATGGCAACCGAGTTGGCCAAGCGTAGCAGTTTGCTGGAAATCAGCGGCTCGACGCCTATGGCCAAGACAACCTGCTGCAGGTTGGCGAATGGATTCTTGAGCGTGTTGCGGACCAGAATCGCCGCGTCCAGGCAGGTCGGAAAATTGACATCGCCCGACAGATCGCGGGCGATGTCTTCCAGGATGCGGAAATGGGCTTTTCCGCCGCTTGCCATGTCAACCGGCAATATAACGTTCCAGTTGATCGATCAGGAACTGCTGTTCGCGTATCGTTTCCTTGACCAGATCGCCGATCGAGATCATGCCAATCACGCTGCCGTCGTCGTCCAGCACGGGCAGGTGGCGGAAGCGTTTTTCAGTCATCAGCGCCATGCACTCCTGCAGCGATGAGGTCGGGGTTACGTAGGCTACACGGTCGCTCATGATTTCCCGAACCAGTGTTTCCTTGGATGTCTTACCCTGAAGGATGATTTTCCGCGCATAGTCGCGTTCAGAAAAGATGCCGACCAGTTGTTCGCCATCCATGACCAGCAGCGCACCGACCTCGTGCTTGGCCATGACGGTCAGGGCGTGATACACCGTGTCGCCGGGAGCGACAATGGCCAGCGGACGGGTCCGCCCTGCGAGAAGCTGTTTGAGCGTTTTCATGTTGTTCTCCTGCTCCGTTGGGAAGTGGGTTTGCTCAGTCTAGTCTCCTCGTCGGAGGCTGCCAAGCGGCATAAAAACAAAAAGGCAGCCGAGGCTGCCTTTTTCTTAGCAGTGCGCCGATCAGCGCAGGCCGGCGGCGTATTCGGCGACCGCCTTGATCTCGACATCGGATAGTTTGGCAGCAATCGTGCGCATCATCTTTTCCGGATCGTTGGCGCGTTCTTCGACGCGGAAGGCCTTCAACTGGGCCTCGGTGTATTCGGCGAACTGACCTGCCAGGCGCGGATACTGTGCGGGCAGGCCGGCACCGGCCGGGCCGTGGCAGCCGGCGCAGGAAGGAATGCCCTTCTTGAAATCGCCCTGGCGCCAGATCTTCTGGCCCAGTGCCAGTTGCTTTTCATCCTTGGCAGCAGACGGCTTCAGCTTCTGGCTGGCGAACCAGGCAGCGACGTTCTTCATGTCCTCGTCGGACAACGGAGCCGCCATGCCACCCATGATCGGGTTGTTGCGGGCTGCAGGCTTGTCGCCAACCGGCTTGAAATTGCTCAATTGCTTGTAGATGTATTCTTCGACCTGACCGGCCAGGTGCGGATTGGTAGAGGCGGGGCTGTTGCCGTCGGCGCCATGGCAGGCGACACAAACGGTTTCTGCAATGACCTTGCCCTTGGCAGGATCGGCTTTTGCCTTGGCTTCTTCGGAAGCATGGGTGATGAAACTGGTGGCAAGAAGGATTGCCATTGCCGCTGTACGGATCATTTCGAACTCCTAGTGCGCGTTTGATGGGCGCTATGGCCGGAACGGAGGTTACAAACCTGTTATTCTATAATACTTCCCCGCCCTCTTGGCGGGTCTTCCGAGTTTTTTATGCCTTTGTTCCAGCAGGCGGTGTTTTTGACAACCGTCGCCAATCTCCGCGATATGCCGCAGGATTCTGTCCGCGAAGTCGCCTTCGCCGGCCGGTCCAACGCCGGCAAATCATCCGCCATCAACACCCTGGCCGGCCGTGTTCGGCTGGCCTACGTCAGCAAGACGCCGGGCCGGACGCAGCATTTGAACTATTTCACGCTGGCCGCAGGCAAATATTTTGTCGACCTGCCCGGTTACGGCTATGCCAAGGCGCCGGAAGCGATTCGTTCGCAATGGGAAGGCTTGATCGGCCCTTACCTGAACAAGCGCGATCAGCTGGCCGGCCTGGTGGTCATCATGGATATCCGGCGTCCGATGACGGACCTGGATTTGCGGCTGATCGACTGGTTCCGGCCGACCGGCCGGCCGATCCACATCCTGCTGTCGAAAGCTGACAAATTGAGCCGTCAGGAGCAGACCAAGGCCCTGCGTTCGGTCAAGGCCGAAGTGGCGACCTGGGGCGATGCCGATCTGTATTCGGTCCAGCTCTTCTCCAGTCTGAAAAAGACGGGCGTCGAGGAGGCCGAGCGGGTGCTCGCCGGCTGGCTGGAAATCGAAATCAAGCAGAAAGAAAACAAAGGGCCCCCGGATAAGGGGGGTCCGGGGGCCAAAATGCCTTAACTCTGTCAAGGCACCCGCTCAGGGAGGTGAAGCGGGAGACAGCGCGTGCCATCTGCAGACTGTGACGCGGGTCAAGGACAGAAGTTCCTCCGGAGTTGATAATTTCAGTGTCGAATCGATAGAGGTAGAAGCATGGCTGTTGTTAGCGGTGGTTTTCCCGGAACCCGGATGCGTCGGATGCGGCGCGATGATTTTTCCCGCCGTCTGATGCGGGAATCGGTCCTGACGGCAAACGATTTCATTTACCCGGTCTTCGTGCTGGATGGGGAAGGGCGGGTCGAGAAGGTCTCGTCGATGCCAGGCGTCGAGCGTCAGTCGCTCGATGTCTTGCTGAAGACGGCGGAGCGTGCGGTCAAGCTGGGGATTCCAGCGCTGGCACTTTTTCCGGTCATTGATGCCTCGCTGAAGTCGCTGGGTGCCGAGGAGGCGTACAACGCCAACGGTCTGGTGCCGCGAGTGGTCAAGGCATTGAAACGCGAATTTCCTGACCTGGGGGTGATCACCGACGTGGCGCTCGATCCCTACACCAGCCACGGCCAGGATGGCCTGATCGACGAGACCGGCTACGTCCTGAACGACGAAACGCTCGATGTCCTGGCCCGGCAGGCGCTTTGCCACGCCGAAGCCGGGGCCGACGTGGTCGCGCCGTCGGACATGATGGACGGGCGGATCGGCCGAATCCGGGCCGATCTTGAGGCCTCGGGCTATATCTACACCCGCATCCTGGCTTACTCGGCCAAGTATGCCTCCAGCTTCTACGGTCCTTTCCGCGATGCGGTCGGTTCGGCCGGCAACTTGGGCAAGGGCAACAAATATACCTACCAGATGGATCCGGCCAATACCGACGAGGCCTTGCGCGAAGTGGCGCTCGACCTCGAAGAGGGTGCCGACATGGTCATGGTCAAGCCTGGAATGCCGTATCTGGACATCGTGCGGCGGGTCAAGGACGAGTTCAAGGTGCCGACCTATGCCTATCAGGTGAGCGGTGAGTACGCGATGCTGAAGGCGGCGGCGCAGAACGGCTGGCTGGATGAAAAGGCCTGTGTGCTGGAAAGTCTGCTGGCCTTCAAGCGGGCCGGGGCGGATGGCATCCTGACCTACTTCGCGCTGGATGCGGCGGAATATCTGAAAGGCTAGTCGTTTGTCGTTAGTTGCTAGTTGTTAGCGAAGTTTGGGGGCGCCACGGCGCCCTCTGTTTTTGCTAAAGACTAACTACTAGCGACTAACAACTGCCTTTAGCCGCCCGGCGCGCCGGATTGCGACAGGCAGGCGAAGTAGAGCATCGGCCATTGTTGCGGCCATTGGGTCAGTGGCTCGCGCGTGAATCCGCTGCGGGCATATTGTTCCCAGCGGCCGACGACGTAGCAGCGCAGCAGGTTGGCCAGGGCGCCGAAGTCGGCGTCCGGCTTCAGGTTTTCCTGCGTTGCGGCGATACGCAGGGCTTGCTTCATGGCCGCCTCGACCTTGTCGAGCAGGGCATTGATGCGGGTTTGCAGGCGCTCGTTTTCATTGACCAGCGCATCGCCGATCAGCACCCGGGTCATGCCGCGGTTTTTCTGGGCAAAGCGGAGCAGCAGGCCGATGATCAGTTCGATCTGTTTGAAGCCTTCGGTTTCTTCCGAGGTGATCTGGTTGATCATGCTGAACAGGCTCTGCTCGATGAACTCGATCAGGCCTTCGAACATCTGCGCCTTGCTGGCGAAGTGGCGGTAGAGCGCCGCTTCGGAGCAGTCCAGCTTGCTGGCCAGCGCGGCGGTGGTGATCTTTTCCCCCTTCGGGGTTTCCAGCATTTCGGCTAGCGTCTGCAGGATTTGCAGGCGGCGTTCGCCCGGTTTTGTCGCCATCGGTGTCCCCTCCTCAATTTTGGTTTTTGCCTAATTTTTCAGCCGACCGTAGCATTTTGGCAGCTGTGTTGCTGAGCGGATTTTAACGTCAACAAAGGGCGATTGGCGTAAGCCAGCGCTCACCCACACGGTCTTCATGCCGAGTTTCTTGGCGGTGACCAGATTGACCAGGCTGTCCTCGACCATGATGCAGCGGCGGGGATCGAGGTGTTCTGCCCGGAGCAGGGCGCGGAAGCCGGCGAGCATCGGCTTGGGCTGAAAACGGATGTTCTCGACTGAATAAACGGCGTCGAAACAGGCATCCAGGCCGGTGATGCCGAGTATGGCGTCGGTGTAATGGCGCGGGGCGTTGGAGAAAATGATTTTGCGACCGGGCAGGCGGCGCAGGGCATGGATCAGCGGCTTTTCGAAGACGACCATGCGGGCGAGGTCGGGAAACTGGTGGGTTTCGCGCAGGAAGTGTCGCGGGTCGGTGCCATGGTGGCGCATCAGGCCGAGCAGGGTGGCACCGTAGCGGTCCCAGTAGTCCTGGCGGATGCGTGTGGCTTCGTGTTCGTCGACGCCGAGGTGGCGTTCGATGTATTCGCGCATCGACCGGTTGATGTGCGGGAAGATATGCGGGCTCGCGTTGTGCAGCGTGTTGTCGAGGTCGAACAGCCAGACGGGGTTTTTCATCGCGAGACCGGGATTTTCATTGAAAAAGCCCGCCAGGGCGGGCTTTCCTGAGGGGCACGTGGCTTAGTGCGACTTGATCATCGTGCCGACCCCGTGGTCGGTCAGGATTTCCAGCAGTAGCGCGTGTTCGACGCGGCCGTCGATGATGTGCACGCCCTTGACGCCGTTGCGCGCGGCATCGAGCGCCGAACCGATCTTGGGCAGCATGCCGCCGGACAGGGTGCCGTCGGCGACCATGTCGTCAATCTGCTTGGGGGTGATGCCGGTGATCAGCTTGCCTTCCTTGTCGAGCACGCCGGGCGTATTGGTCAGTAGAACCAGTTTTTCGGCCTTCAGCACTTCGGCGATCTTGCCGGCGACGACGTCGGCGTTGATGTTGTAGGTCTCACCATCGGCGCCGACGCCGATCGGCGCGATGACCGGGATGAAGGCGCCCTTGTCGAGGTGGTCGATCAGCGACGGGTCGATCTGGGTGATCTCGCCGACCTGGCCGACGTCGATCAGGTCGCCCGGATTGTCCTTGTCTTCCAGCATCAGCTTCTTGGCGCGGATGCAGTTGCCGTCCTTGCCGGTCAGGCCGACGGCTTTGCCGCCATGTTGGTTGATCAGGTTGACGATGTCCTTGTTGACCTGGCCGCCGAGGACCATCTCGACGACTTCCATGGTCTCGGCGTCGGTGACGCGCATGCCCTGGATGAATTCGCCTTTTTTGCCAACGCGGGTCAGCAGGTTTTCGATTTGCGGGCCGCCGCCATGGACGACAACGATATTGAAGCCGATCAGTTCGAGCAGCACGACGTCGCGCGCGAAGCAGCTTTTCAGGTGTTCGTCGGTCATCGCGTTGCCACCGTATTTGACGACAATGGTCTTGCCGTGGAAACGCTTGATGTAGGGCAGGGCTTCGGCCAGAACGGCGGCCTTGATGCCGGGGGCGAGGTTTTCTAGGCTCATGGCGGGCTCCAAGTGGAATCGCCGCGGATTGTACAAAGAAAAAGCCCGGAACGGGGTCTGGCCTTGGCTGGGATAACGTGAACTCAGGCGATATTCAGGCGTTTGCTCTGGCTGGTCGTCCGCTTGGGCAGTGTCAACTCCAGCACGCCATCGTTGAATTTGGCGGCGGCCTTGCTGTCGTCGATGTCCTGCTCCAGCTGGAAGGAGCGGGAAACCTTGCCGAAATACCGTTCCGAGCGAAGAATGCGCTCGCCTTCCTTGTCCTCTTTTTCCTGCTTGGTCTCGGCACTGATTGAGACCTGGTTGCCATCGACGATGACGTGAATATCTTCCTTGGTGACGCCGGGAAGTTCGGCATGGATCAGGTAGTTGTCGCCCTGATCCTTGACGTCCATCTTGATCGACGGCGGCTGTGCCGGCGCTCCATTGAAATCAACGGGGCGAACGAAGAAGCCGCGGAACAGGTCGTCGAACGGGTCGATGCGAGCGATGTTTGCCATGATTGCCTCCTTGGTTGATCAAGCTTTCCTGATCCCAATATAGGAGGGGTTCTGCCGGTTTCAAGAGCTGGCTTGAATCTGTTCCGGCAGTAACAGGATGGCATCCCGGTTGGTCCAGGAAAAGCAGCGGTCGGCCGCTTCCCTCAAGGGTAGCCATTGCCAGGCACGATGCTCGGCAGGCGCCGTGGTGACCTCGATCGGCGCGGAAATACAGAGACTGAAGACGTGTTCGACGTTGTGGGTGACGCCCGGCGCGTAGCGGTGTCGCCATTCGCTGAATATTTCGAAGCTGTTGCTCAGCGACCAGTCGGAAAAGTCCGCCAGCGGGGCATCGATGCCGGTTTCTTCGAGGACTTCGCGCCGAGCGGTTTCGCTCAAGGCTTCATTCCCTTCGCGGCTACCGGTTACCGACTGCCAGAAGCCGGAATGGGCGGCGCGTTCGAGGAGCAGGATCTCCAGCGCCGGGGTGTGGATGACGACGAGGACCGAGACGGGCTGCTTGGGGGCGGTCATGCCTCGGGGAAGGAGGGAATGCCCCGGGCCGGCGTATCGATCAGTATCCAGAAAGGTTCCAGCCGTTCGCGTCGGGCCTCGGCCACGGCCAGGAAGACTTCAATCAACGTGGTGAAGTCGTCGGGGTCGGTTGTCCGCAGGCGCTTCATCCCGCTGATCACGAGAACGTGGCCCTTGGCCGGCTGCCAGTCGGGATCGCACAGGCAGTCAAACAGGGCGTCGAAGTTGGCGCCGTACCAGATCGGAAAATTGAGGGCGCTGCCCAGTTGGGAGAGCACGCTTTCGACCGATGCCTGCTCAGCGATATCGGCCTTCATTAGGCAGAAACGAGCACGGCTGGCTGCCGACTCGACCATCGCCAGCCGCGCTGGCGGCAAGTGATACAGGCCGGAAGCGGCAGCATCCTTCAGCGGGTTATCGCTCATCGTCCATCCTGTTCCGTGATTCGCCGGAAGGTCCGGTAATGGTCGTCGGTGTAGTAGTACTCGTTGCCCCGTCCGGCGATGATCCGGCGCGGCCCGCGATCACGACGCCACGGGGTTTTCACCGTGTATTCACGGTAGTAGCCGCGAGGGTGCAGCGGCAGTCGTTTCTCGAAATTGCCGAAAGCGATGCCATCGCGTTCGTAAGGGAAAGGGCCGCCGGCCTTGATCAGCGCCAGCGTCTCCCGGGCTTCAGGCGGCAAATTTGCCGCAAAAATCGGGCCGACCGTAGCATTCTGGTCGAAGCTGAATCCAAATGCGCTCCCGATCGCCAGCCAGGCGACGATCAGGAGGCGCAGACAGATCTGCATCAGCGTTTAGCCCGGGCTGACTTCGACCTGGGTTTCGACCTTCTGGCGCAGGCGGACGTGCAGTTCGCGCAGCTGCTTCTCGTCGACCGGCGACGGGGCGTCGGTCAGCAGGCACTGGGCGCGCTGGGTCTTCGGGAAGGCGATCACGTCGCGGATCGACTCGGCACCAGTCATCATCGTGACGATGCGATCCAGGCCGAAAGCCAGGCCGCCGTGCGGCGGTGCGCCATACTTCAGCGCATCAAGCAGGAAACCAAACTTGGCCTGCTGTTCTTCCGGGCCGATATTGAGGGCGCTGAACACCTTTTCCTGAACGTCGGATCGGTGGATACGCACCGAACCACCGCCCAGTTCCCAGCCGTTCAGGGCGAGGTCGTAGGCCTTGGCCAGGCACTTGCCCGGATCGGTCGTCAGCAGGTCGAGATGCTCGTCCTTGGGGCTGGTGAACGGGTGGTGGCAGGCCGTCCAGCGCTTGGATTCGTCGTCGTACTCGAACATCGGGAAATCGATGACCCACAGCGGCGCCCACTTGGCGCCGGTGACGAAGCCTTTCTCGTGACCGATCTTGATGCGCAGCGCACCGAGGGCGTCATTGACGACCTTGGCCTTGTCGGCGCCGAAGAAGATCAGGTCGCCCGACTGGGCGCCGGTACGTTCGATGACGGCCTTCAGCGATTCTGCGGAGAGGTTCTTGACGATCGGCGACTGGAGCCCGGTTTCGTTGATCTGGGTGACGTCATTGACCTTGATGTAGGCCAGGCCCTTGGCGCCGTAGATGCCGACGAACTGGGTGTAGGCGTCGATTTCGCCGCGGGTCAGCGTGGCGCCGCCCGGAATGCGCATGGCGGCGATGCGGCCGCCTTCGCTGTTGGCAACGCCGGCGAAGACCTTGAAGGCGACGTCCTTGAAGGCGTCGGTGACTTCGGTCAGTTCGAGGGTGACACGCAGGTCCGGCTTGTCGGAGCCGAAGCGGTGCATGGCTTCGGCGTAGGTCATGCGCGGGAATTCCGGCAGCTCGACGTCGATGGCTTCCTTGAACACGGTGCGGATCAGCTTTTCCATCAGCGCGGTGATTTCTGCCTCGCTCATGAACGAGGTTTCAATATCGACCTGGGTGAATTCCGGCTGGCGGTCGGCACGCAGATCCTCGTCGCGGAAGCACTTGACGATCTGGTAGTAGCGGTCGTAACCGGCGACCATCAGCAGCTGTTTGAACAACTGCGGCGACTGCGGCAGGGCGAAGAATTGGCCGGGATGGACGCGCGACGGTACGAGATAATCGCGGGCGCCTTCCGGGGTGGACTTGGTCAGCATCGGCGTTTCAATGTCGATGAAACCGTTGTCGTCAAGGAAGCGGCGGAAGGCACGGGCCGTCTTGTAGCGCAGCATCAGGTTATTCTGCATTTGCGGCCGGCGCAGGTCGATCACGCGATGGGTCAGACGGACGTTCTCGGAGAGGTTTTCCTCGTCGAGCTGGAACGGTGGGGTGACCGACGGGTTCAGTACCTCGATTTCGTGGCAGAGGATCTCGATTTCGCCGGAGGCCAGGTTGGCGTTGGTCGTGCCGGCCGGGCGCGGACGGACCTTGCCGGTAATCTTCAGACAGAACTCGTTGCGTACCGATTCGGCAATCTTGAACGTCTCGGCGCGATCCGGGTCGCAAACGACCTGGGCCAGGCCTTCGCGGTCGCGCAGGTCGATGAAGATGACGCCGCCGTGATCACGGCGACGGTGGGCCCAGCCGCACAGGGTGACGATCTGCCCGTCGAGGGCGGCATTGAGTTGTCCGCAATAATGGGTACGCATGGAAATTCCGTGGGGTTGCTTAAGTGTGGGTGACGACATGAAGGTGGTGCGGCGGCGCCACGACACCCATCGAAATGATGTACTTGAGGGCTTCGTCGACCGTCATGTCGAGTTCGACGACATCCTGAGCCGGCATCATCAGAAAGAAGCCGGAGGTCGGATTGGGCGTGGTTGGTACGTAGATACTGACGTATTCCCCGTGCAGGTGGCGCGGGATGTCACCGCCCGGCTGCCCTGTCTGGAACGCAATCGTCCAGCTGCCCTGGTGGGGATACTGGACCAGCAAGGCTTTGCGGAAGGCATTGCCGTTGGGGGCGAACAGGGTGTCAGAAACCTGCTTGACGCTCTTGTAAACCGAATTGACGACGGGGATGCGCGAGAGCAGCTTGTCCCACCAGCCGACCAGCTTCTGGCCAATGAAATTGGCGGCCAGCAGGCCGGTCAGGAAGATCATCAGCAAGGTCAGCACCGCGCCGGCCCCTGGAATGGCGAATCCGACCAGTGACTGCGGGTGAACCGATTCAGGAAGCAGGCGGAGGGACTGATCCAGTGTGTTGATGATGAGCGACAGCACCCAGCCGGTAATGACCAGCGGGACCCAGATCAACAGGCCTGTGATGAAGTAACGTTTGATTAGCTGGCCACGCACGATGAGCAGCTTCCTTCCCCGGTCTGGCAGGGTGGCGGGGCGTCGGCCTTCTTGCCGCTGCCCTTGAAATCTGTGGCATACCAGCCGCTACCTTTCAATTGGAAACCTGCGGCAGAAAGTTGCTTGCTATAGCTCTCCTTGCCGCATTCCGGGCAGGTCGTGAGCTGCGGATCAGCCATCTTTTGCAGATGTTCTTTCTGGAAACCGCAGGAGTCGCAGCGATATTCGTAAATCGGCATGGGAATCCTCCAAAACCTTGAATTATAACCGAGAGTCTGAACGCCCTATATCAGGTTGATGGCAGTAATTTCAACCGATGGTGCCCAGGTAGGCTTGGGTGATTGTGTTTCCCCAAAACAGCGCGATGGCACCGGCGGCCGCCAGGTAGGGGCCGAAGGGAATGGGAATGTTCCGGCCGTGGCGGGCGAGTACGATCAACGATATCCCGACAACGGCGCCGACCACGGATGAAAGCAGGATGATCGCCGGCAACATCTGCCAGCCTAGCCAGGCACCAAGCGCGGCGAGCAATTTGAAGTCGCCATAGCCCATCCCTTCCTTACCGGTGGCCAGCTTGAAAAGCCAGAACACGCTCCACAACGCCAGGTAGCCGGCAATGGCCCCAACGACGGCAGTGGGCAGGTCCGCATAGATGCCCCACAAGTTGAACAGCAGGCCTAGCCAGAGCAAAGGCAGGGTAATCGAGTCGGGGAGCAGTTGGGTGTCGAGGTCGATGGCGGAAAGCGCGATCAAGGCCCAGATCAGGAGGAGTGCGCCCGCCGCTTGGATGGTTGGCCCGAAATGCCAGGCCGCATAGGCGGAGAGAAGTCCTGTAGCTGCCTCGATGATCGGGTAGCGCGGCGATATTCGAATGCCACACCCTGAACATTTTCCTTTCAGGATCAGCAAATAGCTGATCAAGGGAATGTTTTCAAGCGCGGAAATCCGGTGCCCACAGGCCGGGCAACGAGAGCGTGGCTTGGCCAAGGAGAGTGGCTCTGCACCTGTCAGCATCGCTTCGCCCCGTAGTTCGGCGCACTGCGCCTGCCATTCCTGCTCCATCATTTTGGGCAGGCGATGAATGACCACGTTGAGGAAGCTGCCAACGCACAGACCTAGCAGCCCGGCCGCGGCAGCCAGGCCGCCCAGGGTTTCGGGAAGCATCAAACCACCGCGCCGATCTTGAATATGGGGAGGTACATGGCGACGACCATGCCGCCGATCAGTGTGCCGAGAACGACCATGATTACGGGTTCCATCAGGCTGGACATCGCCTCGACGGCGTCATCCACTTCCTGTTCGAAGAAATCGGCCACTTTGGAAAGCATCGAATCAAGCGCGCCGGACTCTTCACCAATGGCGACCATCTGAGTCACCATGTTGGGAAATAGATTCACGTTTTGCATTGCTGTGGTCAAATTGGTGCCGGTTGCGACTTCACTCTGGATCTGACGTGTGGCGACCTTGTATACATGGTTACCTGCGGCCCCCCCGACCGATTCCAGTGATTCAACCAATGGGACGCCCGCAGCGAACATGGTGGCCAAGGTTCTTGTCCACCGAGCGATTACTGACTTGCGAATGATGTCGCCGAAGACGGGCATGCGCAAAAGAAATCGATCCATTGCCATCTGTACTTTTTCCGAGCGCTTCCAGCTTTCGAAGAATGCATACAGCCCACCGCCAATGATGCCGAATATTGCCCACCAGTAGGCGACAAAGTAGTCCGAGATCGCGATGACCACCAGGGTCGGTACAGGCAGATCGGCGCCGAAACTTTTGAATACATCCTTGAACGCCGGGATCACGAAAATCATGATCACCGCTGTAATGATGAAGGCCACAACCAGCACGGCAATTGGGTAGAAGAGGGCTGATTTAATCTTGCCCTTGATGGCAAGGATTTTCTCCTTGTAGGTCGCCAGGCGATCAAGCAGGGTGTCCAGAATACCGGCTTGCTCGCCTGCAGCAACTAGGTTGCAGTACAGGGCATCAAAATAGAGAGGAAATTTACGGAATGCCTGCGATAGCGAACTGCCAGTCTCGACGTCGGACTTGATGTCCAGCAACAGTTTGCCGACCGCCGGATTGGAGTGTCCTCGTCCGACAATATCAAATGATTGGAGCAAGGGGACGCCGGATCGCATCATTGTGGCCAGTTGCCGCGTAAACAGGGCAATGTCTTTTTCGGTAACTTTTCCGCCGGTCTTGAAGCGAACCTTCTTGACCTTGGTATTGGTGATTCCCTGGCGCCTCAGCGTGGTTTGAACGACGGACTCGCTGGCGGCGCGCATTTCTCCACGCACGGTTTTGCCGTCCTTGTTCTTGCCCTCCCACAGGAAGGTGCTTTCCTTGACTGCCGAGGCTTTGGGTCTTGCGGCGGTAGCCATACGGTTTTCCTTTGCGTTAGGCGTTGGTGGTGCTCAATACCTCGTCGAGCGAGGTCACACCCTGTTTGACTTTCAATAGTCCGGATTCGCGCAGATTCTTGACGCCTTCAACCTTGGCCTGTGCGGCGAGGTCGAGGGCAGAGGCGCCGCTCATGATCATGCGTTGCATGGCTTCCGAAATGGGCATTACCTGATAGATGCCGACACGCCCCTTGTAGCCTGTTCCCTTGCATCGATCACAGCCCCCCGGTCCAAACAATGTCCAGGATCCATCGAGGTCGGTCTCGGTGTAACCTGCGTCGAGCAGCGCCTGTTCGGGGACTGTCATGGGTTTCTTGCAGTTGCACAGGCGACGTGCGAGGCGCTGGGCGGTGATCAGCAGCACGCTGGAGGCGATGTTGAAGGTGGGCACGCCCATGTTCATCAGGCGGGTCAGGGTCTGGGGCGCGTCGTTGGTGTGCAGGGTTGAAAGGACAAGGTGGCCTGTCTGGGCTGCCTTGATGGAGATTTCAGCGGTTTCAAGGTCGCGGATTTCGCCGACCATGATGATGTCCGGATCCTGGCGCAGGAAGGCCTTGAGAGCCACCGGAAAAGTCAGGCCGGCCCGATCGTCGACATTGACCTGATTGACCCCGGGCAGATTGATTTCGGCCGGATCCTCTGCGGTCGAAATGTTGATGCCGTCCTTGTTGAGGATGTTGAGACAGGTATAGAGAGATACTGTCTTGCCCGAGCCAGTCGGTCCGGTGACCAGGACCATGCCATAGGGTCGGCCGATGGCATCCATCAAGGCGGCCTTCTGTTCCGGCTCGTAGCCGAGTGCCTCGATGCCCAGCGTGGCCGATGTGGGGTCGAGAATACGCATGACGATCTTCTCGCCCTGCAGCGTGGGCAAGGTGCTCACCCGGAAATCGATGGCGCGGCTTTTCGACAGTACCAGTTTCATCCGGCCGTCTTGGGGGACGCGCTTTTCGGCAATGTTCAGCCGCGAAATGACCTTGATCCGCGAAGCGATCTTTTCCTTGATGGCGAGCGGTGGCGTGGCGACTTCGCGCAGGATGCCGTCGACGCGGAAGCGAATGCGGTAGAACTTTTCGTACGGTTCGAAATGGATGTCAGATGCACCATCGTTAATGGCGTCGAGCAGCATTTTCTGAATGAACTTGACTACCGGTGCATCGTCGATGTCCTGGCCAGCTGCGTCGTCGGCCTTTGCGGCTGCCTCTTCGTCGAGAAAGTCGAGATTGATGTCGTCGCTGGTGAAATTCTTCAGCGACTCTGCGGCTGATTCGGCATATTTCGCGACAAGCGGTGCCAGCTTGGGGTGCTCTACGACAATGGGGTCGACAGCCAGTCCAGTCTGGAATCGAATTTCATCCAGCGCGCGCAGGTTGGTCGGATCGGCAATGGCTACTGACAGGCGATTGCCGCGCTTATTGAGCGGGATGACCTTGTGGGTGGCGATCAGCTTGCGGTCGATGGCATCTGAAGGAATATGTGCTTCATCGAAAGCATTCAGGTCGAGCAATGGGTAACCGAAGGTATCGGCGACAAAGCGGGCGATATCCAGAGCGCCAGCTTTTTGGCTGGAAATGATTTGTTCGATCAGTGAGATTTTTGAACTCTGCGCCTGAGCCAGCAATTGTTCAGCCTCGGCCTCCTTGAGTTGCCCGGCCTGGACGAGCGCACGCGCCAAGCCGCTGAGTGGAGGATTTTGAGGGGTTGCCGCCATTGATCGAGGTTAAATGCCGTTTAGATCGCCTGATAATGCTACGCAGGCGATTGTTTGTAAAGGTTGTTGGCTGTAGCTTAGCCTGTTTCCGGGCGAAAGATGCGTACCGTGACGACACTGCGGTCCTGGGTTTGCAATATTTCTACGGGAATGCCGGACAGCTTGATGCTGATACCGGATTCGGGAATGTCCTGGAAGTGTTCGAGAATGAGCCCGTTCAGGGTTTTCGGCCCATCGAGCGGGAAATCCAGTTCGAGCATGCGGTTTATGTCCCGCAAGGGGCGTGAGCCTTCTACGATGACGTCGCCTTCGCTGGTCCAGTGGAGTTCCTGGCCAAGGCCGGGGATCGATGTCGTGAAATCGCCGACAAATTCTTCAATTATGTCTTCCATGGTCAAAAGGCCGAGTATCTCGCCGTATTCGTCGACGACGAAGCCGATGCGCTGGCGGTTTTCTTGGAAGAATGCCAGTTGAGAAAATACTGGTGTTCCCGAGGGAATGTAATACGGTGCCTGCAATTGTTGCAGCAATGCCGCCTCGTCGAAATCCTGGTCGCCCAGGCTGGATAGCAGGCGACGAACGGGAAGGATGCCGACCAGTTGGTCCAGCGATTCGCGGCAGGCGGGAAGTCGGCTGTGATGACTAGTCGATAGCTGGGTGCGGACTTCCTCCCAGGGCAGGTCGAGGTCGAGGATTTCAATGCTGCCACGCGGGGTCATGACATCCTCGACCGTAATCCGGTTCAAGTCGAAGAGGCTGGACAGGATGGCGCGGTGCTTCTGGGGAATGAGATGAGAGGACTCGAGGACGAGGCTGTGGAGTTCCTCTGGCGAGAGTTGAGCGACTTCGTTGGTCTTCGGAGGGGAGAGACGCAGCAGGCGGAGCAGAGAGCTGGCAAACAGGTTGATGAACCAGACCACCGGGTAGAAGAGCCGCAGCAACGGTGTCAGCACGTAGCCAAGCACGATGGCCAGGCGGTCAGAATGGGTGGCGCCAATGATTTTCGGCGTAATTTCCGAAAAAACGAGGATGGCGAAGGTGACGGCCAACGTGCCGGCGCCCAATGCCCATTTTTCGTCCCCGAACAGTTCGATGGTGATGACGCTGACCAGCATGGCAGCGGCAGAGTTGACCAGGTTGTTGCCGAGCAGAATGACGCCGAGCATCTTGTCGGTCTGGTTGAGCAGGTCGAGCGCCTTTTGTGCGCCGTGATGACCGGACTGGGCGAGATGCCTGAGGCGGAAACGGTTGGATGCCATCATGGCCGTTTCGCTTAGCGAAAAAAAAGCCGAGATGGCCAGCAGTACGACTAGGGCGGTGAGCTGCGCCGATAGGGGGATTTCATCCACGGCTTAAACGCGTCCGAGGATGACTTCGGCGACGAAGCGGCTGCCGACGTAGGCCAGAATCAGCAAGGCGAAGCCGGCCAGCGTCCAGCGCAAGGCGCGCTTGCCGCGCCAGCCCCAGGCGTGGCGGCCGATTAACAGGGTGGCGAAGATGCCCCAGGACGCGAAGGCGAACAGCGTCTTGTGATCGATGGTCAGGGCCTTGCCGAACAGTTCTTCGGAGAAGAAGACGCCGCTGCCAACGGTCAGTGTGAGCAGGATGAAGCCGACAAGCAGCATCTTGAAAAGCAGGGACTCCATGGTCAGCAAGGGCGGCAGGCTGGTCAGGCTGCGTTTCAGCGAACGCTTGTGCAGGGCGCGTTCGGTGAAGCCCATGAAGATGGCGTGCAGCGCCGACAGGGTGAGCAGGCTGTAGGCCAGCATGGCGGCGAGGAAATGCAGCTTGAAACCGGTGGCGCTGGCATGCGCGACGAGGTGCACGTTGGGGAAGATGACGGGCAGGATGGCACAAACGGCGGCCAGCGGCAGGACCATTGGCTGCATGCCTTCCATGCGGGCCATGAAGCTCTCGAGCCAGTAGATCAGAACGGCCAGCCACATCATTAGCGACAGCGCGAAACTGAAGGAGAAGCGCATGCCGACGTCGGCGAACAGGGCGTCGTAGAGGCCGGCGGCGTGGATGACGAGGGCCGCGGCAATGGCCAGGCGCTCCCAGGTTTGCATGGGGCAGGCGACGCACTGATTCTCGCTTTCGCGCCAGCGCGTGTTCCAGAAGTGGAAGCCGAGCGCTCCGTAAATCAGGGCGGCGAGGATGTGCGGCAGAAGCTGAATTACAATATCGACCATCCTTGAATTCTACAAGAAGCCCAACTGACATGCTCGATAACCTGACCAATCGCCTTGCCCGCGTCATGAAGACGCTGAAGGGCGAAGCGCGCCTGACCGAAACCAATATTGCCGATGCGCTGCGTGAAGTGCGGATGGCTCTGCTGGAGGCCGATGTGGCCTTGCCGGTGGTCAAGGAATTCATTGCTGCGGTCAAGGAAAAGGCGGTCGGTGAAGAGGTCATCGGTTCGCTTAGCCCGGGGCAGGCGCTGATCGGTGTCGTCCATGCCGAACTTACCAAGATCATGGGCGCCGCCCACGAGGGCATCAATTTCAATACTCAGCCGCCGGCCATCGTGCTGATGGCCGGTTTGCAAGGCGCCGGCAAGACGACGACGGTCGGCAAGCTGGGCAAGTTCCTGAAGGAAAACCACAAGAAGAAGGTGCTGGTGGTTTCCTGCGACGTCTATCGTCCGGCGGCTATCGAGCAGTTGAAGTCGGTGGCTGGCCAGGCCGGGGTCGATTTCTTCCCGTCGGCGGTCGGCGAGAAGCCGGAGGCCATCGCCACCGCGGCGATCGACTGGGCCAAGCGCCATTACCACGACGTGCTGCTGGTCGATACGGCCGGTCGTCTGGCCATTGACGAAGAGATGATGGCCGAAATCAAGCGCCTGCATGCGGCGATCAACCCGATCGAAACGCTGTTCGTCGTCGATGCGATGCTGGGCCAGGATGCGGTCAATACCGCCAAAGCCTTCAACGAGGCCTTGCCGCTGACCGGTGTCGTGCTGACCAAGCTGGACGGCGATGCGCGTGGCGGGGCGGCGCTTTCGGTGCGTCACATCACCGGCAAGCCGATCAAGTTCGCCGGCGTCGGCGAAAAGCTGACTGGTCTAGAAGCCTTCCATCCCGAGCGGATGGCCTCGCGCATCCTGGGTATGGGCGACGTCCTGTCGCTGATTGAGGAGGCGCGCAAGGGGCTGGACGAGGAAAAGGCGGTCGCCTTCGCCAAGAAGTTGAAGTCCGGCAAGAGCTTCGATCTCAACGACTTCAAGGACCAGATGGCGCAGATGCGCAGCATGGGCGGCCTGTCGGCGCTGATGGACAAAATGCCGGCGCAGATTGCCCAGGCTGCCGGTCAGTTGCCGGCTGGCGCCGAGAACAAGATGGTTGGCCGCGTCGAAGGCATCATCAATTCGATGACGCCGGCCGAGCGCGCCAAGCCGGAGTTGATCAAGGCCAGCCGCAAGCGCCGCATCGCCACGGGCGCTGGGGTGCAGGTGCAGGATGTGAATCGCCTGCTCAACCAGTTCGAGCAGATGCAGAAGATGATGAAGCAGTTCAGCAAGGGCGGCATCGGCAAACTGATGCGCGGCATGAAGGGCATGATGCCGGGTATGCGCTGATTTTCCGGTGAATCTGGCGCCGGCCGGGCAAATGCTACGGTCGGCGCCAAAAAAAGGCCAAAATCAAAAAATCAGTTTCCGACCTGCGCCAGTCGGCCAGCCTTTTCGTAGCCCCATTGATTTTGCCAGGCGGCACGCACCATGTTCGGGTACTCGGGCTTGCCGAGGCTGCCGTTGTAGCGGCCGAGGGCGCGGAAAAGGTCGCCCTTCTCGATGTCCAGATAGTGGCGCAGGATGGTGCAGCCGTAGCGCAGATTGGTGCGCAGATCGAACAGCGAGTCCTCAGGGCGGCCGATGATCTTGACCCAGAAGGGCATGACCTGCATGTAGCCGCGGGCGCCCGCCGATGACACGGCATATTTGCGAAAACCCGATTCGACCTGCATCAGACCGAGCACCAGTTGCGGGTCCAGTCCGGCCCGCGTCGCTTCGTAATGCACGCTGCGCAACAGGTCGATGCGGTATTCCCGGTTCGGGATGCGTTTCTCCAGCCGCGGCGACATCGCCGCCAGCCAGTCGACGGCCTCCATCGGCGTTTTGAATGAACTGACCGCTGGCCGGGAGTCGGAAACCGCCTTGTGTAGCGCTGCCTGCGCACTGGCCGACAGCACTTCGTACTTCTGCGCGCCGGCGTAGGCCGCCGACGCGCCGCTCAACAGCAGGGCCGCAATCAGGCGGCGCACAGCTTCCCTTGCAGAGTGGCCAGGATGTCTATCTGGGCGATCATCGTCGCCTCGGCATCGGTCCGTCCTTTGTACTCGAACTGACCGTCCTTCAGGCCACGCTCGCCAATCACCACGCGATGCGGGATACCGATCAGTTCCATGTCCGCGAACATGACGCCGGGGCGCTCGTTGCGGTCGTCGAGCACGACATCGACCCCGGCCTTCTTCAGGTCGGCGTAAAGCTGGTCGGCGGCGGCCTTGACCGCCTCGCTCTTGTGATAGCCCATCGGCACGATGCAGACTGCAAACGGCGCGATGGCCGGCGGCAGAATGATGCCCCGCTCGTCGTTGCCCTGTTCGATGGCGGCGCCGACGATGCGCGAGACACCGATGCCGTAACAGCCCATTTCCATGATCTGGCTCTTGCCGTTTTCGTCGAGATAGCTGCAGCCGAGGGCCTCGGCGTATTTTTGGCGCAACTGGAAAATGTGGCCGACTTCGATGCCGCGCAGGATTTCCAGCGTGCCCTGGCCGTCCGGCGAAGTGTCGCCGGCGACAACGTTGCGCAGATCGGCGACTTCCGGCTCAGGCAGGTCGCGGCCAAAATTGACACCGCTCAGGTGAAAGCCAGCCTCGTTGGCGCCGCAGACAAAATCGCTCATCACTGCAACGCTGCGGTCCGCGAAAATGGCCACTTTTTTGCCATCGACCGTAGCAGGGCCGATATAACCGGGCTTGCAGCCGAGGTGTTGCTCGACTTCGCCTTCCGTGGCGAAACGGAAGGGATTGATGGCGGCAATCTTGCTCGCCTTGATCTCGTTCAGTTCGTGGTCGCCGCGCAACAGCAGTAGCGCAAAGGTCGTGCTGCCGTCTTCCTTCTCGCTGATCACGGCAATCGATTTGACGATTTTATCCAAGCCTACACCAAGGCATTCTGCCACATCGACACACGCCATCTTGCCCGGCGTGGCGATCTTTTCCATGGCTTTCGTCGCTGCTGCGCGCGGCGTGGCCGGCGCTATCGCTTCAGCCAGCTCGACATTGGCGGCGTAACCGGAATCCGGGCAGAAAGCGATGTCGTCCTCGCCGGAATCGGCCAGGACGTGGAACTCATGCGATCCCGTGCCGCCGATCGAGCCGGTGTCGGCCGCGACAGCGCGGAACTTCAGGCCGAGGCGGGTGAAGATGCGGCTGTACGTCTCGTACATGTTGCCGTACTCACGCTTCAGATCGTCGAACGAGGTGTGGAAGGAGTAGCCGTCTTTCATCAGGAACTCGCGGCCGCGCATGACGCCGAAACGGGGACGAATTTCGTCGCGGAACTTGGTCTGCACCTGATAGAGGTGAATCGGCAGTTGGCGATAGCTCTTCACATCGCGGCGTACGACGTCGGTGATCACTTCCTCATGCGTCGGCCCAATGACGAATTCGCGCTGGTGACGGTCCTTGAAGCGCAGCAGTTCCGGGCCGTATTGCTCCCAGCGGCCGGATTCCTGCCACAGTTCTGCCGGCTGAACGGCCGGCATCAGCAGTTCCAGTGCGCCGGCATTGTTCATTTCTTCGCGGACGATATTTTCGACCTTGCGGAGCACGCGCAAACCCAGCGGCATCCAGGTGTAAATGCCGGCGGCGGCGCGCTTGATGTAACCAGCGCGCAACATCATCTTCTGGCTGATGACCTCGGCGTCGCTCGGGGCTTCCTTGAGAGTGGTGAAAAAGAACTGCGAAGTACGCATGGGATGCTCTTGAATTCGTTGCGAAACCTCGATTTTACACGGTCCCGCTTCTTTGCATGTGAACGCCCTTTGTGAAAGAATTGCGCCAACTATTAATTTTTGCAGGATTTCTATGCTCGATCGTGAAGGCTATCGCCCGAACGTCGGCATCATTCTTTGTAACGCCAGGAACGAGGTTTTCTGGGGCAAGCGCATACGGGAGCATTCCTGGCAGTTTCCGCAAGGTGGCATCAAGCGTGGCGAAACGCCCGAAGAAGCCATGTTTCGCGAACTGCACGAAGAGGTCGGGCTGCTGCCCGAGCATGTGCGTATCCTCGGACGGACCAAGGGCTGGCTGCGTTACGAAGTGCCGACACACTGGATCAAGCGCGAATGGCGTGGATCCTACAAAGGCCAGAAGCAGATATGGTTCCTGCTGCGACTGGTCGGGCGCGACAGCGACGTCAGTCTGCGCGCGACCAGCAAGCCGGAATTCGATGCTTGGCGCTGGAACGACTATTGGGTGCCGCTCGACGCGGTGATCGAATTCAAGCGTGCCGTTTACGAGCAGGCGCTGAATGAACTGGTGCGTTTTCTCGATTTCGATCGTAAAGGCGCACGCCATAGAAAAGACGTTCATGAGCCCGCAACGGTCGAATTCCGTCCGGTTCAAGGTGAGGAATGAGCATGCGGATGCTGCGTAGTTCGGTGTTATTCCTGCTTGTAGCGCTGGGGCAGGTCTCCATGGCACTGGCGGACTTCGAGGAAGACTACGAAACCAAGAAGTGGCAGGAAATGGAGGTTCAGCTTCCCGTGGCGCCAAAGCAGGAGACGTTGCTGCCGTTCTACGTCAGCGCGGCGACGAGCAATCGTTTCTATATCGACGGTGCGACCCTGAGCGTCGGCAGCGATGGTGTCGTTCGCTACGTTCTCGTCATCCTGTCAGCCGAGGGGGGGCGCAATGTCACTTTTGAGGGCATGCGCTGCGAATCGAGGGAGCGCCGAATCTATGCCTCCGGCCGGTTGGATGGTTCATGGTCGAAGTCGCGCAAGAACGAGTGGGTGCGCATCCAGGACGTCTATGCCAACCGGCACCACGCCGCGCTCTTCCTCGATTATTTTTGTCCCGTCGGAGTGATCGTCAGCAATGCCGATGAAGCGCGTGCCGCCATCGTGCGTGGTGGGCATCGCGACGTCCAGCAATGGCTAAAGCAGCCGTGACCCCGGACAAAATAATCGTTGAATTCGACCGTGCCTTGCGTACGGTGTTTGCCTCGGCGCGTAGCGTTCGACCGGTTCCTGGTGACAAGCAACCCGAAGCTGGTCTCGATGCCGAGCAGAAACGTCATGTAGTTGGCCTGATGCGGGTTAATCATTGTGGTGAGATCTGTGCCCAGGCCCTTTATCAGGGGCAGGCGCTGACCTCGCGCGATCCGGCCATCAGGGAAGCGCTGCGCGGTGCGGCCGACGAAGAGACCGAGCATCTCGCCTGGACAGAGCAGCGAATCGCCGAACTCGGGGGGCGGAAGAGTTTCCTGAACCCACTCTGGTACGTCGGGTCGCTAACGCTTGGCCTGACGGCCGGGGTACTTGGCGACAAGTGGAATCTCGGGTTTCTGGCTGAAACCGAGCGTCAGGTCGAGGCCCATCTGGATAGTCATCTGCTCAGCTTGCCCGAGGGTGATCTGCGTTCGCGAGCTATCGTTGACCAGATGCGTCTGGATGAAATCCAGCATGCCGAGACGGCGGTCCGTCACGGGGCGGCGGAGCTGCCCGCGCCGGTCAAGGTGGCCATGAAAATGATGGCAAAAATCATGACGGGCGCGGCTTACCGCCTCTGAATTTCTCTACCGGCCCTCAGGCCTCCTCGACGATTTCGAAGTCGTAGGTAATCTCGGCAGTCTTGCCGATCATGATCGAGGCCGAGCAATACTTGTCTTTCGACAACTCGATGGCGCGCGCCACGGCATCCGGCTTGAGTTGCTTCCCCTTGACCCGGTAGTGGAAATGGATGTTCGTGAAGACCTTCGGGTCGCTGTCGGCGCGCTCGGCTTTCAGGCTGACATCACAGGCGCTGACCTGGTGCCGCCCCTTTTTAAGGATCAATACCACATCGAAGGCTGAGCAGCCGCCAGTTCCAGCCAAGACCATTTCCATCGGGCGCAACCCAATATTCCGTCCGCCGGCTTCAGGTGCGCCATCCATCACCACGGCGTGGCCGCTGCCGGTCTCCGCAACAAACGACATCCCGGCGTCGTCCCCCATCCATCTCACGGTGCATTCCATGCTGATCTCCTTGCAAGAGGGGGAATTCTAGCGGATATCGCTTGAATATGGCTGTGTCAGAAGGCAATGCTGCAGAGCAGCATTGTTGGCTCATTGTCATCGGCAGTTTGGCTGGGGTCTTGGGCTTAACTGATCGTGAATTTATTGTCGAATGTCACTTAGTTCAATTAGTAATCAGTAAGTTGAAGTGAATAAATATTACTGATCCATAGATATTTTAATGGATGGTGCGATGCACAAATAACTCTTGCGAACATGAATGGCTTCGTGCACAATGCGAAGCGTACGAACTGCAGTGACTTATTAGCGATGAGTTCTTCGGTTCAGATTTGTCTCCTCCACCCTCCTCCTTTGGTGTGGATTTAACGCGGCTCTGCGAGCCGCGTTTTTTTTGTCTATTTCTCGGCTGGGTGGAGAAAGCATTGACAGTCGCTCGTAGAGTCGACTAGAATCCGCGCCTTTCTCCAATCTGCGCCCAAATTTTTCAGGACGGCACACTTATATGAAAACGTTTTCCGCCAAGCCACATGAGGTGAAGCGCGAGTGGTTTGTGGTAGACGCCACAGACAAGGTGCTCGGCCGCCTCGCTACCGAAATTGCTCGTCGCCTTCGCGGCAAGCACAAGGCCATCTATACGCCGCACGTTGATACCGGCGATTTCATCGTCGTCACCAATGTCGACAAGCTCACCGTTACCGGTAACAAGGCCGAAGACAAGAAGTACTACCGCCACTCCGGTTATCCGGGCGGTATCTACGAAACCAACTTCAAGAAGATGCAGCAGCGTTTCCCGGGCCGCGCCCTGGAAACTGCCGTCAAGGGTATGCTGCCGAAGGGTCCGCTGGGCTACGCCATGCTGAAGAAGCTGAAGTGCTACGCCGGTGAACAGCATCCGCACACTGCCCAGCAGCCGAAGGCTCTGGAAATCTAAGGGGTCATCATGGCTGAAAGTTATTTCTACGGTACCGGTCGTCGCAAGAGCGCCGTTGCCCGTGTTTTCATGAAGCGTGGTTCCGGTGTCATCGTTGTTAACGGTAAGCCGGTCGATCAGTTCTTCTCTCGCGAAACCGGCCGCATGATCGTGCGTCAGCCGCTGGCGCTGGTTGAGCAACTGAGCGGCTTCGATATTAAGGTTAACGTGATCGGTGGCGGCGAGTCTGGCCAAGCCGGTGCTGTTCGCCACGGTATTACCCGCGCCTTGATCGAATACGATGCAGCGCTGAAGCCGGCACTTTCCAAGGCTGGTTTCGTTACCCGCGATGCTCGCGAAGTTGAGCGTAAGAAAGTTGGCTTCCACAAGGCACGTCGCCGGAAGCAGTTCTCCAAGCGTTAATTCGCTTCGAGCGCAGGAAAGGCCGCCTTTGGGCGGCTTTTTTGTTTTCTGGGTGCGCGGTATCATGCGCCCTCCTTTGGGAGAGACTTCATGATCAAAATTGGTATTGTGGGCGGTACCGGATACACCGGTGTCGAGCTACTTCGTTTGCTGGCCCAGCATCCGCAGGCGGAAATCGTGGCCATCACGTCACGGGGCGATGCCGGCGTGCCGGTCGCCGACATGTTTCCGAGCTTGCGCGGCCGAGTCGGACTGAAATTTGAAGACCCAGCCAAGGCCAATCTGGCGGCTTGCGATGTCGTCTTCTTCGCAACGCCGAATGGTATCGCGATGCAGCAGGCGCCGGCCTTGCTCGAGGCCGGTGTGCGAGTGATCGATCTGGCCGCTGATTTCCGGATCAAGGATATTGCCGAGTGGGAGAAGTGGTATAGCATGACCCATGCCTGCCCCGATTGGGTCGAGAAGGCCGTGTATGGGCTGCCGGAAGTGAATCGCGAGCAGATTCGCTCGGCTCGCCTGGTGGCCAATCCGGGTTGCTATCCGACTGCGGTTCAGTTGGGCTTCAAGCCTCTAGTGAGTGCCGGTCTTGTCGATTGTGGGTCATTGATTGCAGACGCCAAATCCGGCGTGTCGGGGGCGGGTCGTAAGGCAGAAACGCATATTCTGTTTGCCGAGGCTTCGGATAATTTCAAGGCGTACGGTGTTTCAGGGCATCGGCATCTGCCGGAGATCCGTCAGGGGCTGGCCGGTATGGCGGGCGCTGCGGTCGCTCTGACCTTTGTTCCCCATCTAACGCCGATGATTCGTGGCATTCATGCGACGCTCTATGCAAGGGTTCGGACGGAAGCTGATTTTCAGACCTTGTTCGAACAGGCTTACGCCAAAGAGCCGTTCGTCGATGTGCTGCCCGCGAAGTCTCATCCGGAGACGCGCTCGGTTCGATCGGCCAACACCTGTCGGATCGCCGTGCATCGTCCACAGGGCGGAGATACGCTGGTGGTCTTGTCGGTAATCGACAATCTGGTCAAGGGGGCGGCAGGCCAGGCCATCCAGAACATGAATCTGATGTTTGGGCTCGATGAAACACTCGGCCTATGCCAAGTCCCGCTGTTACCCTGAAATTGAAGCGATTCCGGCGCCGATTTGGAATATCGGCGCCGCGAGTCGTTGTGCGTAGCCATGTGCCCTGGCAATGGATCGCGCTTCCTGCGGTGCTATTGGCCTTATTGCTGGGAACGGCAGTTTGGCTGAAGGCTCAGCGCAACGAGGCTGGGGCGCTGGGTGAGGAAGTCGATTACCTGCGTCAGCAACTGCTTGCGCAGGGTGAGGAACTGAATATGCTACGGTCGGCCGCTGGAACAGGCAAAAATGCTGTCAATATCGAGCGCGCAGCGCAGCAGCAGCTACTCAATAGAATCCAGCGTCTTGAGTCGGAAAATACTGGACTCAAAGAGGATATTCTTCTATTCGAACGCCTGATTCCGGTTGCTGGCGAGAGTGCATCGGTCCGTGTCGAAAATTTCAGGGTTTCCAAGGAATCGGCTACCCGTTATCGCTATCGGCTTCTGATTGCCTTTCAACCAGATAAGCAGAGTCCCGATTTCAGGGGGCGTCTGGAGGTGGCGGTAAGTTTTGCCAATGCGGGCAAGGCATTGCAGTTGATGCTCCCGCAAAAGGGCGAGAGTCCTGCTGATTATCAACTGCAAATCAAACATTTTCTGCGTCGCGAAGGTGTCTTCGAATTGCCTGTGGGCGCCATCTTGCAAGGGGTGGAGGCGCGAGTTCTGCAGGGTGATACACTAAAGTCCAAGCGATTGGCTCAACTTTAGGAGTGGCCCATGTTTGGAAAGAAAAGCGACAGCAAACCTCAGGGGCGTATCGATAGCCTGATCGGGGCCGGTACGCGGGTGGAGGGTAGTCTTTATTTCACCGGTGGATTGCGAATCGATGGCGAGGTCAAAGGTAGCGTACAGGCGGCCGAGGGGGCTTCTTCCTCGACGCTGGTGCTGAGCGAGCAGGCGCGTATCGAAGGCGGGGTGGCGGTTGCCCATCTGGTGACCAACGGTACGGTTGTCGGGCCTGTTGTAGTTACCGAGACTTTGGAAATGCAGCCCAAGGCACGCATCGTTGGCGACGTTGAATATGCCTCGATTGAAATGCATCAAGGCGCGGTGATCGATGGGCGCTTGCTTCACTCTGCGGGCAAGTCTGTGGAACTAAAGCTGGCTGCCTCGGCCTAAATCGATTGACCGCCATTGCCGTGGCTCGCATAATCTCGCACGAATTTTCACAGGAGTTTTCCTCATGAACGCAGTTACCGAAATGGCCGCCCCTCTTGTATTTACCGACAGTGCCGCTGGCAAGGTCAAGGAATTGATCGAGGAGGAGGGTAATCCGGGCCTGAAGTTGCGAGTATTCGTCACTGGTGGTGGCTGTTCTGGCTTTCAGTACGGCTTCACGTTTGACGAGGAGGTCAATGAAGACGATACGACCATGGAGAAAAACGGCGTTACGCTGCTGATCGACCCGATGAGCTACCAGTATCTGGTCGGTGCGGAAATCGATTACTCCGAGGGGCTTGAAGGCTCTCAGTTCGTCATCCGCAATCCCAACGCCACTTCCACCTGTGGATGCGGATCGTCGTTCTCGGCTTGATCGGTTTTCATCCTAGTGAAAAAGGGCGGCTTGGCCGCCCTTTTCTTTTGGCGTCTCCTGTTCGGAAATGGTTATCCGCCTAGAAGGAAAATGGAATGCGCTAAAATGCCGCTCTTTTTCACTGAATGAATGGCTTGGCGTTGCACGCGCCAGTAGCGTAAGTTGGGAGTAACAACATGGTAGACGTCGAGCGCAGCCTGCAGTTGATCAAACGCGGCTGTGATGAATTGCTGATCGAAGCAGAATTGGTCGAGCGCCTGAAATCCGGGCGCCCCCTGCGCGTCAAGGCCGGGTTCGACCCGACGGCACCGGATCTGCATCTGGGTCATACCGTCTTGATCAACAAATTGCGCCACTTTCAGGATCTCGGGCATCATGTCATGTTCCTGATCGGTGATTTTACGGGCCTGATTGGCGACCCCACCGGGAAAAACGTTACCCGTCCCCCGTTGTCCCGGGAACAAGTTGTCGAGAACGCGAAGACCTATAAAGAACAGGTCTTCAAAATCCTTGATCCGGAAAAAACTGAAATCTGTTTTAACTCGGCATGGTTTGACACCTTGGGTGCGGCGGGCATGATTAAACTGGCGGCGCAGCACACCGTGGCGCGCATGCTGGAACGCGATGATTTTTCCAAGCGCTATGCTGGTGGATTACCTATCGCTATTCACGAATTCCTCTACCCGCTGTGCCAGGGTTATGACTCCGTCGCGATGCGCGCCGATGTCGAACTGGGTGGCACTGACCAGAAATTCAATCTATTGGTCGGTCGCGAGTTGCAGAAGCACTACGGGCAGCAACCCCAGTGCGTGTTGACGATGCCTCTGCTGGAGGGCTTGGATGGCGTAAACAAGATGTCCAAGTCGCTGGGCAACTACATTGGCATCAACGAAGCGCCGCGCGAGATATTCGGCAAGGTCATGTCCATTTCCGACAACCTGATGTGGCGCTACTACGACCTTTTGTCATTCCGCGACTTGGCTGAAATCGCCCGCTTCAAACAAGACATCGGAGAAGGCCGAAATCCTCGGGATATCAAGGTGCTTTTGGCCCAGGAGCTTGTTGAGCGCTTCCATTCCCGTATTGCGGCCGAAGATGCGCTCAATGAGTTCGAGGCACGGTTCCGTCAGGGCGTATTGCCCGACGACATGCCTGAACTGACCGTGTCGAGCAATGGCGTGCCGATACCGGTGGTGAATGTACTCAAGCTTGCCGGTCTGACCGCCAGTACATCGGAGGCCCTTCGCATGCTGGCTCAGGGTGCCATTAGGGCAAATGGCGAAAAAGTGTCCGATAAGGGCTTGGCCTTCGCGCCGGGAGAGTCTGTGGTTCTTCAGGTTGGGAAACGCAAGTTTGCGAAGGTTCAGATCGCTTGATTGAATCACCCCGAAAGGGCTGAGCAAATATTTTTCGACTTTGTGTTGACGGTCTTCATTGAATCTATATAATGCGCACCTCTCCTGCGGTGCCGGGCGTTTCGGCGGAAGTGGGGGGCGGGTGAAGCGAAGAAGGTTTTCGAAATTACTTGACGAGGTGGTGGGAAGTGTTCATAATCTCGCCTCTCTGCTGCTGACGGATTGTTTTGAACGATACGGCGCGGCGCTGATCTTTAACAACTTGGACAACCGATAAGTGTGG
>JAGOBB010000004.1 GCA_017983615.1 Azonexus sp.
AATGTGCTGACCGTCAATGTAGATGGATACGACCGAGTGAGCAGTACCTCCACGGGAGGGTACCGTTACAAAATGAGAAACAGCCAGGTCGGAAATTTTCTCTGTGCGCAAGCGCGGTACCTCTAACTAATAGTAGACATCAAAATCGCCGTATAAGCAGACCGCACGCCAGCTAATCCGGCAAACACATCACCAGCAAACCCGCTCGCAGCAAGCATCGGCGGCTTCCGTTCAAATATTTTCATTGATATGCAATCGCAAAATGCGGCAGTTGAATTCATATGGCATTTTATCACCATGCCATAGCCCTTCGCGCTCCCCATCTTCAACGTCCCCACCCGAAATCATGGCAAACTCCACGGATTCCAATCGCATCAATCCCGCCATGACCAAACGCCCCGCAAAATCCTCCCCCGCCACGCCACCGAAGACCATTGCCATCGCCTGCCAGGGTGGCGGCAGCCATACCGCCTTTACCGGGGGCGTGTTGCAGACGCTGTTACGCGAGCTTGACCCGGCGCAGCATCGGATCATCGGACTTTCCGGCACTTCGGGCGGGGCGCTGTGCGCGGCGGTAGCCTGGTATTGGCTGCTGCAGGACAAGCCGGGGATGGCGGCCGAGCAGCTGACGTCGTTCTGGCAGAAGATGGCGACGACAAAGATTCCCGATGCCATCGCCAACCAGTTCATGGTCTGGATGCAGCGCAGCGCGAGCTATCTGGCGCTGCCCGAACTCAGCCCCTACCAGTTGCCAAATTCCGGCCAGGATTATCTGGCCGGGATCATCGGGGAGCATATCGACTTCACCAAGCTGCCGGCGCTGATCGCGCCCGATTCGCCGCGCCTGATGGTGGGGGCGGTCGAGGTGCTGTCGGGCAAGTTCGCGACCTTTCGCTCGCACCACAGCCAGCCGGAAAAGCGGATCAGCCTGGCCGCGCTGCTCGCCTCGGCGGCGATTCCCGAACTGTTCCGCGCCGTAAAGATCGGCGACGGCGTGTATTGGGACGGCCTGTTCTCGCAAAACCCGCCGGTGCGCGGTTTTCTGTCCGGTGTGCAGGAGCAGGATGCGAAGCCGGATGAAATCTGGGTGATCCAGATCAACCCGGATAGCCGCTCGGCCGAGCCGACCAGCCTCGGCGACATCACCGACCGCCGCAACGAGCTTTCCGGCAACCTGTCGCTGAAGCAGGAGCTGTTCTTCGTCGAGCAGACCAACGACTGGTTGCGCAAGGGCTGGCTCAATGCGCCGCAATTCAAGCAGGTCGCGGTGCGCACCATTCCACTGGGCCTCGAACTCGACTACCCTTCCAAGCTCGACCGCAGCCCGGCTTTCATCAATGCCCTGCTGGCCGAGGGCCGCCGCGCCGCCACCGCTTTCCTGCGCGACCTGTAACCCCTTCGCCGATCCGGTACCGACCATGCGCCTCTTCGCCCCTGCCCTGCTGACCCTCCTGGCTTTCGCCGCCGCCCCTGTCGCCGCCGAGGAAATCGGTTGCGCGACGACGACCTGGAAGCTGATCGGCGCCAACCACCGCGTCTGCGTCTATGCCTACGACGACCCGAAGGTTGCCGGCGTCACCTGCCACATCAGCCAGGCGCGCACCGGCGGCATCAAGGGCAGCTTCGGGCTGGCCGAGGATCCGTCGCAGTTTTCGATTGCCTGCCGCCAGGTCGGGCCGATCACCCTGCCGGCCAAGCTGCCGGAAAGCGAAGAAGTGTTCAGCGAAGACACCTCGATTTTCTTCAAGGAAACCAAGGTTCTGCGCTTCTACGACACCAAGCGCAACGTGCTGGCTTACATGGCGATCAGCCGCAAGATCATCGAGGGCGCGCCAGCCAATGCCATTTCGACGGTGCCCATCCAGCCCTGGGGCGGCAAGTGAGCCCCAAGACAGCGCTCGCCGATGTTGTCCCCTACATCACCCGGGACGGCTCGGAAATCCGCGAACTGCTGCACCCGAATCAGCATCCGGTGCGCCACCAGAGCCTGGCCGAAGCCGTCGTGCCGCCCGGCACTGCCACGCTGCTGCACCGGCACGCCCGCAGCGAAGAGATCTACCACGTGACCCGCGGCAACGGGACGATGACGCTGGGCGACGCCGTCTTTGCCATAGCGCCCGGCGACAGCGTCGTGATCGCGCCGGGGACGCCGCACCGGGTCGAAAACACCGGTGACGAACCCCTGCACATCCTTTGCTGCTGTGCCCCGGCCTACTCGCACGCCGATACCGAATTGCTCCCTTAGGCCAGACGCGCCAATTTTGAATTTGGCCGTTTTTTGGGGCCGACCGTAGCATTTGGTTGCCGATGCCGCATGAGCGGCCCCTGGACACGTCCCTCGAAACCGCTAGCGCAAACGACGCTCGACCGCCGGGTCCAGGCCGGCCATGAAGGCCTCGACCCGCCGGGTGTAGTCGGTGGCCAGCCCCAGTTCCTTGTTCAGCGCGCCGTGACTCATCGCTTGTTCCTCAACGCCGGCCTTTACGCCCAGGCTGTTGCTCTTCTCGGCGTAGGCGCGCGCCTGAGCGCAGGGGTCGTCCTTGCGGGTGGTCGAGCAGACGCCCAGCCAGGGGCCGGCGCTGCGGTCGATCTGATGGTACGGCGAGGCGGCGATCCAACCCGCCTCGTCATCGCCGAAGGCTTCACGGTAGCGCGCCTTGAGGAAGGGGTAGATGTTGGGCATCTGGCGCACGACATCGATGGCCCCGGCATCCAGCGACACGGTGCCGAGCAGCGGCGCCACGCCGTTGGCCTGGCGGATGCGGCGGTCGGCATTGACCAGCGACACGAGATGCGCGCCGGCCGAGTGCCCCATCAGGATCACCTTTGTCGGGTCACCGTGCCAGTCCCGGGCGTGTGCCTGCACGTAGGCGATGGCCCGGGCGACATGGTTGGCCTGGGCCAGCGCATTGCTGCCGTCGTTGACCATCGGGCAATTGACGGAAACAAAGACGAAGCCGCTGTCCGCCCAACGCGCCACCTTGTTCTCGGTCACGCCGGCAACCGCCTTGTCGCCCACGCACCAGCCGCCGCCGTGGACCATGACGATGACCGGCGCCAGGCCATCGCCGCCCTTCGCCGGCAGATACACATCCAGCTTTTCGCGCTGGCCACTGCCGTAGCCAACGTCCTTCAGATCGGGTTGTGGACCGGGTTTGGCGGCTGACGTCCGGGCCTGCAGACGGTCCACCCGCCGCGACCAGTCAGCGCAGGAGAGCGCGTTGCCGCCCTGGCTCTCCGGGTCCGCGCTTTCCACAGCGCGCTCCTGCAGGCGTTCGCGGAGTCGGTCGCGCAAGGGGCCGGCCTGCAGATCGGTGACGATACCGGCCGCGATGGCGGCCAGCACAACGGCGCGGATGGGGAAAGATTTCGTCATGGCAGGCACTCCGTAAGACGGTGACCGCCGGGCGGCGGCCAACCGATGGATTGGCCAGATTGTCGCCGCTTAATCCCGCAAATATCGCAACGGCATGGTAAGGAATTGTTGCAAATCGTTGCCGGGCGCCTGGCCCGGCAACGATTTACGCCTGCCCGGTCAGCCCTTGCACTTGCCCTCATCCGCCGGGCGATCCGAGACCAGCGGTCGCAGCACCGGTTCCATCTGCTTCATGATCTGCACCGGTAGCGCCGACGTGAAGTCGTAGCCGGCTGCCTTCGAGCCGGGCACGAACGCCGTGACCACGCCGTAGAAGCGGTCGCCGAGGTAGAAGGCGAAGGTGGCGGCGCGGTTCATGACCTTGGCGCTGCGCACACCGCCGTCGGAACCGATGACCTTGGAGCGGTGGTCGCCGGTGCCGGTCTTGCCGCCGACGGCCAGCGGCTTTTCTTCGTGGTCGCGATAGGTGTCCTTGAGGCGGCGGGCGGTGCCGCTATTGACCACCCGCAGCAGGGCGCGGCGGGTGACCATGGCCACTTCGACCGGCATCACCCGCTCGCCGGCTTCCGGCTGACGCTTCAGGCGCGTTTCGTACGGCGTGTTGGCGGCAAACAGGAGTTCGTCGACGCGAATGGTTGGCCGGCGAATGCCGTCGTTGACGACGATACCCATCAACTCGGCCAGCGCGGCCGGGCGGTCGGCCGAACTGCCGATCGACGTGGCCAGCGAGGGGACCAGATGCTCGAACGGGTAGCCCAGACGCCGCCATTCCTCGGCGATGCGCTCGAAGGCGGCGACCTCGACGACGATGTCGATACGCACCTGCTGGGCGTGCTTGAAGCGCGGCGCGAACAGCCATTTCGAGGCGTCGCGGCGGGCTTCGACGCTGGCCGGCACGATGTCTTTCAGCGTCGCTTTCGGCTCGGTCTGCAGGTGCCGGACCAACCACAGTTCCAGCGGATGGACGCGGGCCAGGTAGCCCTGGTCGGCCAGGTTGTACTGGCGGGCGGCGTGGGCATCGAACAGCTTGCGCAGGCCGGCATCGGTGCCCGCCTTGTCGCCCAGTTGCTTGCGCATAAAGGTGAGGAAGCTGGCGAAATCGCTCTTCGGCAGCACACTCAGGTAGGCGGCGGCCTGCGGGTTGGTTCGGGCCGGAACCGAGTCGCTGAGCACTTCGAGGCGATCTTCCGGCGCCACGTCGCGGTACTTGTGCCAGTAGGTGCGCAGGAAACCCAGCCCTTCGCGCTCGGCAAAGCGGTTCAGGAAGGCCTGGCGGGTCTCGTCGTCATCCTTGTCGCGCAGGCCGCGGGCCGGCGCATCGACTGCCTCGTAGGCGTGGTAATGGACGACGTCGTGCATGATGCGCACGAAGGAAAGATTGACCGACTGCTCCAGCGCCTCGGCAACGCTCGGGTTCTGGCCGTCGTCCTCGTGCTTGAAATTGCCGAAGCGGTGAATGCCGCCGCCGGTAAAGAAGGTTTCGCCGGGATTGGCCGAATAGCGGCGCTCCATGGCGGCTTCGAGCAGTTCTTCCAGGGTTGTGGCGGGCTTGGCGCGCAGGATGTCGATGGCCCAGTTGCTCAGGCGGTCGGCCGGGTGGCGCGGCAGCTTGGCCAGTTCCTCGGCCGGGACCGTACCGTAGCGCTTGTGCAGGTCGGCGACGACCAGCAGGTAGGAAACCAGCGTCCGGAACTTGGCGCTGGAACCGAGATCGAGCTTGGTGCCGGCGTTGATATCGAGCGGCTGGTCGAGGTTGTCGGCCTGGATGCGCAGCACGTTGGCGTTTGGCGTGCGCTCATAGAGGGTCAGGCTGTAATTGACCAGCTTGGGGTCGCCCTTGGCCAGCAGCCGGGCCTCCTTGAAGCCGCCGCAGGCCAGGAAGGCGGGATCGGCCATGCGGTTCAGGATGCGCGTCACGGCTTGCTGGCTGGGGCCGTCGAGCGTGCTGTGCGCGGTCAGGTCGTAGCGGTCGAGGGCATAGAGGTTCTCGACCTCGAGCAGATCGCCCAGCGTGCCGCGGATTTCATTGACCGCCTTGCGTTCGACGAAGGAGACCTCCTCGCCGGGCCGCGCCTGGCGAGCCGGGGTGATCTGCACCTTGAGCGCCGCCTCGCGCAGGTCGGCGGGAATGCGCTGGTCTTCGGCAAGCAGGCGGATGTAGCTGTCGGTCAACGTATTCAGGCGGCCGGTGGTGTCGCCGAGCAGGCCGGAGGGACGGCGCTGGGCGACGAACAGCGACAGCGCCTGCTTGAAGGCCTTGGCGCGCTCGGTCAGATCGGCCTTGGGATCGGCCAGCAATTGATTGACGCGGGCGAACTCCTGGCCGTACCAGGCCCACAGGCCGTCGCCCAGGCCATTGACCTCGCCGTAGCCCGGGATGCCGCCGAGCGGCACGGAATTGACGAAATCAAGCACGATGCGCCGGCGGGCCGGCAGGTTCTCCTCGCCATCCTGATAGGCGCGCAGCGCGGCCGACATCATCTGGTGGTACTTGTCGTTGGCGTTGTGGGTGCGCCCGCCCGGGGAGTGGCGGAACTTCTCGATCTGCGTCGCCAGCGTGCTGCCACCCGCCCTGCCCCCACCGAGGCCGACCTGGCGCATGGTCTGGCCGGCCGCGACGCGGGTCAGCCGCCCCCAGTCTACGGCCGGGTTGTGTTTCGGCGAGTCCGGATCGAGCAGGTCGCGGTTTTCGATAAACAGCAAGGCCTCGACCAGCACCGGCGGAATGGCTTCGAAAGCCGGATACTGCAGGCGCGGGTACTGGCTGTCGTAAAGCGCCTGGTTGTGGCGATCGAGAATGCTCAGGCCGGCCCGCGACTTCTCGCGGTAGATCGGGAAATGCCCCTCGCCGACGATGCTGCGGAAGCCGGCCGACTGCCGGGCCTGGGCGTCGATCACATAGCCGGCACCGGTCAGGCGTGGCAGGAAGCCGCGCAGCTGCGCGTAACCGAGACGCTGATCGTAGGGCCCGACGCTGGGCAGCCAGATGTCCTTGTCGCTGCCCGGTTCGACGGTCCAGGTCGAGGTCTTGGCCTGCTCGGTGAAATAGCGGGCCTGAAAGGTGGATTCCTGCAGTTCGTAGACCACGGCGCCAGCGGCTGCGACGAGGATGGCGAGCAAACCGAGGAAAAAATAAAGCTTCCAGCGCGTCGGCCGGGGGGTGAGGCTGGGTTGGGGATTGAGGCTGGCCATGAGTCGGGGGCAAAAATTGTGTCGAAGCACCAAGTGCTTCATTTTTATATTGGAAACGCTGCAAACGGCGGCCGCTATCGTATTTGCATGACACGGCGGTCGCCGTCATTCTACCCGCTCCCGGAACGGTTCAGGGATTGCCGCAGCGGCAAAAGCCAGAATGCTACGGTCGGCCGTTTTTTTGGGCCATTTTCAGGAAGCGCCGCGTGGCAGGCGTTGCGCCGCAATCGGCCCGCGGAGCTGGCGGAAGACGGTGGCGAACCAGCCGCCTTGGTAGCCATTCCCGCTCTGCCGGTGCCATTCCGGCAACTGCTGCCAGGGCACCCGCGAGCGCAGGTGGTGGGCACCATGAAGGTTGAAGTGCAGGATCAGCCGGGAGAGCGCCGCCGGCAGTTCGAGATTGCGGGCGTAGCGGATATCGTCGAGCGGCGTCGCATAATGAAAGGCATTGTCGACGAGGCTGATCAGCAGGCCACGCCCGGCCACGGCCAGGACCAGCATCCAGGCGTGCTCGCCGTAGAGAGCGAAGGCGGCGGCATGGACGAGGATGATGGCCAGTGCTTCGAGGCGCGCATCGCGCAGGGTTTCGGCACTCAGCAAACGCTCGGCAAGTTCGCCGACAACATTGCACGGGCTGGCGATACGGTCGACCACGCGGCACGCCATTTTGCGCGGCAGCAGCACCAGCAGGCCGCCGAGCAGTTCGACCAGGTAAAGCCCGCCGAGCAGCCGGAAATAGTAGCCGAGCGTCGCGATCAGCCGATTGTCGCGGCCGGCGACATAGACCTCAGAGCGTTCCCGCTCGGTCCGGCTGTGCGCGTGGTGGAGCAGATGGCCCCAGCGCAGCAGGTCGAACGGCGCGCCATAGAGCACCGCGTTGACGCGGCCGGCCAGCCGGTTCGTCCGGCGGTCCTCGAACATGACACCGTGGATAGCCTCGTGGATGAAGGCCCACCAGGCATTGGTCAGCAGCACCCCGGGCAGCAGCAGCCAGCCCCAGCGTGGATCAAATGGCAACAGGAAGAGCGGCAGCAGGAAGAGCTGGTTGGCCTGAAGCGCCAGATGAAAGCCAGCCAACCGGGTGTTGCTGCGATACAGCGTGGATGTGGGCATCGGCCGTTCAGCGTTCGTGGGCATCGCTCATTTCGTCAAGATCGAGGGCATGGCGCAGCCGATGCGCAAATTCGTCGGGCGTCCGGGAAATGACTTCGGGCGGCACGCCGAAATCGTCGGTCAGGCGGCCGTGGTCCTCGAAGCCATAGGAGACGACGAGCGGATGCATCCCCGCGCCGAGCGCCGCCGTGTAGTCACGGTACTCGTCGCCGCAGGCGTAGGCGCGGGCCGGGTTGATGCCGTAGCCGTCACGAAGGGCGCGGAACTGCGGCAGCTTCTCATCGCCGAGCGGAATGCAGCGGATGAAATCGAGTCGGCCGGCATCGATGTCGTGGCGCACCAGCACGGTCGCCAGCGTGACTTCCGGCTCGATGGTGACATTGCGCGAAACGATACCGACGCGGATGTCGGCTCGTTCGATCAGCGTCTGCAGCACGGCCGCGGCCCCCGGAAAGAGTTTCGCCTCGCCCCGATAGATGTCGGTCAGCGTGTGCTTGAGCTGCTTGCGGTTTTCCTTGTCGAGCTGCCGGCGCAAGTTCTTCGGGAACTCGCGCAGGCCGCCCAGGTATTTCAGCAGCTTGCGCCGACGCTGGAAGCGGCCAAGATCTCCGATATCCATGCCGTGCTGCGAAAAAGCCTGTTCGACGGCATGAAAGGCGTCGATCAACGTGCCGTCGGCGTCGAAGATGACCAGGCGGTCGCGGCTGGCGTACATGTCAGGCGACGCGCTCGCCGACGAAGATGTAGTACGGCGCCCGGAGGCCCGGCAGGTAGGGCACCGGCGCCCGGCGCTCAAGGCTGGCCTGCTCGGCGAACAGACGACGCAGCATCGGCAGGTGTTCGGTCGACAGGTGCACGCCGTCGTGTGCGAACCAGCGGCGCCACAAACCGTTGCCCAGCCGGCTGCCGGCTGCCGGCAGATGGAAATCGACGACGCCGATGCGCCCGCCCGGCGCAAGCATGGCCTGCGCGTTGACGATCACCCGCGACCAGTCGGGAATCATGGTCAGCGCGTAGGACATGAAGACGCAATCGACCGGCTGCTCGGGCCGCCAGGTCGTGGCGTCGGCTTCGATGACGCGGACGTTCGGGTGGTCGGCCGCCCGCTGGCGTGCCACGGCGAGCAGCGCCGGGCAGAGGTCGACCATCTCGAAACGGGCCAGCTGCCCTGCCCGCTCGCCGATCCGCCCCAAACTGCTGCCGGTACCGCAGCCGAGCTCGACGACGTGCGCGCCAGGCGGCAGATCGAGGCAGTCGATCAGCGCCTGTCGGCCATGCAGCAGACGGGCGCGAAAGGCGTCGTAGCGCTCGGCCTGCGGGGCGTAGAAGGCCTGCAGGCGGTCGGCGTGGCTGCCGGTTTTGGGCTGACCGCGCAACAGGCGCCACAGGATGCGGGCATCCGCCGCCAGATCAGGCGCGGCCATTGGCCGCCATCCTGGCGACGACGAAGCCGGCGTAGGTATGGACGCGGTCCTGAAGTTGCAAGCGGTCGGCGACATCGGTCTCGAAATCGAGCAATTCGCCGAGCAGCAGGCGCTCCGGCCCCGCCCGCACCCAGTCGAGGAAAGGCGGGTTGGCGTGGGCGCTGCGCAGCAGCAGGCGGGCGTCCGGCGCCGCCCGCTCGAAGATGGCGTCCCACTCCTCGATCAGCGCCGCCGGGTAGTAGCAGCTCATCCAGTCCATGTGGTCGAGCAGCACGAAGCGCGTGATCGGGTCGCTGCCAGCCTGCAGGAACTCGGTGACAGTGCAGGTGTGCGGCTCGATGCAATCGACCAGGCCGCCCTTCAGCGCATTGAAATTTTCTTCCTTCAAATACGACGGGCAACAGTCGCGGGTGTAGCTGCCGGTCAAATAGACGCGCCAGAAATAGTTGTCGCCGACCGGCAGGTTGCGGAAGACGTATTCAATGGCGTCGCGGATAAAGCCGGAAACACCGCCCGGGTGCTGGCCCTGGACCAGCCGGCGCTGCGGATGCGGGACACCGAGCAGGCTCATGGTCAGCTGGCGGTTGAGCACCCAGTTGATGACCGGCGTCCACAATTCGGCAGCGATCTTTTCGTCGTAGATCCGGCGCTGCTCTTCGGGGCTGGTCGAGGCGAACAGTTCGGCAACGCGCTGGGCCAGCGCCGGGCGCATCCGGAAATAGGTGCGGAAGCCGCGCGCCACGAAGCCGGCCAGGCCGTGGAAGTAAAAGCTGCCGTGGCGGCTGGCGAACCAGTTGAAACGGCGGTCCCAGTAGGTTTTGGCGAACTCGGACAGCTCGTCGCGTAGCTGGTGCCGGTAGATGTTCTTGATGTTGGGGTGGAAGCCACTGCCGAAAATGGCGAAGAAGTCATCGAAGCCGAGCTTGCGGATACCGGCCATCTTCAGTTCGAGCAGCGCGTTCTGGCGCGGGTTGGCGTCGATGGCATAGACCTTGGCCGGCCCTTGCAGCGCGTAGTCCAGCGCATTGCAGCCGGCGCTGGTGATCACCATGACCGTGTCGTCCGGCCCGAGATGCAGGGCCTGGCGGTCGACAGCGGGGTCTTCCCAGCAGGTGTTGTAGACCAGCGAGCGGGAATAGAGTGCATCGAAGATCTTCTGGTCGATGCGATCCTTGAAGGTCAGGTTGAGCGCGGGGATGGAAAGGTTCTGTGGAGCGGGAGCGTTCATGGTGGCGCGGTTCGAGTCGGAATCCCGCGAAAGTAAGCGTCCGGTGTTACGAACCCATGACAAACGCCCAATGATCGGACCGATTCCCGGTTTTTTCGGCCCCGGCTCGATGGAAAAATCCTGATTTTTGCCCTTTTTTCCGGCCGACCGTAGCATTTGGCCGGTCGACAAATTTGGATACAAATCGTCGCACAAAGGCAACGGGAAAAATTCCATTTCGGTACCAAACTGATTCTTTGATTACTTTCAAAGGAGTCTCCGATGCAGCCCGAACCTCATTGGCAAGAACAGACTCGTGCCCGATTCATCGCCCTGTCCCGCCTCCACTTCGGCCTGGTCCAGCCGGCCGAAATCAAACCGCCACGCCGCGTAGCCGGCTCGACGCGCCAGATGCTCCGCTCGCTGCTCGTCGCCGGTTCCCTCGGCGCCCTGTTCGGCAGCCCGGCCTTCGCCAGCGAAGCCAGCCGCCAGACCGAACCCGGCAAACGCCACCCGAACAGCCACAGCTCGCGGCTCAAGGCCGACGACCTCCAGGCCCACGCCAACCGTTTATCCATCTACGGCAAACATCGCTGATCGCTTTTCCACAAACCCACGCCACAAGAGGTGAACATGAAACGTAGTCCCCTGAAGATGACGGTCGCTGCCGTCGCCATCTCGGCCGCCCTGGGCGGCGCCTATTCGCTCGGCCAGACCGTCCCCTTCGCCAGCGCCCATGCCGCTGTCCAACCGGTCGCTGCCGTCGCACCGGCCAGCGCACCGGCCCCTGCCCCGGCCGGCCTGCCCGACATGCGCAGCATCGTCGCCAGCAACGCGCCAGCCGTCGTCAACATCAGCGTCACCGGCACGCGCAAGACGGCGGCCAGCCAGCCCGACCTCCAGCAGATGGACCCGAGCGACCCGTTCTATCAGTTCTTCCGCCATTTCCGTGGCCAGTTTCCCGAAGGCAACCAGCCGCTGCGCGGCCTCGGCTCCGGCTTCATTGTCACGGCCGACGGCACCGTGCTGACCAATGCCCACGTCGTAGACGGCGCCGAGGAAGTCACTGTCAAGCTCAATGACAAGCGCGAATACAAGGCCAAAGTGCTCGGCCTCGACAAGGCCAGCGACGTCGCCGTGCTGAAAATTGACGGCAAGAACCTGCCGACCGTAAAAATCGGCTCCTCGACCAACACCCAGGTCGGCGAATGGGTGCTCGCCATCGGCTCGCCCTTCGGCTTCGACAGCAGCGCCAGCGCCGGCATCGTCTCGGCCAAGTCGCGCAACCTGCCGGACGGCAGCTACGTGCCCTTCATCCAGACCGACGTCGCGGTCAATCCCGGCAACTCCGGCGGCCCGCTGTTCAACCTGAACGGCGAGGTGATCGGCATCAATTCGCAGATCTACTCGCGCAGCGGCGGCTACCAGGGCCTCTCCTTCGCCATCCCGATCGAAGTGGCAATGAACGTCGAAAAGCAGATCCTCGCCCACGGCAAGGTCCAGCGCGGCAAGCTCGGCGTCACCATCCAGGATGTCAATCAATCGCTGGCCGACACCTTCGGCCTCGCCAAGCCGGCAGGCGCGCTGGTCTCCGCCGTCGAAAAAGGCAGCCCGGCCGCCAAGGCAGGCCTCGAACCGGGCGACGTGATCCTCGGCATCGACGGCAAGACTGTCGACAACTCCGGCGAACTGCCCGCCGCCGTCGCCACCAAGCAACCCGGCGAATCGGCCCGCCTGCAAGTCTGGCGCAAGGGCGAAACGCGCACCATTGATGTCAAGGTCGGCAGCTTCGCCGATGAAAAGGTCGCCACGGCGGATAAGCAGCCCGCCGACAAAAGCCGCCTCGGCGTCGCCGTCCGCCCGCTGACCCCGGAAGAGCAGCGTCAGGCAGAGGTCAAGGGCGGCGTGCTCGTCGAGCAATCCGGCGGTGCCGCCGCCAAGGCCGGCATCCGCCCGGGCGACATCATCGTCTCGGTCAACGGCCAGCCGATCGCCGACATCGAGCAGTTGCGCGGCATCATCGCCAAATCCGGCAAGAAAGCCGCCATCCTGGTCGAACGCGGCGATTCGCGAATATTTGTGCCGGTCGATCTCGGCTAACCCCCAAATAGGCCGCTCGAATGAACGGCCTATTTTTCATGTAACTGACCTCAAAATCCCGATGCGACGGTGCAATGCATTCCTCAATGGAATGCATTGCACGCGCCAAATTCGATTGAGTACAGCTGCAAACCGCCTTAATTTCGCGGTTATAGGCTGCTGTTTTGCACTTCGCAAAATGCTCGAATTTGAAGGGAAGAACAATGGGAAAGCCGCGCGAACAGGCCGTAGCAAGGTGCGCGAATGAAGGCGAGTCGATCACCATTTCAGCTCGGGATGGATACTCCCTCCATGCTTCAGTTTGGGCCTTCGACGCCCAGCCTCGGTACTCACCTCGACCAGTTGTAATAATCAATCCGGCCACATCGGTTCATAGCCGCTACTACGCGCGTTTTGCTGCCTTTCTGCACGCCAACGGGTTTGATGTGGTCACCTACGACTATCGCGGCATCGGCGGCTCCCGCCCCAAAACACTACGAGGCTTTGATGCCGGCTGGATTGAATGGGGCACGCTGGACTTCGAAGGCGTCTTGAGATTTGTCGCCCAGCGTTTTCCCGGCCAGCCCGTACAGGTCGTGGCACATAGCGTGGGCGGGTTTCTGGTCGGTCTCGCGGAGTCGAACCATCTGGTCAGCCGCGTCTTCACCATGGGCGCGCAGTTCGCCTACTGGAAGGACTACGCACGCCATCAGCGCTTGTCCATGCTTTGGCGTTGGCATGTGGTCATGCCTGCCCTGGCGCATGTCTTCGGGTATTTCCCGGGAAAGCGTCTAGGCTGGCTCGAAGATACGCCACGCGGGGTTGTGCACGACTGGACGGCGCGCCATCCGCGCTTTGAGGATGCCTATCGCAAAGGACGCCGCGCCATGACAGCCGAGCAAAGACTGCAACTTGTCGAACGCTTCTGCCAGGTCAAAGGCGAGACGCTCGCGCTGTCGATGACTGACGATGCATTCGGCACCATCCCTGCGATCCATCGACTGCTTGGCTATTTCCAGAATAGCCCGGCCCGCCATCTGCGGATTGCCCCAGGCGCACTCGGGTTAAGCGAAATAGGACATTTCGCCTTCTTTCAATCCCGCTTCGAGGACTCGCTCTGGCCGATCCCTTTGTCGTGGTTGCGCGATGCCCGGGTGCCCGACAATGCGCCCGGAGAAATGATCAGCCCAAGGCTGAAACGGTAAGCCTTGCTTCGTCGAAAATCCAGTCGATCACGGCCTGAATCTCTTTGCGCGGCGAAGGATCGGCCTGCACCAGGCAGTAAATCTGGCTTGACCTTGGCCCCGCTTGCTGCGTATCCAGGGCAATGAGGCGCCCATCGTCCAGCATGTCGGCAATCAACTCTCGCCGCCCGAGAGCGATGCCCTGCCCGGCAAGTGCAGCGTGAATCATTTGATCGTACTGATTGAAACGCAAGATTCCTTTCGGCTTGACGCCTGACCAGCCCAGCATTTCCAGCCACGTTTGCCATGACCACCATGGACGAAGATCACCATCGAATTCGAGCAACACGGAATCGGCAATAGCCTCCGGATTGTCGAGTCGCTTGATACCCAAGGCGGGATGAGCGACCGGTGAAATAGTTTCGCCAAACAGGCGCCGTGCGCCTTCGGGAGCAGCCGATTCTGCACAATACCGGATCGCGATATCCCCCCCTTCCTTGCGCAGGTCGACAATCTGATTATTTGCCGACAGGCGGATTTCGATTTCCGGATTTTTCTGTTGAAACCGCCCCAAACGCGGCAGCAGCCACAGGCCGACGAAACCAACACTGGCGGTAACCGTCACCGGTCGCTGCCGCAAGTTGTCCTGCATGGCACCGACGACATCCTGCAGTTGCTGCATCGAGTTATCAGCCACCCGAAAAAGGCGCTCGCCTTCCGCTGTGAAAGCGATGGCTCGATGGCTGCGCACAAAGAGCTTCACCCCCAGGCTCTCTTCCAGCCCGTGAATCTGCCGGCTCACCGCAGATTGCGTCAGGAACAGGTCCTGTGCGGCCAGCGTAATGCTCATACGCCGACCGACCGCGACAAACCCGCGGATCAGATCAAGGGATGGGATTTTGGCGAGTGGGATAGACATTCTATTGGCTCATGTGAAACAGCGAAAAACTCGGTTGAGTATGACCTGAAACGGCATTCTAATGAGGATATGCAGGGATCGGCCAAAACAAAATAATTGCCCAGAGAGAATGTGATACTGAGATGGAAAGATCAAATGACGCAGCTTGCTGGTGGCACCAAGCTTGGGTGTATGTCGTGGCAGGCGGCCTGATCATGGGGCTGGCGCTGGGGATTCGGCACGCGACAGGAATATTTCAGGTGCCGATTACGATGAGTAACGGCTGGACGCGCGAGGCCTTCGGATTCTCCATTGCCATGCAGAACTTGATCTGGGGTTTGGCCCAACCGTTTACCGGCATGCTGGCCGACCGGTTTGGGTCGCTGCGCGTCATTGTTGCCGGACTGATTTTCTATGCCATCGGTCTCGCCTGGATGAGCGTGGCCGCGACGCCATTGACGTTCACGTTGTCGGCGGGATTGTGCATAGGCGTCGCCCTCTCCGGTACTTCTTTCGGGGTGATTTATGGCGCGCTTAGCCGAATGGTGCCGCCGGATCGGCGTAGCTGGGCGCTCGGCCTGGCAGGCGCAGTTGGTGGCTTTGGCCAGTTTGCCATGGTGCCGCTGACTCAGGGATTGATCAATTTGCTGACCTGGTCGGGCGCACTGGTCGCCTTGGCGGTCACCTGCGCCGCTTTTTTGCCTCTGGCCTTGCCCATGCGTGAAAGCGCATCGACAACAGCTGTCCATGGCCCAGAACAGACGATGCGCGAAGCGCTGGCGGAGGCATTCCGGCATCGGGGCTTCTGGTTGCTGAACCTAGGCTTTCTGGCCTGCGGCTTCCAGTTGGCCTTCATCGCATCACACTTGCCTGCCTACCTGCTGGACAAGGGAATGTCGGGCAACGTGGCGGTCGCCGGACTGGCCATCATTGCGTTGAGCAACGTGGCAGGTACCTATTGCTGCGGACTGCTGGGCGGCATGTACCGACGCAAGTACCTGCTCTCGGGCATCTATCTGGTGCGCTCCCTGGTCATGGCGCTCTTCGTCCTCTTGCCGTTGACCACCTGGAGCCTCTATCTCTTTTGTGCCGCCATGGGCTTCATCTGGCTGGGCACCGTGCCGCTGACCAATGGCCTGGTCTCGCAGGTTTTTGGCGTGAAATACATCACCACGCTATTCGGTTTTGTCTTTTTTGGCCACCAACTGGGTTCATTTTTCGGTGTCTGGCTGGGTGGCTACATGTTCGACGTGACGAAGTCGTACGACCTGATCTGGTTCATCGGCATCGCCCTCGGGGTAATTGCCGCGCTCCTGCATTTTCCGATCAATGACCAGGAAGTGCAACGACTCAGACTGGGCTATGGTGCGTCATAAATGATCAAAATATCGTTCTGCCTTCGACGCCGGGCCGGGCTTTCCCACGCGGAATTCCTGGCGTACTGGAAAAACGAGCACAGTGCGCTCGTCCGGCAATACCGGAGCGTGCTGCGCATTGCGCAATACCACCAGTTTCATGTCGATTTTGGTCCCCTGACGTCGAAGCTGATGGCCTTCCGCGACTCGCCTGAACCCTACGATGGCATCGCGGAGATCTGGTACGAAAGCCGTAGCGCTCTTGAAACGCTCGGGCAAGATCCGGCAGCCAGGGCCGCCAGTCGACTTCTTCGGGAGGACGAAGAACGCTTCGTCGACCTGCAGAACTCCCCGATTTTTGCCGGGGAAGAGATACCGCTGCTCGGCAGCAACCCAGGACCGCTTTTATGAGAAGGAGCACCATGCACTATGTATTGATCACCCATGAAGTCGAGTCATATCCAGCATGGAAGATCGTTTTTGACCGTGCCGCCGGCATTCGCAAGGACGCCGGAGAAATAAAGTATCAACTTCTGCATGTGGACAACAACACAAACGTCATTGTCCATTTCTCGCAGTGGTCCTCCCTGAGCAATGCGAGAGGCTTCTTTGAGTCCCCCGAACTGGAAAAAATCAGGCAAGAAGCAGGCGTGAAGGCCCCTTCGTTTATTTATCTCAACGAAATTGAGCAAGCGGTCCTATAGCGCCAAGGGCAAGTTGCAGCCCACTCGGAAGCATTCAATCGACCTTCAAGCTGCCAAGCCATCCTAATGGAGAAGTCATGAACCCAACTGCCAGCAAACAAGGCAATAACTACAGTGTCGTCGAGATCGGTACCGCCGATCTATGGAAGGGTTACACCGCGCGACTCGGCGCGCTGCCTGGCATTGACGTACCAGGAAAATTATTTCTGCACCCGATTCTTGGTTTGACGGGCATGGAGGTTTCCGTGAACTGCCTGCGCGCAGGGATGGCGCTCCCCTTCTACCATAAGCATCAGCGGCATGAAGAGTTGTATCTCTTCTTGCAGGGGAATGGCCAGTTTCAAGTCGATGGGGAAGTCATTGAAATTTCCGCGGGCACGATACTGCGTGTTGCTCCCGACGGCGAACGAACTTGGCGCAACAACTCCCGAGAGGACCTTTTCTATGTGGTCATTCAAGCAGTCGAGCACTCGATAGGAGCAACTGGAACCGAAGATGGAGTCCTGGTTCAGCAAATAGTGGCCTGGCCCGACTGATCAAGTGATTTGCGGGCTGCTGCGCAGCAAATGACATGAAAGTTGAATCAAACTGCAGAAAGGCACCATGAAGACCCAAAAGGAAAAGGCGGAAATCTTCGAAGGCTTGCATCGCACTGGTCAGTGCTTCGTCATTCCCAACCCTTGGGATGCCGGCTCGGCACGCTTGCTCGAACACCTTGGCTGTCCGGCCTTGGCAACGACAGGCGCCGGTTTCGCGTTCTCGCAGGGAAAATCCGATCTCAGCATCAACGCGAAAGACATGCTCCCGCGCCTCTCCCTGCTATGCGCCATCACCAGTCTGCCTATTAGCGCCGACCTTCAAAACGGTTTCGGCCATGCCCCGGAAGCAGTAGCGACAACGATTACCGAAGCAGCCAAAACAGGCATTGTCGGCTGTTCAATAGAAGATGCATCTGGCGACCCCATGCATCCAATCTATGATCTTGGACTCGCCAAAGAACGCATTCAGTACGCTGCATCAGCCGCCAAGGCGCTTGGTTTCAAATTCATGCTTACCGCTCGCGCCGAAAACTATTTCTACGGCAAGTTCGATCTGGCGGACACCATACTCAGGCTACAGGCCTATCAGGATGCCGGCGCAGATGTGCTATTCGCCCCAGGCGTGCAATCAAAATCCGACATCCGAGCAATTCTCAGCTCGATTGATCGCCCCCTCAACGTACTTATGGGCCTGCAAGGAGAGCAACTTACGCTGGCCGAACTGAACGAACTTGGCGTTGCTCGCGTCAGTCTGGGCGGCTCCCTGGCCAGAACCGCCTACAGCGCAATGATCAGTGCCATCGAGGACATCACGTCGACCGGGTGTTTTGGCTATGCGTGCAAGGCCATCTCCGGAAAGGAAATGAATGCCATCTTTGACCGCTCACACTCATAGGAGCAGCGTCATGAGCCCGGAACAACGAATTTTGGAACTCGGTATCCACCTCCCCACCGGTAGCCTCCCCGCTGGCAACTATGTGTCCGCCATCCAGTCAGGGAACCTTCTCTTCACCTCCGGCCGGGCACCGCTACCAATCGACGGCTGCGCCGCCAGGGGGCAAGTGGGGCGGGAATATTCAATCATTGATGGCTACGCACTGGCGCGCTCCGCGTGTATCGATTTGCTCGCCGTCGTGAAGCATCAGCTTGGCTCGCTGGACAAGGTTGCCCGATTTATCGAACTACACGGCGCCATCAATGCCAGTCCTGAATTCGAAGACCATGCCAAGGTTCTGGATGGCGCCTCCGACCTGTTGGTAGAAATATTCGGCCCGGCCGGTGTTCATGTGCGCTCGGTTATTGGCGTCAGTTCCCTTCGCAATGGCGTACCGCTCACCGTCCGGGCAACGGTGGAAGTTATATCCCAATGAAACCCCATACGTGTCGCCAGTCCCTTGCCAAAAAACACCCAAAAAAATGAAGACATTCCTTCGTAGCGCATCAGAACTGGATGCGGGGAAGATTGCACTCCTTGTCAACCGCGCCTACAGACCATTGCCCCATGAGCGCGGCTGGACACACGAAGCGGATTTGGTGACGGGCCGGAGAACAACTGAAGAACAAGTTCTTTCGCTTTTTTGCAGCCAATCATCCATTCTGGTAGCCCACCAGGATGCTGAAATCGTCGCCTGCGTCCATGTAAAAGCCAGCGAGTGCTCCGCTGAAATCGGCATGCTCGCCATCGATCCCGGTTACCAGACCAAGGGCTTGGGCAAGTTGATGCTCGAATGTGCTGAACGCCACGCCATGGAGCAATTTGGCGCGACTGTTTTCAATATCTCTGTCTTGTCTTCACGATTGGAGTTGATCGCCTTCTACGAGCGACGTGCCTACATCCGGACCGGGCAAACGATGGCCTACCCGGTCTCTGCAGGGGTAGGCGAACCAATGGTGGATGGGCTTCGGGTGGAAACAATGACCAAGAAAATGGGCGCTGCTTCCCGCATCATCGACAATCCTCCCGAGCCGCTACCGGAATGAATTGGCCAATCCCGATTCATGCATTTCAGGCGCTGTTTACTCAATAAGGAGTTCCGTCCTTGTGCAGGAATCGCCACTTTTTATCCTCACCTAAAACGGCTTGCAGATCGTCATCCGGATAGGTGGCCGTATCACCCGGACTTCGATCGCCGACTTCAAGATAAACAACGTCGGCATCCGTCATATTGATCAGTTGATGTCCGTCGCCGGTTCCAGCCCGAAAACCGGCGCACATGCCTGGTGAAAGCGCCGTCGCGCCCGCATTTGTGACCAGCGTTGGATAGCCCTCAAGGACAAAAACGAACTCGTCCTGGCGACTGTGGGCATGGCGCAAGGCTGAAACAGCCCTGGGCGCAACGCGCGTCAGATTGACGCCGAAGTTGGTCAATCCAAATAGGTCGCCGAGCGGCTGTTTAACGCGCCCAACCATTCGTTCACGAAATTCGAGTGGATAACTTGAAGGGGTCACACGTGGCAAGGCGTCCTTGGCCGATATCGCTAATTTGAAACCCGTGTCTTCCATACCGGGCAAACAATTCCGTTCATTTCGCTTGGCGGGCATCATGGCTCATCTTCCGTACACGGCGGTGATGCTCACCTTGTCGATAAGATGCGCATTGATCATGAAACCGGCGAAGGCAGCGGTGGCATTTGCCGGAAGGTCTATCCTCGCCGTATTCAGCGCATAGACCGAAAATATGTATTTATGCGGCTTGTCGCCAACGGGAGGACAGGCTCCGCCAAAGCCGGGCTGACCAAAATCAGTCTGGACCTGCACGACCTCGCGGGGAAGCAGGCGCAGAGTCAAGTTTCCGGCCGACTCGGGCAGCATGGAGATTGTCGGTGGAATATTGATCACGACCCAATGCCACCACCCGGAACCGGTCCTGGCATCGGGGTCGTAAACGGTTACCGCAAAACTTTTTGTTCCGGCCGGCGCATTGCGCCAGGCAAGGCTTGGGGAGCGATTTGCCCCATCGCAGCCAAAACCCTTTAGCACCTGATCGGATGACAACCAGCCGTTTGGCTTGATTGCCGGGATGCTCAGCGAGAATCCATCGGCCATGGCTGACATCGACGAAATCATCAGACAGGTGGCCAGAAAAAATCCGGGATGTGACATGTAGCAGCTCCGCTGGTTGGTTACGTGAATTGTCCCCAACCACCTGCCAGATCAGTAGCCCATGAAAGCCAATTCCTGCGCCAGGACGCTCAACTCGACTCAGTCAGCTTTGATGGTAAAAAGCCATAACGGACGCGGAAAGCCGCCGAAAACCGGCTGTGCGACTCGTAACCACAGCGTTGCGCGATATCTCCGACGGGCAGACTGGTACTTTGGAGAAGCACCAATGCAGTCTCAAGCCGGACTTCCCGCACCAGATTTCCGACCGTCAAATTCAATTCCGACAGCCGGCGGCGCAGCGTACTCGAACTCACATGACACGCACTTGCCAATGAACCGACCGTCCACTCGGCATGGGGGCGCTGGGCAATTAGCCTGCGTATGCGATCTGGCCAGGTCAGTTCTTCGGGCGATTTGATGACGCATCCCAGTTCCGCCAACATCAACAAGACCTCGATCACCCGGTGATTCCTCAAGACCCCCGACGTATCGGGCGAGGCGATGGCATCGGCAACCCTCAATAAAATCTGCTCGAAGTCCGGGGTCACCGACAAATTGAAGCAGTCGGCAATTGGCTGCGACAAAAAGGTTGCCCGGTAAGACGCGTGAAACGCTTGAATGGCCCCTTCGCCAAACTGGAGGACAAATGCCTCATAGCGGCCATGCTGCGCGGGATCGTTAATGACGTCCCACTGGGTGCCTCTTGCCAATACGACGGCTTCTCCCGTCCGGATCTCATTTTCTTCCCCGGCCCGTATCAGGGTCTTGACCCCTTTTCGAACCCAGATCAGTACGTCATCGCGCACGGTTACCGTAGCCACCCGATGGCGAATGCGGGTCGATATCAGGCAGGAGGCCGCTGCTGAAAATTCATCCATGGAAAGTACCAAGCTCAAAACATGATTGTGCCCTATCGCTCCGGCGACATTCACTCGACTTTGCTTGAAGCTGCAGCCAGTTTCATTCCGCTGGCGCATGTCAAAGTCAAAATTTCTCGGTTGAGCATTGGAGAGAGATGTCGCCCAATGAAGCGCTTGTTGTCAAACCGTTCAGGAGCGTAACGATGGCGGAACAGAGCATTCATGTAAAAGATCGCCTTGGCGATTTTCTCCAAAGGGAAATTTCGTTAAACGGAATTTCCAAGCGTGTTTATGTCATGGGCAATGGTCCCGCGGTCATCGTGATGCCGGAGATGCCCGGCATCAGCCCTCAACTAGCTCGGTTTAGTCGCTGGGTCAGGGATGCCGGATTGACCGTCTACATGCCATCGCTCTTTGGGCGAGATGGCGATGTAGCAAGTGCCGACGAAGGTGTGGCCATTTTCAAACGCGCCTGCGTTACCGCCGAATTCAGAGCCTTGGCCGCCAATGAAACCAGCCCAGTCACAGTCTGGTTGCGAGCCCTGGCCAGGCTCGCGCATGAGGAGTGCGGCGGGCCGGGGGTTGGCGCGATCGGGATGTGCTTCACCGGCAATTTTGCGCTGACGATGATGCTTGAACCCTCGATGCTCGCCCCTGTGCTCTCCCAGCCTTCCCTGCCCCTGAACGAGCCGGATGGCCTGGAAATAGCTCCCGACGACCTTATCGCGGTCAAGAATCGCCTTGATCACGAGAATCTGACTGTTTTGGCCTATCGCTTTCAAGGCGACCGTTTCTGCACTGCCCAGCGCTTCGCCGCCTACTCGAAAGCCCTGGGCGACCGCATCGTCACCCGGGTACTCCCGGACAGCGCCGCCAATCCGGAACCCCCGCCATTCTTTGAGAAGGTGGTTGGGTGCCCGCACAGTGTCGTGACCGCGCATCTGATTGATGAAGCTGGCCAGCCAACCACGGCAGCACGGGACGAAATATTGTCCTTCTTTACCCGAAAACTTCTGCCAGACTGACAGAAAAAACAAGAGCCCCGTTGGGGCTCTTTTCTGGGCAATTGCTGCCTGAAACCAGCTTACAACGCGCCGATCAGTTCAGCTTTTCCGGGCTGCCGCAGCACTGCTTGAATTTCTTGCCGCTACCGCAGGGGCACGGGTCGTTGCGGCCGGGTTTGGCGTCTTCGCGCTGCACGGTGCCGCCACTGCGCTTGTTACGCCAGAAGTTGTAAAGGGTCTGCACGATGACCGGCAGGTTTTCCTGGATATCGGCCACCAGACGGGCTTCTTCGGCGGGTGGAAACCAGCGTTCGCCGTTCTTTTCGGCGTCTTCCTTGAGCATGCCGTTGAGCATGAACAGCGGTTCGAGCAGTTCGGAAAGGTCATCGGCGTGCTTGCCGGCCAGTTCGTACCAGTCGCCGGCCAGACCGGCGCCGAAGACATAGGAATCTGCCCAGGCTTCGTAGTCGTAGGTCTCGCAGCTTTCATCCAGCGGATAAAGGATGGGGGCTATGGTTTCGTCGTTGAGCAGCGCAGCGGCGAGATCGTTGTTCAGGCGCATCAGCAGTTCCAGCGCGGCTTCGACATCGGGGTCGCCCCCTGCCGCCAGTCCCTCGCCCAGCGCTTCGGTCAGCCAGACGGCCGGCGCTACCGGCTCGGGAGCGCTGACCACGGCGCACAGCATGGCCTGGATTTCGTCGAGGCGCATCGCCTCACCCTGGAATACTTCGGCTTCGAGCAGTTCTTCAAGCCGGTCGAGATCGGCGTCGGTCAGGGGATTCGGGTTCATCTTTGTGGTCCTGGGCAATTGCGGAATGATAGCCCAGAACGGCCCGGCCCGCAGCCTCAGGCTGACTGCACAGCCCTTACGGCAGCCCGACTTGCACCGGCAGATCGACATCCTTGAGCACGCCGGGATCGAGCACCGGACAATTGACCAGCGCCGCCCGATGCGCGTCGAGAATGGCCTTGCCACCCTGGTCACCAGTCAGCGCCAGCAAGGCGTCCAGATGCTCAGCAGAAAAGCCGACCGGGTGGCCCGGAAGCCCGTCATGAAGGGGCCGGGCCAAGGTCGCCCCGCCCAGCATGGCATCGAGCACGGCGCGATAGCTGGCCGGCTGGATGTAGGGCATGTCGGCCAGCACGACCAGCCAGCCAGCGGCGTCGGCGCTGGCTGCGACGCCAGCCGCCAGGCTGTGGCCCATGCCCTGTTCCGCCGCATGGCAGATGACGGTGGCCAGCCCGGCCTCGGCAAACAAGCCGGCCAGCACTGTGTCGTCCGGGCGGATGACGACGAGGCTGCAGGGGCAGGCGGCGGCCAGGTTGCGTGCTGCGGCGAGCGCCATCGGCGTGCCATCGGCCAGCGGCTGCAGCCGCTTGTCACTGCCGAAGCGACGGCTGCTGCCGGCAGCGAGCAGGATGCCGACAATCTTCTTCATTCGACCCGACAGGCGTAGGGATCGGCGAATGCTACGGTCGCCCTCAAATTTAGGCCATTTTTGACAGCGGTCATCTCGGCCAGGATGGCGACGGCGATTTCCGGCGGCGTCCGGCTGCCGATGGGCAGGCCGACCGGGCCGTGCAGGCGGTCCACTTCAGCCTGCGAGAGGTCGAAATACTGCAGCAGCCGTTCACGGCGTTTGCCGTTATTGGCCTTCGAACCCAGCGCACCGACGTAGAAGGCCGGCGACTTCAGCGCCTCGAGCAGCGCCAGGTCGTCGAGTTTGGGGTCATGTGTCAACGCGACGACTGCGCTGCGCGGGTCGAGATTCAGCGCGCTGACGGCGTCGTCGGGCATCTCGGCGACGCGCTCGGTGCCCGGCACGTCCCAGCCGTCGGCGTACTCACTGCGCGGGTCGCAAATGTAGACGTGATAGCCCAACGCCTGCGCCATCGTCGCCAGGTAGTGCGAAATCTGCCCGGCGCCAATGATCAGCAACCGCCAGGCCGGGCCGTGCAGGGTGACCAGCGTCTCGCCGTCCCACTGCTGGCTGTCGCCGGCAGCGCCCCCCTCCAGACTGACCTCGCCCGTCGCCAGCGCCACCCGCCGATGCACCAGCTGGCCGGTGGCAATGCGCTGGGCGAGATGGTCGAGCAGGCCGGTATCCGGCGCCGGCTCGAGCACCAGTTCCAGCGTGCCGCCACAGGGCAGCCCGAAGCGATGCGCCTCGTCGGCCGTCACGCCGTAGCGCAGCAGGCGCGGCGCGGTGTTGCCAACTTCGCCGGAAAACTCGCCGGCAACCGCCCGGCGGATCAGGTCGTCCTCGATGCAGCCGCCGGAGACCGAACCCTGCACCTGGCCGTCGTCGCGCAGGATCATCCAGGCACCCGGCGGCCGCGGGGCGGAACCCCAGGTCCGGGCGACGGTGACCAGCGCGAAGCGATGCCCGGCCGCGGCCCAGCGACGGGCGGCGGCAAGGACTTGCGTATCCAGACTGTCCATCTCAGGCCACCAATTCGGCGGTGTTGAACGGCAGTCGGCGCAGGTGCTTGCCGGTGGCTGCGGCGATGGCATTGGCAACCGCCGGGGCGAGCGGCGGCACGCCCGGTTCGCCGATGCCGGTCGGCGGCGCGGCGGACGGCACGATATGGACCTCGACCCTGGGCATGTCGGCGATGCGCAGCAGCGGGAAGCCGTCGAAATTACCCTGCTCGACGCGGCCTTCCCTGAGCGTAATTTCCTCGTACAGCGAACTGAGCGCGAAACCGATGCCGCCTTCGACCTGCGAGCGGATGTTGTCCGGATTGATGGCCGTGCCGCAATCGACGGCGCTGACGATGCGATCGACCTTGACCGAGCCATCCTTTTTCACCGTCACTTCGGCGACATGGGCGACGTAGGAATTGAAGGATTCATGCACTGCCACGCCCCGCCCCCGCCGTTCGCCGTCCTTTGCCTTCAAGGGCTGACCCCAGCCGGCTTTCTCGGCAGCCAGCTTGAGCACGCCGGCATGGCGCGGATGTTCGGCCAGCAGCTCCAGGCGCAGGGCCACCGGGTCCTTGCCGGTCGCCGCCGCCACCTCGTCGAAGAAGGTTTCGGTCGAAAACGCCGTGTGCGACGAGCCGACCGAGCGCCACCACAGTACCGGCACGCCGATATCGGTCGGCGTATGCAGGTCGACCGTCAGGTTGGGGATGGCATACGGCAGGTTGGCGGCGCCTTCGACCGACACACCATCGATGCCGTCCTTGACCAGCATCTTCTCGAAGGGCGAGCCGATCAGGATCGATTGCCCGACCAGCCGGTGCCGCCAGCCGGTCAGCTGGCCCTTGCCGTCCACTGCCGCTTCCAGCGTATGGTGGAACAGCGGCCGGTAGTAGCCGCCACGCATGTCGTCCTCGCGCAGCCAGACCAGCTTGACCGGCGCGCGGCCGTTGATCGCCTTGGCAATCTGCGCCGCCTCGATCACGTAGTCGGAGTCCTTGCAGGCACGCCGGCCGAAGCTGCCGCCGGCGTAGAGCATGTTGATCTTGACCTGTTCCGGCTTCAGGCCGAGCACGTGGGCCAGGCCGTACTGGTCGCCGGTATGCAGCTGCTCGCCGTTCCAGACCTCGCAGCCGTCGGCGTCGAGCTTGACGACGCAGTTCATCGGCTCCATCGCGGCGTGGGCAAGGTAGGGGAAATCGTAGGACGCGCTGATCACCTTGGCGGCGCCGGCAAAGGCCTGACCAGCATCGCCGGTCTGCTTGGCGAGCAGCCCGGGCTTTTTGGCCAGCTCCTTGTAGCGGGCGAGGATTTCATCGCTGCCCAGCTTGAAGGCAGCGCTTTCGTCCCAGACCACCGCCAGGGCATCGCGGCCCTTCTTGGCACTCCAGGTGTCCTTGGCCAGCACGGCGACGCCGGTCGGAATCTGCACGACCTCGACGACACCCCTGACCGCCTTGGTCTTGCTGGCGTCGAAGGATTTGACCTTGGCCCCGAAAGTCGGCGGATGGGCGACGACGGCGACCAGCATGCCGGGCAGGAAAACGTCCTGGGTGAATTTCGCCGTGCCGTTGGTCTTGGCCGCACTGTCCTTGCGCCTGGCCTGCTTGCCGATCAGCCGGAAATCCTTGGGATCTTTCAGCTTGACCTCGGCCGGCACGGTTTCCTGCGCCGCGGCTTCCGCCAGTTGCCCGAAACTCGCCTTGCGGCCGCTGGCCGGGTGGCTGACCACACCGTCACGAACGACGATGTCGGCGGCGCCGACCTGCCAGCGTTTGGCGGCGGCCGAGACCAGCATGGCCCGCCCGGCGGCGCCGGCCTTGCGCATCTGTTCCCAGGAATTGGCCATCGCCGTGCTGCCGCCGGTGCCCTGCGCCGGGCCCCAGAACAGGTTGTTGTAGCGCTTGGCATCGGCCGGCGCGCCTTCGACGCGGACCTGCTTCCAGTCGGCATCGAGTTCCTCGGCCAGGATGGTGGCCAGGCCGGTGTAGGTGCCCTGCCCCATCTCCAGGTGCTTGGAGATAACGGTCACGCTGTTGTCGGCACCAATGCGCAAAAAGGCATTCGGTTCAAAGGTCACCGGGGCAGCCAGGCCAGCGCCTGCCTTGCCGGGGCCGGCGGCGGGCAGCGTGGTGGCGGCAATTGCCGGCAGGCAGAAGCCCAGCGTTAAACCGGCGCTGCCTTGCAGGAAACGGCGGCGGCTGAGGTTTTCAATATTGATCTCTGACATGTCGATCTCCTCAGGCCAGCGTCTTGGCGGCTTCGTGGATGGCCGCGCGGATGCGGACGTAAGTCGCGCAGCGGCACAGGTTGCCGGACATCGCGTCGTCGATGTCGGCATCGGTCGGCTTGCGGTTGTGGCTGAGCAGCGCCACGGCGCTCATGATCTGGCCGGACTGGCAGTAGCCACACTGCACGACGTCGAGCTTGCGCCAGGCCTCCTGCACCGCCTTGCCTACCTTTCCGGCATCGACGGCTTCGATGGTCGTGATCCTGCGCCCGATGGCCGACGACACCGGCGTCATGCAGGCCCGCACCGGCGCACCGTCGAGATGCACGGTACAGGCGCCGCACAGCGCCTGGCCGCAGCCATATTTGGTGCCGGTCATCTGCAGCGTGTCGCGCAGCACCCAGAGCAGCGGCGTATCCGGCTCGACATCGGCCTTGACCGCCTTGCCATTCACATTCAGTTGGATCATCTGCAGGCTCCTCGTAGGGGTTGGGGTAACGGCGATCGTCGTCGCCGGTTTATGCCTTTCAGTTTGGGCGCGGCAGGGGTCGGTGCGTTAACCGGAAAATCCGGATTTATTGCCTGATCCTCCAGAATCGCACCGCCACTGCTCGTCAGCCGGCGGCAAAACCGCTAATCTGACCGGCATGGATATAGCCGCTCAGACCACCGCGCCCGCGATTGATTCCGCCGCACTGGAAACCGACCTGCTGGCCAGCCAGCGCGAGGAACTCGCCGACATCATCCGCCGCCATTGCCTCAGCGACGGCGCGCAGCCGACTCCCATCCCCGGCCTGACGCTGTTCCGTGGCTCGGCCTGCAACGCGCCGAGCTGTGCCGTCATGGCCTCGATCTTCGCGATGATGGCCCAGGGCGCCAAGCGCATCCTGGTCGGCGACGACGCCTACGACTACGACGCCCGGCACTACCTGATCACCTCGGTCGACCTGCCGATGTTCTCGCGCATTACCCACGCCTGCGCTACCCAGCCCTACCTCGGCCTGGCGCTGAACATCGACCCGCTGAAAATCAGCGAACTGGCCGCCGCGATACCGCGCAACCGGGCCCCGGAAGCCGTCGACCGCGGCATTGCCGTCGGCCTGCTGAGCGCCGAGATACAGAACGCCGCGCTGCGCCTCGCCCGCCTGCTCGACACACCGACCGACATCCCGGTGCTCGCCCCGATCATCGAACGCGAACTGCTCTACCGCCTGCTCACCGGCGCCCTCGGCGGGCGCCTGCGCCAGGCCGTGGTCAGCGGCAGCCACAGCCACCAGATCGTTCGCACGATCGACTGGCTCAAAGCCAACCTCGACCAGCCGGTCAGCATCGACCAGCTGGCCAGCCTCGCCACCATGAGCAAGTCATCGCTGCACCACCATTTCAAGGCGCTGACCACGATGACGCCGCTGCAATACCAGAAGCAATTGCGCCTGCACGAGGCGCGCCGGCTGATGCTGCTCGCCGACCACGACGCCGCCTCGGCTGCCCACCGGGTCGGCTACGAAAGCCCCTCGCAATTCAGCCGCGAGTACCGCCGCATGTTCGGCACCCCGCCGGCCCGCGACGTCGCGCAGTTGCGTGTGATTGACAGCCTTCCGGCAGAAGCGCCGGAATTCCCGGCAAATGCTACGGTCTGACCCAAAAAACAGGTAAAAACAAAATGGCAAAAATCGAGAAAACCGACGCCGAATGGCGCGCCCAACTGGACGACGAGCAATACCGCGTCACCCGCCGAAAAGGCACCGAACAAGCCTTCACCGGCCAATACTGGGATTGCCACGAGGACGGCACCTACCGCTGCATCTGCTGCGGCGCCCCGCTCTTCCGATCCGAGACCAAGTTCGACTCCGGCTGCGGCTGGCCCAGCTTCCATACCCCGAACGACGAAAAGCTGGTCGATGAGCACGTCGACCGCAGCTTCGGCATGGTCCGCACCGAAGTCACCTGCCACGACTGCGGCGCCCACCTCGGCCACGTCTTCGACGATGGCCCGGCCCCGACCGGGCTGCGCTACTGCATCAATTCGGCTTCACTGAAGCTGGAGAAGGACGACTCGTAAGACGTTCAGGGCGAAAACGCCCCCTGGCCTCAAGTCGGCCAACGGAACAATTGTCGACATTAGCCCCCCCTCACTGAGCTACCGGTTCTAGGTTGGACCAGTGCATTCGGCGCAATCGCCGGGAAGCCCTAGGCCCATGCCTCTCGCGACTGGGCGCCTGGCATCTCCACGCGCATGCATGCTTGCCATCGACGCGCCCAAAGGCGCTTCAAGATAGGCCCCCCACAAATCGGTCAAATATCCCACAATCGCTAAAAATCCCAAATTCGCATAGAATATCAACACCATAAAACTTTCCGATTCTCCGGACCGTAAAGCGCGAGTGTGTTCATCATCATGAAGCCTTTCCAGTTCCAGCCCAGCCAGCGCCTCTACCACCTCGCATCGCTGGGATTCTTCGTGATCATGGTCGGTGCCATGGTCATCAACGCGGCGTTTGCCAACTACCACCCGGACACCAACCCTGTGATCGGCGGCAGCGATAGCCACCTGCGCTTCTACGCCGTCACACTCGCTCTCGTTGGCGCCATAGGGATGTTCATCTCTTATTTCAGAGGTCATAAGCTGGCCTTGAAACTGAGCACATTGATCGCCGCAATCACCGTAGCGTTCGGCCTGCAGTCACGGGCCTTTGATTTCGCCATTCCGCAGGCCATCTGGATACCCTTCATCCTTGCTTTAACCGTCACCCACCTGCGCTGGTCTTTTCTGGTCTTTGCCTTTACGGTGCTGGCCGTCGTATTTCGTTTCCCCAACGCCTTCCAGGTAGCCAATGGCATTCCAGTCACCGCGGTCATTCTGACCTTGCTGATTATCAGCCGCCTGATTCAGGACCTGCTGGTCAAGAATGCCTTGGCAGCCGAGGAAAAAAGTCGCGAAATGGCGGCTCAGCTTGCCGAGCAGAACGAACTGCTGAAAGTTGGCCAGGATGCGCTGGATGCCGTTCTGGCGGCCATTCCCGACATCCTCATCGAGATGGATGAAGCGGGCACCTATTTGATGATTCGGACCCAGAATCATCGTTACCTGGGAATGCCGGCCGAAGAATTCATAGGGCGCAGTGCCAGGGATATTCTCTCGGCCCGTGCCGCAGCCACCGTTTACCAGGCGCTGGAGGAGGCCAAACATCAGGGCTTCAGCTATGGGAAGGTGGTCAGAATTTCCTTGCCAGAAGGCCATATCTGGCTCGAACTTTCCGTGTCACGTAAGGACGGCACTGGCACCAACGGTCATCGCTTCATCATGGTTTGTCGAGATATTACCGACCGATATCACGCCGAAGAGGAAGCGCGGCGGCTTTCACAGATCATTGAGCAAAGCCCAGAATCGATCGTCATGACCGATCGCAATGCACGAATTGTCTATGTTAATTCCGCATTTACGGAAATTTCCGGTTATTCCGCGCAGGAGGCCGTTGGCCACAGCCCGAAATTCCTCGGCTCAGGCAAAACGCAGCCATCGCTGAAGCAGGATTTGTGGCTGACCCTGAAGCAGGGCAAGGTCTGGCGCGGAGAATTCTTGAATCGCCACAAACACGGACAGGAGTACATCGAACAGTCCATCGTTTTGCCACTGCGTGACGCATTTGGAAGCATTACGCACTACGTTGCCATAAAACGCGACATTACCGCGCTCCGCCAACAGGAAGAAGTGATCGCCCGCGACCGGCGACGGCTGAAGAATGTCCTTTCCGGCACTGGCGCCAGCCCCTGGGAATGGGACGTCATGGCTGGCAAATTGTTGCTTGACGAGAATTCGGCTCAAATGGTCGGACTTACCATGGCCGACTTCGGGGATGACCATCTTCAGGTCTGGCGGAGCCGGATACATCCGGACGATTGGCCACGTGTCGAAAACCAGCTGGCCGAGCACATCGAAGGTGATACCGATCGCTTTGAAAGCGAATACCGCATCCGGCACGCAGACGGGCGTTGGCTCTGGATACAGACACGCGGCAAGATCATTGACTGGAATAGCGACAATGCCCCGCTGACCATGTACGGCATCCACTTGGATATTTCCGTGGAGCACAACTCGGAAGAGCAGCGCAAGTATCTGGAAGGATTGCTCTATTCGGCGATCGAGGTAATCGGAGAAGGCTTTTCCGTCTATGATCCAGACGACCGCCTGGCATGGTGCAACGAGGAATATCGTCGCCTGTACGAAATCTCGGCCCCCTCCCTCGTTCCGGGAACCTCGTTCGAGGAGATCGTGCGTTACGGAATCGAACGGGGTCAGTATGCCGACGCCATGGACAATCCCGAGGCATGGCTCGAACAACGTATTGAGGCGCACCGCAAGAGCGAATCCAATCTGATCCAGCGATTGCCGAACGGTCGGTGGCTTGACGTCCGTGAACGCAAGACGGCCGATGGGTCGACCGTCGGTTTTCGTATCGACATTTCCGAGTTGATGGCAGCCAAGCAAGCTGCCGAAGCGGCAAACCGTGCCAAAAGTGAATTCCTGGCCACCATGAGCCATGAAATCCGCACTCCGATGAACAGCATCCTCGGCATGGCTCAGGTTCTTTCTGGCCAGGACGTCACCGATCCACGTAGCCGTGAATACGGACGGGTAATCCTCGAATCCGGTCGCACGCTGATGTCCATACTCAACGACATCCTCGACCTCGCAAAAGTGGAAGCCGGACGGATCGACCTGGATCGCAAACCCTGGTTACCTGACCAACTCGTCCGGGATATTCTTGACCTCTTCCAGGGGCCCGCCCACACCAAGGGACTGGCTATCGATGCCAGCTGGCATGGCCCGGACCAACGCATCTACTTGGCCGACGCGCACCGATTGCAGCAAATGCTGTCCAATCTCGTGTCAAACGCGATCAAATTTACCGCGACAGGTTCGGTGACTATCGCTATTCGTGAAATCGAAGAAAACCAAGGCACCGCCATCCTCGAATTTTCCGTCACTGACACCGGCATTGGCATTCCTGCCGATAAGCAGTCCACACTATTTGTTCCGTTCAGCCAGGCTGACAGCTCGACCAGTCGGCGTTTTGGCGGAACCGGACTCGGCCTTTCCATTGTCCGCAATCTTGCCGAGCAGATGGGCGGACGAGTGGGCCAAGAGAGCCAGGAGGGCAAGGGAAGTCGCCTGTGGTTCCGAATCGCCGCTCCGCTGGCCCCAGCCAGTGCTGACGGGGGCGATTCCGCCCAACGCCAACAGCCGGCCCTGAGCGCCTGCTACTCGGGCCAGGTGCTGGTGGTCGAAGACAATGCATTGGAACGCAAAGTCATCGGCACCCTGCTTACCCGCCTCGGTCTAAGTGTCGCCTTTGCCAACGACGGCCGCGCAGCCATCCAGCTCGCGTGCGTCAGTCCCCGCCCCGCTCTGATCCTGATGGACTGCCTGATGCCGGAACTCGACGGCTATGCCGCTGCAGAAGCAATTCGTCAGCAGGAGATCGACCTTGGCCTGAATCGGCTCCCCATCTTCGGAATCAGCGCCTTGGCCTTCAAGGAAGACCGCGAGCGGTGCATCGAATGCGGCATGGATAATTTCCTGTCCAAACCGTTTGCTGCGACTGAATTGCGCAAATTGCTCGGCACCGTTTTCACGCAGGAAACCTCAATGGATTTTCCTTCCGAAGAGCCCTCAGAGACTGCCCGCTCCTTTGATCGCGAAGCGTTGCGGCAGGCCGTGGAGGCGCTGGAGCCGCTGCTCGAAATGGGGAAGTTCGACGCCCTGGAGCGCTTCGCCGAGCTTCAGTCCATCGCCGCAGGCACCGACATCAGCCACGAGATTGACGATATTGGAAATGCCGTCAAGGCCTTCCAGTTTCGACCTGCACTCAAACGCCTTCGGGCGTTGTTCGACACCCCGTCCGAGAGGATCGCACCATGACCCAACGCAAACCCCGCATCCTGGCCATTGACGACATGCCTGGCAATCTTTACACCCTGGGCACGGCACTCACCGGCGAATTCGACCTGGAGATTGCCACATCCGGAAGCCAGGGGCTTGCGATGGCCGCACACTCGGTACCAGACCTGATCCTGCTCGACATCATGATGCCGGACATGGATGGGCTGGAAACCTGCCGTCGCTTCCGCAGCAATCCTCGGCTGGCGAAGGTTCCGGTCATTTTTCTGACAGCCCTGACCGACACGGACTCGGAAGTCACCGGGCTAAATCTCGGTGTCGCGGACTACATCACCAAGCCATTTCATCTGGATATCGTCAAGCTCCGTATCAGGAACATATTGAAGCTGATGACACTGAATCGCGAATTGCAAACCAGCGAAGAGCGCATGCGCTTCGTACTGGAGGCCACGGGCGACGGCATCTGGGACTGGGAGATCGAATCCAACCGAGTGTCACACAATGACGCCTGGTGTCGCATGGTCGGCCTCGACAACAGTTTCCTCCAGCACCCCCTGAGTGCCTACGTTGAGCTCATCCATCCGGATGACCTCGCATCCGTCGAAGAAGCACTGGACCATAGCGCCAACAACAATACGATTTTCAATGCCGAATATCGCTTGCGACACGGTGATGGGCATTACTTCTGGGTCTCGGACACAGGACAGGTTGTCGCCCGTGACACCGACGACAAGGCCACACGGATGGTTGGCTGTGTGAAGAATATCGATGACCGAAAACGGGCGGAAGACGATGTTCGCCTCCTGGCCTTTTTCGACCCGCTGACCGAACTCCCGAATCGTCGCCTGTTGATGGATCGTCTGCAGCAAAGCATCATCCGGAGTGATCGCAATAACACCCTGGGTGCCCTGTACTTTCTGGATATGGACAGATTCAAGCAGTTGAATGATCAGCATGGACACGCCATGGGCGATGCCCTGCTCATCCAGGTGGCCTCCCGACTCCGAAGCCAGGTCCGTGAGCAGGATACCGTAGCGCGCCTGGGCGGGGATGAGTTCGTCGTATTACTAGATAACCTGCACCCCGATCAGGCAACCGCCCTCGAGATCGCTACCCGGATCGGGGAAAAACTGCTGACAACGCTGAACGCGCCCTACAAACTCGGCGCAATGGATTACCCCAGTACGCCGAGCATCGGCCTGACCCTGTTCGGCGGCTGCAGGGAAAGTATGGATGACATTCTCAAACGTGCTGATGTGGCCATGTACGAAGCGAAATATGCGGGACGGAATACCCTGCGCACCGTCATAGCGGACTTTAATCAGCCTCCGACTTGGACAAATTAGAAACGATGGGAAAGACCGACGGTAAGCCAGAAGCCCCCTGGAGGGTCATGTCCGATCGGAATCTTGCACAGCCCTATAGCGCGGGCAACTGACCAGATGGTCGTTGACCATCCCGGCCGCCTGCATGAAGGCGTAGCAAATCGTCGAGCCGACGAATTTGAAGCCGGCGCGGGCCAGGGCTTTGCTCATGGCGTCGGATTGCGCCGTTTTGGCGGGAACTTCTCCCAGCGATGAGCGGGCGTTCTGGACGGCGACGCCATCAACAAAAGACCACAGGAAATCGCTGAACGATTGCCCCCCGGCGGTCAGCGCCAGGTAGGACCGGGCATTCCCGATGGTGGCGGCAATCTTGGCGCGGTTGCGGATAATGCCGGGATCGGCCAGCAGGGCGGCGACTTTCTGGTCGTCGTAGCGGGCGATCTGCTGCGGATCGAAGCCGTCAAATACCTGCCGGTAGTGCGCCCGCTTCTTGAGCACGGTGGCCCAGGACAAGCCGGCCTGGGCGCCTTCGAGGATCAGTAGTTCGAACAGGGCGCGGTCGTCGCGCAGCGGCACGCCCCATTCCGTGTCGTGGTACTCGCGGTAGAGGTCGAATCCTTCGCACCAGGGGCAGCGTTCCATCATTATGCTTCCGTCAAGAAAACACGCAGTGTAGCGTGGAGCACCGCCAGCGTCAGGCCTGCCGCAGCAGCCAGACATGCTCGGTTGCAGGGCACTTGCCGCGCAGGCCGCCGGCCACATCGACGCTGGCCAGCAGCGTCAGCTCGCAAAGCGGCTCGTAGAGGCGATGAACTTCATCGGCGCAGACGGCGAACGGCGGGCCGTTTTGCAGGCGCTGGTCGTATTCGTAGGCGATCAGCAGTTGGCGGGCGCGGTCGGTGATGGCGACGAGGTGCTCGGCGTAGCGCTGACGCATGGCGGCGGGCAAGGCGACCAACGCCGCCCGGTCGTAGACGGCATCGACCTGGCCAAGTTCGCTGGCGGTCAGGTCGAAGATATCACCGCAATAGATGTCGACATCTTCGACGGCAAAGCGGGTCAGCGGGCCGATCTGTGTGATGCCCGGCTGCAGGTCCATTTCCGCAAACAGCTGCTCGACGGCGAGCCGGCTCAACTCGGCGCCGACGACCCGATAGCCGGATTGCAGCAGCCAGAGGATATCGCGCGTCTTGCCGCAGAGCGGCACGAAGACACGGCTGCCGGCCGGCAGCTTGAGTGCGCCGAAATGATCGAGCAGCAACGGGTTGAAGTCATCCTGGTGAAAAGCGATCTCGCTCTTTTCCCATTTCGCGTGCCAAAAGCTTGCTTCCATTTTGAAACTCCGTGGTCAGTCGTTAGTCGGCTCGCCGGCGGGCGGCGAGCTGCGTTCGTTCATGAAACGGCCGGGCGGCACGCCAAAGGCGCGCTTGAACATGGCCGAGAAGGCGGCCTGGCTGGCGTAGCCGAGTTCCGCCGCGACTTCGCCGCAGGGGCGGCCGCGGCCGATCAGGTCGAGCGCCCGGGCCAGGCGCAGTTGCTGGCGCCAGGCGCCGAAGCTCATTTTCAGTTCGCTGGCGAACAGCCGGGCCAGCGTCCGCTCGCTGGCACCGACGCGGGCCGCCCACTCGGCCAGCGACAACGGCGATGCAGGATCGTCGATCAGCGCGCCGCACAGCGTCTGCAGCCGGCGGTCGGCAGGAAGCGGCAGGCCGAGCGAGAGCGGCGGCGCCCGGCCGATCTCGGTGAGAAGCAGGCGGATCATCAGGTCGCGGCGCGCCTCGTCGCCCGCCTCAACCCGGCTGATCGCCTCGACCAGCGTGCGCATCAAATCGGACACCTCGATCACCGAACAGGCATCGAGCGGCAGCGGCGCGGCTTCGGCGTCGACATAGACGGTACGCAGTTCGACCTCGCCGAGGGCGACGACCTCGTGCTCGATGTGCGGCGGAATCCACACCGCCCGAAAAGCCGGCGCCAGCCAGGCCATGCCGGCCGCTGCGATGCGCAGCGCGCCGCGCAGCGGAAAGGCAAGTTGCGCCCAGTCGTGGCTGTGCAGCGGCACATGGACATCGGGCGGCAGACGGCGCTGGTTGACGGTCAGCGGCTCATCCGGTGTCGGCGCCCGGCGTGGACAGGGATCGAAAGACAAGTGTGTCAGCATTGAGATAATTTTTGTCCGATTGTCGAATATACGTCAATAGCCGGCGACATAAACTGTCTGGCCGGATACCCCTGCCGCCGCCCGATGACCGCCGAAACCCTGCCCTCCCCTGTGCCCCGCGATATCGAAACCATCTCCCTGATCGGCTTCGTGCATGGCGTTTCGCACTTTTTCCACCTGCTGCTGCCGCCGCTGTTTCCGTGGCTGATGCAGGAATTCGGGCTGTCCTTCACCGGCATCGGGGCGACGATGACGGTTTTCTTCGTTGTTTCCGGCATTGGCCAGGCGGCGGCGGGTTTTCTCGTCGACCGCTTCGGCGCCCTGCGCGTGCTGGCGGCAGGCATTATGTGCTTTGCGCTGGCCGGCGTCGCGCTGCATTTCGCCACTGGCTACGCGTCATTGATCGTCGTCGCAGCACTGGCGGGACTGGGCAACAGCGTCTTCCACCCGGCCGATTTTACGGTGCTCAATCACCGCGTGTCGCAGGCGCGGCTGGGTCATGCCTTTTCGGTGCATGGGCTGTCCGGCAACCTCGGCTGGGCGGCGGCGCCGATCTTCATGACCGGCATCGCCGCGGTTGACGGCTGGCGCAGCGCGGCGCTCGGCGCCAGCGCCGTCGCCCTGCTCGCCCTCGCGCTGCTGCTGTGGCGCCGGCAGGCGCTGGACGATGTCGAACCGCCGACCCACAAGGCTGACGGCGATGCCGGACCAACCTTCGCTTTCCTCGGCGTCAAAGCGGTCTGGCTGTGCTTCCTGTTCTTTTTCCTGATCACCGCCGCCTTCGGCGCCATCCAGAATTTCGCCAGCCCCATCCTGCAGGCGGTCTACGGCCTGTCGCTGACGACCGGCGCGGTGGCGCTGTCGACCTATCTGACGGCGGGCGCCGTCGGCATCGTGCTCGGCGGCTTCCTGGCGCAGAAGCAGGCGCAGGACACGCTGATCGCGCTGGCCCTCGGCGTCGCCGCGCTGCTGGCGGTGCTGCTCGCCAGCGGCTGGCCGCCGGCCTGGAGCGTGCTGCCGCTGATGGCCGGCATCGGCTTCTGCACTGGCATTGCCGGGCCGTCGCGCGACCTGCTGGTCCGCCGCGCGGCGACGGCCCGCTTCGGCAAGGCGGCCTACGGACGCGTCTATGGCTTCGTCTATTCCGGCCTTGATCTCGGGCTGGCGACGGCGCCGCTGATTTTCGGCGGGTTGATGGACGCTCGCCGCTTCGGCGAAGTGCTGATCGGCGTCGCGATCCTGCAGACGCTGGCGATCTTCAGCGCGCTACGGGTCGGGAAGACCGTTTGAAGGCAAATGCTACGGTCGGCCCTAAAAAACGGCCAAAATCAAAATCCGCCCGCTACAACCCTCGCGCCCATGTCGGGCGCAGGTTGGCTGCTTCCGGCGCGGCGATGGCCTGGCGGACTTGCTGCAGCAGGCGGTCCTTGTCGGCGCCGAGCGTGCCCTTCAGCACCAGCCAGTTCGAGGCGTGATCGCTGCGGAAGACCGTGCGCTTGAGGTCGAGCACCGACAGGAAGCGCTCCATCTCGACGAACAGTTCGTGCTGATCCAGCGGCGCCCAGCCGGGAAAGCCGGCGCGGAAGCGTTCTTCGCCGAGCGGAAAGCTGACGACCAGCGTTGCCAGGTATTCCGGCTGCGTCGCGTTGGCCAGTCGGGCCGAATTCTCGGCATGCTGCATCGCCAGCGCCTTGCCGCCGAGGCCGTTCAGGATCATCACCGAACGGGTGATGCCGGCGGCCCCCAGCTTGTCGAGCGCCTCGCGGGTGGTCTCGAATGTTTCGCCCTTGTTCACCGCGGCCAGCACCTGGTCGTCGCCAGATTCGGCGCCGACATAGACCATCTTCAACCCGGCTGCCGCCAGTTCATTTATTTCGGCCTGCGATTTCTTGCGCAGGTTGCGCGGCAGGCAGTAGCTGGAAATCCGGCGCACCGCCGGCAGATGGGTGCGGATCGCCTCCAGGATGGCGAGCAGGCGCCGGGTGGGCAGGACCAGCGCATCGCCGTCAGCCAGGAAGACGCGCCGGATGTCGGCGCCGTAACGTTGGCCGGTCAGGCGGATGCTTTCCAGCACCTCGTCTTCGTCGCGCGCCCGGAATTTCTTCTGCGGCGCGGTGTACATCTCGCAGAAGGTGCACTGATTCCACGAACAGCCGTCGGTGACGGGCAGGATCAGCGATTCCGCTTCGCTCGGCGGGCGGTAGACCGGCTCGACGTAGCGGATCGGGATCATGCCGCGCCGACCTTGGCGAGAAAGCCCGGCGGCACGGCGGCCGGCTTGCGGGCGGCGTAGTCGAAAAAGACGATGCCGTGCTTGCCGCGCGCCACTTCCCGGCCGCTGGCCTGCTCGCTCATGCGCCAGACCAGGTCGCAGCCGTATTTGCTGAAATCGTCGGCGGCCATCTCGACGACCATGGTTTCGCCGTGGAAGGCCTCGGAACGGTACTGCGCCGCGACATCGGCGACGATGATGCCGACGCCCTCGACATCCAGCTCGCTGTAGTCCAGCGACTTGAAGAAACGCACCCGGGCCTCGCCGACCAGCGCGATCAACTGCGCGTTGTCGAGGTGGTTGCCGTAATTGATGTGGCCGATATAGACCGGCAACTCGGTTGAAAACAGGAAGGATTCGGGCAGCTCGATTTTGATGCGCGGCATGATGGCTGAGGGTTCGCAGGCAAAGCCCCATTTTAGGGGCTGCGGCGTAAAATCAGGGAAACCACCCGGAAATTCGCCATGAAAGCCATCGACCACAACCGCCTCGACAAACTCGTCATTGACGCCCGCAAAGCGGCCGACCAGCGCGCCGAGGGCTATCGCGAACGCGCCCTGAAGATCTACCCGTGGATCTGCGGCCGCTGTGCCCGCGAATTCACCGTCGCCAACCTGCGCGAACTGACCGTGCACCACCGCGACCACAACCACGACAACAACCCGGCCGACGGCAGCAACTGGGAGTTGCTGTGCATCTACTGCCACGACAACGAGCACCAGAAGCAGATCGAAGCCGACCGCGGCTATACCGACAGCAGCACACGCGGTGGCGGCGCCACGCACAACCCCTTCGCCGCACTGCAATCGCTGCTGAAGAAGGACTGACCCGCATGGCCGAGCAGCATCGCGTCGCTATCAATACCCAAGGCCGCGGTTCGCTCGAGATAACCGGCGAAATCGCCGCCATCGTGCGGAATGCTACGGTCGATGCCGGAATTGCCCATATTTTCGTGCGCCACACCAGTTGCGGGCTGGCCATCACCGAGAACGCCGACGCCAGCGTCCGCCGCGATCTCGAAACCCTGATGCAGCGCTGGGCGCCGGACGGCGACCCGGCCTACCGCCACGACCTCGAAGGCGACGACGACATGGCCGCCCACGCCCGCTCGCTGCTCACCGGTGTGTCGCTGAGCGTGCCTTTTGCCGACGGCCGCTTGCTGCTCGGCACTTGGCAGGGCATCTACCTGTTCGAGCACCGGGCGCAGGGGCATAGGCGGGAGTTGATCGTCACCCTGACCGGCTAGCCGGCTGCTCGGCTATTTCAGAAATTCGATCTTGCGCGCCGGATCGACACGGGTCAGGTAATAGCTGCCGTCCTCGCCCTTGACGATGAAGGCGCACCAGTCCTCGGTATCCCGCCGCCACTCGATCTGAACGCAGTACTTGCCCTCGTCGTTGATGCGCCAAGAACCAGGCGCCGAACTGGCTCTCATACCCATCGCACCGCCATGTTTCTTGTTGTCCGTCGACGCGACAAACTTGCCGCTCGGATCGTTCCGCCAGCGCTGCAGACTACCGGACCTGGTCAGGTAGCTCGATTCCGTATTCGTCACCAGCGCAGTCAATTCGTCCTTGCTCAGGCGGAGTCCTGCCTCTTCGGCCAGCACCGACGAACAAAGCATGGCAACCAGAACGCTCGAAAAGTATCTCATCAGTCTTCTCCTCAAAGCATCATGCATAACGATAGCCACAATAGCGCCAAAAAATTGAAGTGCTGTAAACATACGTCTCAGTCGGCCGTCCCCTGCCCGGCCACTACACCGCAGGCGTGGCAGAAGCGCGAGAAGGCGCTCTTGCGCTCGTTGCACATGCCGCAATGGTCGAACAGGCAGATGCCGCAGTGGGGGCAGTAGTCGATCGCCGTGTTGGTCAGGTCCACCGGCCGTTCGCAGCCGGGGCAGACTTTCTTGGCGAGCCGGGCCAGCGCGGTGTCGTAGCTCAGTTCCTTACGTCGCTCGACATCGGGCATCGCCTCGGCCTGCTTCTGTTTTTCCAGGTAGCGGTTGAGCGCAATGATGGCGTAGCGACCAACCAGCACGGTGATGACGATGCCGACGACGTAGCGCACGTAGCCGCCGTAGCTCGGCAGGTAGGGCACGAGCTCGACGAAGAAGGCGAACAGCGCAAAGTAGATGAAACCCCAGACGAACGGCCACCACGTGCTCTGGCGCTTTTTGGCAAAAAGCCAGCCGGCGACGACGAGCAGCGGCAAAGTCAGCATCAGCCGGTAGGCAAAGACGCGCAGTTCCTGATCGCGCTGTTCGACGTTTAATTTGACCGAGGCGGCGTCCTGCAGCACCTGCAGTTCGCGCTGGGCACGCCCCTCGGCCTGGTGCGCGTCTAGCAGGCTCTGTTGCTGGCGCTCGACGTCGGCCAGCGCCTTGCGTTCGAGGATCTTCAGTTCGTCCAGCGCCTGCGTGCGCTCGATCAGTTCGCCGTCCTGCTCCGGACGCTTGGTGGCGTGGCGGGTGGCCAGCCAGTTGTTGAAGGTTTCGCGCGCCGCCACCGAGTTGGCCCGGGCGCCATTAAGTTTCAATTGCGCCTGGTCGTGCGCTTCCTGCGCCGTCCGGCTGCTTTCCTGCAGCGCCTTCAATTCCGTGCGCAGCGCGGTAGCCGCCGGTTTGTCGATGAAATCGTCCAGCGTGTAGTGATGCTCAACCTTGGGCAGGTTATGGACGATCGTCCCGCCCAAGCCGATCAGGAAGCTGGCGAAGACGAAGGCGACGATCCACAGCCCGAAACGGAACCATTTTTCCGACAAACGTAGTGCCTTGCTCATGCCATCTCTCCCTTGCTCATCCGTTTGCGCGCCGCGCCAAAAGCCAGCACGGCCGCCAGCGCCAATGCCCCGCCGACGATGCCGACCACCGCGTCGAGCGCCATTGAAACCACCCCGCCCAGCATCCCGGTCAGCGCCGCAACCTGTTCGATGCCGTGATGCACCGGCGGCAGGCCATGCGTCAGGATGCCACCGCCGACCAGGAACATCGCCGCCGTGCCGACGACGCTCAGGGTCTTCATCAGCTTCGGTGCCGCCAGCAGCAGGCCCTTGCCGACGATCTTGGCCGCCCCGCTGCCCTTTTGCAGCAGCCAGGCGCCCACATCGTCCATCTTGACGATACCGGCGACGATGCCATAGACGCCGACCGTCATGATCAGGCCGATGCCGGCCAGCACGGTGAATTGGGTACTCAGCGGCTGGCTGGCCACAGTCCCCAGGGCGATGACGATGATTTCGGCCGAGAGCACGAAATCGGTGCGGATCGCGCCCTTGATTTTGTCCGCCTCGAAAGCCGCCAGATCGACCGTTTCATCGGCCACCGCGGCGAGTTCTTCAGCGTGGTGTGCGGCATCGTCGGCGGCGCTATGCAGCCACTTGTGGGCCAGCTTCTCGACACCTTCGAAACAGAGATAGAGGCCACCGATCATCAGCAGGGGCACCACGGCCCACGGGATGAAGGCGCTGATCGCCAGCGCAGCCGGCACCAGGATCAGCTTGTTCTTCAGCGAGCCGACGGCGACTGCCCAGACCACGGGCAACTCGCGCTCGGCGGCAATCCCGGCCACCTGCTGCGCATTCAGCGCGAGGTCGTCGCCGAGCACGCCGGCCGTCTTCTTGGCCGCCACCTTGGTCAGGATCGCGACGTCGTCGAGGATCGTCGCGATGTCGTCGATCAGGGCAAGCAGGCTGGCGCCAGCCATCTCAGCGCGCTCCGGCGGACGCGGCAAGCGTCAGGGCGATGGCAACGGGCAACGAAGACTCCATGGGCTTTCCACTGGCGATAAAGGAGCGTCGATTATGCCACGGGCCTGCTTCAAGGCCGCGACACCGGCAAATGCTACGGTCGGCCGGAAAAAAGGGCCAAAATCAAAACCGGCCCAGGGCTAAATGGCAGCCCGACGCCGCGCACTGACCACCCAGCCTTCCACCCCGAGCCCGGCTTCCTGACGAAGAATTTCGGGCGCCATGGTCATCACCTCGAAACCGGCGGCGGCCAGCGCCGCCCGCACATGGCCCGGCGCATGCGCGTAGCGCCCGTTGAGTTGCAGGCGACAAGGCAGCGCCAGGTCGGCGTCGAGCGCTTCGACCGTGAACACCAGCCAGCCCCCCGGGCGCAGGGCGCAGGCGGCGGCGGCAAACACGCCGTCAAGCCGGCCGAAATAGCACAGCGTATCGGCCGAGACAATGGCGTCGAAGCGGGCCGGTTGCGTGTCCAGGTAGTAGGTCAACTCGGCCTGGTGCAACACATCGTAAACATGACGCGCCTGGGCCCGACGCAACATGCCGGTCGACAGGTCGCAGCCGGCCAGGTAGGCAGCCCATGGCCGCAGTCCTGGCCCGCACAAGCCAGTACCGCACCCGGCGTCGCAAATGTCGAGACGGGCCTCGGCCCTGCCCAGTGAAGCCGCCAGGCAGGCGACGACGTATTCCGGGGCGCGATAGTCGAGCCCTTCCAGTTGCGCGTCGAAACTGGCGGCAAAACCGTCAAAGACCTGGGTGACGTAAGCGTCGCTGGCCCGCTCGGGCGCCAGCCCGCCGACACAGGCGGCGAGCAGATGCTCGACGACCGGATTGCCCGGATCTTCCGCCAGCCATTCGCGCAGCAAGCTCGCTGCCCGCTCACGCTCGTCGAGCATCATCAGGGCGCGAATCACTTCCTGGCGGGTCTGGACCGCATCCGGCAACAGCGCGATGGCGCGGCTGTTGGCGACCAGGCCGTCGTGGACGCGCCCCAGTTCGAGCAGGGTCCGCGACAGGTTGTACCAGCCGCCGCCCATATCCGGCTGCAGGTCGATGGCCTGGCGCGCCGCCTCCTCGCTGGCGATCAGCGCGCCCTTGCGGCGGTACAGCGTGCACAGGTTGTTGAGGGCCTGGGCCGTCGTTTCCGCGCTGGCCTCGGCATCGATGACGCGCCGATAGCAGTCTGTAGCCTCGTCGAGATCGCCGCCGAGCAGATGGATGTTGCCGAGGTTGTTCCAGGCCCCCGGCTGCCGGGGCAAAAGGTCGAGCGAGTGCCGGATCAGCGCGATCGCTTCATCGACTCGGCCCTGCGCGTGGCGCAGAACGCCGAGGAAGTGCAAGGCATCAGGCAGTGAAGGCGAGGTGGCAAGCACCGCCTCCAATCCGCGATCCGCAGCATCGAGGTTGCCGTCGCGCAAGGCGGCGACCGCCTCTGCCAGCAGTTCGGCGGTGGTCATCCCCGCCGCCTCCGCTTTCCCGGGCAAGCCCTCAGGTCACCTTGCCCTTTTTCACATCCCACGCCATGCCGACCGGCGTTCCCGGTTTGCCCTTGGCATCCGTCGGCGTGTAGGAAAAGTCGATGTAGGCATAGTTGAGCGCCACTTCCTCGACCATCCCGCCGTCGCGGTCGCCAGCTACCTGAACCGAGGTGACCAGGATTTCCTTCATCGTGACCTTGAAGAAATCCTTCTGCTTGTCGCCGGCCTTACGCGCCGTCAGCCAGGCCTGCTTGATGTGCTTGCCCATGGCCGCCTGCTTGGCCAGTTGCGGCGAGGCCTTGTCATAGAGATGAACGATGTTGAGCGCACCGGGCTGCGGCTTGCCACTACCGCTGCCGCTCCCCCCTGGGGCCGGTGCCGAGGTCAGCCCCCAGTTCCAGGAAACGAGATCAATCTCGCCCTTGTGATCGACGTGCGTCGATTCGCCGTCGATACCGTCGAACTTGATATGAAAATCCATTGCCATGATGACACCTCCGTCAGCAGAACGTGTTGCCAATAAGGATCGATGCCCCAAGTGGACAGCGTCCGCGTGAAATCGATCCAATGATCATACACCTACAGATTACAATGTCATTGCAGCTGCGCGATTAAACGCTGGCACCTCAACTCTCGTCGCCAAGCGAGAATTCGCGGATCCACGTGGCGCGGCGGTCGATCTGCGACCGGCGGTCAACGAGGACGGCGCCCTCGTTGGTCTGGTAGGGCGGCGGGCCGATACGGGTGCTGACACGACGATCCGGACCGCGCGGACGATCGCGCCCGATCTTTCCCGACGACGAAGAATCTTGATCCTTTTCCATGACGGCTCTCCGGAATGCCACGACCCATCATTATGCCACGATGCTATCCCGCGCGACCTCCTGAAAAACGCTAGAATCCCGCCCGCGGCAATTGCTACGGTCGCCTCCCTTTTTGGCCCTATTTTCAGAAGCGCATGTCCGACTACTCAGCCTCCTCCATCCGCGTCCTCAAGGACCTCGAACCCGTCAAGGAACGCCCGGGCATGTACACCCGGACGACCTGCCCGACCCACATCGTGCAAGAGGTCATCGACAATTCGGCCGACGAGGCCCTGGCCGGCTACGCCAAGAAAATTTCAGTCGCCATCCGTGCCGACGGAATCATCGAAGTCAGCGACAACGGCCGCGGCATCCCGGTTGAAATCCACCCGGAAGAAGGCCGGCCGGCCGTTGAACTGGTCTTCTGCAAGCTGCACGCCGGCGGCAAGTTCAACAAGAAGGAATCGGGCAACGCCTACCGCTTCTCGGGCGGCCTGCATGGCGTCGGCGTGTCGGTCACCAACGCGCTATCGACGCGGCTGGAAGTTGAGATCAAGCGCGGCGGCGGTATCCATCACATCGCCTTTGGCGCCGGCTTCGTCACCGAGCCGCTGACCCGCATCGGCGATTGCGGCCAGCGCAACACCGGCACCACGGTGCGCATCTCGCCCGATCCCAAGTATTTCGATTCGCCCAAAGTCAATCTCGGCCAGCTCGAACACCTGCTGCGTTCGAAAGCCGTGCTGATGCCCAACGTCACGGTCGAACTGGACATCGAAGGCCAGGACAAGAAAACCTGGTGCTACCAGAACGGCATGGCCGATTACCTGAACGAAATGATGGTCGGCACGCCCGTAGCACCGATTTTTGTCGGTGAAAAGCACGTTGAAACCGCCAACGGCTTTGCCGTCGGCGAAGGCGCCACCTGGGCGCTGGCCTGGTTCGAGGAAGGCGGCGGCAAGCCGGAAAGCTACGTCAACCTGATCCCGACCCTGGACGGCGGCACCCACGAGGCTGGGCTGAAGGCCGGCGTCTTCGAGGCGATCAAGACCTTCGCCGAGCATCACGCCATCCTGCCGGCCAAGGTCAAGCTGGCTCAGGAAGACGTCTGCGGCCGGATGACCTACCTGCTTTCGGCCAAGGTGCTCGACCCACAGTTCCAGGGCCAGACCAAGGAAAAACTGACCAGCCGCGACGCCTACAAACTAGTTTCGCAGATGGTGCGCGACCCCTTCGAACTATGGCTGAACAGCCATGCCGATTTCGGCAAGAAAATCGCCGAACTGGCCGTCAAGGCGGCGCAGAACCGAATGAAATCGACCCAGAAGGTCGAGAAGAAAAAGTCTTCCGGCATCGCCACCCTGCCCGGCAAGCTGACCGATTGCGAATCCGACGACATCGCCCGCAACGAGGTCTTCCTGGTCGAGGGCGACTCGGCCGGCGGCTCGGCCAAGCAGGGCCGCGACAAGGAAACCCAGGCCGTGCTGCCGCTGCGCGGCAAGGTACTCAACACCTGGGAAGTCGACCGCGACCAGCTGTTCAAGAACAACGAAGTCCATGACATTTCCGTGGCCATCGGGGTCGACCCGCACGGCATCGAGCAGATCGACAGCATTGACGTCTCCGGCCTGCGCTACGGCCGCATCATTGTGATGTCCGACGCCGATGTGGATGGCTCGCACATCCAGGTCCTGCTGTTCACGCTCTTCCTCAAGCATTTCCCGGCCCTGATCGAGCGCGGCCACATCCACGTCGCCCAGCCGCCGCTGTTCCGCGTCGACGTCGAGGCGCGCGGCCATACCCGCAAGGTCTATTGCCTGGACGAAGCCGAAAAGGAACAGACGCTGGTCAAGCTGCGCGACGAAGGCGTCTCGGACAACAAGATCACCGTCTCCCGCTTCAAGGGCCTCGGCGAAATGAACCCGGACCAGCTGTGGGAAACCACGCTCTGCCCGGACACCCGCCGCCTGGTGCCCTTCCAGGCCGACCGCGAGACGATCAAGCAGATGACTGCCACCTTCACGCTGCTGATGGGCAAGGGCGAAGCCGCCGGTCGCCGTGCCTGGATGGAGAAAGACGGCGGTCTGGTCGAGGCGGATGTCTGAGGCCGGCTACCTGACGACGCGCAGGCCGTCAGCGTAGTCGCGGGAGTATTGCGAACTGGCCAGGTCAAGTACCTGGGCGATCCGCTCGCTGCTCGTCGCTACATTCTGGACGGCCATGTCGTCGCCTTTGCCTGCCACCCCGAGACGGCTGATGGCGCTGTCGAAAAATATCCACTGCATTCTGGCCAGCCCGATGGCATCGCGGCTGGCTGATGAATTCTCGCGAGCCGTTGCCAGTTCGTCCAGGCCAGTGGCAAATTCCTTGCGAGCTTGTTCGATGTCGACAGTCACCCCCTGCGAACGATTACCGCTCTGAGCCAGCAGGTAAAGGCGCGCCAGGCGCTGGGACAGCATGTTGAGGCGCGATGACAGATCAAGCAGGCGGCCGACCGGGGCTTCGCCCTCGGCTTCGATCAACATGCTCAGCTTGCCGGTGTGAAGCATCAGTTCGTCGGCCAGTTGATTGACGCGCTCGGCGCTGGCCGGGCTGGGTGCATGGTGCAAGGCCGTGCGCATTTCCTGCCAGACCGTCCCACTGCGGTTGAACACGCGCTGGACACCGGGCTTTCCGGCATAGCGCCCAAGGCGTCCGAATTCGGCATCAACCTCGCGCATGGAGGCATCGATCTGCTGCATGGCCTGCGGGGCATTCAATCCCATGCCGGCCTGCTGGTAAAGCTTGGCCAGCCGCTGCGACTGCATGCGCAGGCGACCGGCACTGACGATATCGCGTGAAATCTGACCGGCATCCGCATTGCTGCCGGCCTGCGGCACCGCGTGGGAAACGGAGGTGGCAAATAAAATGACAAGCAGCAGAACGGCTTGAGCAAACCTGGGGACGACAAGAATTTGAAGCATCCTGAAACAATGTGAGTAGTTGGCGGAGGCGCATTGGAACACCCAAATATGTCACGCCCTTTACAAGCGCACCGCTTGACCTATCATTCGCCCCACCATGCCCGACGCTTCCCCCCGCATCCTCTCCGTCATCCCGCCGATGACGCAGCTCAACACGCCCTACCCGGCGACCGCCTACCTGACCGGTTTCCTGCGCTCGCGCGGCTTTCACGCCGAGCAGACCGACCTGGCCCTGGCTTTGGTTCTGGAACTGCTGTCCACGGCCGGCCTGCCCAAGCTCAAGACGGCAGCCGAGGCCATTCCGCCAAAGAAGCGTTCGAACACGCTGAAGACCTTCCTCAACCAGTACGACCGCTACCTGGCCAGCATCGTCCCTGCCATCGCGCTGCTCCAGGGTCGCGACGGGTCGATTGCCCACCGCATCTGCAGCCGCGCCTTCCTGCCCGAGGGGCCGCGCTTCGCGTCGCTCGACAACTACATCGACGAAGACGGTGGCGATCCGCTGGCCTGGGCGTTCGGCTCATTGGGCGTGCAGGACAAGGCGCGCCACCTGGCCACCCTTTACCTGGACGACCTGGCCGACGTGATCCGCGAGGCCGTCGACACCCGTTTCGAGTTCGTCCGTTACGCCGAATCGCTGGCCCAGAGCCAGGCCAGCTTCAATCCGCTGGCCACCGCGCTGGCCGCGCCGCCAACGCTGATCGACACCACTTTGCAATTTTTGGCCAAAAAAGCCATCGACCGTAGCATTCCGGACATCGTGCTGATTTCCGTGCCCTTCCCCGGCTCGGTCTATGCTGCTTTCCGGATCGCCCAGACGATCAAGGCCGCGAACCCGAAAGTCGTCACCGTACTCGGCGGCGGCTACGTCAATACCGAGTTGCGCGAACTCGCCGAGCCGCGCGTCTTCGACTACTTCGACTACGTCACGCTCGATGACGGCGAGAAGCCGCTGCTCGCGCTGTTCGAACACATTGCCGGCCAACGGCCAAGGCTCAACCTCCTCCGCACCTTCACCCGGGTCGACGGGCAGGTCCGTTACTTCAACAGCAGCGAGCCCGACATCCCTTTCGAGGAGGTTGGTACGCCGACCTGGGACGGCCTGCCGCTCGACCGCTACCTGTCACTGCTCGACATGCTCAATCCCATGCACCGGCTGTGGTCCGATGGGCACTGGAACAAGCTGACCGTCGCCCACGGCTGCTACTGGAAGAAATGCAGCTTCTGCGACGTCAGCCTCGACTACATCGGCCGCTACGACGCGGCCAGCGCCAGCACGACGGTCGACCGCATCGAGCGCATCGTCGCCGAGACCGGCCACAGCGGCTTTCATTTCGTCGACGAAGCCGCCCCGCCCAAGGCCCTGCGCGCCCTGGCCGAGGAGTTGCAGCGGCGCAACCGGGCCATTTCCTGGTGGGGCAACATCCGCTTCGAAAAATCCTTTACGCCGGAACTTTGCCTGCAACTCGCCGACAGCGGCTGCATCGCCGTCTCCGGCGGCCTGGAAGTTGCCTCCGACCGGCTGCTCGATTTGATGAAGAAAGGCGTCTCGGTCGACCAGGTCGCCCGCGTCACGCGCGCCTTCACGGACGCCGGCATCCTGGTCCACGCCTACCTGATGTACGGCTTCCCGACGCAGACGGTGCAGGACACGGTCGATGCGCTGGAATACGTCCGCCAGCTATTCGCCGAAGGCTGCATCCAGTCCGGCTACTTCCATCGCTTCTCGTGCACCGTCCATTCGCCGGTCGGGCAGAATCCGGCCGAGTACGGCATCAAGCTGCAGCCCTTGCCGCCCGGCAAATTCGCCAGGAACGACGTGCATTTCATCGACCCCACCGGCGTCGACCACGACCGACTCGGCAAGGCGCTGAACAAGGCGCTCTATAACTACATGCACGGCATCGGGCTGGACGAGGACGTCCGTGCCTGGTTCGACGACCGCGTACCGAAGCCGCGCGTCGGCCGCCACTTCATCGCCAAGGCGCTCGGCGCCCGATACGACTGACATGCGCGTCCGCGACGACACCCCGCCAAGCCCGCGCGGCATCCGCGTGGCGCTGATCTTCGCGCTGGCCGCCGAACGCCTGACCGCCTTCTACGAACATCGCCAGTGGCTGACCGAAGCACAAGGTGCGACGCTCGCCGCCGATTGGCTGTCCCGCTCGAAAAGTACCCTGCCGCTGGCCGAACGCCGGCACCTGTCGGCGCTCAGCGACCAATTGGCCCGCCAGATCGAAACCACCCTGTCGCGTGAAGCCGGCATGTACACCGCCCACGAAATGATGGAATCGCTGGACCCCAACCACCATTCCGAAATCGCCGAATCTCTGATGGTCGAGTGCGAACGCCTGCTTGACGAGCACGTCGGCGGCTAAAGCGCAAAAAAATGGCCCGCGAAAAGCGGGCCATTTTGCAGATGCCGGAGCAAATCCTTAAAGCAGTTCGGCCGGAATGTTGCCGCCGTTCGCCGCCAGTTTCTGCAGCACCGTCTTGTGCAACCACATGTTCATCTGGGCCGAATCGCCCATCTTGTCGGCCGGGCAACCAAGTTCGGCAGCCAGTTCCTTGCGGACTGCAAGGCTGCTATCCAGGCCCAGCAGCTTCAACAGATCGACAATGGAAGTTTTCCAGTTGAGCTTCTCGGCATGTGCCGCAGCCATGCCTTCCAGCTTGGCCACGACGTCTACCGCACTGATTGCCACCGGAGCAACCGGGGCCGGGGCCGCTACGACTTCCACGCCGGCCGGCGCCGCTTCGGCGACAACTTCCTTCTTTTCATCGCCAAAACCGAGCTTGGACAAAATGCTGCTGAAAATTCCCATGTAACCTCCTCGATACGAACAAAAAGTCCCGGTGAATCCGGAACGCCAACCGATACTAAGCAAAATCGAAGACAGTTTTGGTGAAGTTATATGAAAGCTTTTTAACAATTCCCTACCTTCGCCCGAACCCAACGGCTACCTGACTGCATTTCAGTGACCACGCGAAATGCTACGGTCGGCCATAAAATTTGGCCAAAAACAAAAAGGGCGCCAGCGGCGCCCTCGTGCGTGTTCAGCCGAAGATCACTTGACCTTCAACTGACCGCCACGTCCCAGGCCACCCTTGACGTCCTGAGCCTTGTAGTTGCGCAGCGCGATGACCATCTTGTTGTAGGCGTCGGTAAATGCGGCAACCGTCGCCTTGCCTTCCGGCGTATGCGAAAAGCCGCTCAGACCACCCGCAGCGCCGCCACCGAAGGCACCCAGCGCAGCCCCGTAATTGGTGGCTGTCGCATTGCCTTCGGAAATGGCGATCTGGACGCCGGAACGAATATCGAACATCGTCAGGGTCACAACCGACACCTTGCTTTCCATGCCAGCAGCGACGGCGCCCGCACCGCGACCGACCAGGCCGCCAAGCGCACCGGCCACCTTGCCGGTCGATGAGTTGTCGATGATGATCGATGGCTCCATGTAGTAGTCCGCCGCAACTCGCTGGCCCTTCTGCTGCTTGGAGCCGGCACGGAACTCGCCGGAGTTGCGCTGCTTGTCGGTAATCGCCGAAATCTTGCTTTCCGTCCGGTTGTTGCCGATCGAAGTGATCACGAAGCAGTTGGATTGCTGCACGGCCAGGCGAATCAGTGGCTCGATGGTGGTTACCTTGGTCGCCGCGCCGAAACTGGCGTACCAATCCTTGCCGCGACCATCGTCGACAGCCAGCGTGCCGAGCGTCTCACTACAGCGTTCAAGGGAGGAGTTGGCCCCGGCGCTGGTTGCGCCGCCGGCTGCACCACTGACCGCCGTGGCCTCCGGCGATCCGGTGGTCACTGACCCGCCGCTACCCGGCGTCACGCAGCCGCCGAGGAAATAAGTTGCGGCGAGCAGGCCCGCCATACCGAACACGTTCTTCTTGAGGGTCATCTCACTACACTCCTGTTAAAAATTCAGTAACGGCCATCGCGGTCATACCAGCCATTGTTGTACCAATGCCACTGGTATTCGTACCTGCTTTGCCAGTAGCTGTTCCAGTTGGCTTTTTGCGAATCGACCCAGCGGCGATAAGCAATTTCGTCCTTCTTGGCCTTGCTCGCCTGGCCCAGCAGCCTTTTGGCCTCCTTGTCGCCACGCCCGGCGGCGATAGAAAACCATTTTTCCGCCTCGGCCGGATCGGAACCCATTTCCTCCAGGCCCATCAGATAAAGCTTGCCGACGGCGACCTGCGCCTTGAGATTGCCTCGTTCAGCCGCATCGCGCATCCAGGTCAATGCCTGATAGCTGTCCTGCCGGACCCCGTCCCCCCGAAAATAGCGCAGGCCAAGATCGTAAGCCGCACGCGGATCCTTCTCGGCCAAGGCAATCAACTGGGCAGCGCGGCGTTCGGCCTGTGAATCACCACCGGCACTTGGGTTGAAAGTGGACGAACTGCGCGGCCGGTCCGAACAACCGGTGTCGTCACAAATCCGGATCGTTGCTTCGCCATTCTGTTGTGCCAGGGCAAGCGCGCAAACGAAATAGAGAAGAGCAGGCAATCTATTCATGGCAAGACCCTAAAATCGATGATCGAAGACCGTTGCCCGAAAATCTAGCCAAGCGACAACTTGAAAGTCTTTACAGACCTCGATTATCCCGACAACATTTTGGTAAATCAAGGAAGTCGACGCTGTTTCGCCGGTCCCGTGACTCATCGAAACATCGACCCCAAGGGTTCGCCAAAGTTCTGAAAAATGGGGGATAGCGCAGCTGGCTGAGCCAGATGCTGAACGGCGCCAAGCATCGGGTGCCCGCAAGCGCGGTGGGCCCAATCAGGCCATTGGCAATGAAATCTGAAAACGACTGCCGACACCAGGCGTACTCTCGGCGGCTAGCTGCCCTCCCATCAACGCCACAAGTTGCCTGACCAGCGTAAGGCCCAGCCCCATGCCACCAATGCGGCGAGTAGCGCTGCCATCGATCTGCTGAAACGGTAGCAGCCCTTTGTGCAATTGCGCTTCGGTCATCCCGGCACCGGAATCCGTCACCGAAAACTCAATTGCGCGATCGTTGGTGCCGACCGAAAATTGAATCAGCCCATGCTCCGTAAACTTGAGCGCATTGGACAGCAATTTATCCAGTACCTGGTGCACCCGCTTGCCATCCACCGCAGTCTCGAGGTCGGGCTCCGTATTGCGCTCCACTTCGAAGTAGAGCCCCTTGTCGGCAATTCGGGATGTCCACTTACCGGCCACTTCATCGATCAGCTTTGTCACCGAACAAAGTGCCGGATTCAGGACCAACCTGCCACTTTCAACGGCCGAGAAATCCAGGACCGTATCAACGATCTTTAAAAGGCGCTCACCGGCTTCACCGACTTTCTGCGCATGCGAGCGAGCCCGTTCGATATCTTGTGTTCGTCCCCCAAGGCGCGCCAGCCCGAGAATCTGGAAAATCGGGGTGCGCAGTTCGTGACTCATGTTGGCGATGAATTCGGATTTCAGGGCGGAGAGATGTTCTGCCGCCTCAAGCGCCTGAGCACGGGCCTGGGCTATTGCCTGCAGTTCCTCGTCGGCCTGCTTGCGTGCAGAAATATCTTCCATCGAACCCAGAAAGTGGGTGATATCGCCCGTATCGTCATGAACAGGAACAATCGAGACAAACACCCAGCGCCGTTCTCCTGAGCCGGAGGTCAAGAAAAGATCGCCCGACCAGGGCAAACCAGCCACCATCTGCTCTTCGACGACTGCATAGCCGGCCCCCTTGCGGACGAGTGCCCATAGTATCTCGGCGGTTTTCCCGACAAGCTCGCCGCTGGCCATGCCAGTGAGCGTCAATAACATCCCGTTGGCGTATTCGATATGTCCGCTCCGGACGGCAATGAATATGCCCCGCGGCGATTGCTCTACCGCCAGAACAAGATTCTTGACGTTGGCGACATTGCGACGCAACTCCGGGTAATACGTCTTGCGAAACGAATTTTCGCCCAGTCCGATAACCTGCCGCCGATGGGCCTCCCAGTCATCGTCAGGTGGCGCTTCGTCAAAGGGCTTCGGCATAGATCACCCGGAGATCCGAGGCCGTCGCACGACGCGGGTTGGTGTAAATGCAGGAGTCGGTTACCGCGTGGTCCGCCAGATCTGCGACCGCACCGCGGGAAACACCGCGATCGGCCAGACCACCTTCGACCCCTACCGCAGCGCGCAAAGCATGAATATCATCCATGATCCGGCGCAGCTTTTCCTGATGTGTTCCCTGCTTCATTTCCAGCCCCAATGCCTCACCAATCTGGACAAAGCGATCTTCGGACCCATGAAAGTTGAAATCGACAACGGCTGGCAACAGCAAGGCGTTGCACTCACCGTGGGCCAAATCCAGATACCCGCCGAGACTGTGTGCCATGGCGTGGGTTGCCCCCAGACTGGCATTGGAGAAGGCCATGCCCGCCTGCAGACTGGACAACATCATCTGCTCCCGGGCCTTCAGGTCGTCAGGCTGCAGGACCGCCTGCTGAAGACTGACCCGAACACCGCGAACTGCCGCCAGGGCATGAACATCGGACAAGGGAGAACTGGCAGACGAAACATAGGCTTCGATGGCATGGGTCAGCGCATCCAGCCCCGAAAAGGCGGTGAGGCTGGGGGACATCGTCACGGTGGTTTCCGGATCTACGAGCGCCACGTCCGGCACGACGATCTTGCTGATGATAGCCACCTTGGTGCGGCGCGCCACCGCGTTGATGATTGCGAATTGCGAAATGTCGGCAGCAGTGCCGGCCGTCGTGGGAATGCAGATCAACGGCGGTCCAGGCAAGGGAATGGCATCCACCCCTTCATAGTCGAGAATATGCCCACCATTGGCGATCACAACCGAAATTCCCTTGGCGCAATCGATGACACTGCCACCGCCAAGGGCAATGATCACATCGCACCCTGCTGCCCGGTAAAACTCAACCCCAGCCATCACTTCATGGTCTCGGGGATTCGGCGTGATATTACTGAACTGTACGTAGCTGATGCCGGCTTCGTCCAGGTCGGTTGCTAACTCCGTCAGCCAACCCGCAGCAATCACGCCGGGGTCTGTCACGACCAAGACCCGCTTGGCGTTCAGATTGCGTCCGTACATGCCCACCTTGTGCCTTGCACCGACGCCGAAAATGAATTCCGGCACGACGAATTTTCGTAGTTCAAACATGGCGCTCCGATATCGCTTATGACGAATGGACTATATCGAAATATATACCCCACAAACCAATAAATCAATAAATTCATCGAAATTAACAACATGCATTCACACATCCATTCCAATTGACCAGTCAACATGAACGTAAGGCATCCACAGAAGCTCCGAAGCCTTGCCTTCCCATGGTGATAGGTGCCCGACTTCAGGTACCATCCGCGGGGCTTGCCGACAAGACGACTCACCATGACCGACCAATTGAAACTATTCGACCCCGATGCACCGCAAGCGCCCGCCGAGCCGGCGCAACACCATGCAACGCCGGCTTCACCGATTGAAGATCCCATTTCAGATTCGGCCGGCGTGCCCCCCATCCCCCCCGCCGCCAGCGGACCGGCCGACGACATCCCGCCGCCCGCCGAATATGCCGCCCGCCGCTATCTCGAATACGCAATGAGCGTCGTCACCGGCCGCGCCCTCCCCTCGGCCGCCGACGGTCAGAAGCCGGTACAACGCCGCATCCTCTACGCCATGCACCGGATGGGCCTGTATAAGAGCCCGCGCCACGTCAAATCGGCACGCGTCGTCGGCGACGTGATCGGTAAGTATCACCCGCACGGCGACTCCTCGGTCTATGACGCGATGGTCCGCATGGCCCAGGACTGGAGCCTGCGTTACCCGATCGTCGACGGTCAGGGCAATTTCGGCTCGCGCGACGGCGACAACGCCGCCGCCATGCGCTACACCGAAGCACGTCTGACGCCGATCGCCGAACTGCTGCTCGCGGAAATCGACGAAGGCACCGTCGACTGGAAACCCAACTACGACGGCGCCAACGACGAACCGGCGCTGTTGCCGGCTCGCCTGCCGTTTTGCCTGCTCAACGGTGCTTCCGGCATCGCCGTCGGCATGGCCACCGAAATTCCGGCCCACAACCTGCGCGAAGTGGCCAATGCTACGGTCGCCCTGATAAAAGACCCTAATTTCAGCGAAGACGATGTGCTGGCGATGATTCCCGGCCCCGACTACCCGGGCGGCGCGCAGATCATTTCGTCACCCGAGGAAATCGCCGCCACCTACCGCACGGGGCGCGGCAGCCTGCGCGTCCGCGCCAAATGGAAAATCGAGAATCTGGCCCGCGGCCAGTGGAAGCTGGTCATCACCGAACTGCCGCCGGGCGTCTCGACGGCCACCGTAATGTCGGAAATCGAAGCCTGCTCCAACCCGGTGGCCAAGGAAAAGGCCGGCAAGAAAGTGTTTACGCCAGAGCAGCTGAACCTGAAAGCGGCCTTCCTGTCGGCCATTTCGGAATCCGGCGTGCGCGACGAATCTGGCAAGGAACACGCCATCCGCCTGGTCATCGAGCCGGCCAGCTCGCGTCAGGGGCAGGACGACCTGATCCGCCTGCTGCTCGCCCACACCAGCCTGGAAACCAACGCCTCTATCAACCTGACCGTCCTCGGCGTCACCGGCACGCCGCGCCAGGCCTCGCTCTATTCGATCATCGCCGAGTGGTGTCGCTTCCGGCTGGCCACCGTCGAACGACGCACGCGCCACCGCCTGACCGCCGCCGAAAAGCGCATTCACATCCTCGAAGGCCGGCAGGCGATCCTGCTCGACATCGACAAGGTGATCAAGGTCATCCGCGAATCGGACGACCCTAAAGCCGACCTGATCGCCCATTTCAAGCTCTCCGAGATCCAGGCCGAAGACATTCTCGAAATCCGCCTGCGCCAGCTGGCTCGACTGGAAGGCATCAAGATCGGTGAAGAACTGGCCAGACTGCGCGAAGAAGCCGCCGGCCTGAACAAGCTGCTCGATTCCGAAGAAGCGCTGCGCGCCTGCGTCGCCGCCGAAATCGAAGCCGACGCGAAGAAATACGGCGACGATCGCCGGACCTTCATCGAAACCGCCGAAAAGGTCACAATGTCGGACGCCAAAACCGTCTCCATTGTCGACGAGCCGACCACGCTGATCGTCTCAAAGCATGGCTGGCTTCGTTCGCGCACCGGCCACAACATCGACCCGACGCAACTGACCTTCCGTTCCGGCGACAGCCTGCTCGCCTGCCTGCCCTGCCGCACCGTCGACCACCTGATCCTGCTCGACACCGGGGGCCGCGCCTATTCCATCGCTGCATCCGACATTCCTGGCGGCAAAGGCGACGGGATCCCGGCCACCTCGCTGGCCGATTTCCAGGATGGCGGCAAACCCTGCCTGGCTCTGGCGGTTTCCAGCGAAAAACTCTATCTGGTCGCCGCCGACGGCGGCTACGGCTTCCGCTGCCAGGGCAGCGACTTTCTGTCCCGCGGCAAGGCTGGCAAGGCCTTCCTGACCCTCGGCGACAACGAAGCCCCGGCCGTCTTCATGCCCTCCCCGGCGACCGGCGAAATCGCCTGCGTGACCCGCGATGGCCGCGCCCTGGTCTTCAACGTCGAAGAAATCCGCCTGCTCGCCAAGGGCCGCGGTCTCAAGCTGATCGACGCCGACCCTGGCAAAACCGCGCTGGAAGACATCGTGCCGGTCGTCGACGGCATCGCCGGCAAATTGAAGGGCGAGCGCCTCGAAATCTGCCGCGGTAGCCGCGGCGGCAAAGGCAAGCCGATCAAGGCGCCCCGCAAGTAGTTGCAGCCAAATGCTACGGTCAATGCCAAAAACAGGGCAAAATGCCCCGTTTATCATTGGCGGACCGCCTGGCCAAATGACATCAATCGCCAAATATCTCACGGATCAGATACGCCGTTCGTCATAGACTTCCTTCAACCAGACGGGTTCTGGTTAGAAGCGGGAGTCGCAACATGACGTATTTCACCCCGACACAACTCGCCTCACTCGAGGCGACAGCCACCTCGGCAGCGAGCTATATCGACCTCTGTGACAGCGGTAGCCACTATGTTCGCCTCGATCCAGCGCACTACCGCACATGCGGCCAGATACTGTCCCGAATTTTTTCCGTAGTCGACGCCCGGCAAGACTTTTCGGACTTGCTTCAACAATCTGCAGCCGCCCGGGAAATGGTCGAATCGATTGAAATCCGCCGCCATCTCGCCATCAGCCGACTGGTTTTCTACCCCGAACTTTCCGCCCTGATCTGCCGCGTCAGCGCCTAACCGGCACGGTCCGCGCCGCCTGCGCTCAAATCCGGTTCTTCCGCCCATAAAAAAACCGGGGCATTTGCCCCGGTTTTGCTTGAACCAGTCCGTGAGGATCAGGCAGCCTTCTTGCCCTTCGGAGCGGCCACGTTGGCAGCCTTCAGGGTGGCGCTGGTAGCAGCGGCAACGCTGGCTTCAGCAACTTCAGCAGCTTGCTTGGCAGCCTTGTTCAGACCTTCGTAAGCTTCGTTGGCCGACTTGATGGCGGTCTTGACGGCGGCAACGGCGACTTCGGAACCAGCCGGAGCGGAAGCCAGGGCCTTTTCGACCAGGCCGGAAACGGTGGCGTTGGTTTCAGCAACCTTGGTTTCGACTTCCTTGGCGATCTTGTCCTTGGTTTCGGCAGCGATGGAGATCACGTTACGCGAGTACTCCAGGCCCTTCTCGATGGACGGGGTAGCCAGTTCCTTCTGCAGGCTGACGAAAGACTGGACGTCCTTGGCACCCAGCAGGGCGGTCACGTTGGACATGGCGGTTTCGAAAACCGAACGGGCAGCGGCCAGGTTCAACAGGGCCAGACGCTCGATGCCGTCGAAAGCGGTGTTCGTGAAGAACAGGGTGAAGTTGATACCGGACTTGGCGAAATCTTCGGGCTTGGTAAACATGGTGATTCTCCTGAGGTTGGGGTGATTTTCTTGCCGCGTAATCCATGTTGCACTGCAGCATGACTTCATTCTAATCAGGGAATTTCAGATGTCAACCGCTTTTGGTGCACTGCACCATTTCTCGCGAATCTGCCTGTTGCAAAAATACAAATGGCTCAACCGGCTTGTGCGTCTAAGCCCAGCCTGCGGACAATTCCAGCCATCGCAGCGGCCGCGCCAAGTGGCACATAGAAATCGACAATATCACTCAACTGCGTTCTAGCCGGATTGATTTCCACGGTCGGAATACCGCTCGCGGCGGCCAGCACAACCGGCTGCACGATATACGGAAACACGCTGGACGTTCCGATGGTGAATACGATGTCGAAACCTTCCTGAAAGGCGTTGATGAAACGATCCAGCTCATCCTCCGGCAGTGCCTCGCCAAACAGCACCACCTTGGGCCGCAATACGGCACCACACTCGGGGCACAAGGGGGGAACCTCGCGACCATTCATATCCACCACAGATTCGTAATAGCTGCACGCAGTACAGATAAGCTCTTGCAAATTGCCGTGAATCTCGACGATGTCGCCGCTACCTGCGGCCCGATGCAGGCCATCGACATTTTGGGTAAACACCATGACCCGGTCGAAATGCTTCTCCAGACAGGCAATCGCCCGATGCGCCGCATTCGGCTGGGCACCCCGGCAGTTTTCCTCGATCTGGATCAGGTACTTCCATGTAATGTCCGGATGCAGGGCGAAGACCTCGCCGGACAACGCTTCCTCAATGTGCAGCCCCTCGGCTGTTGGCTCGCTGTCATACAAACCGCCTACACCACGATAGGTCGGCAAACCGGAATCGGCCGAAATTCCCGCCCCTGTGATGAACAAAGCGCGCCGCGCGCGCTTCAGATGCTCGGCAACCGCATCCAGCGTGGCCTCGACGGACGGGATATCGGCAGACATTCGGCCTAGCTTACTGAATCAGGAACTTCGTAAACAAGACTTCCTTGATACCCGTCTTCGCATCCTCATGAATCACATGATTGGCCAGCTCGATGATTTCCTCGATCAACTCCTTTTTGCCTTCCAGAGTCCGCAGCTTGGCCGCTTCCTTCCCGGAAAGCAGCAGGATGATCTCATGCTGCAACCTCGGTTTATAGCCAGAAAGCAAATGTGAAGCCTCAGGCGTCGCCCCCTCGAAGATCAAACCAAACTGGAGGTAGTTGTCCTTACCCAGATTGACCGTAAAAACCATGGGCTCACCGCCCCCGCCACCGCCATGATCGTTGGCCAGCGCCGACAAGGGCAGCATGGCGCAAAGAACGACCAGCGCAGGCGCCACGAAAATGCTCACAATCCGGGAAAAGACATTCATAACGGTCCTAGGTACGCAAAGCCGATCGGAAGAATGGAAGCCTCGCCTGGAGGCCCCGAACTTTATACCGCCTGAAAATGAAAAAAGCCACCATCAAGGCGGCTCTTCACAGTTTTTTGTTGGCGCGCCCGGAGCGATTCGAACGCCCGACCCTCTGGTTCGTAGCCAGATACTCTATCCAACTGAGCTACGGGCGCGCTGCCAAAAAACAAAAGACCAACCGCTAGATTGGTCTGATTTGGTCTGATGGCGCGCCCGGAGCGATTCGAACGCCCGACCCTCTGGTTCGTAGCCAGATACTCTATCCAACTGAGCTACGGGCGCGCTGTCAGAGCCGCGCATTATACGGACAGATCGGTAGAATGCAAGGGTTTTCAGGAAAAAACCGATGTCCACAATCCGTGTCCGAATGCCGAAATACCCAGAGTGCTGGTCAAGTTGCGGCTCGTGCGCGAGCGGAAACGTGTTTATTCTCGAACTGCTGGTCAAAGCCGGCGACATCGTTGCCCGCGACGACAACATCCTGACGCTGGAGACCGGCAAGGTGGCGCTGGACATCCCCACACCCCACGCCGGCCGGGTCATCGAAATCCATGTCACAGAGGGCGATACAGTCGCTGAAGGCGCGCTACTGGTAACGCTGGAATCAGCCTGAACAGGGATGTGAACCCTCCCGTATCGTCCCCTGCCCTCACTTTGGGAGATCGACCTCCATCGCGTTGCGCACTTCGCGCACGCCCCGCACGCCGCTGGCCAAGTCGAGCGCCCGGCGCAGCGCATGCTCGTCGGGTACCGAACCCGCAACGGTAACGATAGCCGCTTTTGACACCACGCGAATCTGAGAACCCGCCAAGCCGATATCGGTGCGCAGGAGTGTCTCGACCTTGTCGGTCAGCGCCGCATCCAAGGCCTCGGTACTGGCGACCATCGCGGCCAGTGTTTTAGGATCATCGGTGGCAAAGGCAGAAAGCCCGAGGCCAACAAATGTGGCAACGGCAAACAGTGTGGCAACCAGGAGATTACGTTTGAGCATGGCAGATCCCTTCTTGTAGTGGATGCCAAGACGTATTGCGAACTCCGTGCCAGCTAAAACATTTCTCTAATAATCAATTGACTAGCTACACACCCGCCTTGCCTGGAGAGGCCATCAGTCGTGCTGCGGCGACACCTCATCGCCTGCACCCAAGCACGCCCCCGATCAGCGCTCTGCGGCTCCTTCGCTCTCGCTGCGAAACATGGCCGGCGTCAAGTCGTGTTTCTGCAACAGCCGGTAGAACTCCGTGCGATTGCGCTCGGCAATCCGTGCGGCATCAGCGACACTGCCATCGGTCAGTTTCAACAGCTGGACGAGGTAGTTGCGCTCGAAGCGCTGTTTGGCATCGGCATAGGTCAGCGCATCCATGGCGGGGACCCGCAGCGCGCGCTGGACGAGTGTCAGCGGAATCAGCGGCGTGGAAGTCAGGGCGCAGCTTTGTTCAACCACGTTGAAGAGTTGTCGGACATTGCCCGGCCATGATGCTGTGGCCAGCGCTTCAAGGGCTTCCGGAGCAAAGCCGTTGACCGGTTTGCCATACTTGCCGGCCAGCAACTGGACGAAATGCGACGCCAGCAACGGAATATCCTCGCGCCGCTCGTCAAGGCGCGGCAGATTCAGCGAAACGACATCAAGTCGGTAATAGAGATCCTCGCGGAACTGGCCCTGCGCCATGGCTGCGTCCAGATCGCGATGGGTCGCTGAGAGCAGGCGAACATCAACCGGCTCCGCCTTGGTCGTACCGACGGGCCGGACGACGCGCTCCTGCAGTACCCGCAGCAACTTGACCTGCAGCGCCAGCGGCATGTCGCCGATTTCGTCGAGGAACAGCGTACCGCCGTTGGCTGCCTGGAACAAACCAACGCGGCTTGCACCTGCGCCGGTAAAAGCACCTTTGGCATGCCCGAACAGCTCAGACTCAAGAAGTTGTTCGGGAATTGCACCGCAGTTGATGGCCACAAACGGCCCCTTCGCCCGCGGGCTGGCCCGGTGAATAGCGCGTGCCAGAACCTCCTTGCCAGTGCCGCTTTCGCCACGAATCAGTACGCTGGCGTCGGAGGCCGCCACCATGCGTGCCTCGGCCATCAATTCGGCCATGCGGCTGCTACGGAAAACCACACCAGCCATCCAGGCATCGTCACCCTGTACCGTTGCGGGTACCTCGTCGCCAACCGGCGAGGTCGGCGCCGACAGCAACAGGGCACGATCGATCTTTTCGAGCAGTATCTGGCTATCGAAGGGCTTGGTCAGGTAGCCGAAAACACCTCGGGACGTTGCGTCGACCGCATCGGGGATGTTTCCGTGCGCCGTCAGCAGGATGACCGGCAGCGTTGGTCGTGTCCGTCGAACCTCCTCGAACAAGGCGAGGCCATCCTGGCCGGGGAGGCGCACATCGCTGACCACAACCCGAGGCGGGTCAACAGCGATCTGGGCCAGCGCCTGCTCCGCCGAGCCCACGGCGGTTACCCGGAAGCCCCTCGCCCGCAGGCGCATGGTCAGCAGGCGCAGGATATCCTCGTCGTCATCGACGACCAGCACATGAGCGCCGGCAGAACGTGATGCCGGCACCGTCATCGCTTGATGCCTCCAGGCCTGAGGGCTGGTGGCCGAGGCGTCAGGGTGCGCTCGATATCGGCAAGGCTGTCGAGCTTTTCCTGCAGTTCGGTCGCCTTGCGCTGGCTGTCCTTCAACTGCAGCCCCTGTTTTTCCAGTTGGGCTTCGAGTTTGGTCCGCTCCAGGTAGTTGTCGGCAATCTCCCGGGCCAGCGGGTGAAAGGCAATTGCCGCCGGTTCGGTCGATTTCAGGACGCTGTCGAGGAGCGACAATGCCTTGCCCAGATCCTGCTGAACTCGCGGATGCCCGAGCAGCATCGCCATTCTGACCTGGGTATAGGGTGTCTGCGGAACGGCGACGAGCACCATGCGCTCCCGTCCGAGTTCGGCCGGCGTCATTCGCGACAAGCCCTGGTAATAGACCAGCGCCGCTTCCGGCGATGGATCGTCCTGACGCGCCGCAGGCTTCTTGGCCGGCGGCGTCGTGCAACCGCTCACCACCAACATGAATGCGGTCACCCAGGCCAACCTTGCCAGTCGGCCGCACAAAGAATGTTTGTTACTGCTCATCAGGTATTTCCACACAAAAATGGGCGCCCGCAGCCTGCGGGAGAAGATAGACCGCGCCACCCATGGCACGAACCAGTTCGCGAACAATGGACAAACCGACACCGCTCCCCTGCCGCGGCGCCGGTGCCATACGCTGCCCCTGGACGAAGGGGTCGAAAATACGCTGGCGATCCTCCTCGGCAACACCCGGTCCCTGATCGATGCATTCGAAGCGCCAGAGTCCATCGACATGCGTGGCGTTCAGGCGGATTTCCCCGCCCTCAGGACTGAAGTCGATCGCGTTCGACAAGAGATTGTCCAGAACCACTGTCATTTTTTCAGCGTCGAGCATGGCCACCTCATCGGCAGCCTCGACAACGACCTTGAGTTGTCGGGACTGGCTATGCAGTTCGCGGCGCTGGGCCACCGAGGCCAGCAGCTTGCGCGGCTTGACCGGCGCGATCTGTAGCCGGCGTGCCTCAAACGCGGCGGCGTTGAGCGTCAGCAGGCTTTCGATTTGCTCCTGCAAGCCACGGACATTGTGCTGCAGGATATCGACCACCTCACGCTGGCCCGATGCGAGCGGCCCCGGCACCTCTTCCCGCAGCAGGGAAATCCCCTCCTTCAATGCGGTCAGCGGCGTTTTCAGTTCATGCGACACGTGCCGGAGCGCCCGCTCACGATCGGACTCAAGTTCTGCCAGCCGCTGGCGGAGCCAGTCGAGACGCTTGCCCAACTGGCGCAAGTCGGCTGGCCCACCCACCTTGACCGCTTCGTCAAAGCGACTGGCGCCGAGGCGGATGATCGCCTGCTCCAGATGGCGTACCGGCCGGACCAGCCACCACCCCATGGCCAGCGCAACCAGCAGGGCGCCGAGCAGCGCCAGGCCAATTCTGGCACCCAGTTTCAGACGATTGGCTTCCAGCAGCTCCAGGGATTTGCGATTCTGCGCTTCTATCCAGCGTTGCCCGCCCTGCTTTAGAAGGCCGTTCAATTCGGCCATGCGCCCGAGCAGCGGGATGATTTCAGCCTGGGGAATATTCTGTTCGAGGCCGCTACGCAGGGCTTCGGCGACCATCCGCCAACCGCCCAGCAAAGGAATCAACGGCTCGGCGGAGATCGCATCAAGACGGTCTACAACGACCAGGGATTGCGCCAGATGCTCGTCGAAGCGCTGGCGAAATACCGGGTTGTCGAGCACCAGATATTGGCGGGCACTCCGCTCGATATCGACCGTACGCTCACCCAGTTCCTGGATCGCAGCCGTCAACTGGATGGCCTGCTCGCTGTTGCGGCGACTTTGTTCAACGAGTCGCTCGACGACCAGCCAGCTTTGCACAGCAACACCGCCAAGCAACAGGACGATCAGCATGAAGCCGAGCAGCATGCCCTGGCGAAAGGAAATCCGGTTCATCCGTGTGGTGATTGTAAAAGCCCCAGTTTAAACCCCAACGAATATTGGCCAAGCGTTGGCACACGCGCCGGCGGTAGCGAAACCGCACACAAAGTCTGAAATATTTGTATTAAAAATCAATCACCTAAATTCTCGTCGCCATTTCACGACATGCCTTACTCCCAGATTAGCCGGGTTTCGGTGAAATGCCAAAAAAGAATGTCGCCATATGGCGACAGATACGCTGCGGCAGCTTATAACAAAAGTTAATACATTTCCATAAAACATTGTTTTTATTGTACTTATTTATCGTGGCATGGTTATCGCAATAGGACTCCGGACAGCCAATTGTCGAAAACCTCAATACGGGAGTCACCATGTTCAGCAAACCCATCATCCCCAACCGAAATGACAGCATTGTCCGCAAGGACGTAAAGAGCGTTCTCGGCTCAGGAAACCTGGCCGGCGCGGTTCCCGAACCCAAGGTGGTTACCGAGGAAGCCCCCGCTATTCAAAATGAAAAGCAGGCACCGGTCAGCGATACCGAGAACATCATGGGTGCCCGCCTGATCGTCGGGCCGGACGTCAAACTCAAAGGCGCCGAGATTCTTGATTGCGACACGCTGGTTGTCGAAGGCAGGGTCGAGGCCACGATGGACAGCCGTGTAATCCGCATTGCCGAGAATGGCTCCTTCGCCGGCAAGGTCAGTATCGACATCGCCGAAATCCACGGCTGCTTCGAAGGTGAACTCACCGCCCGCTCGCAACTGATCATCCATGCCACCGGCCGCGTCCAAGGCAAGATTCGCTATGGCAAGCTGGTCATCGACGAAGGTGGCGAACTATGCGGCGACATCAATGCGCTTTCCGCAGAAAAATCACCCCGCTTTCATCCTCGGGAAGAAATCCCTACGCTGGCTCTCAGCGCCGTGGCCGGTTGATTAACTTTTGGGCAGACCATAGAATGCAACCCATGCAGCATATAGCATCGAAATTCACGACCATTCCGGGCCTGATGTCGGCCCCCGATCCATCCGGGGAGCTTGGCTTTCCGGCCGATACCGGCGCTTCCGTCGACACGGCTGACCTGGTCATCGTACCGGCGGTCACCTATCATCAGCACCGCGCCTGTAACGCACTGGTGCGCCGCATGTACCTGTCGCGTGGCTACCGGGTCCTGCCATCGCGCCAGAGCCTCGACGATCCGAATCATTTCACGCTGGGTGCCTGGCTGGATGGCGAACTGGTGGCGACCTTGACAGGCTCCCGGGATTCGCGCGGCGGGCTGCTGGCCGACAAGTTGTATAGCCACGAAATCTCGGCACTGCGCAAACCGACTCGGGTCATCGGCGAGGTCACCCGACTGGCTGTGGATTCCGAATTTGGTAATCCGGAATTGCTGAAATCGCTTTTCCGGGCCACCTACCAGTATGCCCGGGCAATTTTTGGCGTGACCGACGTGGTCGTCGAAGTCAATCCTCGCCATGCGAGTTACTACCGCCGCGAACTGGGCTTTTCCCAAGTTGGCGACTTGCGTACCTGCCCGCGAGTCGAAGCGCCTGCCGTGCTATTGCACCGGACAATGGGGAGCCTCCGCTTCTAGACTCCCTTTCCAACCCGACAATGACCAGCCTCCCGGCCACCGGGACGCTGGTCATTTGCATTGAAGCCCCGTAGACTTCGCGCTTCGACAACATTTCCTTTCGACAGGCAAGCTCAATGGCTCAATACGTCATGTCCATGCTGCGGGTCAGCAAGATCGTCCCGCCCAAACGGCAGATCATCAAGGATATTTCCCTTTCCTTCTTCCCCGGCGCCAAGATCGGCCTGCTCGGCCTCAATGGCTCCGGCAAATCAACCGTGCTCAAGATCATGGCTGGCGTGGACAAGGAATACGACGGTGAGGTGCAACACCTGGCCGGCGTTTCCATTGGTTACCTGCCGCAGGAACCGCAACTGGACCCGGCCAAGACGGTGCGCGAGGAAGTCGAATCGGCGCTCGGCGAAGTCATGCAGGCCCAGGCCAAGCTGGATGAGGTCTATGCCGCCTACGCTGACCCGGAAGCCGATTTCGACAAACTGGCCGAGGAACAAGCCCGCCTGGAGGCGATCATCGCCACCGCCGGCTCCGACACCGAAGCGCAGATGGAACTGGCTGCCGACGCGCTACGCCTGCCGCCTTGGGACGCCATAATCGGCAACCTGTCCGGCGGTGAAAAACGCCGCGTTGCCCTCTGCAAGCTGTTGCTGGCCAAGCCCGACATGCTGCTGCTCGACGAACCGACCAACCACCTCGACGCCGAATCGGTTGAATGGCTGGAACAGTTCCTGGTGCGATTCCCCGGCACCGTGGTCGCCGTCACCCACGACCGCTACTTCCTCGACAACGCCGCCGAGTGGATTCTCGAACTCGACCGCGGCCACGGCATTCCGTACAAGGGCAATTACTCCTCCTGGCTGGAACAAAAGGAAGCCCGCCTGGAAACCGAAAACAAGCAGATTGACGCCCACATGAAGGCGATGAAGCAGGAACTGGAGTGGGTGCGCAGCAACCCGAAGGCACGCCAGGCCAAATCCAAGTCCCGTCTGGCCCGCTTCGAGGAACTGTCCAGCGTCGAATACCAGAAGCGCAACGAAACGCAGGAAATTTTCATTCCGGTTGGTGACCGCCTGGGCGACAAGGTCATTGAATTCAACGGCGTGACCAAGTCCTTCGGCGACAAGCTGCTGATGGACAACGTCAGCTTCACCATCCCACCCGGGGCCATCGTCGGCATCATCGGCCCGAACGGCGCCGGCAAATCGACGCTGTTCAAGATGATCACTGGCCAGCAACAGCCCGATTCCGGCGAAGTCGTCGTCGGCCCGACGGTCAAAATGGCCTACGTCGACCAGTCACGCGATTGCCTCGACGGCTCCAAGACGGTGTTCGAGGAACTGGCCCAGGGCAGCGACATCCTGCAGATCGGCAAGTTTGAAATGCCATCGCGCGCCTACATCGGCCGTTTCAACTTCAAGGGCGCCGACCAGGGCAAGCAGGTCGGCAACCTGTCCGGCGGTGAACGCGGGCGCCTCCACCTGGCCAAGACGCTGATGGCCGGCGGCAACGTGCTGCTGCTCGACGAACCGTCCAATGACCTCGACGTCGAAACCCTGCGCGCACTAGAAGACGCCCTGCTCGAATTCCCCGGCTGCGCGATGGTCATCTCGCACGACCGCTGGTTCCTCGACCGGATCTGTACGCATATCCTGGCCGCCGAAGGTGACTCGCAGTGGAATTTCTTCACCGGCAACTTCCAGGAATACGAGGAAGACAAGAAACGTCGCCTCGGTGAAGAAGGCGCCAAGCCGAAGCGGATTCGCTACAAGCCAATTACCCGCTGATTCCGAGCATTTCCCATGCCCTTGCTTACAGAGCTTGCCGGTCTCGCCGAATTGGAGACCATGAGCGATTACAAGGTCAAGGACCCTCACCGGGGCTGGGCCGTACTGAGCATGTTCGGCCCAACCTCCGAGACCGACGCCAAAGGATTCTGGCGGTTTCAGAGAGGATGCGAGGAAGGCGAAACTATTGAGCGCTTCTTGAACCGGTATCAAGGACGCGTGGAACTGGCACTGGTCGCTGCCGAAGAAGTTGGCCTGGAATACATGGGGACCGCCGTTCAAGGAAAAAACGTCCTGGTGGTGCGCCCCGTTCCTCGCGTTTGATGCCATATTCGAGATTGAGCATTCGGCTTCCGATTCGCTCCCGGCCGTGCTGCAAATCGTATTTTTTGATTTTGGCCGTTTTTTTGGCCTTACCGTAGCATTCATGCAAAACGGGCGCCGTTGCGGCGCCCGTTCTTCTTTCGTGCCCCGCCGAAGCGAGGCTCAAAACTGGTATGTGCGGATATTAGTGCTTCAGGCTGGCCGAGAAAACCGCCTTGCTCTTTTCGGAAAACTGGAATTCGTTGAATGCGCGGTCGATTTCGGCTTCGTTACGGCCTTCGGAATGATCTTCGAAACAGATTCCGATGGTCTTGCCGTTGGCGGCCAGTGTCTGGAAGGCGAAACGCCACCGTTGTGCTTCTGCCAGACGCTCGCGCAGTTCTGCTTCGTTGGAAATCGTGATGCCAGCCTTTTTCAGGGAATCCAGAAACTGCTCGAAGGATTCATTGCTCAGACTACCCATTTCTCTCTCTCCGTATGTATGCGGTGTTTGATCACCATGAGCCTAATAACGACACGACTTTGATTCGGTTGACACAAAATCGACAGAAGTTTGAATGCGATAATGGCGCCCCATGAAGAAGCCCAATTCCCCCGCCGAAATTCCTGAAATTCGCCCTGGGCAGTCGATCGAACTGCTCAAGGAACTGCACATCCTGACCCGCGATGGAAAGCTGAATCAGGACACCCGGCGCAAGCTCAAGCAGGTCTACCACCTCTTTCAATTCATCGAACCGCTGCTTAAAGGGGCCGAGACGCTGGTCGACCATGGGGCCGGCAAGTCCTATCTCGGTTTCATCCTCTACGATCTCTGTATCAAGGAACGTGCCACCGGGGAGATTATCGGCATAGAAACGCGCCCGGAACTCGTCGAAAAATCCCGCGAACTGGCCGCCCGGCTTGGCTTTGAGCGCATGCGTTTCCTCGCCTGCACGGTCGAGGATTCGCTGACAGCTACAGAGCTGCCGGCCTGCGTCGATGTCGTGACAGCGCTACACGCCTGCAACACAGCAACCGACGACGCCATTCGTTTCGCGCTGACCAAGAACGCCCGCCATATCGTCCTTGTCCCTTGCTGTCAGGCCGAAGTCGCCGCCACGATGCGGGCCAGAAAGAACGAATCGTTGGGCAAAACGGCGCTCTCCGAACTTTGGCGACACCCGATCCACACCCGCGAGCTCGGCAGCCACCTCACCAACGTGCTGCGCTGCCTGCTGCTCGAGTCGTACGGTTACGACGTCACCGTCACCGAACTGGTTGGCTGGGAACACTCGATGAAGAACGAGCTGATCATCGCCAGCAAGCGCGGCAATCCCCGCAAGAACGCCCGCGAACGCGCCGAGGCCATCCTGCGCGAGTTCAATATCGAAGAACTTGCCCCGCGTTTCACGTACTAAGGCGCCATGACCCGCATTCAACACCCGCTCGAACTCCTCGCCCCGGCCAAGAACGCCGATTTTGGCATCGAAGCCATCAAGCATGGCGCCGACGCCGTCTATATTGGTGGCCCGGCTTTTGGCGCCCGCTACGGTGCCGGCAACGACGTCGCGGAAATACGACGCCTCTGTGATTTCGCCCACCGCTACCGGGCCAAGGTCTTCGTCGCGCTGAATACCATCCTGCGCGACGACGAACTTGAAGAAAGCCGGCAACTGGCCTGGCAGCTTTACGAAGCTGGAGCCGATGCGCTGATCATCCAGGACATGGGCCTGCTGGAAATGGACCTGCCGCCGATCCAGCTGCATGCCAGCACGCAGACCGACAACCGCAACCCGGAAAAAGTGAAATTCCTGGAAGATGTCGGCTTCTCTCAGGTCGTTCTGGCGCGCGAATGCAGTTTAAACGAAATTATTAAGATTGCATCGCAATCAACTGTTTCATTGGAATATTTTGTTCACGGCGCCCTCTGTGTCGCTTACTCGGGACAGTGCTATATCAGCCACGCCCACACCGGGCGCAGCGCCAACCGCGGCGAGTGTTCTCAGGCTTGCCGACTGCCCTACACGCTGGTCGACGACAAAGGCAAGACAATCACCGAGAACCAGCATCTGCTGTCGATGAAGGACAACAACCAGACCGAGAACCTGCTGGCGCTGGCCCAGGCAGGCGTCTGTTCGTTCAAGATCGAAGGCCGGTTGAAGGACCTGTCCTACGTCAAGAACATCACCGCCCACTACCGCAAACTGCTCGATGAACTGATCGCCGAGCACCCGGAGTTCACCCGCGCCTCCAGCGGCCGCAGCACCTGGACCTTCACGCCGCAGCCGGACAAGACCTTCAACCGCGGCTACACCGACTATTTCGCCGGCGGCCGTCAGGACGACATCGGTGCCTTCGACTCGCCGGCCTTCGTCGGCGAACTGATCGGCGAGGTGGCCGAGATCGGTGACGGATGGCTCGTCGTCAACACCGACCAGACCTTCCACAACGGCGACGGCGTCTGCTTCTACGACGGCCATGGCGAAGTGGCCGGGATGCGGATAAACCGGGCCGAAGGCAACAAGCTGTTCCCGGCCGAGATGCCAGAAGACCTGACCGAGGGCGCCACGTTGTTCCGCAACCGCGACCAGGAATTCGAACGCGCGCTGGAGAAGGAGTCGGCCGAGAGGCGGATTGCGGTCAAACCCGTTCTGGTCGAAACCGAAGACGGCCTGGAATTGACGCTGAGCGACGGAGACGGTGTCAATGCTACGGTCAGCCGGAAATTTGGGCCAAAATCGGAATGGCAGTTGGCCCAGAATCCCGAGCCGGCAATGGCCAAGCTCAAGGAAAACCTGGGCAAGTTCGGCAACACGATGTTCGTCGCCGAGCCGGTTGAATTGAAACTGTCGCAGCCCTGGTTCCTGCCGGTCAGCGCCATCAACGCCCTGCGCCGCGAAGCCACAGAAAAGCTCGAAGCTGCCCGCATCGCCAGCCATCCGCGCCCGCCACGCGCCACACCGGCCGCTAACCCGGTGCCCTACCCGCAGGATGAACTGACCTACCTCGGTAACGTCTTCAACGCCAAGGCCCGCGCTTTCTACGAAAAGCACGGCGTCAGGCTGATCGAGGAAGCCTACGAAGCCGGCAACGAAAAGGGCATGGTCTCGCTGATGATCACCCGCCACTGCCTGCGCTACAGCTTCAACCTCTGCCCCAAGGAAGTGAAGCACCTGAAGCCGGATCCGATGACGTTGATCAACGGCAACGAGAAGCTGATCCTCAAGTTCGACTGCAAGGCCTGCGAAATGCACGTCGTCGGCAAGATGAAGAAGGGCGTCAAGCTCAACCTCGGCACCATCCGCCCTGCTTAAGAGCCTGTGAAATTTTCGTTCACACCCGCTCCCCGCGCCCAAGCCAGCCCGCTCGGCGTTGCAAATGCTCGCCATAGCCCAAGCTATGGCTGTGCTTTGCGCCTTGATCGTGCACGCTTGGACACGTTGCTCGGGCGCACCCAAAAAATTCACAGGCTCTGACCGCCGATGAAGCCGACGCCCTGCCCCTCCTGCCGGCAAGTGATGACCAAACAGCGCTTCGAGCGCCTGCATCATGGCGAGGTCGTTCTCGACCTGTGCTTTACCTGCCAGGGTATCTGGTTCGACGAATTCGAAAGCGTGCAGATCACGCCGGGCGGCGTTCTCCAGCTATTCGAACTGCTCCACCAGCACCACGACGACCAGCGCCAGCCCCTGCGCGACCCGCTGCACTGCCCGCGCTGCAACGAGCGGCTATTGCACGGCCTGGACGTCGCAAAGCATGGCGGGCGCTTCAATTACCACCGCTGCCTGCAGAAACACGGCCGCTTCACGACCTTCGCCCAGTTCATGATCGAAAAGGGCTTCGTCCGCCAGCTCAACCCGGCTGAAATCGACGAACTGTCGGCCAAGGTCGGCATCATCCGCTGTATGGGCTGCGGCGCGCCGGTCGATATCCGCAAGGACCACGCCTGCGGCCACTGCCGGGCGCCGATCACCATCCTCGACCCGTCCGCCGTCGAACAGGCGCTCAGCCGCTTCCAGCACGCCGAAGTCCGACGCACGACGCGCGACGTCGAATTGCTTGGCGACGCCATCGTGATGCGCGAACGCGAGAAGTCACGCCTCAAGCGGGCCAGGCAGGAACCGGAGAACGCCGGCATCATCGACGCCATCGACCTGATCTCGGCCGGCGCCGAATTCGTCTGGAACCTGATCAAGCGGTAAACGAAAAAACGGGCCGCAGCCCGTTTTTGTCGAAGTCAGCAACAACCTACTGGACGCGAATCTCGACGCGGCGCCCCTCTTCCGGGCTACCGGTGCCAACCGTCGATTCCGGCTTGCGGAACTTGATGCGATCGGCGGCAACACCACCAGCGACCAGCGCATCGCGCACGGCCTTGGCGCGCTGCTTGGCCAGCTCGGCATTCTTGGCCGGATCGCCCGAAGGATCGTGGAAACCGGAAAGCAGCACGATGGCCTTCGGATTGGCGCCCAGTGCTTCCAGCGTCTTGCCGACGACGCCCTTGTCGGCCTCGTCCAGTTCCGCCTTGCCAATGGCGAAATAGACCTTGGCCAGCGCCTCGCCGACCGGCGCGATTTCCGCCTGTTCGGCCGCCGGAGAAGCTGGCTTGTAGCCCTTGCCGGCGCTGGCACCGTAGACCACGGCAACAACCGCCAACACAATCCCTGCCAATACCCCGACGATTACCGCCGTGGATTCGTCATCATCATTTGCCGCCATGGATCACCTCGCAAGTCAGTCGGAACCGGAAAAATATTCCAGCATTCTATGCCGAATCACTGCCAAACAAAACCTTGGGTGCCAGCTCGACATGGCCGCCCTCGCCGCCCAGCCAGACCACGCCATCCTGGATCGTGCATTGAAGGCGCATGCTGCGTTCAGCCAAGCCGGCCAACGCCTTGCCCTCCTCGGCGCTCAGCGACAGGACCCGCAGGTTCTTCTGCCCGGCAACCTTGCCAGAGGTCTGTTGCCACCATAGTTCGGCCGACCGCCCGCCGCCGTAGCTGAGCACCATGACGTGGCGCGCTCGGTTGCAGGCGCGGCGAATCAATTTTTCGTCGGGCAGGCCGACGTCGATCCAGCGCTCGATGCTGCCCGTGGCATCCAGCTCCTGCAAATCCCCTTCATCGTCAGTCGCCGACAGGCCGCGTCCGAAGGTCAGCGTCTCCGAAGCATTCAGCGCGAAAGCCAGCAGGCGGACCATCATCCGCTCGTCGGTTTCCGACGGGTGACGGGCAATGGTCAGCGTGTACTCGCCAAAATGCGAGCGGTCGAGGTCGGCGAGCTGCAGTTCGGCCTTGAAGATGGTGGATTTGAGCGCCATGGCTGCCCCGGAAAAAGGCTGGATTATCCCATGACGCCTAGCCGAAACCGGACTACGATTAACGATGTCCAATCTTCAGGAGATTCCATCATGTCCGCCCTGCGCATCGCCTCCCTGCTCTTCGCCACCCTGTTCGCGGCCCAGGCCGATGCCGCCGATGCGCCGCGCCGGAAATCCGGGCTCTGGGAAATGAAGACGCAAATGGCCGGCATGCCAGGCCAGGGCCCGATGCAGATGTGCGTCGATCAGGCCAGCGACAACGTGATGCAGGAGCGCGCCAAGGAAAAGGTCAATTGCCCGGTGATGGACGTCAGCCGCAGTGCCGGCAAGGTCACCATCCACGCCGTCTGCAAGCATGAAGGCGTGACCAGCACCAGCGACTCGGTGATTACCGGCGATTTCGATTCGGCCTACCGCAACGACATGGTCGTCCGCTACGACCCGCCCCAGCACGGCATGAAGGAAATGAAGATGGTCCAGGAAGCACGCTGGCTGGGCCCCTGCAAGTCCGGACAGAAGCCGGGCGACGTGATCATGCCCGGCTCGCAGAAATTCAACATGCAGGAAATAATGAACGACCCACAGATGCGCGAGATGATGAAACGCCAGCAAAAACAGTAATTGCCACCCTTTGTAATCAGCATTTTCTAATAAACGAGATTGCCATGCGCCGACTATTCCTTGCCTGCCTGCTTGCCGCCGCCGGCGTCGCCCAGGCCGAAATCATCGACATCGACAACGCCCAGCTCGACAAGCTGAGCAAGAGCGGCGTGCCGGTCATCGACATCCGCCTGCAATCGGAGTGGGAAGAAACCGGCATCGTCTCCGGCAGCAAGCTGCTGACCTTCTTCGACGAGAAGGGCAAGGTCGACGCGCCTGCCTGGCTGGAGAAAGTCAAACCCATCGCCAAGCCGAACGAACCGGTCATCGTTATCTGCCGCAGTGGCAACCGGACCAAGGCGGTCAGCCAGTTCCTGTCGCAGCAGGCCGGTTACGCCACGGTCTATAACGTCAGGCAGGGCATCAAGGGCTGGATCGGCGCCGGCGGCCCGGTCGTGCCAGCCAACCAGACCATCGCTTCGTGCAAGGCCGCGAAGACTTGCTGATCCAGGCCGTCGACCGCCAGCGCTGCGCCAGTTGCGAACGCTGGTCCGGTCCGCGTCAGTCCGGCGAGCAGGCGGGAACGGTGCTCATCGAATCGGAAACCGTTGAAGGGCTCTGCCAGGGCGGGCCGTGGGACGGCTCAGAACGGCGTGCCCGCTCGGCCTGCGGGCACTGGGTGCGGTGGTCGGCCTTGCCAGCGACCGACTAATTTTGATTTTTGGCCTTTTTTGGGGCCGACCGTAGCATTCCGGGTTTTTACCCGGATTACTCGTCGCGTTCACCCTGCGGCAAGGCCCCTTCCGGGAGCGCCGCCGAAACCGGTTCAGCCAGGCGCGCTGCGCGCAGGATCGGCGTTTCCAGGCTGATCCGCCCGAGCGCGCCGCTGCGGTAATCGACGAGCAGGATGGCCGAGGCCTTTTCCATATCCAGTTCGCCGCCCCGTCCCTTGATCAGGCAGCCACGCTTTTTGGCGACGCCCTCGATCACACCGACCGCGTCGAGGCCTTCTGTAGCAAAGCCGTAGCGGGCCTTGAGCATCGCCGGATAGTGTTCGAGCAGGAAACCGGCCAGCCAGGTGCCGACTTCCTCGTCGATGTAGGCGTTGACACCGACCGCGTGGCTGGCCGCCAGCATCAGGCCGTCGACCGGGTGTGCGATCTTCGGCCACAGCATGCCCGGGGTATCGTAGAGGGTCAGCCGGTTGTTGATATCGATGCGCTGCTGGCTCTTGGTCACCGCCGGCTGGTCGCCGACCGCCGCCACCTTCTTCTTGACCATGGCGTTCATCAGCGTCGATTTGCCGACGTTGGGGATGCCCATGATCATCAGGCGCAGCGGCTTGACGGCATCGTTGCGGTGCGGCGCCAGCTTCTGGGCCAGACCGGGAATGCGCGCCACGTCGCTGGCCTTCTTGCACGAAATGGCCACCGCCTTGACGCCCGGCTGGGCATCGAAATAGGCCAGCCAGGCCTTGGTCGCCTCGGGATCGGCGAGGTCGGCCTTGTTGAGCAGCTTGAGGCAGGGGCGCTGACGGAAGACGCGCAGCTCGTGGATCATCGGGTTGCTGCTCGCCTGCGGCAGGCGGGCGTCGAGCACCTCGACCACGACATCGGCCACGGCCAGCGTTTCGCCGGCCTTCTTGCGGGCCGAGGTCATGTGCCCCGGGAACCATTGGATGGACATCTTTATTCCTTGTTAGCAGCCGTTCAACCACCCGTTACCGGGGGGAAGAAGGCAATCTCGTCGCCGTCCTTGATCGCGGCATCGAGTTTGACCATGTCGTGATTGACGGCGCAGCGCAGGTTTTTGGCCGAGGCCAGCACGGCGCGGCCCTGCCCGGCCAGCCAGTCGCGCAACTGGCCGACCGTGCTGACGCCACCCGGCAGTTCCAGTTGCTCGGCGCCAGTGCCGATGGCTTCCTTGAGGCTGGCGAAATACAAAACGCGAACGGTCATGACAGCAATTCCGAGAAGGGGATGAAACGCACCCGGTCGCCGCGGCGGACAGGCTGTTTCGGCGGATTGTCGACCAGGCCGGTGCCCCAGGCCAGGGACGACAACACGCCTGGCCCCTGATTTGGAAACAGTTCGACGGCGCCCTGCTCATTCAGCCGGGCGCGCAGGAACTCACGGCGGGCATCGGGCTTCGGCCAGTCGTAGTCGGCCGGCAGGTTCAGGCCGCGCGGCAGCACGTCGGCGATGCCCTGCAGGCGCAGCACGAAGGGGCGGACGAAGATCATGAAGGTGACGATCGACGACACCGGATGCCCGGGCAGGCCGATGAACCAGCTTTCGCCGCCGGCAGCGCGGCGCACCGTGCCGAAGGCGAGCGGCTTGCCCGGCTTGGCGGCGAGTTTCCACATCTGCAGCTGGCCCTCGACTTCGACGGCCGGCTTGACGTGGTCTTCCTCGCCGACCGAGACGCCGCCGCTGGTCACCACCAGGTCGTTGTCGGCAGCGGCGCGGCGCAGCGCGTCGCGGGTCGCTTCAAAATCATCGGGCACGGCGCCGAGGTCGCGCACTTCGCAACCGAGCGATTCGAGCAGCGCGCACAGCGCGTAGCGGTTGGAATTGTAGATGCCGCCTGGCGGCAGCGGCTCGCCGGGCTGGACCAACTCGTCGCCGGTGAAGAAGACGCCGACGCGCACGCGCCGGAAGACCGGCAGTTGCGGCAGGCCGGCGGCAGCAGCCAGGGCGACGTCCTGTGGACGCAACCGGATGCCGGCATGCAGCAGGTCGGCGCCGGCCAGGAAATCCTCGCCGGTCGGGCGGACGAAGGTACCGGCGACCGGCACTTCGTTGAAGACGACGCCGGACTCAGTCGCGGTGGTGACTTCCTGCATGACCACGGTGTCGGCGCCTTCGGGAATCGGCGCGCCGGTGAAGATACGGGCGGCGGTGCCCGGCTGTAGCGGCGTCGGCGCGGCGCCGGCCGGGATGCGCTGGCTGACCTTGAGTTCGGTGCCGGCGACCGGAATGTCGGTGGCGCGCACGGCGTAGCCGTCCATCGCCGACATGGCACTCGGCGGCACCGAGATCGTCGATTGCACGGCGGCAGCCAGCACGCGGCCGGCCGCGGCATTGAGCGGGACGTGGCGGATTTCCTCGACCGGCTTGGCGGCCGAGAGCAGTTTGTCGATGGCTTCTTCGTAACTCAGCATCGGGGTTCCAGGTTCAGGGTCGTGATCAGGAATTGGGCAATGGCCTCGGCGTCGTCGAGCGGCAGGATGGGCAGCGTCGTCACCGGCGCATCGTTGGAGGCAACGGCGACGATGTCGGCGCGTTCGGGAAAAAGCGGCGGCTTGCCGTGGGCCGCGCGATAGACCTCGATCTTGGGCAGGGGTTCCTGCTTGAAGCCCTCGATCAGCACCAGGTCGCAGGGCGACAAATGGCCGAGCAACTCCTTCAGGGTCGGCTCACCCTCGTCACGGCGCTCATGCATCAAGGCCCAGCGGTCGCCGCAGGAAAGCAGCACTTCGGTCGCCCCGGCCTCTCGGTGGCGATAGGAGTCCTTGCCCGGGCGGTCGATGTCGAAACCGTGATGGGCATGCTTGATCACCGAGACCTTGAGGCCGCGCGCGGTCAGGTGCGGGAGTATTTTCTCCAGCAGCGTCGTCTTGCCGGAACCGGACCAGCCGGCAATGCCAAAAACTTTCATGGGACGAATTTTACCTGTTCATTCAACGAACACCGGCGCAAAACCGCCGCCCGGTGTCCGGAAATTGGTGGTCTGTCCCTGGTACAAACGGGCGGCGACCAACTGGATGCGGCCAGCGTAGACGTAGCAGCGAACGTCGGCCTTCATCGTCGCCTCGCCGTCGGGCACCGGCACGACATGCTCGGAGGGCGGCGCGATTTCCTGGGCGATGTAGCCGCCGTGCAGGATCTCCTCGAACACCCGCTTGGTCAGCTTGTCGCCACGATAGGCGGCGCGACTGCCGAAGCCGGCCGGCGGCTTGAAGAACCAGCGTTTGCGCTCGGCCCAGAATTGCTCGCCCAGTTCCGGCGTGACAGCAACGGTTTGCGGGATGCCGGCAAGCAAGGTCTTTCGGGTGGCTTCGGCAACGCCCAGCGCCTGCAGCGCGCTCTCGTCAGAAAGCTGCATCAGGTTGCGCTTGTCGGCATACAACGCGTGGGCGCGCGGATGCGGCGTCAGCACGACACCGCCATTTTCGAAAATTGCCCGAATTTTGCCATTGACCGTAGCATCCAGCGAAAAATCGGTCAGCCGGTTGTAGATCAGGTCGACCGGCTGGCCGTCGAGCATTAGTTGCTGGCCGTCGCTGGTGAAATCGCCGGGATCGGCGACCACGGCGGCAATGCCGTGCTGCTCGAACATTTCCCGGAAAAGCGCGAACTCGGGGGCAAGGAACTGCCCGGCCGGGTTTTCGTCAACGATGGCGATACGTCGCAGCGGCACATCGCCGCGCTCCAGGCGCCATTCCTCGCGGAACATGGCGACGTAGGCGTCGCGCAGCGTAGCACCCTCCTCGGCCCGGCCGCAGGCAGCCAGCAGGTAGGCGTTGAGCAGGCCGCCGCCGGCGTTGGTGTTGATCTCGATCAGCTTCGGCCCGGCCTCGGTCAGGTGAAAGTCGTAGCCCATAAAGACGCCGCGCGCCTTGCCCGGCAGGCGCGCGATGGCCGGCGCCTGGGCCAGTGCGTGCGCCTGGTAGGCCGGCAGGGCAATGACCGATTCGATGGCGGCGATGAGATCGGCCATCGCCTGCATCGTTTTGCCATCGATCGTGATCGTGGCCGAGGAAAAGAATTGTGGCTGCTGGGCGCGCAGTTGATCGAAGGTGGTTTTCATCCGTTTTACCGAGTGGCAAAGAAGTCGAGGACGACTTGCAGTTCGCGAGTTCGTTTCATCGGAGGCAAACTTTGCCAGACGCGGCGGCCATACGGCTTTGATATGAGTCGTGGATCGCAGATCATCAACACGCCCTTATCGTTTTCGTCGCGGATAAGGCGGCCGGCACCCTGCTTGACGTTGATCACGGCGCGCGGCAGCTGGTATTCCATGAAGGCGTTGCGGCCCTCACGCTTCATTTGCTCGATGCGCGCCGAAAGCACCGGATCGTCGGGCGGCGCGAAGGGAATCTTGTCGATGACGACCAGCGACAGCGCCTCGCCGCGCACATCGACGCCTTCCCAGAAGCTCTGGCTACCAACCAGGATCGACGCGCCATGGTGGCGGAAGCGTTGCAGCAGATCGTTCTTGCTACCCTCGCCCTGGACCAGCAGCGGCATGTCGATGCCCTCGTCCTCCAGCTTGGCCTTGAGCAGTTCGTGCGTGCGGCGCATCGCGCGCAGGCTGGTGCACAGGAAGAAGGCGCCACCGTTGGCCGCCTTGACCGCCGGCCAGGCAGCCTCGACGACGGCATCGGTGTAGTTCCAGGCGTTCGGGTCGGGCATGCCGAGCGGCGCGTAGAGAATGGCCTGACTGTCGTAGTCGAAGGGGCTGTGCCAGCAGGCTGAATCCGGCTCGCCGAGGCCGAGTTCGGCGCAGTAATGATGGAATTTTCCCTGCACGGCGAGAGTGGCCGAGGTAAAGATCCAGGCCCGCGGATGGCCGCCCATCTGCTTGCGGAAGATCTCGGCGACATTGAGCGGTGTCGAGGTCAGCTGCAGCGAATGGGTGAAAGCCTCGGCCCAGCGCACGTAGCTAAGGTCGGTCAGGTTCTGCCACTGGCCGAGCCGCTGTTCCAGCTCGACCGCCCGCTGCCAGCATTTTTCCAGACCTTCGGCGCGTTCAGCCTGGGTCTGCAGCAAGGCGGCGAAGGCCGCGACCTCTTCCTCAAGCGCCTGCAGGGCCGGCGCGAAATCGGGCTTTTCCACGAGCTGACCGTAGGAAAAGCGCCCGGCGTCGATGCCGACCGCCAGCCGCAAGTCCTTGGCCGCCTTTTCGACTTTCTTGCTGGCGTCCGGCAGGGCCAGGAAGTCGCGCGCCGAGGTCAGCGCCTCGGCCCGGGCGTCGCGGGCCAGGTCGAGCACCTGGGCGGTCGACACCGTGTCGCCGAAGAACAATGTCGCCACTTCCGGCAACTGGTGCGCCTCGTCGAAGATCACTGTGTTGCAGGCGGGGAGTAGTTCGGCCATGCCTTCGTCGCGCAACATCACGTCGGCGAAAAACAGATGGTGATTGACGACGACCAGATCGGCCGCCATCGCCTCGCGCCGCGCCTGCATGACGAAGCATTCCTTGTAGTCCGGGCATTCCTGGCCGAGGCAGTTGTCGCGCGTCGAGGTGGCGTGGCCCCAGACCGGCGAATTTTCGGAGACCTCGATGCACTCGGCCTTGTCGCCGCTCTGCGTGGTCTTGGCGAAGACCGAGATGCGGCGGGCGTCGGCTGCATCCTCTCGGGTCAGGAAACGGCCATCGGCAATGGCGTGCTGCAGGTGATAGGGGCAAACGTAGTTGGCCCGACCCTTCAGCAGCGCGATTTTGACCGGCGCCTTCAGTGCATCGCGGACCATCGGCAGGTCCTTGTTAAACAGCTGGTCCTGCAGGGTCTTGGTCCCCGTCGACACGATGACCTTGCCGCCCGACTGCAGCGCCGGCACCAGGTAGGCGAAAGTCTTGCCCGTGCCGGTGCCGGCCTCGGCAATGAAAACGGCCTGGCTGTTGATGGCGGCGGCGATGCGCTCGGCCATGTCGAGCTGCTGGTCGCGCACGCGATAGCCGCCGATGGCCTGAGCCAGCGGCCCTTCGGGCGAGAAGATTTCGGGGAGGGAAGACAAGGGGGAATGCCTGAAAAATCAGGGCCGAATGGTAGCAGATGAGGCCATGCCTGGTTGCCTGTTGCCGCTCGACCGGCGAGTCAATTATTCGGACATCGGCACAAGGAGTTTGAAGCCCTCCGGGAGCAGGTCGCCCACGGTCCTGGTGACGATCCCCCCATTTTCACCACGCATCAGGACGGGGGTTTGTGGCGGACACAATTCGCTCAAAACCTGTCGGCAGGCGCCACACGGATAGATCGGTGCAATGCGGTTGGAGACCACGGCAATCGCCTTTATGTCCCGCCGCCCCTGCGTCACCGCGGAAAAAAGCGCAGTCCGCTCGGCGCAGCAGGTCAGCCCATACGAGGCGTTTTCGACATTTACCCCGGGGACAACAGTACCGTCCGAAAGGAGGAGCGCCGCGGCCACACGAATGTTCGAATACGGCGCATAGGCATTGTCGAGCACAGCCTCGGCAGCCCGGAGCAGTGCTTCAGCATCAAATGTCATTTTCACTCCCCCACCTTGGCCGGCGGATTTTCGACGAGCCAGCGTTCCATCCGGTTTGCCCAACCCCACATGAAGGTGGCCGGAAGCAACCATAGTGCACAGCCAACCATCACGATCCATGCCCCGGGCTGCACCAGCGGATGGCTCCCGGCTGCCGGCTGGATCGTCCACCACGGCTGCTTGCTGCACCACAGGAAAAACGCCAGCAGGCTAAGTTCGGCCAGCACGATAAGCACCGCATTCGCATGTTCGCGCAAGTGCGTGTAGGTATCGCGCATATCGCGGGATTCCGCCAGGCGGCGAACCTTCGTCAGCCGCCCGTAAAATACATCAACGCGGTAGGACCGACGATGCAGGGCATAGAGCACCGCATACTGGTCGACCCACATCCAGAATGCCGGCAGCGACAGAACGAACAGGAGATTGTCGCGCGTGCCGAGTTCATTCAATGCGTACATGGCCGAGACCAGCAGGACAAACCAGAGCAGCGCCAGCCCGCTGTATGCCTTCAGGCGCCGCCATGCGTCTGCATCAGCCTCGTCGGCAGTCTTCTTCAATTCGCCAGCCTCCGGCACAATCGGATCGGTGCCGAAATACTTGCCGCGCCAGCGGCCATGCAGCCAGACAAGCCCGAGTGCCGCCAGAAACATGACGACGCCGGCAGCCAGCGCATGCCCGTCCTGACTGTGGTGCCACAGCGCTGCCAGCAGTTCGCGGGCTTTGTACATTGCCGTCGCCACGACCAGCGCGACCCAGGCGATCCAGAAGGGGATCGCATGCTGGTCGGCCCAGCTATCGACCATCCGGCCGGCATGCCAGACCATGATCGGGGCGCTGACGATGTAGCAGTAGGCGATCCCGGCAAAAATCACGACGTACGAAAAATTGCCGTTGCTCGAATCCTCTGGCGGTGCATTGCCTACCAGGCCAAGAAACGCGGCCGAAGGCCCGGAGAGCGCTTTCGGGAAATCCGGGAAAAGCAGTGCGCTGATCTGAAGAACGCAGTAGGTGCCAACAATAAAACCCAGCGCGTATCGCACCAGATACGACTCCCACCAACGGACGCCGCCACTTGCCTCTGCGCTCATTCGAACCTCTCCTTCAGACCAGCCGCAAGGATAGCAGCGAATCTACGAGGCCGGCATAGCACCGCCGGCACATTGGCACCGGCAACTATTCGAATCAAATGCCAGACAGCGCGATCAAAGTGCCTTCCCATCAAATGGTTTGACCGGCAACGTCGCCAGATCGACCCCTTCGAGGCAACGCACATTGATTGCCGCCATCCGGTTGCCGGCCGGATCGCTGCCCTCGCCGAATGGGTGGATGCCGCAGTGCGAGCAAAAGCGATGGCTGATCCGCTCCTTGCCAAATTTGTAGGTGCTCAGTGCATCTTCCGGTGTCAGCAGGTGCAGCTTGTCGCGCGGAACAAACCAGAGCAATGCCCCCTTCCGCGAACAAATTGAACAGTTGCAGTCGATGACCTGACCGATTTCACCTTCGACCTCGAAGGCGACGGCGCCGCAGTGACAACTTCCCTTGTAGTTCATGGCTGAGCTCCTGGCTTTTCAAGCGTTGATCATTCGGGGCAATTTTCGCCCATCGCCGCGATGATTTCATCGGGGCTGACGTCGCGGATGTGGGTCGCTATCGACCACTGGTGGCCGTAGGGATCTTCCAGCCGGCCGTAACGGTCGCCCCAGAACATGTCGGTGGCCGGCATGGTGACTTTGGCGCCGGCTACCACCGCCTGCGCCATGGTCGCGTCGACGTCTGGCACGTAGAGGTGAATGGTGACCGGGGAGCCTTTCAGCGCCAGCGGGCTCAAGGCGCACTGCTCCGGGTACTCGGGATATTCGTCGACCAGCATCACGGCGGCGCCGCCGATGGTGATATGGGCGTGCATCAGCCGACCGTCCGGACCGGGCAGGCGGGCACATTCGACGGCGCCGAACGCTTTCTTGTAAAACTCGATGGCGTTGGCTGCGCCACGGCAGACCAGATGTGGGGTGATGGCAGTCATGCCCGGCGGAATGGGGGAAATCTGGGCCATGTGTGTCTCCTGGTGGCTGTTGTTTGCATGCAATGACATCTGACTGAATCGACAGATAGCCGCCGATTTCGTTCCAAGCAGGTCCCGTGGCCCTTTTATTGCATACCACCCTCCACACCCGGAAAACGCAGGGGATTTTGTCACGAACCCGACAAGGCCGAACTTCGTTTTTCGCGGAACCGACCACGCACCGAGGACCTCATGACCGAAACCGCTCAAGCCTGCCGCTATTTCACCAGTTACAGCGGCGTCAAACTGCCCCTGAAACTCGTCGGCGAACTGGACGACGGCGACATGCGCAACCGCAATACCTATTTCCGCGGCCAGTTCGACTCCAACGAGCAACTGATCATCTGCGAAAAGATCGTTTACGGCGAAACCGAATTCCGCCACGACTACCGTTACCACCCGGATGGCCGCCTCGCCCACGCCGAAATCGACGACGGCAGCGGCGAGCCATCCGTGCTCGACTTCCCGGCCTGATTCCCAGGGCCAACGTTTATTGCCTCAACCCCACAGGAGAAAACCATGTCCGTCGCCCCCATCAAGGCATTTTCCGAAAAAGCCCGGATCGACCCGGCCCTCAAGGAACAACTGAAGGCCTGCCAGAAGATCAAGGAGCTCCGCGCCCTGTCGCTCGAACACGGCTTCGAGATCGAGGAAAACTCGCTCTACCCGCCGAACGAGCCGCAATTCACCGAGGAACAGCTGTCGGAACGCCTGGTCAAGGCACTACTGCGGGTTTGAGCCTGTCAGCCAACGGCGATGAAAGGCCGGGAAACCGGCCTTTTTCGTTTTTGGCCGTTTTTTGGGGCCGACCGTAGCATTTGCAGGAAAAGGCTTTCTCAAGCAGCCGAAATGGCCAATTCATCGGTCACCGGCGCCCGCGCCGCCATCGCCTCGCCGGTCAGGGCGACGAATCGCCGAGCCGCCGCGCTGACCGCTCCCGGCGCATAGGCTGCCAGCAGGCGGGCCGGCGGCATGGCTGGCAGTAGTCGCCCGTCGACCATTGAAACCGCCGCCATGCCCGGCCCCAACAAGCTGCGTGGCAAGGCGGTCAGACCGAGGCCGCAACGCACGGCGTGGCACAGGCCGGTCGTGCTGCTGCCGGTGTAGTGCAGCGACCACGGCCAGCCGGCGCGGGCCAGCGCCGCCGTCACCGCCAGCCGGAAAACGCAGTTTTCGCCGAACAGCGCCAGCGGCAAACCGCCATCGCCCGCTTCCGCCGCGCTGTCGCGATAGGCGGCGCCGACCATCCATAGCAGCGGCTCCTGCCACAACACCTCGCCCTCGGCAGGCGCTGTATCACCGCAATGTTTGTACAGCGCCAGATCGAGCGCCCCGCCGGCCAGCGCCTGCTGCAGCGCGGCCGAGGTATCGGCGTGGATGACCAGCCGCAAACGGGGATAGAGCGCCCGGTATTGCGCCATCACCGCCGGAAAGACGCTTTCCATCAGTTCTTCGGGTAGGCCGACGCGCAACGTGCCGGGCGCCGCATCCTGCGCCACCGTGGCATACGCCTCGTCGTTCAGGCGCAGGATCTGCCGGGCGTAGGCGAGCAAGGCAGCGCCTTCCGCCGTCGTCCCGTCCACCCGCCCCTGCACGCGGCGCAGCAGCGTCTGGCCGAGCATCTGCTCCAGCCGCTTGATCTGCAGGCTGACCGCCGACTGCGTCCGCCCCAGTTGCTGCGCGGCGGCCGAGAAGCTGGCGGTATCGGCAATGCAGACGAGGGCACGGAGCGCTTCGGGATCGAGGTGGCGACGCGGCATCATATTGAATCCGTATTTTGAATTTGAATTAATCAATTTTTTTAATTTAATCCTAGCCCTTAGAGTGTCCTTGAAGCAAGCCCCGCCACCACCAAGGAAACCGCCATGCCCTTTCTCCACCTCCAGTTCGGCCAGACCATCAGCAGCGCCCAAAAGCGCAGCCTCGCCCGGCGTAGCACCGACCTGATCGCCGCCATCCTGCATAAGCGGGCCGAAGTCACCGCCGTCCGCATCGACTGCATCGCCGACGATGGCTGGCACCTTGCCGGCGAGCCGGTTGCCGACGGCCTGACCCCGGCCCACAGCACGCTCTACATCACGGCCGGCACCAACACACCAGCCGAAAAAGCCGAAATCATCGTCGCCCTGCACCGCCTGCTGGCCGACACCTGCGGCCCGCTGCCCGAAGCCAGCTACCTGGTCATCCATGAAATGCCCGCCGGCAACTGGGGCTATGACGGCCAGACCCAGGCGGCCCGCCAACAGGCCCGCCCAGCGTGAGCAGCCTGGCGATGCGGGCTGCCACCCGTGACCGCCTGCTGGCAGTCGGCTTCGTCACGCTCTACGGGGCCGGCTTCGTCGGCGCCCGGCTCGGCCTGCCGCACGCCGAGCCCTTCGCCTTCCTCGCCCTGCGCTTTGCCCTGGCGGCCGGCCTGCTCGCCGTCATCGCGCTGGCCCTCGGCCAGCCCTGGCCGCAAGGCCCGCGCAGGGCGCTGCACATCATCGGCGCCGGACTGCTCAGCGTCGGCGTCTTCTCGGCCGGCGTCTTCTACAGCATCGCCGGCGGCCTGCCACCCGCGCTCTCGGCGCTGATCATCGCCCTCCACCCCATCCTGGTCGCCGTGCTCGCCCCCGCCCTGCTCGGCGAACGCGTCTCCGGCCGCCAGTGGATCGGCCTGCTGCTTGGCCTGCTCGGCGTCTTCATCGTGCTGCAACATGGACTGAACGACCAGCCCACGCTCGGCCTGCCGGTGCTCTACTCTTTCATCGGCCTCGTCGGGCTGACCACCGGCAACCTCTACCAGAAAGCCCGCTGCGCTGACATGCCGCTATTCACCGGCGGCGCCCTCCAGTGCGCCACCTGCGCCACCGCCTGCGCCCTCGGCGCCGTCGCCTATGAAACCGGCGATGTCCGCTGGACCGGCGAATTCATCGTCGCTCTGGTCTGGATGGCGATACTCGTCTCGGTCGGCGCCGTCAGCCTGCTCTACCAACTGATCCGGCACGGCGAAGTCAGCCGCATCGCCAGCCTGTTCTACCTGGTTCCGGTCTCCGCCGCCCTCACCGCCTAGCTGCTGTTCAACCAATCCGTCGCCACGACGCAATGGCTGGGCATCGCCGTCGCCGGCACGGGGGTAGCGATGGCGACGCGAACAGTACGCTGATTTTTGGCCTTTTTTGGGGGCGACCGTAGCATTTGCGAAAAATCGAGCTGGACTCATGTGACACCGCGTTGCCCCCGAGTCAGTGATTGGGATCCTTTTCTCAGCAGGCAGCAATCGGCCATGAGCGGAAGTTTTAGGCTCTATCCCGATAGCAGCCCTTAAATCCACACATGCTTGTGTGCCAAAGTTGCAATTCAGGCAAGCAATGCGCAGTATTCTTGACGCATTAATTATACCCAAGGCATAATTAATGCGTCAATAGCAATACAAATTCGCGCTTGGATTGGCCCGTTTTTTCAAGGAAATCATATGCCCTCTTTTGTTCCCTATTTGATGGGGCTAATAGCCATTGTGGTTGGATTTAGAACTCTTTTCACCCAAGAGGCAACGATCAGCATCAAATTGTGGGGCTATGGCTCAAACAGTCCACCGTCTGAAAAGAATGCGGGCTACTCCACCTCTAACCATACCGGTTTTATCGCCGTTCTAATTGGCATTGGAGAAATAGCTATTGGATTCGGGATAATCTTTAAGGGCTCCGCTTTTTTTATATAGTTATTGTCGTCCACTTCCTTCGCTTGAAATATGGTGCAACACCATGAAAAGAATATTTGTATTTCTCATTGCGCTATTGATATATGTCACCATGTCGGAACTGTCAGCAAAGCGAAAAGCGGAGTTGTTCTGTGACTCCGTAACCATAGGAAACTCATCAGACAATTTGTTTGAAAAGGCAATCGAAGCTGGTGCTAGAAAGAACAGCACTTACTGGGAAGATGTGAATTCTTTGAAATACCTCTACGCAACATTCACCGGCTACTATCCTGGCTCTGATTTCATCTGCAAAATTGATGCGAAAAATGGGATTGTTGTTGCAAAACACCCGAGCCTTATCACTTCATTACTGAATTAGAAATTTTCGAAATGGCTTGCTCATGGATTTGCGGCCAGTCAGCCATTCTCTAGGCCAGTAGCGCATGGAACGACAGCTTTCCGAAAGCCTGTCCGGCAGCAAAGGGCACAAGGCGGAAGTTAGCCCAGCATAATCGATGAAGATTTGATTGCGATGCACACTGCCAGGCTCCGTTTGCCGCCACGGCAAACAGGGCCTGGCTTCACCTCTCAGAACTACGCCACCCCGCCCACGTAGCGCCCCGGCGAGATCACGTTGTTGGGGTCGAGCGCAGTCTTCAGCCGCTGGTGCAGTTCGCCCAGCGCGCTGCCGGCCTGGGTGCCGATCAGGTCCATGTAGTCGATGCCCAGCCGGTACGGGGGCCAGCCCTGGCGCAGGCCGGATTCGACGAGGTCGCGGTAGCAGCGCTTGGCGCGGGCCACTTCGCCGGGGTCGGCGGGGTCGAAGAGCAGTGGGATGGTGGCCGAGAGGACGCGCGGCGAGCGCGAGGTGACGGCGAGTAGCGGGTCGAAGCCGTGGCGGGCGAGCACTTCGCCCATGATTTCTCGGTAGCGGCGCACGCTTTGCGGGGTGAAGGGCAGCAAGGGGGCGTACCACAGGATGCCCTGCCCGTCCCGCGCCGGATGGGCCGAGACGTCAAGGTTGCGCGGGTTCTTGTCGAGCGCGTAGGCGATCTTCAGGAAGGCGGTGATCGGCACGCCTTCGACGGTGCCCAGGGCATTGACCAGCGAGCCGAGATGGCGGCGCAGGCTGGGGAACCAGTTCCCCGGCAGCAGCCCGAACAGGCCTTGCAGAAGCCGCACTTCGCTGGTGCTGAAGCTCCAGATGCGGCAGCCCTTGACCCGTCGGCGGATGTCGCGCACGGCGCCTTTGACCGAATGCCGGGAACCGTACAGGGTACCGAGCGCGGTCCACCGCGAGATCTTGCGCCGGCCGGCCTGCTCGGCCAGATAGTCGGCCCGCTCGTCGCCGCGCCGCGAAGTGGCCAGCGGAGCGTCGGATTGCGTGGCCAGGATGCGGCAGTCGTTCATCATGATGATGCCGCCGATTCCCGGAATATCCTCGGCGATGCCGGCGAGCGCGCCCTGGCTGGCTTCGAAGCGTTCGTCGGAGGGCCATTCGAAGATCAGGATGCGGCAATCTTCCGGCACCCGGGCCAGTTGCACCGTGGCCTGCGTGACGATGCCGAAATTGCCCTGGCGCAGCAGGCCGCCCCAGTACGGCCCGGTGCCGACGCGCCAGCGTTCGGCGAGGTCGCGGCAATGCAGATCCTGGTAGCTGTGATGGAACGGCAGGCCACTGCCCCAGTGGCCGGAAACGGCCGATACGGCGTCGAAGTGATCGGTGATCGGGGTCAGGCCGTAGCCGCCGTCGAGGGCGTTGCCGAGAATATTCCCGTTGGGACCGACGCCAGTGGTCGGCACCAGCAGGCGGGCGCCGGCGCGGCGGATGGCGCGCTCCAGATCGTGCTGGGTGACGCCGGGTTCGATGCGCGCCACGGCCGCCTCGGTGTCGATTTCGATGCGCTTGAGCGGCGACAGGTCGACGAGCACGCTGCCCGCGGCCACCGGCTGCGCGGTGCCGTAGCCGAAATTTCGCCCGCCGCTGATCGGCCACAAGGGAACGCGATGGGCATTGGCGGCGGCCAGAATGCGCGGGACTGCCGATGCGTCGGTGACCTGCAGCACGCCGGCCGGATAGCGCATCGCCCCGCCGGTATCGGGGCAGTACGGATCGACATCCTGCGGACGGTTGAGCAGCGTGACGCCGGGAACATTGGACAGTGCATCGTAGAAACTCTGGAACATGGCAGACTCCTGTGGTTGAGAAAAGGAGCCGCCATGAAATACGAATATTCCGGATTTGCAAAAGTCATATGAAAATGGGCTTGCCGCTCAGCTTTCTGCGAACCAAATCGGGCTGTCGGCAATCCAACCCGGTCAATGGACACTGCAAGCAAGGAACTTCGATGAACCAAAGCCTCTACGACTTCACCGCCGAGCGCCTGAACGGCGATCAGGACAGCCTCGCCAACTACCGCGGCAAAGTGCTGCTGATCGTCAACACCGCCAGCGAATGTGGCTTCACGCCCCAGTACGCCGGGCTACAGGCGCTTTACCAGCGCTTCCGGGAGCGGGGTTTCGTTGTTCTCGGCTTCCCCTGCAATCAGTTTGGCGGCCAGGAACCGGGCGATGCGGAAGCCATCGGGCAGTTCTGCCTCAAGTCTTTTGACGTCAGCTTTCCGCTGTTCGCCAAGGTCGATGTCAATGGTGACGATGCCCATCCGCTCTTCACCTGGCTCAAGCACGAAGCAGCCGGCGTGCTGGGCACCGAGGCGATCAAATGGAACTTCACCAAGTTCCTGGTCGACCGCGACGGCAAGGTGATCCACCGTTACGCGCCGGCCACCCGGCCGGAAGAACTGGTCGAGGCGATCGACGCGCTGCTCTAGCACCCGATCACAGGTTTCGCCCGTGCATGACAATGCGGGCGACAAACCAGATGGCGACGAGATTGGCCGCCACTGCCACATAGCCAACCAGCGGGTAGCCGACGATCCGGCCGTTGTCGTCGAGCGTGATCAGGAAGCCGGCGAGCGTCGTCGCCAGCCCCATGGCCAGCGACTGCACGGTGCCGTTCAGCGACATGAAGGTACCGCGCAGATTCGGTTGCGCCGACGAGGCGATGACAGCCATGGCCGGGATCATCCGGCCCGAGATCAGCACGAAGAAGCTGGTCGAGCAGATCAGCCAGCCCCACAGCGGCAGCGCCCCGACATGTGTGACGAGCAGCACGGGCAACAGCGCCAGCCAGGCCACCCGGCGGTACACCTCGACCTTGCCGTACTTGTCGGCCCAATGCCCGATCAGGCGGGCGCTGATGAAGGTCGCCGAACCGCCAACCAGGTAAATGATGGGAATCTGCGGCTGCGGAATGCCGACGTTATTGACCGCATACACGGTGATGTACGGAATGACCGTGAAGCCGGAAAAGATGACCAGCGCCGAAAACAGCAGCGCGCGTCGATGGTTGGCGTCGCCCAGTACGCTGAAGGTCGCCGAGAGCAGATGGGCGCGCTTTTCCGCGCTCAGGTGATGGCGCAATTCGGGCAGGAAGCGCAGGCCGACGGCGATGAAGACGACACTCAGCGCCGCGATCAGCACGAACGGCGCCCGCCAGCCGAAATGGTTGGCCAGCCACAGGGAAAGCGGCACGCCGACAATGGTCGAGATCGAGAAGGCGCTGGAGACGATGCCGCTCGCCCGCGCCCGCCGCGAAAAGGGAATGGCATCGGCAATCATGGTCTGCACCAGCGCCCCCATGATGCCGCCAAACACGCCGGCCATCCCGCGCGCCACCAGCAGCGTCGAATACCCCGGCGCCAGTCCGCAGGCCAGCGTCGCCAGCGCAAACAGGGCAAAGCCGATCAGCAGCAGGCGCTTGCGTTCGAACAGATCGACGAAGGTCGCCGCCAGAATGCCAGAGACGGCCGCGCTGAAACTGTAGGACGCCACCAGCAGACCGAATTCGTGCGTGCCGATACCGAAAGCCGCCATCAGGATCGGCCCGAGCGGCATCATGATCATGAAATCCAGCACATGGCTGAACTGGATGCCGGCCAGCGTCAGCAGGAAAAAACGTTCGGTCCGGGGAGAAAGCTCGGTGGTCATGGGCGTCAAGGATACGCGCCCGGAACGGGATTTTCGCTTTTGCCCCTTTTTTTGGGCCGACCGTAGCATTTGCGGGCCGACTGAACTTGTTTGCCCCAGCGCCCATCGAACCAACAACCCGTCCCAAAAAAGGAGTTCGCCATGCAAACCCAACTGCACTCAATGAGCAATCTGTTCGCCCAACTCGGCCTGCCCGCCGACGACGCCGCCATCGAAGACTTCATCGCCCGCCACCGCCCGCTGGACAGCGCTACTGCCCTCTACCGTGCCCCTTTCTGGAGCGACTCGCAACGCACCTTCCTCAAGGAAGAAATCATCGAAGATGCCGACTGGTCGGCGGTGATCGACGAGTTGAACGGGCGCCTGAGCTAAGCGCCGGGAGTCCCCGACAGCCGTCGGCTAGCCGCGACGGCTGCCCGCTTGCAGCTTGCCGCCCGAAGCGGACACCCGTTCGCTCAGCGCCTGCAGCGTCGCTTGCGCCTCGTCAGCCGCTTCCTGCATCTCTTCGGCACTCAAAGGCCTGAGTAGCGCCTCCAGTTCGATGCGCTGGATATTCGGACATTTCCCGACCACGCCCTGCAGGATGCTGTCGACTTTCTTCGGCCCCAGACCGAACAGCACCTTTTCCAGCACGAACACGCGGACGATGATGATGTCCTCCTCGCCCTGCGCAGTTGCCTGAACGGCCTCGATTTCCTTGCGCAGATAGCCGCGAAACTTGAGCGGCGTGACGTCGGCAGGCACCTGCAGGATGGACGAACGAAATTGACCTTGGATCATGATGGCGGAGGAAAGGTGACTGTAGCGTGAAGGACCGTATTCTACGACTCCATCGGCGTCCGGCGGCCGCCCCTGCGACGGTGTATCGTCTCAGAACGGCGAGAGCACCGCGATGACCCTGCCCGCCTCGATGCGGATGGAGCGCAGCAGCCAACGCGCTGCCAGTTCCTGCGAATTGCCATCCTCGCGCAGCACGTAGACCGGCTTGGTGCGGAAATAACCGGCGAGTAACGCCGTCACCGCCCGCCGCGCGTCGGGTTCAGCCTCCTTGCGCAAGGCCGGTGAGCGGACCGAATCCGCCACCGGCTTTTCGAGAAAGAAAGCCTTGGCATGATCGTCGTAACGAATGCCGGCCGACCCGACGACATCAACCTGAATCGGCGGATTGCCGAGCAGCGAGATATCCACCCGGGCCACAATCCCTGCCCGCCCTTCCGGCTCGCCCAAAGTCAGCTTTGGCGGCGCCATCAACGAAACCGTCAGCAAACCGCCGTAGTTCAGTTGCTGCGGCTTCGATTTGTCGATGGCAGCCTGAATTTCGGCTTCCGAGAACGAGATTTCCTTGTCAAGGAAGGCGGCATCGCAATGCGTTGAGAAAACCATCGAGGCAGAGACGATAAAGCTGGCAATCCTGAATTTCATTTTTTGACCACGAAAAAAACCTGGCTGATTATGGTCCGATGACTCAAAAACTGCGAATCCATTGCCCCATGCAAGGAGGCCCGGGTTCCCCGGATTTTTCAGTTTTGCCTCATTTTTGGACACGACCGTAGCATTTACGGCCAGCTTTCGCCTGCCTGAATTGGGGTGAGTGCAAATCAAACGTGCCTTGAACCGCGCTTGACAATCCCAAATCGGGAATTATCATTCCCAAATATGGAATCAAATCACACCAACTTGGCAGACACCCTTTTCACAAAAGGGCAGCAACGCGTTTTGCGCCTGTTGTTCGGCCACCCCGACCGCAGCTTTTTTGCCAACGAGATCATTCGTCAGACCGGCGGTGGCGCTGGTGCCATTCACCGGGAACTGAAAACGCTGACCCAGGCCGGCGTCCTGATTGAAAACAGCATCGGCAACCAGCGCCACTTTCAGGCCAACCCGAAGTGTCCGATATACACAGAATTGCTCGGCATTGTCCGCAAGACTTTCGGCATTTCCGGCATCCTTCACGAGGCCTTGCACCCGCTCAGCGAGCAGATCGACCTGTGCTTCATTTATGGCTCGGTCGCGCGCGGCGAGGAAAACGCGAGCAGTGACATTGACTTGCTGGTCGTCAGCGCAACGCTGGCCTACCCGGATATTTTTCCGGCCCTTGCCGAAGCCGAAAAGCAACTGCTGCGAACCATCAACCCCACGCTATACAAGCCAGGCGAACTACAGCGCAAGCAGCAAGAGGGTAACGCCTTCGTCAGCCGCATCCTCGCCCAGCCCAAGATCATCATTCTAGGAAGCGAAAGTGACCTACCAGAACCTGCTGAACCTCGTTAAGACTGGCAGTCTGAAAGCCGAACCGCCGGATCGTAGGGAATTCGATGGTCTGGTTCGCTCCGGCCTACTCAGGTTGAACGACGCACAGCACCCGGAGCTATCGCTAGAAAGCCGCTTCGATCTGGCCTACAACGCATCCCATGCCCTGGCGCTGGCCGCATTGCGCCACAACGGATTTCGCTCCGACAATCGCTATCTGGTCTTCCAGAGCCTGGCCCATACGCTTGAACTACCTGCCGCCGAATGGCGCGTCCTCGCCCTTTGCCACGATCGCCGAAACCTGGCCGAATATGAAGGCACGCTTGAAATCGACGAACAACTGCTGACTGACCTACTGCGGATTGCAGGCAGTTTGGCCGAGAAGCTACGGGCGATGTGAGTCAAGCGGAAACACCGTAAATGCAGCACAGTTGCATAATCCGATTTGCGTTCAAAGCTCAAACCATGACCACCTTGCGTAGCCTCGTAAGCACCCTGTCGATAGCAATCTGCCTTGCGGCATCCTGGCCTTGCACCGCCAAAGAATCAGTCTCTCAGGACGACCTTTCCGCACAAAAGGAACTCCTCCAGGCAAAGCTGGATGCCAACAAGGAGTTGCAGCAAAAAGACCTTGAAGCGATCCACAAGCGGATCGACGCATTGGACAAGCGACTGGATGACCAAGTCAGCCGGGTCAGCGATATTGGAAGTGCTGTTGACCGATTCGGTATCCTGGTCACCGTACTTCTCGCAGCGGCCGGCCTCGCCGGCTATGTCTCGGTTGTCGCCAAATCTCGCCGCGAAGCGAAAGAAACCTCCGAAACCTGGTTTGAGCAAAACTCCGAAAAACTAGGCCTTGAAATCCACAACCTTGCGCAGAAGGCATCACGAGCCCACGGCGAGATTGACGAATCCGTTAACAACGTAAAAAAACACGAGGATCAGGTAATAGCTCAAGCAAAGGAAACCAGCGAAAGGTTACAGAAAAATTTCTCTGCTCAAACAGACCAGAGCCCGACGCCGATCAGTCCGGCCGACGCCGAAATTCTCAAACAAGGATCGGATGCGCTGAAAAATCAACCAGAAAGCCACTATTCCTACGACGATTGGAATACCCGCGCATTTACGGCCATTTCGGAAAATAAGCTGGACGATGCCGCCTATTATTTTGGCAAAGCCTACGAGGTGAGTACTCAAGCACAACAAGTAGCAATTTCCCTGTATAACAAGGGTACGGCGCTTGGCCAACTTGGCCGTAACCAGGAAGCCATCGATACCTACGAGGCGCTTATCGCCCAGCTTGGCGACGACCCAACCCCGGCCATCCGCAATCAAGTCGCCATGGCCATATTCAATAAGGGCGTCATCCACGGCCAAATGGGCGATAACGAAAAGGAAATCGCCACCTACGAACAATTGATTGGCACCTACAGCCCCGACCCCTCCCCCGCGCTCCGCGAACAGGTCGCCATGGCCATGGTCAACAAGGGCATATGCCTCGGAGAAATGGGTGACCACGGCAAGGCCATCGTCACCTACGAGCAAGCAATTGACACGTACGGCCGCGACCAGTCCCCCGCGCTCCACGAACAAGTCGCCAGAGCTATGGTTAGCAAAGGCATCAACCTTGGAAAAATGGGTGACCTCAGTAAGGAAATCGCAGCCTACGAGCGAGCTATTGACACTTATGGCCCCTCCCCCTCCCTCGCGCTCCGCGAACAAGTCACCAGAGCGATGGTTAGCAAAGGCTTTGCTCTCCTGCTAGCGGCCAAGGCGCTACTTGCGAAAAGCGACAATTCGCAAGCCGATAAGCTATTGCTGAAGGGCGAAACGGAATTGCAAGGCGCTCTTGAGAGAAAGCCCCGAGAAGCCATCGCCTTGGGTAATCTGGCTTACGTACAGTGGCTATTGAAGCGACCAGCAGAATCCGAAGCAACCTTCCGCACTGCACTTACTGAAAAAGACAATGGCGGCGAGCATCTGTATAAGGGAACGCTTGACGATATTGCCCAGCATCCCATCCCTGAAGATAGCGACTTCCGAAAAATGGTCGAGAGACTTTGGGTCGAATACCAGAGCAAACAAGCACCAAGCGTCTAGTTATTTACACGCCAACAAAAAGGCCGGGATCGCTCCCAGCCTTTTTTCATTTTTGGCCGTATTTGACGGCCGACCGTAGCATTTACGCCTTCTTGTGGCTCGCCAGACGCGTCCAGGTGTCAATGACGGTATCCGGGTTCAGCGAGATGCTGCTGATGCCCTGATCCATCAGCCATTCGGCCAGATCGGGGTGGTCGGAAGGGCCCTGGCCGCAGATGCCGATGTACTTGCCGGCCTTGTTGGCGGCAGAGATCGCCATCGCCAGCAGCATCTTGACGGCCGGGTCACGTTCGTCGAAGAGGTTGGCCACCAGGCCGGAGTCGCGGTCGAGGCCCAGCGTCAGCTGGGTCAGGTCGTTGGAGCCGATCGAGAAGCCGTCGAAGATCTTCAGGAAATCGTCGGCCAGCAGCGCGTTGGACGGGATTTCGCACATCATGATCAGCTTCAGGTCGTTCTCGCCCTGCTTCAGGCCGTGTTCGGCCAGCAGTTCGACGACGGCCTTGCCTTCGCCGACGGTACGGACGAACGGCACCATCAGTTGCACGTTGGTCAGGCCCATCTCTTCACGGACACGCTTCATGGCGATGCATTCCATTTCGAAGCAGTCTTCGAAGGTGTGCGCGATGTAGCGCGAGGCGCCGCGGAAGCCGAGCATCGGGTTTTCTTCTTCCGGCTCGTACAGCTCACCGCCGAGCAGCTTGCGGTACTCGTTGGACTTGAAGTCGGAGAGGCGGACGATGGCCGGATTCGGCCAGAAGGCGGCAGCGATGGTGGCAACGCCTTCGACCAGCTTCTCGATGAAGAAGTCGCGCGGCGAGGCGTAACCGCGGGCGCGGCGCTTGATTTCCTCGCGCTTCGATGCCGGCAGGCGCTCGACGTCGAGGATGGCCTTCGGGTGGATGCCGATGACGTTGTTGATGATGAACTCGACGCGGGCCAGACCGACGCCGGCGTTCGGCAGCTGGGCGAATTCGAAGGCCAGTTCCGGGTTGCCGACGTTCATCATGACCTTGACCGGGACGTCCGGCATGGCCGAGATGTCGCGGGTGGTGATTTCGTAGTCGAGGCTGCCGCGATAGACGTGGCCGGTATCACCTTCCGTGCAGCTGACCGTAACGATGTCGCCTTCGGTCAGCGTTTCGGTCGCGTCGCCGCAGCCGACGATGGCCGGGATGCCCAGTTCGCGGGCGATGATCGCAGCGTGGCAGGTACGGCCGCCACGGTTGGTAACGATGGCAGAAGCACGCTTCATCACCGGTTCCCAGTTCGGGTCGGTCATGTCGGCGACGAGGACGTCACCCGGCTTGACCTGATCCATCTCGCGCGGATCCTTGACGATGCGCACCGGACCGACACCGATCTTCTGGCCGATGGCGCGGCCGGAGGCGAGCACCTTGGAGAAGGACTTCAGCTTGAACTTTTCCTGCTTGCCGGCGGCGGCTTGCGACTGCACGGTTTCCGGACGAGCCTGGAGGATGTACAGCTTGCCGTCGACGCCGTCCTTGCCCCACTCGATGTCCATCGGACGACCGTAGTGCTTTTCAATGATCATCGCGTAGCGGGCCAGTTCCATGACTTCTTCGTCGTTGATCGAGAACTGGTGACGCTGGGCTTCCGGCACATCTTCGGTGATCGTGGACTTGCCGGCGACCTTTTCGGCGGCGAAGGTCATCTTGATCATCTTGGAGCCGAGGTTGCGGCGCACGACAGCCTTCTTGCCGGCGGCAAGCATCGGCTTGTGCACGTAGAACTCGTCCGGATTGACGGCGCCCTGCACCACCGTTTCGCCCAGACCATAGCTGGAGGTGACGAAGACCGCATCGCGGAAGCCGGATTCGGTGTCGAGCGTGAACATCACGCCAGCCGCGCCCTTGTCGGAGCGGACCATGCGCTGGATACCGGCGGACAGGGCGACGTCAGCGTGCAGGAAGCCCTTGTGGACGCGGTAGGAGATGGCGCGGTCGTTGTACAGGGAAGCGAAGACTTCCTTGATCGCGTGCATGATGTTTTCCAGGCCGACGATGTTCAGGAAGGTTTCCTGCTGACCGGCGAAGGAAGCGTCCGGCAGGTCTTCGGCGGTGGCCGAGGAGCGCACGGCGAAGGACATGTCGGCGGTGGAATCGGCCACCAGGCGCTGATACTGCTCGGTGATGGCGATGGTCAGATCCATCGGGAACGGGGTGTCGAGCACCCACTGGCGGATCTCGGCGCCGGTCTTGACCAGGGCATTGACGTCTTCGACATCCAGCGCATCAAGGGCCGCATTGATCTTGGCATCGAGGCCAGACTGGGCGAGGAAGACGCGGTAGGCGTGCGCCGTGGTGGCAAAGCCGCCCGGCACGCGAACGCCGGTATCGGCCAGCTGGCTGATCATTTCGCCGAGCGACGAGTTCTTGCCGCCGACTTGTTCGACGTCGGTCATGCGGAGTTTTTCGAAGGGGATGACAAGCGCTTCCATCAGGAATCCTTTCAGGGGGGTCGAATTTAAAAAATCAGGAAGTTGAGAAATCGGTATTCAGGCGACGTTCCGCGGTTTCGCGGCGGGCGACGGAACGCAGCGTCTGGGCCAGCGTCTCGCGCACGAAGTCGATGTGCGTTTCGGCGGCCGAACGCGCCGCCTGCGGCTTGCGCTCGCGGACGGCGGAATGGATGGCGGCGTGCTGGGTCATCAGCAGGCGGCTGGCGGCCGGCACCATCTTCAATTCGCCGAGGTTGAGGCGGATATTGTCGTGCATTAAACGCAGCAAGGCGGCCGACAGATGGCCGAGCAGCACGTTGTGCGAGGCATCGCCGACGGCCTGGTGAAAGGCGATGTCGGCGTCGGAACGTTTGTCGGTGTTGTCGCTCTCGAAGGCAGCCTGGAGGGCCGAGAAGCTCTGGTCGAGGCGCTGCAGGTCGGCATCGGTGGCGCGCTCGGCTGCCCACTCGGCGGCCTGACCTTCAAGCATGCGGCGGAATTCCAGCATGTCCTCGCGCAGATTGGGGTAGGAACCCATCATGTCCTGCCAGGGGTCGAAGAAAGTCGACTCCAGCGCATCGGTCACGTAGGTGCCACCGCCCTGGCGGCTGGTTACCATGCCCTTGGAGGCCAGCTTCTGGATCGCTTCGCGCAGGCTCGGGCGGGAGACGCCCAGCTCCGCCGCCAGCTCGCGCTCGGGCGGCAGGCGGTCGCCGGACTTCAGCGAGCCTTCGAGGATACGCCGCTCCAGCGTCGAAGCGACGGCATCCGAAATACGCGGAACCTGCACCTTGTTTGGCATTGGTAAGACCACATGGATTGGTAAGACCAGCACATTCTAGCGAGCGTTTAAGCAAAGCGCAAGCATGGGGATTTCCCTTGGATGATTGACTAAGTACCGGTATTCACGTAAATTTTCATTTCATGAATAACTGGTCATACCAATTGACCGTTAAATAATTCACACCGGAGACAAGATGATTCCCGCGCACACCCCGCTACCCCGCCCGAGCGACGTATATTTCTTCGCCACCTGCGTCGTCGACCAGTTTTTCCCCGGTGCCGGCATGGATGCCATCACCCTGCTCGAACGTCAGGGCATCCGCGTCCATTTCCCCGAGGAGCAGACCTGCTGCGGCCAGCCGGCCTACACCAGCGGTTTCCCCGACGAAGCGCGCAAGGTTGCGGCGCATCAGCTGACCTTGTTCCCGAACGACTGGCCGGTGGTCGTGCCTTCCGGTTCCTGCGCCGGCATGATGAAACACCACTATCCGACGCTGTTCGCCAATGATCCGGTGAAAAAGGCCGCCGCCGAAAAGTTGTCGGCACGGGTCTATGAACTCACCCAGTTCCTCGTCGACGTGCTGAATTTCAAGCCCGAGGATCTCGGCGGCGACTGTACCGTCGTGCTGCACACCTCCTGTTCGGCACGCCGCGAAATGGGCGTACATCTGACTGGCCGCAAACTGCTCGACGGCCTCGGCCACGTAACTGTCGCCCAGCAGGATCACGAATCGGAATGCTGCGGCTTCGGCGGCACCTTCTCGGTCAAGCAGCCGGAAATCTCCGGTGCCATGGTCGAGGACAAGGTCAAGGCGCTCAAGGCGACCGGCGCCGAGCGCGTCGTCAGCGCCGACTGCGGCTGCCTGATGAACATCCTCGGCCACGCCGCCTGGAAGGACCAACAAGCCGGCCTCGCGAAACCCACCCTGCCCGGCGAACACATCGCCAGCTTCCTGCTCCGGAGGACCAGCAAATGAGCGCCCGCGACCGCATCCTTGGCAAATTAAGGCAAAAAATGCCATCGACCGTAGCATTGGCACCCGATGTCGCCACTTGGTACGCCACGCATCGTCCGGTTGAAGGTGCGACTGACAAGGCCAGGCGCTTTCGGCACTTCATCGAACTGGCTCACGCCGAAGTCCTTCCGGTAACACCGGCAAACTGGCTGAGCACCCTGCGTGAGGTGCTGCGCAGCAAAGGCATCGACAAGATTCTGGTCAGCGAGGAAACAACGCATGGCTGCGCGGTGCTCGACGAGTTTCCGCGCCAGGGCGTCGATTGCCAGGTCTACGACATGGCCATCGAGGCCTGGAAGACGGAGATGTTCAACGCCACCCCGGCCAGCCTGACCGCCGCCCGTGGCGCCATTGCCGAGACCGGCACGCTGATCCTGTGGCCGGATCCGGCCGAACCGCGACTGATGTCGCTGGTGCCACCGGTGCATATCGTGCTGCTCAATGCGGCCAATATCTACAACACCTTCCACGAGGCGATGCTGGCCGAAGGCTGGTCACACGGTCTGCCGACCAATGCCCTGCTCATTTCCGGCCCTTCGAAGACCGCAGACATTCAGCAAACGCTGGCCTACGGCGCGCATGGTCCGAAGGAACTGGTCGTGCTGATGCTGACGGAGGGCGAGCAATGAGCGAGCACACCCTGCACTTCAACCCGTCGGAGGGCTTCCGCGCCCGCTCCAAAACGGTGGTCGACAATCCCTTCCTGCGCCAGAGCTTCCGCGGCGCGATGGATTTCCTGATGAGCAAGCGCGCTGCCCAGTTCCCCGACGCCGAGGAACTGGAAAGCCTGCGCACGCTGGGCGAAAGCATCCGCCAGTACAACCTGGCCAAGCTACCGACACTGCTCGAACAGCTCGAAGCCAATCTGACCAAGAACGGCATCCAGGTCCATTGGGCTGAGACGCCGGACGAAGCCAATGAAATCATCCTCGGCATCTGCAAGAAGCATCAGGCCAGGCTGATGGTCAAGGGCAAGTCGATGGTCAGCGAGGAAATCGAACTGAACCACGCCGCCGAAGCGGCCGGCATCGGCGCACTGGAATCCGACATGGGCGAATACATTGTCCAGTTGGCCGGCGAAAAGCCGTCGCACATCATCATGCCGGCCATCCACAAGACCAAGGAGGAAATCGCCCGCCTGTTCGCCGACAAGGTCGAAGGCGTCGATTACACCGACAACGTCGATGCGCTGATCCAGATCGGTCGCACGGTGCTGCGGCAGAAATTCCTGGAGGCGGACATCGGCCTGTCCGGGGTCAATTTCGCCGTCGCCGAAACCGGCACGCTGTGCCTGGTCGAGAACGAAGGCAACGGCCGGATGTGCACCACCGCGCCGCCGGTCCATATCGCCATCACCGGCATCGAGAAGATCGTCGAAAAACTCGAACACGTGCCACCGCTGCTCTCGCTGCTCACCCGCTCTGCCACCGGCCAGAACATCTCGACCTACTTCAACATGATCTCTTCGCCGCGCAAACCCGGCGAGAAGGACGGCCCGAGCGAAGTGCATCTGGTGCTTCTGGACAACGGCCGTTCACAAGCCTATGCCGACGAGCAGTTGCGCAAGACGCTGCAATGCATTCGTTGCGGGGCGTGCATGAATCATTGCCCGGTCTATACGCGGATCGGTGGTCACGCCTACGGCACGACCTATCCCGGCCCGATCGGCAAGATTATCTCGCCGCACATGCTGGGACTGGAGGCTACCAAGGGGCTGGTCACGGCGTCGTCGCTGTGCGGGGCTTGCGGGGAAGTTTGCCCGGTCAAGATTCCGATTCCGGAATTGCTGATGCGGTTGCGGGAGGAGGCGTTTTCTCCGCCGCATGCCGATCCTTCCATGGTTGGGCAGGGAGCGGGATATAGCGGGCTGATTTCTGCGGTCTGGCGGGGATGGGCTTTTGTCTATCGGTCGCCGGGGCTTTATCGGCTGACGACCTGGCTGGGGAGTCGGTTGCGGTGGTTGACGCCGTCGCGGCAAGGGGCGTGGACGTCGGTTCGGGTGCCGTTGAAACCGGCGCCGAAGCGGTTGCGGGATATGTTGAAGGAACGCGGCTGAATGACGCTTTCCTTTGTCGGGCATGGGGTTCCGCCTTGCTGGCGGGCATACTTTCTTTTGCTTCGCCAAAAGAAAGTAGCCAAAGAAAAGGCGACCCCAGGTTACGCGGTCGGCTGCGCCGACTCCCCTGCGCTACTCGAAACGCCGGGCGGCTGCGGAACTCGGGGCTGCGCCCCTCAAACAGTCCTCGCCGAAGACCCCCGGCGCTTCTGCGTTGCTCGGCGCTCCACATGGGGACCCGAAAGGCGTCCCGGAGCCAAGCACCGTCCGGAAAACAAAATGCTACGGTCGGCCCGAAAAAAAGGCCAAAAATGAAAAACCGCTGGTCGGCCACGGATGGTTTTCCGGGCCCCTTGGGAGGCGCCGAGTAACGCAGACGTTGGCGGAAAAAGGGCGAGGACTGTTTGAGGCCCGCAGGGCCGAGTTCCGCAGCCCCCGCCTACGTCGAGTAACGCAGGGAACCCGCGCAGCGGGCGCCGACCCAGGGTCGCCTTTTCTTTGCTTACTTTCTTTTGGCGAAGCAAAAGAAAGTAAGACGCCCCTCAAGGGCGGAAAACAGAAGTTCAGAAAACCGCGCAATAACGAGCAGCACGAAAAAGCAAACCGAGACAAACCATGAGCGAACTGATCCACCACCTCAGCCAATACCTCCCGGCCAACCAGATCATCGTCGACGACCTGCGCCGCCTCGCCTACGGCACCGACGCCAGCTTCTACCGCCTGACGCCGCAGGTCATCGCGGTCGTCGAATCCGAGGCCGACGTCCGTGCCGTGCTGCAAACCGCCAGACAGCATGCCACCCCGGTCACATTCCGGGCAGCCGGCACCAGCCTGTCCGGCCAGGCGATCACCAACGGCGTGCTGGCCCTGATCGGGGAAGGCTTCGCGACCTGCGATCTGAACGCCGATGCCAGCCAGGTCAAGGCCGGCCCAGGTATCGTCGGTGGCGAGGTCAATCGGCGGCTTGCGCCCTTCGGCCGCAAGATCGGCCCCGATCCGGCCTCGATCAACGCCTGCAAGATCGGTGGCATCGCCGCCAACAACGCTTCCGGCATGTGCTGCGGCACGGCCCAGAACAGCTACCGGACGCTGGCCGGCCTGCGCGTCATGCTGGCCGATGGCACCGTGCTCGATACGGAAGATGCCCGCAGCCGCGACACCTTTGCCCAATCCCACGCCGTGCTGCTCGGCGAACTGGAACGCCTGGGCCGCGATACCCGCGCCAACGTTAAGCTGGCCGAGCGCATCCGCCACAAGTTCAAGATCAAGAACACCACCGGCTACAGCCTCAACGCGCTGGTCGATTACGAAGACCCGATCGACATCCTCAGCCACCTGATGATCGGCTCGGAAGGCACGCTCGGCTTCATCTCGCGGATCACCTACAACACTGTCGTCGAAGACCCGTTCAAGGCCAGCGCCCTGGTTTTCTTCCCGGACATCCGCACCGCCTGCGAGGCGGTCATCCGCCTCAAGCCGCAGCCGGTCTCGGCCGTCGAACTGCTTGACCGCCCGGCGCTGCATTCCGTCGAGAACAAGCCCGGCCTGCCACCGATCATTCGCCAGCTTGGCGAAGAAGCCGCCGCGCTGCTGATCGAAGTGCGGAATGCTACGGTCGATGGCCTGCAGGAGCGGATTTCCGCGGTCCATGCCGCGATGGACGGCATTACCACGGTGGAGCCGATGGTTTTCTCGACCGACCCGGCGAGCTGCGAGATGTACTGGAAAGTGCGCAAGGGCACCTTCCCCTCGGTCGGCGCCATGCGCCGTACCGGCACGACGGTGATCATCGAGGACGTCGCCTTCCCGATTGCCGCGCTGGCCGACGCCACCCTCGACCTGCAGGCCCTGCTCCGCCATCACGGCTACCACGAGGCGATCATTTTCGGCCACGCGCTGGAAGGCAACCTGCACTTCGTGTTCACCCAGGATTTCGGCGATCAAGCCGAGATCGACCGCTACGCCCGCTTCATGGACGACGTCAGCCATCTGGTCGTCGACAAATACGACGGCTCGCTGAAGGCCGAGCACGGCACCGGCCGCAACATGGCGCCATTCGTCGAACTCGAATGGGGCAAGGAAGCGGCCGACCTGATGCGCAGGATCAAGCGCCTGTTCGACCCGGACAACCGCCTCAACCCCGGCGTCATCCTCAACGACAACCCGCACGCCCACCTTGAGAACCTGAAGCCGATGCCGGCCGCCGAGGACATCGTCGACCGCTGCATCGAATGCGGCTTCTGCGAACCGCTATGCCCCTCGCACCGGCTGACCCTCTCGCCGCGCCAACGCATCGTCAGCGTCCGCGAACTGGCCCGCCGCGCCGCGGCCGGCGAACCGGCTGGCGCCCTCGGCGAAGACTACCCTTACATGGGCCTCGACACCTGCGCCGGCTGCGGCCTGTGTTCGACGGCCTGCCCGGTCGGTATCGACACAGGCGACCTTACCCGGCGCCTGCGCGGCCGCCAGCTTGGCGAAACGGCCCGCGCAGTCAACGCCTGGACCGGCAACCATTTCGCCACACTGGCCAACGCCTCGCGCCTCGGCCTCAAAATTGGCCACGCCGTCTCCGGCGTGCTCGGCGACAACTTCCTCGGCCGCATTTCCGGCGGCGCCTGGAAGAAGAACATGCCGCATGCCGGCAAGGCGCCGGTGGCGCACCGCGGCCAGGGCGATCCGGTGGTCTATTTCCCGACCTGCGGCGGCCGCATCTTTGGGCCATCGACGGCCGGCGAAGCCCAGCTCGGCGACGTCATCAGCGAACTGCTGGTTCGTGCCGGTTACGATCCGATCCTGCCCGACGGTTTCGAACAACTGTGCTGCGGCCAGATGCTGGCCAGCAAGGGCATGGAAGAGGAAGCCGGCGCCATGTCCGACGCACTCGAAGCGGCGCTGCTCAAAGCGTCGAACAACGGTCAGTACCCGGTGATCATGGACGCCAGCACCTGCACCGCCCGCATGCAGAAGCACCTGGCCGACCGGCTGAAACTCTACGATTTCCACGAATTCGCCCACGACGCCCTCTTGCCGCGCCTAGTCATCACCAAGCAGCCCGGCCCGGTCGCCCTGCACATCAACTGCAGCGTGCGCAAGACAGGTTCCGACGCCAAGCTGAAAAAACTGCTCACCGCCTGCACCGAACAGATCGTTGAACCGGCCGGCGTCACCTGTTGCGGCTTCGCTGGCGACCGTGGCTTCGTCGTCCCGGAACTCAACCAGCACGCCCTGCGCAAGATCCACGACGAGCTGCCGGCCAACTGCACCTGCGGCGTATCGACCAACCGCACCTGCGAAATCGGCCTGACCGCCGAGACCGGCATCACCTACCAGTCGATCGCCTATCTGCTCGACCAATGCAGCCGGCCACAGGAAGGCGGGTGCTGACCCCTTCGAAAATCCTGATCTTTTGATCTGACCTGAAACAAAACGCCAGCTCTCTGGTCATAATCCCGGCTCAACAAAAACAGGTCGGTTCCGCCCATGGACAGTCGCGTCAACTCTTGGTCACCCAGCATCGAATTCGGCATCCCCGAAATCGATGACCAGCATCGTGAACTCTTCGAACTGGCCGCCACATTCCGCGGCCATGGCGACGAAATCCGGGTCATGAAGGCGCTGGCCATTCTCTGCGATTACGCCAAGGTCCATCTGCAAGACGAAGAAGAACTGCTGGTCCGCATCGGCTACCCGGACATCGAGGCCCACCGCCAGGCGCACAGCCAATTCCGGGCAATGCTGCGCCATCTGCTGCAGGACGCGCGCTCGCTAACCCTCGACCAGGTCGCCGACCGGGTCGAAGCCCTGATCAATGGCTGGTTCTACAACCATATCGTCCGTGTCGACAAGCTCTACATCCCGATGGTGATCGCCTACAAGGCCTATCAGGCGAAGCCGCGCGAAATCCGCCCGGCCGGTCGCATCCGGCTCGTTCCACCCGCCGAGGATTCGACACCGGAATAGGCGCACCCACCCCTCGTTCTCCGAGGGGGTGAGGATTTCCCTAACAGCCAGGGCTGCCGCGAGTTGCTAAGGTAGCCCCTATTTCGGAAACCTATCAGGAGAACCCCATGTACAAAAACATTCTGGTCGCCATCGACGACAGCGAAACCTCCCGTTGCGCCCTGGCCGAGGCCCTTCACATCGCCCGCACCAGCGACGCCAAGCTGTACATCACCCACGTCGCCGACGAGACGTTGATGGGCATGAGCGGGCGCACTTTCTCCACCTCGCTGAACCTCGACCACGCCATCGCGGCCATTGCCGAAGCGGGCCGCAAGTTGCTCGACGAAGCGATGACATCCGCCGACGGCGTCAAGGCCGAAGCCCTGCTGCTCGAAGCCCGCCAGCGCCGCGTTTCCGAGACACTGGCCGACAAGGCCAAGGAACTCGGCGTCGACCTGATCGTCATCGGCCGCCACGGCCAGCGCGGCCTGGCCACGCTGATTCTCGGCTCGGTCGCCGAACAACTGGCTAAAATTGCCGACGCCTCCGTACTCCTGGTCAGGAAACACTAAATGCACCAACACGCGCTCGATACCAGCAAGGAAGAACCGCTCCGCAACGACATCCGCCTGCTCGGCCGTATCCTTGGCGATACGGTCCGCGAACAGGAAGGCGAGGCGGTCTTCGACATTATCGAGCGCGTCCGGCAAACCGCCGTCCGCTTTGCCCGCGACGGCGACCCGGCGGCGCGCGCCGAACTCGCCGGCCTGCTCGACCCACTGCCGCGCGACACGACGCAGGCCGTCGTTCGCGCCTTCAGCTACTTCCTGCAACTGGCCAACATCGCCGAGGACGAGCACCACATCCGCCGGCGCCGTGCCCACGACCTGGCAGGCTCACCGCCGCGCGAAGGCAGCCTGGTCTTTGCCCTCGACGCCCTGGCCAGCGCAGCCGTGTCGCCGGAAGCCATCGCCAACTTTTTCGCCCACGCCGTCGTCGCTCCGGTGCTCACCGCCCACCCGACGGAAGTCCAGCGCCAGAGCCTGATCCGCAATCACCGCGACTTGTCCCGACTGCTCGATCAGCGCGAACGCCTGCAAATGACGCCGGACGAAGAAGCCGACAACGACCTGGCACTGGCCAACGCCATCCTGACCCTGTGGCAGTCGCGCATGCTGCGCCCGGTACGCCTCAAGGTGCTCGACGAGGTGAAGAACGGCATCACCTATTTCAAGGAAACCTTCTTCACCGAACTGCCGCGTCTCTATATCCAGGCCACGCAGCAGTTGCAGAAGCGCTACCCGGAGAAAGTCTGGGCGCTGCCGCCCTTCTTCCGCGTCGGCAGCTGGATCGGCGGCGACCGCGACGGCAATCCCTTCGTCACCGCGGAGATCCTGCGCGAAGCCCTGCGCCTGCAATCAAGTGCAGCGCTCAACCATTACCTCGAAGAAGTCCATGAACTGGGTGGCGAACTGCCGCTCTCCGACTTGCTGGTCAAGGTCACGCCGGAACTGCTGGCGCTGGCCGAACACTCGACCGACCATTCGCCACAGCGTTCCGACGAGCCCTACCGCCGCGCCCTGTCCGGCATCTACGCCCGGCTCGCCGCCACCGCCCGCGTCCTCGATCACTTCGAGCCGGTCCGCCACGAAATCGGCAGCGCCGAACCCTATGAAACGCCGGATGCCATGCGCGCCGACCTCAAGGTGCTGAACAATTCGCTGAAGCTGAACGGCAGCGCCAGCCTGGCCGGCGGCCGCCTGCGTCGCCTGCTGCGCGGCGTGCAGGTCTTCGGCTTCCATCTGGCGCCGATCGACCTGCGCCAGAATTCCGAAATCCATGCCCGCAGTGTCGCCGAACTGCTCGCTGGCGCCGGCCGTTGCCCTGATTACGAAGGACTGTCCGAAGCCGAGCGCATCAAGCTGCTGGTCGAGGAAATCAGCACGCCACGCCCGCTCTACTCGCCGTACCTGAGCTACTCGGAAGAAACCCGGGGCGAACTGGCCATCTTCTTCGCCGCCCGTGAACTGCGCCAGCGCTACGGCGCCGCCGCCCTGCCCAACTGCATCATCTCGAAGACCGACGGCGTTTCCGACCTCCTTGAACTGGCCCTGCTGTTGAAGGAATCCGGCCTGCTGCTGCCGGGCGCCACACCCCATCTCGACGTCAATATCATCCCGCTGTTCGAAACCATCGAGGACTTGCAGAAGAGCGCGGCGACGATGGCCGGCATTTTCAAGCTGCCAGCCTACCGCGAACTGATCGCCGGCCGCGGCAACGAGCACGAAGTCATGCTCGGCTACTCCGACAGCAACAAGGATGGCGGCTTCCTGACCTCGGGCTGGGAGCTCTACAAGGCCGAGATCGAACTGGCCAGCGTCTTCGCCGAACACGGCGTGCGTCTGCGCCTGTTCCACGGCCGAGGCGGCTCGGTCGGCCGCGGTGGCGGCCCGACCTACCATGCCATCCTCGCCCAGCCGGTCGGCGCGGTTGCCGGCCAGATCCGCCTGACCGAACAGGGTGAAGTCATTTCGACCAAGTACGGCAACGCCGACACCGGCCGCCGCAACCTAGAAGTGCTGCTTGCTGCAACCCTCGAAGCCAGCCTGACCGACCACGAGAACAAGGTCGAGCCGGCCGAGCAGTTCCATGCCGTGATGGACGAACTGTCGCTACGCGCCTTCACTGCCTATCGCGGCCTGGTCTATGAAACGCCGGGCTTCACGACCTATTTCCGCCAGTCCACGGTGGTTTCAGAAATCGCCTCGCTGAACATCGGCAGCCGCCCGGCCTCGCGCAAAGCCTCCGAGCGCATCGAAGACCTGCGGGCCATTCCCTGGGTCTTCAGCTGGGCGCAATGCCGGCTGATGCTGCCCGGCTGGTACGGCTTCGGTACGGCCGTGGACGGCTATCTGGCCGGGAATCCCGATGGCCTGGCCACCCTGCGCCGGATGGTCAAGTCTTGGCCCTTCTTCCAGAGTCTGCTCTCGAACATGGACATGGTGCTGGCCAAGACCGACCTTGCCATCGCTTCGCGCTACGCTGAACTTGTCGCCGACGCCGAGCTGCGCCAGCGCATTTTCGAGCGGATCAAGGCCGAATGGGCGCTGACCCGCCAGCACCTGCTGGCCATCCTCGAACAGGAAGATTTTCTGGCCGACAATCCGATGCTCAAGCGTTCGCTGCAACTGCGCTCGCCCTACATGGACCCGCTGAATCACCTGCAGGTTGAGTTGCTCAAGCGCCACCGTGCCGGCGACACCGACGAGCGCGTCGCCCGCGGCATCCACCTGACAATCAACGGCGTCGCTTCTGGCTTGCGCAACAGCGGGTAAAATGCGCGCATGCCAAATCCCATCAAACGCACCGTATTCTTCGTCTCCGACGGCACCGGCCTGACCGTCGAAGCCCTCGGCCACAGCCTGATGAGCCAGTTCGAGGATGTCGAATTCAATCAGATTCGCATCCCCTTCCTCGATAACGTCGAGAAAGCGCAGGAGGCCATCGCCCAAATCAATGCCCAGGGCGAGGCCGACGGCATGCGCCCCATCGTCTTCACGACGCTGGTCAACGCCGAGCTCTCCAGCCTCGTCCATCAGGCCGATGCCTTTTGCCTGTCCTACTTCGACACCTTCCTCGCACCACTGGAAGCCGAACTCGGGCTGAAGTCAAACCACACCGTCGGCCGTTCGCACGGTTCGGCCGAAAGCTCCGAGTACAAGAAGCGTATCGAGTCGATCAACTACACGCTGGCCCACGACGACGGCATCACCGACCGCGACCTCGAAGAGGCCGACGTCATCCTGGTTGCCGTCTCACGCTGCGGCAAGACGCCGACTTCGCTCTACCTCGCCATGCAGTTCGGTCTGAAAGCCGCCAATTTCCCGCTGATTCCGGAAGACTTCGACCGCGGCCGCCTGCCCGGCACGCTGGAAAAACATCGCAGCAAGCTGTTCGGCCTGACCATCCAGCCCGAGCGCCTGCACCAGATCCGCGAGGAACGCCGATCAAACAGCAAGTACGCCTCACTGGCCAACTGCCGTTTCGAGATCGCCGAAGCCGAAAAGATGATGCGCCGTGAAGGCATTCGCTGGCTGGACTCGTCGACCAAATCGATCGAGGAAATCTCGACGACGATCCTGCAGGAACTGAAGCTGCGCTAAGCGCAGCCGTCGTCAGACCGCCAGTTTTCGGCGCAATGCCTCGAACAGGCAAACCGCCGCTGCCGCGCCAACGTTCAGCGATTCGACGGCACCGGGCATCGGAATTTTGATCCGCAGCCCGGCGGCTTCGATCAACTCGTGCCTGACCCCCAGGCCCTCGGCCCCAAACACCCAGGCCAGCGGCCCGCTCCATTTAGCCTCGTAAAGCGAGGTAGCGCCGTCGAGGCAGGTGACTGCCGTCGTGCCGCGATAGTCAGCCATGAAGCTGGCCAGATCGACGTCTTCATGGATGGTCAGGACAAAGTGGGCGCCCTGCCCGGCGCGCAGCACTTTCGGAGACCACGCCGAGGCGCAGCCCGGAGACAGCAGCGCCTGGCCGATACCGGCCGCCGCTGCCGTGCGCAGCAGGGTTCCGACGTTGCCGGGGTCCTGCACACCGTCGAGCAAAATTGCCTCTTTTTCGAGGCCGACCGTAGCATTTGCCTTGGGTATAGCCACCACCGCCAGCAGGCCGCTCGGCGTGTCGACCAGGCCCAGGTCGCGCATCAGCGCATCGGCCAGAACGACGATTTGGCGCTCTGCAACGTAAGCGGCAATTTCGCCGCCGGCCAGCGCAGACTCAGCGACGACCAGGGTTTCCGGCGATCCGTAAACCTTTTCGTAAGCTTCGACCAGATGCACGCCGTCGAGCAGGGTCTGCCCGGTTTTCCGGCGCTCCCGGCCCGATTCGGCCAGCCGCTTGAGGTGCTTGAAGAAAGCGTTGTCGCGCGACTGGATCAGTTTCATAGCAGCGAGAGTTGCCGGGCGACCGGCCCGAAACTGCGCCGATGCACCGGCGAGGCACCGTGTTCAACCAGTGCCGCGCAATGCGCTTCGGTCGGATAACCCATGTGGCGGTCGAAGCCGTAATGCGGGTACTGGGCGTGCAGTTCGAGCATGCCGGCATCGCGCACAGTCTTGGCCAGGATGGAGGCGGCGGCGATCGAGGCGATCTTGCCGTCGCCCTTGACCACGGCTTCGCAGGGAATATCGAGTTTCGGACAGCGGTTGCCATCCACCATCGCCGCCACCGGCCGAACCGACAGGCCGGCAACAGCACGCTGCATGGCCAGCATCGTCGCATGCAGGATGTTCAGGCGGTCGATTTCCTCGACTGTCGCCTCTGCGACATACCAGGCCAGGGCCCGTTCGCGGATCAATTCGGCCAGCGCATCACGCTTCTTTTCGCTGAGTTTCTTGGAATCGTTCAAACCCGGAATCGGCCGCGCTGGATCGAGGATCACCGCCGCCGCGACCACCGGCCCGGCCAGCGGTCCGCGCCCGGCTTCATCGATGCCGCAGACGAGACCTGGCGGGACGATCAGTTCAGGCATTCGATGACCGCCCGGGCGGCCTTCTCGGCGGTATTCTGGCGAAGCTGAAGGTGGAGGTCGGTGAAGGTCTCCTCGACTGCTGCTGTGTTGTCCTTATCCTCGTACAGCTTGACCAGCGCCTCGGCCAGATTCTCGGGCGTCGCCTGATCCTGCAGGATTTCCGGCACGACGAAGCGCCCGGCCAGGATGTTGGGCAGGCCGACAAAGGGCAGATAGGCCATGCGCTTCATCAGCCAGTAAGAGAACTTGGCGATCTTGTAGGTGATGACCATCGGCCGCTTGAGCAGCGCCGCTTCGAGCGTCGCCGTGCCGCTCGCCACCAGCGAAACGTCGGCGGCGCCCAGCGCATCCTGGGCGTGACCGAAGAGCAGGCGGAAGGGTACTTCGCCGCCCTGCTTCTGGTAGATGGCCATTTCGAATTGCAGGCGCGTTTCCCGCGTGGTCAGCGGCACGATAAAAATAGCCGTGGGCAGGAAGCGTTCGCGGATGATCTTGGCTGTCTCGACGAAGGTCTCCGCCATCATCTCCAGTTCGCCCTTGCGGCTGCCAGGCAGCATGGCAAAAATCGGGAAATCCCTTGGCAGCGAAAGCTTTTCGCGCACTGCCTGCTTGCTGGTCTGGAGCGGGATGATGTCGGCCAACGGGTGCCCGACATAGGTCACCGGAATGCGCGCCCTTTCGTAAATCTGAGGCTCCATCGGGAACAATGCGAGCAGGCGATCGACCGCCCGGCCGATCTTCTTGATCCGGCCACCACGCCAGGCCCAGATCGACGGGCTGACGTAATGAATGGTACGCACGCCGGCCGACTTGAGATCGGTTTCAAGGCCAAGGTTGAAGTCGGGCGCGTCGATGCCGATGAAGATATCCGGCTGCAGGTCGAGCAGGCGCCGCTTCAACTGCCGGCGGATGCCGGCGATTTCGCGGTAATGTTTGAGGGCATCCCAGTAGCCCATGACCGACAGCTTTTCCATCGGCCACCAGCTATCGAGCCCCTGCCCCTGCATCTTCGGCCCGCCGATGCCGTAGAACACGGCATCCGGCAGGTGGGTTTTCAGGGCGGCAATCAGGTGGCTGCCCAGTAGATCCCCGGAGGCCTCCCCCGCCACCATGGCGATCCGTACGGCGTTCCCCATATCAGCGAATGATGCCTCGCTTGGAGACCTCGAGGAAATCGACAAATCGCTGGACGTCCGGCTGGGTCTTGGCATCCTCGACCAGCTTGGCCTTGGCTTCTTCGAGCAACAGGCCGGACTTGTACAGGGTGCGGTAGGCGCGCTTCAGCGAGGTGATCGAATCGGCCGTAAAGCCACGGCGCTTCAGTCCTTCGACGTTGATGCCATAGGGCTGCGCGGTGTTGCCGGCAGCCATCAGGTAAGGCGGCACATCCTGCAGGATCACTGTGCTGACCGCTGTCATCACGTGAGCGCCGATCCGGCAGAACTGGTGCACCCCGGTGAATCCGCCGAGGATGGCCCAGTCATCGACCACCACATGGCCGGCCAGCGATGCGTTGTTGGCAAATGTCACCTTGTTGCCGACCTGACAGTCGTGCGCGATGTGGACGTAGGCCATGATCCAGTTGTCGTCGCCGAGCCGCGTCACACCGGCATCCTGGACTGTGCCCAGGTTGAAGGTGCAGAACTCGCGGATGACGTTGCGGTCGCCGATCTCCAGGCGGGTCGGTTCGCCGGCGTATTTCTTGTCCTGCGGCACTTCGCCGAGGGAACAGAACTGGAAGATGCGGTTGTCGCGACCAATACGTGTGTGACCGTGAATCACGGTATGCGGCCCGATCACGGTGTTGTCGCCGATCTCGACGTGCGGCCCGATGATGGAATAGGCACCGATCTCGACGTTGGCACCGATCCGGGCGCCCGGATCGACAAGGGCAGTCGGATGGATCATGTTAGAGGTCCCGCTTGGCGCACATCAGGCGAGCCTCGGCAGCCAGCTGACCGTCAACCCGGGCCTCGCCCTTGAACTTCCAGACGCCGCGCATCTGGCGTTCAATCACGATGTGCAGATGGAGTTGATCACCAGGCAATACCGGCTTCTTGAAACGCGCTTCGTCGATACCAGCAAAGTAGAAGACGGTATCCGGCGACGGCTTCTCGCCGAGCGACTTGAACGACAGGATGCCTGCAGCCTGAGCCAGGGCTTCCATGATCAGGACGCCGGGCATGACCGGATGATGCGGAAAGTGACCGACAAAGAACGGTTCGTTGATCGTTACGTTCTTGTAGGCATGGATGGACTTGCCCAACTCCATCTCGACCACGCGGTCGACCAGCAGAAACGGGTAGCGATGCGGCAGGTGCTCAAGAATCCCGAGAATATCCATTTCCATTTTTATCCCTCCATCCCTTTTTCTTTAAGTTTTTTCTCAAGCTCGGAAACCCGCTCGGCAAGTTTCGAGAGGCGACGGATGTGGGCCGCATTGCGCACCCACTCGTCGTGCGTATCCAGCGGAAAAACGCTGGTGTAAACACCGGGCTGATTAATGGTCTTCATGACCAGCGAACCACCGGAAACCACCGTTCCCGGCGCCAGGGTCACGTGGCCGGAAATCATCCCGGCCCCGCCGACAATGCAGTGCTCCCCCATCGTCACACTACCGGCAATCCCCGTACATCCAGCCAGCACGGTACGGGGGCCGATGTTGCAGTTGTGAGCCACCTGTACCAGATTGTCGATCTTGCAGCCATCGCCGATTACCGTATCGTCCAGCGCGCCGCGATCGATGGTCGTGTTTGAACCAATCTCGACGTCGTCGCCGATGGTCACCGCACCGATCTGCGGAATCTTGATCCAGTTCTTGCCCTCCGGCGCGAAACCGAAGCCATCGGCACCGATAACCGTGCCGGAATGAATAATCACCCGCTGACCGATCTTGCAACCGTGGTAGATGGTGACATTCGGATACAGGATCCCGCCGTCGCCGATACTGACATCGTCCCCCACCACACAGCCGGCATGGATGACAACGCCTTCGCCGAGGCGGACATTCTTGCCGAGGACGACATACGGCGCGATCGCCGTGCTGGCTGGAACCGAAGACTCGACGACTGCCGAAGGATGAATACCGCTGAAACCGACCCGAACCGGATTCAACAAGGAGGCGACACGGGCATAGTAGGCATACGGGTTGGCGGCGACGATACGTGGGCCGGCAAAGCCGTCGGCCGCATCGGGAGCCAGAATGACTGCGGCCGCCCGGGTCGATTCAAGTTGCGACCGGTACTTACGATTGGCCAGGAACGCAATGTCACCCTCACCCGCCGAAGCCAGCGTTGCCACGCGAGCAATACGCGTTTGGCCGTCCCCAAGCACATCGCCGCCCAAGTGGGCGGCGATGTCGGCAAGGGAGAATACAGTCTCGCCCTGTACGGCCATTACTTGGCTTCCGACAACGCTTTGATCACCCGCTCGGTAATGTCCAGACGCGGACTGACCCAGACCACATCCTGCAGAATCAGATCAAATTTCTCGGCTTCGGCAATCTGCTTGATGGCCTTGTTGGCCTTTTCGATCACTGCTGCATTCTCTTCATTCTGACGGAGATTCAGATCCTCACGGAATTCGCGCTGGCGACGCTGAAACTCACGGGACAACTCACCGAATTCCTTTTCCTTGGCCCGACGGTCGCTCTCAGCCATCGTCACCGAATTCTTTTCCAGATTTTCCTGCATGCCCTGCAACTGCTTGGCCATACGCTGCAGATCCTGATCCCGCTTGGCAAACTCACCTTCCAGCTTCTTGGCGGCCTTCTGAGCAGCCGGCGCATCTCGGAAGATGCGTTGCGTATTCACATAACCCACCTTCAGCTCGGAAGCGATAGCGCCAGTAACGCAGAGGACAGACATCAACGATGCCAGAACAACGGACTTAATTTTCAACTTGATACTCCTGAATCAAAATGTGCTGCCCAACTGGAACTGGAACAACTCTGGATCATCACCCGCCTGCTTGTTCAGCGGCTTACCCAGACTGAATTTTAACGGACCCAATGGGGAAATCCACGCGATGGAGATACCCGTCGAGTAGCGCAGATCGCTAAGTGAAAGTTTATCGCCACTCCCCCACACCTGACCAGCGTCGACAAACCAGCCCATGCGGAAGGTTTTTTCCATCCCAGGGATACCCCAAAGCAATTCGGCATTGCCTACAGCACGACGATTACCGCCGATGCGATACGTGGTAGTGACGTTGTTAACAGTATCCGAAATTGTCGGGCCAAGACTCGATGCCTTGTAGCCTCGAACTGAACTGACACCACCCGCGTAGAAATTCTTGAAGAACGGCAATTCCTTACCGCCGTAACCGTTGGCATAGCCAACCTCGCCGTTGAGCATCAACGTAAACTGCTTGCTAACCGGAATATAGTATTGCGCCTGATAACTGGCCCGGTAATAGGTCAGATCGCCACCCGGCGTAGCAAGCTCAAGCCCGGCCTTCTGATAGAGACCGCTGGTCGGGAAGAAATAGCTGTCCTTACCATCGCTGGTCCAGTTGAGTGTTAGCGGGATCGAAAGCTTCGTCACCGAATCATTGTTCGGATAATCAACGTAATTACGGTAGAGAAGTGGACTGGTGCTATAGGCGGTAATTCTTGTCGAATCAATCCCAAGACCAAAGCCAAGCGACTCTTTCTCGCCAATCGGAAAGCCAAAACGAATGCCACCACCGGTCGATGCCGAACTGTAATAGGCAAGCGCCGTATTGCTGGTGTTCGTTGTCCGGTGATAGATATCAAAGCCTTGACTAACCCCATCCGCCGTAAAGTAGGGGTTGGTGTATGAAAATACGTAGGTTCGATAGGATTTAGCCGAATTAACCTGAATAGCGACGTTATTGCCGCTACCCATGAAATTGTTCTGGGCAATCGAACCGGAGAGGATGATCTTGTCGGTACTGGACGTACCGACGCCAAGCATCAAATTGCCGGTAGGCTTCTCGGTTACGTTGACATTGACGTCCAACTGATCCGAAGTGCCTGCCACTGCTGGCGTTTCGATGGCAGTCTCGAGAAAGAACCCCAGCTTGTCGATCCGCTGCTTGGAACCGGCCACCTTGTCGCCGTCGTACCAGCCGCCTTCCATCTGGCGTATTTCCCGACGGACAACTTCATCGCGGGTCTTGGTGTTGCCGGTGATATTGACACGGCGCACGTAAACGCGCTTGCCCGGATCGACAAAAATCGTAAAGGCGACTTGGTGCTTTTCCTTGTCGATTTCCGGAGCCGCATTGACGTTGGCGAAGGCGTAGCCCTCCTTGCCCAGACGATCGCTGATCGCCTTGGTCGACTCGTTCAGTCGATCGCGCGAAAAGACATCGCCCGCCTTGACCGTGACGAGCTTTTTCAATTCGTCCTCGGGAATGGAAAAGTCACCGGCCAGCTTGACCGAGGAAACCTGATAGCGCTCCCCCTCGATGACGTTGGCCGTGATGTAGACGTCCTGCTTGTCCGGAGAAATGGAAACCTGGGTTGATTCGACGGCAAATTCCAGATAGCCCTGATTCATGTAGAAGGACTTCACCTTCTCCAGATCGGCTGACAGCTTCTGCCGCGAGTACTGGTCGTTCTTTGTATACCAGCTCAGCCAAGTTGGCGTTGTCAGCTCGAACAGGCCTCTCAGTTCCTTATCGGAAAAGGCCTTCGCGCCGACGATGTTGATCTGCTTGATCTTGGCAGCAGCGCCTTCTTCGATATTGAAGTTGATGCCGACTCTGTTGCGTTCGAGCGGTGTCACCGTCGTCGTGATGGCAGCCGCGTACTTGCCACGCGTCAGGTATTGGCGCTTCAGTTCCTGCTCTGCCTTTTCAAGCAGCGCACGGTCGAAGATGCGCCCTTCGGCGATCCCGGTTTCCTTGAGCGCCTTGACGATGACGTCTTTGTCGAACTCCTTGAGCCCGACAAAATTCAGCGTGGCGATCGCCGGCCGTTCCTGAACGACAACGACCATGACATCCTTTTCGATTTCAATCCGGACGTCCTTGAAAAAACCTGTGGCGAACAAGGCCTTGATCGACTGGGCAGCCTTTTCGTCGTTCAGCGTATCGCCGACCTTGACCGGCAGATAACCGAAAACCGTTCCTGCTTCCGTGCGCTGAATTCCCTCGACCCGAATATCCTTGACTGCAAAAGGTTCGAATGCCAGCGCGGGGGTGGCAAACATGCCGGCAATCAGGATGGACAGCAGGGATTTTTTCATCGTTCAGCCGTTAAACAGGCGGGTCAAGTCGTTAAAAAAGGCGAAAGCCATCAAGGCGAAAAGGATGGACATGCCGACTTGCTGTCCTATCTCCATGGCACGCTCGGAAAGCGGCCTGCGCCTGACGACTTCAATCATATGATACAACAAATGCCCACCATCGAGCACCGGGATGGGCAGCAGATTCAGGACGCCGAGACTGATGCTGACCAGCGCCATGAACTTGAGGTAATAGTCCAGCCCGAGCCGGGCAGACTGTCCGGCATAATCGGCGATCGTCACCGGTCCCGAAAGGTTCTTCCACGACACTTCGCCGGTCAGCATCTTGCCCATCATGACCAGACTGAATACCGACTTGTCCCAGGTCTCGACCAGTGCCCGACGCCCCGCCTCAACGAACCCATAGCGCACAAAGGTTCTGACATCGCGCTTCGACGCTTCGGTTTCCGCAACGGCAACGCCAATTTTTCCTACCTTGCGCCCACTTTCGGAAATTGCCTCCGAAAACACATCGACCGTAGCATTTACGCCGCCGCGGTCCACTTCGAGCCGCAGCGAGCGTCCGGCAGCTTCGCGTACCTTCGCGACAAAGGCCATCCACGTCGCCACCGGCTCCCCATCGACGGCCAACACCAGGTCCCCAACCTGCAAGCCGGCCTTGGCCCCCGGGCCACCAGCCACCAACTTGCCGATCACCGGCGGCATGTCGGGACGATAAAAACGGACGCCCAGGCGCTCCAGCGCATCGCCCTCCCAGCCCTGTTCGCCGGCAGCGGCGAGATACAGCCGCCGAATGGAAATTTCACCGCGCGCATCGATCATTTCCAGTTCGACGCTTTCCTGCTCGACAGCCTTCTGCATCAGCACCCAACGAAGCTCATTCCAGGTAGCGACGGACTGACCGTCCACCCGACGCACCTGCTCGCCATTCTGCACGGCGGCCATGGCAGCCGGAGTACCCTCCGGCGGCGTGCCGAAGATCGGCAGCAACTCCTGGCTGCCGACCATGAAGACAGCCCAATAAAGTGCGATGGCCAAGGCAAAATTGGCCAGTGGCCCGGCAGCAACGATGATGCTGCGCTTTCCCACTCCCTGCCGGTTGAACGCACGGCCAGCCTCGGCGGCCGCCACCTCGCCCTCGCGCTCATCCAGCATCTTGACGTAACCACCGAGCGGAAAGGCGCTCAACGCCCATTCCGTACGGTCCTTGCCGAATTCCTTTTTCCACAGGATGCGGCCAAAGCCGACCGAGAAGCGCAGGACCTTGACGCCGCACCAGCGGGCGGCCAGATAGTGACCCAATTCATGGACAACGATCAGGACACCGAGAACCACCGCAAAGGCGGCGAGATAGAACGGCAGGTCGTTCACTCGAAACGCCGGTCCCGAATCAATTGCGAAGCCAGATGGCGCGCCTCGGCATCGGCCGCCAGCACATCGGCCAGACTGCCCTCCGGCCCAGCTGGCAAGGCACGCAACACGGCTTCGTTGAGCCGGGCGATCCCGAGGAAAGGCAAGGCACCGTCAAGGAAGGCGGCTACCGCGACTTCATTGGCTGCATTGAGAATGGCCGGCGCTGTCCCGCCTTCGTGCAAGACGTCGTATGCCAGTTGCAGGCAACGGAAACGCTCAAAATCCGGAGCGAAGAACTCCAGCCGGGCAATCTTGAAAAGATCCAGCGCTTCGACCCCGGCTGCGATACGCTCCGGCCAGGCCATTGCGTAGGCAATCGGCGTCCGCATGTCGGGATTACCCATCTGTGCGAGAACCGAGCCATCGGCATACTGGACTGCCGAATGGATCACGCTCTGCGGATGAACAACCACCTGAATCATCTCGGGTGACGCTGCGAAGAGCCAATGCGCCTCAATGACCTCCAGCCCCTTATTCATCATGGTTGCCGAATCAACCGAAATCTTGCGCCCCATGACCCAGTTCGGATGAGCGCAAGCCTGCTCCGGCGTCACATTGGCCAGATCAGCCAGCGGCGAGTTTCGGAACGGACCGCCGGAGGCCGTCAACAGTATTTTCTGGACACCACACTGATCCAGGCCACGGGAAAAATCAGCCGGCAGCGACTGGAAGATGGCGTTGTGCTCGCTATCGACCGGCAGCAAGGTCGCGCCATGTTCGCGCACCGCATGCATGAACAATTCGCCGGCCATGACCAGCACTTCCTTGTTGGCCAGCATGACTTTTTTGCCGGCCCGCGCTGCAGCCAGCGTCGGCTCAAGCCCGGCAGCACCGACGATGGCGGCCATTACCGCATCGACCTCAGGCCGTGACGAGAATTCAACGAGCGCCTCGATGCCATGGCGGACTTCGGTATCCAGTCCTGCACTACGGCAGCGCTCGGCCAGTTTTTCTGCAAGCAACGCATCGCGCAGCACCGCGTAGCGCGGCCGGAATTCCAGGCATTGCTCGAACAACTTGTCGCCTTGGGCGTGCGCGCACAGTGCAAAGGCACGATAGCGATCGGGATGACGCCGGATCACGTCCAGCGTGCTGACGCCAATCGATCCGGTGGAACCCAATACGGTAATGTTCTGCAAGTTGCCGCTCACCGGTAAGCGAAGATCAGCCAGACCAGCGCCACGACCGGCAAGGTCGACGTCAAGCTGTCGATACGGTCAAGCACCCCGCCATGGCCGGGCAGGATATTGCTGCTGTCCTTGATGCCGGCCTTGCGCTTGAGCAGGGACTCATAAAGATCGCCGACGATACTGACCGCGGTGACGCCGATCAGCGCAAGTATCCATAGCCCCCAGGGCATCAGCTCCAGACCGAACATCTGGCGCACGACTGTGCCATAAATCACTACGCCGACGCAGGCGCCAACGGCCCCTTCGCGGGTCTTGCCCGGGCTGATCGACGGTGCCAGCTTGTGCTTGCCGAAGGCCTTGCCGGAAAAATAGGCGGCAATATCGGCCATCCAGACCACGGCAAAAATGCCGAGCAGCGCACCGGCGCCGAGACCGCGCAACTGCACCATGGCCAGCCAGGTTGGCAGCAGCACTACTGCGCCGACGAGAAGGCCGCCAACGCCCTGCAACGACCACTTGTGCTTCAGCCAGAACGGCATCACCAGGCACCAGAAGACCGCCGAAATTCCGTAGGCGAAGAAGACCCAAGGATTGGCCGGGGCAAAGACATTTCCGGCGCCGATCGCATTGGGGCCAACCAGTGAAACTCCGGCACAGAGCAGCGCCGTCGCCACGCCGAGAGCAACCCGGCCAGTCGCCTTCCAGCCCAGCAAGGCGCCCCATTCCCAGGCGGCGATGCCGATGAAACCAGCCACCAGCAGGGCCCAGGCCGCCTGCGACGAATAGAACAGGCTCGGCAACAAGAGGGCCATCAGGACCAGCGCCGTGATGACTCGCGTCTTAAGCATCGTTCTTTTCCACCAGCTGTTCGCTGGTTCGACCAAAACGACGCTCACGTTGCTGAAAGGAGGCGATCGCCTTGTCGAACTCGGCCGTATCGAAATCAGGCCAAAGCGTCGGTGTGAAATACAGTTCGGTATAGGCCAGCTGCCAGAGCAGGAAATTGCTTATCCGCTCCTCGCCACCGGTGCGGATGAACAGATCGGGCTCCGGCGCGAAGTTCATGGCCAGATGCGGTTCAAGATCTGCCTCCAGCCAGCCCTCGCGCTTCTCCGGCTGGGCGGCCAGCATGCGATTGGTCGCCTGCATGATGTCCCAGCGTCCACCGTAGTTGGCGGCGATGGTCAGATCGAGGCGGGTATTTCCCGCGGTTTTTGCCTCCGCCTGCTGGATCAGTTCCTGCAGACGGGGTTCGAAACGAGAAAGATCGCCGACCACGCGCAGCCGAACGCCATTGCGATCAAGCTTCTCGACTTCCTGTTCGAGTGCCTTGACGAAGAGCTGCATCAGCAAAGACACCTCTTCCTGCGGCCGGCGCCAGTTTTCGGACGAAAACGCAAACAGGGTCAGGTACTGGATGCCACGCTCCAGACAGGCACGCACCATCTCACGGACCAGTTCAACACCTTTGACGTGGCCAGCAACACGGGGAAGGAAACGCTTTTTAGCCCAGCGGCCGTTGCCATCCATGATGACGGCGACGTGACACGGCACTGCCGCGGTATCGGGTAGTTTCTGGGTCGAACTGGAAAAGAGGGCCATGCCGCCGGTAATCCGGGCCGGGCCTGCTTAAACCTGCATCAGCTCGGCCTCTTTGGCAGCGAGCATCTTGTCGACTTCGACGATGAACTTGTCGGTCAGCTTCTGGATATCGTCCTGCGCCCTGCGCTCGTCGTCTTCCGGGATTTCGCCCTTCTTCAGCGCATCTTTCAGATGGGTGTTGGCATCACGACGTAGGTTGCGAATCGCCACCTTGGCGCCCTCGCCTTCGTTCTTGACGATCTTGATCATTTCCTTGCGGCGCTCTTCCGTCAGGGCCGGCATCGGCACGCGGATCAAATCGCCCTGGGAAGCCGGGTTCAGGCCCATATCGCAATCGCGAATCGCCTTTTCGACCTTCTGCAACATATTCTTTTCCCACGGCTGAACGCCAATCGTGCGCGCATCAACCAGGGTGATATTGGCCACCTGATTCACCGGCACCATCGAGCCGTAGTAGTCCACCTGGACGTGATCGAGCAGGCCGGTATGGGCACGGCCGGTACGCACCTTCAGGAGGTCGGCCTTGAGCGCCTCCAGCGTCTTGTTCATCTTGCCTTCGGCGGTTTTCTTGAGTTCGGCAATCATCTCTCGTTCTCCCTCAGCAATAGACCAACGTACCTTCATCCTCGCCGCAGACCACGCGCTTCAGCGCGCCGGTCTTGAAGATGGAGAAAACGTTGATCGGCAATTTCTGGTCGCGACACAGCGCGAAGGCGGTTGCATCCATGACCGCCAGACTCTTGGAGATCGCTTCATTGAAGCTGATCTTGTCGTAGCGCGTCGCCGAAGGATCCTTTTTAGGATCGGCCGTGTAGATGCCGTCGACCTTGGTCGCCTTCAGCACGATTTCAGCGCCGATTTCCGAGCCGCGCAGAGCTGCAGCGGTATCGGTCGTGAAGAAGGGGTTGCCGGTACCGGCACCGAAGATCACGATCTTGCCTTCTTCGAGATAGCGGATGGCCTTGCCGCGGATGTAGGGCTCGACCACCTGCTCGATATTCAGGGCCGACTGCACGCGGGCATTCAGACCACATTGACGGAAGGCATCCGACAAGGCCATGGCGTTCATCACCGTGGCCAGCATGCCCATGTAATCCGCAGTGGCGCGATCCATCCCGGTGGCCGTACCGGCCATGCCACGGAAGATGTTGCCACCGCCAATCACAACACCGATTTCCACACCCATGTCGGCGACCGCCTTGATCTCTCCGCAAATACCCGCGATGGTCTGCGGATTGATGCCGTAGGCGTCATTGCCCATCAGGGCCTCGCCGGAGAGTTTCAGGAGGATGCGCTTGTACTTGGGTGCGGTCATCAGCGTTCCTTTCAATTACTTCTTGGCAGCAGCGGCAGCAGCCTGGGCAGCCACTTCAGCAGCGAAGTCATCAACCTTCTTCTCGATGCCTTCACCAACCATGTACAGCGTGAAAGCAGCGACAGAAGCGCCCTTTTCCTTCAGCAGCTGTTCGATGGTCTGCTTGCCGTCGGCAGCCTTGACGAAGACCTGACCGAGCAGCGTGACGTCCTTCAGATACTTCTGGACGGTACCTTCGGCGATTTTTTCAAGCATCGCTTCCGGCTTGCCGGCTTCGCGGGCCTTTTCGATGGCAACGCGACGCTCGGTGTCGAGCAGTTCGGAGGAAACACCAGAAGCATCCAGCGACTTCGGCTTGGAAGCGGCGATGTGCATGGCCAGATCCTTGCCCAGTTGCTCGTCACCACCCAGCACGTCAACCACGACGCCAACCTTGGCACCACCGTGAATGTAGGAAACCAGCTTGCCCTTGGCTTCGAAACGAACGAAGCGGCGGATGCTCATGTTCTCGCCGATCTTGCCAACCAGCGCAGCACGGGTCGACTCGACCGTGCCTTCGCCCATCGGCAGCGCCGACAGCGCAGCAACGTCAGCCGGATTCTTTTCAGCGACCAGCTTGGCCGAGCCATTGGCCAGCGCGATGAATTCGTCGTTCTTGGCAACGAAGTCGGTTTCGCTATTCACCTCGATGATGGCACCTTGCTTGCCGTCAGCGGAAATGCTGACTGCAACGATGCCTTCGGCCGCGATACGGGCAGCGGCCTTGGAGGCCTTGTTGCCCAGCTTGACGCGGAGGATTTCTTCAGCCTTGGCCATGTCACCATCGGCTTCGGTCAGGGCCTTCTTGCATTCCATCATGGGTGCGTCGGTCTTGCCGCGCAGTTCTGCCACCATGCCTGCGGTAATTGCCGCCATATTTTTTTCTCCTGAGCTTTTAAAACAGGCGGAGCTTAGCGCTCCGCCGTTACAACTTTATTCAGCGGCTTCCTGAACTTCGACGAATTCGTCATCGCCACCGGCGGCAACGATGTCGGCAACCACCTGGCTACGACCTTCGAGGATGGCATCGGCCACGCCGCGGGCGTAGAGCTGGATGGCACGGGAAGAGTCGTCGTTACCCGGGATCACGTAGGCAACGCCTTCCGGAGAGTGGTTGGTATCGACCACGCCGATGACCGGGATGCCAAGCTTTTCGGCTTCGGTGATGGCAATCTTGTGGTAGCCGACGTCGATGACGAAGATGGCGTCCGGCAGGCCGGCCATGTCCTTGATGCCGCCGATGGACTTCTGCAGTTTTTCCAGTTCGCGACGGAAGGTCAGCGCTTCCTTCTTCGGCATCTTTTCCAGTTCGCCGGCTTCAACGGCGATTTCCATGTCCTTCAGACGCTTGATCGAGGTCTTGACCGTCTTGAAGTTGGTCAGCATGCCGCCCAGCCAACGCTGGTCAACGAACGGGGCGCCGGCGCGCAGCGCTTCTTCACCGATGATTTCGCGGGCCTGACGCTTGGTGCCGACGAACAGGATGTTGCCGCGGTTGGAAGACAGCTTCTTCACGAACGCCATGGCTTCGTTGTACTTGGCCAGGGTCTTTTCGAGGTTGACGATGTGAATTTTGTTGCGGGCGCCGAAGATGTACGGGGCCATCTTGGGGGACCAGAAACGGGTTTGGTGACCGAAGTGGACACCGGCTTCCAGCATTTCGCGCATGGTAACGGACATGATAAAACTCCTTTAAGGGTTGAACCTCCACCCGCCTGAAACGCCCGCCATTGTTGAATTCTGGCGGACACCCTTAATCGGCGGATGTGTGGATTTTGGTTGCACACACCGCGTGCACAACCGTTTCTTTCAGCCATGACGGCCGAGAAAAACCGTCGGATTATAGCAGCAGAACCTGCTCTCCGGAAGATCAATAACCGTTCTGTTTGAGCGCCAGCAATTGCAGCATCCGCTCCAGATAGGGTTGCCAGTCGGGCATCTGCAGCCCGAAGTCGCTTTCCAGCCGGCTGCAGTCGAGACGGGAATTGGCAGGGCGCCGGGCCGGCATCGGGTACTCGGCCGAGGCAATGGCCTTGATTGCCTCGGGTTTGAGGCGCAGATCGAAGCCGGGCGAGCGCCCTGCCAGTTCCACGATGGTCCGCGCAAAATCGCACCAACTGACCGGCCGGGACGCTGCCAGATGGTACAAACGGTTTTCGCCCTTTTTTAACCCCCGACCGTGGCAAATCATGGCCAGCACGACCCCGGTCACCGTCGCAATCAAGGCCGCCGGCGTCGGCGAGCCGATCTGGTCGTCGACGACATTCAGGCTTTCCTTTTCGCGGGCCAGACGCAGGATGGTCTTGACGAAGTTGTTGCCACGCGCGCCGAACACCCAGCTGGTCCGAAAAACCAGCGACTTGCCGCCGACCGCGCGTATCGCCTCCTCGCCGGCCAGCTTGCTGCGACCATAGGCGCCCAGCGGTGCCGTCGGATCGCTTTCGACATATGGCGCAGCCTTGCTGCCGTCGTAAACGTAGTCAGTCGAATAGTGGACCAGCAGGGCGTCCAGCACCGCGGCCTCCGCCGCCAGCACACCTGGCGCCTCGGCGTTGATGCGCCAGGCCAGGTCCGATTCCGCTTCGGCACGGTCGACCGCCGTGTAGGCTGCCGCGTTGACGATGATGGACGGACGAATTTCGCGGACGATGGAACGAATCCGGTCGAAATCGGACATATCGCAAACGTCGCGACTGCAGGCCACAACCTCGCCATGCGGCGCCAGCGACCGCTGCAACTGCCAGCCAACCTGACCATCCTTGCCAAGCAGAAGAATTTTCATCGCCATGCATGCCTGTTGAAAACCCGCGCAGTATGCCATTTCCGAGGGCATCTGCTTTGCGAAACAGGCCCCTTCATTTATCCTTTCTCTTTACCCATGCTTCAAAGAACAGCCATGAGCATCACCATCAAGACCCCGGACGAAATCGAAAAAATGCGTGTTGCCGGGCGTCTGGCCGGAGAGGTTCTCGATTACATCGAACCCTTTGTCAAGGCCGGCATCACCACCGAAGAACTCGACAAGCTCTGTCACGATTACATGGTCGACGTGCAGGGCTGCATCCCCGCCCCGCTCAACTACGCCCCTTCGGGCTACGACCCCTATCCGAAATCGATCTGCACTTCGGTCAACCAGCAGGTTTGTCACGGCGTGCCGGGCGAACGGATTCTGAAGAACGGTGACATCATCAATCTCGACATCACGACGATCAAGGACGGTTACCACGGCGACACCAGCCGGATGTTCATCGTCGGCGAGGGGTCGATCCAGGCCAAACGCCTGTGCGAAATCACCTTCGAGTGCATGTGGCTGGGTATCTCAGTCGTCAAGCCAGGCGCCTTCCTTGGCGACATCGGTTCCGTCATCCAGAAACATGCCGAAAAGAACGGCTACTCGGTCGTCCGCGAGTTCTGCGGGCACGGCATCGGCAAGAAATTCCACGAAGACCCGCAGGTGCTGCATTACGGCAAGCCGGGCACCGGCCCGAAACTGGAAGCCGGGATGATGTTCACCATCGAACCGATGATCAACGCCGGCAAGGCGGGCATCCGCGAAATGGCCGACGGCTGGACCATCGTGACCAAGGACCGCAGCCTGTCCGCGCAGTGGGAACACACCATCCTGGTCACCGACACCGGCTACGAGGTCATGACTCTTTCTGCCGCTTGCCGTCCGAAACCAGACTGGATCAGCTGATGGCCTGCGACGTTGCTGCCCTGCGGGCCGAGGTCAAGGCCAATCAAATTCAGCTTCAGCAGGATTACGAGCAGAACAACGATGCTGGCGCCCTGCTCCGCAACCGTTGCCAGCAGGTCGATACGGTTCTCCAGAACCTGTGGCAATCGCTTGATTTTCCCGCCTCGCTGGCCTTGGCGGCGGTGGGCGGTTATGGCCGGGGCGAACTGTATCCGGCCTCCGACATTGACCTGCTGATTCTGCTCCCGCAGGAGGCCAGCAACGCCTTGCAGGAAAAGCTGGAGCGCCTGGTCGGCCATTTCTGGGACATCGGCCTCGAAATTGGCCACAGCGTGCGGACGATACAGGAATGCCTGGACGCGGCGGAGGGCGACATCACCGTGCAGACCGCCCTGCTCGAGGCCCGCCTGCTGACCGGCAGCGCCAAGCTTTTTTCCAGCTTTGAAAAACGCCTGCGCGGACATCTCGACCCACTGGTTTTCTGCGAGGCCAAGCGCCTGGAGCAACAGGAACGCTACCTGCGCTTCAATGAAACGCCGTTCAGCCTGGAACCGAACTGCAAGGAGTCTCCGGGTGGTCTGCGCGATCTGCAGGTGATTTTCTGGATTGCCAAAGCGGCGGGTTACGGCTCTACGTGGGCCGAACTGGAACAAAACGGCATCATTACCCCGGAAGGCAAGGTCCAGGCCGAAGGCTGCGAGGAATATCTATGCCACCTGCGCATTCGCCTGCACTTCTTGCTGAAGCGCCGCGAGGATCGCCTACTTTTCGACTACCAGAGCAATCTGGCCGCCAAGTACGGCTTGGTATCCAACGAAGCCAAGCGCGCCTCTGAACAGCTGATGCAGGTGTATTACCGCAACGCCAAGACGGTCACCCTGCTCAATACCATCCTGTTGCAGAACATGGGTGCCGCGCTGGCACCGGAAAACGAGCAGATTCCGCAACCGCTCGACGATCATTTCCAGGTCGTCGGCAACCTGCTCGATATCCATGAGGACTGGGTGTTCAATTGCAACCCGCACCTGATTTTCGATGCCTATCTGGTCATGCAGGAAAGCCACGAACTGGTCGGCATGACAGCCCGCACACTGCGGGCGCTGTGGCTGGCGCGCGACCTGATCGACGATGATTTCCGGGCCGACCCGATCAACCGTGCCGCCTTCCTGAAGCTGCTGCAGAGCGATCGCGGCATCGTCCATGAATTCCGGCGCATGAACCAGCTCGACATCCTGGGCTGCTATCTGCCCAATTTCGGGCGCATCGTCGGCCAGATGCAGCATGACCTGTTCCACGTCTACACCGTCGACCAGCACATCCTGCAGGTGCTGCGCAATTTGCGCCGCTTCTCGATGAGCGAGTTTGCCCACGAGTATCCGCTCTGCTCGCGTATCGTCGCCGAATTGGACAAGCCCTGGCTGCTTTATGTGGCCGCCCTGTTCCACGACATCGCCAAGGGACGCGGTGGCGATCACTCCGAACTGGGCACCGTGGACGCCCGGGAGTTCTGCGTCAACCATGGCTTGACGGACGAGGACACCGAACTGGTTGTCTGGCTGGTCAGGAATCACCTGACCATGTCCCAGGTGGCCCAGAAGGAAGACCTGACTGACCCCGACGTGATCGCCAATTTCGTCCGCCTGGTCGGCGACACTCACCATCTGCAGGCCCTCTACCTGCTGACCCATGCCGACATCCGCGGTACCAGCCCCAAGGTCTGGAATCACTGGAAAGGCAAATTGCTGGCGGATCTGTATTACGCCACGCTGAACCAGCTCAATCACGGCGAGGCGCCGGCGCCGCACGGCATCATCGCCGAGCGTCAGAGTGAAGCGATGCGCCTGCTGCGCTTCTTCGCGCTATCCGAGACGGTACACGAGCGCCTCTGGAAGCAGCTCGACACCGTCTATTTCCTGCGCCACTCGGCCGAGGAAATCGCCTGGCACACCCGTTCGCTGCATTACCGCATTTTCAACAACCAGCCGGTCGTCCGCGCCCGCCCCTACCAGGAAGGCGAAGGTCTGCAGGTGATGGTCTACACGCAGGACCAGCCGGACCTGTTCGCCCGCATCGTCGGCTTCTTCGCCCGTTCCGGCTACAGCATCGTCGACGCCAAGATCCACACCACGGCCCACGGCTACGCGCTGGACAGCTTCGTCGTGCTTGACGTCGAGAATCGCGATAACGACCTCGAGATGGTCCCCTACATCGAGCACGAACTGGAACAGCGCCTGCTGCACCAGATGCCGCCGGATATTCCCTCCTCCGGCCGGCTGTCGCGCCAGGTCAAGCACTTCCCGATCAAGCCGGAAGTCAGCATTCGCGGCGATGAGAAAGGCACGCACTTCATTCTCTCGCTGCTTGCCGCCGACCGTCCCGGCCTGCTCTACACAGTGGCCAACACGCTGACCGAACACGGCGCCAACCTGCACACCGCCAAGATCACCACGCTCGGCGAACGGGCAGAAGACGTCTTCCTGATCAGTGGCGGCGACCTTCGTGACACCAACAACCGAATCCGGCTCGAAACCGAGCTGATGGAACGAATGAAAGTCTGATCGCCGGGCCGCCGACCGTAAATGCTACGGTCGGCCGCAAAAAATGGCCAAAATTGGAATTTGCCGGGTCAGACCGACATCCCGAGCGGCTGGCAGGCATCCTGCGAGCCGACCAGCTTTTCGATGATTGCCTTGACCCGCCCCATGGCGTCGTGCAGCACGTATTCCAGGCTCTCGAAATGGATGCCGTTCACGCTGCTGCCGCGCCCTGCCCCGTGGTTGGCAACCACGTTGATCGCCGCATAGGGCAAGCCCAGTTCACGGGCCAGCACGGCTTCCGGCATGCCGGTCATGCCGACCACGTCGGCCCCGTCGCGCTCCAGCCGGTTGATCTCGGCCGCCGTTTCGAGACGCGGCCCCTGGGTGGCGGCATAGACGGCACCGACCTTGACCTCGATGCTCAGCTGCTCGCCGGCCTCGAGAATCCGCCGGCGCAATGCGGCATCGTAAGGCTCGGTAAAGTCGATGTGATTGACCGGCGTACCGTTGCCGTCGAAGAAGGTCGATTTGCGGCCCCAGGTGTAGTCGATGATCTGGTGCGGCAACACGATGTCGCCCGGGCCCAGGTCGGCGCGGATGCTACCCACCGAAGCCACCGAAATGACGCCGCTGACCTTGTGGTGATGCAGCGCCCACATGTTGGCCCGGTAATTGACCATGTGCGGCGGAATGGTGTGGCCGTAGCCATGGCGTGGCAAAAAGACCGCCGGCTGGCCGCTGATCTGCCCGAAAACCAGGGCACCCGAAGCTTCGCCATAGGGCGTGCGGACGACTTCACGGTGCGAAACGTCGAGATTGGACAGGGTCGTCAGACCGCTGCCGCCGATGATTGCCAGCATATTATTTTTTCCTTTCGGCCAGCAGCGAAGCCAGCGTCGGCACCGCGCCCTTGAGCGACGGGTGCATCTTCAATCGGGCCATTTCTGGCCCATTGTCTTCCAGTTTGCGGTACAGCGCGTGCCGGCGCTCGCCGGCAAACGGCAGCCCGGCCAGCGTCTTGCCGTTGTGGTAGCCGACCAGCGTATCGCGGCCGATATCCTTGGCCTGCCAGGCAATGACCGTGCGATCGACAAAATGCAGATAGCCAACGCTCGGCAGGTCGGACGCCAGTTCGGCCACCGCCCGGTGAATCTTCTCGCGATAAGCGACGACCGCCTGACCGGCATCGCTCGCCACCGCACCGGTGACCTCCGCCGGCGCGCCCATCAGCCAGCAGACGACCGTATCGGGCGCAAAGGCCTCGATGGCGGAACGCTGCTCGGCAGTCAAGGCCATCACCTCGGCCTGCATCAAGCTGACGTCCGCCCCGGCCAGCCGTTGCCGCGTCGCCGCCAGGCATTCGCCCAGCGAGTCGATGGAGAGCACCGCCAGGCCCCGCCTGACCAGCGCCTGCGTCGCGAAGCCGACGCCGCAGCCGATTTCCAGCACCCGCTTGCCGGGCACCAGCGCAGCCATCCATTCATAATCGCCGCGCCGGACGTAGGCCTGTCCTTCGGCTTCCCAGTAGCCGATGAAGTCGGCGACCGTGGTGTAGTGTTGCATGCTATGAGGCACTCGATAAAACTGATGCGTTTGCCCTTGTGGCAAGGCGCAAACCGCAGCGATACCCAGCGGTATCGCGAGGATTTGCAACGCCGCCACGGGGGAAAAGGCGCAGTTTTATGTGCCGAATAGCGTGCGACACTGCACCCATACCGCTCACTCGGTATCCTTCATCGCGTAGACGGCGGGCAGGTTGCGCCAGACGCCGCCGGCATCCATGCCGAAGCCGAAAACGAAGCGATCCGGCACGGTGACGCCGATGAAATCGGCAGAAATCGGCTTTTGCTTGCCGTTCAGCTTGTCGGCGAAGACTGCCGTCAACACCTCGGCCGCCCCCATCCGGCGCAGGCTTTCCTCGACCGCAGCCAGCGTCACGCCCTCGTCGAGAATGTCATCGACGACCAGCACCGAACGGCCCTTGACCGACGTCCACGGCGCCGTCCGCCAGGAAATCTTGCCACCCTGGGTTTCCGGGCCGTAGCGTGTGGCGTGCAGATAATCGAAGTCGAGCGGAAAACCCAGCCGGGTCAGCAACTGGCCGCAGAAGACGACGCCGCCGGTCATCACGCAGAGGACCAGCGGATACTTGTCGGCCAGGCGTGCCGAAATCTCGGCCGCGACCCTGGCGAGCGCCGCCTGGACGGCTGCCTCGTCGTGAATCATCTCGGCGCCGGCCAGCATGGCCTGGGCTTTTTGCAGATCCATTCAGCCTCCCAGTGTTTTCAGATAGGCATCGAAAGCGGGTCCGACTTCCGGATGGCGCTGGCCGAAAACGACCGTCGCTTGCAGGTAACCGAGCTTGGAGCCGCAGTCGTAACGGGTGCCTTCATAACGGTAGGCCAATACCTGCTCCTCGCCGAGCAGCGCGGCAATGCCGTCGGTCAGCTGGATTTCGCCGCCGGCGCCCGGCTTGATGTTTTCCAGGTGATGGAAGATGCGCGGCGTCAGGATGTAGCGACCGACGACGGCCAGCGTCGACGGGGCATCCTCGGGCTTCGGCTTCTCGACGATGGCATTGATCTGCTCCACCCGCTCGGCCACCTTGCGGGCATCGACGATGCCGTAGCTCTTGGTGTCGGCGCGCGGCACGTCCTGCACGCCAAGCACCGAGCAGCGGTAGTAATCGTAGGTGTCGGTCATCTGCTTCATGACGGCCGTTTCGCCATCGAGCAGATCGTCGGCCAGGATCACCGCAAACGGCTCGTCACCGATCACCGGCTTGGCGCAGAGAACGGCGTGACCAAGACCGAGCGCTTCGGCCTGACGGATGTAGATGCAATTGATGTTCTTGGGAATCATGTTGCGGACGAATTCGAGCAATTCGTCCTTGCCGCGCGCTTCCAGTTCGCTCTCCAGCTCGTAGGCCTTGTCGAAGTGATCCTCGATCGCGCGCTTCGAACGGCCGGTCACGAAGACCATGTCGGTGATACCGGCGGCGACCGCTTCCTCGACCGCATACTGGATCAGCGGCTTGTCGACGATCGGCAGCATTTCCTTCGGGCTGGCCTTGGTAGCCGGGAGAAACCTCGTCCCCATGCCGGCAACGGGGAACACCGCTTTACGAACCTTCTTCATTATTCAACTCCCTTTTCGAGCAATTTCATCAATTCTGCCTCATCGATGACCGGCACGCCCAGTTCCAGCGCCTTTTCCAGCTTGGAACCGGCTTCCTCGCCAGCCACCACGTAATCCGTCTTCTTCGACACCGAACCGGCAACCTTGCCGCCGGCCGCTTCGACCAGCGCCTTGGCTTCGTCCCGCTTCAGCGTCGGCAGCGTACCGGTCAGGACCAGCGTCTTGCCGGCCAAGACCTGCGGTCCGGCATGCGCCGGATCGCCTTCCGGCCAGGTCACCCCGGCCCGGCGCAAACCGTCGATGACCTCGCGGTTATGAGCCTCGGCAAAGAAGGCGGCGATGCTGGCGGCGACCACCGGACCGACGTCGGGGACCATTTGCAGCGCCTCGGCGTTGGCCGCCAACAGCGCATCGATTCCGCCGAAATGCTTGGCCAGATCCCGTGCCGTCGCCTCGCCGACATTGCGAATGCCGAGCGCAAAGATAAAGCGGCCCAGCGTCGTCTGCCGGCTGTGAGCGATGGCGGCGACCAGGTTCTGCGCCGACTTCTCACCCATCCGTTCCAGCCCGGCCAGCGTTTCGACGCTCAGACCGTAGAGATCGGCCGGCGTATGGACCAGCCCGGCATCGACCAGTTGATCGACGAGTTTGTCGCCGAGGCCCTCGATATCCATCGCCCAACGCGCCGCGAAATGCCACAGCGCCTGCTTGCGCTGGGCCGGACAATAGAGACCGCCAGTGCAGCGGGCGATCGCCTCGTCTTCGCCCCGAGCGACGGCCGAACCGCACTCTGGACAGACTTTGGGCAACTCGAACGGCGGATGCAGCGGCTCGCCGCCGAACAGGTCGCGCGTCGGCCGCTTCTCGGGAACGATGGCAACGACTTCCGGAATCACGTCACCAGCCCGGCGAACAATCACCGTATCGCCGACCCGGACATCCTTGCGCCGCACCTCGTCCTCGTTGTGCAGCGTCGCGTTGGTCACCGTGACGCCGCCGACGAAGACCGGCTTCAGCCGGGCGACCGGGGTGATCGCGCCGGTCCGGCCGACCTGGACGTCAATGCCGAGCACCTCGGTCAGCGCCTCTTCGGCTGGGAATTTGTGGGCGATGGCAAAACGCGGCGCCCGCGAGACAAAGCCAAGTTGATCCTGCCAGTCGAGGCGGTTGACCTTGTAGACGACGCCGTCGATGTCGTAGGGCAGGCTCGGGCGCAACTTTTCAATTTTGGCAAAAAAATCGAGCAGACCGTAGCATCCGGTGACGACGGCGCGTTCAGCGGCGACCGGGAAGCCCCAGGCGGCCAGCCTGTCCATCAATTCGCCGTGCGTCCTGACTCCCAGCCCGTTGGCGCCGGCCCCGACGCCGTAGGCGAAGAAGGACAACGGCCGCCCTGCGGTGATCTTCGAATCGAGCTGGCGCAGGCTGCCGGCCGCGGCATTGCGCGGGTTGGCGAACTCCTTGTCGCCGCGCTCACGCTGGCGGGCATTGAGTTCGGCAAAATCTGCCTTGACCATCAGCACTTCGCCGCGAACCTCAATTAATGCCGGCCAGCCCTCGCCCTGCAGACGCAGCGGAATGCTGCGCAAGGTGCGCAGATTGGGCGTGACCTCCTCACCGGTGATGCCGTCACCGCGCGTGGCGCCGCAGGTGAAGACGCCGTTTTCGTAGGTCAGGCTGATCGCCAGGCCGTCGAATTTCGGCTCGACGGCGTAGTCGACCGTAGCAATCGTCTCCAGACCATCGCGGACGCGCTTGTCGAAGGCTTCGACTTCCTCCGGATCGAAGGCATTGTTCAGCGACAGCATCGGTACGCCATGGCGGCGCGCCGGAAATTCCTTGAGCGGCGGCGCACCAACTCGCCGGGTCGGCGAATCGGCAGTCAGCAGTTCCGGGGAATCGGCCTCCAGTCCCTGCAGTTCGCGGAACAGCTTGTCGTACTCGGCGTCCGGAATGGTCGGCGCGTCGAGGACGTAGTAGGCGTGGTTGTGGCGTTCCAACTCGGCGCGCAGCCAGGCTGCGCGCTCGACCGCTCCGGCCGGTTCCGCCATCAGGAGAACAGCCGCAGCGCCTGGGGCGAACCGGCGTTCAGGCCGAAACTGGCCATCGTCGCCTGCGGCTTGCCGATGAATTCGCGGCGGATGTGGTCGAGCTGCGATTCGCTCAGCGGCTGGCGGTTGTCGTCGACCAGCGCCCCTTGCAGCGTATCGGCGAAGCGCTTGGCGATCTCGCTCATTTGCATGAAGACGCGTTCACCATGATCGACGCGCGGCACGTCGAGCAGGAAAGTCAGACCATGCGTCGTCAGCGTGCGCAGGGCATCGGCCGAGAATTGCGAGCTTTCGTAATTCTGCAGGCTGAACTGGGCGCGACCGCTGTCGTCGTAGCGGGTGAACAGGCCGTCGGAACCCAGTTCCATGCCGGCCGCCTCGGCCAGGGCGCGGATCTTGGTACCCGAGAAAGCACTGGCGCGACTGACCAGATTGAGGCCGATTTCGAGATCGACCGCGGCGCAGAAGCGATCGATTTCCGCCGCCTGGTCGAGGACACGCGAGGGCGGCATGTCGGCCACTGCCATCAGCTCGTCGGCCAGCGCCTGCATGGCGCCGGTGAAGATGGCCAGATCGCCGTCGGAGACCGGCCCGAGACGGTTGACCAGTTGCAGGCCGACGCGCAGCCGGCGGACATCGAGATCACTGTCGTTCGACAGGCGCTGCCACTCGCGGGTGCGTTCGTTGTAGCCAACCCAATGCACCGGCTTGTTGATGCGAACAAGCGTCGAACGCTGCGAGTGCAGTATCTGCAGCGCGGAGACCGGTTCGACCAGTTCCATGGCGACAATGAATTCCAGCCGCGGATCGAGCAGTTCGGCTGGCAGCTCGCCGGCAGGCACTTCGGCAATGTCTTCTTCGACCGGCGAAGTCACCCGCGGCGCCACCGCTTCCGGTTCGTCCGGAACCACCTCGGGCGCTTCGACGACGGGTGCCTCGGCCAGCTCAACATCGGCCTCGGCAGGTAGCATGTCGTCGGCCGGCAGCGTCGGATGCGGGTCGACGAAGACCGGCTCGATCCGCTCTCCGGACACCGGCGGCGCCTCGACGCGGATTTCCGGTTCGCTGCGCTCTTCCGGAGCGACCGCCTGCGGCGCCCGCGCTGCCGAATCGCCCAGCAGCACATCGTCGTGATGCGGCTTCAACACCGCCTGGGCGAGCTTGCGCTGGCGGTATTCCTGCCACTTGTTGTAGCCGAACACGCCGACAACTGCCGTCGCGCCCAGCCCGATCAATCCTAATTGAAGCTCGGTCATTTAAGCCGCATCCCTCATCTTCAAGGCTTCTTCGATATCCACTTCCACCACGCGCGAGACGCCGCTTTCCTGCATGGTGACGCCGACCAGCTGCTCGGCCATTTCCATCGCGATTTTATTATGGGAAATGAACAGGAACTGCGTTGCACCTGACATTTTCTTGACCATCGTGCAGAAACGCTCGGTATTACTGTCATCGAGCGGCGCATCGACCTCGTCGAGCAGGCAGAACGGCGCCGGATTCAGCTGGAACATCGAGAAGACCAGCGCAATCGCCGTCAGTGCCTTTTCGCCGCCGGACAGCAGGTGGATGGTCGAATTCTTCTTGCCCGGCGGCTGTGCGATGACCTGGACGCCGGCATCGAGGATTTCGTCGCCGGTCATCGCCAGCTCGGCCCGGCCGCCGCCGAACAGTTCCGGGAACAGCTGGCCGAAATGGCCGTTGACCGTGTCGAAAGTGCTTTGCAGCAGCTCCCGGGTTTCGCGGTCGATGCGGCGGATGGCGTTTTCCAGCGTTTCCATCGCCTCGTTCAGATCGGCCGCCTGCATGTCGAGGTAGCCCTTGCGCTCGGTCGCCGTCTCCAGTTCCTGCAGGGCGGCCATATTGACCGCGCCGAGCTCGGCGATGGCGTTGGCCAGCCGGGTGATTTCGCCCTGCAGCGCCGGTGGCCGGGCGTTGCCCAGCTCATGCTGCAGCGCCGCTTCGTCGGCCCCGGCTTCGAGCAGTTGCTGGGCGAACTGCTCGGTACTCAGCGCCGCCGCCTGCTCCTTCAGCTTGAGGTCGCCGATCCGCACGCGCAGCGGCTCCAGACCCTGTTCGATGCGCAGCCGCTGCTCCTCGAAACCGCGCAGCGCGTTGGTCGCCGCCTCCAACGCATCGCGCTTCTCGGCCAGTATTTTTTCTGCCGCCTGCCGCGCCTCCAAGGCCGTCTGCAAGGCGCCTTCCATCACATCCGGCGGCGCCGCCTCGACCTGATCTGCACACTGGGCGCGGTCCTTCTCGATACGGTTCAGCTCGCGCTGCGCCGTCGCCTGCTGGGCGAAGACGTCCTGTAGCTTGCCCTCGCTCTCGCGCAGCGAAAATTGCGCCTCACGCAGGGCGCGGTCGAGATCAGAATTGCGCTCACGCTCGGCACGCACGGCACGCTCGCATTCATCGAGCCGCGATTGGGCACCATGGACCAGCACACGGATGCGGCTCAAACCATCGCGGATTTCCTCGATGCGCTCATCGGCCGACATTTCCCGCTCACGCTCGCCCTCTTCTTCCTCGGCCAGCTCGGCCAGCTGTTCGGCGATGCGCTCCTTCTGTTCCTTGTAGCGCTCGATGGCCTGGGTCAGCTTGAGCACGTCCATCTGCACGGCATGCACGCGCTGCTGGCGATCGGTCACGTATTGCCGAATCTCGCCCATTTCTTCCTGCTTGTCGTCGAGCTGCTCGTCGAGCATCGTCTGCTGTTCGCGCAGGCTTTCAGCCTGTTCCTCGGCCAGCGCGACGCCTTCGGCCAGCGTCTCGATTTCGCGCTGGCGTTCGAGCAGGCCGTGCTCGCCCTGATCCGGCGCGAAGAAGGTGACGCTGCTGCGGGTCAGCAGATCGCCGCCGCGGGTCACCAGCAGGCCGCCGTCAGCCAGTTCGCCGCGGAGCCCCAAGCCCTCGGCCAGCGATTCGGCGGTGCGCACAGCGCCCAGCCAGTCGGCCAGCACGGCGATGATTCTCGGGTCGTCGCTGCGCACGCGGGCGGCCAGCGATTTTTGCCCAAAAATCGGGGCGACCGTAGCATTTGAGCCAAGCATCACCGCCAGCCGCGCTTCCGGCCGGTCATGCAGCCATTCGTCCAGTTTCGCCGGATCGTCGCAGGCGATGGCGCTCAGCCGCTCGCGCAACACGGCTTCAACGGCATCTTCCCAGCCCGCTTCGACGTGAATTTTCTGCCACAGTGGAGGCGCGTTTTCCAGGTCGTGGCGACGCAGCCATTCCGGCAGCTTGCCGCTCTGCTGGGTGCGCGCCTGCATCTGCTCCAGTGCGGCGCGGCGGGCCTGGCCGGCAGCCAGTTCGCGCTCAATGCGCTGCATTTCGGCCTGCACCTCGCGGCGGCGGGATTCCAGTTGCGGCAATTCCTGCTGCAATTGCAGCAGGTGATCCTGGTCGCCGGCCAGTTCCTCACGCAGCAGGGCCAGCTCTTCTTCCTTCTCGGCCAGATCCATTTCGTCCGGCGCCTCGCCGAAAGTTTCCTCGCGCAGCCGTTCGCGGCGCTGGATGATCGCCTGCAAGGCACGCTGGGCATGCGACTTGTTGGTCAGCTCGACTTCCAGCTTCTGCTCGCCGTTGGTCGTCCGCGTCCGCAGGCGTTGCAACTCTTCCTGCGCCTGGGCGTGATCCTCCTCGACCTGCGGCGCGATGTTCATCTGCTGGTGCAGGCGCTCCTCGGCTTCCTCGACACGCAGTTTGGTGACCTCCTGCAGCTCTTCCCACTTTTGGCGATCTTCCGACAGCTTCTCGGCGGTTTCGCTCCAGTGCTTCAGTTCGTCTTCCAGTTGCGCCAGGCGGGCTTCCAGCTGGCTGCGCGATTCGCGGCGATGACGGATTTCTGCTTCCAGCCGCGCGACTTCGGCGTTGGCGGCATACATGTCGCTCTGTGCGTTGTGCAGCGCATCGCCGGCGGCGAAGTGGGCTTCGCGGGTTTCCTCGGCGCGCGCCTCAGTTTCGCGCAGGGCGGCGCTTTGCGCTTCCAGTTCGGTCACCGCGCGCTCGACTTCCAGCGCCAGCCGCTGGCGTTCCGCCTCGGCTTCGCGCTTTTTCAACAGCCACAGCAGTTGCTGGCGCTGAACGAGTTGTTCGTTCAGCCCCTGGTAGCGGCGCGCCACTTCAGCCTGGACTTCCAGGCGCTCCATCTGGTTGCCCAGTTCGAGGCGGATGTCCTCGACGCGCAGCAGATTTTCGCGGGTGTCTTCCAGCCGGCCGTTGGTTTCCTTGCGCCGCTCCTTGTAGCGGGTAACGCCAGCGGCCTCTTCGAGGAAGACGCGCAGGTCGTCCGGCCGCGCCTCGATGATCCGCGAGATCATGCCCTGGCCGATGATCGCGTAGGCGCGCGGCCCCAGCCCGGTGCCGAGGAAGAGGTCGGTGATGTCCTTGCGGCGGACCTTCAGGTTATTGATGAAGTAGTCCGACTGCCCCTGCCGGGTCAGCGTGCGCTTGACCGACAGCTCGGTGTATTGCGACCACTGGCCGAGCGCCCGGCCGAGCAGGTTCTCGAAAATCAGCTCAACGGAGGCGCGCGATACCGGTTTGCGGTTCGACGAGCCGTTGAAGATGACGTCCATCATCGACTCGCCGCGCAGCTCGGAAGCCTTCGACTCGCCCAGCACCCAGCGCACGGCATCCATGATGTTGGATTTGCCGCAGCCATTCGGGCCAACGACGCCGACCAGCTGGCCGGGAACGGCCACCGCGGTTGGATCGACGAAGGATTTGAAGCCGGCGAGTTTGAGCTTGGTGAGACGCATGCCTGATTCCGGCGGGACAAATGCCCCTGCCATGATGGGGGCCGTATAATAACATCGACTATTTGATCGCCCTGCCCTCAGCAAGGATCGCCCAGATGAACCCGGATGACCAGTTTCTCGCCCGCGCCATCGAACTGGCCCGGCAAGGCAGCGAAAGCGGCGAAGGCGGCCCGTTCGGCGCCGTCATCGTGCGCGACGGCAAGATCATCGCCGAAGGCTGGAACCGCGTCGTCGCCAGCCACGACCCGACTGCCCACGCCGAAATCGGCGCCATCCGCAGCGCCTGCGTCGGGCTGGCCAACTTCCACCTGCACGGCTGCACCCTTTATGCCTCCAGCGAACCCTGCCCGATGTGCCTGTCAGCTGCCTACTGGGCTCGCATCGAACGCATCGTCTTCGCCAACAGCCGCGCCGAAGCAGCCGCCATCGGCTTCTGCGACGACGAGTTGTACAGTGAACTCAATCGTCATTTTTCGGCACGCAGCATCGTCATGGAACACCGTCCACTGGTCGGTGCCCTGAAACCGCTGGAACGCTGGGCCGCCAATCCCGGTCGAACCCCTTATTAGATCCGCCGGAAACGACTCGATGCCACTCGCCTCCATCCCCCAGCGCGCAGAGACCCTGCAGGTACTGCGCCTGATCAGCAAGCACGAGCCGATGCTGATGCTGACAGGGGATGAGGAAGGCTACGGCTCACGCTGGACGCTGTCCGGCCAGCAGGTCCAGCCAGCCATCGCCCGCTACCTGATGGAATCCGGTTTCGTCGCCGACATCGGCAAGACCGAATTCGGCGCCCGCAAACTGGCGCTGACCGAAACAGGCAGCGAACTCCGGGAAAAGGGTCTGCGCTGGTGGGGCGGACTGAATTTTCTGGAAAAGCTGAAGATCACGCTGTTCGGCTAAGCGCCGCCCGGGGCGCGGCGGGCAACGAATTCGACCGGCGTATGAACGCTGTGGCCGCCGCCGCTCTCCAGCACGAAATGCAATTCGCCTTCCTTGAGGCTGCCGCGGTAGCGATGCGTGACCTCCCGGCCCGGACCATCGCCGATGACTTCCTGGCTGCGGCTCACGAAATCCAGTCGCTCGCCGACCAGCCTCCCCTGTTCAATCGTTCGCGCCACACCCAGATAACTGGCCGTGCCATGCAACTCGCCGTTGTCCAGGCGCAGATCGAAGCGCTCCGCATGTTCGGCGCCCCAGTCGTACTTCACCCTGGCTTCCCAACGCCCGGCAAGGCTTGACGCCGCCACCGCGGAAACCGGCTCCGGCCCGCTACCGGAACGTTCTGGCCAGTAGATTTTCAGACCGACCGCCAGCAAGGCGACCAGGGCCAACCCGGCCAGACCCCGGAGCCACCGGAAACTCGGCGCCTGCCGCTGGGTGGCCGGCAGGAGGGGTTTGAGCGTCTCGATCAGCCGCGCCACATCCGACGCCCAACCGGCATCGGCAAGAATGAAAGCCTGGCGTCGCGCGAGTCCGAAGATGGCCGGTGGCAAATCCTTCTCGGCCGGCATCGTGGCGCCGCCGACCAGCACCGGCAGCACTGCCTTGCCGGATTTCAGGCCGGCCTCGATTTCCCGTCGCACGAAATCATCCGCTTCGTCCAGTCGCCGAATCCCGTTCCGGCTGCTCGTCAGCCACGCCGGACCGATCATCACCAGCATCACATCAACTGTTGCCAGTTGCTGCTCAAGGGCAAGTACAAAATCCTCGCCGGGATGGATGTCCTCGATATCGCGAAAGACGTTGTCCGCGCCAAAGGTCGAAGCCAGCGCATCGGCCAGCCGCCCGGCAAATCCGGCCTGGTCGTCGCGACGGTAACTGATGAATATTCCCGGCATTGCGCCCCCTAAATGCTACGGTCGACCCGAAAAACAAGGCGATTTCCAAATCTATCCTGACCGCTACCCTCAAAAGAGCGGCAGGTGATCGCCTTCCAACGCACCGCAACCTCGCGGCCGTCAGTGCAGCGCACAACGCCTTTCCCGCGCTCGCCCTCGCAACTGCCGGACGCCGGTGAACTGTCCGGCGGCGCCATCTGGCCGTCGCATTGCAGGCGTCCGGCGCGATCAGCCAGAGCAAACCGCCCGCCCCCTTGCGAATTGCCCGGATAACCCTTCCCCCGCAACTCCCCGGACACATCGCTCAGGCTGCCCCGTGCCTGATAGCCGATGGCACAGGCGGCCAGCAAGGCCGGGATCATGAGGGGCAGCAGAACGACGCGTTTGTTCACAAGGCAGCGAAAGCGTTTTCAGGGATAATTCGCTTTTTACACCCATTCGACGTCCGACGTGAATCCGCACCTCGCCCAACTCCAGCCCTACCCCTTCGAAAAGCTGCGCGCCCTGTTTGCCGGCGTCACGCCGAACCCGCAATTCAAGGAAATCAAGCTCTCCATCGGCGAGCCGCAGCATCCGACGCCGGCCTTCATCATGGACGCACTGGCCAACGGTCTGAAAGGCCTGGCCAACTATCCGACGACGCAAGGCATCCCGGCGCTGCGCCAGGCCATCGCCGCCTGGTGCCAGCGCCGCTACGCTCTGGCGCTGAACCCGGAAACCGAGATCCTGCCGGTCAACGGCTCGCGCGAAGCGCTGTTTTCCTTCGCCCAGACCGTGATCGACCCGAGCCGCGGCCATGTGCCATTGATCGTCAGCCCGAATCCGTTCTACCAGATCTACGAAGGTGCCGCCTACCTGTCCGGCGCCGAGCCGCGCTTCCTGAACAACCTGCCCGACAACGATTTCGCGTTCGACTACACCAGCCTGAGCGACGAGGAATGGGCCCGCGTCCAGCTGTTCTATGTCTGCTCGCCAGGCAACCCGACCGGCAAGGTATTGTCGCTGGCTGACTGGAAAACGCTGTTCGCGCTGTCCGACAAATACGGCTTCATCATCGCCTCCGACGAGTGCTATTCGGAAATCTATTTCGACGAAGCCAACCCGCCAATCGGTGGCCTCCAGGCGGCCAAACTGCTCGGCCGCACCAACGAACGGCTGGTCATGTTCTCCAGCCTGTCCAAGCGCTCCAATGTGCCGGGCATGCGCTCCGGCTTCGTCGCCGGCGACGAGAAGATTCTGAAGAAATTCCTGCTCTACCGCACCTACCACGGCTGCGCCATGGCGCCTCCGGTGCAGACGGCCTCCGTCGCCGCCTGGAACGACGAGGCGCATGTGCTCGACAACCGCAACCAGTACCGCGAGAAATTCGCCGCCTGCACGCCGCTGATTTCCGAAGTGCTGGGCACCGGAATGCCGGACGCCAGCTTCTACCTGTGGGCGAAGACGCCGATCGCCGACACCGAGTTCGCCCGCGGCCTGCTCGAACACTATAATGTCGTGGTCCTGCCCGGCAGTTTCCTGGCCAGAGAAGTCAGGGGCGTCAATCCGGGGGCCAATTTCATACGTATCGCGCTGGTCGCTTCGCTCGATGAGTGTCTCGAAGCGACCCGGCGCATCCGTCAATTCGCACAACAACTGTAACCTGAGAGAGAACATTCCATGACCCATCCGCTGCAAGCCACCATCGAAGAACTCTGGGAACGCCGCACCGAGCTGTCCCCGCAATCCGCACCGACGACCATCGCCGCCATCGAATCGGTGATCGGCGATCTCGACTCGGGCAAGCTGCGCGTTGCCGAAAAGATCGGTGGCGAATGGTTCACCCACCAGTGGATCAAGAAGGCCGTGCTGCTCTCCTTCCGCGTTCGCGACAACCGCGTGCAACAGTCGGGCGACGTCCGTTTCTTCGACAAGGTCGACACCAAGTTCGAAGGCTGGACCGAAGAACAGTTCCGCCAGGGCGGCTTCCGCGTCGTGCCGGGCACCATCGCCCGCAAGGGTTCCTTCGTCGCTAAGAACGCCGTGCTGATGCCCTCCTTCGTCAATATCGGCGCCTACGTCGATGAAGGCACCATGGTCGACACCTGGGTCACCGTCGGTTCCTGCGCCCAGATCGGCAAGAACGTGCACCTCTCCGGCGGCGTCGGCATCGGCGGCGTCCTTGAGCCGCTGCAGGCAAACCCGACCATCATCGAAGACAACTGCTTCATCGGCGCCCGTTCGGAAGTCGTCGAAGGCGTCGTCGTCGGCGAAAACTCGGTCATCTCGATGGGTGTCTACATCGGCCAGAGCACCCCGATCTACGACCGCGAAACCGGCGAAGTCAGCTACGGCAAGATTCCGGCCGGTTCGGTCGTGATCAGCGGCAACCTGCCCAAGGCCAACGGCGCCTACAGCCTCTATGCTGCTATCATCGTCAAGAAGGTCGACGCGCAAACCCGTTCGAAGACCAGCATCAACGAACTGCTGCGCGCCTAAGTCTCACCACCCTACGAAGGTCTCGACATGATCCTCGACAAACTGTTCCAGTTGATGGCCGAAAAGCAGGCCTCGGATATTTTCATATCCGCAGGTGCGCCGATCCACATCAAGATCCAGGGCAATACCATCCCGGTCAACCAGCAGGTCATGCTGCCGGACATGATTGAGAAGATCGCCTACGAACTGATGTCGCCGGACCAGATCAAGACCTTCGAGGCGAGCTGGGAGATGAACCTGTCGTTCGGCGTGCCCAACGTCGGCAACTTCCGGGTCAACATCTTCCGCCAGCGCGGTTCGACAAGCATCGTCATCCGCTTCATCCTGGGCAACATCCCAGCCCTCGACGAACTCGGCCTGCCGACCATCCTCGGCGAGCTGATCATGGAAAAGCGCGGATTGATCCTGATCGTCGGCGCCACGGGCTCGGGCAAGTCGACGTCCATCGCCTCGATGCTCGATCATCGCAACGCCAACCGTTCCGGCCATATCCTGACCGTCGAAGACCCGATCGAATTCCTGTTCAAGCACAAGAAATCCATCGTCAACCAGCGTGAAATCGGCATGGATACCATGGACTGGCAGGCGGCCCTGAAAAACGCCATGCGCCAGGCGCCGGACTGCATCCTGATCGGCGAAATCCGCGACAAGGAAACCATGCAGGCGGCCATCGCCTACTCGCAAACAGGCCACCTGTGCCTGGCCACGCTGCACGCCAACAACAGCTACCACGCGCTGAACCGGATCATCAGCTTCTTCCCGGCCGAAAACCGCCCGGCGCTCTTCCTCGACCTCTCGGTCGCTCTGCGTGCGGTCATCTCGCAACGCCTGGTCAAGAAGCCAGACGGAAAGCGCATCCCGACCTGCGAAATCATGCTCAACACCCGCCACATCAGCGAGCTGATCGAGCGCGGTGAAGTCCAGGGCATCAAGGACGCCATGGAACAGACGCTGGCGCCGGGCTCACAGACCTTCGAGCAGGACCTGTTCAAGCTCTACAGCAGCGGCACCATCACCATCGACGAAGCCCTGGCCAACGCCGATTCGCCGACCAACCTGTCGTGGCTGATCAACAATTCCGAATTCGGCGGCAGCAACGGCAGGGAAGAACGCAAGACCGACGTCGCCCTCGAATTCGACAGCACCAGCGAAGGCGGCGCCTCGTTCAAGGAATTCACGCTCAGCCTCGCCGACCACGACGAAGAAACGCACTGATGTCCGACCCCACGCTGCAACTGGCCAGGCAGATCATCGCCTGCCACTCCGTGACGCCCGAAGACGGCGGCTGCATGGAAATCATCGCCGAACGCCTGAAACCGCTCGGCTTCGCCATCGAATACATCAACCGCAACGGCGTGACCAACCTTTGGGCGCGACGCGGTACGACCGCTCCGCTGTTCGTGTTCGCCGGCCACACTGATGTCGTTCCAACTGGCCCGCTGGACAAGTGGACCTCGCCACCGTTCGCCCCGGAAATCCGCGACGGCATGCTCTACGGTCGTGGCGCCGCCGACATGAAATCCTCGGTCGCCGCGTCGGTCACTGCCGTCGAAGCCTTCTTGGCCGCCCACCCGGACCATCCGGGCTCGCTCGCCTTCCTGCTCACCTCTGACGAGGAAGGCGATGCCACCGATGGCACCGTGATCGTTGTCGAGGCGCTGAAGGCGCGCGGCGAAATGCTCGATTTCTGCATCATCGGCGAACCGACCTCGGTCAACACGCTCGGCGACATGATCAAGAATGGCCGGCGTGGCTCATTGTCCGGCGTGCTGACGGTCAAGGGCATCCAGTGCCACATCGCCTACCCGGAAAAAGGCCGCAACCCGATCCACGAAGCCGCCCCGGCCCTGGCCGAACTGGCCGCGACGCGTTGGGACGAGGGTAACGAATACTTCCCGCCGACCACCTGGCAGATTTCCAACATCCACGGCGGCACCGGCGCCACCAATGTCGTACCGGGCAGCGTCGAGATCAAGTTCAATTTCCGCTTCTCGACGGCCAGCACGCCGGAAGGCCTGCAGCAGCGCCTGTGCGCCATTCTCGACCAGCAGCGGCTCGATTACGAGATCAAGTGGACGCTCGGTGCCCGTCCCTTCCTGACCGGCCGCGGCCCGCTGGCCGATGCAGCGACGACGGCGATCCGCGAAATCTGCGGCATCGAAACCGAACTGTCGACCACCGGCGGCACTTCCGACGGCCGCTTCATCGCCGAAATCTGCAAGCAGATGCTGGAAATTGGCCCGTCCAACGCGACCAGCCACAAGATCGACGAATGCATCGCCGTCGATGCTTTTCCCAAGCTCTCCGCCATTTACCGCCGCATCCTCGACCAATTGATGACCGCATGAGCGATTCGACCGCCAAAGCCGAACTGATCACCGTTCGCGACTACATCCGCTACGCGGTCAGCCGCTTCACCGCCGCCCAGTTGTTCTTCGGCCACGGCAGCGACAACGCCTGGGACGAAGCCGTCTATCTGACGCTGCACACGCTCAGCCTGCCGCTCGACCGGCTGGAGCCCTTCCTCGACGCCCGTCTGCTGCCGCACGAGCGCGAGGCACTGCTCGACATCTACCGCCGCCGCTGCGAAGACCGCCTGCCGGCCGCGTACCTGACCCAGGAAGCCTGGCTCGGCGAACATCGGTTCTATGTCGACGACCGCGTCATCGTGCCGCGCTCCTTCATCGCCGAACTGCTCGACGACCAGCTGGCGCCATGGATCGACGATCCGTGGGCCATCGAATCGGCGCTCGACCTGTGCACCGGCTCCGGCTGCCTGGCCATCCTGACAGCGCTGGCCTTCCCGAACGCCGAGGTGGCTGCGGTCGACCTGTCCAAGGATGCGATTGCCGTCGCCGAGCGCAACGTCGCCGACTACGGCCTCTACGACCGGATCGAGCTGATCCGCTCCGACGCCTTCAAGAAACTGGAAGGCCGCAAGTTCGACCTGATCATTTCCAACCCGCCCTACGTCAATGCCGAGTCAGTCGCCGCGCTGCCGCCTGAATACCTCCACGAGCCAGAACTGGCGCTCGGTTCCGGCGACGACGGCCTCGATTTCACGCGCATCATCCTGCGCGAAGCCAAAAAACACCTCACGGACCAAGGCATCCTGGTCGTCGAGATCGGCCACAACCGCGAGGCCCTCGAAGCCGCCTACCCGAGGCTGCCCTTTACCTGGCTCGACACCACGGCTGGCGACGATTACGTCTTCCTGCTCAACGCTGCCGATTTGCCCGACTAAGTTGTCCATTTGAGCAAGCTGTACGAATTGCCCAGCCCGTTCGAGGTCGAAACGGGCACCGTGCTGATGCACGAGCCGGCCTGGGCCAAGGAAGGCGAACTACGCGCCCAGTTGCTCGACGAGAGCTACCCCAGGCCCTTCGTCATCGACGACGGAAAGTCGCGTTTCCTCTATTTCAACGTCCGCCTGATGCAGAGCGAAATGTCGCTCAAGGCGCCGTACGACCTGGCCATCCGCTACACGCAGAAGATGATGGCCTTCCTGCTCTTTCAGCCACGCCCGAAGCGAATTGTGCTGATCGGCCTCGGCGGCGGGTCGCTGATCAAGTTTTGCCATCGCCGGATGCCCGGCACCCATCTGACGGCCATCGAACTCGACCCGGACGTCATCGCCTTCCGTGACGCCTTCCTGGTGCCGCCCGACGACGAGCGCCTGCAAATCCTGCAGGCCGACGGCGCCGAATACATCGCCAACGCCGAGAAAGGCATCGACGTGCTGCTCGTCGACGCCTTCGACCGGACCGGCTTCGCGCCCAGCCTCGCCAACCGCGAATTCTTTGACAACGCTTTCGCCAAGCTGGCCGGCAACGGCGTGCTGGTCATCAACCTGGCCGGAGAGAAGGAAAGCTACGAAGGACTGATCGGCGAGGCCATGCATGTTTTTGACGACCAGGTCATCGTGATTTCGGTGCCGGATGACGGCAACCACGTGCTCTACGCCTTCAAGGAACGCTATTTCGAGCCGCGCTGGCGCTGGCTGCACAACTACGCCAAGGAACTGCGCGCCAAGTTCGGCCTCGACTTCCCGGCTTTCGTGCAAAAGATGGAACGCTCGACCAAGCTCGGCCTCGCCCGCCGCGAAGCCATACGCCGGCGCTGACCGCGCTGCAGGAATTTTGATTTTTGCCCTTTTTTGGGGCCGACCGTAGCATTTGCCCGGCCGTCACCGCCGAAGCCTACTACTTGCCCGCCGCCTCGGCCTGCGCGGCGCGCTGCGCCATCTGCTGATTGGCCGCCTCCAGATCGCGCTGGACCCGCGCCATCGTCGCCTGCGCCTGTTCGACTTCCTGCTTCTTCGCGGCCGCAGCCGTGGCTGCCGTGCCGGCAGGCTCGATGCCACAGCCGGCCAGAACGGCCAGCGACAACAAAATCAGAACTGTTTTCATGCCTGCCTCCAATCAGCGCAAGGCGGCCAGAATGGCCGTCAGCAGCCGCCAGCACTTGTCCACCGATGCGATTTCGACCCGCTCGCCCGGCGCGTGCGCGCCGCGTATGGTCGGTCCGAACGACACGGTATCCATGCCCGGATACTTGGCCCCGATGATGCCGCATTCCAGGCCGGCGTGCACCACCTGTACTTTGGAGTCAGCCCCGAAATCCCGCCGATAGACGGCCTGGCAGACCTTGAGCAGCGGCGATGCGGGATTAGGCGCCCAGCCCGGATAAAAACCCTCTTTTTCGACGTGCGTCCCGGAAAGCGCCCACAGGCTGGCGATCTCGTCAGCCAGCGCCAGGCTGCCGCTCTCCAGCAGCGAACGCACCATGAAGTTGCACGCGCCCCCATTCGGGTGCACATCGACCATGCCGAGATTATTCGAGGTTTCAACGACGCCCGGCACCCGGCGGCTCATCCGGCGCACGCCATGCGGGGCGGCATGCAGTGTCGCCAGCCAGACTCTCTGGTCGGCCGGCGCGAGCAGCGCGTCGGCGGTGCCGGCCGCAAGGTTCAAGCGCAGCCCGTCATCGACACCGCAGAACTCAACCTTCAGCCTGCTTTCGATTTCAGCCACGGCCGTCGCCAGCCGGCCCCCCTCGCCCGCCGGCAGGGCGATCACTGCCGCAGCCTCGCGCGGCAAGGCGTTGCGCGCCGTGCCGCCTTTCAGTTCGGACAGGCAGAGGGAAAACGCGCCCTCCAGTTCGCGCAGCACGCGCACCAGCAGCTTGATCGCATTGCCCCGTTCCTCGTGGATATCGACGCCGGAATGCCCGCCGCGCATGCCCTCCATCGAAATTCGGCGGACGACATGGCCGGCCGGCACCGGCTCGGCCGATCCGGCCCGCGCAACATTGACGTCCAGCCCACCGGCACACCCGAGATAGAACTCGCCCCAGTCCTCGGTATCCAGATTCAGCATCAGACGCCCCTGCAGCACGCCTGCCTCCAGACCGCGCGCGCCGCCCATGCCAGCCTCTTCATCGACCGTCAGCAACGCTTCGAGCGGCCCATGTTCAAGGGAATCGTTCTCCAGCACGGCCAGAATCAGCGCCACGCCGATGCCGTTGTCGGCGCCCAGTGTCGTTTTGTCGCAGACCAGCCAGCCATCGCGCAGTTCTGGAACGATGGGATCGCGCGAAAAATCGTGGTCGCTGTCCGCATTCTTCTGGCAAACCATGTCCAGATGCGCCTGCAGGACCACGCCCGGCGCCTGCTCCCGCCCGGCCGTCGCCGGCTTCCTGAAAATCAGGTTCCCGGCGGCATCGCCCGTAACATTCAGCCCCCGTTCCGTCGCCCATTGCCAGAGGCGATCGCGCAGCGCCGCCTCGTGCTTGGAAGCCCGTGGCACGGCGCAAAGTGTCGCAAAATGCGCCCAGACGGACGCCGGTTGCAGGCCGGAAAAAACGGGATCGATCATCTTGCGCCAGCTCCAAAGTGAAAACCCCCGCAAACCTTGCGGCGTGCGGGGGTTAAATTCTGGGGACTGATGGGGCTCGAACAAAACCCGAAAACGCCCTACCCGCAAAGCCCCAAAGAATCAGGAGAAATAAAATACCGCCAAGTGTACCGTCAACTTAAGCATGACAATTCTTAAAGCTGCTTGATCCGCTCAGCAAGTTCGCGAACCTGCATGCGGATCAACTCAAGGCGAAGCTGCAACAGGGATGCGGCCAGGGCGCTACGTTCTGCATTCATTTCGATTCCTTTCGATGAGCGGGGCTAGCTGGGCCAGCCCCGTTTATGTCTAGACCTTAGGTGTGATCAGGCGAGCGGCACCAACAGCGCGGAAGGTCGGGATAACTCGCATTTCCCCCAGAATGGTGCGCACGTTCTTGGTGAAATCATCACCAGAGGTGCCGATTTCGACGGTCATGTCATCGACAATCAGCAGTTCAAGTTGGCTTGAATCAGCAAGAAGAACCTTGCCAGCGGTCACAGTCGAAGACAGCACCACACGCAGGCCGCGCAGCAGTTCGGGAAGGGGGGCGAGATAAGCCCCGGATAGGTATTCACCCGAGCCGCTCGCCTTAGCGACGCAGATAGCCAGCCAATCAGCCGGATTTAGAACAACCGTGTCCGGATTGAAACCAGCCACTTGCATCGTTGCCACACCTTCAGAGGCAGCATCAACGAGCGAGGTATAAACTAGCGAGGTATAAGCTGTCGAATGGGCCAGCAGACCAGCCGCCCCGCCCCAGGTGCCAGTATTCAGCGTTGAATCAAGGGTGGTGCCAATAGAACGGCGCAGGGTCACATCGATAGCACGCTGCAACTCGTTGGAGTCAGTCAGGGCTTGCTTGGAAACCTTGGCATAGCCGGCAATGGTGATACCGGCCTGAGTGATCAGGGAAAAGGTTGGACGAACAGCGGCCTTAGCATCGCCTTCAGCCGCTTGTACGGCAGCAGCGCCTTCAATGCCGGTATAACGTGAATACTCGATGGCCGAGGTTGCGCCAATGGTGCGAGTGGGGAAGGCGTTTTGTACGCCAAGAATCATTCCTGCCGGTGCGCTTACGCCACCCGATTGAATGATTCGGACAGAACTGGTGCCGGTCACATCGCCAGCGGCCTTGATTTCAATACGCAGTTTGTCGGTCTTGGAGAGCAGGTCGCCATTGTCTTGAATGGATTTCCAGACCTTATTGCCTAGGCTGCCGCTAGCGCCACCGGCGCTTACTGAATCGACAGACCAGGCGGAACCCTTCTGCTCAAGGCCAAGCAGACGGTCAGCAAATTCGCGCTGACTATCCTTCATCTCATTGATTTCTTTTCGCGCAGCCTGTTTGAACGTATTAACGCTGCTCTCGATGCCTTCCAAGCCTTTTGTGACGATTTCAACTACATTCATTTCTATTCCTTTCGGTATTGAACTGTAGGGAAACCTGCTTCAAAGCCTCCCTCTTTGACGCGCCTTCTTGCACTAGGAGCTTTTCCAACTGGCGCTTTGCTCTGGCCAGCTCGTAATCACCTCTAGGTGCAGGCTTGCTCGTAGAATCGTTTTCAATGAAACTTTTCACAGACGCATCCTATTGAGAGACAGCGTCATTTTTCTCCGAAAAATTTCTTGCGTTTTGTACGTCCCTTTCCGCGGTACGTTGCGAGACATTGAAACGACAGACGATAGCCGCGGAAATGTCGGCAGGGCGCATGCCGTTTGCCAGCATGTTTGTAGCTGCCCGAACGCGGCGCGCCTGTTTTGGTTCGGTTGGAATGTAGATCGTCTGCCCAGCGTATTTCGCCAGGCACGCCACCAATAGAAGCTGGGCCTGGGGCGTTGGCATCGCGGCATGCAGTTCGTCAACGAAAGAGTTGGTTTTTTTCATCGCCAATACCTCGCAGTATCAAGGTTCATAACCCCCCCCTATCCATTTCGCGGCGCTGCACAGAGCTAGGAGGGCCCGGTCTTTGGCTCATGGGTTCTGGACTTTTCCACCCCCCTCCCCACCGACAAAACCGGTTGCTACCGACAATCGACAATGTCGACAAAGTCGACAGACGCTTATTTCTTGGGCAGTTTGTCGAGTTTGTCGACTTTGTCGTGTGTCTATACTTTCCAACATGCAAGCACCTGAATATAAAGATAAAGATACTTAATATAGGTTTCATGGCGACAGACTAGCCTTTCTCGACAAACAGCTTGGGGTTCATCCGGATCATGGTGGTAGGTGGTGCGCCCTTGTTTGGCACCTTGTCTATCCTTGCCACGTCACTCTGCGCCAGGCGCTCAAGGGCTTTCTCCAGGCGCTCGATACTCCTGAACCTGCCCTCCATGGCTTTCTGGCATTGCCGTCTGCTGAACGACAACATGCCACCATCCCGCGCCCATTTCACAATCGCCGTCGCGTCGGTATCGGTCGCATCCGCACCCAGCAGGCCGAACGCCGCATGCGCGTGGTCAATCAGCAGACGGCAGAGTCGCACCGCTTTCTCAGTGGCTTCAAGGCTCACGCTCTCAGCAGCGGGCCCGGACTCTGCCAGTTCGAGCAGCGCCGCAATCCGCGCCGCCGCGCCCGGCAGTTTGCTTGACCAGTCGGCTATGGATTCCATCGCGCCGCGCTCGCCCTGCTGCGTCTCGATCTCAGCCGCGAAGTCGAGCCATACCTCGCGGGCAGGATCGGTCAGGCCAAGCACTCGGGGCTTGCTGGCCACCTGCTGGCGACCGTCGAGCAGCCCATGCAGTCGGTGCTCGTATTCCTTCTGTATGTAGCTGGGGATTGCCCAGCGCCGCCGCACATCACGCTTGCCCACATTGCTGTCCGGCATGGCGAACAGGAAGCGGGCCAGCAGGCCACTATCCCTGAAGCGCCGGCTGCTCGCCACATCGGCCAGCACGCCCGGCTGCAACGCCAGGCCAAAGGTCAAGGCCGGCCGGTCGACGTGGGCGCAGCGGTCGGCACGATCCACCCGCATAGGTGTGCCGGCATGGCCCTGCAGGAACACATCCAGGCTCGCCATACCGCCCGAATACATCCCGGCCATAATCAGGAATATCCCTGCCTCGTCGCTGAGCACTGACATGCGCTCGGCGTGTTCCACGAGGAGCGCCTGCAACCGCTCGGCGGTCACGTCGCCAGTAAATAGGCGAGGCGCCCTGACCTCGGGCGGCATGGTGTTTTCCTCTTCCTCGATCAGCTTGCGGATGCGTTCACGGTCCTGGTCGTTCTCGGCATTGACCGCATCCTTGGTCAGCTTCTCGATACGCTTCTTGGCCACCAACCGCCCGGCGTGCGACCGTGCGATCTCAGGACGCAAGCGGTCGCGTTCGAGCTTTTCCCAATAGACCAAGGGCGCCGCCAAAGCACCAATGACTGCAGTCTTCCGGCTGCCGCTGGGCAGCGCCGTCAGGGTCCACAAACTCAATGGCTCGGTGTAGTCGTCATCCTCGCCCCAGGGCGCCACCTCGAACCGCCGATGCAGGCAGGTAGCGAGCACCGACAGCGCCACCATCACAGCCAAGGCAGGCGGGGTCTGTGTCGATTCAGCCACGGCCCCCGCCATATCCTTGACCCAGGTCGGCAACACGTCGACCGGAATATCCGGCACCGGTACTTTTCCGGGGAGGATCGGATCGGGCCAGTTCTCGCCAATGTGGCGAACCTCAGAATCGCGCCCGGTAGCGCTTTCTTGGGGTGCCTGATGTGTGGCAATGGCTGAAGTAATTACTGCCGCCACGGCGCCGCCGCCTGCCACCCTAGCCATATCGTTGAAGTCGGAACGATCAGACACGGGCCACCTCCCCGAAGGCAGGTACAGCCAGCACCGCACCAACCGCCCGCGCCGCCGCCTGCGCCGCCGTCAGACCAGGGTTGCCCGGCGTTTCGGTGTCGTTGTCGGCTGCAATGACCAAGGTCAGGCGAGGGAACTTCTGACGCAAAGCCTTGGCCACCGGCTGCAGGTTGCCAGCATCGAAGGCCACCGCCGTCGCGTTGCCGGTAGCCTGGTAGATGGTCGCACCGGTAGCGTAGCCCTCGCAGATACAGAGCGCCGCCGCCGGTCTGCCGATAGCGTGATAACAACCCCGCTTGCGCCCACCGGTCAGGAAGGTCTTGCGGCCATCCGCCCCGATGAATTGCAGGCTGTGCAGCGTGCCGTCGACATCGCGTAGAGGAACAACCAACTGCTGCCGGAGCAGCTTGATCCCATAGGCAGGAACGCCCTTCTTGACCAGATAGGCATGGGAACCATCAGCGGGCCCTGCCTTCTCCCACAGACCTTGAGCCCGCTGCCGTGCCGATGTATGGACCGCTGCCTGCTCGGCATCGCGGGCCAACTTCGCCGCGGCGACCCGTGCAGTCATCGCCATCCGCTCGGCCTCGGTCATCGCCTCGGCTGACAAAGGCGACCAAGTTTCAGACTGGCCTGTTTTCCAGGAACCAAAAGCCCCGAAAGGCTGCGCATCGATATTGAGTACGTACCAGCCGTTCTTGCTGCCGGCCTTGTCGCCCTCCACCTGGTAGCGATGCAACACACCATCGGCAATCAGCTCGCCCTTGCGCATAGCCAAGCCGGCCAGCCCCAGGGCTTTGCGGAAATCATCAGGATAGAAGGCGGTCATTGTGCAGCCTCCTCCCCGTCGCAATACGCTTCGACAGATGCAAGCACTCCATCGCGGGATGCGCCGCCTGCCTGGTACAACGCCAGGCAGCGCCCACAGATATCGAAAGCAAAAACCACCGGAACCATTGAACGAACTGGATACATCCGGACGGCCTTGCGCCGTTTGCGCAACGCGTTGAATGGTTTCCGGCAGCTCGCACACTCGGGGTTCGGAGCGCCAAGATGCACCTCGTTGTCGGCCTTGGAATAGACCGGAAGAAGGTCACTCACCGTTTTACCGGGTGGAATCGGCGTCATACCGTGCAAGCATCCTGTTTTGGAATCACGCGCCATCGTTCACCTCGACCAGGTTGTTCCCTGTCAGCAGGTAATGTGCATGGTTGGCCGCCGCTTCGATCAGGATCAGCCAGTTGCTCGACTTCTGGACGTCGCCGCAATCTTCATCGGCAGAGTCTGCTGCGTGGGCAATGGCCTGCATGATCAAGGCTGCCTTGTCGCGGGATGCGTTGAATTCAGCCATGGACGCCTCCCGCTTGCGAACGCTCGGAAATGGCAAATAGCTCACCACTGAGCACGTTCGACATTTCTCCAATCGTTACCAACAGCCAGCCCAGGCGGAACATCTGATCGTCTTCCAGCCCTTCGCCATCTTGCTTGGTCATCAACTGGCCAATGACACAAACAGCGTCTGCCAAACCATCTGCTGCAGACCTCAGATTGCTGTGATAGCTGGATATTTCTTCCTCGGTCCCTGAGAACGTGCGCGACAGGTCTTTGGCTCTGCCGGTTTCCTGTACCTTGCGTGCAAGCTCGAAAACCAGGGGCAGCGATGTCTGAAAATCAGCCATGGCGCACCTCATTTCTTGGCAAATTCGCGAGCGCAGCCTTACAGGTCTCAAGGATTAGCGCCAAACCATGCGCATCGTCATCCGAAAGAGTGATGCTCTTCTCTGTTGCGTCCAGAATCAGAAACGACAGTAGCCCCAGGACAGTCTGGACATGTACCGGATCGCCGTGCTGATCGATCAGCGGGTTGATGCGAGAAAGCTGGGAAGGTTGGCGTTCGCCCGCGCCCCGGGTTTTGGTATCAGCCATGATGGCCTCCTAGTTGGTTCGTTGAATAGCCACCCTGTTGAGGGGTGGTCAGGTACTTCAACACGGCAACTAGACCGCTCGCAGCTTTTACCCGAAGGCTATTGCATGACTGCGCACTACCCGACCATTGAGCAAGCCATGACGGCAAGAAGCCGACACGGACGAAACCTATGGACGTAAAAAATCCGCTGAGACTGACGGGAGCGGATACCGCTAGTTGAGGTGTGTTGAGCACCGGGGACCGAGATTGCCACGGTCGACCGGACTGGTCAAGCGCAGTTTTCATGCCGCCGCCTGCCCGGGCTTACTCAAGTCAGCCAGCGCCTTTCGCACATCGGCGACACGCCAGCGGGTCTGCTGCGGGGATACCTTGATGGCCAGGGCGCCATAGCGGCGCCAGACAGTGTTTTCCGAGCATCCGAAGACACCGGAAAACACCTTGACATCGATCAGGGCTGAATCAGGGAGAGAGTCAAACGCCGCCAATGCGGGCGGGATAATGATGCGGGCCATGGCTTTTCCTTGGTAGGAACCCACGACGCCGGGATGGTGTCGCTGGGTGCATGGCGGCAATGTAGGAGCGCGCTAAATTGTTGTCTTGGTAAACAATGCACGTTCAATATTTCCCCTTTCGGCGAGATTTTTGCGCAGCCGCTTAAACGCCTTCGATTTGTACATGGCGTTCACCGTCTCAAAGCCTTTGCCGAAGTGCTCTGCTGCGTCGTGCAGCCTTTTCGTTACATCCCCAGGCTTGTATTCGCCGGCTTTACGTTCTTCATACTCAATGAAGCCTATGAGCTGCAGCATGAACTCAATCCGTTCATTACCTTTGATCGCCCGCCCTTTTGATTCGTGGGGGAGTTCCTTCAGTTTGGACAAAACGTAGATCAGCCAGGCCCTCTCAGCAACATTGAGAGCGCCACCATGCAGCAATGTGGTGCACACACGATCTCGCATTTCATCCCGGTGACGCCTGTCATTCACGTTGACAGCTTCATGCGCCATGAACTGAAAATACTCAGGCCATCCACCTGGTGGGTTGGGTATTTGCTCTGGCTTTGGAAAACCAGCAACAAATAGCTGCGCAATTTCCTGAGCTTCAGGCGAAAACGCGGGAACAGCGGCCAGGTCCGGATGCAATCGGTGAAGTTCGGCCGCATACGCAACCGACTCGACCATGGCCTTGATATCGCCGTCCATGCCTTTAAGCTTGATCTTCATCACGCAACAGCTCCAAGTGGAATGATCTCGGCACCATTCCGCATCTGGTCGCACTGGCCAGCCCACCAGGCCATAAGCTTGCGCCGCTCCTCAAGGAAGTCGCCCCGGTCATAGGCCAGGCGCACCGCGTCGCCGTGCTTGTGGGCGAGCTGCACCTCGACGACCTCCGGCCGGAACAGACCGGACCCATGCGCCATCGTGGAAAACGAACTCCGGAAACCGTGCGCCGACTGCTCGCTTTGGGTGTCGTAGCCCAGGCGGCGCAGCGCCGCGTTGATGGTGTTCTCGCTCATGGGCCGATCACGGCTCTGCAGCCCCGGAAAACAGAACCGCCCTGCCCCGGTCAAGGGCTTCAATTCCTCCAGGATCAGCGCCGCCTGGTCGGCCAATGGAACGACATGCAACCGTCGCGCCTTCATCTTGCCCAGGGGGATGCGGATCAACTTGGCATCAAGATCAACCTCGGACCATTCCAGGTTGCGGACCTCGCCAGGACGCAGGCCGAACAGCGCAGAGAGCCGGAACGCGGAACAGGTAATCAGGCTGCCCTGGTAGGCCCAGATGTCGCGCAGCAACCTGCCGAACTCTGCAGGATCGGTAATCGCCGCGTAGTGTTTCTTCCGTTGTGGCGGGATGGCGCCGCGCAGGTCGGCCGATATGTCGCGTTCGCAGCGGCCGGTACTGATGCCATAGCGGAACACCTGCCCGGCAGTCATTCGCAGGCGGTGTGCTGTGTCGAGATAACCCATGTCCTTGACTCGCCGAATGATCGCCAGCAGCTCGGGCGCCGTGACCTCGGCAATCGGTCGACTCCCTATCCAGGGAAAGGCATAGACCACGAAGATGCGCAGATTCTTTTCCTGCGTATGCTTGGTCCAGGTCGGTGAAAATTCTGCATGCCATTCGCGGGCGACAGCTTCAAAGCTATTGGCCGCCCGATGCGCTGCCGTCAGCTTGCTGACCTTGCGCTGCTCACTGGGATCTATGTCCTGCTTGATCTGCTTGCGGGCCTTGTCGCGGGCCTTGCGTGCTTCTTCAAGAGTGACTTCAGGGTAAGCGCCCAAGGCCAGGGTCTTGCGCTTTTCAGCAAAGCGGTAATCGAGCCGCCAGTATTTGCCGCCCTTGGTATCGACCAGCAAATACATGCCGCCGCCGTCGGTCAATTTGTAGGGCTTTTCAGCCGGTTTTGCCTGCTTGATCGATACGGTTGTGAGCTTGTCGGTCGCCATTGCGCCTCCCTGATACCGTCAATTTGACGTGTACCGTCACCCCTTTTGCGACTACCGTCAAGTGTACCGACAGACTTTCGGTATTGGGATGGGGTTTGATGGTGCCGGATGCTACAAAGCAAAAACCCCGAAAGCCTTTGGCTATCGGGGTTTCTGGTGCTTCATGGTGCTTGATGAAGCTATGTACTGGGGCGACTGATGGGGCTCGAACCCACGACAACCGGAATCACAATCCGGGACTCTACCAACTGAGCTACAGCCGCCGTCGAAGAAGGCGCGCATTGTACGAACTTCCATTGCTCCTGTCTACAGCTATTGCGGCTGAATCGACGCATGCGTTCCCGGGAAGCGAAGCAACCGGCAAGCGCGCGAGGCATGATATTATTGTCAGCTTTATTTTTTCGGCTCCGTAGTCACAAGGAATACTCATGGAAGCAACTACTGCACAAGCTAGCGAACTCGAACGCCGCCTCGACCTCTCCATCGCCATCGCCGATGTGGAGAAGGAAATGGATCAGCGCCTCAAGCGCATGGGCAAGAACATCAAGATGCCCGGTTTCCGCCCGGGCAAGGTCCCGTTCTCCATCGTCAAGCAGCAGTATGGCGACCAGGCCCGCCATGAAGTGCTGTCGGAACAACTCGACCGCGTCTTCGTTGAAGCCGTCAGCGAACAGAAGCTGCGCGTCGCCGGCAATCCGCGCATCGAGACCAAGGATTCCGAAAGCAAGTCCCATCTCGAGTTCTACGCCGTCTTCGAGGTTTATCCGGAATTCGCCCCGGGCGACCTGTCGACCTCCGAAGTCGAGCGTCCGGTGCTGGAAGTCGGCGCTGGCGAAGTCGACAAGACTCTCGACATCCTGCGCAAGCAGCGCGTCACCTACGCCGACACTGACCGTGCCGCCGCCAAGGAAGACCGCGTCGTCATCGATTTCCTCGGCAAGAAGGACGGCGTGCCGTTCCCGGGTGGCCAGGCCAACGATTACCCGTTCGTTCTCGGCCAGGGCATGATGCTGCCCGATTTCGAAAATGCCGTTGAAGGCGCCAAGGCTGGCGATGCCAAGACCTTTGACCTGACCTTCCCGGCCGATTACCACGCCGCCGACCTGGCTGGCCAGACCGTCCAGTTCGACATCACCGTCAAGCAGGTCCAGGCACCGGTCCTGCCGGAACTGGACGCTGAATTCGCCACCAGCATGGGTATCGCCGATGGCGACGTCACCAAGATGCGCAGCGAGATCGAAGCCAACCTGAAGCGCGAAGTGAAGCGCCGCATCGAAGGCAAGCTGAAGGACCAGGTCATGGAAGTCCTGCTCAAAGCCAACCCGATCACCGTCCCGGTCGCTCTCGTCGACATGGAAATCCAGCGCCTGATGCAAACTGCCCGCCACGACATGGAACAGCGCGGCATGAAGATCAAGGACATGCCGATCCAGCCCGAGTGGTTTGCCGACCAGGCAAAGCGTCGCGTCACCCTTGGCCTGATCCTTGCTGAGGTTGTGAAAACGGAGAAGCTTCAGGCAACCCCGGAACAGGTTCGGACGATGGTCGAGGAAACTGCCCAGAGCTACGAGCATCCGGAAGAAGTCATCCGCTGGTATTACGCCCAGCCGCAACGCCTTCAGGAAGTTGAAGGCGTGGCGATCGAAAACAACGTGGTCGAGTGGGTCCTGAGCAAAGCCAAGGTCACCGACAAGACTGCAGTTTTTGATGAACTGATGGGTCAGAAGCAGTAATCTCGACACTGTCGCAAATGCGACAATCGTCTTGAATGTAACCAATAGGCAACACACAAGGGCTGACATGAATATCGACAACGCAAGCAACTGGGATCCGCAGGCTCTGGGCCTCGTCCCGATGGTGGTTGAACAGAGCGGACGCGGCGAACGCGCGTACGACATCTATTCGCGCCTGTTGAAGGAGCGGGTGATCTTTCTTGTCGGCCCGGTGAACGATGCCAGCGCCAACCTGGTCGTTGCCCAGCTGCTGTTCCTCGAAGCGGAAAATCCGGACAAGGACATCTACTTCTACATCAACTCGCCGGGCGGCTCGGTGACTGCCGGGATGTCGATCTACGACACCATGCAGTTCATCAAGCCGGACGTGTCGACGCTGTGCATCGGCCAGGCCGCCTCGATGGGCGCCTTCCTGCTGAACGCTGGCTCCAAGGGCAAGCGTTTCGCCCTGCCCAATTCCCGCGTGATGATCCACCAGCCGCTGGGCGGCTTCCAGGGCCAGGCCTCGGACATCGCCATCCACGCCAAGGAAATCCTCTCGATCCGCGATCGCCTGAACCGCATCATGGCCGAACACAGTGGCCAGCCGCTGGAACGCATCGAAAAGGATACTGACCGCGACAACTTCCTTTCTGCCACTGAAGCGGCAGAATACGGTTTGATTGACAAGGTTCTGACTCGCCGCGACGCGGCTTGACCCGGGAGATACAGATGTCTAAAGGCGGCCAGGAAAAACTGCTCTACTGCTCCTTCTGCGGCAAGAGCCAGCACGAAGTCAAAAAGCTCATCGCCGGCCCGTCGGTGTTCATCTGTGACGAGTGCATCGCACTGTGCAACGACATCATCCGCGACGAACTGCCGGAAGAAGCGGCCAAGGCCGGTCGCTCCGACCTGCCGACGCCGCGCGAGATCAGCTCCATCCTCGACCAGTACGTGATCGGCCAGGAAGTCGCCAAGCGCATCCTGTCAGTGGCTGTCTACAACCACTACAAGCGTTTGCGCCACACGGCCCGCAACGCCGATGACGTCGAACTGGCCAAGAGCAACATCCTGCTCATCGGCCCGACCGGTTCGGGCAAGACCCTGCTCGCCCAGACTCTGGCCCGCCTGCTTAACGTTCCGTTCGTGATGGCCGATGCCACCACGCTGACCGAAGCCGGCTACGTCGGCGAAGACGTCGAGAACATCATCCAGAAGCTGCTGCAGAAGTGCGACTACGACGTCGAAAAAGCGCAGCAGGGCATCGTCTACATCGACGAAATCGACAAGATTTCCCGCAAGTCCGACAACCCCTCGATCACCCGCGACGTTTCCGGTGAAGGTGTCCAGCAGGCCCTGCTCAAGCTGGTCGAAGGCACCACTGCCTCGATTCCGCCGCAGGGTGGCCGCAAGCACCCGAACCAGGACTTCGTCCAGGTCGACACCACCAACATCCTGTTCATTTGTGGCGGCGCCTTCGACGGTCTGGAAAAGGTCATCCGCAACCGCTCCGAAAAGGGCGGCATCGGCTTTGGCGCCGAGGTCAAGAGCAAGGACGATGGCAAGGCCATCGGCAAGACTCTGCAGGACGTCGAACCGGAAGACCTGATCAAGTTCGGCCTGATTCCCGAACTGATCGGTCGCCTGCCGGTCGTCGCAACACTCAAGGAACTCGAGGAATCGGCACTGGTGCAGATCCTGACCGAGCCAAAGAACGCGCTGCTCAAGCAATACCAGAAGCTTTTCTCGATGGAAGACGTCGAACTGGAAATCCGTCCTGCCGCCCTGTCGGCCATTGCCAAAAAGGCACTGGAGCGCAAGACCGGCGCCCGCGGATTGCGCTCGATCATCGAACACGCCCTGCTCGACACGATGTACGAACTCCCGGGGATGGAGAATGTCGAAAAGGTGGTCATCGACGAAAACATGATTTCCGGCGACACTCCGCCTTTGCTCATTTACGCTGACCAGCCCAAGGTTTCCGGCTCAAACTGAGCCGGGGCTTGAATTGCGGTTTCCCGTCCCCAATTAGGGGGCACATACCTATTTCAAAGGCATCGTAATGTCGAACCCCAACACACTCCCGGAAACCGTCGAACTGCCGCTGCTGCCGCTGCGCGATGTCGTGGTCTTTCCGCACATGGTCATCCCGCTGTTCGTCGGCCGCCCGAAGTCGATCAAGGCCCTCGAATTGGCTATGGAAGGCGGCAAGAACATCCTGCTCGTCGCCCAGAAATCGGCCGCCAAGGACGAACCGGAGCCGGAAGACCTCTACCGTATCGGCTGCATGGCCAACATCCTGCAGATGCTTAAGCTGCCCGATGGCACCGTCAAGGTGCTCGTCGAAGGCACCCAGCGCGCGCGCGTTGAAGCCATCGAGGTGCAAGCCTCCCTGTTCATGGCTACTGCAACGCCGTTGCAGCAGCCGGGTGTCGAGGACCACGAAATCGAGGCCATGCGCCGCGCCGTGGTGGCCCAGTTCGACCAGTTCGTCAAACTGAACAAGAAGATTCCCCCGGAAGTACTCTCGTCGATCGCCGGTATCGAAGATGCCGGCCGTCTGGCTGACACGATCGCTGCCCACCTGCCGCTCAAGCTCGAGCAGAAGCAGGAAGTCCTGGAGATGGAAAGCATCCGAGAGCGGATCGACCGCCTGCTCTCACAACTCGAAGCTGAAATCGACATCCTGCAGGTCGAAAAACGCATCCGCGGCCGCGTCAAGCGCCAGATGGAAAAGAGCCAACGCGAGTACTACCTGAACGAGCAAGTCAAGGCCATCCAGAAGGAACTCGGCGAAGGCGAAGAAGGTGCCGATCTCGAGGAACTGGACAAGAAGATCAAGGCTGCAGGGATGAGCAAGGAAGGCTTGGCCAAGGCCGAGGGCGAGTTGAAGAAGCTGCGCCTGATGTCGCCGATGTCGGCCGAAGCCACCGTCGTCCGGAATTTCATCGAAACGCTGATTGGCCTGCCGTGGCGCAAGAAGACGCGCATCAGCAGGGATCTGCGCGAAGCCGAGAAGGTGCTTGATTCCGACCACTACGGCCTCGACAAGGTCAAGGAACGCATCGTCGAGTATCTCGCGGTCCAACAGCGCGTCGACAAGGTCAAGGCGCCGATCCTCTGCCTGGTCGGCCCTCCGGGTGTCGGCAAGACCTCGCTCGGCCAATCCATCGCCAAGGCGACGAACCGCAAGTTCGTCCGCATGGCCTTGGGCGGCGTCCGTGACGAGGCTGAAATCCGCGGTCACCGCCGGACCTACATTGGGTCGATGCCGGGCAAAATTCTGCAGAGCCTGACCAAGGTCGGCGTGCGTAACCCGTTGTTCCTGCTCGACGAAGTAGACAAGCTCGGCCAGGATTTCCGCGGCGACCCCTCTTCTGCGCTGCTCGAAGTGCTCGATCCTGAACAGAACCACACCTTCCAGGACCACTACGTCGAAGTCGATTTCGACCTTTCCGACGTAATGTTCGTAGCCACTGCCAATACGCTCAACATCCCGGCACCACTGCTCGACCGGATGGAAGTAATCCGCCTGTCCGGCTACACGGAAGACGAGAAGGTCAATATCGCCATGCGCTATCTGCTACCCAAGCAGATCAAGAACAACGGCTTGAAGAAGACCGAGATCGCCGTTGCCGACAGTGCAGTACGCGACATCGTCCGCTACTACACCCGGGAAGCCGGCGTGCGTGCGCTGGAACGTGAAATTTCCAAGATCTGCCGCAAGGTCGTCAAGACCCTGGTGCTCAAGAAGCGCGATACGAAAGTTGCAGTCAACGCCCGAAACCTCGATAAGTTCCTCGGCGTCCGCCGCTACAGCTTCGGCATGGCCGAAAAGGAAAACCAGGTCGGTCAGGTTACCGGTCTGGCCTGGACGGAAGTCGGCGGCGAGTTGCTGACCATCGAATGCGCCATCATGCCTGGCAAAGGCAACATCATCCGCACCGGCTCGCTGGGCGACGTCATGAAGGAATCGGTCGAAGCTGCCCGCTCTGTCGTGCGTGCCCGTGCTCGTCGCCTCGGCATCAAGGACGAGGCTTTCGAGAAGATGGACATTCACATCCACGTTCCGGAAGGTGCCACGCCCAAGGACGGCCCTTCCGCCGGCGGCGCCATGACGACTGCACTAGTTTCGTCCTACACGGGCATTCCGGTGCGTTGCGACGTCTGCATGACCGGTGAGATCACCCTGCGCGGCGAAGTACTACCGATTGGCGGCCTCAAGGAGAAACTGCTGGCGGCCGTCCGCGGCGGCCTGAAGATGGCATTGATTCCGGAAGAGAACGTCAAGGATCTCACCGAGATCCCCGACAACATCAAGAACAAGATCGAAATCGTCCCGGTCAAGTGGATTGACCAGGTGCTGGAACGTGCCTTGGAACGCATGCCTGATGCCCTTCCGGAGCCGGTCGTTGCGGATTCGGCGGTTCAGCCGACTACTGATGCGACCTCTGCACCAACCGTTCTTACTCATTGATTTTCAAGGAAAGGATGCCGACGTATTAAGTTAGGCACCTTTCCTTTCTCGTCCACGCTCTGAAATCCCGCGAAAATCCGCTTGACACAAGGATTTCGCCGGAGATATAAATCCGTCCTCGCAAAGTTTTCACCACTCCAAATCCATCCATTAGGGGACTTAAATGAATAAGACTGAACTGATTGACTCCATCGCTTCGCAGGCAGATATTTCCAAGGCCGCTGCCGGCCGTGCGCTGGATGCCGCCGTTGACGCCATCAAGGGCGCCCTGAAGGCCGGCGACTCCGTGAGCCTGATTGGCTTCGGCACCTTCTACGTCGGCGAGCGTGCTGCCCGTACCGGCCGCAACCCGCGCACCGGCAAGACCCTGCAGATCAAGGCCGCCAAGTCGCCGAAGTTCCGCGCTGGCAAGGGCCTGAAGGACGCCTGCAACTAATTTCTTTGGGGTGCTTAGCTCAGTTGGTAGAGCGTCGCCCTTACAAGGCGAATGTCGGGGGTTCGAGCCCCTCAGCACCCACCAGAGATTCCTGAAAAGGAAACACGGACCCCGCCCACAAGGCGGGGTTTTTGTTGAATAATTCGTCCATGACAACAACTGCCGATCCCAACGACCACGACAAGAAGGGTGATGCCCTTAAGGCACAGCGTTTCCTGATGCTGGCCGATATTGCCAAGGAGCTTTCCGGCGAGGTTGTATTCCCGACCTATTTCGATGCAGTGCTACGCCTGCGCCGGCTTCTGAACGATCCGGAGCAGAGCATTGCCAACATTGCCCATGCCGTATCGGTTGAGCCATTGATTTCGGCGAAATTGCTTCACCTGGCCAATTCAGTAGTTTTCAATCCTCAAGGACGCGAACTGGTCGATCTCAAATCCGCCATTACCCGACTCGGCCTCAATGCGGTCAGGACTGCCGCGCTTTCCATCGTCATGACGCAACTGATGCGTGCCAAAGGAATGGCGGAATTTTCGGACATTACCCGTTCGCTCTGGGAGCACTCGGTCAAGAGTGCCGCCGCGGCCAAGGTGATCGCCCAGAAACTGACCCGGATCAATCCCGATGAGGCCATGCTTGCCGGCCTGATACACGACCTGGGCGCGTTCTACATGCTGTACCGGGCGACGCAGTACGAAGAGCTGCGCCACCGTCCGGACACCATCAAGTACCTGATCATCCAATGGCATGAAAGCATCGGCGTTTCGTTGCTGAACGCACTGGGATTGCCGGAGGAGATTGTCGAGGCCACGGTGGACCATGATCACATGCGCCCGACGCCTACCACCATCCGCACATTATCCGACCTGATCTACGTAGCGAACATGCTCAGTGGCGGACATTTCGAGTGGCTGATGCAGGACCAGCCGGAACTGACCACGGAACTAACCACGCTGGAAGAAACATTCTGTCATCTGCGGCCGGAGATTGATGCACTGGCTGCCGAAATGCATAGCAACTTTACCTGAGGGCAATCAGCGCTTCCGGCCGTGCCCGGTCTTGACCTGGGTGGAGGAAAGAATGCCGCGCAGGATGTTGATCTCGTCCTTCTCCAGCCGTATCCGTCCGAAGAGGCGACGCAACTTGGGCAGCAAGCGCCCGGGCTGCTGCGGGTTGAAAAATCCGGTATCAGTCATCACCGTTTCCAGGTGGGCGTAGAGCCCTTCGACCTCGTCATGGGTAGCCACCGGTGAAGCAAAGGGTGTGGTTCCCTGAGCACTGACGGGCGGCTTGGCCGCAAAGGCAGCCATCCGGCATTCGTAGCACAACACCTGAACGGCCGAGCCCAGGTTCAGCGAGCTGAAGTCAGGATTTGTCGGAATCGTCACCGCAGCCTGGCAGTGCAGAATCTCGTCGTTGTTTAGCCCGACCGTTTCATTGCCGAATACGAGTGCCACCTCGCCGCCCTCTGCCTCCGTCAGCAGGCGTGCCACGGTTTCGCGCGGTGCGCCGAGTTCTGGCCCCAGATCGCGCTGGCGCGCAGAGAGCGCCACAGCGAATGAGGTGCCAGCCAACGCATCCTTCAATGTTGGGGTCACCGTTGCCTGTGCCAGCAAATCGACCGCACCGGTCGCTCGCGTATCGGCCTCGGGATCGGGAAACTGCTTCGGTGTAACCAGGTAGAGGCGGGATAAACCCATCGTTTTCATGGCCCGTGCGGCTGCACCAATATTCCCCGGATGACTCGGGCGACACAGTACGACTCTGATACGTGACAGCAGGACTTCGGGGTTCATGGTGTAAAATTCGATCTTTCAAAATTAATTCGGGTGGCTCTGGCCACCCGATAGTTCTTTAAGCCCATGCATCCAGCCCTGAATATCGCCATCAAGGCGGCGCGTCGCGCCGGCCAGATCATCAATCGCGCATCCAACGACCTCGATCTGCTCAAGGTCACGGCCAAGCAGCCCAACGATTTCGTCACCGAGGTCGACAAAGCAGCCGAAGCAGCGATCATCGAAACCTTGATGGAGGCTTATCCGGGCTACGGCATTCTAGCAGAGGAGTCCGGCACCACTGCCGGCAAGGGCGGTCGCGATGGAGAATACCAGTGGATCATCGATCCGCTCGACGGCACGACCAACTTCATTCACGGCTTGCCGCAATACGCGGTATCGATTGCCCTGGCCAAGGGCAACGTGATCGAGCAGGCAGTCGTTTTCGACCCCAACCGCAACGAACTGTTTACTGCCAGCAAGGGCGCTGGCGCCTTCCTCAACGAACGCCGCATTCGCGTCTCGCGCCGCACGAAACTGGGTGAAGCCCTGATCGGTACCGGCTTCCCGTACCGGATGTTCGACAAGATCGACCTCTACCTGGCCATCTTCAAGGAGCTGGCCGAAAAGACTGCCGGCCAGCGCCGTCCGGGCGCAGCTTCGCTCGACCTCGCCTACGTCGCCTGCGGCCGCTACGACGGCTTCTGGGAGTTCGGCCTGTCACCGTGGGACATGGCAGCCGGTGCGCTGCTCATCTCGGAGGCTGGTGGCCTGATCAGCGACCTGCGCGGCGACGCCAACTACCTCGAAACCGGCAACGTCATCGCCGGCACCCCCAAGGTCTTCGGACCGCTGCTCAAGCTGGTCCAGGACAAGCTGCCGGATTCGGTGCGCGGCTAAGTCAGCAACTGCTCGGCCAGGGCATCAAGAGAAAGCGCCTTTGCCGGCGCTTTCTTGTTTGAATCGCCGTTTTCCGGGCAGGGGGCGATGAACAAAAAATGCGCCTGATACTGTCAGGGAGCGGTGCCTGACAAGAAAACTGTTGCCCGCATTACTCCGGCCAGTCTGGCTCTCAGACGAGCACAACATCGGAAAATGGCACGATCAACCGCAAGTTTCCACCATAGCAAACCAGCTTGCGCATCTGCCGGCTGACCGACGCAACCAGGAAGTAGTTCTCGACGAACTCACCCGAGCGTTCGGCTTGTTCCTTGAGTTTCTCGAACGCTGCCTTGTTCAGGCAGACCATGCACCCGACGTATTTTTCCAGCTGACTCTTCATTTTTTTCCGTTTGTTTCTCTCATTTCCAGCATCATTCGTCGGGAGATAACCTCTACTCCTTCAACGCGGGATAGATTATCGAGAACGATCTTTACCGTATTGTTAAATATCGCTCGCCATGATCGATACAGGCGTGGCATCGCCCCCCCCAAGAGGAGTCACCTCTGCTGGAATGCTACGGTCGAGCCAAAAATACGGCCAAATTCGAAAGCCATGTCTTGTCGTACCATCTTGTCCGGCCGATGTTCAGTGTTCAAATCACTCCTGAATACCGATGCACTCCAGGCGGGAAATAGATGGAATGCTTCAGTTGGCAAGACGATGCGCCACTTGGCAGGAAAGAAGCGGCTTGCCAAAGTAGTAACCATGCCCTTCCAGGCGACCAAGTTTCTTCAGCATCGCCCTTTCACTGTCGTTCTCTATGCCTCCGGCCACGACATCGAGCGACAGGCTGTCGGCAAGGACAATGATCGAACGGGAAGGGTGTCCGGAAATGGTTGAATTCACTGATGGCAAAAGAACTGACGACGCCAACGGACCAGAACCGCCACTCGTGCCCATGATCCACAAATTCCATAAGGGGCAGAAAACAAAAACGGCCCGTAAAGGCCGTGTTTGCTGGTGTTCTGGCGGAGAGGGCGGGATTCGAACCCGCGGTAGGGGATTACCCTACACACGCTTTCCAGGCGTGCGACTTAAACCACTCATCCACCTCTCCGAGAGCGGCGCATTGTAGCAGAATCGCCGGATTGGTCAAATAAACTTTCGCGCCAAAGCAAGTCCGACCCAGAGCAGGAGCAGGATTACGAAGGTCAGCACACCAACGGTAACGGCACTGGGTACCCCTGGTATGAGTTTCGCCACCAGTTGCCTGGGAGGACGGGTGATCACGTCGAAGAGCTGATATATCCGGTTGTTGCCGCGATTTCCGCCGGCGATCAGGAAAAGGATACCTTGCCCGAGCATGCACAGGCCTAGCATTTCTACCGTGGCCCGGGCGGCGCTGATCAGGAATGCGGACACGTCCCTCTAGCCTTCCTCGACGCCGAATTCAGCATCCAGTTTCTTCATGCACCGGTTGTACCACCAGATGATCGCCAGGTAGATGACCAGCGCGCCTTGGGCGGCCATGTAAAAGCCCAGCGGGAAGCCGAGAATGACGATTTCGTTGACGTCACGGGCAAACCAGGTGAGTCCGAACGTGACCAACAGCCAGAAGATGAGCAGGAGAAAGGTCAGTCGCCGCGCCCGGCGCCAGTAGGCATCGCTGGAAGTCATCGCTGCCCTGCTCCGCTCTGGACTCGGATGGTCCGCAGGAAGGTGGCCGAACGCGGATCGTGCCGGGTTATCAGACTGACTACGACAATGGTCATGAACCCGGCAATGACGCCGAACAGGCCGCTCGACGTGGATTGAACGTGGAACCAGGGCTCCATGCGGAAGCCGCTGAGGCCGAGCCAGGGAATGCTGTCAAATTCGACACGCAGGATGTAGTAGATCGACAGCAGGACGCCGACCACCATACCCGCCAGGGCGCCGGCACGAGTAGCGCGTTCCCAGAAGATGCCGAGCACCAGTGCCGGGAAGAAGGCAGAGCCGGCGATGGAGAAGGCCCAGGCAACCATGGACAGGATCGTTCCGGGCTTTTGTGCGGCCACGGTGGCGGCGAGTACGGCGACGACCAGCAACAGGGATTTCGAAATGACCAGCCGGAACTGTGTCGAGGCACCGGGACGGACGATGCGGTAGTAGACGTCGTGCGATAGCGCGCTGGTAATGGTCAGCAGCAAACCATCGGCCGTGGACAGGGCGGCAGCCAGGCCGCCGGCGGCAACGAGGCCGGAGACGACATAGGGCATGCCGGCGATTTCCGGCGTCGCCAGCACAATGACGTCAGGATTGAGCGAGAGCTCGGCCAACTGGAGGATGCCGTCGCCGTTGATATCTTCGATGGCGACCAGTCCGACCTTGGCCCAGGCGGCGACCCAACTGGGCAATTTGGTAATCGGAATTTCGGCGAGGTGGGCGAGAACTTCGTACTTGGCAAACACGGCATAGGCCGGCGCCGTGATGTACAGCAGCAGAATGAACAACAGGGACCAGAACACCGATTCCCGCGCCTGACGCACTGTCGGCGTCGTGTAGTAGCGCACCAGAACGTGGGGCAGCGCAGCCGTTCCGACCGTCAGGCAAAAGACCAGGGCGAGGAAATTGATGCGCAGGATATCGCGCTCCGCCTCTGTCTCGCCTGGGAATGCTTCGGCGTGATGGATCGGCGGCTTGCTGCGGTCTACGGCCGAAAACATGGCCGTTTCCCAACGCGCCCTGGCCTGCTCGGGATCATGGGGCAATTCCCGCCGCTGGCGTTCGAGCGCAACGATGTCCTTCATTTGCGCATCGGTGGCCTTGAGCTGGTTGATCTGGCTCGACAACTGATCGCGCTCGTGATTGAGGGAATCCGGCAACTGCATGATTTTCTGGGCATAGAGATCGGCCCGCTCCCGAAAGAGTTGGCGAACCTCGAGCTCTGCCGGCGAGTGAAAGAGGCGCTCTTCAAGGTGTGTCACTTCCTGCAGCACCTTGCCGTACACCAGTTGCGGCACCGGATTGCCGGTGACGTTCCACGAGAGGATGGCGACCGGCGTAATGTAGGCGACGATCAGGATCAGGTATTGCGCAACCTGCGTCCAGGTCACTGCCCGCATCCCGCCCAGGAAGGAACAGACCAGGATGCCGGCGAGGCCGACGAAAACGCCGATTTCGAATTGCAGGCTGACGAAACGGCTGGTGATGACGCCGACGCCGTAGATCTGGGCGACGACATAGACGAAGGAGGCGAGGATGGCGGCGGCGACGGCGACCAGCCGTATGGCGTTGCCACCGTAGCGAGCCCCTAGAAAGTCGGGGATGGTGTATTGCTCGAAACGCCGCAGATACGGTGCCAGCAGCAAGGCGACCAGCACGAAGCCTCCGGTCCAGCCAATGACGTAGGCTAGCCCCTGAAAGCCGGAGAGGTAGAGCGTGCCGGCCATGCCGATGAACGAAGCGGCGCTCATCCAGTCGGCGCCGGTGGCCATGCCGTTGAACACGGCAGGCACTCGACGGCCGGCAACGTAGTACTCCGAGACATCGGAAGTCCGGCTGGCGACGCCGATGATGGCGTACATGACGATGGTAAAAAACAGGAAGGCATAGCCGATCCAGCGCGGCGGCATGCCATGCTGTTCGAGAACCGCCAGCAACGCGATGAATGCAGCGAACGTACCGGTGTAATACAGGTAGTAGCGCTGCAGACGGGTCAGCGAGCTGAAGATTCGGCGCATCTAGTGGTTGCGCCGCAGGAAACTGCTCGCCCGGGATTCGTCAATGAGTTGCTGGGCTGTATCAACCTGCTTGCTGACGGCACGGACCAGCAGCATCTGGAAGATGCGTGCCAGCAGCAGGGTGTTGGCCATGGCATCGCGCCGCGCGCCGCCCCCGGTAAGGCTGAAAGCCTCGGCCCAGTAGTCGAGCGGCATCACCGTATGCCCTTTTTCCTCGAACATCGAAGGCAGCAACCAGGCCAGATCGATCCATTGTGGCTGGAAATCGACGCCCAGCCGCTCCCGGAACGCGCGCTGGAGGAAGCCGCCGACATAGGGGACGTGATAGGTCACCAGCGGCCCCTTGGCGGCAAAAAGCAAAAATGCCATTAATTGCCGATCGACCGTAGCATTCTCGCCATCCTGGGTTGAAAAATCGACGTAGAACGTATCGTCCGGCTGGATCGAACCACGACGCAGGGATGTTGCAGCAATACCCAGCAGGCGGTCGCTGTCGGGCTGCGGTCCGCTGCTGACGATATCGACAACGATATATCGGGTATGGAAATGCAGTTCGTCGAAGGGCGGCGCCGGGCTGTCGCGCCAGGCAGCAAGCGAGGCGCCCACATCATCGGGCAGATGCGATGGACTGCCCCCCTTGAACAGGAACTTCTTGAGTCCCAGCATGGCTAGTTCACCTGGTAGTCGAGTTTGAGCCGGGTCTGGATCTTGCGCGCCTGGCGGAAGGATTCCTTCAGGATACGGCGATCCAGCTCGTTAAGGGTTTCCGGGTCAATCAGATTGTCGCCCTGGCGGCCCGGCTCACCTTCCAGATACTGGTGCTGCAGGCGGAGCAACTGGATGAAGTTCAGCGCTTCGAGAACTGCGTTGATTTCCTCGCCGCGAATGGACAGCCGCTGGGCGGCAAGGCGCAAGCGCTGGATCGAGTTGGTATTGTGCACACCGCTGGCCAGCGCATAGATACGGGCCACATCGACGAAGATGCGAGAACCGTATTTCTTGAGGTCGATCTTGCCCGGATGCTCGGGTTCGAGATCGGTCAGAAAATCACGGATCTTGCCCAGCGGCGGTTCGACATCCAGTGCATTCTTGGCCATGGCGCGCAGGAACATCGGGTTGGCCGCCGTCTGGGCCAGCAAATGGCGCTTCATGGCATCGGCCAGCTCGGCCTGACCATACAGGGCGCGGAAGTCGAAGAAAATGGTCGCATTGAGCAGCGCATCCGGCTGCGGGATGCGTATCCAGGTCGAGAACTGCTCCTTCCACTCGGCCAGCGTCAAACACCACTGCGGGTTGCTGGCCATGATATTGCCCTTGCACAGCGGGAAGCCGCAGCGATCGAGATCGCGGTTAACGTCCAGAGCGAAATCCAGGAAACGCCCCTTCAACCCGTCGTCGACCGCACCCTCGGTCGGCACGAAGACGATACCGTTATCCTGGTCGGTGCTGAAGGTTTGCTCGTCGCGCCCTTCGGAACCGAAGGCCAGCCAGGTCCATGCGATGCCGTCGAAATTGTACTTTTCCAGATTGAGCTGGATGACGCGGCGGGTCAGCGCATCGTTCAACGCTGAAATGAACTGGGTCAGCTGTTCGGCACCAACGCCCTGGGCGAGCATGTTGAAAGCCAGCTGGCGGACGTCGGCAGCGGCCTGCAGCAATGCATCGACGTTGTGGGCCCCGTCGATGGACTGGCGAATCTGGCGCAGGCCGACGCGTTGCAGCGAGAACAGGTCGCGCTCCGAAACGACACCTGTCAGCTTGCCTTCGGCATCGGTGACCAACACGTGGCGGATACCGTGGGTGGCCATGGCAAACATGGCGTCATAGGCGGTTGCATGTTCTTCGAGCATGAAGGGATCCGGCGACATGGCAAAGCCGATCGGCGTGGACAGCGCCAGATCCTTCAGCACGACACGGTCGAGCAGGTCGCTGCGGGTGAAGACGCCTACCGGCTTGTGCCCATCGTCAGCAACGACCAGAGAGCCGATTCCGGCCAGCGACATCTTTTCCAAAGCCTCGCGCAACGGCGTTTCCGGCGACACGGTCACCGGCGTGCGAGATCCGATGCCGGCCAGCGGCGAATTCAGCGTCTGCTGCTCACTGGCCCGTTGGGCGAACTGCAGTTGCAGCTGGCGACGCGACTGGTCAAGCAGACTGGCGATATATTGCGTGCAGAAGAGGTTGAATTCAGGGCTGGAGGTCATCAGCGCCAGGAAATCCTCGGCCGGCAGCTTGTAGCAGAAAGTGTCCTCGACGGCGGTATAGACGTTGGTCGACGGCCGCCCGGCAGTCACCGCGCCGATCGGGAAGCTCTCGCCGGGACCGAGGCTGAGGATGGAGTATTCGGTGACGGTAACCTCGCCGGCCTGCCGCGCCTGGACCTTGCCCGACTCGATCAGGTAAAAGAAGCGGACCTTGCCGGAATCCGGGCTGATGATCAGGGTGCCGGCGGCGTAGAAAGCGATCTGCGCCTTCTCGGCAAAATGCAGCAAGGCGTCCGGCTGCATCTTGCTGAACGGCGCATGGTTGCGCAGGAAAGCCAGCGTATTGCCGGCCATCCGGGTGCGTCCGGCCTGACGCAGCGACATCTCGACCAGGCCTACGGATTCATGTGTTTCCTGCCCCGACTGTTCTTGCGTCTTCACGACAACCTCATGATTTCTTCAAAGTGAATAGTTTAACTTGAGACGCTGCTGCAGGCGTCGCGCCTGCTTGAGCACCTCGCGCAGGATGACCCGATCCATCTCATTCAGGGCAGCCGGCTTCAGGCCATAGCCGACCGTTTCGCCGCGTGCGGAAGCTTCGATTTGTTGCCCCAGACGCAGGCGCAAAACATGGCCGAAAGCCGCTTCGGCCGTTGCAATCTCGCCCGCCTGCAGGCCGCCGACCGCCCCGGCTTCACGCAGCCGCTCCGCCGTATTGAGCGCCCTCCCACCAGCGGCCAGCGCGAAGATGCGCGCCGCGTCGACGAAGATGCGACTTCCGAATTTCTTCAGATCCACGGCGTCGTTTTCATCGACCGACGGTTCGCCACGGAAATTGAGCGGCACTTCCGCCTGCAATGCATTGGATGCCATCAGATGCAGGAAGGACGGCGTTGCCATGGTCATTGAAAGAAGCAGCGTACGCAAGCGTTCGCCCAGTTCGAAGTCGCCGTACAAAGGCCGCAGGTCGAAGAAAATGCTGGCATGGAGCAGCGCCATCGGTTCCGGGCGGCGAATCCAGTCGATAAACTGGATACGCCACTCTTCGAACGACAGGCACCAGGCCGGATTTCCGGCCATGATCTGACCATTGCACAACGCGAAGCCGCAGTCGGCCAGGCGCTGATTGACCTCCTGGGCGAAGGGCAGGAATAGCTGGCGCAAGGCCGTTGCTTCCTGCTCGTTGGCTGCGCTGAAGATCAGGCCATTGTCCTGGTCGGTCAGAAAAGTCTGCTCGTGCCGCCCCTCCGACCCCAGCGCCAGCCAGCACCAGCTGACCGGTGGCAGGCGATGCCGGCGGGCGGCCAGTTCGATCAATCGGGCAGTCAGACGATCGTTGAAGGCCGAAACCAACCGTGTCGCTGCAATGCCATCGAGGCCGCCGCCGACCGTTTCCTGCAGGTAATCGCGCAGACGTCCGGCCAGTTCGGGTGCGGCCTCCAGGCTGTCGAGCGATGCCAGCGCCGTCGCCAGCGCCAGCTGTTGCCGGCAGGATTGGGAGGGATCGGCGGTCACTTCGGACTCAATATTTTATGCGGGCAAAATAGGTCTTCTCGGCGGCTTCGAGCGCCTGACGCACCGTGACGATGCCCATTTCCTCGAGCAGCTTGACCAGTTTGAGGAAGACTTCGCCGGTCGCCAGGGCGTCTTCCAGCGCATTGTGGCGGGTGCCGATGGTGATGCCGAGACGCTCCAGAATGACGTCCAGCTTGTGCGATTCCTGATTGGGATGGACGACGGCCGAGAGCAGCAGTGTGTCGAGCACCGGCTGGGTAAAGCGGATGCCGGTGCGTTCTTCCTTGAGCTGCAGGAAACGCATGTCGAAGGCGGCGTTGTGGGCGATCAGCACGGTGTCTTCGCAGAATTCGTGAAAGGCGGGCAGCACCGCATCGATGTTCGGCTGGCCGCGCACCATGTCCTCGGTGATGCCGTGGATGGGAATGGACTCCGGCTTGAGCGGGATTTCCGGATCGACAATCTGGTTGAAGGTTTCCTGGCGCAACAGCCGGTTGTTGACGATGCGAGCGGCGCCGATCTGGATGATTTCATCGCCCTTCGACGGCTCCAGGCCGGTCGTTTCGGTATCGAAGACTGTGTAGGTCAGATCGGAGAGCTTGCGGTCGAGGTCGATCGACTTGTCCTCGAACTTGAACAGGTCGAAGTCGTAGTATTCAGGACGCCCCTTGCCGCGGCTCCGCTCGTCCTGCTCATTGTCGACTTCCGGGGTAGCGACTGGCAGGACGAAGCGGAAGAAGGCTCGGTGGGCTGCCTTTTCCCGCTCATACCAGATCTCGCCGCCGTGCCGGTCGATGACGTCGCGCAGGCTGAGTGGCGAGGTGTCACTGCCGATCTGCATCGACTCCATTTCCCACGTGTAGAAGGTTTCCGACGACATCGCCTGGCCCGCCCAGATCAGGTCAAGGTAAGCCAGCCGGCCGTTGGAACTGAGCCGGAAGCGCAGCTCGCGCGGTTCGTAGTGCTCCTGCAGCCGGGCGGCGAGGAAGACCAGGGCAAAGACCAGCGAGAAGCTGTCGGCCTTGACCCACAGGGCGTCGTCGAGCTCCTCGGTTTTGATCGGCAGCTTCAGCTTGTCCTCAATGCGGCGCTGGGCGGCGGCGATGATGTCGATGCCGAGGATGTCTTCGAGCGGCCAGCGCGTCTTCATCGAATCGGAGAACTCGCTCATCGTCTGGTCTACGCTCTGGCTCATCTTGGCCGCCTCGTCATCAACCACCTTGACGAAGCGCTCGCGCAGTTCCGGCTCCATGTCCGGGTAATCGATCAAATTGGCCACCGCGGCGCGAATGTTGCCGATCGAGGCGCGGCTACCCTCGGTCAGCGAATGCAGGACCTGGTCACGCCGGGCTTCCAGCTCGATGCTGCGGGTGATGTTCTCGACCGTCAGCACGTAGCCGGACATCGCAGCCTCACCCTCCTCGCCCGTTGCAGCAAGGACCGGGACCATCTGGACGCGCAGCAACTGGCCGCCACGTGTCGTCGTGATGAAATTCGAAATCGCCGCCTTGCCGGCGGTCAGGCGCTGGCGGATCACTTCCTGCGCATGTTCGACCTGGCTCTTTTCGAGGATCGAGAAAATCGAGCGACCAAGCCCGATCAGCGCCCCGCCGGCGACCGAAGTCGGTCCCTGCGACAACGCCTTGAACTGCAACCGGGCACGGTTGTTATAGAGCAGGATGCGGCCGTCGAGATTGCACACGACGACAGCCTGGGCGAGCTCCGACATCAGCGCCGCCAGGCGGTTTTTTTCTTCCTCAACAGAAGCCTTGGCGGTGGCGATCTGGGCATCGACATCGTCCATCAGCACGTCGCGCTGCTGCGCCAGGTCGTTGGCGGCCTGGGCCAGTTGCTGAACTTCCGGCGGCCCTTCGGGCGAGACACGGAAATTGCGGTTGGCGCCGAGCATCAGGCGCAGGGTCTCGGCCATCCGCAGCAGTCCCTCGACATACTGTTTGAACAGCTTGTGCAGCACCGCGACACCAAAGGCGAAGCCGACCAGCGTCATCATCGTGCCGACTGGCAGGCGTGACAAGAGCAATCCGGTCAGCAAGTTGCGCTCGGCTTCCTTCATGTCCAGCCAGACGAGCAAGGAAGTGACGACAAAAGGCCCGGTCATCAGCAGACCAAGGATGACCACAGCAAGACTGAAGCGATGTTTGGCCTTCATGGCGCGCATCCCGAGGATCGGTTTTTTTGATTTTGGCCTTTTTTTGAGGCCGACCGTAGCATTTGGCCGTCAGGCAACGCCGAGCATGGACTTGACCATGACCAGCAGTTCCTTGGTCGAGAACGGCTTGGTCATGTAGGCGTCGGCGCCAATGGCCAGGCCCTTGGCGACTTCGGTATCGCGGCCCTTGGCGGTCAGCATGACGATCTTCAACGCCGCCCGGGCAGGATCGGCACGCAAGGCCTCGCAGACCTCGAAGCCCGATTTTTTCGGCATCATCACGTCGAGCAGGACAAGGTCCGGATTGAAACTGCCGACTCGGGTCAGCGCATCCTCGCCGTCATTGGCGACGGCCACCTCGAATCCCTCCTTCTTCATCAGGAATTCGAGCGAGATGACGATGTTGGGTTCATCGTCGACGATCAAAATCTTTTTCGGCATTTGTCTTGTCTCCCTTGTTATTCCTCAGGTGCCGGCAAGGGCACCGTGAAAATGAACCGCGCCCCGGCGCCGGGGCTACTTTCCACCCAGAGCTTACCACCGAAATATTCGATGATCTGGCGACTGATCGGCAAGCCAAGTCCGGTCCCTTGCGGCTTGTCGGTCATCGTGTTGCCGCCCTGGCGGAATTTCTCGAAAATCACGTCGCATTCCCCGGGGGTCAGGCCCGGGCCGTTGTCGCTCACCTCAACCCTGACCATCCCGTCGACGATACCTACCCTGACATGAACATGCCCCTCCCCACCGGGCACGAACTTGACGGCATTGGACAGTAGGTTGATCAGCACCTGCGTCAAGCGATCATGGTCGGCCAGCACCACCGGACCGCAGGCCGGGATGTCGCAGTCCAGCGCCACCCCCTTGTCAAGGAACAGCTGGCCGAGCGAATCCATCGTTTCGCGGGCCACTTGGCCGATGTCGACTTCGCCGCTCACCCATTCGGCCCGACCGGATTCCAGCTTGGCCATGTCGAGAATCTGGTTGATCAGACGCGTCAGGCGCTCGGCCTCGCTCAGGATGATGCCGAAGAAACGCACGCGGTCCTCAAGCGCCATACGCGGATCGTCATGCAGCATTTCCGACATCGCACGTATCGTGGTCAGTGGCGTCCGCAATTCGTGCGTGACGGTCGAAATGAAGTCATCTTTCATGCGGTCCAGTTCGCGGAGGCGTTCGTTCGCCTCTCGCAATTCCGATGTTGCCGCCTCAAGCTCACTCTGCTTGCTCTCGAGTTGCCGGCTGTACGCGCGAATCTGGGTCGCCTCGTCAAGAATATCGAGGACCTCATCGAGGCCCAGATCCTCCTCCTGCGCCACCGAGGCGACCATCACCCGGGCGCTGGCCGAACCGATCGCCCCGGCCAGCTCCGCCTCGGCAAACTGCACGAACTGGGCATCGGCCGGCAAGCTGCGCCACTCCCCCGCGCCCCTCGCCCGGGCGTAAGCCCCTAGTTGTTGCTGCGTTCGCGTCGGCCCCAGGAAGCGTTCAAGCAACGCCACCAACTCTTCCGCCGAAGCCTTGCCGCGCCACAGGCGGGCCTCGGCATTGTGCGGGTCGAAGCGGAAGACATCGACGAATCGTTCGGCCTGGCTCGCCTCGACCGCATCGGGTCGCGAGTTCAGCGATACCACAACATAGAACCCGATATTGGCCAGCAAACTCCACCACAAGCTGTGCGAAATTTCGTCCAGGCCGCTCAGACCGAACAGCGCCTGAGCCTTCAGCCAGCCGATGCCGAACAACCCTTGATCGACAAAGCCGCTAGCCACCCAGCCGGACTTGGCAAACGAGGGCAGCAGCAGTGTGTACAGCCAGACGACGAAACCGGCCAGCAAACCGGCCACGGCGCCGGCCCGTGTCCCCTGCTTCCAGTACATGCCGCCGAAAATGGCCGGCGCGAACTGCGCGACGGCGGCAAAGGAAATGAGGCCAATACCAACCAGCGCATACGCCTCCCCGGCCGCCCGGAAATAGATGTAACCGAGGAGCAAGATCAGGGCGATGGCAACGCGCCGAATGCCAATCAGCAAGCCGGAAAGATCCTGCCGTTCTTCGGCATGCAGCCAGGCGGACCGTAGCATCCAGGGCATGACCAGATCGTTGCAGACCATCGTCGACAAGGCGATGGTCTCAACGATCACCATGCCGGTCGCCGCCGACAGGCCGCCGATAAAGGCAAGCAGCGCCAAGGCCTCGGCGCCACGCGACAACGGCAAGGTCAGCACGAAGGTATCCGGATTGCCCTGCCCGCCGAAATGCAGCAAGCCACCAAGCGCCAAGGGCAGGACAAAAATATTGATCAGCAGCAGATAGAGCGGAAAGAGCCAGACTGCCCGCTTGAGATGCGATTCATCGACATTCTCGACCACCATGATCTGAAACTGGCGCGGCAGAAAGACAATGGCCAGACCGGAAAGCAGGATCAATGAGGTCCATGTCCCTGCTCGCCCGCTATCGAGCTGCAGCAGCCGGCCAAGTTCCGGGCTGGCCGCCGCGCGCTGGAAAAGGTCGCCCAGCCCGCCGAACATGCCATAGGTGACAAACAGGCCGACGGCGATGAAAGCAACCAGCTTGACCACCGACTCGAACGCCACCGCCGCCACCATGCCCTCATGCCGCTCGGTCGCATCAAGATGGCGCGTCCCGAACAAGATCGAAAACAGCGCCAGCACGACAGCAATCAGAAACGTCGAATCTATGCCCCACAACTCCACCGTGCTGCCGGAATGCTCGAGCAAGACATCGACGCTGGCCGCTACAGCCTTCAATTGCAAGGCGATGTAAGGCACGATGCCAATCACCGCGATCACCGTCACCATGCCGGCCAGCAACTGGCTCTTGCCGTAGCGCGAGGCAATAAAGTCGGCAATCGACGTGATCCGCTGTGCCTTGCTGATGCGGATCATCTTGATAATGACACCGACGAAGAACAGCATCAGCGTCGGCCCGATATAGATGGTCAGGAAAGACAAGCCACCCGAAGTCGCCCGCCCGACGCTGCCGTAGAAGGTCCACGAAGTGCAATAGACGGCCAGCGACAAGGCATAGACATTGGCCGAAATGATCGATTTTCCGGCATCGGCCCGCGCATCGCCAAAGCGGGCGACGGCAAAGAGCAGCCCAAGATAGGCCGTGGCCAGCAGCGCGATGAACCAGGCAGAAAGCATCTACTTGCCCCGCCGCTCGGTCGCTCCGGCCGCAAGGGCGATCAGCCCTGCCCACACGCCGAAGAGATAGAGATAGGTCGCCGGAATGCCCCCCAGCTCTCCGCCAGGCAGACTCAGCAGAGGGTAAGTCAGCAAGGGAACGCCGAACAAGCCAAGCGCAGCCAGTCGCTGCCGGATCGGGTTGGTCCGTTTCATTCAGCAACTACCGGAAAAATAAAAACGGCCGGCACGCCAAGCGTGCCAGCCGTTTGGGGATGCAGCCTTGTACCGACCACATTCGTGGTCACCTGGGTGGCGACCATTGTCTCCTCCTTGCCCCTTATTTTGTTGAGAACGCGCGGCAAGATCGCGGTCCCTTGTGTCTTGATGGCGGGCAGCCTCGCAGCCGCCCGCCCCGACCCGGACGAATCCGGGCTAGCGGAATCAGCCCTTGAGCTGTTCCAGAATTGCCGGATTTTGCCTTGCGGCGAAACCCGGACAACCGCTTTAACCCTTCAATTGCTCAAGGATCGCCGGGTTTTCCAGCGTCGAGGTGTCTTGCGTCAGTTCCTCGCCCTTGGCCAGACCACGCAGCAGACGACGCATGATCTTGCCGGAACGGGTCTTCGGCAGGTTGTCGCCGAAACGGATATCCTTCGGCTTGGCGATCGGTCCGATCT
>JAGOBB010000014.1 GCA_017983615.1 Azonexus sp.
ACCGCGATCCGTCACCTGCTTGACCGCTTCGATCTTGAATTCTTCCGGGTAACGCTTGCTGCTCATGACTTCTCCTTTTGCCTAAGTTTAAGGCTTCGGAGCGTCTACTGGTTCCGGGGCGATTCAGTTACACCAAGCCGCCCCATCGGGAAATGGCTTACCACACTGCTTGCAGCGTTTTGTCATGGGAAAATCCGAACGGTATATTCACGAAGGCTCTAGTTTCGACGGCCATCATATGAATATGCAAGTACAATATCGATGAAGACTCTTGAAGGTCCGCTTCAAGAAACGCCAATTGGCAGCTTTGGGTCGGCAGCTGCCACCTAAGCGCCAGATGCTAAACGGCAGCTTTGGCCGAGTTCCAGCCGCTGTCGCCGGCTTTAACTGAGCGATTTTGATTCTGCGCTAGCCTGTTCGAGTAGCTTCACCAAAGCAAGGATGGTGCGATTCACCGGTGTCTGGATTCCATGGACTGCCGCCCGGCGCACGACATACCCATTGATGTAGTCGATTTCGCTTCGCCGGCCACGGGCGACATCGTGCGCCGTTGAAGAAATTTGCGTGGCCATTGATTGCGCAATGCCGGCGACGGCGGAACGGATGTCATCCTGCACGCTTACCCCCTCGGCTTTGGTTACTTCCAGGCATTCAGTGACGACGTCGTCGATGACTTCTCGCATGCCATCGCCGACGACAATCTGTCCGTAGGGCATTTGCGTTATCGCGGAGAGCCCGTTGTAGGCGCAATTGATCACCAGTTTTGCCCAGAGTTGGCCGGCGACATCGTCGGAGATGCTGACAGGGACGCCAGCGAGGGCGAATTCGGCGACCACCTCCGAACTTCCGGCAAATGGCGCAATGACCAATTCGCCGCGGCCGTGATGGCGTAGATATCCGGGGCCGGCCATTTCGGTGGCGACATAGACGACGGCCGGATATACCGGGCGGCCGAGGGATTGCTCGAGGCGTTCGGCGTTGTCGTAGCCGTTTTGCAGGCTCAACACGAACGCGTCAGGTTCGAGATGCGGCGCCATGTCTTTGGCTGCCTGCAAGGTGTCGTTTGATTTGACACAGCAAAGTACCAGCTTTGCACCAGCGACAGCAGCAGCATCGGTGCTGGCGGCAACCGGCACCCGCTCGTCAAAACTTTGCGTCTGCATGCGCAAGCCGCCGCAACGAATGGCGTCGACATGCGCGGCGCGGCCGATCAGGACCACTTCCCGCCCGGCGCGAGCGAGCATTCCGCCATAAAAGCAGCCGACTGCGCCGGCACCCAGTATTGCGGTCTTCATAGCCTGTTCTCTGTGCATTGGATTGTCTTCACGGGATCTCCTCCAAACAGGATGGAAGCATGGCCGGGCGAATTTGCAAAGTGGCGGGTGGCTGCAGGAAGCCTGGGCGACAGGGTGAAAAGGCAGGGTCGATTTCGAGTCAGCAGCATGGTAGTTTCTCCCCATGTGCACACGCTACATCCCCCCAAGTCAGGCCGAACTCGAAAGTGCCTGGCATATCGGGCGCCACAATCAGCCGCGGTGGGCGCACGAGGTTTTTCCGCGGGCGCTGGGGCCGTTCCTGCGTCTTGGGGCGGGGGGCGGGCTTGATCTGGTGGTTGGCAGCTGGGGGCTGATCCCCGCCTGGTCGAAAACCTCGGTGCTGAAGTACTCGACCTGCAACTGCCGCTCGGAAGAGGCTGCGGAAAAGCCGACATTCCGCGATGCCTTGTTGCGCGGCCAGCGCTGCATCATTCCGGCGCTGTCGTTCGACGAGCCGTGTTGGGAAACGGGCAGGAATGTCTGGTGGCGCTTCCGGCGTGCGGATGGGCTGCCCTGGGGTTTGGCCGGGCTGTGGAATACCTGGGTGGATCGCTCGACCGGCGAGGTGGTGGAGAGCTACACGATGCTGACGGTCAATGCCGACGCGCATCCGCTGATGAACCGGATGCACAAGCCGGACCCGAAGCTGCCGCCGGACCAGCAGGACAAGCGCTCGGTGGTGGCCATCGAGCCGGGGGCGGTGGCGCAGTGGCTGCAGGGGAGCCGGAGCGAGGCGGCCAAATTGCTCGTGCCGCCGGCCGTGACGCTGATCGAGGCGGGGCCGGCCTAGGGCCGCGGTTACGCGCCAGGCCGCCGGGGAAAATTTTGATTTTGGCCCTTTTTTGGGGCCGACCGTAGCATTTGGGGGCGGGGGGCTTCTGCTTCAAAGCCAGGCGTGGCAGGCGGCCGGTGCTCTACTTGATCCCCGATTTCTTGCCGAGTTGATATCTCGCGAGCGCGTTATCCTTGTTTGCTCTAACCAGCTGAATTCGTTGATCGGGCGTGATATCGACGTCGCCTGCGGGATAGAGGTTTGGTAACAGCGAGCCAAGCGCATGAACAGGGAAGCCAGCGCGAACCTTGCCTTTGGGTGAGTCCGAAATGAGAAAGCCCTCGTCCAGGAGCTTGCTGAGAACGTCTCTGGCGGTCCGCTCATTCAGGCCGGAGATGCGGGATGCTTCGCCCCGTTCGAATTCGCCCAGCCCGAAAGCGTGGAGGAAGAGGTAGGCAGATTCTGGCTTCAGATCGAAGCGGACTCGATGGAAGTACCCCTCGGCGCGAGCCTGGAAGTTTTGAAGCGCAAACATGGATCCCATGTACTTGGCTTGATCGATGGCGGTCCGCAGGGCGTAGGTGCAGAATTCGGCCAGTCGTTTCTCCGACAGGTTTCCGCGGCCATCGAGGTCGCCCATTCGGGGTTCGTCTGCTGCGGCCAACTGCGCTTTGTATTCATCGGATGTCTTCGCAAAGCCCCGCGACATTGACCACAGGCATGCACCGTTAACGCCGCACGCCCGAAGCATGGCGTCGAGCGTGATTCGTGCGACACGACCGTTTCCGTCAAGGAAGGGGTGAATCCATGCCAGGCGATGATGTGCCGCAAACGACGACACAATGCCGTCGAGCCTGGTTATGCCGCCTTTCTTTGCCCATTCAAGCCTTCGTCCGTAGACCTGCGCGTAGCGATCCAGAAAGCGATCAAGCGTCTCTGCCTTCGGGGCGAGGTGTCGGCCCACCTTCACTTCCTTCGTGCGGAACTCCCCTGGGGTCATCAGGGAGTCGTCGCCAAGTTTCAGCAGGTCATCTGGCAAGTGCTGACCGAACACGCGATGGACTTCAAGAAGAAAGGGGAGCAGCGACGGTTGGTCAAGTGTCTGCTGCTTCGCCCACCGGTCTGCCTCGATGTGAGCGTATGCGAGATTCTGCAAATCCTTCGTCTCAGCCTTCTCGGTGGCTTCGTGCAATGCCTGCTCGATGTCGATTGGCAATGTCTTGTGCCCTTCGATCAGGTTGCTGTAGTAGCAGTTCATGTTCTCGACCAGCGCGGAAAGGCTTCGTGCAGTCGAGGGAACGAGTGTGGCGTCGAGGCATGCAGAAGCCTCGGAAAGCTCAGCGGAGAGGCCGATGAGGTCGTTGTAGCCAGGGCGAAAGCCATCTATGACCAGTGGCTCCATCTGAACTGGATCATCGTAGAAATCAACCATCTGTTGCGCTCCGCTATCTGCCGATATATTTGTAGATTATAATGCATATATTTCAGTCAATTACGGATGTTTAATAGAAAACGTTTGCCGATATATTTTCCGATGTTCTTGCCGATCATTTCGCCGAAGCTTGCACTCGAACTTTAAGGGCGCACCGTTACGCGTCGAAGCAGCGAAATCGTCCGCGGAATGAGGCATGTCGGGCGAAGCGAGGGATCAACGGGGGAGCAATTTCATTTTGGCCTTTTTTAGGGGCCGACCGTAGCATTTTGCTGAAACCGGCTGCTCAGCCGTTGCGACCTGCCAGCCAGGCGGCAATTGATGCTTCCGGCGCGCCGTAGGGGTAGTCGTCCACCGGCTCGATGCCCGCATCGCGCAGACGGCCGGCGGGGCCGCCGCCGACGCGGGCGACGAACAGCGCCCGGCAGTCGGCCAGCGCGCGCAGGATGGCTTCGCGCTTGTCATCGTCGCCGTGGCCGCCCTGGCAATAGTGCTCGACCTCGCGGTTTTCCAGAAAAGACGCCGCGCCGTCGCGCACCGCGTAGATGGCGAAGGCTTCGGCGTGGCCGAAGTGCAGGTCGATCTGCTGGCCGTTCTTGGTCGCTACGGCGACGCGGTATTCGGGGGAGGTCATCGTTTTCTCCGGGGCTGGATCATTCGTCGCGGCAGGAATGCAGGGCTTGCGCTACGGCCATGGCCCGACGTTCGTGACGGGGCGTTTCGTCGTCATCGTTCGCCTGATCCGCCGCCAGGCAGGCGGCCAGCGCCTGCCGCAGCAGCGCCGCCTTGGGATACGCCGGTGTCGTGTTGCCGGGGTAGGCGAAGTAGTCGCAGGCGCAAACTGTCAGTAAATCCTCGAAGCGCGCCAGCTCGCCGAAGGCATCGACCCTTTCGAGCAAGGCGGTCAGTGAGCCGGCCCGCATGCGCGTCGCCCGATGCACGCGTTCCAGTTCCATGGCGACCAGGATGGCGAAGTCCTCAAGCTCGGCGGCTATGCCGAAGCGCGCGCAGACGTTGACGATGCGCGGCAGGCAGCGGTCGATGTGGCGGTAGTGCGCGGGCAGGTGCTGCGGCGGCGAGTCGGCCTTGCCAAGGTTGCAGAGCAGCGCCGCCAGACGCACCCGCAACGGGGCGTTGCGGGCGGCCGCCGCATCGACGACGCGCCCCTGGTGCAGCCCGATATCGACCGGCTCGCCGTCGAATCCGGTCTGGTAACGGCCGAACAGCGCGGCCAGTTCCGGCAACAGGCGCGCCAGGGCGCCACAGGCGGTGAGCGCCGACAGCATGCGGGAAGGCTGCGTGCTCATCAATCCCCGCGCCAGCACGGGCCAGACGCGCCGCGGGTCGAGGTCGGCCAGCCCGCCGCGTTCGACCAGGGCCGCCATCTCGTCCAGCGTCTCCTCGCCGAGCTCGCCGCCGTCGCCAGCAGCGTCGGCCGCCACCGCGAACAGGGCGAGTTGCGGGTCAAGCGACAGTGAATTGAGCAGGGCGTGTGAGCTTTCCGACATCTTCGGCACGAATCAGGTGGGTATCCGTGCAGCTAGCGAGAAACGTTCCAGACGGCGGACGCCGGATTCTCTTCAGCCGGTGCGGGCAAGCTGCATTGGATGTCGAAGCTCGGCATGAATCATGGCATCGTCACCGTCTGCCGGGGCGAAACGTTGGCGGCAGCAACGCGCTTGTCGGGCCGGTCGATCAGGCGATTGGCCAGACCCGCTCCTAGCCAGATGCCGATCAGCGACAGCCAGGCGGTCAGGGCGAAGATGGCGGCGCCGGAGACGCCGGCGCCGACCGCGCAGCCGCCGGCCAGCATGCCGCCGAAGCCCATGCAGACCGCGCCGGCGAGGTAGCGGCGCATAGTGTGGCCGTCCTTGAATCCTTCCAGCTTGAGTTCGCGGCCGATCAGGGCGGCGATGAATGAGCCGAGGACGACGCCGGGGACGAGGCCGATGTTGAAGTTCCACGGCTGGCCGGGGGGCGACAGGACGAGCATCAGGATGTCGGCCGAGGGACCGGTGAAGCTCAGGCTCTGCACCGGCACGATGTCGAAGGATTGGGTGCTGAACTGGTAGGTGGCCAGCCAGGCCAGGGCGACCATCAGGCCGACGCCGATGCCGCTCAGCCATTCGAGGTGGCGCAGGCGGCTGCGCAGCACGAAGACGATGCCGGCGACCAGCCAGATGGCGCCAAAGACGATGCCGCCGCCGTGGCCGAGATGGGCGCTGGCCAGCAGATCGCGGCTGCTGCCTTCGATGGTCCACAGGCCGGACAGCCATTGGCGCAGCGGCGAGAGCAGCCCGTTCAGCGAGGCCTGGGCGGTAACGGCGAAGATCAGCCCGGTGAGCAGGGCGCGCAGGTTGCCGTTGGCGGCCAGGACGAGCATCCGCGACGAACAGCCGCGGGCCAGGATCATGCCGATGCCGAACAGCAGGCCGCCGATGATGGCGCCGGAGATGCTGCCGGTGGCGGCCAGCTGGCGGGCCTGCGAGACATCCAGCAGGCCGCCGCTGATAAACAGCTGGGTGACGATGACGGCGGTGGAAAAGGCGAGCAGCCAGATAGCCAACTTGGCCGTGCCGTGCCGGTTCCAGAATTCGACCACGGCCGAGCGCAGGCAGAAGCGGGAACGCTGGGCGAAGAAGCCGAAGCCGATGCCGATCAGCAGCCCGGCCAGGCTCAGTGCGGTCTTGTCGCCGAAGGTTTCGATGAGTTCGTTGATTTCCATGGGATGCGGAGAGCGGGGTTCAGTGTGCGGGCGGCTTGGCCTTCAGGGCGGCCGTCGATTGCTCGATGGCCGTTTCCAGATAGCTCGGGTAGAAGTCGGGCAGCCGGGCGCCGACGATGGAGTCGGCGAGGCGCCGGCCGTTCGGACCATAGAAGGCGACGACCGGGACCAGCTTGATCTTCTCGCCAGTGGCAAAGCGGGCGTGGGTGGTCGTTTCGCCACGGAAGTCGACGAGCGCCTGGTCGCTGTCCTGGTTGATCTGGCGGACGAGCAGTTTGTCGCGGTGGCGCGGCTGGGTGGCCAGCGGTTTCAGGTAGTCGCGCTTGACGGTCTCGCAATACTTGCAGTCGCGGCGGCTGTAGAGAATGACCAGCGGCCCGCCTTGTTGCGCAGCCTGGGCGGCCTCGGCGCGCAGGTCAATGGCGGCCGGCAGGTCGTTGCCCGCCGCTTGAGCCATTCCGCCGACGATAAACAGGCCGGTGGCGAGTGCCAGACAGCCGCGGATTTTGTGGACCAGTTCGATCATCTGCCTCAGAAGCCCGCCGCTTCCGCCTCCAGGTAGGCGAGGCTGACGTACTTGCCGATATTGGTCTCGAAGCCCTTGGTGTCCTTGGCGCGGCTGGCGACGCGCGGGTCTTTCAGGACCTGCGCCTTGGCCGCATCGAGCGGCAGGCCGTCCTTGATCGCCTGTTCGCAGGGGCGGTAGATGCCTTCGAACAGTTCGCGGTTCCATTGCAGCACCTGGGCGCCGGGCTCGCCGTGGCCGGGCAGCCAGATCGTACAGCCGGTCTTTTCCAGCGTCTCGTAGGCTTTCAGCGTGCCGAGGTAGGAACCGTCGTCCATATTGGCGATGCGCCGGTCCATGGCGACGTCGCCGACCAGCATCAGCTTGTCCTCGACGACCTCGACGCAGAGGTCGAAGGGGGTGTGCACGGTGCCGAAGTGATGCATGCGCAGGGTGACATCGCCGAATTTCAGCTCGGCGCCATTTTCCAGGGGCTGGTTAGGCGGTACGACGCGGGTGCCGAGCGTGGCCTGGTTGGTCCATTGTTCCATCAGCGTCCGCCACATGTTGCCCTGCACGCCCTGGATGGCCTTGATGGTGCCCGGGTGCGAGTAGAGCGGCAGGTTATTGCCATAGGCCTCGACGTAGGCGTGATTGCCCAGCCAGTGGTCGCCGTGGTAGTGGGTGTTGACGATGGCGATGACCGGTTTGTTGAAGGCCTTCTTCAACTGCCGGATGGCCATTTCGCCGATCTGCACCGAGGCGCCGGAATCGACGACGACCAGCCCCTTGGCCGTATCGACGAAGGTGATGTTGCACATCATTCCCTGGTTTTCCGGGGTCGGGAAACCGTCGGGGGAGAAGATCATCCAGACGTGCTTCGAGACCTGGCGCAACGGGTGGTCTTTGACCGCCGGGCCGCGCACGAAATCCTCCACCTCGCGGGCGAAGGCATTGATACTCTGCCACGGCGCAAACTCGGCGGCGGTCAGCGCGCCGAAGGCGGCGGAACGGTGCAGGAACTGGCGGCGGTTCATGGGGTGTCTCCTGTTTTTCGGCGGGATCTGGCATGCTCCCGTGACGGCTCACTGGCGCTTTTGTTGAAAGCCTGTTGTAAGCGAATTACTATTTAATAATGTACCTATATTTGCGATGAAAAGGGGAGTGCCGTGAGGGTCAAGCAAGGTTTTCTGATCGTGGGTGGTCTGTTCTCGTTGCTCGTCTCCGGAGCAAGCCTGGCCGATGCCAAGGCCGATCTGGCGCGGGCCGAGGAAATCGTCGGCGGACGCTGCTTTCTCTGTCACGGCATGGAAGGCGAATCGGCCAGCCCGATCTTCCCGCGGCTGGCCGGCCAGCATTCGGAGTACATCGCCAAACAGCTCAGCGAATTCAAGTCCGGCAAACGCAAGAGCGACACCATGAAGCCGCAGGCCGAGGACCTGACCCCGGCCGAAATGAAGGCGCTGGGCCTCTTCTTCGAAGGCAAGAAGCCGAGCGCCCGCCCGGCCAAGGATCCGGAGCTGCTGGCCGTCGGCAAGTTCATCTTCAGTCGCGGCAACCAGTTCTCCGGCCTGCCGGCCTGTTCCACCTGCCACGGCCCCAAGGGCCTGGGCACGCCGCAATTGCCGCGCCTGGCCGGCCAGCACCCGCGCTACACCGAAGATCAGCTCAAGCAGTTCAACAGCCGCGAGCGGAACAACGACAACGCCGTCATGCACACGGTCGCTTCCAAGCTGACCGAGTTCGAGCGCAATGCGGTGGCGGAGTACATCGCGACGCTGGACTGAGGCGTTTGGCTGACGGCAAAAAGGCCGCGGTTTGCGGCCTTTTTGCATGCTGGGACCGTGTTCAGCCCCGGAAGATGAAATACACCGCGCCGAGGATGCACAGCGCGGCCCACAGGTAGTCGAGCTTCAGAGGCTGGTTCATGTAGAACATGGCGAAGGGTACGAAGACGGCCAGGGTGATGACTTCCTGCAGGATCTTGAGCTGGCCGAGGTTGAGCTCGGTGTTGCCGATGCGGTTGGCCGGCACCTGGATCAGGTACTCGAACAGCGCGATGCCCCATGAAATCAGCGCGGCGATCCACCAGGGTTTCTCGTTGAGGTGCTTGAGGTGGGCGTACCAGGCGAAGGTCATGAAGACATTCGACAGGGCCAGCAGCGTCACCGTCTGCCAGAGCACGGGAACGTGCAGGCCAAACAGGTTCACAGCCGGACGATGCCCTGGTTGGCGACGGCTGGCAGCCAGGCGGCGACCGTCCCTCGGCCGGGAATGAGCAGGGTCGGGGCGATTTCGGCCAGCGGCTGGAGGACGAAGGCGCGCAGGTGCAGGCGCGGATGCGGCAGGGTCAGGCGCGGCAGTTCGATGAACTGATCGTCGTAGAGCAGCAGGTCGAGGTCGAGCGTGCGCGGGCCGTTCCTTTCGGCGCGGATACGGCCGAAGCGTTGTTCGATTTCAAGCAGCTGGTCGAGCAGGGCTTCCGGGGCCAGCGCGGTTTCCAGTTCAGCAACCGCATTGACGAATTCCGGTTGTTCGGTGATGCCGACCGGCGCCGTGCGGTACAGCGAGGAGCTGTGGACGACGCGGCTTTCCGGCAGATTGGCCAGCGCGGCAAAGGCGGCGCGCACGGTGGCCGCCGGATCGCCAAGATTGGCGCCGAGGGCGACGTAGGCGGTGTTCATTCGGAAGCGCTATCCCCCAAGGGGACTTCCTTCGGGGCGCGGTCGGTGCCGGAATTTGCTGGTTTTTTGCGACGCCGGCGTTTTTTCTTGTCGCCGGCCTGTTCAGGCATCAGCATCTCGGCGCGTTCGTCGCCATCGACGCTCTGGAAGCGCGTCCACCAGTCGGCCACTTCCATGTCGAGTTCGCCGGACTGGGCGCGCAGGACGAGGAAGTCGTAGCCGGCGCGGAAGCGCGGCTGTTCGAGCAGGCCGTAGGGGCGCTTGCCGGCGCGCTGTTCGAAACGCGGCTGCAGGGCCCAGATGTCCTTGATGTCACCGGCGATGCGCCGGGTGATGGCGAGCTTTTCGCCCTGCACGTCGAGCACCGTATCCATCGCCTGATAGAGCGCGGGAATCTTCGGCTCGCCCTTGGCCTTGAGCTTTTCCCAGTGGGCCAGCACTTCGTGCCAGAGCAGGGTGGCGAACAGGAAACCGGGCGAAACGCCCTTGTCCTGGCGGACTCGGTTGTCGGTGTTGGCCAGCGAAAGCATGACGAATTTCTCGCCCATCGGTTGTTCGAGAATGACGTCGAGCAGCGGCAGCAGGCCGTGGTGCAGGCCCTCGTCGCGCAGCTGGGTGATGCATTTGACCGAATGCCCGGAGGTCAGCAGCTTGAGCATTTCGTCGAACAGGCGGGCGGCCGGCACGTTTTCAAGCAGGACGGCCATTTCGCGGATCGGCCGCTTGGCCTCCGGGTCGATGCTCAGCCCGAGCTTGGCGGCCAGGCGGACGGCGCGCAGCATGCGCACCGGGTCTTCGCGGTAGCGGGCGCGCGGCTCGCCGATCATGCGCAGGGTCTTCTGCTTGAGGTCGCCGACGCCATGGTGGTAGTCGATGACCGCTTCGGTGGCCGGGTCGTAGTACAGCGCGTTGGCCGTGAAATCGCGGCGGGCGGCATCCTCGGCGTGGCTGCCGAAGACGTTGTCGTGCAGCACGCGGCCGTGTTCGTCGGTCTTCGTCTTTTCGTCCAGTGTGCCGCGGAAGGTGGTCACTTCCAGCGTTTCCTGGCCCATCATTACGTGCACGATCTGGAAGCGGCGGCCGATGATCCGCGAGCGGCGGAAGGCGCGGCGGACTTCTTCCGGTGTCGCGTCGGTGGCGATGTCGAAATCCTTGGGCTCGGCGCCGATCAGCAGGTCACGGACGGCGCCGCCGACGACGTAGGCCTTGAAGCCATGTTCCTGCAGGGTTTCGCAGACGCGCCGGCTACCGGAGCTGATGCGGTCGCGCGTGATGCCGTGACTGGAGACGGGAATGACGGCCGGTTCGTGCTTGCTGGCCTTGGTCTTTTTGCCGCTGAAAACGCGGGAAATGAATTTGCGGATCACTTGTACCGATCGAGGAGCACCAAGGGTGCTGCGGAAAAGACGGAATTCTACCGCAAAGTGATGATTTTCCAGCCCATTTTACCGGCATGGGCGCGCAGTTTGTCGTCCGGGTCGACGGCCACCGGCGTCTTCACCTTCTGCATCAGCGGCAGGTCGTTGTGCGAGTCGCTGTAGAAGACGCTGTCGGCGAAGCTGCCCCACCACAGGCCGAGCGATTCCAGCCAGGCTTCGACGCGGGTGATCTTGCCGCCCTGGAAGGACGGCGTGCCGGTCGGCATTCCCGAAAATGCCCCGTTTTTGGCATCGACCGTAGCAATTGTGCCGATCAGGTGCGGAATGCCGAATTCGCGGGCGATCGGGCCGGTCACAAAGCTGTTGGTAGCGGTGACGATGGCGCACAGGTCGCCGGCATCGAGGTGCTGGCGGACTAGGGCGCGCGACTTGTCGGTCATGATCGGGCGGATGTGGCGCTCGACGTATTCGCGGTGCCAGGCGTCGAGTTCGGCGCGCGGGTGGCGGGCGAGCGGGGCGAGCTGGAAGGCGAGGAACTCGTAGATATCGAGCGTGCCGGCCTTGTATTGCTCGTAGAACTGGATGTTTTTTGCCTCCTGGACCTCGCGGTCGACGACGCCCTTGCTGATCAGGAATTGGGCCCACTCGAAGTCGGAGTCGCCGGCGAGGAGGGTGTTGTCGAGGTCAAAGAGGGCAAGGTTCATGGCTGATCGTTGGCTAATTTTGAGCAGGGGGCAAGTTTACCGGGGACGGCGTAATTCGTTGAGCAGATCCAGCTGGACTTCCTGGATTTCGATCATCCGCTCCCATTGGTGCGACAGCAGGTGGTCGATTTTTTCGTGCAGCTGGCGGATTTCCAGCTCGGCCTTCAGGTTGACCTGATAGTCGTTGCGGGCCCGCAGACGGTCTTTCGCCTCCTGCCGGTTCTGGCTCATCATGATCACCGGCGCCTGGACGGCGGCCAGGCACGAGAGCACCAGATTGAGCAGGATGAACGGGAAGGGATCGACCGGCCGCCAGTAGAGGACCAGCGAGTTGACCATGATCCAGACGACGATGAACAGGCCGAACAGGATCAGGAAAGTCCAGCTGCCGCCGAAGGTGGCGATCTGGTCGGCCAGGCGCTGGCCGAAGGTCCACTTTTCCGCGTAGTCGCTGTCGACATCGGCGGCCAGGATCTGGTTTTTTTGCAGGCTGAGCAGGACCTCTTTTTCCAGTTCCGAGAGCTCGCCTTTTTCCGAGATAAGCAGGGAGTGAACGTACTGTCCCCGGTAGCGGGCCAGGTCGCCCTGGCAGATGCTGCTGGTGTTCGACCAGTCCGGATGCTCGGCCCGAATGTCGTTGGCGATATTGGCGCGGATCAGCGGCGCGGCGATCAGCTCGCGGGAGGGGAAGGTTTTGCCGCAGACCAGGCAGGTGCCAGTCGGTGATTTGCTATGACTCATCGATACTCCCGCACAGAATGGGATGGGGCGATAGCGTAACAGCCCGGCCGGTTTCAGGCATGCGGGGCGTGCAGCAGTTCGCGTAGCAGCGGCAGGGTGACGGCGCGTTTGTGTTCGAGCGTGTACCGGTCGAGCGCTTCGACGAATGACGACAGCGTGCGCATGTCGCGCGGCGCGTGGCGCATCAGGTAGTCGATGATCTCCGGCGTCAGCTTGAGGGCGCGTTCTTTGGCTTGGGCAGCGAGGGCGGCGGCCTTTTCGGCGTCGGACAGCGGGTGCAGGCGGCAGATCAGGCCGGAGCCGAGCCGGGTGCGCAGGTCTTCGCGCAGCGCGAGATGTGCCGGCGGCTGGCTGGCAGCAGTCAGCAGCATGCCGGCCGCCATTTTCAGGCGGTTGAAATGGTTGAACAGCGCGACCTGGCCTGTTTCGTCGAGCGCTTCGACGTGGTCGACCGCCAGTTGTTCGGCGGCGGGGGCGGAGGCCAGCGCCGGATCGAGTGCCGCGTCGATGTAGGCGAAGCCGCTCGCCTGCAACAGGTGGGAGCGTCCCGACCCGGCTTCGCCCCACAGGCAGAACGAGGTGTCCGGGCGCGCTCCGGCCAGCCATTCGGTCAACAGGGCGATTGTTTCCGCATTGCCGCCGGCGACGAAGTTGTCCAGCGTCGGCGGGCTATTGGGCAACAGGTCGAGAATCAGCTGGCGCATCGCGAAATCGGAATGAAACGGGGGCACAATTTTAGCATTGGTCCCGGGCCGGACTCAGTGATCGGCGGGGCTGGTCGAAGCATCGGCCTGCCCTAACTGCTCGCGCAGTCGCGCCACGACCTCCGGCTCGCCGCGCACGCTGAAGTAGGCGCCGTCACCGTCGGCCCGTTCGGCCAGCACCTGGCAATCGGCGTAGATGTCCTTGCGCAGTTGCTGGGCTGACCAGGGCAGGAACAGTTCGGCCTCGACCAGATCCTTGCGGAAAAAGTCGATGATCGTCTGGCGCAACCGGGCGACATCGTCCGGTCGGCGGGCGCTCATCACCACGCAATCCGGGTACTGCGCCCGCAGGGCAGTTTCGCAGGACTCAGCATCCTCGACGTGGTCGATCTTGTTGAAGATGCGCAGGCGCGGCAGGACATCGGCGCCGATCTCGGCCAGCACCTTGTCGGTGACTTCAAGCTGGCGTTCGAAGCCCGGGTCGCTGGCGTCGATGACGTGGAGCAGCAGCCCGGCATCGAGCGCCTCGTCGAGCGTCGATTTGAACGAGGCGACCAGGCCGTGCGGCAGGTTCTTGATGAAGCCGACGGTGTCGCTGACCAGCACGCGCGGCACACTTTCCGGGTGCAGCGTGCGCACCGTGGTGTCGAGCGTCGCGAACAGCTTGTTGGCGACCAGCACTTCGCTGCCGGTCAGGGCGCGCATCAGCGTCGATTTGCCGGCATTGGTGTAGCCGACCAGGGCGACGCTGGCCAGCCCCTGGCGTTCGTGCCGGCGGGCGCTCTGCGTCTTGCGCTCCGCTTCCATGGCGACGATTTCCAGGTGAAGTTCGGCGATGCGGTCGCGAATCTTGCGGCGGTCCAGTTCTGTATGCGATTCGCCGGCACCCCGGCCGCCCACGCCGCTGCGCTGCCGGCCCTGCGGCCCGGCCAGCTTGGCCGCTTCGCGCAGGCGCGGCGCCATGTACCCGAGACGGGCGATTTCGACCTGCGCCTTGGCGGCGCGCGAGCGGGCGTTGTTGTGGAAGATTTCCAGGATCACCATGGTCCGGTCCATGACCCCGCAACCGGTCTCCTTCTCCAGATTGCGCGCCTGCGATGGCGAAATCTCGTGGTCGACCAGGATCGCGTCGATCTGGTAGTCGGCCTCGTGGTTCACGTAGTGCTCGATTTCCTGCCGCTTGCCGATGCCCAGGTAGCCGGTGGTGTCGAAACCGGCACGTTTCTGGATGAAGGTGTGGACGACCTTGTAGCCAAGGGTTTTGGCCAGTTCCCGGAGTTCATTCAGCGATGCTTCGAACTCGATGTCGCTGACAGTGGGTAGCTGGACGGCCGCGACAACGGCGTAACTGGGCTTTTCTTCTACTTCCTTGCGCATTGCTGGCGAGCTTCTTATTCGGACGAAAGGCAGATAGTACCCGGCAATCGACCGGGCAAGCTCGGTTCGTACCCGGACAGCGATTTGCCGGACTGAACTTTATGTCATACCTTTGTCAAATGGCAGCCCGGGTACCGTATCTCGCCACCCGATGCCGTTCGAGCCTCACATGATCAGTCGCTAAGGGAGACCTGCATGTCGAAATGGATCAACTTGCTCTGGCTGTCGTTTTTCACCGCCGTCCTCGGCGAAACTTTTTTCTTCGCCTTCATTGACCCGCAGACCCTGTATCTCTTCGGGCAGCCCGTTGCCTGGCCGCCGATGGTGGTCTATTCAGTCGGTTTCTTCATGTTCTGGTGCCTGACCGCGCTGACCGCCTGGCTGGTCGTGCTGATGGCCAAACCGGGCGAACAGGTCAACGCGGAAGTCGCCCTGAGCGCCGGGCACGGCCCGGCGAAGAGCGGCTAGACCTTAAAGCGGCCGACCAGGCTGGCCAGTCCTTCGGCCAGACGTTTGAGGTCGTGCGCGGCTCCAGCGGTCTGTTCGACCGTGCCGGAGTTCTCGCGGGCCATGCCGGCAATGGCCTCAATGCTGGTCTCGACATCGCCAGAGAAGCGGCGTTGCTGTTCGGTCGCCGAGGCGATGGCGTCCAGGCCGTGACCGACTTCGGACACTGAACCGTTGGTCGCCTGCAGTACGTTGGATACCGAAGAAACGGCCGACTGGCTGCTCGCCAGGTGTTCAAGGCCTTCTTCGATACTGTGCCGGACAGCGCCCGACTGGGCGCTGAGCTGAGCGGTGATGGCGTCGATTTCGCTGGCGGCACGGGATGATTTTTCGGCCAGCTTGCGTACCTCGTCGGCAACCACCGCGAAGCCGCGGCCCTGTTCGCCGGCCCGGGCTGCCTCAATGGCGGCGTTGAGGGCAAGCAGGTTGGTCTGCTCTGCGATGTCCTTGACCTCGCGGGTCATCAGGGTGATCGATTCGGTGTTGCGGACGAAATTGTTGACCGAGTCGGCCATTTCCTTGACGGCGCGTTCGACGACCGTCATTTCGCCGAGCAGCACGTTGAGGTTGCGGCTGCCTTCGTTGGCGCGGGCCAGACTTTCCTGGGACTGGTGCTGGACATGCTCGGCGCTATGGGCGATCGACGAGATGCTGGAGACTAGCTGCTCGACAGCGGTGGCTGCCAGATTCGAGCGTTCGTTCTGTTGGTGGGAGCTTTGCGTCACCCGATCAGCACTGTCGGAAAGGGCCGAAACGCGTGAGGATACCTGGCTGGCTGCATCGCGCACCTGGCGCACCAGCTGATTGAAGTTGTCCATCATCTCGTTGAACACCTGGGCTGACTGACCGACCTCGTCCTTGCCTTTGATCGGCAACCGGCGAGTCAGGTCACCTTCGCCACGGGCGATGTCGGAGAGGCCGTTGCGCAGGTCCTCAAGCGGCTTGGTGACGAAGTGATGGGTAATCAGGTAGATGATGACAAGCAGGGCGCCGAGAGCGACCAGGGCAACGCCGGCGATCTTCAGGCGGAAAGCCGAGACCTCGGCTTCGACGGAGTCGAGCGAGACCTTCATGCTGACCACGCCGAGCACGGTCCCTTCCGGCACTTGATGGCAGAGGATGCAATCCTTGCCGAGATAGTTGGGGGAAGCCTTGGTCGGGTTGATTACATGCAGGAACGAAGCACCGTTGGCCTGTTCGACGGACATGTAGGGTGTGCCGGAGGCCATCACCTGCTTTTCCAGCGCATCGAGTTCGCGCTTGCTCTTGGTGTCCGGGCCGTAGAGCTTGACGACGGCATCGCTGCGGGCGACGTGCAGGTCCTTGATGATCGACAGCTGCTTGATCTGGTCGAGGAATACTTCGCGCTGGCCGACAGTGCCGGTGATCATCATGCCGGTCAGACCGGCCATGGTCATTTCGTGGATGCTCTTGGAAAAATCCTGTGCCTGACGTATCGCGGTGTCCCGGTTGACCTGCGTGGTCCAAACGATGGCCCCGGCCCAGATGATGGCCAGAACGACCCAGATGGCCGCAGTCAGGCGAATCCAGATTTTCAAGTCGGCAAAGCGCGGCATCTTGTTTCCCTTGTTTGGCTGCCGCCCTTTTTACTCAGGCGGTTAAATCAATTTGCTGGATTGTGCCAGCCGTCCCCGATTCCTGCAAAAATATTCCAGAATTGCGAATATGTCCAAGCATTGCATTGGCATCGGTTTTGATGTCGAAGGGCGTATCGATGCGGCTCAAGGCGATTGCACCGACGCCGCTGGCACTTAGCGACTGTAGCTGCTCGCCGCCCTCGGTGTTACGTGTCCACACCTGAAGTTGTTCAAAAGCGGTGTCGTTTTCGTCGATCCAGCCGTTGCGGTCGCCGTCCAGTGCGGCCAGTTCCTGAAAGCCGTCGCCGGTGGTCGGGCCGAACAGTTCGCTGCCGTCATTGACCTTGCCATCCCGGTTGCGGTCGAAGACCAGGAAGCCGCTGCCCGGCGTCAGGAAATTGATCTGCTCGTCACTGCCGTCGGCGTCGAGGTCAAAGGAAAAGCGCTGGTCGGTCAGTTGCGCTGCGGTGCCGGCAAAATTGAGGACCAGCGGGTCGACCTTGCGGGCGGCATCGCCAAGGCGCAGGCTGACATTGGTTTCCTCGTGGTAGGTCCGGGACATGGCCAGTTCGATCTGGAAGCTGATTTCCCGACCGTCGGCCGTCGTCACGGTGCCGTTGGCCGAGAAGGTGGTCTGCTCGGTTTCGGTGTATGAGGCGTGATAGTCGTACTCGACACCGTAACCGGCGGCAGGGGTGGCCGCAGGCGCCTGAGCCGGAGGCGGTGCCTGAAGGACCGGGGCTTCCGCGTTGGATTGCAACTCGCTGGCGTCGAACAGCCTGATCCGGTAGCCGGTCATCATTTCGAGCATTGAGCGAATCAGATTCAGCCTCGGATCGGCATCGACCGTAGCATTCTCGTCGTTCTCGGCCGACTGGGCCTTGCCGGCTTCGGACAATGAGACATGATCGTTGTCCGCGACACGCGGGCGCGCTTCTTCGCCGGAAAATCGCGGGCGTTGCGGTCCGACCCACATGCGCAGCGATTCCTTGACTTCATGCTGGCGCGATCCGGCATGCGAGGAGGCCATTTGCAGGCTGGCGCTGGCGATTTTCATGGGGGCCTCCGCGGCATGTGTGTAGACACATTGTTATCGGCGCCCGGCCGGGAAAGTTAAGCCTTGCGGAGATGCGGCTGTACCCAGCGTTTCAGCGTGCCGAGGTCGAGCGCGCCGCTCTGGCGGGCAATCTCGCGGCCCTGAACAAAGATGGCCAGGGTCGGAATGCTGCGGATATTGAAGCGGGCGGCCAGTTGGGGCTCGGCCTCGGTGTCGACCTTGACCAGCCGGGCATGCGGTTCGAGGTCGATGGTCGCCTGATGGAAGGTCGGCGCCATCGTCCGGCACGGGCCGCACCAGGGCGCCCAGAAGTCGACGACAACCGGCAGGTCGTTGCGGGTCAGGTGGCGGTCGAAATCGGCGGTGGTCAGGGCCAGCGGTTCACCGGTGAACAAAGGCTGCTTGCATTGGCCGCAATTCGGCGCATCGCCCAGCTTGCCGGCGGGAATACGGTTAATCGCCGCACAGTGCGGGCAGACGAGATGCAGGCTTTCAGGCATGGCGGGCTCCAAGTATCAGGTCCGTCTGATATTTGTGCCCGGCAGCGGATTTCAAGTCCGGGCGCCGAATTTCAGGGCTTGGCGGGCGCTGGTTTCAAGGGCATGCGGGTCGATGCCTGCTTTGGGTTCCCAGCCGGCCAGGTGCTGCTCGGCAAGATCGGCCAGGGCCTTGATCCAGGCATCGTCTTCATTCAGGGCCGGGATGTAGTGATATTCCTTGCCACCGGCCTTGAGGAAGTCGTCGCGACCTTCCTGGGCGATTTCTTCCAGCGTTTCCAGGCAGTCAGCCGTGAAGCCCGGGCAGATGACATCGACGCGGCGGACGCCTTTCTGGCCCCATTCGTGCAGCGTCGGCGCGGTGTAGGGCTGCAGCCACTCCGCCTTGCCGAAACGTGACTGGAAGCAGATCTGGAACTGTTCCGGCTTCAGGTTCAGGCGCTCGGCCAGCAGGCGGCCCGTCTTGTGACATTCGCAGAAGTACGGGTCGCCGAGTCCGAGGCTGCGTTTGGGCAGGCCGTGGAAGCTGATCAGCAGGCGGTCGTTGTCGCCGAGCGCGCCGTTGCATTGCCAGTGTTTGCGCACCGACTGTTCGAGGGCGGCCAGGTAGCCGGCGTGGTCGTGGAAATTGCGGACAAAGCGCATTTCCGGCTGGTTGCGCGTCTGCAGCAGCCAGCGCGCGGCGTCGTCGACGACTGTCGCCGTGGTGCTCGCCGCGTATTGCGGGTACATCGGGACAATCAGGATGCGGCGGGCGCCCTCGGCCTTCAGGTGAGTGAGCGTATCGGCAATCGACGGCGCGCCGTAGCGCATCGCCCAGGTGACAGTCAGGTGATGGCCGCGCTGGCCGAGCAGGCCCTTCAGCAGCTTGGCCTGGCGCTCGGTATGGACGCGCAGCGGCGAGCCTTCCGGCATCCAGACGGTGGCGTACTTGGCGGCCGATTTCTTCGGCCGGATATTCAGGATGATGCCGTTAAGGATCAGCCACCACAGCGGCTTGGGAATTTCGACGACGCGCGGGTCGGAGAGGAACTGCTTGAGGTAGCGCTTGAGGGCCGGGGCGGTCGGCGCCTCCGGCGTGCCAAGGTTGACCACGACGACGGCGGTAGTCGCCGGCTGACCGTGGCGGTGCGGCGGTTCGGGAAGGAAGCGGGGCATCAGTTCTCGTTTTTGTAGGAGAGGGCGCTGGAGAGCAGGCGGGCGGTGATGTCGACGATGGGGATGACGCGCTCGTAGGCCATGCGGGTCGGGCCGATGACGCCGACCGAGCCGACCACCTGGCCGTCGACCGCATAGGGTGCGGTGATGACACTGCATTCGTCGAGCGGGGCGATGCCCGATTCGCCGCCGATGTAGATCTGGACGCCGTCGGCGCTGTTGGAAATTTCGAGCAGGCGCATCAGGCTGGTGCGTTGCTCGAAGAGGTCGAACAGTTCGCGCAGGCGCTTCATGTTCGACGACAGTTCTTCGACGTCGAGCAGGTTGCGTTCCCCAGAGATGACGTAGGGCGTGGCGCTTTCGGCCATGGCCGCATCGCCGGCTTCGAGGGCGAGCGCCATCAGTGGCTTGATATCCTCGCGCAGGCGCTGGATTTCGCCGGACAGGCGATGGCGCATCTGCTCGAAGTCGAGGCCGGCGAAATTCTGGGTCAGGTAATTGGCCGCGCTGACCAGTTCGGAGGGCGAGTAGGCCTTGTCGGTGGTCACGATACGATTCTGCACATCGCCGTCGGCGGTGACGATGATCAGCAGGATGCGCTTTTCGGAAAGGCTGAGGAATTCGATCTGGCGAATGCGGCTGGCCTGGCGGCGCGGCGCAATGACGACGCCGGCAAAATGGGTCAGGCTGGAGAGCAGTTGCGAGGCGCTGGCGATGATCTGGTTCGCCGGCCGGCCGTGCAGGGCTTCTTCCATCTGGCCCATCTGCCCGGCAGCGAGCGGCTGGACGGTGAGCAGGCTGTCGACGAACAGGCGATAGCCGCGCGCCGTCGGCACCCGGCCGGCCGAGGTATGCGGGCTGGCGACGAAGCCGGCTTCTTCGAGGTCGGCCATGACGTTGCGGATCGTTGCCGGCGACAGGTCGAGGCCGGAGAACTTCGACAGCGCGCGCGAACCGACCGGCTGGCCGTCGGCAATGTAGTGTTCGACCAGGGTCTTGAGCAGGGTACGGGCGCGTTCATCGAGCATGGGGCGATTGTACAAAAATCCGGAGCCAACGCTGCAAGCCGTTTTTATGCAAGAATTCGGCCCCATGAACAGAAGCTTCGCTTCCGCTAGTGCCCCACGGACCATCGCGCTGGTCGGCAAATACCATAGTATGGAAATTGCCGAGTCGCTGCGCCGTCTGGCCGAATACCTTTATGAGCGCGGAATCTCCGTTTTCATCGAACGCGAGACGGCCGAACACATCGGCAAGAAGGTCGATCTGTCGCGCTGGGTGACCTGCGGCTTCAACGACATCGGCGCCCATGCGGACCTCGCCATCGTTCTTGGTGGCGACGGCACCATGCTCAATGCAGCGCGCCGGCTGGCCCGCTACTGCGTGCCGCTGGTCGGGGTCAATCAGGGGCGCCTCGGTTTCATGACCGACATCGCCCGCGACGACATGCTGACTTGCATGGACGACCTGCTCGACGGCCGCTTCACGCCGGAAAACCGGATGCTGCTGGCTGCCGAGGTGACGCGTGACGGCAAGGAAATCGCCGAGAATCTGGCGCTCAACGACGTCGTGATCGACAAGGGCGCTATCGGCCGGATGATCGAATTCGAGTTGTTCATCAACGGCGAATTCATCTACAACTTGCGCGCCGACGGCATGGTCGTGTCGACGCCTACCGGCTCGACGGCCTATTCGATGTCGGCCGGCGGCCCGATTTTGAATCCGACGCTGACCGGTATCGCGCTGGTGCCGCTCTGCCCGCATGCGCTGACCAACCGGCCGATCATCGTCAACGACAACACCGACATCGAATTGCGCCTCGCCAATGCCGACGACGCCCGCGTGCACTTCGACGGCCAGGTGACGCTCGATCTCGAACGCGGCGACTGCGTGCGCCTGCGTCGTTCCGAACACAAGATCTGCTTCCTGCACCCGCCGGGCTACAGCTATTTCGCCATGCTGCGCCAGAAGCTGCAGTGGAGCGAACGGCCGAAGGGGCCCTGATGCTGCGCCAGTTGACCATCAAGGATTTCGTCATCGTCGACCGGCTGGAACTGGCCTTTGCCGACGGTTTCGGTGCCCTGACCGGCGAGACCGGGGCCGGCAAGTCGATCCTGATCGATGCCCTGGCGCTGGCGCTGGGCGAGCGGGCCGATGCCGGCGTCGTCCGCTCCGGTTGCGACAAGGCCGAAGTGGTGGCGACTTTCGATGTCGCCGGCCTGCCCGAGGTGCGCGACTGGCTGGCCGCCAATGATCTCGACGGCGACGACGAGCTGCTGCTCCGCCGCGTCGTCGATGCTGGTGGCCGCTCGCGTGCCTACATCAACGGTTCGCCGGCCACCGTTCAGCAATTGCGCGAAGTCGGCGAATGGCTGGTCGATATCCATGGCCAGCACGCCCACCAGTCGTTGTTGCGGGCCGATGCCCAGCGCGCCCTGCTCGATGCCCACGCCGGGTTGACCGGGCTGGGGCGCGAGGTCGGTGCTGCCTGGAAACACTGGCGCGAGGTCGAGCAATTGCTGCGTAGCGCCAGCGAGGGCGCCGAGGCGCTGCTGCGCGAACGTGAGCAACTGCAGTGGCAGATCGGCGAACTCGATGCGCTGGCCTTTGGCGACGACGAGTGGGCGACGCTCGACGTCGAACATCGCCGGCTTGGCCATGCCGCCAGCCTGATCGAAGGGGCGCAATACGCACTGGCCGTGCTGTCGGAAGACGACGCCGCCTGCGAGCGGCAGATCGACAGCGTGGCGACGCGCCTGTCCGGGCTGGCCGAATACGATCCGGCGCTGGCCGAAGTGGCCGACCTGATCGGTTCGGTGCAGGCCGAGTTGTCGGAAGCGGTTTCCACCTTGCGTCGCTACGCCGACCGGGCCGATCTCGACCCGACGCGACTGGCAGAAGTCGAGCGGCGGATGGATGCGGTGATGAGCCATGCACGCAAATATCGCGTCCAGCCAGCCGAGTTGCCCGGCTTGCTGAGCGGCTGGCGGCAACGCCTGGCCGAACTCGACGAATCGGCCGATCTGGCGGCGCTGGAAACGAAGGTCGCCGTTGCCCGCAAGGATTATCTGGACCAAGCCGAAAAACTCTCGGCCGGCCGCCAGAAGGCCGCGACCGAGATGGGCAGGGCGGTCAGCGAAATCATGCGCCAACTGGCGCTGTCCTCCGGTCGCTTCGAGGTCGCGCTGGTACCGGTCGCTGATGGCGCTGTTTTCGGTCTGGAGCAGGTCGAATTCCGCATCGGCGGCTTGGCCGGCAACGAGGCCAAACCGCTGGCCAAGGTCGCCTCAGGTGGCGAATTGTCGCGGATCAGCCTGGCCATCCAGGTCCTGACGTCGCGCTCGGCTGCCGTGCCGACGCTGATTTTCGACGAGGTCGATGTTGGCATCGGTGGTGGCGTCGCCGAAATCGTCGGTCGCCTGCTGCGCGAACTGGGCGGCGAACGACAGGTGCTGTGCGTGACCCACCTGCCGCAGGTGGCGGCACAGGCCAACTGGCAATGGCAGGTCAGCAAGGCGACTCGCGAGGGGGTGACGTTGAGTGCCATCCAGTCGCTGGACGTCGATGGCCGCGTTCAGGAAATCGCCCGCATGCTGGGCGGCGTCGAGATTACCGACATCACCCGCCAGCACGCCCGGGAACTGCTGGGTTCAGGTGCCTGAGCGCCCGCTTCGGGCAAATGCTACGGTCGACCCGAAAAAAAGGCCAAAATAAGGAAAAGGGGCCACCCTTTCAATTTAATTCGAGCCTGGCCCTTTAATTTTTAAGGGATTCCTATGCTGTATGAGCGTGGTGTGGGTATCACCAACTTAGCCAAGCGTGCGCCCAGTGGGGCCAGCGCTAGCTTGGGAGGTCTCCAACTCGGTTTCGAGAGCTGCAGATGACGAAGATCCTTGACGTATCGATCGTGCTCGGTCCGCCGCCGAGCCGGAAGCTGCCGATCAAGCTAGAGCAGTTGACCGCTCTGGCAGCCCGACGCGCGGATGTTGAAATTCGGACTGCCCAGACTGGCCCGAAAGTTAAGAGAGATACAGTGCTTGTCGACCCTACGGGTGTGGTGCCCGGTGAGCTACTTTTTGTCGACGGGCGTATACAAATCCGCGATCCGGGGGATGCTACCCTGCGCTGGATGCTCGTCTTAGCAGAAGAACTTGGTGGGCGCGTCGTCGACAACACACTGATGACATACCGCAGCCCCGAAGAAAAATATGTTCACCCTGACGATGAAGGGGCGCGCCAACGTCTGAGCGCTGCAATCCGCAAGGCACGCAAGATTGACCTTGCATCATCAAAGCCGGGGCGCCGCTGGTTCGGTTTGTGGAAGAAATAGAGAAAAAAGGGACCGGAGTAATTTCATTTTTCATCGATTTTCCCAGTCGACCGTAGCATTTGACCGGTTACCCCAACCCGGCAGGCAACCGAACCCGGACCACCTGGCCGGAAGCCACGCCCTTCTATGTCACCACCACCTGCGACGCCCTCAACCGGCCGACGGTGATCAAGGAGCTGGGCAGCACCAGTCTCGCCACCTACCTCTACGACGACCTCTCGCGGCGGACCATGATCACCTTGGGCAACGGCACCACTACCACCTACGGCTACAGCTCCACGCAAGGCACCCTCGCCAGCCTGACCCATAACCTGACCGGCAGCGCCCAGGACATCACCACCACCTATACCCGCAACCAGGTCCGGGAAATCCTCAGCCACAGCTGGACCAACGATCTCTACCAATGGAGCGGGGCGGTCAATGGCAGCAAGGCCTACACCACCAACGAGCTCAACCAGTACACCACGGTCGGCGCCAACGCACTGGGCTACGACGGCAACGGCAACCTCGCCGGCGACGGCTACTGGGCCTACGGCTACGACCTCGACAACCGCCTGAAGAGCGCCACCGCCCCGGGCTACAGCGCGACCCTGGCCTACGACGGGGAGGGCCGGCTGCGCCAGAACTTCGACCTTGCAACGAATTGCGCCAAGGTGTTACTGTGGTGTCACTTTCGGCAAAGGGAGTTCAACCATGTCCACCACTTCACTGAAACTTTCCGACGAACTCAAGCAGCGGGCCGTTGCCGCTGCCGAGCAGAAAGGGGTGTCGCCCCATGCGTTCATGGTCCAAGCGATCGAGCAGGCAGCCACCGCAGCAGAAAAACGGGCCAGTTTCGTCGGTGAGGCGCTGGCGGCTCGTGAGCAAATGCTGGGTTCCGGCAAGGGCTACGCTGCCAGCGAGGTTCATGCTTACCTGAGGGCGCGGGTTGCCGGCGATAAGGCAGTGCGGCCGAAGGCAAAGCCTTGGCAAGGCTGAGCTATTCGGAGCAGGCGCTGGCCGATCTGGAAAGGCTGACCGATTTCCTGATCGAAACCGATCCTTCGGCTGCGGCGGAAACAGTTGGTTTGATCGAGGAGGCGGTGGCCTTGCTGACGCGTCATCCGCTGATCGGGCGACCGGTCGAGTCGGCTATGCATGAGTTGGTGATATCTCGAGGACGTACCGGCTACGTCGCCCTCTACAGCTTTGAGCCGGGTCCGGATGCTGTTTTGATTCTGGCCATACGACATCAACGGGAAGCGGGCTTCTGGGGGTTGGACGAAGATTGAACCGCGAATGCTACGGTCGGCCCGAAAAAAAGGCCAAAATCAGAAAAGTCCGAACAGGCGTAGCGCGGCCAGAGCCGCCAGCAGCAGGAAGAACACGCCGCTGATCCGGTGAATCCAGTGCAGGGGCAGGCGATTGAGCAGTCGGCGGCCGGCCAGGACGCCGAGGACCGAGGTTGTGACCAGCGCGAGCGTGGCGCCGACCCAGGTCGCGGCGGCGTCGGCCGTGCTGCTGACGCCGGCGACGGCGATCTGCGTCTTGTCGCCGAATTCAGCCAGGAAGATCATCAGGAAAGTGGTCGCGAAAATGCCATGGCCCGGCTTTTCGTCAATCTCCTCGTTATCGTCTTCTTCCTCGAAGCGCAGGGCGCTGATGCCGAACCAGGCGAACAGCACGCCTACGGCCAGCGTAACCACCCACTCCGGCAGCCAGGCGGCCACGGCCGCGCCGAACAGCACTGCCAGCAGGTTGAGGATGGCGAAGGCAGCAACGGCGCCGAGGACGACCGGCAGGCCGCGATGGCGGGCGGCCAGCGTCATGCAGACCAGCTGGCTCTTGTCGCCGATCTCGGCCAGGGCAATGAGCAGCAAGGTGGCGCCGGCCGAGGACAGCCAGGCGCCGGGCGCAATGGCCACGGTTTCAAACACGGCGGATACTCAGTGGATCAGGATTGGTGTTTGCCCGGATGGTCGCGGTGCGGGCATGCGTCCTTGGTGCACTGGGCGTAGAGATAGAGCGCGTGATCCTGAATGGCGAAGCCGCGTTCCTCGGCGATAGCGTTCTGGCGCTTCTCGATTTCCGGGTCGTAAAATTCCTCGACACGCCCGCAGTCGATGCACACCAGGTGATCGTGGTGCTTGCCGCGATTGATCTCGAAAACCGCCTTGCCCGATTCGAAGAAGTGGCGTTCGAGCAGGCCGGCCTGTTCGAATTGCGTTAATACCCGGTAAACCGTGGCCAGGCCGATGTCCATGTTCTCCGAAATCAGCATCCGATAGACATCTTCCGCCGTCATGTGACGCTGGGTGCTTTTTTCAAAAAGCTCAAGAATTTTCAGGCGGGGAAAGGTGGCTTTCAGCCCCATGTTCTTGAGGCTTTGCGGATCGCTCATGGCGGTGTTTCCAGAAATTGTTCGGTCCGGCGAAATGCCGATTTCGGGTATGATATACCGCTTCAAAGCCGATTGAAAAACTCCGGAAACCCGAATGCGCCGTTCCCGTCTATTGCTCGTTGTTGCGTCCAGTGCGCTGATTGCTGCCTGCTCCTACAAGCCGAGCTTCATCAATGAATACAAGATCGACATCCAGCAGGGCAACGTCCTGACCCAGGAGATGGTCTCCCAGCTCAAGCCCGGTCAGACGCGCGATCAGGTGCGTTTCCTGCTCGGCACGCCAATGGTCGCGGACATCTTCCACCAGCAGCGCTGGGATTATGTCTATCGTTACCAGAATGGACGCACTGGCGAAGTCGAGTCGCGCAAGTTTGCCGTGTTTTTCGATGGCGAAGGCCGGCTGGAGCGGGTGGGTGGCGAAGTTGCCGTCGGCGAGCCAAGTGAGCTGAATGCACCGGTGACCAAGAATCGCCTGGTCGACCTCGGCTCGCTGGCTGCGGATTCCGCCGGCTTGCCGCCGCCCGAGGAGCCGAGTTATTTTCGGCGTTTCATGAATATGCTGGGGTTATAAGAATGGGTGTAACGCGGATTGGCGTCGTCGGCGCCAGCGGTCGCATGGGCCGCATGTTGATCGAAGCGACGCTGAAGGACGAACAACTGGCGCTGGGCGCCGCATTCGACCTGCCGGGCAGCCCGGCGGTCGGCAAGACCGCTGGCGAACTGGTCGGTATGGTCAGCGATGTTATTGTTACCGATGATGTCGCTGCCGGCCTCAAGAACATCGATTGCCTGATCGACTTCACGCGGCCGCAAGGCACGCTGGTGCATCTCGAACTCTGCCGCCAGGCTGGCGTCGGCATGGTCATCGGCACCACCGGCTTCGAGGCCGACGGCAAGGCCGCGATTGCCGAAGCCGCCAAGGACATCCCGGTCGTCTTCGCGCCGAACATGGCGGTCGGCGTCAATCTGGTTTTTAAGCTGCTCGATACGGCGGCGCGCATTCTTAACCAGGGTTACGACATTGAAGTCGTCGAGGCTCACCATCGCCTGAAGATCGATGCACCTTCGGGTACCGCGCTGCGCATGGGCGAGGTGGTTGCCGACGCGCTGGGCCGCAGCCTGGAAGAATGCGCTGTCTACGGCCGCGAAGGCGTCACTGGCGAGCGTGACCCGTCCACCATCGGTTTCGCCACCGTGCGCGGCGGTGACATCGTCGGCGACCATACCGTGATGTTCTGCGGTATCGGCGAACGCGTCGAGATCACCCACAAGGCCAGCAGCCGCATGCCGTATGCGCTCGGCAGCCTGCGCGCAGCGCGCTTCATGGCTGGTCGCAAGAACGGTTTGTTCGACATGCAGGACGTTCTTGGACTGCGTTAGCACTTGATGAAATCACGGCTGCTCGCGAAACAGCTTCAGGAAATCTTCGGCGGAGAAGGCGAGCCGCAGTTCAGGCAGTTGATCGAGCAGGCCCGGGCGGCACAGCAAAATGCGTTGGCCGACGGGATGGAAAAGCTCGTTGGCGTCGCCGATTCGACCTACCGCGCTTACGCCGGACTCAATCTCAGTGGCTGGCATACCAAGCTTTCCGGCGATGCGCTGACCGACTGGAACCTGCCTGCCGGCACCATCGATTCTGGCCGCCAGTGGAAAGAAATGCTCGGCTACGCCGAGGGCGACATCGATAATTCGATTGCCCAGTGGCAGCGCATGGTCCATCCCGATGACCTGCGAATCCTTCAGCAGCGCATCGAAGCGCACCAGAAAAATCAGGACAGTCATTTTCAGGCGGAATGCCGTTTCAAGGCTCGCGATGGTCAGTGGCGATGGTTCCTGCTACGCGGCGCGGTTGCTGCCCGTACTCCTGAAGGCGCGCCGGCCCGCATGCTGGTCCTGCAACGCGACATCAGCGAGGTCAAGGCGGCGGAAGCGGCGGTGATTTCAGCCAAGGAGGCGGCCGAGGCCGCCAACAAGGCGCGCGGCGCCTTCCTGGCCAACATGAGCCATGAAATCCGTACGCCGATGAACGGCATCATCGGCATGACGGAACTGGCCCTCGATACCCAGCTCGATGCCGAGCAACGGCACTACCTGAAAACCGTTAAATCGTCTGCCGAGGCACTGCTGACCATCGTCAACGACATTCTCGATTTCTCGAAAATCGAACCCGGCAAGATGGAGTTCGAGGCGGTGGCCTTTTCGATCCAGGATATCGTCCTGGAGGCGGTGCGGGTCCTTGCTGTCAGCGCCCACAAGAAAGGTCTGGAACTCGTCGCCGATGTTCGTCCGGAGGTGCCGCCGCGTATCGTCGGCGACCCGACTCGCTTGCGTCAGGTGATCATCAATCTGATCGGCAACGCCATCAAATTTACCGAGCAGGGCGAAGTCGCGCTGGCGGTAGTGGTCGACCAGTCTACCGAGCACTCCGTCTATTTGCGTTTTGATATCCGCGATACCGGAATCGGCGTTCCTCCCGACAAGCAGCAGGCGATTTTCGAGGCGTTTTCGCAGGCCGACGTGTCGACCACCCGTCGTTTCGGCGGCACCGGATTGGGACTGGCCATCAGTGCCCGGCTGGTCCAGTTGATGGATGGCAAGATATGGCTCGACAGCACACCCGGAGTCGGGTCCGTGTTTTCATTCACCGGGCGCTTCGGCGTCGATGCCTCGTCGGTTGTGCAAGCAGCCCCGACCCGTTTTGGCGGTCGGCGGGCGCTGGTCATTGAGGACAACGAGACCGTCGGGCGCAATCTGGTCGAACTGCTGGATCGACTGGGCGTTCAGGCTTCGTTGTCGGGGGACGGTGCAGCCGCCGTGGCAGCGATTGAGCGCAGTCGGGCGGTGGACTTTCCGTACGACTATGTCATCGCCGATGCCAACATGGACGCGCCGGCCGGTTTTGCGCTGGCCGAAACCTGGGGAAAATCGGCCCGGGTGGAGAAACTGCTGGTCATGCTGACCACGGAAAATCAGCGACACGACCTCAACCGCCTGCGCGAAATCGGCGTATCTGCGCACCTCGTCAAGCCGATCGGCGGCGCCGATCTGGCGGATGCCCTGGCTCTGGCCGATGGGCCAGACAATCTGGAACTCGAGGAATTCGTCCTCTCGCAGATCGATTTTCAGCACCCGTCGCAAGCCGAAGCTTCAGGTCTCAACATCATGCTGGTCGAAGACAACCCGGTCAATCAGGAACTTGCCACGCGTCTGCTGGAGCGCCAGTCGCACCGGGTCACGCTGGCCAACAATGGCGCCGAGGCGATCGAGCTGTTCGATAGCGGACATTTCGATGTCATCCTGATGGATATGCAGATGCCGGTCATGGGCGGCGTCGAAGCAACCGAAGCCATTCGCTCGCGTGAAATGCGGCGAAGCTGGGTGGTGTCCCATGAGCTTCGCCCGGTCTATATCGTTGCGATGACCGCCAATGTCATGGCTAGCGACCGGGATCGCTGCATGGAAGCAGGAATGAATGACTATGTTGGCAAGCCCTTGCGTCCGGCGGAGTTATTTGCGGCGCTGGAACGTGCGCGGAGTGGCGCCGGGGCGGACAATGGCCTTGATTCAATCGTATTTGGGGCTGTGCCGGCAGGAGGAGCGGTAGGTCAGATCGATCTCGGAGCGGCATTGCGCGATATCGGCGATGCCGAACTGTTTGCCACCATGGCCGGCATGTTGCTATCTGAGTGGGATACCCATCTCGGGCGGGTCAGGAAGGCCGTCGATGCTGCCGATGCCCACGAGTTGCGAATGCACGCCCATACCGTCAAGAGCCTACTGGCCATGTTCCATGCGGAAAATGCCCGGCGCCGGGCGATGGAGATCGAACAGGCAGCAACTGCGGTCGAGAATGTTGACTGGCCGAACTGCAGGCGCCTCTACGCGGCACTGACCGACGAAATGACGAAGATCAAGCCTGCCTTGCAGCGCTACGTCGAGACTCGCCTAATCCCTTGAATTTGCCTGAAAAGCCTATTTTCGGCTAAAATAGAAAGGTTAAAAAGCTCGAGCGGGGAGGCGCAAGCCTTCCCGCTTGGCACATGATAAGCAGAAAATAATTGGAGAGCCGAAGTGTCGTTGCTGCCCTCATTTACACCCGCCATTCTCGCCCTCGCCGACGGAACGGTATTCAAGGGCCAATCCATCGGCGCAGATGGCGTTACCAGCGGCGAGGTGGTGTTCAACACCGCCATGTCCGGCTATCAGGAGATTCTCACCGATCCGTCCTATTGCCGCCAGATCGTTACGCTGACCTACCCGCATATCGGCAACACCGGTTGCAATGCGGAGGATTTTGAATCCAATGCCAATTACGCTGCCGGCCTGGTCATTCGTGACTTGCCGCTTGTCGCCTCCAACTGGCGTTGCGAGGACGATCTTTCGTCCTACCTGAAAAAGCATGGCATCGTTGCCATTGCCGGGATCGATACGCGCAAGCTGACCCGTATCCTGCGCGAAAAGGGCGCCCAGGCCGGTTGCATTCTGGCCGGCGAAGTCGACGAGTCGAAGGCGTTGGCGCTGGCCAAGGCATTCCCGGGACTGGCCGGCATGGATCTGGCCAAGGTCGTCACGGCCAAGGCGGGTTATGCCTGGACCGAAGCCGAGTGGACTTTGACCGGTTACAAGACAGCTGCCGAGCCGCGTTTCCACGTGGTCGCCTACGATTTCGGTGTCAAGCGCAATATCCTGCGCATGCTGGCCGAGCGCGGCTGCCGCCTGACCGTCGTGCCGGCGCAGACGCCGGCGGCCGATGTGCTGGCCATGAAGCCGGACGGTGTTTTCCTGTCGAATGGCCCCGGCGATCCGGAGCCTTGCGATTACGCCATCGCTGCCATCCGCGAATTCCTCGAGCGCGGCATCCCGACTTTCGGTATCTGTCTCGGCCATCAGTTGCTGGCCCTCGCTTCCGGTGCCAAGACGGCCAAGATGAAGTTCGGCCACCATGGCGCCAACCATCCGGTCAAGGATCTCGACAGCGGTCAGGTGCTGATTACCAGCCAGAACCACGGGTTTGCTGCGGATATTGATTCCCTGCCGGCCAACCTGCGGGTCACGCACGTCTCCCTGTTCGATGGTTCGCTGCAAGGCATCGCCCGCACCGATGTGCCGGCTTTCTCCTTCCAGGGGCACCCGGAAGCCAGTCCGGGGCCGCATGACGTGGCCTACCTGTTCGACCGCTTCCTCGACACCATGACGCGCGGCGTGGCCGCTCTGCAACCGGCGCAATAAGCGAGAAACAAGATGCCGAAACGTACAGACATAAAAAGTGTTTTGATTATTGGCGCCGGCCCGATCATCATCGGTCAGGCCTGCGAATTCGACTATTCCGGCGCCCAGGCCTGCAAGGCCCTGCGCGAAGAGGGTTACAAGGTCATTCTGGTCAACTCCAACCCGGCCACCATCATGACCGATCCGGAAATGGCCGACGTCACCTATATCGAGCCGATCACCTGGCAGGTTGTCGCCAAGATCATCGAGAAGGAACGCCCGGACGCGCTGCTGCCGACCATGGGTGGCCAGACCGCGCTGAACTGCGCGCTCGATCTCGACCGCGAAGGCGTGCTGGAAAAGTTCAATGTCGAACTGATCGGCGCCTCCAAGGAAGCGATCGACAAGGCCGAGGACCGCCAGAAGTTCAAGGACGCGATGACCAAGATCGGTCTCGGTTCCGCCAAGTCGGCCACTGCGCACAGCATGGAAGAGGCCTACCAGGTGCAGGCGATGATCGGCTTCCCGACCATCATCCGCCCGTCCTTCACGCTGGGCGGTACCGGTGGCGGTATTGCCTACAACATGGAAGAGTTCGAGACCATCTGCAAGCGCGGTCTCGAGGCTTCGCCGACCAATGAGCTGCTGATCGAAGAATCGCTGCTCGGCTGGAAGGAATACGAGATGGAAGTCGTCCGCGACAAGGCGGACAACTGCATCATCATCTGCTCGATTGAAAACCTCGATCCGATGGGCGTCCATACCGGCGACTCGATCACCGTTGCGCCGGCGCAGACCCTGACAGACAAGGAATACCAGATTCTGCGCAACGCCTCGATCGCCGTGCTGCGCGAGATTGGCGTCGATACCGGTGGTTCCAACGTCCAGTTCTCGATCAATCCGAAGGACGGTCGGATGATCGTCATCGAGATGAATCCGCGCGTCTCGCGTTCGTCGGCGCTGGCCTCGAAGGCCACCGGCTTCCCGATCGCCAAGATTGCCGCCAAGCTGTCGGTCGGTTATACGCTGGATGAATTGTCCAACGACATCACCGGCGGCAAGACGCCGGCCTCATTCGAGCCGTCGATCGACTACGTCGTCACCAAGGTGCCGCGCTTTGCCTTCGAGAAATTCCCGCAGGCGGATAACACGCTGACGACGCAGATGAAGTCGGTGGGTGAAGTGATGGCTATTGGCCGTACTTTCCAGGAGTCGCTGCAGAAGGCTCTGCGCGGTCTGGAAGTTGGCGTTGACGGGTTCAACCTGAAAACCGTTGATCCGGCAACGATTGACGAGCAGTTGGCTCGTCCTACCCCGGATCGCCTGTGGTACGTGGCTGATGCTTTCGGTATCGGCATGTCAGTCGAGCGCGTCTTTGAACTGACCAAAATCGATCCGTGGTTTCTTGTTCAGATCAAGGAGATCGTCGATCTCGAACTGGCCGTGGAAAAGCGCGATTTGGCCTCGTTGACCGCAGAGGAACTGCGTTATCTGAAGCGCAAGGGTTTCGCCGACCGTCGTCTGGCCTACCTACTGAAGACGAACGAATCCGAATTCCGCAAGCGCCGCCATGCGCTTGGCGTCCGTCCGGTCTACAAGCGCGTCGATACCTGTGCCGCCGAATTCTCGACCGGTACCGCCTACATGTATTCGACCTACGAGGACGAGTGCGAGGCCAACCCGACCGACAAGAAAAAGATCATGGTGCTCGGTGGCGGTCCGAACCGCATCGGCCAGGGCATCGAGTTCGACTACTGCTGCGTGCATGCCGCAATGGCAATGCGCGAGGACGGTTACGAAACGATCATGGTCAACTGCAATCCGGAAACCGTGTCCACCGACTACGACACCTCGGATCGCCTGTACTTCGAGCCGCTGACGCTGGAAGACGTGCTGGAAATCGTCGCCATCGAGAAGCCGGTCGGTGTCATCGTTCAGTACGGCGGCCAGACCCCGCTGAAGCTGGCGCTGGCCCTCGAAGCCAACGGCGTGCCGATCATCGGTACCAGCCCGGAATCGATTGACGTCGCCGAAGACCGCGAGCGCTTCCAGAAACTGCTGCACGATCTTGGCCTGAAGCAGCCGCCGAACCGTACTGCCCGTACCGAAGAGGACGCCCTGCGTCTGGCCCAGGAAATCGGCTATCCGCTGGTCGTCCGTCCGTCCTACGTGTTGGGTGGCCGGGCCATGGAAATTGTCCATGAGCAGAAGGATCTCGAGCGCTACATGCGCGAAGCGGTCAAGGTTTCCAACGATTCCCCGGTGCTGCTTGACCGCTTTCTGAACGACGCCGTCGAATGCGACGTCGATGCCTTGTCCGACGGTGAGGAAGTGATCATTGGCGGCGTCATGGAACACATCGAACAGGCTGGCGTGCACTCAGGCGACTCGGCCTGTTCATTGCCGCCGTATTCGCTCTCACCGGCGGTTCAGGACGAACTGCGTCGCCAGACCAAGTTGATGGCCAAGGCGTTGAATGTTTGTGGTTTGATGAACGTACAGTTCGCGATCAAGGACAACGACGTTTACGTGCTGGAAGTGAACCCGCGTGCTTCGCGCACCGTGCCCTTCGTCTCCAAGGCCACCGGCCTGCAACTGGCCAAGATTGCGGCACGTTGCATGTCTGGTCGCAGCCTGAAGGATCAGGGCGTCACGGGCGAAGTGGTGCCGCCGTATTACTCGGTCAAGGAAGCGGTTTTCCCCTTCGTCAAGTTCCCGGGCGTCGATACCATTCTCGGCCCGGAAATGAAGTCGACCGGCGAAGTCATGGGCGTCGGCGTCACCTTTGCCGAAGCCTTCGTCAAGTCGCAACTGGCGGCCAGCGTCAAGTTGCCGCGTTCCGGCCGGGTCTTCCTGTCGGTCAAGGACAGCGACAAGGCCAAGGCTATCGAGATCGCCCGTCACCTGCACGAAGCCGGCTTCCAGCTGGTGGCGACGCGTGGCACGGCGCATGCCATCGAGGCGGCCGGTCTTCCGGTGCAGGCGGTCAACAAGGTCACCGAAGGCCGTCCGCACATCGTCGACATGATCAAGAATAACGAGATTGCGCTGATCATCAATACGGTTGAAGAGAAGCGTCAGGCGATCAACGATTCCCGCTCGATCCGGACTTCCGGGCTGCAGGCTCGGGTGACGATGTATACGACGATCTGGGGTGCCGAGGCGGCGGCGGAAGGTATCCGCCATCTGGGTGAACTCGTGGTGTATCCGATTCAGGCGCTGCACGAGCAGCTTCACTGAAACTAACCTGAACCGCCGGGTTGCCCGCTTTTCGGGCGCCGGCGGTTTTGCTTTTGCTGGAAGAAAATATGAGCAAAGTTCCGTTGACCGTCGCTGGTGCCGAGAAACTTCGTGAAGAATTGCATCGCCTGAAGACGGTGGACCGTCCCTGGGTGATTGGCGCTATCGCCGAGGCCCGTGCCCATGGTGACCTCTCCGAGAATGCCGAGTACGACGCCGCCAAGGAGCGTCAGGGCTTCATCGAAGGACGCATCCAGGAGGTCGAAGGCAAGCTGTCGCACGCCCAGATCATCGATCCCAAGTTGCTCGACGCCGATGGCCGTTGCGTTTTTGGCGCCACGCTCGACCTCGAGGACCAGGATTCCGGCGATGCGGTGACCTACCAGATCGTTGGCGAGGACGAAGCCGATATCAAGGTTGGCAAGATTTCGGTCAATTCACCGATGGCCCGTGCACTGATCGGGAAGTATGCCGGCGATATCGCCCAGGTCCAGGCGCCGGGTGGTCTCCGAGAGTACGAAATCATCGACGTCCGCTACGAATAAATTCACTTCCATGCCAGCCATGACTTTGTCGCCTTCGCCTTGCCGTGCTACAGCACTGTCCGCGGCTCGACTTCGCGTCCTGGCCGGCCTGTAAGCGAATTTCATTATGCGGAACCTGTCCGAAGCGCTCTATCTGGTCGTCGTCACCCTTTGGGTCGGCGGTCTGTGGGCGATTGGCTACCTGACGGCGCCGGTATTATTTGCCAGTCTGGGTGATCGCCAGCTCGCCGGCGTGGTGGCCGGCAAGCTGTTTTCGCTGATCGGCTGGATCGGGCTGGGTGGGGCGGCCTACCTGATGGTTTTTCTGTTTTCCCGCTGGGGGGCGCAGGCTTTCAAGCGGGCGGTGTTCTGGCTGGTGATCGTGATGGCGCTGCTGACGGCGGCCAGCCAGTTTGGCATCCAGCCGCTGATGGCGCAGTTGAAAGCCGATGCCTTGCCGCGTGAAGTGATGGAGAGCGTTTTGCGTGACCGCTTTGCCGCCTGGCACGGCGTGTCCAGCATCCTCTACCTGGTGCAGAGTGTGCTGGGGCTGTGGCTGGTCGTCTGGAGCAGTCGCGGGCTGCGTTGATCAGCCCTGGTGGGCGCGCTTGGTCTTGCGCGGTTCGGCGCGTTTTGCTTTTTGGCCTTTTTTTGCCTCGACCGTAGCATTTGCATTTGGGGCCGGGCGGAAGACGACCAGCAACTTGCCGATGTGCTGGACCGGCGCGGCTTCCAGTTGGGTGCAAATTTGTTCGTAGTAGGCCAGGCGATCGTCGCGGCTGTCACCATAGACGCGGATCTTGATCAGCTGGTGGGCCTTCAGGCAGGTCTCGATTTCCTTGAGAACGGAGTCAGTCAGACCGTTTTCGGCAATCGAGACGACGGGATTCAGGTTGTGTGCCTGGGCGCGCAGTTCAGCGCGCTGGGCAGACGATAATTGCAGCATAGTAAACCTTTCAAAAACGGCATTTTACCGAATGAAAAGAACCAGAACCAGCAAAGCTTGGATGCGCGAGCATATCAACGACACGTACGTTCAGCTAGCCCGCAAGGAAGGCTGGCGTTCGCGCGCCGCTTTCAAGCTGATGGAGATCGACGACAAGGACCTGCTGCTCAAGCGCGGCGAGGTCGTCGTCGACCTCGGCGCGACCCCGGGCGGCTGGTCGCAGGTTGCCGTCAAGCGGGTTGGCGACGGCGGTCTTGTCTTCGCCCTCGACCTGCTGGAGATGGAGCCTATCCATGGCGTGCACTTCATTCAGGGCGATTTTCGCGAGGACGAGGTACTGCATCAGTTGGAAGAAAAACTGGGCGAACGGCGGGTTGGCCTTGTAATGTCGGACATGGCCCCCAATATGTCCGGTGTGCCGCTGGTCGATCAGGCCCGCATCATGCATCTGGCTGAGTTGGGTCTGGAGTTTTGCCGGGCTCACTTGAAACCGGAAGGCGCTTTTCTGGTCAAAGTTTTCCAGGGCTCCGATTACGAAACATTTCTTCGCTCGATGCGGGAGACGTTCAAGACGGTCGGGGTGCGGAAACCGGACGCTTCACGCGATCGCAGTCCTGAGCTTTATTTGCTCGGGCGCACATTGCGCTGAGAGTTTTGTTTAGAATGGCATTTTTATCGCTCGACGCTGCAGAAGGAGAGCAAGCTTGAACAACATGTTCAAAAACCTCGCAATCTGGCTGGTCATCGGCCTGGTGCTGATGACCGTATTCAACCAGTTCAACAACCGTCAGGTTGCGACGGGGGCCGTCGAATACTCGCAGTTCATCGAAGAAGTGAAGGCCGGCCGAATTACCAAGGTGGTCATGGAAGGCCGCACCCTGAAGGCGACGACGTCCGAAGGCAAGCGCATCACCTCCTACGCACCGCCCGATCTCTGGCTGGTCTCCGACCTGCTGAAGAACGGTGTCAAGATCGAGGCCAAGCCGGAAGAAGAGCCGTCCTTCCTGATGAATCTTTTCGTCAGCTGGTTCCCGATGCTGCTGCTGATCGGTGTCTGGGTTTTCTTCATGCGCCAGATGCAAGGCGGCGGCAAGGGCGGGGCCTTCTCGTTCGGTAAGTCGCGCGCCCGAATGACCGATGAGGCGCAGAACATCGTCACCTTCGCCGATGTCGCCGGTTGCGATGAGGCTAAGGAAGAAGTCCAGGAGATCGTCGATTTCCTGCGCGATCCCTCCAAGTTCCAGAAGCTCGGCGGCCGTATTCCGAAGGGCGTGCTGATGGTCGGCAACCCTGGTACCGGCAAGACCCTGCTCGCCAAGGCCATCGCCGGCGAAGCCAAGGTGCCGTTCTTCAGCATATCCGGGTCCGACTTCGTTGAAATGTTCGTAGGCGTCGGCGCTGCCCGCGTCCGCGACATGTTCGAGAATGCCAAGAAGCACGCGCCGTGTATCGTCTTCATCGATGAAATCGACGCCGTCGGTCGCCATCGCGGCGCCGGCCTCGGTGGCGGCAACGACGAACGCGAACAGACGCTGAACCAGTTGCTGGTCGAGATGGACGGTTTCGAAGGCCACACCGGCATCATCGTCATCGCCGCGACCAACCGCCCGGACATCCTCGACCCGGCGCTGTTGCGTCCGGGCCGCTTCGACCGCCAGGTCGTCGTGCCGTTGCCGGACATCCGCGGCCGCGAGGAAATCCTCAAGGTGCACATGCGCAAGGTGCCGATCGCCGGCGACGTCAAGGCTGACGTCATCGCTCGCGGCACGCCGGGTTTCTCCGGTGCCGACCTGGCCAATCTGGTCAATGAAGCCGCCCTGTTCGCTGCCCGCCGCAATAAGCGTCTGGTCGACATGGATGACTTCGAAATGGCCAAGGACAAGATCATGATGGGCGCCGAGCGCCGTAGCATGGTGATGACCGAGGACGAGAAGATGAACACGGCCTACCACGAGTCCGGCCATGCCGTGGTCGCCAAGCTGGTGCCCAAGTCCGATCCGGTGCACAAGGTCACGATCATCCCGCGCGGCCGTGCCTTGGGCCTGACCATGCAGCTACCGGAACAAGATCGCTATGCCTATGACCGCGAATACCTGATGAGCCGCATCGCCGTGCTGTTCGGCGGCCGCATCGCTGAAGAGCTGTTCATGAACCAGATGACCACCGGCGCTTCCAACGACTTCGAACGGGCGACCGCGATGGCGCGTGACATGGTGACCCGTTACGGCATGTCCGACCTCGGTGTGATGGTCTATGGCGAGAACGAAGGCGAAGTCTTCCTCGGCCGTTCGGTGACCCAGCACAAGAATGTTTCCGAAGCGACGATGCAGAAGGTCGATGCCGAAATCCGCCGCATCATCGACCAGCAGTACGCCCTGGCGCGCAAGCTGCTCGAAGAGAATCGCGACAAGGTCGAGGCGATGACCAAGGCGCTGCTCGAATGGGAAACCATTGACGCCGACCAGATCAACGACATCATGGCCAGCAAGCCGCCACGTCAGCCCAAGCCGTCGCAGGGGACGCCGCGCGCCAGCACGCCGAGCGATACGCCGCCGGGAGCCGAGCCGAGCGCTGCCGCGCCGGCCTGACGGTTCCGATTCTTGCAACAGCCGGGAGTGCGCTCCCGGCTTTTTCTTTTCCGACATGGCAAAACTCCGCTGCGGCCGCTTTGAACTTTCCCTCGATCGCCCACTGGTGATGGGCATCGTCAATCTGACGCCAGATTCCTTTTCCGGCGACGGTCTGGTTGGCGACGTCGATCAGGCCATCCGGCACGCCCGCGAGCAATTCGAAGCTGGCTCCGACATTCTCGACATCGGTGCCGAATCGTCGCGGCCGGGCGCCATTCCGACGCCCGAAGACGAGGAGTTGCGTCGCTTGCTGCCAGTGCTGCGTGAAATCACCACCTGGGGGGTGCCGGTCTCGGTCGATACCTACAAGCCGGCAGTGATGCGCGCGGCGTTGGCGGCCGGCGCATCGATGATCAACGACATCACCGGGATGACTGACCCGAGGGCTTTGGCGGCGGTTGCTGAAAGTGATTGTGCGGTTTGTGTCATGCACATGAAAGGTGAGCCGGGTACGATGCAGCAGGCCCCAGCCTACGACGATGTCGTTGCTGAGGTTGGCGATTTCCTGAGGGCAGCAGTTGCCCGGTGTCGGGATGCGGGTGTCGCCGGGGATCGTCTGGTCGTTGATCCCGGCTTCGGCTTCGGCAAGACGCTGGATCACAATTTTGCCCTTTTTAGGGCACTGACCGTAGCATTTGCCCCTGATCTGCCGGTTCTCGTCGGTGTCTCCCGGAAAACGATGCTCGGCGCGATCACCGGGCGCCCGGTGGAGCAGCGGGAAGCGGCCAGCGTTGCGGCGGCGCTGCTGGCAGCTCAGAAAGGTGCGAAAATACTACGCGTGCATGATGTGGCGGCAACCCGGGATGCCTTGGCAGTCTGGGCCGCGATCGAACAAGGGAGTAAGCAATGAGCAGAAAATATTTTGGCACCGACGGCGTGCGGGGGCGGGTCGGCCAGTCGCCGATCACACCGGAATTCGTGATGCGCCTTGGCTATTCGGCCGGCAAGGTGTTGCTCGAACAGGGCGGCATGCCGGTCGGCGATACGCCGGCGGTGTTGATCGGCAAGGACACCCGCCTTTCCGGCTACATGCTGGAATCGGCTCTGGAGGCCGGATTTTCGGCGGCCGGCGTCGAAGTCTGCCTGGTCGGGCCGCTGCCTACGCCGGCAGTCGCCTACCTGACCCGCGCCCTGCGCCTTCAGGCCGGCATTGTCATATCTGCTTCGCACAACCCTTACTACGACAATGGCATCAAGTTCTTTTCGGCGAAGGGCACCAAGCTGCCGGACGATGTCGAGCATGCCATCGAGGCGGGCATCGATCAGCCCATGGTCTGTGCGCCGCCGGCCGAACTCGGCCGGGTTCGCCGGATCGAGGATGCGCGTGGTCGCTACATCGAGTTCTGCAAGAGCACCTTCCCCAACGATCTCGACCTGCGCGGCCTGAAGATCGTCGTCGATTGCGCCCATGGCGCGGCCTACCATATCGCACCCAGCGTCTTCCATGAACTGGGTGCCGAAGTGGTCAGCATTGGTGTGCAGCCCAGCGGCCTGAACATCAACGATGCCGTCGGGGCCACTGCACCGAAGGCATTGTGCGAAGCCGTTCTCGCCAATCGTGCCGATCTCGGTATCGCCCTTGACGGTGATGCCGATCGCCTGCAGATGGTCGACGCCGAAGGCAACCTCTACGACGGTGACCAGTTGCTGTTCGCCATTGTCCGCAGCCGTGCCCGTAGCGCCCCGGTCAAAGGGGTCGTTGGTACCTTGATGAGCAACCTGGCGCTGGAACACGCGCTCGGCAAGCTCGATATTCCTTTTGCCCGCGCTGCCGTGGGCGACCGTTACGTCGTCGAGATGCTCAACGAAAAAGGCTGGCTGTTCGGCGGCGAAAACTCGGGTCACATCCTGACCCTCGATCGCCACACGACCGGCGACGGCATCGTCGCAGCCCTGCAGGTTCTCGCCGCATTGCGCGAGGCCGGCGGCAATCTGAAAGAGCTTCTGGGCGGTCTCGTTCTTTACCCCCAGAAGTTGATCAACGTTCCCGTGGTCCGCGGTTTTTCGTGGAAGGATCATCCTGCGATTACAGCCGCGCTGGCCAATGCCGAAGCAGATTTGGCCGGGCGGGGCAGGGTGCTGCTGCGGGCCTCCGGCACCGAGCCCTTGCTGAGAGTCATGGTCGAAGGCGAGGATGCCTCCGAAGTTCTGAATGCTGCCGAAAAACTCGCCGCGGTTGTCCGCGAGTCGGCACAGTAAGCCGGAGATACGGTTCATATTGACCGCAAAATCCCCTGCTCGTTATAATCCGAAAGTTTTTCGTCGACGGAATTGTCCAGCTCATGCGTAGAAAGCTCGTTGCCGGCAACTGGAAAATGCATGGCAGCCTCCAGCAAAATGCTGTGCTGCTTGAGCGCATCAAGCAGGGCGCAAGCGGGCTGGCGTGTGACGTCGCGGTTTGCCCGCCGTATCCCTACCTCGGTCAGGTGCAGGCGCTGCTTTTGGGTTCCGGAGTGGCCTGGGGAGGGCAGTCGGTCAGTGAGCATGCAGTCGGTGCCTTTACCGGCGAGGTATCGGCAAACATGCTGGTCGATTTCGGATGTCTGTATGTGCTGGTAGGTCACTCGGAACGTCGTGCACTGTACGGCGAAACCGATGTGGTCGTGGCAGCCAAGTTCGAAGCTGCGCAGCGCGCTGGTCTGGTGCCGGTCTTGTGTGTAGGTGAAACGCTGGCCGAACGCGAAGCTGGGGAGACCGAGGCGGTTGTTGCTCGGCAGCTGTCGGCGGTTCTGGATCGCTCGGGGGTTGCTGCGCTGGCTTCCGCGGTGGTGGCTTACGAACCGGTGTGGGCTATCGGGACCGGAGTGACAGCGTCGCCGGCTCAGGCGCAGGAGGTGCATGCTGCCATCCGGGCCAGGGTTGCGGCGCAGGATGTGGAAGTGGCAAATGGGTTGCGCATTTTGTACGGCGGTAGTGTCAAGCCGCAAAATGCTAAGGAATTGTTTGGGCAGGTCGATATCGATGGCGGTTTGATCGGTGGCGCTGCCTTGGTTGCGGATGATTTTCTGGCGATTTGCCTCGCGGCGAATTGATAGGCTGACAAATGAACTGGCTTTTTTCTCTCATTCTGACGATCCACATTCTGGTGGCGCTCGCGATTATTGGTCTGGTGCTGATGCAGCACGGCAAGGGCGCTGACATGGGGGCGGCGTTTGGTAGCGGTGCTTCCGGCAGCCTTTTTGGCGCCACTGGCTCGGCCAATTTCCTGAGCCGGACGACCGGTGTGCTCGCAGCCGTCTTTTTTGCAACCAGTCTGACGCTCGCTTACATTGGCTCCAACAAGCCAAAAACGACTGGCAGTCTTATGCAAGACACGGTACAATCACAGACTGTTTCGCAACCTGCTCCGGCGGGCGGCGAATCGCCGGCAGCGCCTGCGGATGCGGGCTCCAGGGCGAAAGATATACCGAAGTAACGCAAGGTGATTTTCCCGGTATGAAGTCCTCGCTGGGAAGGTCAAAAATACGTGCCGACGTGGTGAAATTGGTAGACACGCTATCTTGAGGGGGTAGTGGCGCAAGCTGTGCGAGTTCGAGTCTCGCCGTCGGCACCAAAAAACTGGGGCAGTGGCCGCAAGGTACGCTGTTTCGAACAAGAAACTGAATATTGGCGGCGGATCATGGAAAACTACTTTCCAATCCTGATGTTCGTTCTGGTGGGGATCGCGATTGGCGTTCTGCCTGTTGCGATGGGATTCATTCTCGCGCCCAGCCGTCCGGACCCGGAAAAGCTCTCTCCCTACGAGTGTGGCTTTGAGGCATTCGAAGATGCGCGCATGAAGTTCGATGTGCGCTACTACCTGATTGCTATTCTCTTCATTCTGTTCGACCTGGAAGTCGCCTTCCTCTTTCCGTGGGCGACCATCTTCAAAGACATCGTCGCGACGGAATCGATCAAGATCTTCGGTTTTGTTGAAATGATGGTGTTCGTTGCCATTCTGGTCGTTGGCTATATCTATGCCTGGGCCAAGGGCGCGCTGGAATGGGAGTGAGGCTCGCAGATGGCTATTGAAGGCATTCTCCATGAAGGTTTTGTCACCACCTCGGCTGACAAACTGATCAACTACATGCGTACCGGGTCCCTGTGGCCCATGACCTTCGGTCTGGCTTGCTGTGCCGTGGAAATGATTCATGCCGGCGTTTCCCGCTACGACCTGGACCGTTTCGGCGTGGTGTTCCGCCCGAGTCCGCGGCAATCCGACGTGATGATCGTTGCTGGCACGCTGACCAACAAGATGGCGCCGGCGCTGCGCAAGGTTTACGACCAGATGGCCGAGCCGCGCTGGGTTATCTCCATGGGGTCCTGTGCCAATGGTGGTGGCTATTACCACTACTCGTACTCCGTCGTGCGCGGTTGCGACCGCATTGTTCCAGTCGATATCTACGTTCCGGGTTGCCCCCCGACTGCTGAGGCGCTGATCTACGGGATCATCCAGCTGCAGAACAAGATTCGTCGTACCAATACCATTGCTCGTTAATTGCCAAGGCTGATTCGATATGTCTGCCAAGCTGGAAACGCTTAGTCAAAACCTGCAGGAGCATTTCGGCGACAAGCTCAAGTCACTGAAGCTTGCTCTGGGTGAAGTAACCATCGAAGTCGGTGCAGCTGACTATCTTGGCGTAATGACCACATTGCGCGACGAGGCGGTTTTCGGCTTCGAAGAGATGATCGATCTCTGTGGTGTCGATTATTCGACGTATGGCGACGGCGCCTGGCAGGGCGCTCGCTTTGCCGTCGTCGTTCACCTCCTGTCCGTGGCGCATAACTGGCGCCTGCGTGTTCGTGTTTTTGCCGAGGACGAAAGTTTCCCGTCCGTCGCCTCGATTGCCGGCGTGTGGACGAGTGCCAACTGGTTTGAGCGCGAAGCGTTCGATCTCTATGGCATCGCCTTTGTTGGCCACGACGATCTGCGTCGCATTCTTACCGACTACGGCTTTATCGGCCATCCGTTCCGCAAGGACTTCCCGATTTCCGGTCACGTCGAAATGCGTTACGACCCCGACCAGGCGCGTGTGATCTATCAACCGGTGACCATCGAGCCACGCGAGAACACCCCGCGCATCGTGCGCGAAGACACCTTCGGGGATACCGCTCATGGCTGACATCCGCAATTTCACGCTCAACTTTGGTCCGCAGCACCCGGCAGCGCACGGCGTTCTGCGCCTGGTTCTCGAATTGGACGGCGAAGTCGTCCAGCGCGCCGACCCGCATATCGGCCTGTTGCATCGCGCTACTGAAAAATTGGCTGAAACCCGGACCTGGGTCCAGTCCGTGCCGTACATGGATCGTCTCGACTATGTGTCGATGATGTGCAACGAGCATGCCTACTGTTTGGCCACTGAAAAGTTGCTCGGTATCGAAGTGCCTGAGCGTGGCAAGTACATCCGCGTCATGTTCGACGAAGTCACCCGTATCCTCAACCACCTGTTGTGGATCGGCTGTCATGCGCTGGACGTCGGTGCAATGACCATGGCGCTCTATACCTTCCGCGAACGCGAAGATTTGATGGACGTTTATGAGGCGGTTTCCGGCGCACGTATGCATGCTGCCTACTATCGCCCGGGTGGTGTCTATCGTGACCTGCCTGACCGCATGCCGCAGTACCAGGAATCGACCTGGACCAATGCCAAGAAGGCGGCCGAGAAGAATGAGAACCGTAGCGGTTCGCTGCTCGATTTCCTTGAGGATTTCACCAACCGCTTCCCGACTTACCATTCCGAATACCACACCCTGCTGACCGATAACCGGATCTGGAAGCAGCGTCTGGTCAATGTCGGTGTCGTGACGCCGGAGCGCGCCCTGCAGATGGGCTTTACGGGTGCCATGCTGCGTGGCTCGGGGATCGCTTGGGACTTGCGCAAGAAACAGCCTTACGCGGCCTACGACAAGGTCGATTTCGATGTGCCGGTTGGTGTGAATGGCGACAGCTACGACCGCTACTTGGTTCGCATGGAAGAAATGATCCAGTCGAACAACATCATCAAGCAATGTATCGCCTGGCTGCGCAAGAACCCCGGCCCGGTGATCACCGACAACAACAAGGTGGCGCCGCCGCCGCGCGAAAACATGAAGACCAACATGGAGGAGCTGATTCACCACTTCAAGCTCTTCACCGAAGGTATCCATGTTCCGGCAGGCGAGGCTTATGCTGCAGTCGAACATCCAAAGGGCGAGTTCGGCATCTACTTTGTTTCCGATGGTGCCAACAAACCTTACCGCATGAAGATTCGTGCGCCGGGCTTTGTCCACCTGGCTGGTCTGGATGAAATGTCCAGGGGCCACATGATTGCCGACGTCGTTACGATTATCGGTTCCCAAGATATTGTTTTTGGCGAGATCGACCGCTGATGTTTTCCGCTGAAACCCTCCAGAAGTTTGCCCGCGAGGTCGCCAAGTACCCCGCCGATCAGAAACAGTCGGCGTCGATGGCCTGTCTCGCTCACGCCCAGGAAGAAAAAGGCTGGCTGGCCCCCGAGTCCATCGAGGCGGTTGCCAACTATCTTGGTATGCCGCCGATCGCGGCCTACGAAGTGGCTTCTTTCTACAACATGTATGACCTGAAGCCGGTCGGCAAGTACAAGATCACGGTCTGTACGAATCTGCCATGCGCCCTGTCAGGTGGCTATCATGCTGGCGAATACCTTCAGCACAAGCTCGGTATTGGCTACGGCGAAACAACGCCGGATGGCAAGTTCACGTTGAAGGAAGGCGAATGCATGGGGGCCTGCGGCGATGCGCCGGTTTTCATCGTCAACAACCGCTCGATGTGCAGCCACATGCACCCGGAACAGATCGACAAGCTGCTTGAGGAGTGCAAATAATGGCCATGCTTGGTTCGATCAACGGCGTCCTGATGGAAGGCCTGGATGGCGATAATACCTGGCACCTCAAGGATTACGTCGCCCGCGGTGGCTATGCGCAGCTGAAGCGCATCCTGGAAAGCAAGATGACCCAGGAAGACGTCATCAGCGAAGTCAAAAAATCGGTATTGCGAGGTCGTGGCGGCGCCGGCTTTCCGACTGGCCTGAAGTGGTCCTTCATGCCACGCTCCTTCCCAGGTGACAAGTACGTAGTCTGCAATACCGACGAAGGTGAACCGGGGACCTTCAAGGACCGCGACATCATGCGCTTCAACCCGCATTCCGTCATCGAAGGCATGGCGATCGCCGCCTACGCGATGGGCGCCAATCGCGGCTATAACTATGTGCACGGCGAAGTCTGGCAAGAATACAAGCGTTTTGAAGAGGCGCTGGATGAGGCACGTGCTGCTGGATTCATCGGCCAGAACATTCTCGGTTCGGGATTTAATTTCGAACTCTTCGCGCACCATGGCTACGGTGCCTATATCTGTGGCGAAGAAACCGCGTTGCTTGAGTCCATCGAAGGCAAAAAGGGCCAGCCGCGCTTCAAGCCGCCGTTCCCGGCATCCTTCGGTCTGTACGGCAAGCCGACAACGATCAATAATACCGAAACCTTTGCTGCCATTCCCTTCATTCTGAAGATGGGTGGCGAAGAGTTCCTGAATCTGGGCAAGCCGAACAATGGCGGTACCAAGCTGTTCTCGGTTTCCGGCCACGTCAATCGCCCAGGCAACTACGAAATTCCGCTCGGTACCCCCTTTTCGACCCTGCTCGAAATGTGCGGCGGGATGCGTGGCGGACGCAAGTTGAAGGCGGTCATTCCTGGCGGTTCGTCAGCCCCGGTCATGCCGGGCGAAGTGATCATGGATTGCACCATGGACTACGACTCGATCAGCAAGGGCGGTTCGATGCTCGGTTCCGGTGCGGTCATCGTGATGGATGAAACGGTCTGCATGGTCAAGGCGCTTGAGCGTCTGTCCTTCTTCTATTACGAAGAGTCCTGTGGCCAATGTACCCCCTGCCGCGAAGGTACGGCCTGGATGTACAAGGTCGTGCATCGCATCGAGAACGGTCTCGGCAAGCCCGAAGACCTCGATCTGCTGAACAGTGTGCTCGGCAATATTGCCGGTCGCACCATCTGTGCGCTCGGCGATGCGGCAGCCTTCCCGGTGCAGAGCTTCATCAAGCACTTCGGCAAGGAATTCGAGTACCACATTGAAAACAAGACCTGTCTGGTTCCCAAGGATGTGCAATGGGCAGGCAGTGGCTTCCACAAGATTCCGGCCTGATGGCTACGGGTTGTAACGATATTAACGACGAAAAGTCAGGCTACAAGGTAGCGACATGCTAGAAATCGAGATCGACGGCAAAAAGGCGCAAGTGCCCGATGGCAGCACGGTGATGGATGCCGCGCAGCAGGTGGGCGTTTACATTCCGCATTTCTGCTACCACAAGAAACTTTCGATTGCCGCCAACTGCCGCATGTGTCTCGTGCAGGTAGAGAAGGCACCGAAGCCGTTGCCGGCCTGCGCAACGCCGGTGACCAACGGCATGAAGGTCTTTACCCACTCCGAACTGGCCGTCAAGGCGCAGAAGGGGGTGATGGAATTCCTGCTTATCAACCACCCGCTGGATTGTCCGATTTGCGATCAGGGCGGCGAGTGCCAGCTGCAGGACATGTCCGTCGGCTATGGCCCGATGAAGAGCCGCTATACCGAAGAAAAGCACGTCGTTTTCCACAAGAGTGTCGGTCCGCTGATCTCCATGGAAGAAATGAGCCGCTGCATTCACTGCACCCGTTGCGTCCGCTTCGGTCAGGAAATCGGCGGCATCATGGAACTTGGCATGGCTAACCGCAACATGCATTCCGAGATCATGACCTTCGTTGGTCGTACGGTCGACTCCGAATTGTCGGGCAATATGATCGACCTCTGCCCGGTTGGCGCGCTGACCTCCAAGCCTTTCCGCTACACCGCCCGTTCCTGGGAACTGCAGCGCCGCAAGTCGGTCAGCCCGCACGATTCTGTCGGTGCCAATCTGGTCGTCCAGGTCAAGCACGACAATGTGATGCGCGTTCTGCCGCGTGAGAACGAAGAAGTTAACGAGTGCTGGATTTCTGACAAGGAGCGTTTCTCCTATCAGGCCCTGAATTCCGAAGAACGCCTGACCAAACCGATGGTCAAGCAGGGCGGCGAATGGAAGGAAGTCGACTGGAATGTCGCTCTCGACTATGTTGCCCATGGCCTGAAGGATGTGTCCCGCGAACACGGCGGCGATGCGCTGGCCGCGCTGGCCGCCCAGAGTTCGACGGTTGAAGAACTCTTCCTGCTCGGTAAGGTCATGAAGGGACTGGGCTGTGGCAATATCGATTTCCGTCCGCGCCAAAGTGACTTCTCCTCTGATTTCAAGCGCGCCGGCACGCCGTGGCTGGGCATGCGTCTGGCCGAGATCAAGGATCTCGACGGCGCACTGGTGGTCGGCTCCTTTCTGCGCAAGGATCATCCGCTGATCGCCCAGCGCCTCCGCCAGGCAGCCAAGAAATTCACCAAGGTCAGCCTGCTGTCGGTGACCGGCGACGATCAACTGATCAACCTGCATGCCCGCCTGACTGTCGCACCGGCCCAGCTGGCTGGTACGTTGGCTGCTGTTGTCAAGGCAGCGGCCGAGATCAAGGGCGTCGCGGTGCCAGCCGGCGTCGAGTCGGCTGTAGTTTGCGAAACGAGCAAGAAAATTGCCCAGAGCTTGGTCGACGGTGAAAAGCGTGCCGTATTCCTCGGCAACGTCGCCACTCAATCTGCCGACGCCATGCAACTACATGCGCTGGCACTCGAACTCGGCAAGCTGACTGGCGCGACCGTCGGCTTCCTTGGCGAGGGCGCCAACACCGTGGGTGGTCACCTTGCCTGGGCTCTGCCTTCCGCAGCCAACGCCCGCCAGATGTTCGAGCAGCCCCGCAAGGCTTATGTCCTGATGGGGATCGAGCCGGAATTTGATTGCGCCAATCCGCAACTGGTATTGGGCGCATTGAAGCAAGCCAGCCTGGTGGTCTATATGTCCGCCTTCAAACATGCACCGGCTCTGGAATTCGCCGACGTGATGCTGCCGATTGCGCCGTACGCCGAAACTTCGGGGACCTTTGTCAATACCGAAGGCCGTGTCCAGAGCTTCAATGGGGTCGCCAAGGCGCGCGGCGATGCCCGTCCGGCCTGGAAGCTGCTCCGTGTGCTCGGCAACGTGCTGAATCTCGACGGCTTCGGCTACACCTCCAGCGAAGAAATTCGCGATGAAGTGCTCGGCAAGGGCGTCGAATTCGTCACCGGCCTGAGCAACGAATTGAATGGCGTGTCCATTGCCCTGCCGGCCGTTTCGGCCAACGGCCTGCAACGGATTGCCGATGTGCCGATCAACTTTGCCGATCCGATGGCGCGCCGTGCTCCGGCGCTACAGCAGACGGCTGACGCCGTCGCGCCGGCCGCTCGTATCAATGAGCAGACCCTGGCCCAGATCGGTCTCACCGAGAATGCCAAGGTTCGCGTCAGGCAGGGAGCGGGCGAGGCGGTTCTGGTGGCCAAGACTGACAACAACGTGCCGGTTGGTTGTGTTCGCGTTTCCGCGGCACACGCCAGTACCGCGATGCTGGGCGACATGTTCGGCGCGATTTCCGTGGAGCGTGCATAAATGGACGCACTGATGAATTTCGGTACGGGGATTTTCGGCGGCGCCTGGCCGGCCGTCTGGACCCTGATCAAGATTGTCCTGATCGTCGCTCCGATGATGCTCGGTGTTGCCTATCTGACCTACTTCGAACGCAAGGTCATCGGCTACATGCAGGTACGTATCGGCCCCAACCGCGTCGGTCCCTGGGGCCTGATCCAGCCGATCGCCGACGGCCTGAAGCTGCTGATGAAGGAAATCATCGTTCCCAGCGGCGCCAACAAGGGCATCTTCATCATTGCCCCGATGCTGGCCATCGCGCCGGCGCTGGCCGCCTGGGCGGTGGTGCCTTTCACCGACTCGCTGGTCCTCGCCAACATCGACGCCAGCCTGCTCTACATCATGGCCATCACCTCGATGGGTGTGTACGGGATCATCCTGTCCGGCTGGGCTTCCAACTCCAAGTATGCTTTCCTTGGTGCCATGCGCTCCGCGGCCCAGATGGTTTCCTACGAAATCTCGATGGGCTTCTCGCTGATCTGCGTGCTGATGGTGTCCAACAGCCTGAATCTGGTGGAGATCGTCAATGTCCAGAATCAGGGCCGCTTCGCCGACTGGGGGCTGAGCTTCCTGTCCTGGAACTGGCTGCCGCTGTTCCCGATGTTCCTGGTCTATCTGATTTCCGGCGTCGCCGAAACCAATCGTGCGCCGTTCGACGTCGCCGAAGGCGAATCCGAAATCGTTGCCGGCTTCCATGTCGAATACTCCGGTATGGCCTTTGCGGTCTTCTTCCTGGCCGAATACGCCAACATGATCCTGGTGTCGGCACTGACTGCCATCATGTTCCTCGGTGGCTGGTTGTCGCCGGTCAGCTTCCTGCCCGATGGCATTCTCTGGCTGTTCGCCAAGATGTCGGCAATTCTCTTCCTGTTCCTGTGGTTCCGGGCTACTTTCCCGCGTTACCGCTATGACCAGTTGATGCGTCTGGGCTGGAAAGTGTTCGTGCCGATCTGTCTGATCTGGCTGGTTGTCGTCGGCGGCTGGATGATGTCGCCACTGAATATCTGGAAGTGAGGAGAGACTAATGGGTTCGATGAAGGAAATCTTCAACAGCCTCTTCCTCAAGGAATTGTTGAAGGGGATGTCGGTGACGGGCAAGTATTTCTTTGCCCGCAAGATCACCGTCCAGTATCCGGAAGAAAAGACGCCGCAGAGTTTTCGTTTCCGCGGCCTGCATGCCCTGCGTCGCTATCCGAATGGCGAAGAGCGCTGCATCGCTTGCAAGCTGTGCGAAGCGATCTGCCCGGCGCTGGCCATCACTATCGAGGCGGAGCCCCGCGATGATGGTTCACGTCGCACGACGCGCTACGACATCGATCTGACCAAGTGCATCTTCTGCGGTTTCTGCGAAGAAGCCTGCCCGGTCGATGCCGTCGTCGAAACGCGGATTTTTGAATATCACGGCGAGAAGCGTGGTGATTTGTATTACACCAAGCAGATGTTGCTGGCCAACGGCGACCGCTACGAAGATCAAATCGCGAAAGATCGCGAGCTTGATGCTTCTTACCGATAACAGGTGCTAGCGATGGATTTTCAAACTGCGGTTTTTTACTTCCTGTCGGCGATTCTGGTCTTCGCGAGCCTTCGCGTGATCACCGCCCGCAACCCGGTGCACGCCGCGCTGCATCTGATTCTTGCCTTCTTCACCTGCGGCGGGATCTGGGCGCTGTTGCAGGCCGAATTCCTGGCGATCGCCATCATCCTGGTCTATGTCGGCGCCGTAATGGTGCTCTTCCTGTTCGTAGTGATGATGCTCGACATCAATATTGACCGGATTCGGCAAGGGTTCTGGAACTATCTGCCGCTCGGCGCCTTGCTTGGCCTGCTGATGGTTCTTGAAATGGGCTTGGTGCTCGGCAGCAAGTACTTCCAAGTGCCTGCGGCCGAAGCCATGGTACCGGCCGGTGTGTCCAACACGAAGGCTATCGGCGCGCTGATGTTCAGCGACTACGTCTTTCCGTTCGAACTGGCCTCCCTCATCCTGTTGGTTGGCATGATCGCCGCGATCGTGCTGACGTACCGCGGCCCGAAGCATTCCAAGTACACCAGCCCCAGTCTGCAGGTCTTCGTCAAGGCCAAGGATCGCATCCGCGTCCTGCAGATGCCGGTTGAAAAAGACTGAACCCAGGGACGACCATGCTTACTTTGTCACTTTCGCATTTCCTGATTCTGGGCGCGATTCTGTTCGCGATCAGCGTCGTCGGCATCTTCCTGAACCGGAAAAACCTGCTGGTGCTGCTTATGGCCATCGAATTGATGCTGCTTGCGGTCAACATGAATTTCGTGGCGTTTTCGCACTATCTTCAGGATCTCTCGGGCCAGATTTTCGTCTTCTTCATCCTGACCGTTGCCGCTGCTGAATCGGCGATCGGTCTGGCCATCCTGATCGTGCTGTTCCGCAACCTCAAGAGCATCCATGTGGATGACCTGGGCAGCCTGAAGGGTTAAACATGGAAATGCAAAAACTCTACCTGCTCGTTCCGCTGGCCCCGTTGATCGGTGCCATGATCGCCGGCCTGTTCTGTCGGGTCATCCCGCGCTGGGTGGCGCATACCGCAACCATCGCCGGTGTCGCCATCGCCTTCATCGCCTCGGTCATCATCTTCAAGGATGTACTTGCCGGCAACACCTACAACGGTACGGTCTATACTTGGCTGACCAGTGGTGAATATAAGTTTGAAGTGGGTTTCCTGATCGACACCCTAACCACCACGATGATGCTGGTCGTTACCTTCGTGTCGCTGATGGTCCATATCTACACCATCGGCTACATGCAGGAAGACCCGGGCTATAACCGTTTCTTCAGCTACATCTCGTTGTTCACCTTCTCCATGCTGATGCTGGTGATGAGCAACAACTTCATGCAGCTATTCTTCGGCTGGGAAGCCGTGGGTCTGGTTTCCTACCTGCTGATCGGTTTCTGGTACACCCGTCCGACGGCGATTTTCGCCAACATGAAGGCCTTCCTGGTCAATCGTGTCGGTGACTTCGGTTTCATTCTGGGCATCGGCCTGATTCTGGCCTACACCGGTTCGCTCGATTACGCGACGGTATTCGCAAAGGCTCCTGGCCTCGTCGATACGACCATCAACCTGTTTGCCGGCCGCGAATGGGCCACGATGTCCCTGATGACTGTCACCTGTATCTGCCTGTTCATCGGCGCTATGGGCAAATCGGCCCAGGTTCCGCTGCACGTCTGGCTGCCGGATTCGATGGAAGGCCCGACCCCGATTTCCGCGCTGATCCACGCTGCAACCATGGTGACCGCGGGTATCTTCATGGTCTCCCGGATGTCGCCGCTGTTCGAGCTGTCGACCACCGCGCTGTCCTTCGTCATTGTCATCGGTGCCATTACTGCGCTGTTCATGGGCTTCCTGGGCATCATCCAGAATGACATCAAGCGCGTCGTCGCTTACTCGACGCTGTCGCAGCTTGGCTACATGACTGTCGCGCTCGGCGCTTCCGCCTACTCGGTGGCGATCTTCCACCTGATGACGCATGCCTTCTTCAAGGCACTGCTGTTCCTCGCCGCCGGCTCCGTGATCATCGGCATGCACCACGACCAGGACATCCGCAACATGGGCGGCCTGCGCAAGTACATGCCGATCACCTGGATCACCTCGCTGGTCGGTTCGCTGGCCCTGATCGGTACGCCCTTCCTGTCCGGTTTCTATTCCAAGGACTCGATCATCGAGGCCGTGGCCCTGTCGCACATCCCGGGTGCAGGTTTTGCCTACTTCTGCGTGCTGGCCGGCGTCTTCGTCACTGCCTTCTACTCCTTCCGTATGTACTTCCTGGTTTTCCATGGCGAAGAGCGTTTCGGCAAGGCTGATGAAGCCCATCATCATGAGCATCATGGCGACCACGACGACGAGGAAACCTCGCACGATCACCACCATGGCCTGGCCCCGGGGCAGAAGCCGCACGAAACCCCCTGGGTTGTCACGCTGCCGCTCGTCTTGCTGGCTATCCCCTCGGTTGCCATCGGCTTCATCGCCATCGGCCCGATGGTCTTCGGTGATTACTTCAAGGGCGTGATCTTCATCGATCACCATGCCCACCCGGCCATGGAACATCTGGCCGAGCACTTCCACGGCGCTGTCGCCATGGGCGTGCACTCGCTGACCAGCGTGCCGTTCTTCCTGGCCCTGGCCGGTGTTGTGGTCTCCTGGTTCTTCTACATGAAGCGTCCGGACATTCCGGCCGCCATTCAGCGTCGCTTCTCCGCGATCAACACGCTGTTCGAGAACAAGTACTACTTCGACAAGTTCAACGAAGCCGTCTTCGCCGGTGGCGCCCGCCTGCTGGGCAAGGCACTTTGGAAGGGTGGCGACGTCGCCGTGATCGACGGCGTGATCGTCAATGGCTCGGCCAAGCTTGTTGGATGGATTGCCTCCGTGACCCGCCTGTTCCAGACCGGTTACGTTTATCACTACGCTTTCACCATGATCATCGGCGTCTTCGTGCTGATGACCCTGTGGATCAACCGCGCCTAGCCGTGAATAGTTCGCAGAAAAGCAAGGAATAACATGTCGACTTACCCGCTGCTATCTCTCGCAATCTGGATTCCGATCTTCGCCGGACTGGTGGTTCTGACCACCGGCGGCGACCGGAATGCCCCGCTGGCCCGGATGCTCTCCCTGGTCGGTGCGGTTGCCGCCTTCCTGATCACGATTCCGCTCTGGACCGGTTTTGACGTCGCCAACGGTGGCATGCAGTTCGTCGAACTGAAGACCTGGATTCCGCGTTTCAACATTAACTATCACCTTGGCGTTGATGGCATTTCGATGCTGTTCGTCGTGCTGAACGCTTTCATCACCATCATCGTCGTCGCCGCCGGCTGGGAAGTGATCCAGAACAAGGTCGCCCAATACAACGCCGCCTTCCTGATCATGTCCGGCCTGATGAACGGCATCTTCACCTCGCTCGACGGCGTGCTGTTCTATGTCTTCTTCGAAGCATCGCTAATCCCGCTCTACCTGATCATCGGCGTCTGGGGCGGTCCGAAGCGGGTTTATGCCGCTTTCAAGTTCTTCCTCTACACCCTGTTCGGCTCGCTGCTGTTCCTGCTCGCCCTGATGTATCTGTTCATTCAGTCCGGTGGCAGTTTCTCGATTCTCGAATGGCACAAGCTGCCGATTGCCCTCGGCCCGCAGATCTGGCTGTTCCTGGCTTTCCTGATCGCCTTTGCGGTCAAGGTGCCGATGTGGCCGGTGCATACCTGGTTGCCGGATGCTCACGTTGAAGCGCCGACTGGCGGTTCCATCGTGCTGGCTGCCATCGCCCTGAAGCTCGGCGCCTACGGTTTCCTGCGGTTCTCGTTGCCGATCGCTCCGGATGCATCGCATGAACTCTCCGGCCTGGTCGTTGCCCTGTCGCTGATTGCCGTCGTCTATATCGGATTCGTCGCCCTGGTTCAGGAAGACATGAAGAAGCTGGTGGCCTATTCCTCGATCGCACACATGGGCTTCGTGACGCTGGGCTTCTTCATGTTCAGCGCCATGGGCGTTGAAGGTGCGCTGGTCCAGATGGTTTCCCACGGCTTTGTCTCTGGCGCCATGTTCTTCTGTATCGGCGTCATGTACGACCGCGTGCATAGCCGCCAGATTGCCGACTACGGCGGTGTGGTCAACAAGATGCCGAAGTTTGCTGCGCTGTTCATGCTGTTCACCATGGCCAATGCCGGCCTGCCGGCCACCTCGGGCTTCGTCGGTGAATTCATGGTTATCCTTGGTGCCGTCAAGTTCAACTTCTGGGTCGCCTTCGCTGCCGCCTCGTCGATGGTGATTGGCGCCGCCTACTCGCTGTGGATGTACAAGCGCGTCATCTTCGGTGACGTGGGCAATCACCACGTCGAAGAACTGAGCGACATCAACAAGCGTGAATTCGCCATCCTGGCAGTGCTGGCCGTCGCCACGCTGTGGATGGGTGTCTATCCGCAGCCTTTCACCGAAGTCATGCACGCCTCGGTCAACGACCTGCTGCATCACGTTGCCATCAGCAAGATTCAATAAACGGTAGCCGACATGTTCGACAATTTCGTTGTCCCCAATCTTCTGCCCGCTGCGCCGGAAATTTTCCTGGCGACGATGGCCTTGGTCATCCTGATGATCGATCTACTGGTCAAGGATAGCCGGCGCACCGTCACCTTCGCACTGACCCAGCTGACCCTGATCGGTTGCGCCGCGATCCAGTTCGCGACCAGCACCGGCGAGATCACCTACACCTTCAGCAACATGTTCGTCGATGACCTGATGTCCGACCTGCTGAAGCTGTTCCTGTACATGACCGTGATCATTGTGATGTTCTACTCGCGTGGCTACGTCATGGATCGCGAGGCAATGAACAAGGGCGAATACTACGTGCTGGCCCTGTTCGCAACGCTCGGCATGATGGTCATGATCTCGGCCAACCACTTCCTGACCATCTACATCGGTCTCGAACTGCTCTCGCTATCGCTCTATGCGATGGTGGCGATGAACCGCGACTCCATTGCCTCCACGGAAGCGGCGATGAAGTACTTCGTCCTTGGCGCGCTGGCTTCCGGCCTGCTGCTCTACGGCATGTCGATGATTTATGGTGCCACCGGCACGCTGGAAATCACCGGCATCGCCGAGCGCCTCGCCGGCGGCGGAATCAACAAGGCCGTTCTCGTCTTCGGCCTGGTCTTCCTGGTCGCTGGCCTGGCCTTCAAGCTCGGCGTCGTTCCCTTCCACATGTGGATTCCGGACGTCTATCAGGGTGCCCCGACTTCGGTCACGCTGTTCATCGGCTCGGCCCCCAAGCTGGCGGCTTTCGCCATCGTCATGCGCCTGCTGGTCAGCGGCCTGCTGACCATGGCCGCCGACTGGCAGAACATGTTGATCATCCTGTCCGTGCTGTCGATGGCCATCGGTAACCTGGCCGCCATCGCCCAGACCAACCTAAAGCGCATGCTGGCCTACTCCGCCATCTCGCACATGGGCTTCATGCTGCTCGGTATCGTTACCGGCGTGGTCGGCGGCGACGCCCGCTATGCGCTGAACGCCTACAGCTCCTCGATGTTCTACGTCATCGCCTATGTGCTGATGAGCGCCGGCACCTTCGGCATGATCCTGCTGATGGCCCGTGCCGGCTTCGAAGCCGAGGAAATCGACGACTACAAGGGCCTCAACAAGCGCAGCCCGTGGTTTGCCGGCATCATGCTGATGTTGATGTTCTCGATGGCCGGCGTGCCGTTCTTCATCGGCTTCTTCGCCAAGTTCTCGGTGCTGCAGGCCGTCGTCGCCGCCGGTTACATGTGGCTGGCCATCGTTGCAGTGCTCTTCTCGCTGATCGGCGCCTTCTACTACCTGCGTGTTGTCAAGGTCATGTACTTTGATGCACCGGCCGACGAAACGCCGCTCTCCGCACCGCTGGACATGCGCATCCTGATCTCGGCCAACGGTCTGGCCGTTGCCTTCCTGGGCATCTTCCCGCAAGTCATCATGTCGCTCTGCGCCTACGCCTTGCTGCGTTCGCTCTGATGCCCGGCAGACCTTAGCTGAAATTATCAACGCCCCGCCAGTCGGGGCGTTTTACTTTGTGGAGACCGCCATGTCACACGACAGCCATCTGATTGAATCCGAAGTGTCCAGCGAAACCATCTTCCAGGGCGCGCTGCTCCACGTCCGCAAGGATCGCGTGCTGCTGCCCAACGGCAAGGAATCGATCCGCGAATACATCGTCCATCCCGGCGCCGTCGTCATCCTCGCCTTCCTGCCCAACGGCAAGCTGCTGTTCGAGCGCCAGTTCCGCTATCCGCTGCGCCGTGTCTTCCTGGAGTTGCCAGCCGGCAAGATCGACCACGGCGAAGCGATCATCGAGACCGCCAAGCGCGAATTGCTGGAAGAAACCGGCTATACCGCCGGCGAGTGGGAATACCTAGGCGTGATGCACCCGTGCATCGGTTATTCCGACGAACGTATTGAAATCTTCGCAGCGCGGGGGCTGCACAAGGCCAGCGACCAGCAGCTCGACCACAACGAATTCCTGGAGGTGGTCGAACTGTCCCCGTCCGAGGCCAAACAAGCCGTCTGGGATGGGCGGATCACCGACGCCAAGACGATCACGTCGCTGTTCTGGCTGGACAAGCCCTGAAACGGCAAATGCTACGGTCGGCCCCAAAAAAAGCCAAAAATCAAAAAAGCCGGGGATGCGAGCAACGCTTAGCTGCGCAGGGGTGAGAGTCGCCAGAGCAGGCTGAGCGCCGCACCTTCTATGCACCGCCGGGCGGGGCAAGCCAGGTGACCGTAGCCATGAAAAGATAGCCGGCGCCGTACACGGTCTTGATGAAGGCCGGACTGTCGGCATCCGGCTCCAGCTTCCGGCGCAGGCGCGAGATCCGGACATCGATGCTGCGGTCCGTGGGTGACAGATCCCGGGTGCCCATCAGTTGTTCGCGTTGCAGAATTCGGTTCGGATTGCTGACGAAGACCTTCAGCAATTCGGACTCCGAGGTGCTTAGCGTTTGCTCGCTGCCGGCCGGCGAGGTCAGCGTGTTGTTGCCCAGATTGAATTGCCAGCCGGCGAATTCGGCAATCCGCTCGGCAACGTTGAGCGCGGCATTCTCCCGTCGACGCAGGATACTGCGGACACGCGCCACTAGTTCCCGCGGCTCAAACGGTTTCAGCACGTAGTCGTCGGCGCCTAGTTCGAGGCCCATCACCCGGTCGCTGATATGGGCGCGACCGGTCAGGATCAGGATGCCGCAGGCCGACTGGGCGCGCACGCGCTGCATCGCCTCGATGCCATCCATGTCAGGCAGCCCGAGGTCGATGATGCACAGGTCGGGGGCCAGCGTACGCAGGCGGCGCAGCAGGTCGCCACCGCTGCGGCACCAGTGGGTAGGAAAGCCGAAGTCGCCCAGCGTCTGTTCGATGATCCTGGCGATATCCGGATCGTCCTCGACGATGGCGATCAGCTTGGCTGGGTCATGGTCTTTCATGTTGTTTCCCGGGTTGCACGGAGCAGGGCACGGACCAGATCCTGGCGGCCAAAGGGCTTGGCGAGGACAGGCAAATCGCTGGCCCCGGCTGACTCGGCCTCGTCGGCATAGCCGCTCATCAGCACGATATGCATGTGCGGGTGGCGATCCCGCACCTGTTCTGCCAGCTGACGGCCGTTGATGCCGCCGGGCATGATCACATCGCTGACAACGATGGCAATATCGGCGATCTGCTCGATCATCTCGACAGCCTGGTTGCCGTTTTCCGCCTCGATGACCGGATAGCCGAGATCGATCAGTTGCTGGCGGACGACGCGGCGCACGGCCGGATCGTCCTCGACCAGCAGAACCAGTTCGCCACCCAGGGCCAACGCGGGTTCTTCGCCGGGCATGTCGTCGTCGGCCCTCGCGGCGACCGATGGCAAGACCAACAGCACCGTTGTTCCCTGGCCGGGCTGGCTCTGAATCGAAATTCCGCCGCCCGACTGCTTGGCGAAGCCATGCGCCATGGCCAGGCCGAGGCCGCTGCCCAGGCCGAAGCGTTTGGTCGTGAAGAAGGGCTCGCAGGCGCGGGCCAGCGTCGCGGCATCCATGCCGCAGCCGTTATCGGCGATTTCGATCAACACATAGCGGCCCGGTACGACATCGAAGTTCGCTGCCTCGCTGATCAATTCGATGGCCCGCGCAGCGATGTGCAACTGGCCACCGTCCGGCATCGCATCGCGCGCATTCAGCGAAAAATTAAGCAGGGCGCTTTCCAGTTGCCCGGGGTCGACCTGCGCATGGACCGAGGCTCCGGCCAGATCGGTCGACACGGCAATGGTTTCCGGCAGCGAGCGACGGATCAGCTTGGCCAGGTTGCCGATCAGCCGGCCGATATCGACGGCCTGCGGTTCCAGCGGCTGATGGCGCGAGAAGGTCAGCAGGCGCTTGATCAGCTGGACGCCGCGCCGTGCCGACTGCAGCGCCGGTTCGACGAATTCGTTGACGCCGGCATCGTCCGGCCGGTGATCCTGCAGCGCTGCCAGATTGCCGATGATGACGGTGAGCAGGTTGTTGAAGTCGTGCGCCAGGCCACCGGTCAGCTGGCCGATGGCTTCCATCTTCTGGGCCTGGACCAGGGCGGCCTGCATCCGCTTCTGTTCAGTGATTTCGTGCGAGAAGACGAAGAAGCCCAGTGTTTCCCCGCTGGCCGTGGTCTCGGGGACCAGCGTACTGCGCGCAAAGACATCCTTGCCGTCGCGCTGCATGTGGTACTCGTAGGTGATCTGCTGGCCGGACAAGGCCTTGCGGACAGACTCGCGGACCTGGCCATAAACGTGGTCGCCGATCACGTCGGGAATCGCCCGCCCGGTCACTGCACCTTCCGGGTGGCCGTACCAGTCGGAATACCCCTTGTTGGCGTACTGATAGACCTCGTTGTGGTCGACGTAGCCGATCAGGATGGGAATGGTGTCGTTGATCAGGCGCAGGCGCTCCTCGCTACGCCCCAGGGCGGCGGCGATGCGCTCGTTCTCGGTGTTGGCGCGGCGCAGGTTGGCATTGGCGTTTTCCAGCTGCGCGGTGCGGCGGCGGACGCGCTCTTCCAGCTCGTTGTTCTGGTGCTCGGTCAGGTGTTCGATGTAGCGCTGCTCGGTCACGTCGCTATAGAGCGTGACCAGCCCCTTGCCGGGCAAGGGCTCGCGGCGGATCTGCAGAGTGCGTCCGTTCGGGCGTTGAATCTCGTAGTTGTGGGCTTCCTTCAGCTGCGCATCGGCGAGAATTTCGGCGATTTTCGCCTCGGTGTCGCCGGGGCCGTATTCGCCGTGCTCGACGTTGTAGCGGACGAAGTGTTCCAGCGGCGTGCCGACGGCCGCAAGCTGGGGCGGGAAATCGAACAGCTCGAGGAAGGTCCGGTTCCAGGCCACCAGGCGCAGATCGGTGTCGAACACCGTCATGCCCTGATCGAGCAGGTCCAGCCCGGCCTGCAGCATTTCCTGCTGCATGGCGGTCGGTTGGGAGGGCATGTCCTGATCCATCCAGCGATTCTAGTGCAGGCTGTGGTCGACGACTTTCCGATGTAACGATTCGTTACATTCTGCCAATAGTTGCGCAAGAGTGTTTTGTCATCCTCACGCTCACTAAAAGAGCATCAAAAAACAGAACAGCGCCTTCGCCAGAATCGTGAGGAGACATTTGTGGCAGCAAACCCGTATTCCATCGGGCTGGACCAGAATCCGGCCAACTACGTTCCGCTTTCGCCGCTGAGCTTTCTTGAGCGCTCGGCCTTCGTCTATCCGAAGCGCATTTCCGTCATCCAGGGCAGCCGCCAATATACCTGGAAGGAATCCTACGACCGTTGCCGCCAGCTGGCCTCCGCCCTGAAAGGTCGCGGCATCGGCAAGGGCGATACGGTCGCCGCTATGCTGCCCAACAGCGCCCCGATGTTCGAATGCCACTTCGGCGTGCCGATGACCGGCGCCGTGGTCAATACGCTGAACACCCGCCTGGATGCCGAAGCCATCGCCTTCATGCTGACCCACGGCGAAGCCAAGGTGCTGATTACCGACCCCGAGTTTTCGACCACCATCAAGGCCGCCCTAGCCCTGCTGGAGGGCCCGAAGCCGATCGTTATCGATACCCTCGACCCCGACTTCACCGGCGGCGAAGCGCTCGGCGAAAAGGATTACGAAGCCTTCCTCAACGAAGGCGAGCCCGATTTCGCCTGGCAGCTGCCGGAAAACGAGTGGGATGCCATCGCCCTGAACTACACCTCGGGCACTACCGGCAACCCCAAGGGCGTTGTCTATCACCACCGCGGCGCCTACCTGAATTCGGCCTCCAACATCATCTCCTGGGGCATGCCCCCGCACGCCGTCTACCTCTGGACGCTGCCGATGTTCCACTGCAACGGCTGGTGCTTCCCCTGGACGCTGGCCGCCAATGCCGGCACCAGCGTCTGCCTGCGCAAGGTCGACCCGGCGCTGATCTTCGGCCTGATCAAGGAACACAAGGTCAGTCATATGTGCGGCGCGCCGATTGTCTACGGCATGCTGATCAACGCCCCGGCCGAGTTGAAGCAGGGCATCGAGCACACCGTCAACGGCCTGATCGCCGGCGCTGCACCGCCGGCCGCGATCATCGAAGGCGCCGAGCAGATGGGCTTCAACATCACCCACGTCTACGGCCTGACCGAAACCTACGGTCCGGCTTCCGTCTGTGCCAAGCATCCGGAATGGGACAAGCTGCCGATCGACCTGCGCGCCGCCCGCAACGGCCGCCAGGGCGTGCGCTACCACCTGCAGGAAGCGATCGAGGTCCGTGATCCGGTTTCGCTGGAGCCGGTGCCCTGGGACGGCGAGACGATGGGCGAGATCATGTTCCGCGGCAACATCGTCATGAAGGGCTACCTGAAGAACCCCAAGGCGACCGAGGAGGCTTTCGCCGGCGGCTGGTTCCACACCGGCGACCTGGCGGTCGTGCATAGCGACGGCTACGTCAAGATCAAGGACCGCTCCAAGGACATCATCATCTCCGGCGGCGAGAACATCTCCTCGCTGGAAGTCGAGGACGTGCTCTACCGCCACCCGGCGGTCATCGCCGCCGCCGTCGTCGCCAAGCCCGACGAGAAGTGGGGCGAGGTGCCGGCCGCCTTCATCGAATTGAAGGATGGCGCGCAGACCACCGAAGTCGAGATCATCGAGCACTGCCGCAGCCACCTGGCCCGCTTCAAGGTGCCCAAGCAGGTGGTGTTTGGCGAATTGCCCAAGACCTCGACCGGCAAGATCCAGAAATACGTCCTGCGCCAGCACGCCAATTCGGCGCTCGCCATCGAATAAACCGCTTGCCCCTGCCGCACCTGCTCCCCCCAGACCGGCAGGGGATTTTTTCGGACAAGGAATTCCCATGAAGCTACTCGTACCCGTCAAACGGGTCGTCGACTACAACGTCAAAGTCCGCGTCAAAGCGGACGGCACGGGCGTCGACCTGGCCAACGTCAAGATGAGCATGAACCCCTTCGACGAAATCGCCGTCGAAGAAGCCGTGCGCCTCAAGGAAGCCGGCCTCGCCACTGAAGTCATCGCCGTCTCCTGCGGCGTTGCCGCCTGCCAGGAAACCCTGCGCACCGCGCTCGCCATTGGCGCCGACCGCGCCATCCTCGTTGAGAGCGATGTGGAGCTGCAACCGCTGGCCGTCGCCAAACTCCTCAAAGCCCTCTGCGACAAGGAACAACCCCAACTCGTCATCTGCGGCAAACAAGCCATCGACGACGACGCCAACCAGACCGGCCAGATGCTCGCCGCCCTGCAGAACTGGCCGCAAGCCACCTTCGCCTCCAAGGTCGTCATCGCCGACGCGAATGGGCAAAAATCAGCGACCGTCACCCGCGAAATCGACGGCGGCCTGGAAACCCTGCAAATCAGCCTGCCGGCTGTCGTCACCACCGACCTGCGCCTGAACGAACCGCGCTACGCCACGCTGCCCAACATCATGAAAGCCAAGAAAAAGCCGCTCGACACCGTCAAGCCGGCTGATCTCGGCGTCGATGTCACCCCGCGCCTGACCACCCTCAAGGTCGTCGAACCCGCCAAGCGCAGTGCCGGCATCAAGGTCGCCGACGTCGCCGACCTCGTCAACAAACTCAAGAACGAAGCCAAGGTGATCTGATCATGAGCCTCCTCGTCATTGCCGAACACGACCACCAATCCCTCAAGGCCGCCACCCTCAACACCGTCGCCGCCGCCCAGAAAATCGGTGGCGACATCCACCTCCTTGTCGCCGGTACCAACTGCACCGCAGCCGCCCAGCAAGCCGCCACGCTCGACGGCGTCAGCATCGTCACGGTCGCCGACGCCGCCCACTACCAGGCCCAGACCGCCGAGAACCTGACCGCCCTGG
>JAGOBB010000005.1 GCA_017983615.1 Azonexus sp.
TCGATCATCAGCAGCATGCTGTTGATTCCTTGCCTGTTTCGTAAGCCCTGAATTCTACATCAAGAGCCTGTTTCGGTCGTTCGGAGGCTTTTCGATTAAAATGCGCCCTTTCCCGCCGGATTAGTTCATGAGCGCCGCCCTCTCGATTCCCCCGCACCGCTTGTCCATCGTCGTCCCGTTCTACAACGAGGAGGACAACATCGCGCCGCTGGTCAAGCGCGTGCACGAAGCGCTGGTCGGCTACGAACACCCGTGGGAACTGGTGCTGGTTGACGACGGCAGCAGCGATGCGACGGTCGATCGCGCCGTCCAGTGCAGCCGCGAATATGGCCCGCACGTCCGCGTCGTCGAGCTGACCCGCAATTTCAAGCAGACGGCGGCCATGCAGGCCGGCATCGACGCGGCGCGCGGCGATGTCATCGTGACCATGGATGGCGACCTGCAGAACGATCCGGTTGACATCCCGCGCATGGTTGCCCGGCTGCTGAACGAAGACCTTGATCTGGTCGCCGGCTGGCGCCAGAACCGCCAGGACGGCCTCGTCCTGCGCAAGATTCCGTCGAAGATCGCCAACCGTCTGATCGCCCGGATGACCGGCGTCCATCTGCGCGACTACGGCTGCAGCCTGAAGGCTTACCGCGGCGACGTAATCAAGCGCGTGCGCCTGTATGGCGAGATGCACCGCTTCATTCCGGCCTGGATGGCGACCGTGACCACGCCGCGCCGCATCGCCGAAGAACCGACAACGCACCACGCCCGTACCGCCGGCGTCTCCAAATACGGCATTTCGCGCACCTTCCGCGTCATCCTCGACCTCGTCGCCGTCTATTTCTTCATGCGCTTCCGCGCCCGGCCCGGCCACTTCTTCGGCGGCATCGGCCTCGGCCTGACGGCGCTTTCCGGCCTCGTGCTGACCTGGCTGGCCTGGGTCAAGTTCGGCCTCGGCGAGAACATCGGCAGCCGCCCGCTGCTGATCGTCGGCATCGGCGGCCTGATTGCCGGCGTGCATTTCATCACCACCGGCGTGCTGGCCGAACTGCTGGCCCGCATCTACTTCGAGTCGGGCACCGTCCGCTCCTACTCGGCGCGTCCGGAGCGCCCGCTGGCAGCCGATGAAGGCTGGCACAAAACGGCATGAATGCTACGGTCAGCCCGTTTTTTTGCCCAAAAACGAAATTTCTGATCGGCCTGACGGCCGCCCTGCTCGCCTGGCGTTTCTGGGCCGTCCCGCAGCTCGGCATCACGCTCTACGTCGATGAAGCGCAATACTGGACCTGGGCGCAGAACCTCGACTGGGGCTACTTCTCCAAGCCGCCCGGCGTCGCTGCGCTGATCTGGCTGTCCACCGCGCTGTTCGGCGACGGACTGCTCGGCGTCAAGGCGCTGGCCATGCTCTGCTACCCGCTGGCCGCCGGTGTCTGCTATGCCATCGCCTGCCGCCTTTACGACGAGCGGGTCGCTTTCTGGTCGGCCATCGCCGTGCTGACCCTGCCGATGTTCGCCTGGCTCGGCCTGTTCGTTTCCACCGATGCGCTGCTCACCCTGTTCTGGACCCTGGCGCTGTGGTCCTACCTGCGCGCGCTGGACAGCGACGCCTGGGGCGACTGGCTGCTGCTCGGCCTGATCTGCGGCCTCGGCCTGCTCTCCAAATACACGATGGCGGCCTGGCTGGGTGCCGCCTTCCTGCATCTGATCGTCTTCCACCGCGCCAAACTCGCCTCGTCCAAGCCCTGGGCCGCCGCGACGCTGGCCTTGCTGATCCTGTCGCCAAACATCTACTGGAACATCGCCCATGACTTTCCGACCCTGAAGCACACCGCCTACATCACGCTGGAAAGAAAATCCGGCGGCGGACTGCCCTCGTTCGGCGAATTCTGGGCCGCCCAGTGGCTGGCCTTCGGCCCGGTACTCGGCTGCGTTTTCGCACTGATGCTGCTGCGCGCCCGGCAAAGCTGGCGCGACGACAACACCCGTCTGCTGCTCTGGTTTGCGCTGCCGCTGTGGGCCATCGTTTCGATCCAGGCGATCAAGGGCGGCGCCAATGCCAACTGGGCCGCCCCCGCCTTTGCGCCAACCGCCATCGCGGCCGTCGCCTGGCTGCTGAAGCGAGGCAAACTGAAATGGCTGCTCGCCGGCATCGCCTTCAACGTCGCAGTCGTCGGGCTGGTTTATCACTGGGCGCCGCTGAAAGACGCGATCGGCTCGCAAAAGCTGGCCAAGCTGAACCCCTACAAACGCGCCCAGGGCTGGGACGAACTTGGCCGGCAACTGCAGCCCATCCTCGTCGCCAATCCCAAAGCCGTACTGGTCGCCGACAACCGCACGCTGCTCGCCCACATGCTCTACGAACTGCGCGACCTGAAGCCGGCCGCCGCCAGCTGGAATCCCTCCGGCGCACCAAGCGACCATTACAAGCTGACCACCGATCTGCGCCCGTGGATCGGCAAGGATGCCATCCTGATCATCCAGAAACCCGTGGGCAACGAGTTCTCGACCCGCTTCGCCGGCATCGAAAAGCTCGCCACGCTGAAAGCCCCGCTCGATGCCGCGACTTCCCGCGACATGGACGTCTATCTGCTGCATGAATTCAAGGGTTACTGAGCTGCGCCTTGCCGGCGTGGCCTTCGCGCTGCTGGCTATCCTGTTCGTTGCCTGGCCGCAACTCGACATCGCCGCCAGCAGCGTGTTCTTCGACGCCGACGGCCGGTGGTTCCTGTACCGAGGCGAACCGGCCGTGCTGCAATGGCTGTACCTGGGCGTTCCGCCTGCCGGCCAGAGCCTGTTGGCGCTTCTCGCCCTTGGCTTGCTGCTCGGCTGCCTGCCGCGCTTCGCCTGGCTGCGCAGCCGGCGAACCATTTTCGGCTTCACGCTCGCCGCCGCCCTGCTCGGCCCTGTTCTGGTCGTCGATGCCGGCCTGAAGAATTACTGGGGTCGCGCCCGCCCTCAAACCGTCGAAGCCTTCGGCGGTACCCGCCACTTCACGCCGGCCTTCGTGATCAGCGACCAATGCCCGAAAAACTGCTCCTTCGTCAGCGGCCACGTTGCCACGGCCTCTTTCGTCATGGCCTTCGGCTGGCTGGCCGCACCGGCCATCCGCCGCCGCTGGCTGCTGGCCAGCCTGGGCACCGGCGCCCTGCTCGCCGTCGTCCGGATGTCGGCCGGCGGCCATTTCCTGTCCGACACCATCTTCGCCTGGTTTGCCACTTATTTCAGCCTGTGGCTGACCGAATGGGCCTTCCGGCGGCTTGGCTGGCTGCCGGCCCAGGCATCCCAGGACTAAGCCTCCGCCTCTCCCGCCGACCTTCGGAAATCCGACGCCGCCCCGGCGCAATCATCGGAAATCCGGCAGTCGCGCGCCACGATTTGAAAAAAATCCCTTGAAAATCAAGACCCCGCAAAACCATCGCCCCATGGCACGGCCCATGCAATGCTAACTCCACCGGACGGCGTACCAACGCCGGTCCGACCATACCAAAGGAGACAGCATGCACCACCAGCCATCCACCCGCAGCGAACACGATCTGCTCGGCGACCGTGAAGTCCCGAGCGACGCCTACTACGGCGTCCATACCCTGCGCGCCCAGGAAAACTTCGCCATCACCGGCATCTCGATCGCCGTCTACCCCGACCTGATCCGCGCCCTGGCCCAGATCAAGAAGGCCGCCGCCCAAGCCAACCAGCAGCTCGGCCTGCTCGACGCCAAACGTGCCGACGCCATCGCCGCCGCCTGCCGCGAAGTGATCGACGGCCAGTGGCACGAGCAGTTCGTCGTCGACGTCATCCAGGGCGGCGCCGGCACCTCGACCAACATGAACGCCAACGAGGTGATCGCCAACCGGGCGCTGGAAATCCTCGGCCACGCCCGTGGCGAGTACCAGTACCTGCACCCGAACGAACACGTCAACATGAGCCAGTCGACCAACGACGTCTATCCGTCGGCGCTCAAACTCGCTACCTACGTCGGCATCTTCCGGCTGATCAACGCCATGGCCTACCTGCGCCGCGCCTTCGAGCGCAAGGCCGAGGAATTCGCCGACGTGCTGAAGATGGGCCGCACCCAGCTGCAGGACGCCGTGCCGATGACCTTGGGTCAGGAATTCTCGACCTACGCCGTGATGCTCGGCGAAGACGAGGAGCGCCTGAAGGAAGCCGCGCTGCTGATCCGCGAGATCAACCTCGGCGCCACCGCCATCGGTACCGGCATCAACGCCCATCCCGACTACGCCCCGCTGGTCTGCCGCCGCCTCGCTGAAATCAGCGGCGTGCCGGTGGTCACCTCGCCCAACCTGATCGAGGCGACGCAGGACTGCGGCAGCTTCGTGCAGCTGTCCGGCGTCTTGAAGCGCGTTGCCGTCAAGCTGTCCAAGGTCTGCAACGACCTGCGCCTGCTCTCCTCCGGCCCGCGCGCAGGCTTCGGCGAGATCAACCTGCCGCCGCGTCAGGCTGGCTCGTCGATCATGCCGGGCAAGGTCAATCCGGTGATCCCGGAAGTGGTCAACCAGATCGCCTTCGAAGTGATCGGCAACGACACCACCGTCACCTTCGCCGCCGAAGCCGGCCAGCTGCAGTTGAACGCCTTCGAACCAATCATCGCCCACAGCCTGTTCAAGAGCGTGCTGCACCTCGGCAAGGGATGCAAGGCGCTGGCCGACTACTGCGTTGACGGCATCACCGCCAACCGCGAAACGCTGCGCGCCAGCGTCGAACGCTCGATCGGCATCGTCACCGCGCTGAACCCGTACATCGGCTACGCCAACGCTACGGAAATTGCCGCCGAAGCCCACCTCAGCGGCCGCGGCGTCGCCGAGATCGTGCTCGAACGCAAGCTGATGAGCCCCGAGCAACTGGCCGACGTGCTGCGTCCGGAAGTGCTGACCAAGCCGCAGATGATCCTGCCCCGCGCGGCCTGAGCCGGCACCTTCATTCAATGCACACAAAAAGGAAACCCTCATGAAAATGAACCGGTTAACCACCCAGATCATGATCGCCATGGTGCTCGGCATCGTCGTCGGCTACGCCTGCAACACGCTGGCCGGCGGCCCGGCCGGCAGCAAGGAAATCGCCGGCTACTTCGGCATCCTGACCGACATCTTCCTGCGCCTGATCAAGATGATCATCGCCCCGCTGGTCTTCGCCACCCTGGTCGCCGGCCTGGCCGGCATGGGTGATTCGAAGACGGTCGGCCGGATCGGCGCCAAGGCCCTCGGCTGGTTCGTCGTCGCCTCGCTTTGCTCGCTGTCGCTCGGCCTGCTCTTCGCCAACCTGCTCCAACCCGGCGCCAATCTCGGCGTACCGCTGCCCGAAGTCGGCGCCGCCGTCGGCCTGAAGACCAGCGCGCTGAACCTCAAGGACTTCATTACCCACGTCTTCCCGAAGAACATCTTCGAGGCGATGGCGGCCAATGAAATCCTGCAGATCCTCGTCTTCGCCGTCTTCTTCGGCCTGGCGCTCGGCCACCTGCACAACCAGGCGGCGCGCAGCCTGGTCAATACGATGGAAGAAGTCGTCCACGTCATGCTCAAGGTCACCGACTACGTGATGCGCTTCGCCCCGATCGGCGTCTTCGGCGCCGTCGCCGGCATCATTACGATCCAGGGTCTGGGCATGCTGGTCGTCTTCGGCAAGCTGTTGGCCAGCTTCTACATCGCCCTCGCCGTGCTCTGGCTGGTGCTGATCGTGGCCGGTTACCTCGTGCTCGGCAAGGAAGTCTTCCGCCTGCTCAAGCTGGTGCGCAGCCCTATGCTGCTCGGCTTCTCGACCGCCAGCAGCGAATCGGCCTACCCCAAGCTGATGGAGCAACTGGAAAAGTTCGGCGTCCGCGACCGCATCACCGGCTTCGTTCTGCCGCTCGGCTACTCCTTCAACCTCGACGGCTCCATGCTCTACTGCGCCTTTGCCGCGCTGTTCATCGGTCAGGCCTATGGCATCGACCTCAGCCTGTCGACGCAGATCACCATGCTGCTGGTCCTGATGATCTCCAGCAAGGGCGTTGCCGGCGTGCCGCGCTCCTCGCTGGTCGTCGTCGCTGCCGTGCTGCCGATGTTCGGGCTGCCGGAAGCCGGCCTGCTGCTGATCCTCGGCATCGACCACTTCCTCGACATGGGCCGCACCGCCACCAACGTGCTCGGCAATGCCATCGCCACCGCCGTCGTCGCCAAGTGGGAAAAGGGCATCGACCCGGTTGACGAATCGCTCGCCGAGATCGACGACGCACTGCCAGTTGCCGGTGACAACGCCGTGCCGGCCGCTGCCTGAGAAAAGGCTCCTCAAGGGGTCGGCGCCCCTGATGCCGAACCCTCCCCTTCGACCCGGCGCCCCCCGCGCCGGGTCTTTTTTTGAGCGCATCATGACTATCGACTGGTTCATCCTCGCCCCAGCTGCCTTCTTCGCCGGCATGGTCGACGCCGTGGTCGGCGGCGGCGGCCTGATCCAGATCCCGGTGCTGCTCTCCGCCTTTCCGCAAACCGGCATTCCGACACTGTTCGGCACCAACAAGGTGTCGAGCATCGCTGGCACCGGCGCTTCGCTGTGGCGCTACGCCCGCGCCGTGCGCATTCCCTGGCGGCTGGTGCTGCCCGCCACCGCCGCCGCGCTGCTCGGCGCCTGGCTGGGCGCCGCCGTGGTCGCCTGGATTCCGCGCGAAGCCATGCGGCCGCTGGTCGTCGTCATGATGCTGGCCGTCGCCATCTACACCTTCCTGCGCAAGAACCTCGGCCACGTCGAGACGCACGAGCCACGCCCCGGGGATCTCTGGCGCGGCGCGCTGTTCGGGCTGGTCATCGGCTTTTACGACGGCTTCTTCGGGCCGGGCACCGGCAGCTTCCTGATCTTCGGCTTCGTCCGCCTGTTCGGCTTCGATTTCGTCCGCGCCTCGGCCAGCGCCAAGGTCATCAACTTCGCCACCAACGTCTCGGCCATCGGCTTCTTCGCCAGCCACGGCCCCATCCTGTGGGAGGTCGGCCTGACCATGGCCGCCTGCAACCTGGCCGGCGCCTGGGTCGGCACCCACCTCGCGCTGAAGCACGGCGCCGGCTTCATCCGCAAGGCCTTCCTCGGCGTCGTCACGGTGCTGATCATCAAGCAGCTGCTCGAACTCTTCTGAGGCCGGCGCGCCATCGCCAATCCGATAGCCAGCCGGGCCAAAGCCTCGACTTTCCGTCAGAAGCCGACAGCCCAGAAACAACGATCAGCATAAATTCAATCACTTAAAAACACATCGCATTACCGAAGCATCTGGCACGCCGTGTGCTGATTAACCAATGCGAAACCGATTTCCGGTTTTTCAATGCACAAGACAAGGAGACTCAATGAACCGCTTAATTTCCCGCTGCCTGCTGGTGCTCGCCGGCTTCCTGGCCCTGCCGGCCTTTGCCGACAAGCCGAATGTCGTCATCCTGGCCACCGGCGGCACCATCGCCGGGGCCGGCGCCGATGTCGCCAAGAGCGCCACCTACCAGGCCGCCAAGGTGCCGGTCGACAAGCTGATCGCCGGCATTCCGACCCTCGCCGACGTCGCCCAGGTGCGCGGCGAGCAGGTCTTCCAGATCGCCTCCGAGAGCTTCACCAACGACCACCTGCTCAAGCTCGCCAAGCGCGTCGCGGCGCTGGCCAAGCAATCCGACGTCGACGGCATCGTGGTCACCCACGGCACCGATACGCTGGAAGAAACCGCCTACTTCCTGAACCTGGTCGTCCATACCGCCAAGCCCATCGTCGTCGTTGGCTCGATGCGTCCGGGCACCGCCATGTCGGCTGACGGCATGCTCAACCTGTCGAACGCCGTCAGCGTCGCCGCCAGTGCGGATGCGCGCGGCAAGGGCGTGCTGGTCACCATGAACGACGAACTGAACAGCGGCCGTGACGTGTCCAAGATGGTCAATATCAAGACCGAAGCCTTCAAGAGCCCGTGGGGCGCGCTCGGCATGGTCGTCGAGGGCAAGAACTACTGGTTCCGCCTGCCGGCCAAGCGCCATACCGTCGATTCGGAATTCGACATCGAGAAGATCGACACCCTGCCTGCCGTCGAAATCGCCTACGGCCACGGCAACGTCAGCGACACCGCCTATCGTGCGCTGGCCGCCAAGGGCGCCAAGGCCATCATCCACGCCGGCACCGGCAACGGTTCGGTCGCCGCCAACGTCGTCCCGGCCCTGCGCGAACTGCGCGGCAAGGGCGTGCAGATCATTCGCTCCTCGCACGTCAATGCCGGCGGCTTCGTGATCCGCAACGCCGAACAGCCGGACGACCAGTACGACTGGGTCGTGGCGCATGACCTGAACCCGCAGAAGGCCCGCATCCTGGCCGCCGTCGCAATGACCAAGACCCAGGACAGCAAGGAACTGCAGCGCATCTTCTGGGAATACTGAGCCCCAGCGCAGCACCTGACCGCATAGACCACCGCCCCGGGCCGGCCCAGCCGCCGGCCTGACGCCCCCCCTTTGCCCGCCCTCCCGATTGCCGCTGCGAAAGCGCGGCAAGGGACCGGCTCATTCTTCAAAAAGGACACATCGTGAACAAAAAACTGATCACCCTGGCCGCCGCCACCGTCATCGCCACCCTCGCCCCGGGACTCGCCAGCGCCGGCGAAATCGACGAACTGAAGCAGGCCATGAAACAAATGCAGGATCGCCTCGCCCAGCTCGAAACCCAGCAGAAGGAAGCCCCCCGCCCGGCCGCGACGGCGCCGGTGCTGTCCGCCGGCTCGCTCGGCGCCAACGCCAACGTCACCCTCTACGGCAAGCTTGACCTGTTCGCTGAGGTCAACGGCGGCGGCGGCAAGGGCGACCGCGTGGCGCTGGAATCCGGCGGCCTCAACGGCAGCCGCCTGGGCGTCAAGGGCGGCGCCGACATCAGCGACGGCCTGCGCGCCGTCTTCCAGCTCGAAGCCGGCTTCTTCGCCAACAAGGGCACGCTGGCCCAGGGCGGCCGCTTCTTCGGCCGCCAGGCCTACGCCGGCCTGGAAGGCAAATGGGGCCGCCTGACCGCCGGCCGCCAGTATTCGCCGCTCTATAACAGCGTGATCAGCTTCGACCCCTACGAACAAGGCTACGGCTCGCCGACCACCGACGGCAATGTCAGCACCGGCAGCACCCGTTTCGACAGCTCCATCGTCTATGCGACGCCGAAATACGCCGGCCTGAGCGGCAACGTGATGGTCGCCTTCGGCGGCGAAACCGGCAAATCCCACAATGTCGGCGCCGTCTCCGTCAATTACGAAAACGGCCCCTTCGGCCTCGGTGTCGCCTACCAGAACGACGACCACGTCAGTTCTTCGACCGCCACCATCCGCCAGGGCTTCCTCGGCGCCAGCTACCAGTGGGGCAAGACCAAGCTGATGGCCGGCTTCAGCCATGTCGAGAACGACCCGGATGCCGGCAGCACCACCACCCGGCGCGAATGGATGATCGGCAGCCAGACCGCAGCAACTGCCACCGGCCAGCTGCTGCTCGCTTACGCCGAAGGCCGCACGCAGGATGCCTCGCCGAGCGACAGGGGCCAAGTCGCCACCCTCGGCTGGGTCGAGACCATCGGCGCCCAGTCCAAGGTCTACGCCATCCTCTCCGGCCACAAGAACAGCGCCGGCTCGGCACTGGTCCCAATGGGCACCAGCTCGGCCGGCAACTACACGGTCAATCCGGGTGACGATGCTTTCGGCCTGGCGCTGGGGTATCAGTACTGGTTCTAAGGCCGCAAACGAGAACGGCGAACACAGAGATGGATTCGCCGTTCTTGCTTTACCAAAGTCCGCTACACGTCCCGAAGCACCATTGGCCAAGAGGGAAGCGGACATTGAGTGACAGTTTTTCAGGAGAATGTCGCGTTCACCGCGAGAAGTTTCTTTCCCGATGCCTCTGTTGTGGATGAGCCTTCACGGATGTATGCCTTTTCACCCAAAAAAGAAACCTCTTTTTGCGGCGGTACCCTCAGGCGAATAACAGAAAGTCCCTTGTAGGTAATAGTGTCGACTTGAGACGCCACTTGATGCTTCAGGTTTGGCGACAATTCAGACGCAGAGACGACCCCGACAATACGTTTCACATACGCTTCCAGGTTAGTAGCAAGCAAGGGCAGTTCGCGATCTACTCCAACGACGAAACGGTTTCCTACCCGGACAGCCTGTACGCCGTCTAGCTGCTCAATTCTATTAGAGTCACTTTCCTTGTCGGCGACACCGAAGAACACGAACCCGTCACTGTCAGGGCCAATGTTCGCGATAGCGCAGATAGTTTCGAGAATCTTCTGGTCGAGTGATTTGTCAAACTCCCTCTTGTCCGCGAGGGACACAAACCCTTGTTTGCACTCGTAACGTCCTGATTCGATTTTGGATCTGCGCAGTGCGTTCTCGAAGTCCAATGCGAGTCCAGCACCATGCCTAAGCATGGGAGGATCTTTTTTCACGAAATGGCGCTGGATTAAACCTTTAGTTTTATCTGTGTTCTTAATCCGATCTTCTGTCTTTGCGTATTTCGCAGTGCTGATCATGTCCTTCTGCAGCCCTGCCAGTGCCTTCATTATTTTGTCTTCATCGCACGGGGACTTTTCCTCAACAATCACCAGATCGTGGAAGGCCATGAAAAGTGCAAAAAAAGAGGCCTTAATTGGATTGGTGGAACCGGGATTGATGATGGTCCGTAGAGCATTCGGCTGAGGGTTATGGTGCTCGATCACTTCTCTCAGAACAGAGAGCGTGACTTTGATTTCCTCGTATAGCCGGTCAACGCCGTAGGCATTCAGTTTCCTTAGCATCTCCGCGTGTTCGGACGTTGAATCGTCGTAGATGACATCGAGCAGTTCACGGCTTCGCGCTATCGGCTGTCCCAGCACAATAGAAGCGCAGATGTCTGCCAAGATTTCTTCGTCCTCGCTTTCCCGCAACTGCTTCGTCCAGAGAATGCCCTGCTTGCACCAGAATATTTCCTCAGCCTTCAGCGAATAACCCAGACCACGGCGGGCAGTGTCGATGCTGATTTCGGGCATCTCTGAAAGCGACAGAATCTCGCGCGAAGCGTCGCCTCGAATTTCCGAAGCCAAACGCCGAACGAGAGTTGAAAATTCGTTTACCTTTCCAGCCTGCCGTTTCTCCTGCCAACTGAGTTGCTGTCCACCAGAATTGATCCGGCCGAATACTTCCGTGACCTGGCTATCGCTTACAGAAGGGAAAATCGTGACTGCAAGTTGGTAATCTAGGAAGTCAGCACAGGAGGCTGCTTCTAGCAGTGAGGCTCCTTCCAGCACCTCGAAGGCACCAGCCTCGGCTGCCTGCTTGGCTCGGGCGAATTGGGCAATGTCAAAATATTGCTCTTTCACACTAAATTCGTGTTCGATGAATCCGAATATGGCGTTCAGCCTTTGCATTCCGTCAATGATCTCGTAGAAAGAGGCGCCACCAGTCGCCTTCTCAGCAAATAGGATCAGCGGAATGGGGTAATCGTTCACGATGCTGTCGATCAGGCTCTCTTTTTCCTCTTGAGTCCAGACGAGTTTGCGTTGATATTTGCGATTGACGACAAGTTTGTCATCCCGGTATAGCCGGTATGCTTCTTGGACACTCATGCCTCGTGGCGTTATGCTCATTGCCTACTCTCCGTACGGCTACTCTGACTGAATCCTTTTATCATATTTCGGGATATCCCACTCAGACAGAGCCGTCCTAATCCGAATTTTTTGGGTGATGGCCTACGCTTCTGTTACACACGATAGAAATTGCAACCGAGGGGCGAGCTGCCAAAGTTGGCTACTGACCAATCCAGCCGTTGATGGCTTCTGTGGAGTAGCACTGCAGTTCAATTTCGGCGATTGGCAGCATGCGAGACCGGCAGCTCTAGGCAGCGGTCTCAGACACTGAGGCTGCAGCTTCATTCGAGAATGCTACGGTCGGCCCGAAAAAACGGCCAAAACCAAAACGCCGGTCGGGCCGCTCAGATCATCCCGTACTTCTTCAGCTTGTCGTACAGCGTCGTCCGCGCCACTTTCAGCGCTTCGCTGGTGCGGGCGATATTGCCGTCCTGCAGCGTGAATTCGCGGGTGATCAGCAGGCGTTCGTAGTTGTCGACGGCTTCGGTCAGCGACTGCGGGGCGTTGCTGGCGCTGGCCACGGCGTCGAGGCCGATGCCGAGGGCGTGGCAGTCGGCGGCGTTGCGCAGTTCGCGGATGTTGCCCGGCCAGTCGCGGGCCATCAGGTGGCGCAGGTAGTCCGAGGTCAGCGGCGGCAGCGGCCGGTTGTAGCGCTTGGCGGCCTGGAGCAGGAATTCGTCGTAGAGGGCCGGGATGTCCTCGCGCCGTTCGCGCAGCGCCGGCAGTTCGATGCGCACGACGTTGAGCCGGTAGTAAAGGTCGGCGCGGAATTTCCCTTGCTCGGAGAGCAGCTTGAGGTCGTCCTTGGTGGCGGCGATGACCCGGCACGACACGGGAATCTGCTGGTTGGAGCCGAGCCGTTCGATGACCCGCTCCTGCAGCACGCGCAGCAGCTTGATCTGCATGTTCATCGGCATCGACTCGACTTCGTCGAGGAAGAGCGTGCCGCCGCTGGCGTATTCGATCTTGCCGATGCGCCGCTTCTGCGCGCCGGTGAAGGCGCCCGGCTCGTGGCCGAAGAGTTCGCTGTCGAGCAGGTTGTCAGCCATGCCGCCGCAGTTGAGGGCGACGTAGTTTTCCTGGCCGGGGTGCGACAGGTCGTGCAGGCAGCGGGCGACCATTTCCTTGCCGGTGCCGGTTTCGCCGAAGATCAGCACGTCGACGGCCGCCCCGGCAACGTCGAGGATCAGCTGGCGGACCTTGGCCATCTGCGGCGAGCGGCCGATCAGGCGGGATTCGATGTCGTCGCGATGGTCGAGCCGGCGGCGCAGGGCGTCGACTTCGAGGACCAGTTCGCGCTTTTCCAGCGCCCGGCGGACGACCTCGATCAGGTCGCCGGTCGAGAACGGCTTCTGCATGAAATCGTAGGCGCCGCTGCGCATCGCCTCGACTGCCAGCGTGACGTCGCCGTGGCCGGTGATGATGATGACCGGCAGGTCGGCGTCGCGCTCGACGACCCAGCGCAGCAGCGCCATGCCGTCGATGCCGGGCAGGCGCATGTCGGTGACGACGATGCCCGGGTAGCCGGCGGCCAGGCGGCGCTGCGCCTCTTCGGCCGAGCCGACGGCCTCGACCGGGATGCCGGCGAGTTGCATGGCCTGTTCGCAGCCGAGGCGGACATTGGGATCGTCTTCAACGAGCAGGACGGAGAGTGGGGGTTTCATGGCTTGCCTTGTTCAGGGGGAGCCGGCGGCACGGCCGGCAACAGGATGACGAAGCGCGCGCCGCCGCCCGGCGCCGGGCCGGCCAGCAGGTCGCCGCCGAAATCGCGCAGGATGTCGCGCGAGATGGTCAGGCCGAGGCCGAGGCCTTCGCCCGGCTGCTTGGTGGTGAAGAAAGGCTCGAACAGGTGTTCCAGCGCCTTGTCGGTAAAACCGACGCCGCTGTCGCAGACGGCCAGCGCGATCTGGCCGGATTCGGTGGGTTCGGCGGCGAAGCTCAGGCGACGTTCGGGCACCTCGGCCATGGCGTCGATGGCGTTGCCGATCAGGTTGACCAGCACCTGCTGCAGGCGATTCTGGTCGCACCAGGCGATTGGCGAATTTGGGCCAAATTTTCGCTCGACCGTAGCATTCTGCTTTTTCAGGCGCGCATCGAACAGGAACAGCGCCGCATCGACCGCCTGCGCCACATCGACCGGCGCCGAGACGGCCGGCGACTTGCGGGCGAAGGTTTTCAGCGGCGTGATGATGCCGCCGGCCTGCTCGGCCAGCTGGCCGACGATGCCGAGGTTCTTTTCGGCGGTGGCAAGGTCGCCGCGATGCATGAATTCGACGGCGTTGGCCGACAGCGTGCGGATGGCGCCGAGCGGCTGGCTGAGTTCATGGGTGATGCCGGTCGCCATCTGGCCGAGCACGGCGAGCTTGGCGGCCTGCACCAGTTCATCCTGGGCGGCGCGCAGGGTGTGTTCGGCACGCTGGCGTTCGGCGACTTCGCGCTGCAGGCCGGCGACGGCCTCGGAGAGATCGGCGGTGCGCGCGGCGACGTTGCGCTCCAGTTCCTGGTTGGCCCGTTCGAGCATGGCGCGGGCTTCTTCACGGCCGCGTGCCAGGCGCCGGCGCTGGCTAAGGAAGAGCAGCCAGAGCAGGAAGCAGCCGACGGCCGCGGCGGCCAGCGCGGCGTGCGTTGCCGCCTGCACATGGACCGGCCGCAGATCGGAAAAGACGACAATGCGCCAGGCCGTGCCGGGCAGGTGGCGGCTCAGCGCGAGGTAGGACCTGGCGCCCTGCAGCGGCCCGGGGTCGGGCTTCAGCTGGCGCGACAGGCGAACGACCGTGCCTTCCTGCGCGGCGTCGATGGCGATGTCCAGCGAGGTGACGCCGACCGGCTGGCCGGCGAACTGCTCGCGGCTGATGCTCGCCAGTTCTTCCCGGCTTTTCGGCTGCAGCGTGGCGTAGCGCCATTCAGGCGGCGAGGCGAGCAGCACGACGCCGCTGGCATCGACGATCAGGGCCGGCGCCTCCTGGCCGAGCCAGCGCCGCTCCAGTTCGTGCAGGCTGGACTTGACGACGGCGACGCCGATCACCTTCCAGTCCTGCGTCTCGTCGCGGATGGGCAGCGCGAAGAAATAGCCCGGCTCCTTGCGCACGTCGTCCACCGCATAGCGCCGCCCCGGCGTGCCGGCGATGGCGGCGCGGAACAGCGGGTTGTAGGAAAGATCGGCGCCGAGCAGGTTGTCGGAGAAGATCCAGTCGCTGGAAGCGACCACCCGGCCGCTGGTGTCGAGCACGAAAATGGCTGGCCCGCCGAGATGGTCGTTGAGCTTTTGCAGGAAATGGTTGGCCGCGGTTCGCAAGTTTTCCTGCCGGCCGGCCGGGGCGCGCAGCAGGGCGAGAACGTCCGGGTTCAGTTCGACGGCGCTGGGGATCGAGGCATGGCGCGTCACCTCGCTGTCGATGGCGGCGGCGAGGACATCCAGCTGGTGGCTGGCCTCGTCGCGCATCTGGCTGAAGCCCTGCTGCTCGGATACCCGGTAGGCGAGCAGCGCAGTGACCATGATCAGGACCAGCATGCCGACCAGCACCAGCGCGTGATGCGGCTTGGGCAAGGCGACCGGGATGGGCTGGCGGGTTTCAGGCATGGTCATGAAAGCGATGAAGGCTTCATTGTAAGTTTGAAAACTGCCTTTTTTTGGGGGGTGACCGTAGCATTTGGCGACGCGGCACTCAAATGCCGGCCATGAAGCTACGGATGCCCGAACCGACGAACTGCACGCCGATGCAGATGAGCAAAAAGCCAGTCAGGCGGGCGACGACGTTGATGCCCTCCGCCCCCAGCCGGCGCGACACCCAGCGCGCCGAGCGCAGGACCAGCCAGATCAGCAGGCAGGTCGCGGCGATGCTGGCCACCGTTGCCGCGTAGGCCAGCAGGCGGCGCGCGCCGCCGGCCAGTTCGGCGATTTCGCTGGAAATGCCGATTACCGTCGCCAGCGCCCCCGGCCCGGCGATGCCCGGCATGGCCAGCGGGAAGAAGGCGAAGCTGCCGCTGCCGCCACCCTGCACCGTGTCGCCGGTGCCGAACAGCATGCGGTAACCGATCAGGGCCACGGTCAGGCCGCCGGCGATACGCAGGGCACCGAATGAAATGCCGAAGGCTTCAAGGATGAAGACGCCAGCGAACAGTCCGACGGTGAGCAGCAAAAAACCGTAGAAACAGGCCCGACGCGCTTCCTGCGAGGCGCTGCCGACTTCGAGGTCGGCCGCCAGCGTCAGGAAGACGGGAATCTTCGACAGCGGGTTGGTGATCGTCGCCAGGCTGACCAGACTGCCGAGAAAGAAGCTGATCGCCAGACGGTTCAGGCTATCGTCCATCAGGGACGGGCTCAAGGGGTTCAATGGTGGAGGATCTTGGCCAGGAACTGCTGCGCCCGCTGCGAACGGGGGTTGGCGAAGAAGGCCTCCTTGCTGTCGTCCTCGACGATGGCGCCCTGGTCCATGAAGATGACCCGGTCGGCGACGCGCTTGGCAAAACCCATTTCATGCGTCACGCACATCATGGTCATGCCTTCGTGGGCCAGTTCGGTCATCACGTCGAGCACCTCATTGACCATTTCCGGATCGAGCGCCGAGGTCGGCTCGTCGAACAGCATGCAGATCGGGTCCATGGCCAGCGCCCGGGCGATCGCCACGCGCTGCTGCTGGCCGCCGGACAGCTGGCCGGGGAACTTGGCGGCCTGCGCCTTGAGGCCGACCCGGTCGAGCAGCTTGAGGCCCTTGTCCATCGCCTCTTCCTGACTGCGGCCGAGCACCTTGACCTGGGCGATGGCCAGGTTCTGGGTGATGCTCATGTGCGGGAACAGCTCGAAATTCTGGAAGACCATGCCGACGCGGGCGCGCAGTTTGGAGAGGTTGGTTTTCGGGTCGCCGACCGAGGTGCCGTCGACGATGATTTCACCGGCCTGGAAGGGTTCCAGGCCATTGACGCACTTGATCAGCGTGGACTTGCCGGAGCCGGACGGGCCGCAGACGACGATGACTTCGCCCTTGGCGACCGAGGTGGTGCAATCCTTGAGCACCTGGAAGCTGCCGTAGTGCTTGCTGACGTTGGCGATATTGATCATGGGATGTCTCCTTGGGCGGCGCTCAGGCCGGGGTGTATTTTTTCTGGAGGCGCTTGACGATCTGCGAAGCGCTGAAGCAGATGACGAAATAGACGGCGCCGGCGAAGAGCAGCATTTCGACCAGCCGGCCGTCACGGTCGCCGACCTTGTAGGCGGCGCCAAAGAAGTCGGCCAGTGCCGAGACATAGACCAGCGAAGTATCCTGGAACAGGATGATGGCCTGCGTGAGAAGCAGCGGAACCATGTTGCGGAAGGCCTGCGGCAGCACGACGAGGCGCATGGCCTGGGCGTAGTTCATGCCCAGCGCCGAGGCGGCGGAAATCTGCCCCTTCGGTACGCTCTGGATGCCGGCCCGGATAATTTCCGAGTAATAGGCTGCTTCGAACAGGGCAAAGCCGGCCATGGCCGAAGACAAACGCAAGTCAGTCCCCTTCGGAATGTTGAACAGCTGCCCAACAAACTCCGGCACGATCAGGAAGAACCAGAGCAGCACCATGACCAGCGGCACGGCGCGGAACAGATTGACGTAGCCTGCGGCGAACCACGACAGCGGTTTGACCGACGACAGCCGCATCATGGCCAGCAGGGTGCCCCAGACGATGCCGATGACCACCGCCTGGGCGGTGATGACCAGCGAAATCTTCATGCCGTCCCAGAGGAAGGGCAAGGCGCCGGGGATGGAGGACCAGTCGAATTCGTAGATCATGATTTGCCTCCGATATAGCCGGGCACGGCGATGCGCTTTTCAAACTTGTGCATCAGGGTCATCACGGTGACGTTGATGATGATGTAGGACAGCGTCACGGCGATGAAGGACTCGTAGGGCTGCGCGGTGTAATCGACCAGCTGACGGCCCTGGGCGGCCAGTTCGAGGAGGCCGATGGTCGAGCAGACGGCGGAGTTCTTGAAGATGTTGAGGAATTCCGAAGTCAGCGGCGGTACGACCAGGCGGAAGGCCATCGGCAGCATCACGAAGCGGTAGGTTTGCGGCAGCGTGAAGCCGAGCGCCAGGCCGGCGTTCTTCTGGCCCCGCGGCAGCGAGTTGATGCCGGCGCGCACCTGCTCGGCGACGCGGGCGCTGGTGAACAGGCCGAGGCAGACCATCGAGGCGAGGAACTGCTGGAGCACTGGGTTGGACTGCTTGTACGCATTACCGATACTGGCCGGCAGCAGCTCCGGCAGCACGAAATACCAGATGAACAGCTGGACGAGCAGCGGCACGTTGCGGAACAGTTCGACATAAGCCGTGGCGATGCCGGCCAGCGTCTTGTTCGGCACTGTGCGCAGGACGCCGACCAGGGCGCCGAGCAGCAGGGCGATCACCCAGGCGGTCAGCGACAGCGCGATGGTCATTTTGAAGCCGGCGAACATCCAGCCCAGGTAGGTGTCGTCCCCGCTCGCGCTCGGCTGCAGGAAGACGCCCCAATTCCATTGATAACCCATGACGGTCTCCTCAAGGATATTTTTGTTGCCCCTCCCCCGCTGGCGGGAGAGGGTGCGGGGAGACTTATTCGAACGCCTTGTCGTTCGGCGCCTTGAAGGCGGCCTTCATTTCATCGGACAGCGGCATGTTGAGGTTCAGGCCCTTGGGCGGAATCGGGCTCATGAACCATTTGGCGTAGATCTTCTCGGCGTCGCCCGAGGTCAGCGCCTTGGTCAGCGCGGCGTCGACGACCTTCTTGAAGCCCGGGTCGTCCTTGCGCAGCATGCAGCCGTAGGCTTCCTTGGACTGGGCGGTGCCGGTAACGATCCAGTCGGCCGGCTTCCTGGCCTTGGCCATTTCGCCGTAGAGCAGCGCGTCGTCCATCATGAAGGCGACGGCACGGCCGGTTTCCAGGGTCAGGAAGGCTTCGCCGTGATCCTTGGCGGAGATGACGTTCATGCCCATCTTCTTGTCTTCGTTCATCTTGCGGATCAGGCGTTCGGAGGTGGTACCGGCGGTGGTCACGACATTCTTGCCGGCCAGATCGGCGAAGTCCTTGATGCCGGAATCCTTCTTGGTCATCAGGCGGGTACCGATGACGAAGATGGTGGTCGAGAAGCCGACCTGTTTCTGACGTTCGAGGTTGTTGGTGGTCGAGCCGCATTCGATGTCGACCGTGCCGTTCTGGATCAGCGTGATGCGGTTGGCCGAGGTGACCGGCATCAGGCGGGTGTCGATCTTGGCCAGCTTCAGCTCGCTCTTGATGCTGTCGACGACCTTCAGCATCAGTTCGTGCGAATAGCCAATGACCTGCTGCTTGTCGTCGTAGTACGAAAACGGAATCGACGATTCGCGATGACCCAGCGTGATGCTGCCGGTGTCCTTGATCTTCTTCAGGGTGGCTGATTCCTGGGCGTGGGCCGATGAAATGGCGGTGGTGCCGAGAGCGGTGGCGAGTACAGCAGCAATAGCAAAGCGGTTCATGTCGTCTCCTTTTTTGTCAGAAGCCATCACCCGGCTCCAATGACGATAACTACGCAGCTAGCGTGCCAGGAAAGCAACGCCAGCACAAAAGGCCAGACGCCTGATTTATCGGGGTTTTTTTGACACCGCGCAGACCATGGCATCGGAAATCCGACACTTGGATAGTATAGCCATCGGAAATCCGACACCAGCATCGCCACTAAGTTCAGGGGAACAAAATGCTACGGTCGTCGTAAAAAAACCGCCTTTTTCGGCGGTTTCCTTTTGCTGTCCAAGGTGAAGCTCAGTCGAAGCGCGTATCCAGCCCCTGTTCGGCCAGCTCGGCGGCACGCAGCACAGCGCGGGCCTTGTTGCGGGTTTCTTCCCATTCCGACTGCGGATCGGAATCGGCGACGATGCCGGCGCCGGCCTGGACGTGCAGCTGCTTGTCCTTGAGCACGGCGGTGCGGATGGCGATGGCCAGGTCCATGTCGCCATTGAAGCCGAGGTAGCCGACGGCGCCGGCGTAGATGCCGCGCTTGACCGGTTCCAGTTCGTCGATGATTTCCATGGCGCGGATCTTCGGCGCGCCGGAGACGGTGCCGGCCGGGAAGGTGGCGCGCAGCACGTCGAGGGCGTCGAGGCCCGCCTGCAGCTTGCCGTCGACGTTGGACACGATGTGCATCACGTGCGAGTAGCGCTCGACGATCATGTTCTCGGTCAGCTTGACCGAACCGATCTGGGCGACGCGACCGCAGTCGTTGCGACCTAGGTCGAGTAGCTGCGTGTGCTCGGCGCGTTCCTTCTCGTCGGCCAGCAGTTCGGCGGCCAGCGCGGCATCCTCTTCCGGCGTCGCGCCGCGCTTGCGGGTGCCGGCAATCGGCCGCACGGTGACGACGTCGCCTTCGAGGCGGACCAGAATCTCCGGCGAAGCGCCGACGACGTAGTAGTCCTCGAAGTCGAAATAGAACATGTAAGGCGACGGATTGAGGCTGCGCAGCGTGCGGTAAAGGGCCAGCGGGCTGGCTGCGAAGGGCTTGGTCATCCGTTGCGACAGCACGACCTGCATGATGTCGCCTTCGGTGATGTACTCCTTGGCCTTGAGCACGGCCTGCTTGAAAGCCTCTTCGCCAAAATTCGACACGGCCGGCTCGGAATGAACCGGCTGTTCGGCCGGAATGGTCACCGGCATGCGCAGTTTGGCCAGCAGTTCCTTGAGGCGCGCCCTTGCCTTCTGATAGGCGCCGGGGAAGCCCGGTTCGGCGAAGACAACCAGCGTCAGCTTGCCGGACAGGTTGTCGACGACGGCGATTTCCTCGGAGAGCAGCAGGCCGATGTCCGGCGTGCCGATCTGGTCCGGCTTGTCGGCGGCGGCCAGCTTGCTTTCGACGTAGCGAATGGTGTCGTAGCCGAAGCAGCCGACCAGGCCGCCGCAGAAGCGCGGCAGGCCGGAGCTCGGCGGCGCCTTGAAACGCTGCATGAATTCGTCGATGAAGTCGAGCGGATTGATGTCGTCGCGGCGTTCGGCGACGCGGTGGCCGGAAAGCACCAGCACCTGCTTGCCATTGACCACCACGCGGGTCTGGGCGCCGAGGCCGATGATCGAATAGCGGCCGAAGCGCTCGCCGCCCTGCACCGATTCGAGCAGGTAGGTGAACGGCGCGTTGGCCAGCTTGAGGTAGATGGAGAGCGGCGTGTCGAGGTCGGCAAACGTTTCCAGCGTGACGGGAATACGGTTGTAGCCTTGCGCGGCAAGCGCGTTGAATTCGGTTTCAGTCATGGGGAAGCCTCGGAAATGACAGGGTGCTACGGTCTGGAGCGTTGCGCCGGATGGGCGCGCGAAGGGAGATCAGCGGCGCCAGAGACGCCAACCGTGCCATTCGTGCCAGAGTCGCAGAGGGGTCATTTGTTCGGGAGGTCTTTGAAAGTAAGGGCTTGCCGGTAGGCGACAAGCAGATCGGATACTAGCGCATCGCAATCGGCACTGTCCACCGGCTTGCCCTCGTTGTAGCCATAGGGCACGCAGAAGGTCGGCGAACCGGCGGCGCGGGCCGCCAGGATGTCGTTTTCCGAATCGCCGACATGCAGGTTGCGGTCCGGCCGCACGCCGAAGAGGCGGCAGGCATGCAGGATCGGTTCGGGATGCGGCTTCTTGTGCGCCGTCGTGTCGCCGGAAACGATCACGTCGAAATAGGCGGTCATGCCCATGCGATTGAGCAGAGCTTCGGTGAACATGCCGGGCTTGTTGGTCACGACGCCCATCTTCAGGCCGCTGGCTTTCCAGGCCTCAAGGCCTTCGATCACCCCCGGATAGACCTGGGAAAACTGGCCATTGACCACCGTATAGTGGCGCTTGAAGGATTCGATGGCAGCGTGCAGCTGCTCGGCAGAAGGTGGCTGCGCGTGGGTCAGGCAGCGCTCGACCAGCACGGCCATGCCCTTGCCGACGAAGCTGTGCACTTCCGCCTGGCTACGCTGCGGTGCGCCGATTTCATCGAGCATCAGCCGGCAGGCCTCGGCGAGGTCGGCGATGGTGTCGAGCAGCGTGCCGTCGAGATCGAAGGTGACCGACTGGAAATGCATGATCAGACCTTCGCCAGTTCGCCACGCAGCGCGCCGAGGATCGAATCGTAGCGATGCGGATCGCTGTCCTTCCCGGCGCCATAGACGGCCGAGCCGGCGACAAAGGCATCGACACCGGCGCGGGCGATTTCGGCGATGTTGGCGGTGTTGACGCCGCCGTCGATCTCCAGACGGATGCGCCGGCCGGTTTCACGCTCATAGGCATCGAGCTTGGCACGCGCCTGTCTGGCCTTGGCCAGCGTGCTAGGAATGAACTTCTGGCCACCGAAGCCGGGGTTGACGCTCATAAGTAGCACGACGTCGATCTTGTCGAGGACGTAGTCCATGTAATCAAGCGGCGTCGCCGGGTTGAAGACCAGGCCGCCCAGGCAGCCGGCATCGCGGATCAGCGACAGGCTGCGGTCAACGTGTTCGGAGGCCTCTGGATGGAAGGTGATGATATTCGCCCCGGCCTTGGCAAAATCGGGGATGATGCGATCAACCGGTTTGACCATCAGGTGTACGTCGATCGGCGCGGTGGTGCACGGCCGGATCGCCTCGCAGACCAGTGGGCCGATGGTCAGGTTGGGAACATAATGATTGTCCATCACGTCGAAGTGAATCCAGTCGGCGCCCGAAGCGATGACGTTGGCCACTTCCTCGCCCAGCTTGGCGAAATTGGCAGACAGAATGCTCGGCGCGATGACGTAATCTTTGACTGACATGATGCTTCCCTGAACAAGAACAGACGAAATTATCCCATGCCCGACGACGACAAGTACCGAATCGAAATCCACTCCATGCCGCAGTTCATTCCGGATCAGTCCGACCCGGAAAACGACCGGTATGTGTTCGCCTATACCATCACCATCAAGAACGTCGGCACCATACCGGCGCAACTGGTTTCGCGTCACTGGATCATCACCGACGCCAACAACGAGGTGCAGGAAGTGCGCGGCATCGGCGTTGTTGGGAAGCAGCCGCTGCTGCAACCCGGCGAGAGCTTCCAGTACACCAGTGGCTCGGCGCTGACGACGCAGATCGGCACGATGAAGGGTACTTACCAGATGGTCGCCGAGGATGGCACGCATTTCGAGGCCGAAATTCCCGAGTTCGTGCTGGCCAGCCCGCGCGCCCTGCACTGAAGTCCGCTTGAGCCTCAAGCACAGCTACACGCTGATCGCGCCGTTCTACGATGCGGCGATTGCCCGGGCCACCCACGCTGCCCGGGCGCGTAGCCTGACCGCGCTGCCGTCCGAACCGGGTAGCGTTCTGCTGGCCGGCGTCGGCACCGGACTCGACCTGCCCCACCTGCCGCCGCAGCACCGCTATGTCGGCCTCGACCTGACCCATGCCATGCTCCGTCGCGCCCTGCCACGGGCCGGGAAGCTTGAATTCACCCCGGTCCAGGGCGACGCCCAGTGCCTGCCGTTTGCCGATGCGTCGTTCGATAGCGCGGTGTTGCACCTGATCCTTGCCGTCGTCCCCGAACCGGCGGACTGTTTCGCCGAAATCGCCCGGGTTATCAAGCCGGGCGGCCAGGTCATTGTTTTCGACAAATTTCTGCGCCGCGGCCAGCCGGCGCTGATGCGGCGGATGATCAATCCGCTGCTTCGCCGGGTGGCCACCCGGCTCGATGTGGTCTTCGAGGATCTGCTGTGCGCCGCGCCGACACTGGCGCTTGAGCACGACCAGCCGGCGCTAGTCGGCGGCTGGTTCCGGCTGATCCGGCTCCGGAAGCTTTGACGGCAGCGGGTCGGAGCGATCCTTGCCGAGCGCATCTTCGATCCAGGCCAGCATCAACGTCCAGGTCACGGCCAGCACGACCGGGCCGACGAAAATGCCGATCAGGCCAAAACTCAGCATGCCACCAATGACGCCGGCGAAGATCAGGAGCAGCGGCAGGTCGGCGCCGCGCCGGATCAGCATCGGCCGCAGGAAGTTGTCCAGACTGCCGACGATCAGGCTCCACACGAGCAGCGCAGTCGCCCAGCCGGTATCGCCCATCCAGTACATCCAGCCGACAGCCGGCAGCAAAATCAGCATCGGCCCGATCTGGGCGATGCACAGCATCAGCATGACCGCCGAGAGCAGCGCGGCGAAGGGGACGCCGGCGACGGCCAGCCCGAGCCCGCCAAGTAACGTCTGGACGATGGCGGTAACACCGACACCGAGCGCCACGCCGCGAATCGCCTGCCCGGCCAGGATGATCGAATTTTCGCCGCGCTCGCCGGCCAGTCGGCGACCGAAGCGACGCATCAGCCGCGCCCCGTCTTCGCCGCCGGCATAGAGGATGGCGGCAATGGTCACGACCAGCAGGAACTGGATCAGCATGCCGCCGAAACCACCAACTTGAGCGAGCACCCACTTACCGGCATCGGCCGAGTAGGGCGTCACCTTGGCGACGATGCCGGAGGTACCTGCTGCGTCGAGCTGAGCCCACGCGGTGGCCAGACGCTCACCAACCAGCGGCAGGGTTTTGACCCAGGCCGGCGGCGCCGGCAAGCCGTTGGCCGCCAGGGACTGGAATGCTACGGTCAGCTGCCCCGAATGCTCAAAAATCGTATCGATCGCCAGCCACAGCGGCAACACCAGCAGCAGCAACATGGCCAGCGTCATGATCGCCACGGCCGGCCCGCGGCGATTGCCGAGGCGAGCTTCCAGCGACAGGAACAACGGCCAGGTGGCGACGACGATCATCGCCGCCCAGACGCTGGCCGCCAGGAAGGGCCTCAGCACCCAAAGACTCAGACCAATCAGCCCGAGAATGCAAAGGATGGCCAGCGTGTTGCGAGCCAGGTCGCGGCGGATATCGGTCACGGCTCGCTTCCAGTCGGTTCCGGCTTGATCAGCTGCGGTAATCCGCGTTGATCTTCACGTAATCGTAGGAGAAATCGCAGGTGTAAATGTTCGCCCTGGCAGCACCGCGACCGAGATCGACACGGACGGTGATCTCGGCCTGTGCCATCACACGGGCGCCGTCGGCTTCCTTGTAGGCTGCGGCTCGGCCACCGTTCTCGGCGACCAGCACATCATCCAGCCAGACCTTGACGCCATCGACATCGAGGTCGGCGATGCCGGCGTAGCCAATGGCGGCCAGGATACGGCCGAGGTTGGGGTCGGAGGCAAAGAAAGCGGTCTTGACCAGCGGCGAGTGACCGATGGCGTAACCGACCTTGCGACACTCTTCGGCGTCCTTGCCGCCTTCAACGGCGACGGTGATGAACTTGGTGGCGCCTTCGCCATCGCGGACGATGGCCTGCGCCAGCTCGACGGCAACGGCAATCATCGCCGCCTTGATCTCGGCCCAGCCGGCATCGGTCTCATGGGCAATCGTCACGCCGGACTGGCCGGAGGCGATCATCACGAAGGAATCGTTAGTCGAGGTGTCGCCATCGACGGTGATGCAGTTGAACGAGGCGTCGGCAGCTTCCTTGACCAGTTGGTCGAGCAGCGGCTGGGCGATGCCGGCGTCGGTGGCGACGAAGCCGAGCATGGTCGCCATGTTCGGCTTGATCATGCCGGCGCCCTTGGAAATTCCGGAAATGGTCACTTTTTTGCCATTGACCGTAGCATTCCGCGACGCGGCCTTGGCAATGGTGTCGGTGGTCATGATGGCGTGCGCGGCGGCATGCCAGTTGTCGGCATTCAGGTTGGCCTTGGCCGCCGGCAGCCCGGCAACCAGACGGTCAACCGGCAACGGTTCGAGAATGACGCCGGTCGAGAAGGGCAGCACCTGGTCGGCGCCGATGCCGAGCAATTCGCCGACTGCATCGCACGTGGCTTGCGCCGCCTGACGACCCGGCTCGCCGGTGCCGGCATTGGCGATGCCGGTATTGATGACCAGCGCGCGAATGCCCTTGCCAGCCGCCAGGTGGTTACGGCAGAGCTGAACCGGTGCTGCGCAGAAGCGGTTTTGCGTAAACACGCCGGCCACCGTGCAGCCGGCATCTAGGGCGACCAAGGTCAGGTCGCGGCGGTTCTTCTTGCGGATTTCGGCTTCGGCGACACCGAGGCGGACGCCGGCCACCGGAAACAGTTGATCGGCAGCGGGCGTGGCGTAATTGACGGGCATGGGAGGATCCAGGTCGAGTGAATAGGATCGAGGCCAGCGCTTGGCTGGCCTCCTGATTTTGCTAACAGCTAACGACTACCAACTAACAACTAGCTCAGCTTTCCGTGGCAGTGCTTGTATTTCTTGCCGGAACCGCAGGGACAGGGATCGTTGCGCCCGACCTTCGGACCGGCATCGGCGGGTTGCTGGCCGGCAGCCGGCGCGGCCTCACCTTCGCCGAGCGCCTCGTCGTAGCCGGCGTGCTGGTACTGAACGTTCTGCACGTCGGCATGCGGTGCGGTTTCCTCAACATCTTCCGGCGTACGGATCTGCACGGTGAAGACGATGCGGGTCACTTCGCGGCGAACCTGGTCAAGCAGGCCTTCGAACAGCTCGAAAGCCTCGCGCTTGTATTCCTGCTTCGGATTTTTCTGGGCGTAGCCGCGCAGGTGGATACCCTGGCGCAGATGATCCAGCGCCGCCAGATGCTCCCGCCAGTGCGTATCGAGGCTCTGCAGCATGACGTTGCGCTCGAACTGGTGGAAAGTCGTGGCGCCGACCAGATCGACCTTGGCCTGGTAGGCCTCGTCGGCCTCCTTGGTAATGCGGGCAAGGATTTCGTCGTCGGCCAGCGTCGGCTCGTTCTTGAACCACTCGGCGACCGGGGCGACGATCTTCAGATCGGCCTCCAGCGCGCGCTCAAGGCCTTCCATGTCCCACTGCTCCTCGACCGACTCTTCCGGCACGTAGAGGCGGAAGGTCTCGGCGATGACGCTCTGGCGCATGGCGGTTATAGTTTCGGAAATATCGTCGGTTTCCAGCAATTCGTTGCGCTGGTGGTAGATCACCTTGCGCTGGTCGTTGGAAACATCGTCGTATTCGAGCAACTGCTTGCGGATGTCGAAGTTGCGGGCCTCGACCTTGCGCTGCGCCGATTCCAGCGAGCGGGTGACCAGCGGATGCTCGATGGCCTCGCCTTCCGGCATCTTCAGCTTGTCCATGATGGCGCGCAGGCGCTCACCGGCGAAGATGCGCAGAAGCGGATCATCCAGCGACAGATAGAAGCGCGAGGAACCGGCATCGCCCTGGCGACCGGCACGGCCGCGCAACTGGTTGTCGATGCGGCGGGATTCGTGACGCTCCGAGCCGATGATGTGCAGGCCGCCAGCAGCCAGCACGGCGTTGTGGACTTCCTGCCACTCGGCCTTCATTGCAGCTGCCTTCTGATCACGTTCGGCAGCCGGCAGCGACTCGTCGTCGCGAATGGCGGCAAGCTGCTTCTCGATATTGCCGCCGAGCACGATGTCGGTACCGCGGCCAGCCATGTTGGTGGCGATGGTCACCATACCAGGACGGCCGGCCTGGACGACGATCTCCGCTTCACGCGCATGCTGCTTGGCGTTGAGCACCTGATGCGGCAGTTTTTCCTTGTCGAGCAACCCGGAGAGCAGCTCGGACGCCTCGATCGAGGTCGTGCCGACCAGCACCGGCTGGCCGCGCTTCGAGCAATCCTTGATGTCGGCAATGATCGCCGCATGCTTCTCGTCGGCCGTCTTGTAGACCAGGTCGTTCATGTCCTTGCGGACCATCGGCCGATGGGTCGGGATGACGACGGTTTCGAGACCGTAGATCTGCTGGAATTCGTAGGCTTCGGTATCGGCCGTGCCGGTCATGCCGGCCAGCTTGCCGTACATGCGGAAGTAATTCTGGAAGGTGATCGAGGCCAGGGTCTGATTCTCGGCCTGGATCTGCACGCCTTCCTTGGCCTCGACCGCCTGGTGCAGGCCATCCGACCAGCGACGGCCGGTCATCAGGCGACCAGTGAATTCATCGACGATAACCACTTCGCCATTCTGCACGACGTAATGCTGGTCCTTGTGGAACAGCGTCATGCCGCGCAAGGCAGCGTTCAGGTGGTGCAGCAGCGTGATGTTGGCGGCATCGTAGAGACCGCTGCCTTCCTTGAGCAGGCCATGCTCGGCCAGCAACTGCTCGGCGTGTTCGTAACCGGTTTCAGAGAGGTGGACCTGATGGCCCTTCTCGTCGACCCAGTAGTCGCCTTCGGCGTTCTCTTCCATCGCCCGCGTCAGGTTGGGGACGACGTCCTTCATGCGCAGGTAGAGATCGGTGTGATCCTCGGCCTGGCCGGAAATGATCAGCGGGGTGCGCGCCTCGTCGATCAGGATCGAGTCCACTTCGTCGACGATGGCGAAATTCAGGCTGCGCTGGACGCGCTCACCGGCCGTGTAGACCATGTTGTCACGCAGGTAGTCGAAACCGAACTCGTTGTTGGTGCCATAGGTGATGTCTGCCGCGTAGGCAGCCTGCTTGGCATCATGGTCCATCTGCGACAGGTTGACGCCGACGGTCAGGCCGAGGAAACGGTGCAGGCGGCCCATCCACTCGGAGTCGCGGGTCGCCAGGTAGTCGTTGACGGTAATGACATGGACGCCCTTGCCGGAAATGGCATTGAGGTAGGCCGGCAGCGTGCCGACCAGCGTCTTGCCTTCACCGGTTCGCATTTCGGCGATCTTGCCGTCGTGCAGCACCATGCCGCCGATCATCTGGACGTCGAAGTGGCGCATACCCAAGGCACGCACCCCGGCTTCACGAACGACCGCAAAGGCTTCGGGCAACAAGGCATCGAGCGATTCGCCATTGGCGTGGCGCTGGCGGAACTCGTCCGTCTTGGCGCGCAAGGCATCGTCGCTCAAGGCCTGCAGGGCAGGTTCGAACGCGTTGATACGCTTGATGGTCAGTGAATATTGTTTGATCAGCCGGTCATTGCGGCTGCCGAAAATCTTTTTGAGTAGGCCGGATATCATCGCGATGGAATAGGGTTTGCGCAGTGCGGCAAAACGGCGATTCTAACACGCCCCCATGACCCGATGATGACGACCTAAATCAAGGCAATCGGCAACCGATCAACGGCGCTTGACCAGCGCGTAATCGTCGCCCTGCTTGAGAAAATGCGCGGGATTCTGCGCCACGCCGAGCATGCGCACCTCGAAGTGCAGATGCGGCCCGGTCGACCGGCCGGTGGTACCGACCGCACCGATCCGCTCGCCCCGCTTGATCAGCATGCCGGGTTTGACATCCATGACGGACAAATGGGCGTAGCGCGAGGTCAGGCCGTCACCATGATCGACGTCAACCAGATTGCCGTATTCCGGATGATAGTTGGCCGACAGCACAACACCATCCGCAGCAACAGCGACCGGCGTGCCGATCTCGGCAGAAAAATCGAGGCCCTCGTGCATGGCGCGCACACCCGCGACCGGATCCTCACGGTGGCCAAAAACAGACCCCAGGGTGGCATTCCTGACCGGTAAGGTGGTCGGCAAGAGGCGATCCTTGACACGCTTCTCGAGCAGTTTGAATTCAAGGAATCCGAAATCGTCGGTTCGCCGTTCGACCTCGCTGGCCAGGCGGTCGATTTCCGCCTGCAACTCGACCGGCGTCAGCACCGCAATGAACGGGCCGCCCTGCCCCGGTTTGCCGGGAACGGCGACCGCCTGCGGTTCGCGCTTGATCCCGGCCAGCCCGGAAACGCGATCGCCCATGGCATCAAGCTGCAGCACGCGAGCCTGCAGTTCGCCCAGGCGGGTCGCCATCAGTTGCAGGTTGTTGTCGAGGTAATCCCGGGTCTTCCGGGTTTCCTGGAGCTGCATGGAAACCAGCAGATCCTCGATCAGTGGCAGGCGCAGATGGACGGACAGCCAGGAAAAGAGCGCCGAGGTCGAGAAGAGCAGCGCCAGAAAGACGAGCACCGCCGCGACCAGATGCCGGGGCATAATGGTGATTGTGCGCGCTGCCTTCAGATGGCGCGAAACCAGAATGATCTGCACGGAACCTCCTATGTACAAAGGGCCTGAGCAATACCTCGACAGCGATGCCGCAGCGGGCCGCATCATGGCCCACGCTCGCCTGTTGCTCAAACTCTCGCGTCGCTTCGAAGCAGTCGCACCCACCGGGCTGCGCCATGCCGCTCACGTTGCCAACTACAAGTCGGGGAAAATCATTATCCACGCCGATAACGGCGCGGTCGCCGCCAAGATTCGCCAGTTGAGTCAGCGCTTGAGCGACGAGTTATCGAAAGGAGGGACGGAGTGTAACGGCATAGAGGTTAAAGTTCAACCCCGCCAAATTCCTTCCCAATCAACGAGTTCTACTCAAAAGCCAATCTCTGGCAAGGCCATTGGAATGCTACGGTCGGCCTCCGAAAACATGCCAAAAGGCGCGCTCAGGGAGGCGCTCGAGCGCCTGCTCGAACGCAGCGCTAAAGCGGAATGATCGCCAGGCGCTCGATGAACATCAGCGCGAAGACGATCAGGGCAAAGACGATACCGTACTTGAAGAGACGCCCACTCAGGGCGAGATAACTGCGGTTGCCGGTCAGCGCATAGATCAGCAGACCGGCGCCGATGGCAATAACCAGAATGGCTGCGAGTAGACGCAGCAGCCACATCGCTAGCTACGCCACTTGCTCGAGCCAGCGGGTGACGCCGCTCGGCGCATGTTCGGCCTGCTCAAAGGTGGCGATTTCCCACGAAGCCTGCTGTTCGAGCAGGGCGCGGGCCAGCTGGTTATTCAGCGCATGGCCGCCCTTGTGCGACGAATAGGCGGCGAGCAGCGGATGGCCGAGCAGGTAGAGGTCGCCGATGGCGTCGAGTATCTTGTGTTTGACGAACTCGTCGCCGTAGCGCAGGCCATCCTGGTTCAGCACGCGGAATTCGTCGAGGACGATGGCGTTTTCCAGACCACCACCGAGGGCCAGACCGTTTTCGCGCAGGTATTCGACTTCCTGCATGAAGCCGAAGGTACGGGCGCGGGCCACTTCGCGGGTGTAGGACTGCTCGGCGAAATCGATCTCGGCCTTCTGGGCCGACTTGTCGATGGCCGGATGGTTGAAGACGATGGAGAAAGCGAGCTTGTAGCCGTCATAGGGCTCGAAACGCGCCCACTTGTCGCCGTCGCGGACCTCGATGGGCTTTGTGACGCGGATGAATTTCTTGGCGGCGTTCTGTTCCTCGATGCCAGCCGACTGGATCAGGAACACAAACGGCGCAGCCGAACCGTCGAGGATGGGCACTTCCGGTGCATCCAGATCGACCCAGGCGTTGTCGATGCCAAGACCCGCAAGGGCCGACATCAGATGTTCGATGGTACCTACCTTGACCCCGTCCTTTTCCAGACAGGAGCACATGCGCGTATCGCCGACCATGAAAGCCTTGGCAGGAATGTCGATCGGTTCGGGCAGGTCGACGCGACGGAAGACGATGCCGGTATCCGGGGCGGCCGGGCGCAGGGTCATGTTGACCTTGACGCCACCGTGCAGGCCAACGCCGGAGGCGCGGATGACGGTCTTCAACGTGCGTTGCTTGAGCATGCTAAGTGTTTGAATGATTGGGGAAGGCAGCGGATTGTAACACAAGCCGCCGCCACCCTTTTTCAGAGAGAGTTTTTGTTACTTCAATCCGCCTGCTTGCGCAGGAAAGCCGGAATGTCGTAACGATCGACACCGCTGTTGGCCAGCGCCTCAACCGTCACATTGCGATTGCCCTTGCGCACCACGGCCGGGACATCGGCGATCTGGTTGTAGTCGATGGCCGGGCCGGCGGCAAAAGCGACGGCATCGCTGGTGCCGGTTGCCTGGACGAGGACCGGCTGCTGATAGACCTCCGGCTTCGGACGGGCTACAGCGGCGACCTGGCCGAGGCCGGTAGCCACGACGGTAACGCGCAGGGCATCGCCCATCAGTTCGTCATAAACCGCACCGAAGATGATGTGTGCGTCTTCTGCCGCAAAGGCCTTGACGGTGTTCATCACTTCGTTGACTTCCTTCATCTTCAGGTTGCCCTTGGCGGCGGTGATGTTCACCAGAACGCCCTTGGCGCCGGACAGATTGATGCCTTCGAGCAGCGGCGAAGCGACGGCCTGCTCGGCAGCGATGCGGGCGCGGTCGACGCCGGCAGCGGCGGCGGAGCCCATCATGGCGCGGCCCATTTCGCCCATAACCGTGCGGACGTCTTCGAAGTCGACGTTGACCAGGCCAGGGTAGGTAATGATTTCAGCGATACCGCCAACGGCATTTTTCAGCACGTCGTCGGCAGCCTTGAAGCAATCGTCGACATCGGCGTCGTCGCCCATGACTTCCATCAGCTTGTCATTGAGGATGACGATCAGCGAATCGACGTGCTTGGAAAATTCGGCGATGCCGGCTTCGGCCGACTTCATCCGCTTGCCGCCTTCGAAGCCGAACGGCTTGGTGACGACGCCAACGGTCAGGATGCCCATTTCGCGGGCGATCTCGGCGACGACCGGCGCGGCGCCGGTACCCGTGCCGCCACCCATGCCGGCGGTAATGAAGGCCATGTGAGCGCCTTCCAGCGTCGCGCGGATCTCGTCGCGGTGCGCATCGGCGGCTGCCTTGCCGGCCTCCGGCTTGGCGCCAGCGCCGAGACCGGTCTTGCCCAGCGACAGCTTGCTCGACGCTGCACTGCGGCTGAGCGCCTGGGCATCGGTGTTGGCGGCGATGAATTCAACGCCGCTGACGCCTTCGCGAATCATGTGCTCGATGGCATTGCCGCCGGCACCACCCACGCCGAATACCTTGATGATCGTACCGGCTTCTTCGTCTTTCTCGATGATCTCAAACATGGTAACTACCTCCTCTGAAAAAACTGTTCAACAACAAATCAAAAATTCTTGGCAAACCAGGACTTCATGCCTTCGAAGACATCCTTGAAGCCCTGCTTTTCCTGGATCTTCTGGCCGCGCTTGCGCTGCGCCTGCGCTTCGAGCAGCAGGCCGTAGGCGGTCGAGAAGCGCGGGCTCTGCACGACGTCGGCAAGGCTGCCGGTGTATTTCGGGTTGCCGAGACGAACCGGCATGTGGAAGATTTCCTCGCCCAGTTCGACCATGCCCGGCATGACGCTGGCGCCGCCGGTCAGCACGATGCCGGAGGACAAAACCTCCTCGAAGCCGGCGCGGCGCAGTTCGTTCTGGATCAATTCGTAAAGCTCTTCGACGCGCGGCTGGATGACGTCGGCCAGGGCCCGGCGCGACAGCTTGCGGCTCGGCCGGTCGTCGACGCCGGCGACATCGAGGTTTTCGCTGACGTCAGCCAGCTGCGACAGGGCGCAGCCATACTTGCACTTGATGTCTTCCGCCTCGCGGGTCGGTGTGCGCAACGCCATGGCAATGTCGTTGGTGATCTGGTCGCCGGCGATCGGAATGACCGAGGTATGGCGGATGGCGCCCTGCGTCCACACGGCAATGTCGGTGGTGCCGCCGCCGATGTCGATCAGGCAGACGCCGAGATCCTTCTCGTCTTCGGACAGCACGGCATAGCTGGAAGCCAGCGGCTGCAGCACCAGATCATTGACCTCCAGGCCGCAGCGACGGACGCACTTGACGATGTTCTGGGCGGCCGACACGGCGCCGGTCACGATATGGGTCTTCACTTCCAGGCGCATGCCGCTCATGCCGATCGGCTCGCGGATGCCGTCCTGGCCGTCGATGACGAATTCCTGGGTCAGGATGTGGAGGATCTCCTGGTCGGCCGGAATTGGCATCGCCCGCGCCGTTTCGATGACCCGCTCGACGTCGCTCTGGGTCACTTCCTTGTCCTTGATCGCCACCATGCCGTTCGAGTTGAAGCTCTTGATGTGGCTGCCGGCGATCCCGGTGTAGACGTTGCTGACCTTGCAGTCGGCCATCAACTCGACTTCCTGGACGACGCGGCTGATGGTGTGCACCGTTTCCTCGATGTTCACCACGACGCCCTTCTTCAGGCCGCGCGAATCCTGCGAGCCCATGCCGATCACGTTGAGGCTGCCCTCGTTGTTGATCTCGGCGACCAGCGCGACGATCTTCGACGTCCCGATGTCCAGCCCGACGATCAGATCCTTGTTGTCCCTGCTCATATGCTTACTTTCCCTTCGCCTCGCCCGCGACTCGCATCGCGAAACCATTCGGATACCGCAAATCCACCACTGCCGGCCGGACCGCCCGTTTGGCGACCGTTTCCGGATAAATTTCGATAAAGCGCGCCAGCCGGACGCCGACTGGCGACTTCGGCTGCTCGCGGCCGATATCGACCAACATGCCGTTCTGCAACTTCAACTGCCAGGCCAGGCGCGGCGACAGCGTCACCTGCACCGGCATTTCGCCGACTGCCTTGAACGCCCCGATGAAATCGCCGTAGTGCTTCAGCACTTCCTGCGCCGTGCCCTGTGGCCCGTAGAGCAGCGGCAGCAGGGAACGCTCGGTTTCCGGCAACAGCGCCGCAAAGACCTCTCCGTAGCTGTTGACCAGCTCGCCGCGCGCGTCGCCCCAACGGGCAACCGGCTTGTGCTCCTCGATGCTGATTTCCAGCCGGTCCGGCCATTGCCGGCGCACGGCCACCTTGCGCACCCAGGGCAGCTTTTCCAGCGCCCCGCGCACTGCATCCAGATTCAGGCTGAAGAAATTGCCCTTCAGCGCCTGCGGCAACACCTGCTCCACCTCGCCGCGCTTGGTGTGCGGCAGAGGCTCGGCAAATACCACATGCTTGACCGGCAAGGACGGCACGCGCACCAGCCAGACCGCCCCGGCGGCCAGCAACGCGGCGGCAGCGACCAGCATAAGCAGGTCGGCAATCGCGTTCAGCAGGTGCGGTTTGTTCCACATTCATTGCCTCAGTCGTTGGCAGCGAGTTCTAGGACGCGACGAACCAGGGCCGGGTAATCCAGGCCATTGACGCGGGCTGCCATCGGCACCAGCGAGTGGTCGGTCATGCCCGGCGCGGTGTTCACTTCGAGGAAGTAATGCTTGCCGTCCTCGTCCATCAGGAAATCGACCCGGCCCCAGCCACGGCCGCCGAGGATGCGGAAGGCTTCCAGCGCACCCTTGCGGATTTCCATTTCCTTGGCTTCCGGCAGGCCGCAGGGGCACAGGTATTTGGTGTCGTCGCGGTTGTACTTGGCTTCGTAGTCGTACCACTCGGTGGCCGGCTCGATCTTGATGATCGGCATCGCTTCGTCGCCGATGATGCCGACCGTGTATTCGCCGCCGAGCACGCCCTTTTCGGCGATGACCAGCGGGTCGAGTTTGGCCGCAGCTTCGTAAGCCGCCTTCAGGGCGCCGCGCTGCTTGACCTTGGTGATGCCGATCGACGAACCTTCGTGCGCCGGCTTGACGAACAGCGGCAGGCCGAGCTGTTCCTCGACCTCGGCGAAATCGGAATCGGCGGTCAGCACCGCGTAATCGGGGATCGGCAGGCCGGCGGCACGCCACATCAGCTTGGTGCGAAACTTGTCCATGGCCAGCGCCGAGGCCAGCACGCCTGAGCCGGTGTAGGGGATGTGCATGACTTCCAGGGCGCCCTGGATGGTGCCGTCCTCGCCGTGCCGGCCGTGCAGCGCGATGAAGGCGCGGTCGTAGCCTTTCAGGGCGTCGAGCGGCTGCGAGGCGGGGTCGAAGGCGTGGGCGTCGATGCCCTGGCCCTGCAGGGCGGCCAGTACACGCGAACCGCTGTTCAGCGAGACTTCGCGCTCGGCGGACGTACCACCGAAGAGGACGGCGACCTTGCCAAAATCAGACATGCTTTGCTCCACAAACAATTTCAAAAATGGCCATTTTTTTGGGCCGACCGTAGCATTTGAGTTTCATGCCTGCCCCGCCAGCTTGCCCGGCACCGCGCCGATCGAACCGGCGCCCATGCACAGCACGACATCGCCATCGCGGGCGACATCCAGAATGGTTTGCGGCATCGCCGCGATGTCCTCGACGAAGACCGGCTCGACCTTGCCGGTCACGCGCAGGGCGCGGGCCAGCGAGCGGCCGTCGGCGGCGACGATGGGCGCTTCGCCGGCGGCGTAGATTTCGGCCAGACACAGCGCATCGACCGTCGACAGCACCTTGACGAAATCCTCGAAGCAATCGCGGGTCCGCGTGTAGCGGTGCGGCTGGAAGGCCAGCAGCAGCCGGCGGCTGGGGAAGGCGCCGCGGGCGGCGGCCAGCGTGGCGGCCATTTCGACTGGGTGATGGCCGTAGTCGTCGACCAGCGTAAAGCTGCCGCCAGCCGGCAGCGCCACTTCGCCATAGCGCTGGAAGCGGCGACCGACGCCCTTGAACTCGGCCAGCGCCTTGACGATCGCGGCGTCGGATACCTGCACCTCGGTGGCCACGGCAATTGCCGCCAGCGCGTTGAGGACGTTATGCAGGCCCGGGGTGTTCAGGGTGATCGCCAGGCGCGAAGTCGTCCCATTGACGCGGACGCAGTCGAAGCGCATCCGGCCGTCCTCGGCAACGACGTTTTCGGCGTAGAAGTTGTTTTCCTTCGACAGGCCGTAGGTGATGATCTGCTTCGGCACGCGCGGCAGGATGTCGCGGACGTTGGCGTCGTCGCCACAGACCACGGCCACGCCGTAGAAGGGCAGACGGTTCAGGAAATCGACAAAGGCCGACTTCAGGCGCTCGAAGTCATGGCCGTAGGTTTCCATGTGGTCGGCGTCGATGTTGGTGACCACCGAAATGACCGGCGACAGGAACAGGAAGGAGGCATCGGACTCGTCAGCCTCGGCGACCAGGAAGTCGCCGCTGCCCAGCCGGGCGTTGGCGCCGGCGGCGTTCAGGCGGCCGCCGATGACGAAAGTCGGGTCGATGCCGCCTTCGGCCAGGATGCTGGTGACCAGGCTGGTCGTCGTCGTTTTGCCGTGCGTACCGGCGATGGCGATACCGCTCTTCAGGCGCATCAGCTCGGCCAGCATCTGGGCGCGCGGAACGACCGGAATCTTCCGCTCGCGTGCCGCCATCACTTCCGGGTTGTCAGCCTTGACCGCCGTCGAGATAACCACTGCGTCGGCTCCCGCGGCGTTTTCGGCGGCATGGCCGATCATCACCTTGACGCCCTCGCCTTCGAGGCGGCGGGTCGTCGCGCTGGCCGCGATGTCCGAGCCGGTCACCGTGAAGTCGAGGTGGGCCAGCACTTCGGCAATGCCGCTCATGCCCGAGCCGCCGACGCCGACGAAGTGGATGTGTTTGACCTTGTGTTTCATTTTGCGATCTCCGCGCAGAGTGTCGCCACTTCTTCGGTGGCATCGGGCTTGGCCAGGCTGCGGGCCTTCTCGGACATTTCCAGCAGCTGGCCGCGGGAATAATTGCGGATCAGCGCCACGGCCTCCGGCGTCAGCTCGCCTTGCGGCAACAGGAAGGCACCGCCGGCATGGACCAGGAATTTGGCATTGGCGGTCTGGTGGTCGTCGACGGCATGCGGGAAGGGCACCAGGATGCTGGCCACGCCGGCCGCCGCCAGTTCGGCGATGGTCAGCGCGCCGGCGCGGCAGATGACCAAGTCGGCCCATTCGTAGGCGCCGGCCATGTCTTCGATGAAGGACACGCAATGGGCCTGGACGCCGACCGCGGCGTAATTGGCCTTCAGCGCCTCCAGATGCTTCTCGCCGGCCTGATGGACGATCTGCGGCTGGTCGCTTTCGGCGAGCAGGGCCATGCCCTTGGGCACCGTATCGTTCAGCGCCTGGGCGCCGAGGCTGCCGCCGATGACCAGCACGTGCAGCGCGCCGCTGCGCTCAGCCAGGCGTTCGGCCGGCGACGCGATCCTGGCGATCTCCGGGCGGACCGGATTGCCGATCCAGGTACCTTCCTTGAAGACATCCGGGAAGCCGGTCAGGATGCGGTCGGCGACACCCGCCAGCACGCGATTGGCCAGCCCGGCCACCGAGTTCTGTTCGTGCAGCACCAGCGGCACGCCGGTCAGCGCTGCCATCATGCCGCCCGGGAAGGTGATGTAGCCGCCCATGCCGAGCACGACATTCGGCTTGACCTGGCGGATGGCCTTGAGGGCCTGCCAGAAACCGCGCAGCAGATTGAGCGGCAGCAGCAGCTTGCGCACGATTCCCTTGCCACGCAGCGCAGCGAATTTCAGGTTGACCATTTCGAAGCCGTGCTGCGGCACCAGCTTCGCTTCCATTCCTTCCGGATTGCCGAGCCAGACGACCCGCCAGCCGGCATCGCGCAGCGCGTGGGCGACGGCCAGGGCCGGGAAGATGTGACCGCCGGTACCGCCAGCCATTACCAGGATGGTCTTGCTCATAGCTTCCCTCCTCTCATGAGCTGCCTGTTCTCCCAGTCAACTCGCAAGAGAATCGCCAGCGCCACGCAGTTGGCCAGGATGCCGGAACCGCCGAAGCTCATCAGCGGCAGGGTCAGGCCCTTGGTTGGCAGCAGGCCCATGTTGACGCCCATGTTGATGAAGGACTGGACGCCCATCCAGACGCCGATGCCCATGGCGACCAGCGCCGGGTAGAGACGGTCGAGCTGGACGCACTGGCGGCCGATGGCGAAGGCGCGCTGGACAAGAATGGCAAACAGCGCGATGACCGCCAGCACGCCGAAGAAACCGAGTTCCTCGGCGATCACGGCAAGCAGGAAATCGGTATGCGCTTCCGGCAGGTAGAACTGCTTTTCGACGCTGGCGCCGAGCCCGACGCCGAACAGTTCGCCGCGGCCGAAGGCGATCAGCGAGTGCGACAGCTGGTATCCGCGCCCGAAAGCATCGGCCCACGGGTCCATGAAGCCGAACACCCGGTCGCGCCGGTAGGGCGAGACGACGATCATGATCGTGAAGGCGATCAGCAGGCCAATGATCAGCAGCGCGAACAGCCGAGCCTTGAGTCCTCCGAGGAAGAGGATGCCCATGGCGATCGAGATGATGACGACGAAGGCGCCGAAATCCGGCTCCTTGAGCAGGAACATGCCGACGATGGCCATAGCACCGAACATCGGCAGGAAGGCCTGCTTCAGGTCGTGCATCACGTTGATCTTGCGCACCGTGTAATCGGCAGCATAGAGCACGGCGAACAACTTCATCAGTTCGGACGGCTGCAGGTTGGCAAAGCCGAGCGAGATCCAGCGGCGGGCGCCATTGACGTCGCGGCCGATGCCGGGAATCAGGACCAGGGCGAGCATCACCACGCCGGCCATGAACAGGTAGGGGGCATATTTCTGCCACAGCTTGAGCGGCACCTGGAAGGTGACGGCGGCGGCGACCAGGCCGATGCACAGGAAGACGCCCTGGCGCACGAGGTAATAGGCCGGCTGATGGCCGGTCGAACGCCCGCCTTCGGCGATCACGATGGACGCCGAATAGACGAAGACGAGCCCGGTGAACAGCAGGATCAGCACGCTCCACAGGAGGGTGTGGTCGATCTCGGCCACCTGGCGGCGGGGAGCGTCGAGGGCGCCGATCAGCATGGCTTAAGCGCCTCCACCGCCTCGATGAAGGCCTGCGCGCGATGCGCGTAGTTGCGATACATGTCCAGGCTGGCGCAGGCCGGCGAAAGCAGCACGCAGTCACCGGATTGGGCCTGGGCGGCCAGCCAGCGCACGGCGGCGGCCATGTCGCCGACGATGCAGGTCGGTACGCCGCTGCCTTCGAGCGCCATGCCGATGGCTGCGGCATCGCGGCCGATCAGCGCCACGGCGCGACCGTGTTTTTCCAGGGCCGGCTTGAGCGGCGAGAAATCCTGGCCCTTGCCGTCGCCGCCGAGAACGATGGCGACCTTGCGGCCCATGCCTTCGATGGCGGCCAGCGTGGCGCCGACATTGGTGCCCTTGGAGTCGTCGACATAGAGCACGCCGCCGATTTCGGCCACCGTCTCGACGCGGTGGGCGAGGCCTTTGAAGGCTTTCAGTGGCTCGACCAGGCGTGCCGGCTCGACGCCGAGCGCTTCGCACAAGGCCAGCGCTGCCATCGCGTTGGCGGCATTGTGCAGGCCGGACAATTTCAAATCGGCCAGCGCGACCAGTTGTTGCTGGCCACGGCAGATGGCGCCGTCGACAAAGCCGTAGTCGACGCCGCGCGGCGCAGCATTCAGGCCGAAAGTCACCATCGTCCGGCCGCAACGGCCATTGGCCATCGACCAGTCGTCGTCGCGGTTCAGGACCATGACGCCCTGCCCCTGGAAGACGCGCGACTTGGCGGCGGCGTAGTTGGCCAGGCTGCCCTCGTAGCGGTCGAGATGATCCTCGGAAATATTGAGCACGGTGGCCGCGGCGGCGTTCAGGTGGTGCGTCGTCTCGAGCTGGAAGCTGGACAGCTCGACGACCCAGACTTGCGGCGGAGTGCCGGCGTCCTGGGCATCCATCAGTGCATCGAGGGCCGACGGCGAAATGTTGCCGCAGGCGACGGCCGACACGCCGACACCGTTCAGCAGGTGGGCAGTCAGCGCGGTGGTCGTCGTCTTGCCGTTGCTGCCGGTGATGGCGATGATCTTCGAGCCCGGCACCTGCTCGCGCACGCCGGCGGCGAACAACTCGATTTCCGAGACAATTTTGCCGGCGACCGTAGCAATCACCGGCTCGGCCTTGGGGACGCCCGGCGACAGGGCAACGATCTCGGCCCAGGCGAACGGCGCTCCCGTAAACGGCCCGGCAATCAGTTCGGCACCCGGCGCCACGCGCTGCAGGGCGTCTACGTTGGGCGGGGTGTCGCGCGAATCGGCGACGCGGACTACCGCGCCCTGGCGATGCAGCCACTTGGCCATCGCCAGTCCGGACTCACCGAGTCCGACGACCAGAACGCGTTTGCCCTTGAGATCCATTTAGCGCAGCTTCAAGGTAGAGAGCCCGATCAGCACGAGCATGATGGTGATGATCCAGAAGCGGACGACAACCTGCGTCTCCTTCCAGCCGGTTTGTTCGAAGTGATGGTGCAGCGGCGCCATGCGCAGGATGCGGCGGCCCTCGCCGTATTTCCGCTTGGTGTATTTGAACCAGCCGACCTGCAGCATCACCGACAGGGTTTCGATGACGAATACGCCGCCCATGATCAGCAGCACGATTTCCTGGCGGACGATCACGGCAACGGTACCGAGCGCCGCGCCGAGCGCCAGCGCGCCGACGTCGCCCATGAACACTTCGGCCGGATAGGCGTTGAACCACAGGAAGCCAAGCCCCGCCCCGGCGATGGCGCCGAGGAAGATGCACAGCTCGCCTGCCCCCGGCACGTAGGGAATCAGCAGGTACTTGGCGTACACCGCGTGGCCGGTGACGTAGGCGATCAGCGCAAAGGCGGCGGCGATCATCACGGTCGGCATGATCGCCAGGCCGTCCAGGCCATCGGTCAGGTTGACCGCATTGCTGGTGCCGACGATGACGAAGTAGGTCAGCGTGATGAAGCCGACGATCCCCAACGGGTAGGCCATGGTCTTGAAGAAGGGGATGATCAGTTCGGTCTGCGCCGGGCTCTTGGCCGAGAAGGCGATGAACAGCGCTGCGCCGATGCCGAGCACCGACTGCCAGAAAAATTTCCAGCGGCTAGCCAGGCCGTTCGGGTCGCGATAGACGACCTTCTTCCAGTCGTCGTACCAGCCGATGATGCCGTAGCCAAGCGTGACAACCAGAACGGTCCACACGTATTTGTTGGTCAGGTCACCCCAGAGCAGCGTGGTGAAGCCGATGGCGATCAGGATCAGCACGCCGCCCATGGTCGGCGTGCCGGACTTGACGAGGTGGGTTTGCGGGCCGTCGTTGCGCACCGCCTGGCCGATCTTCTTGGCGGCCAGCCAGCGGATGACGCTCGGGCCGGCGGCCAGCGAAAGCAGCATGGCCGTCATGGCGGCGAGCACCGTGCGCAGCGTGATGTAGTTGAAGACGTTGAAGAAGCGAACGTCCTGGGCGAGCCATTGGGCGAGTGCCAGCAGCATCAGTGTTTCTCCTCGACAGCGACGGGTGCTGCCAGTGCATCGGCCACCCGTTCCATTTTCATGAAGCGCGAACCCTTGACCAGCACGGTGGTTTCAGGCCCCAATTCCTTGTCGACGGCGGCGATCAGCTTGTCGACGTTGCAGTAGTGCCGCGCCCCTTCGCCGAAATTGCGCACCGCCAATTGCGCCTGGTCGCCCAGCGCGAACAGGCGGTCGATGCCCTGGCTCTTGGCGTAGCCGCCGATCTCGTCGTGGTACTGGCCGCTCGCTTCGCCGATCTCGCCCATGTCGCCAAGGACCAGCAGCTTGCGGCCGATGGTCGCGGCGAGCACGTCGATGCCGGCGCGGACCGAATCGGGGTTGGCGTTGTAGGTGTCGTCGAGGATCTCGGCGCCCTGCTTGCCGGCCCGACGTTGCAGACGGCCCTTGACGCCTGAAAAGGCTTCCAGCCCTTCGGCCACGGCGGCCAGCGGTACGCCGGCGGCCAGGCAGGCGGCGGCAGCGGCCACGGCGTTGCGGGCGTTGTGCCGGCCGGGGATGCGCAGGGTCAACGTGGCATTGCCTTCCGGGGCCACGAGGTCGAGGCCGATTTCCAGGCCGTGCTGGCGGACAACGGCGGATACGTCGGCCGGACAGTCAATCGCGAAAGTCCGCACCGGACGACCTTCGGCCATGCCGCGCCAGAGGCCGGCATAGGCATCGTCGGCATTGATCACGGCGATGCCGTCGGCCGGGAGGCCGCTGAAGATGGCGCCTTTTTCGCGGGCCACTTCGTCCAGGTCGCCCATGCCTTCGAGGTGGGCGCGCTGGGCGTTGGTGATCAGCGCCACGGTCGGCGCGCCGATCGGCGCCAGATAGGCGATCTCGCCCGGATGGTTCATGCCCATCTCGATCACCGCGGCGCGGTGCGAGGCGCGCAAACCGAGCAGGGTCAGCGGCAGGCCGATGTCGTTGTTCAGGTTGCCGCGGGTGGACAGCACCGCGGCGCCGAAGGCGGCCTTGAGGATGGCAGCGATTATTTCCTTGGTCGTCGTCTTGCCGTTGGATCCGGTGACGGCGATGACCGGCAGCGAGAAGCGGGCACGCCAGGCTGCGGCCAGACGGCCCAGGGCCAGCCTTGTGTCGTCGACGACGACGGCCGGAACGCCGGCCGGCAACTTGCTCTCGTCAGCGACCAGCAGCGCGACGGCACCGGCCGCCACGGCCTGATCGAGAAATTCATGGGCATCGAAACGCTCGCCGGCCAGGGCGATAAACAACTGGCCTTCGCCAATGGCGCGGGTATCGGTCGATACGCCATCGACGGTCACGTCGGCGCCGACAAGGCGGCCGTTGACGGCTTGGGCGACTTGCGAGAGCAGCCAGTTCATGCCGCTTCCTCCTGTTGGTTGCGGCGCAGTGCCAACGCGGCCTGCGCCTGCTCGACATCGGAGAAGGGCAGGCGAACGCTGCCCAGATCCTGATAGGGTTCATGACCTTTGCCAGCGAGCAGGATCACGTCATTTTCACCGGCCTCAACCACGGCGCGACGGATTGCCGTGGCGCGGTCTGCCTCGACCTCGGCATGGGTCATGCCGGCAAGAATTTCGTCGATGATGGCCTGGGGCGACTCGCTGCGCGGGTTGTCGCTGGTAACCAGCACGCGGTCGGCCAGGCGTTCGGCGATCTGGCCCATTTGCGGACGCTTGCCCTTGTCGCGGTCGCCGCCGCAACCGAAGACGACGCACAGGCGGCCACCGCGCGGGGTTGCCACGTCGCGCAGTGCTTGCAGGGCATTTTCCAGGGCGTCCGGGGTGTGGGCATAGTCGATGACGACCAGCGGCTCGCCGTTGCCGCCAACGCGTTCCATGCGCCCCGGCGGCGGCGTCAGTTCGGCAACGCGACGCGCCACCTCGGCGGCCGGCAGGCCGGCGTCGTGCAGCACGGCAGCGACGGCCAGCAAATTGGAGATGTTGTAGCGACCGACCAGCCCGGTTTCGACGGTGACCCGACCGTTCGGCAGAACAAGGCTGAACGACTGACCCGAAGGCGTATCGACCAGGTTTTCAGCGCGGACCAGCGCTGGGAAGTCGCGGCGCGCTTCGCCGATGGCGTAGCCGAGAACGCGCATGGCACTGGTCTCGCGCATCAGCTTGAGGCCGAACTCGTCATCCAGGTTGATGATCGCAGTGCGCAGGCGCGGCCAGTGGAAGAGCTTTTCCTTGGCGTCGGCATAGGCTTCCATGCTGCCGTGGTAATCGAGGTGGTCGCGGGTGAAATTGGTGAACACCGCGACGTCGACGCGGGCGCCGTTCATCCGGCCCTCCTCGATGCCGATCGAGCTGGCTTCCAGCGCGCAGGCGGCGGCGTGTTTGGCGCGGAACTCGGCCAGGTAGCGCATCAGGGTCGTCGCTTCCGGCGTCGTGAAGCCGGTTTCGACCAGCGCATCCGGGAAGCCGGCGCCGAGCGTACCGATGATCGCGCAAGGCTTCGGGTAGGCGCGGGCCAGGCACTGGCTGATCGTCGTCTTGCCATTGGTGCCGGTGATGGCGATCAGCGACAGGTTTTCGCTCGGGTGACCATAGACCATGTGGGCCAGCGGGCCGGCCAGCGGGCGCAGGGCGTGAACGGGCAATGCTACGGTCGGCCCGAAATTTTGTCCAAAATCAAAATCACCGCCGGGTTGCCAGAACACGGCTACGGCGCCACGCGCCAGCGCGTCGGCGATGTAACGGCGGCCATCGGCCAGATCGCCCGGATAGGCCAGGAAGAGATCGCCCGGCCGGACCTGGCGACTGTCGTCGGCAACACCGGTCGGCACGACGCCCATCGCCTCCAGGCGGTCAAGGAGTTCGCGCGGCGCGCTCACAGTCTGCCCTTTCCGGAACCGGCTTCGGCGACCTGGATCGGGGCGTCCGGCGGCACGCCGAGGGTGCGCAGCGCACCGCCGACGATTGCCGAAAAGGCGGGGCCGGCCACGTCGCCGCCATAGTGACCGCCAGCCGTCGGCTCGTCGATCATCACCGCGACGACCAGACGCGGATCGCTGATCGGCGCGATACCGACAAAGGAGGCGATGTATTTCCTGGCGTAGACGCCACCCTCGATCTTGTATGCGGTGCCGGTCTTGCCGCCGACGCGGTATCCCGGCACGCGCGCCTTCGGGGCGGTGCCTTCCGGCTGAACGGCCATTTCGAGCATGATGCGCAACTCGCGTACCGTTTGTGGCGAGAAAACACGCGCGCCATGCGGCGGTGCTTCATCGATCTTGGTCAGCGATAGCGGCATCAATTCGCCGTCATGCGCAAACACCGTATAGGCGCGCGCCATCTGCATCAGGCTGACCGCAACGCCGTGGCCGTAGGACATCGTCGCCTGTTCGATCGGGCGCCAGTTCTTCCAGGGCCGCAGCCGGCCGTTCACTTCACCGGGAAAACCGAGATTGGGTGCCTGACCGAACCCCAGGCTGTCGAACATTTCCCACATCTCCTTGGGCGTGAAGCCGAGGGCGATTTTGGTGGTACCAACGTTGGAAGACTTCTGGATCACTTCGGCAACGGTCAGCGCACCGTGCGGATGGGCATCCGAAATCGTCGCCGTGCCGATGGTCATCCGGCCTGGCGCACAATTGATCACGGTATCGAAGCGAACCTTGCCCCTTTCCAGCGCCAGCGCCGCCGTAAACGGCTTCATGACCGACCCCGGTTCATAAGTGTCGGTCAGCGCGCGGTTGCGCAGTTGAGCGCCGGACAGACGCTCGCGGTTATTGGGGTTGTAGGTCGGCCAGTTGGCCAGGGCGAGAATCTCGCCGGTGCGGGCATCGATGACGACCGCCCCACCGGCCTTGGCATTGTGCGTCTCGACCGCTGCCTTCAACTGGCTGTAGGCGAGGTACTGGATCTTGGAGTCGAGCGCCAGGCGGACATCCTTGCCGTCCTGCGGCGGCTTGGTCGCGCCGACGTCCTCGACGATGTTGCCGCGCCGGTCGCGAATCACCGTACGGCTGCCGGGACGGCCGAGCAGGCTGTTCTGGAAAGCCAGCTCGACGCCTTCCAGGCCTTTGTCATCGACGCCGGTGAACCCGACGATATGCGCCGTCATGTCGGCCGTCGGATAGAAGCGGCGATATTCCTTTTCCTGGTGGATACCGGGCAGCTTGAGCGCCGCAATGCGGTCGGCGGTTTCCGGCGAGACCTGGCGCTTGACGAAGGTGAAGGTCTTCTCCGATGCAAGTTTGCCGTCGAGTTCGCGAACGTTCATGTCGAGCATTTCGGACAACTGGCGCTTCTGCTGGGCGCTCATCGTCCGTGCATCGCCGGGAATCGCCCAGATCGACTTCATCGGCGTCGACACGGCCAGCATGTCGCCGTTGCGGTCCACGATCTTGCCGCGCGAGGCGGAAATCTCGATGTCGCGCAGATAGCGGGAATCGCCCTTCTGCTGCAGAAAATCGTTGTGGATCACCTGCAGATAGAAACCGCGCGCCACCAGCGCCAGGAAAGCCGCCATCAACAGCAGGCCAACCGTGCGCGACCGCCAGCCCTGGAGGGCCAGTTGCAGCACCGGGCTTTCGGTATAGCGATGACCGCGCTGTGGACGACGACGGACGACCATCAGCGAGCCCCCTTCCCAGCCACGGCCTGGGGCGGCACGACCCGCCCCGTTGCATCCGGCGTCACCATGTGCAGTCGGTCGCGGGCAATTTTTTCGATGCGCGGATGCGTCGCCCAGGTCGACATCTCAAGCTGCAGCTGGCCGTATTCGACGTCGAGCTGACGCGCCCGTTCCTGCTCCGCCTCGAGCGCCTGGAACAGCTTGCGCGCCCGATGCTGGGAGGTCACCACACCCAGCGCGCAAACGACGACGATCAAAAGAAGGATCATGTTGAAACGGAGCATTACAGCTTCTCGGCCACCCGCATCACTGCGCTGCGTGCCCGGGGATTCGCTTCGATCTCGGCAGCAGAAGGCTTGATGGCCTTGCCGACCAGGCGCAGCTTGGGCTTGGGCAACTGATCGGCACGCAAGGGCAGCCCCTTGGGCAGCGCATCGGCGGTCGACTGGTCGCGCATGAAGTTTTTCACGATGCGGTCTTCGAGCGAATGGAAGGAAATCACCACCAGCCGGCCACCCGGTTTCAGCAAACCGAGCGCCTGCGGCAGGGCTACCTCCAGCTGGCGGAGCTCTTGATTGATATGAATCCGTAGAGCTTGAAAGCTGCGCGTCGCCGGGTCCTGCCCTGGCTCACGGGTGCGCACGGCCTCGCGTACGAGGGCCGCGAACTGACCTGTTGTGACAATAGGTTGTTCGACCCGAGCAGCCACAACCTTCTTTGCAATCTGGAAAGCAAACCGTTCTTCGCCATAGTTTCTAATGACCTCCGTTATGTCTCTTATCTCCGCACGCGCCAACCACTCGGCCGCCGTCTCGCCCTGCGTCGTATCCATACGCATGTCGAGCGGCGCGTCGTAGCGAAAGCTGAAGCCGCGTTCCCCGTCGTCGATTTGCGGCGACGACACCCCTACATCAAACAAAACCCCATCAACCTCGCCAACACCTGCCTCGCCCGCGGCCTCGGCCAACTCGCCGAAGGCGCGATGCACCAGCACGAAACGGGAATCGCCAATGGCCGCCCCAGCAGCGATCGCCTGCGGATCACGGTCAAGCGCAACCAACCGGCCCTGATCGTTCAGCGATGAAAGAATCCGGCGGCTATGGCCGCCACGCCCGAAGGTGGCGTCAACGTAAGTGCCGTCGGCTTTGATCGCCAGGGCACCCACCGCCTCTTCGAGCAGTACCGTCACATGGGCGGCACTGCGGGTCACAGGACAAGGTCTCCGAAGCCCGGTGGCAGATCGCCGGACAGCGCCTGGGCCGCCAGATCGTTCTGCTGTTTCCAGCCAGCCTCGCTCCAGATTTCGAAATGCGTGCCCATGCCGACCAGGAAAACCGTCTTTTCAAACTGGGCGTACTCGCGGAGCTCTGGCGCAATCAGGATGCGACCGGCCGAATCCGGCTCCTCGGTCCGCGCATTGCCGACCAGCACGCGCTTGATGGAGGCTGCGCGCGGATCGAGGCTGGAGGCCTTGAGGATCTGGTCGCGGATCGGCTGCCAGGCCGGTGATGGGTAAAGCAGCAGGCAGCGATGCGGATGCGCCGTTAGGACGAGCGAGCCCTCGCTGGCGGCGAGCAGGGCTTCGCGGTGCCTTGCCGGTATGGCAAGCCGCCCCTTCGCATCCAGATTAAGTGCTGCCGCGCCTTCGAACATCCCTCGTCTCGCTCCCCGTTTACCCACTTTTCAACACGTTTACCCACTTTAGTAGAACAACTCCCCACAGTCAATAGCGGAATCACGAATTTTTTCTTATGCAACAAGGACTTACGAGCGCTTTTGGTGACGATTTTTTGGAAATATTTTCCTTATAAATCAATGCAAGGAAATAGACACTTAAAGTGACTTATCAGGAGTTGATCGAGGTCAAAAACATTCCCTCATGCAGCATGCCGCCGTGGTAGAAAGTGGAATGCTTGGGCAGAAATCCCACCCATCCGGCCCAGGGCCGGTAACCGCCGATCAGGCGGAAAAGACGGAAACCCTGTTGCGCCCTTCGTTCTTGGCGCGGTAGAGCGCCTGATCCGCACAACGGGTCAGGTCATCCGGCGTCTTGCCGTGCTCGGGGTAAGCAGCCACCCCGAGTGAAATGGTAAAGGTGATACGGAAATTCCCGAGCGCGACACAAAGCCCCTCGACAGCCACCCGCCAAGCCTCGGCCCGCATCATGGCGGTCTCCAGCGGCATGTTCGGCAAAAGGATCAGGAATTCCTCGCCGCCGTAGCGGCAGGCCACATCCTCGGCACGAATGTCGGCCAAAAGCGTGGCCGCAAGCATGCGCAGCCCCTCGTCGCCAACCTGGTGCCCGTAGGTATCGTTGACCTTCTTGAAATGATCGATATCGAGCATCACCAGCGAGAGTGGATTTCCTTCGCGACGAGCTCGAGAAACCTCACGCTCAAGTGTTTCGTCGAGATAGCGCCGGTTGTACAAGCCAGTCAGGCTGTCACGCACGGCCAGTTCCTGTAGCGCCACCTGCAAACGCCCGATTTCCTCAATCCGGGCATGCAACTGCCGGTTGGTTTCGCGCAGCGCAGTCTCGGCCGCCTTGCGCTCACTGACGTTGCGGGTGATTCCCAGGATGGTATGCGGCACCCCTTCGGCATCGAGCAGGTAACTGGACACCACTTCGGTTGAAATGACATTGCTGTCCTTGCAACGCTGCTCAAGTTCGCTGATGACCACGCCAGCCGACTTGTCGCCGGCAGCAATGCGGCGCAGCCGCTGATCGACCTCGCGCACGACGCGCCCCGCCGACTCCGGAGTCAATGTCGCCTCCAGCGGCTGCCCGACGACCTCCTCCGGCAGATAGCCACACATATCCGTCACCGAAGGACTAACATAGGTGTAGCAACGACTTGGAATATCGAGCGTCCAGATCACATCGTGGCTATTCTCGGCGAGCATCCGGTAGCGCGCCTCGCTCTCGATCAATTTGCCGGACGTCGCGCTCTCTTTTTCTCCGGCGCGCAGCAGGCGAATCAGGACCAGCGACAATGCCAGGAACAGCAGCGCGGCCGAAGCCAGCGCCATGAAAAGCGTTTGCCGCCAATCGGACAGGTAATCGGCCGTTGCAATTCCGGTCGTAACGTAGAGCGGGTAATCGCCGATACGCTGAAAACCATACACTCGCTCAACGCCGTCAATTGTCGCCAGAAAACGATAGGTTCCCTTCCCCCCGCCATCGACTGCCCGCGCATGCAGGGGATTGTCCTTGAGCGGCTGATTGACCAGATCCGCCACGGCCGGGCGGCGCAGGACGAGACGGCCATCCTCGATGCGACGAACCGAAACGACACCGCCCGTACCGACATTGATGCCATCAGCCATTCGCGCCAACACCCCGAGATCGAGCAGCGCAACAACCAGCCCCCTGGCCCCCACCGCTGCATCTGGCACCGGCAGCGCAAGCGCCATCGTCGAGCGCCCGGAGCGACCATCGACATTGACTTCGGAAAAATGGAGCCCGCGCCCCCCCCCGGCCAACAATGCTTTCACGCAGTCCTGATCGAGGGCACCGGCAGATTGAGTTGACCAACCACCCACATAGAGCGGGCTGCCCGTCGGGTCGAGGACACGCAAGCCGGTCACCTCGGCAAAGCCACGCACGTGCAAATCCAGTTCACGGACAATCTGCTCGCGAAAACGTGCTGTGGCACCGCTTTTGAAGGCATCCGCAGGAAGGGATTCGACCAGGTGTTCAAGGTCTCCCTGAACACGCCTCAGCGTTGTGACCAGACGCGCCTCCAGCAACCCGGCGGCAGCCAGCGCATCCGACTCCGCCTTGCGCTCGGCAGCACGATAGCCGTCATAAAGCAGGAAAGCGAGCAAAGCCGCCCCCCCCAGCCAGGTCAGTCCAAAAAACAGGACCAAACGCATCCGCGGCTCGAAGGCACGACAAAAGAAAGTTCCGGAGGCACGCTTGTCCATCGGACAATCATGCCTCCGGAATGATTTAATCACAAGAGGACGTCAGCGGAAGCCCCCACCGATCTTTATCTGGCGGCGCCCAGCTTCTGTTCGATGCGAGCCAGCGGCATCGCGCCGGGAACGCGTTCGCCATCGCTGAAGAACATGGTCGGGGTCCCCGAGATATTCAGCTTGCGGCCAAATTCCTGGTTCTTGGTCACCGCCGAGGTGTCGCAATCTTCGCGCCCGGCCGGCGCCTTACCGTCAATCATCCAGTCGTTCCACGCCTTGGCACGATCAGCGGAGCACCAAATCTGCTTGGATTTTCGAACAGAATCCTCGGAGAGGATCGGCAGCAGGAACGTGTAGACCGTGACGTTCTCGAGCTTTTGAAGATCCTTTGCCAGGCGCTTGCAATAACCGCAGTTCGGATCCTCGAACGTTGCCATGACCCGCTTGCCATCGCCGCGCACCTGCTTGATGGCACGCTCCAGAGGCAATTCACTGAACTTGATCGCAGTCAGCTTCTTCATGCGCTCGTCAGTAACGTTCTTCATGGTCTTGGCATCGATCAACTGTGCCCCCACCACAATCGCAGTCAGCTTTTCATCCGTATACAAAAGCTGACCATCGGCATAGACCTCGAAAAGCCCCAGGTAGCCCGACTTGGTTACGCTCTCAACCTTGGTGCCGAGCTTGGCCTCCATGGCCTTCTTGATTTCGGCCTCGTCGGCAACAGCCATGGACGTGCAGGAAGCGGCCAGTAGCATCGGAAACAACTGCTTCAACATGCGATTCTCCTATAGTGCGCCAAGCGCATAGCGCACCAGGGCATTCTTTAAAATGGGCAGGCCATTTGTCAGGCCCAGGCCAAAATTGCGCAATGGGCGCAATCCCGGCGACGAGTTCTTGAACAGCCGGCGCAAGCCATCAGTGGCGGTCTGCATCAACAACGTTTCTTCGCGGCGAGCGCGCTGGTAGCGCTGCAACAAACGCTGCTCGCCGATATCTTGCCAGGGTTGCGTTGCGGCCAGCAGACAGGCCAGTTCGCGTGCGTCCTGAAAACCAAGGTTGATACCGTGTCCGGACAAGGGATGAATGCCATGCGCCGCATCTCCAACCAGTGCCAAGCGGGGCGCAACCGTCTGCGGCACGCGCATCAATCGCAAGGGAAACGCCGCCGGGGGCGTCAGTGGCTCAAGCCGTCCGAGGGTGAATGAACCAGCCTCGGCCACACGCTCGGCCAACAATGCCGGCGACAGTTCACAAAGGGTATCGGCATGATCATCCGGGGTGGACCACACAATGGAGATTTGGTTGCCGGGAAGCGGCAGGTAAGCCAGAACACCATCGTCTCGGAACCACTGGTAGGCCGTATTGAGATGCGCCTTTTCAGTCGAAAAGTTGGCGACCACGCCCTTCTCGCCGTACGGCGTATTGATGGCGGCCAACCCGGCCGACTGACGAACCCAAGAATCCCGGCCATCGGCACCGACCAGCAGGCGCGAGGAGAGCACGGTACCGTCGCGCAAGCGGAGCACTGCAGCGTCATGGCGGAATTCCAGCCCCTCCGGGCATGCCGGACAGAAAAGCGTCAGATTGGCCTGCCGCTTGGCGCTTTCCCAGAACTCGCAAGCCATCAGGGAGGACTCGACAATCCAGCCCAGTTCGGAAACACCTGTCTCAAAGGCGGAGAAATCGAGCCGACCGCTGCCATCACCATGAATTTGCATGGCACGAATCGGCGCCATGCGGGCGCTTTCGAAATGCCGCCACGCGCCTATGGACTGCAGGAATGCAGCATTGGCCGGACTGATCGCATAGATACGTGCATCCCAACCTTCAGGCCTGCTCGGCGAGTGGCTCTCCACCAGCGCGATGCGCAGGCGCGTCTCGCGCAAAGCTAAAGCGAGACTGGCGCCGGCCAGGCCACCGCCGACAATGATCAGGTCAAACTGCTGCATGACGGCAATTATGCCGCTTCAGGGCTTTGAAACAAACCACTCAGGCTGGATTGCCGCCACCGGACTGCGGCTTGTTCGGGCGCGGCCGACGATTGTTGTTGGTGCGCGGGCGATGCTTCTTCTGTTGCCCACCAACACCTCCGCCACCACCACCGGCCCCGCCACCAGGCTTGCCGTGCGACATGGGGTTGCGGCCTTGACTGCCGCCACCGTGGGATTCATTGCCGGAGATACGGTTACCCGGAGCGAGCTGAATTTCGAGCTCGATGATTTCGTCCCATTGTTCGTCGGTTCGATCGCGCTCAGGCACGGACAGGAGTTCGCGCAGGCGGCGACGGGTATCTACCTGCGGTGCGGCTGCAGGGATATTTTCGGGAGGATTTTCGGGATTGGAATCGTTCATTGGGAAATTAAAAAGCGGGGGTCACCACGATGGCAAACCCCGCATTCCGTGTTACCGGATTATTTTTTCTTGGCAGCGCTCTTCTTGGCGGCAACCGATGCCTTGAAAGCCGTACCTGCGGTGAACTTCGGCACCGTGGTTGCGGGAATCTTGAGCGTGGCGCCGGTCTTGGGATTCTTGCCGGTGCGCGCTGCGCGCTTGGCGGACTTGAAAGTACCGAAACCGACGAGAGTAACCGACTCTCCCTTGGTGACGGTCTTGACCACCGCGCCGATAATGGCAGTCAGCGCCTTATCGGCAGCAGCCTTGGTGATACCAGCTTCTTTTGCAGCAACTTCGACCAGCTCGGATTTATTCATCTAAGTGCCTCCTGTTACTTGTTTAAGATTAAGAAAACTGGCCGTTGGAACGGCAGCACGGTAAAAGTAGCATACCTTTTTGAATAAGTGTTGGCCCAGTGGGGCTTTATGGCCGCCCGGTCCGTGAATTTTTGTAATTTTCAGACGTCGACCGTAGCATTTGCCCTGCAAAAGACAACCCCGGCCATGGGCCGGGGCAATCTTCATACTGCGAGGATGCGATTATTTCTTCTCGGCAGCCTCGGCTGGCTCTGCCGGTTTTTCGCCATGCGAAATGGCGACTGCACCTTCGTTCTGCTTGCCGATATGCTGATCGATGGCCGGCAACTGGTGGGCAATACCCTTGTGGCAGTCGATACAGGTCTTGCCTTCGGTAAATGCCTGCGGGTGCATGCGCGCCGCCCGATTACCCTGCTCCGTGTAGTCCATGTAGTCATAGCGGTGACAGTTGCGGCATTCCTGCGAGTCGTTGGCCTTCATCCGCTTCCATTCGTTCTGTGCCAGCTGACCGCGCTTGGCATTGAACTTCTCAGGCGTATCGATGGTGCCAAGAATCTTGTGCAGCACTTCGTTGGAAGCCTGGATCTTGCGGATCATCTTCGGGCCCCATTCCTTGGGCACGTGGCAATCCGGGCAGGTGGCGCGAACGCCGGTCCGGTTGGTGTAGTGCACGGTGTTCTGGTATTCCTTGAAGACGTTTTCTTCCATCTCATGACAGGAAATACAGAAGGACTCCTTGTTGGTTGCTTCCAGCGCCCAGTTGAAACCGCCCCAGAAAACGATACCGGCCACGAACAGCAGCAGCGCCGAGACCAGACCGATCCGCTTGACCCAAGTGGGCAAATATTTATCGAGACTCATCATTCCCCCTTCTTGGCAGCCGGTTTATAGGTATTTTCGACCAGCGGTTTGGCATCGAACTGCGGTACGTGGCACTGCATGCAGAAATAGCGACGGGGCGAGATATTGCCCAACTTCTTGTCTTCCCGGTCCAGGTAGTGCGACTTGGCGACCTTGGTCGCGCCAGTTTCCTCGGCGCGTTCCTTGGAGTGGCAGTCCATGCACTTGTTGAAGTTCTGCGTGATGTTGTAGCCCTTGACGCTGTGCGGGATCAGCGGCGGCTGCTTCTGGAAGTTGCGGGGAATGCTCTCCTTGTCCTTTTCAGGACGGAACATGTCGACCTTGGAATTTCCCTCGATCGAGACATTACCGATTTCATTCACCTTTTCCTGCGCGCCGACGCCGCCAACTCCCCCCAGGAGCATGCCTGCGGCCAAGGCCAGTGCAGTGATCAATCTCATATCATTTACCTCCGATGAACGGCCGGGGAGAACCGCCGGCCGCTTTGTCGATTATTTTTTCGTTGACCGGATCAGGCCCGGGTCACCTTGACTGCACATTTCTTGTAGTCCGTTTCCTTGGAAATCGGGCAGGTCGCGTCGAGCGTCAGCTTGTTGATCAGGCGACCGGCGTCGAAGAAGGGCACGAAGACCAGCCCGCGCGGCGGCTTGTTGCGGCCCCGTGTTTCGACGCGCAGCGTGATTTCGCCACGCCGGGAAGCCACCTTGACCTCCATGCCACGCTGCAAGCCACGCGCCTTGGCGTCGTCCGGATGCATGAACAGCACGGCATCAGGGAAGGACTTGTACAGTTCAGGAACACGGCGCGTCATCGTGCCGGTATGCCAGTGCTCAAGCACGCGTCCGGTACTCAGCCAGAGGTCGAATTCCTTGTCCGGCGACTCGGCGGGCGGCTGGTAAGGCAACGCGAAAATCACAGCCTTGCCATCCTTGTGGCCGTAGAACTTCACGCCCTCGCCCTTCTTGACGTAGGGGTCGTAGCCTTCGCGGAAACGCCACAGCGTTTCCTTGCCGCCGACAACCGGCCAGCGCAGGCCGCGGGCCTGATGGTAGGTCTCGAACGGGGCCAAGTCGTGGCCGTGACCGCGACCGAACGCTGCGTATTCCTCGAACAGCCCCTTCTGGACATAGAAGCCGAAGTGCTTGGACTCGTCGTTGTCGAAACCGGCAGCCATTTCGCTGGTTTTGTATTTGTTGACCACGCCGTTGGCGAACAGGGCGTCGAACATCGTCTTGCCCTTCAGCTTTGGCGCCTTGGCAAGCAGTTCGGCTGGCCAGACTTCTTCCATCTTGAAGCGCTTGGCGAATTCCATGACCTGCCAGACGTCTGAACGGGCCTCGCCCGGCGCCTTGACCTGCTGGCGCCAGAACTGGGTACGGCGTTCGGCATTGCCGTAGGCGCCTTCCTTTTCGACCCACATGGCGGTGGGCAGGATGAGGTCGGCGGCCATCGCCGAAACCGTCGGATACGGATCGGAGACAACGATGAAGTTCTCCGGCTTGCGCCAGCCCGGGTACAGCTCTTCGTTGATGTTCGGACCGGCCTGCATGTTGTTGTTGCACTGCTGCCAGTAGAAATTGACCTTGCCGTCCTTCAGCGCACGGGCCATGGCCACGGCGTGGAAGCCGATCTTGTCGGGGATCGTGCCTTCCGGCAGGCCCCATAGCTCTTCGGTGTGCTTGCGGTGATCCGGGTTGGTGACGACCATGTCGGCCGGCAGGCGGTGGGCAAAGGTGCCGACTTCGCGCGCCGTGCCGCAGGCGGACGGCTGGCCGGTCAGCGAGAACGGGCTGTTGCCCGGCTCGGAAATCTTGCCGGTCAGCAGGTGGATGTTATAGACGAGGTTGTTGGCCCAGGTGCCGCGGGTGTGCTGGTTGAACCCCATGGTCCAGAAGGAGACGACCTTGACCTTGGGATCGGCATAGAGCTCGGCCAAGGTGTTCAGATCCTTGACCGAGACGCCGGACAGCTTGGAAACCTTCTCGGCGGTGTAGTCGGCAACGAACTTCTTGTACTCGTCGAAGGTGATCGCCTCGGACTTGCCGGTATCGCCCTTCGGCTTGCCGTCGGCGCCGGGATAACCATTGCTGGTCGCATCTTTTTCCAGGGCATGCGTCGGACGCAGGCCGTAGCCGATGTCGGTGGCGCTCTTCTTGAAGTTGATGTTCTTGGTGACGAAGTCCTGATTCACCTTGCCGTTCTGGATGATGTAGTTGGCGATGAAATTGAGGATCGCCAGGTCGGTCTGCGGCACGAAGGTCATCGGGATGTCGGCCAACTCATACGAGCGGTGCTCGAAGGTCGACAACACGGCGACCTTGACGCCCTTGTTCGACAGCTTGCGGTCGGTGATGCGGGTCCACAGGATCGGGTGCATCTCGGCCATGTTCGAGCCCCACAACACGAAGGCGTCGGCATGCTCGATGTCGTCGTAGCAGCCCATCGGCTCGTCGATGCCAAAGGTGCGCATGAAGCCGGCAACGGCCGAGGCCATGCAGTGGCGGGCATTGGGGTCGAGGTTATTGGTGCGGAAACCGGCTTTCATCAGCTTGGCGGCGGCATAGCCTTCCCAGACCGTCCATTGGCCGGAACCGAACATGGCCAGTCCATTCGGCCCCTTCTCCTTGAGGGTTGCCTTGGCCTTCTCTTCCATGATGTCGAATGCCTTGGTCCAGGAGATCGGCGTGAACTCGCCGTTCTTGTCGTACTTGCCGTCCTTCATGCGCAGCAGCGGCGTCTTGAGGCGGTCGGAGCCGTACATGATCTTGGACAGGAAATAACCCTTGATACAGTTCAGACCACGATTGACCGGGGCATCCGGGTCGCCCTGGGTGGCCACCACGCGGCCCTCCTGGGTACCGACCAGGACGCCGCAACCGGTGCCGCAGAAGCGGCAGGCAGCCTTGTCCCAGCGGATTTCGTCCTTGCCTTGGGCAAGGACGGTGGTCGGCGCAGACAAGCCTGCTGCCGAAATGGCCGCTGCGGCTGCGTTGGCCTTGATGAAATCGCGTCGATTGAGTTTCACGCCTGTACCTCCTCGGTATCTACTGATTCGTCGTCGCTGTATTGATAGACCATGGCTACCGAGGCGACGCCGGGAATGCCATGCAGGGCTACATATTTGTCCGCAGCCGAATTCGTGTTGTCATCCTCCAGAGTAACGACCACCTTCCCCTCGGGACTCTGGGCATGTATCTCCACGCCGGGCATCGTGAGCAACGCGCGGCACGCCTCGTCGAGGCACTGCGGTGCGATGTGCAAAATGGCGCTGGATATGTTCATCCGACTCGACCTCCTAAGCATCGGCAGTCCACGACTGCCACGGGGGGCCATCTTGCCGGACCAAGTAGCTATTCCATTGATTTGAATCAAGCCCATACCGTAGTACGTGTCGAACTACTCCCAATGAACCGGCCTTTGCTACTACTTTGTAACTATGTGCGCCACCAATCATCAGATAGCCAAACCAAATTGATAGGATTGAAGCAATCAATTGGATCAATTTCAAGCTGCCGCCTAATATCCAATTCGTGTTCAACACCCAACCCTCTCAGGAGAAAAAAACCATGTCGCTGATCAACACCCAGGTTCAACCGTTCAAGGCCCAGGCTTTCCATAACGGCAAGTTCATCGAAGTCACCGAAGCCAGCCTGAAGGGCAAATGGTCCGTCATGATCTTCATGCCGGCTGCCTTCACCTTCAACTGCCCAACCGAAATCGAGGACGCCGCCAACAACTACGCCGAGTTCCAGAAGGCCAACACCGAGGTGTACATCGTCACCACCGACACCCACTTCTCGCACAAGGTCTGGCACGAGACTTCGCCGGCCGTCAGCAAGGCCCAGTTCCCGCTGATCGGCGACCCGACGCACCAGCTCACCCGCGCTTTCGACGTGCATATCGACGCTGAAGGCCTGGCATTGCGCGGCACCTTCGTGATCAATCCGGACGGCGTGATCAAGACCGTTGAAATCCACTCCAACGAAATTGCCCGCGATGTGTCCGAGACCCTGCGTAAGCTGAAGGCCGCCCAGTACACCGCCAGCCACCCGAACGAAGTCTGCCCGGCCAAGTGGCACGAAGGCGAAGCCACCCTGGCCCCGTCGCTGGACCTGGTCGGCAAGATCTAATAAGTCGTTAGTCGTTAGTTGCTAGTTGTTAGCGCTTGCTCGCAACTAGTAACTACCGACTAATAACTCGCAGATTTCAGTGCTTTTTTCCGGCCGACCGTAGCATTTGTCCCTGGCCGGGAAAAACCAGTGAAATTGAAGTCAGGGAGAAAATAATATGCTCGACGCCAACATCAAGGCCCAATTGACGGCCTACCTTGAAAAGCTGCAACGCCCGATCGAACTGGTCGCCTCGCTCGACGACAGCGCCAAGGCCGGCGAAATGCGCGACCTGCTCGCCGACATCGCCAGCCTATCCGCCAAGGTCAGCCTGCGCGAGGACGGTACCGCCGCACTTCGTCCCTCTTTCGCCGTCGGCCTGCCCGGCGAAGCGCCGCGCATCCACTTCGCCGGCATCCCGATGGGCCACGAATTCACCTCGCTGGTCCTTGCCCTGCTGCAGACCGGTGGCCATCCGCCGAAGGTCGACGCTGCCGTCATCGAAGCCATCAAGGCCCTGCCCGGCAGCTTCAATTTCGAGACCTTCATCTCGCTGTCCTGCCACAACTGCCCCGACGTCGTTCAGGCACTGAACCTGATGGCCGTGCTCAATCCCGGCGTGACCAGCACGATGATCGATGGCGGCATGTTCCAGGACTTGGTCAATGAACGCCAGATCATGGCCGTGCCGACCACCTGGCTGAATGGCGCCGAATTCGGCGCCGGCCGGATGCTGATCGAGGAAATCCTCGCCAAGGTCGATACCGGCGCTGCCGCCCGTGCCGCCGAAGAGCTCGCCAAAAAAGACGCCTTCGACGTGCTCGTCGTCGGCGGCGGCCCGGCCGGCGCTGCGGCGGCCATCTACGCGGCCCGCAAAGGCATCCGCACTGGCATCGTCGCCGAACGCTTCGGCGGTCAGGTCATGGACACGCTGGGCATCGAGAACTTCATCTCGGTCAGCCACACCGAAGGGCCGAAGCTGGTCGCCGCGCTGGAACAGCACGTCAAGGATTACGACGTCGATGTGATGAACCTGCAGCGCGCTGCAAAATTGATTCCGGGCGATCTGATCGAAGTGCAGCTGGAGAACGGCGCGACCTTGAAGAGCAAGTCGGTCATCCTCGCCACCGGCGCCCGCTGGCGCGAAATGAACGTGCCCGGCGAGCAGGAATACAAGGCCAAGGGCGTCTGCTTCTGCCCGCACTGCGACGGCCCGCTGTTCAAGGGCAAGCGCGTCGCGGTGATCGGCGGCGGCAACTCCGGCGTCGAGGCGGCGATCGACCTGGCCGGCCTGGTCGCTCACGTCACGCTGCTCGAATTCGCCGACACGCTGCGCGCCGACGCCGTGCTGCAGAACAAGCTGAACAGCTTGGCCAACGTCACCGTGATCAAGTCGGCGCAGACCACCGAAGTGACCGGCGACGGCCAGAAGGTGAACGGCCTGACCTACAAGGACCGGCTGACCGACGACGTCAAACACGTCGAACTGGAAGGCATCTTCGTTCAGATCGGCCTGCTGCCCAACACCGACTGGCTGAAAGGCACGGTTAACCTGAGCCGCTTCGGCGAAATCGAAATCGACGCCAAGGGCCAGACCTCCGTGCCCGGCGTCTTCGCAGCCGGCGACTGCACGACCGTGCCGTACAAGCAGATTGTCATTGCCATGGGGGCCGGCGCAACGGCCTCGCTGAGTGCCTTCGATCACCTGATCCGCAGTTGATCGCCGCTGGCGCCGGGCAACTCCCCGGCGTCAGCGCCCCAGGCCGGCCGCCCAGGCCTCCGAAGCCGGGCGGACGACCTCGATCCACGGCCCGGGGTAGACGCCGATGCCGACGATCATCACGATGATCGCGACCACGACCAGCCATTCGCGCGGTCGCAGGTCGCTGGCCTGGGCGACGGTCTCCCGCTCGACCGGGCCGAAGAAGGCCTGCCGGTAGAGCGCCAGGAAGCTGCCGGCGGCGATGGCCAGCCCGAACAGCGCGGCCATGCCGGCACCGGTATGGCTGTGCAGGGCCGCGATGATGAGCATGAATTCGCCGGGGAAGCTGCTGGTGCCGGGCATGCCGACGCCAGCCAAACCGCAGATCAGAAAACCGGTGGCCAGCATCGGCATCGTCTTCGCCGCGCCACCCAGTGCGTGGATATCCGTCGAACCGGTGCGCTGGCGCAGGAATTCAAGCAGCACGAAAGCGCCGCCGGTCGCCACCGAGAAGCTGAGCAGCAAAGACACTGCCCCCTGCGCGCCCTGCGCCGTATAGGAGGCCAGCCCGAGCACGGCCAGCCCGACGTGGCAGATGCTGGCATAGGCCAGCGCAACGCGTAGATTGCTCTGGGCCAGCATGCCGACCGCGCCGTAGAGAATGGCCACCGTGCCCAGACCGGCCAGCAGCCAGTGCAGGTCGAGCGCTGCCTGCGGCGCCAGTGGCACGGCGAAGCGGATCAGGCCGAAGGCGCCGAGCTTGAGGCCAACCAGCAGGGCGGTCAGCGAACCGGGCGCGGCCAGCGAGAACTGCGGCAGCCAGGTGTGCAGCGGGACCAGCGGCACCTTGACGCCAAAACCGAGCAGGCAGAGCAGGAAGACCGCTGTCTGCGTCGACCGCGGCAGCGGCGCGGCGAGCAGGGCCATCAGGTCGAAGGTCGGCACCGGCTGGCTGGCAGCCAGGATGACGATGGCCAGCAGCAGCGGAATGCCGCCGGCCAGCATGATCAAAAAATAGCGCGTCGCCGCCGCCCCACCGCCCGCGGTGACGCCCCAGCGGCCGAGCAGGAAGTAGATCGGAACCAGCGTCAGCTCCCAGAAAACGAAGAACAGCGCTGTATCCAGTGCGCAGAAGATGCCCAGCGTCGCCGTCTGGAGCAGCAGCAGCAGGCTGTAATAGAGCCGCGGCGCCGCGCGCACCGCGTTCCAGCCGGCGACCAGCGAGCCGAGGAAGAGCAGCGCAGTGGCCGGCAGGAAAAGCACCGACAGGCCATCGACGGCGAGCAGATAATGGATGTTCAAGCTGCCGATCCACACCGCCCGCTCGACCAACTGGAAGCGCTCGCCGGAAGGAACATAGGCAAGCAGCACGGCGGTGGACCACAGCAGCGCCGCCAGCATCGCCAGCGCCGCGACATGGCGGGCGGCGCGCGCCGGCAGCAGCCAGAGCAACGCAGCCCCGGCCAGCGGCAGAAAAATCAGCATCGACAGCAGTGGCAGGTTCATCGCACGAACCTCGCCGCGGCGGCCTGGCTGGCCGTTTCGGTCAGGTATAGCCAGGGCTCGGTGAAAAAGCCGATGGCGAGCATGGCGGCCAGCGCGATGCCGCAGACGACGTATTCCATGGGCAGCGTCTTGTCGACGTCGTGGCCGCCCTCCTTGGCCTGCGACAGGAAAGCCCGCTGAAAAGCCCAGAGCAGGAAGCCGGCCGCCGCAACGTTGCCGAGCGCGGTCGCCACCGTGGGCAACGCGCCGAACTTGTCGATCGACGCCTCGAGGATCAGGTGGGCGGCGTCGAAGCCGGGCGTGCCGGGCATGCCGACAATGGCCAGGCCAAAGGTCAGGAAGGCGATGGCGAGGAAGGGGATGCGTTCGAACAGGCCGGATAGTTCGTGCAGTTCGGTCGTCCCGGTGCGCCGGAAGACGAAGCCGACGATGAACCACATGCCGGTCACCGCCAGCCCGAAGTTGGCGGCCAGCAGCATGGCGCCCTGGATGCCCGACTCGTGCAGGCTGAACAGGCCGATGACCAGCAGGCTGGTGTGACTGACCACGGCAAAGGCGAGCAGCCGGCGCAGGTTACTTTGCTGGAAGGCGAGCGCCGCCGTGAAGAAAACGCCGGCCATGGCGAAGCCGACGACGTAGGGCTGCCAGGTCTGGACCGCACCCGGCGTCAGCGGCAGGACGAAGCGCAGCATGCCGTAGATACCGACCTTGACCCCGACCATCAGCGCCGGGGCGACGGCGATCAGGCCGTGCTGCGCCATGTTGGGCAACCAGCCGTGCAGCGGAAAGAGCGGCGTGCGCACGGCCAGCCCGTAGAACAGCAGGTAGAAGGCCGCCGTCTGGAACTTGCCGACCGGAATGACACCGGCCAGGTCGAACAGATCGAAACTCCAGCGCCCGCCGGTCGCCTCGGCATGGCCCCAGCCGAGCACCAGGCAGCCAGCCGCGAACAGCGCCCAGCCGAAGGCCTGATACTGGACGAAACGCGCCAGCGCCTGGATTTCGGCGCGCGACGAAGCCCAGCGGCGCAGCAAGTAAACGACCGACCACAACTCCAGCGCTGAAAAAGCGGCGAACCACGCCACATTGACCGTGACCAGCATCCCGATCAGCCCGGCCTCGGCCAGCAGCAGCACGGCAAACAGCCGGCCCGGCGAGATCATGCCGCGACTCATGCCGTACAGCGTCATCAGCAGGGTCAGCAATGCCGTCGACAACACAAAGAGCAGGCTGAGGCCATCAACGGCGACATGGTAGGCCAGCGGTGCGAAGCGTTCGGCCAGTTGCAGCGCCGGCGACAGCGGATTGATCCGGCTGACGACAATGATCGCCAGTCCCAACTCGGCGAGCGCGAAGACCTTGCCGAGCAGCACGGCGCTGGCCCGCTCCTTCAAGGCATAGACGACGGCGGCGCCGATCAGCGGCAGCAGCTGCAGACAAAGCAGCAGCGGCAGGCCGGCCTGCTCGTTCCAGAAGATTTCGCGCAGCCCGTTCATCAGAGGATCACCACGAAAGTCGCCATCACCGCCATCATCAGGTAGCGCGGCTGTTCGAGCAGGGTTTCCAGCGTCCGCAGGTAGGCGCCGGCCCGGTGCATCAGCTTCTCGGCGGTGCCGCCCTTGCCGCGCAGCAACAGGCGGTATTCGATGTGCTGCAAAGCATCCGAAACCGAGCCCAACAGGCGCCCCGGCAGGCCGTCGGCGACGACCAGCGGGCGGTCGTGATGGACCGGCTTGCCTTGCCCCGGCTGACCGATGGCGTGGTCGATGAAATGCTCCTCGAGGGCCCGTAGGTCGCGGGAAAAGGCGGCCGTCGGCTCGACGAGCAGCGTCTGCGACAGCTTGTCCAGCCAGAAGCGTTGCACGGCGACGGTATACAGCAACTGGTTGTTGCGCAGCCAGGCAGGCGGCGGTTTCGGTCGCTGTCGAGAGAGCTGCAGCCAGGACGGGGCGACCAGGAACTGCCAGACCCGCCAGGCGGCATGCAGACAGAGATGGACCAGGGCCAGCGTCGTCCAGCCCAGCCCAATGGCGACGAACATCAGCGAGACCTGGAACAGCGTGGCGAAGATCAGCGCCGACTTGACGTCGGTCTGGACCAGCCCGCACAGCCAGGCGTAGATCGCCGTGAGCGCCCCGGCGACGACCAGGCCGAGCATCACGTCGGGGACCTGGACGAGCAGCGGTTCGAGCCGCAGCATCAGGTAGACGCCGGCGTGCACCATCACCGCGCCGTAAAAGATCGCCGACGACGGTGTCGGCCCTTCCAGCGCCCGGCTGATCCACGCCGAGAACGGCAGTTGCGCCGACTTGGCCAGCGCGGCGATGACGAAGCCGATGACCAGCAAGCGGTCGTCGACCACGCTGAGCTGCTTCGCGTTGGCCAGCGCCGTCCATTCGAAGCTGCCGAGCCAGGCCGCGGCCAGCCCGAGGCCGAGCAGGAAGCCGGCGTCGCCGCCGCGATTGGTGACGAAGGCGAACAGCGCATTGCCGGTGGCCACCTGCCGGTGCCAGGCATAGCCGATGAGCAGGAAGGACGAGATGCCGCACATTTCCCAGCCGACGAAGGCGAGCAGGCCATTGCCGGCCAACAGCACGAGCTGGATGCCGGCCAGGAAGAAGGTGAGGCCGATGAAGAACCGGTGGAAGCCGGCCTCGCGGTGCAGGTAGTTAGCCGAGAAGCGGACGACCAGCCAGCCGATCAGCGCGGTCAGCGTGCCCAGCGTCAGCGACAGCCGGTCGAGCATGAACGAGAAAGTACCGGCCCAGTTGCCCGAACCAAACCAGTGGCCGAGGACGCGATGCCCCGGGGCGCCTTGGGTCAGCGCCACGCCGTCGATGGCGAGCAGCAGCAACAGGCCGCCGAATGCGGCCAGCGAGGAGAGGCGCGCCGTCAACGGCTCGGCGGCATCGCCGCTGGCCCGGCCGAGCAGCACACGGCTGCCGTTGATGACGACGGCGAGCAGCGGCAGGCCGGGCACCAGCCAGACCCAGTCGGGCAGATGGATCAGCAGCGCCATCATCGGACGCCCCCAAGAACGATGGCCGGCGCCAGCGCTTCGCTTTCGCCGGCGAACCAGTCGGTCGAGCGCGCCACCTGTGGCAGCACGGCCGGGCCGGACCACGGCAACCAGCCGCGGCGCGGGCAATACAGCTGCAATGCTACGGTCGATGGGTTTTTTGAGGCCAAAACGATCCACGCGTTGCCGACCAGTTCCTGCAGCGCTGGCTGGCGTTCAAGGATGGCGGCCAGCACTTCCGGCGTCTGTTCGACGACGACCAACAGGCGCATCGGCTCGTGGATCTCGACCATCTGCCAGGGCAGGCCGGTGCGCAGGTCGGAATCGGCGCCTTCCATGACCCCGAACAGGCCGGTGATATTGTGGGTGATCTTCGAGCCGCAGCCGAAGCGCTCGTTATCGACAGTCGAAAAATAGTATTCGAGCGCAATGCCGGCGCCGACCGGGCCGGCGGCGAGCAGGATGTTCTCGACGATGGCGCCGTCGGCGTCGGTCGTCGGGTCATAGGAAATCAGGAATACCCGGCGGTCCAGGAAGAGACCGCGGCTCATCGCCCGGCGGCCGATGAAGGCAGCGGCGTTGGTCGCGTGGCCGAGTTCCGGCCGGGCCTGCGAGATGTCGCTGGTGCGGCCAAGCATGTGCTGGCGCGCCCTCCAAGGCGTCGGGCGGTGCGGCGCCGAGGCCAGCCGGCGACAGCGTTCGGCGGCATGGGCCCGGCAGGCTTCGTTGACCTGCCGGAGCAGCGTGTCGAGAGCCGGCTGGAAATTTTCCGGCAGGCTGTCGAGGTCGTACCACTCGATGCCATCGTCGCCGGTATTGTGCTCGGCGGCGACGAACCAGGTGGCGTCGGGAATGCTCACGCCGCGGGCGGCCAACCCGGCGCGCACGACGGGACGGTTGGCCATCGCCGCGAAGACCCGGGCGTTCGGTCCACCGTGCTTACCGGAGCAGGCGCCGCAATCGTAGGCAGAAAGGTGCGGGTTGTTGCGGCTGCCCGAGCCGTGGCCGAGAATCAGGACCAGCGGCGCGAAACCGTCGGTCAGACCAATCATGCGCAGGAAGACTTCGACGCGGGCAACCTGCTCGCCGTCGGTCAAACCGACCTGCGGCTGCTCAGGCGTTGCCGCCACCGCCTGCTCGGCGGTCAGGGCCAACGTGGTCGCCAGCCGGCCGTCGTGCCAATCGCGCCAGCGGCGGGCCGCTTCACCCGCCCAGCGCGGCGCCAGCGTCACGGCAGCCAGCCCGGCCAATGCCGGCGCGGCGCCGAGCGCCGTCAGCAGCGGCCCGGCCACCAGATGGCGTCGGGTCGCCTGATAGAAGCGCTCGCGCCAGCCGAGGCGACTTTCACGCCGGGCGAGATGGGCGGCCAGTTGCGCCCCGGCACCTGCGGCCGCCACTTCGCGGACGAGATGCGTCGGTTGGACGACAACCGGGCAAAGTGCCGTCGGCGCCGCATCGTCCACGCCCTGCCACAGCATCGGCACGCCGAAGAAGCCGGCAGCGCCGTAGGTGGCGATGTCCGGCGCGATTTCCTCGAGGTGCCGGCGAGTACCCTCCTCGCGGTCGTCCATGCACAGCACGACCTGGGCCGACGGCATGGCCGGTGCTGATTGCCGGGGATGGTTGGCGGTCAGCGCCGCAAACAATTGCGCGCGATAGTGGCGCTCGTAGGCGAGCAGCCAGATCTGGCCGCGTTGCTGTTGGGTCAGCGAGGATGCCGTCGCGTGCAGGGTGCCGATCTCGTCGGCGCTCAATCGGCTCGCATCGTCAGCGCTCAATCCAAGCTGGCGGCACAGCGCGCTCAACTGCCAGGCGACACCGTCGCGCTGCGTCCCGGCCAGCGCCGGCGCCAACACTTCGGCCAGATGCCGCCAGGCGTCGGCATCGACATGGCCGTTGCGGGCCAGCTCGACCAGATATGCGGCGCGTCCCTGCAAGTCCTCGGGCAGGCCTGGCTGGTGAAGCGCATCGCGGACCAGGAATTCCTCCGGCCGTGCCGCAAAGTGTGCCTGCAGTTCGGCCAGCGTCATCGGCGCCCCACTCAGGCGACGCAGCAGGTCGTCGATGAGCAGCCGTTCGAGCAGCACGCGGACAGCCAGGTAGTCGAGCATGGCGACCGGTGTGCCGTCGCCGCGCCCGGGATTGCGTTCGCGCCACAGGAACATGCCGGACCAGCCGGGCAATTCCAGGCTCAGGCGTTCGAGGTAGCCACCCCACAGGCTGTCGTCGGGCAGCAAGCGCGGCAGTTCTTCAAGCAGCACGTCGAGCGGGCTGTCGGGCAGGTGCAGCACTTCGTCGCGGACGTTGGGCAGCTCGTCCATTTCCCAGGCCATGTCGAAGCCGGCGCTGGCCCGCCAGGCGGCGAAGAAGCCGCACTCGCGGGCGGGATTGCGCCAGGCGGCGACGCCGAGGTCGAGATGGGCGGCGAGATGGCGCTGCAGGATGCTGCGTACGCGTTCGAGGACGTCCTCGCCGGTCAGGTGTTCGAGCAGGGCGCGCCAGGTCCACGTCTTGCCAACCCGGCCGCAGAGTTCATCCCAGCGAGCCAGCGCGGCCTCCCGCCACGGCTGGGCAGCGGCTTCGGCATCAAATGCTACGGTCGGCGGTAAAAAATGGCCAAAATCGAAATTGCCGCTAGCCTCGCTTTCCTGCTTCAACCAGGCCAGCCGGCTGTTGGCCGGCACTTCCATGCCGGCCAGCAGGCTGGCGAGCAGGATGTCGCGCCGGGTCAGGGCACGGACCAGCGGCACGTCGAGGCCGGCCACGCCATGGTCGTCGAGCGCCGCGTCCAGATCGTCACGGGTGATCCGTCCGCCGGCCAGACAGGCGCGGAATTTTTCCTCCGGCCAGTAAGTCCTCGCCCCGGTCAGCGCACTGGCCACCGTCAGGGCCTCGGCGAAAGGCAGGTGCTGGAAGCCGTGCAGCGTGTTGTGATGGACGAAATCGCGGATCGGTGCCTGCGCCGGCAGCACGTGGGCCTGATGCTCGATCCAGTGAGCGAGCCGTTCGCGGATGGGAAGATCGGCGCTCATCTCAACCGCCGAACCAGCGGGCAACCTGGCCGACACTGTCGGCGACCAGATCAAGCAAGGGCGCCGGCCAGACGCCGAGGGCGACGATGCAGGCGGCGAGCAGGCCGGCGGCGATCGTCTCGGTGCGCGTCATGTCGGCGATTTCCATGGCTTCGCCAGGCAGGCAAAGGCGACCGACGACGCGCAAACCGTAGGCTGCGCCGACCAGCATGGCCAGCCCAAGCAGCAACACCCAGGCGCCCCAGCGCTGCCAGGCGGCGACCAGCACATGCAGTTCGGCAATGAAGCCGGCGCTGCCCGGGAGACCGACTGCCGCCAGCAGACCGAAGGCGACGAAGAAGGCGAATCGTGGCGCACTGCCGAGCAGCGAATGGTAGTCAGCTAGGTCACGGCTGTGCGTGCGCTGGTAGAGCAGACCGACGACCAGAAAGAGCAGACCGGCCGTCAGGCCATGCGCCACCATCTGCATCACCGCCCCGGTCAGGCCGGTCACGTCGAGCGTCGCGATGCCGAGCAGCACGATGCCCATGTGCGAGATGGACGAATAGGCGACCATTGCCTTCAGATCCTGCTGCCGCCAGGCCAGGATGCCGCCGTAAAGCAGGCTGGCGAAGGCGAGGATGGCCAGCCAGTCCTGCGTCGCCAGCAACGCGGCGGGCAAGGTTTCGGCTGCGCGGATCAGGCCGTAGGCGCCCATCTTCAACAACACGCCAGAGAGCAGGATGGACACCGGGCTGGGCGCCTCGACGTGGGCCAGCGGCAACCAGCCATGCAGCGGGAAGACCGGCATCTTGACGCCGAAGCCGATGAAGAAGCCGGCAAAGATCAACAGTTGCGTCTGCAGCGGCAGGCCGCGCCCACCCTCGGCCATGTCGGCCATCGCGAAGCTGTGGCCGGGTGCCGCGTCGTAGAGAAAAAGCAGGGCGACCAGCATGAACACCGAGCCGCCCAGCGTATACAAAAAGAAGTTGAGCGCCGCCCGTTGCCGGTTTGGCCCGCCCAGCCGGTCGATCAGGAAGAACAGCGGCAGCAGCGTCGCTTCCCAGAAGACATAGAACAGCGACCAGTCACGCGCCGTGAACACGCCGAACATCGCCGATTCGAGCAGCAGCACGAGCAGGAAATAGAGCCGCGCGCCCTCTTCCATACGCCGCGAGACAAGCACGGCAATCAGCGACAGCAAGGCCGTGAGCAGCACCATGGCCAGCGAAATGCCATCGACACCGAGTGCAAAATAGGAACCGAGGCGGACATTCCAGGCCCGGCTCTCGGCCATCTGCACAGCCGGCCCGGCGGGGTCGAACTGCCCGGCCAGCCACAGGGCGTAGCCCAGCGCAGCGACGGTAAAGGTCATCGCCAGCTGCCACAACGGCAAGGCGCGGCGAGCCGGCAGCAGGGCCAGCAAAGCGGCCCCCACCACCGGCAGAAAAACCAGCACCTTAAGCACGTTCCAGCCCCTCCGCCAGCACGCTTGGCTTTCGTTATTTTGATGCTGTAATTATGCCAGCGACCGTCACCAGTAATACAAGCCCGCGCGGTCTATTTCAAGACACGAAACCGGTTTGACACACCCTCCCCGCTTCGTTAAATTGCATGTTTCCCCCCAACCTTGAAACCATCACGATAAGGAGTTCCCCATGGCCGTTCTCGTTGGCAAGCAAGCCCCTGACTTCACCGCCACCGCCGTTTATGGCAACAACGAAATCAAGGAACTGAAGCTCTCCCAGTTCAAGGGCAAGCCCGTCGTTCTGTTCTTCTACCCGCTCGATTTCACCTTCGTCTGCCCGTCCGAGCTGATCGCCTTCGATCATCGCCTTGAAGAATTCGCACAGCGCGGCGTCGAAGTCATCGGTGTCTCCATCGACTCCCAGTTCACCCACCTGGCCTGGAAGAACACCCCGATCAAGGAAGGCGGTATCGGCCAGGTCGGCTACCCGCTGGTCGCCGACGTCAAGCATGAAATCTGCCGCGCCTACGACGTCGAACTCGAAGCCGCCGGCGTCGCCCTGCGCGGTTCCTTCCTGATCGACAAGACCGGCGTGGTCATGCACCAAGTCGTCAACATGCTGCCGCTCGGCCGCAACATCGACGAAATGCTGCGCATGGTCGACGCCCTGCAATTCTTCGAAGAGCACGGCGAAGTCTGCCCGGCCGGCTGGAACAAAGGCAAGCCCGGCATGGTCGCTTCGACCGAAGGCGTTGCTGCCTACCTGGCCAGGAACGCGAAGAAGCTGTAAACACGCGTCTTCTGCGCGGCAAGCAAGGCACAAAAACCCGACCGGAAAACCGTCGGGTTTTTTTTATTGTGGTGTAGCAGGATTACAGGATAGAATTTGCTGAATTTGTAATTTCACCAGAGAAGATCAATCATGGCGGACACCGAATATCTCAGCACCCGGCAAGCGGCCCTGCGACTGGGCGTTTCCCTCGGCACCGTGCAAAACATGGTGGAAAATGGCGTTCTCGAAGCCTGGAAAACCGCCGGCGGTCACCGCCGCATTCCGGTCGCGTCGGTTGAAACCCTGCTCGCCCGACGCCGCAACCTGACACCCAGTGCCCAGGAAGCTGGCGGCCAGCTTGACATCCTGATCGCCGAAGACGACCAGACCCTGCAGATGCTTTACCAGATGACCTTCGACAGCTGGAATCTGCCAGTCAAGCTGCGCATCGTTGCCAACGGGTTTGACGGTCTCCTGCAAGTCGGCCAACGTGTCCCAGACATCCTGATTGCCGACCTGATGATGCCCGGCATGGACGGCTTCGAAATGATCCGCCGCCTGCGTGCCAACCCGGACCTAGCCCGGATGGACATCATCGTCGTCAGCGCCATCGACCGCGAGGAAGTGCTCAAGCGCGGACTACCGTCGGACATCACCCTGTTCGGCAAACCGATCCCTTTCCACGAAATCAAGGGCTTCCTGCTCGGCCGCCTGGCAGCTCGCCAGCGCATCACGGCCTGAAGCCGGAAAATACCGGCCACCGCACCAGACAGATTTGACCAGGACCAGCCCTATCCCGGCGGGCCGTACATAAAAAATAGCTCAGGAGACAAATATGGGATTTTTCGGAAACAGCTCGGCTTACGACAAGATCGACCGTGACATCACGGCCATCGCCGACGGCTCCGCTGATCTTTCCCACACGGTAGGTTCTCCAGGCAATGACACCGCGGGACGAATCTCCGGCAACATCAATCGTTTCTTCAGTCGCGTACGCACGCTGATATCGCACTCGCGCGAACGGAGCATCAGCATTGCTGCCAACGCAGCGCGGATGAACCATCTGGTGCAGCAGACCGACGATGCCGTGCGCCGCCAGGAAGTTCTGGCGGCCAACGTCTTCGACTCGAGCAACCGGGTCAATCAGTCGGTCGGCGAAGTGGCGATGAATTCCGATGCCATCCAGGCTTCGACGCACAACAATCTCGACCTCGCCCAGCGTTCGCTGGAGCAGATGGAGACCGTCGCCTCGACGATGCGCTCGACCAACCAGCATATCGAGCATTTCTCGTCGACGGTCGGCGAACTGCACACCAGCTCGATGAAGATCAACGAGATTGTCTCGCTGATCAACGACATTTCCGACCAGACCAACCTGCTGGCGCTCAACGCCGCGATCGAAGCCGCCCGTGCCGGCGAAGCCGGCCGCGGCTTCGCCGTCGTCGCCGACGAAGTGCGTAAGCTGGCCGAGAAGGTCAAGACCGCGACCCAGGTCATCGGCCAGAATACGCAGTCGATGATCAACCTGGTCGCCGACACCTCCGATAAAACCAAGACCATCGTCGGCGAAGTGACCCGCGCCAACGGATACATCGAAACCTCGGCCGCCGACCTGACAACCATGGTCGGAGATTTCAAGCGGACGACCGACCAGCTGTCGACCATCTCCGTGGCCATCTACCAGCTGCGCGAAAGCAACCAGGCCATCCACCGCGAAGTCGAGGAAATCCGTGACCATTCGCGCGACATCTCCGGGCGCATGAAGCAGTGTCTCGACTCGGCCAAGACCCTGCGCGAATCGACCGAAGACCTGCAATGCACGCTGGCCGATTTCCGGACCGGCAACAGCATGTTCGACACCCTGCACGACAAGGTCACGGGCTTCCGCGACAACGTCGGCAACGTACTGCAAAAGATGACTGACCGCGGAGTTAACATCTTTGATCAGTCGTACAAGGAAATCCCCGGCTCCAATCCGAAGCGCTACACGGCGTCTTACGATAGCCAGTGTGATGCCGAACTGACCCGCATCTACGATGACCTGCTGCGTGATTTCCCGGGCCTGACCTACTCGCTGTCGGTCGACAACAACGGCTACGCTCCGGCCCACAACAGCCAGTTCTCCAATCCGCCGACCGGCGACCCGGCCGTCGACCTGGCAAAGAGCCGCCACAAGCGCATCTTCAACGACCCGGTCGGCCTCAAGCTGGCCAAGAACGAGAAGCCGTCGCTGTTCCAGACCTATGTCCGCGACACCGGCGAAATCCTCAACGACCTGTCGATGCCCATCGTGATCAACGGCCGCCACTGGGGTGCCGTGCGCGTCGGCTTCAACACCGATCTGCTGAAATAGCCGAAACCGGCGCGGCCGTAGCAAATGCTACGGTCAGGCCGAAAAAGTGGCCAAAATCAGGGCGCCCGATGGCGCCCTTTTTCTTTGGCCGTTCAGCCGTTGTAGACGATCTCGACGTTTTCCGGCTGCAGCCAATTGCCCAATGCCTCGAGCAGGGCATCGTCGAGACGGACGCGGAGAGTTTCGCCGAGCACCAGTTCGCATTCGGCCACTGCATTGCGATAGCGGATGCGCACCGGCGCTGGGCCCGGCGCAAAGGGGGCGAGGAGCGAACGTAGCTTCTGGGCGTCCGAGTTGCCGTTCATCTTCAGCAGCAAGTGCCGGGCAAAGCGGGCGCGAGCTTCGCCCAGGGTCATCAGCTTGTCGGCGACAACCCGGTTGCCGCCCGAGAAATCGTCGTAGCTGACCTTGCCCTCGACGACCAGCACTTCATCGGTAATGATCTTGGCCCGCTCGGCCTCGAACAGCTCATTAAAGACCGAGACTTCGATCATCCCGGTGCCGTCATCCAGTTGCACGAAGAGCATCTTGCCACGCCGGGTCATCTGGGTGCGCACCCCGACCACCAGGCCGGCCAGCGTCGTCATTTCCTTGGCCGGTTCCAGGCGGTTCAGCGGCCGGCGCACGAAGCGCGACAATTCCTTCTTGCAGGTGTTGTACGGGTGACCGGAGAAGAAGAAACCGAGCGCCGTCTTCTCTTCCATCAGCTTGGTCTTCTCGTCCCACGGACGGACCGTGACGTATTCCGGCGCATGCTCGTCGGCAACATCGGCGATGTCGAAAAGGCTGGTCTGCATGGCGTTGCGCTCGGCCTGCTCGGCGAAGTCCATGGCCACGCCGACCGAGGCCAGCAGCTTGCAGCGGTCGGCCTGTCCTGAACCTGTCGCTGGCGCGATGCAGTCGAAGGCGCCGGCCTTGATCAGCGCCTCGATGGTGCGGCGATTGACCATGCGCTTGTCACAACGCTTGCAGAAATCGAACAGGTCCTTGAACGGCCCGTCGGCTTCACGTGCCTTGAGGATCACGTTCACTGCCTGCTCGCCGGTCCCCTTGACCGCCCCCAGGCCGTAGCGGATGGTGCCGCGGTCGACCGGCTCGAAACGGTAATTCGAGGCGTTCACATCCGGCCCGAGCACCTTCACCTTGTTGGCGATGGTGTCCTCGTAGAAAATCTTGACCGAGTCGGTGTTGTCCATGTCGGAGGACATGGTCGCCGCCATGAAGGCCGCGCAGTGATGCGCCTTCAACCAGGCCGTGTGATAAGTGACGACGGCGTAGGCGGCAGTGTGCGACTTGTTGAAACCGTATTCCGCGAACTTGGTCATCAGGTCGAACAGCTGCTCGGCCAGCGCGGGGTCGTAGCCCTTTTCCTTGGCACCGGCGGCAATGGTCTCGCGGTGCTTGGCCATTTCCTCGGGCTTCTTCTTGCCCATCGCCCGGCGCAGCATGTCGGCACCACCGAGCGTGTAGCCGCCGATGATCTGCGAGATCTGCATCACCTGTTCCTGGTACACGATGACGCCGTAGGTCGGCGACAGGCAGGCGGTCAGGTCGGGGTGGAAATAGTCGATCTTCTGCTGGCCTTTTTTGCGCAGGATGAAGTCGTCCACCATCCCGGAGCCGAGCGGGCCGGGACGATAGAGCGCCAGCACGGCGATGATGTCTTCGAAACGGTCGGGCGCCAGCTTCTTCAAGAGCTTCTTCATGCCCTCCGATTCGACCTGGAAGATCGCCGTCGTATTGGCGTCCTTGAGGATCTGGTAGGCGGCCGGGTCAGTGAAGCCGAGCGACATCAGGTCGAGCTTCTCGCCGGTCATCCGGCGGATGTACTCGACGGCCAGCTCGATAATGGTCAGGTTGCGCAGGCCCAGGAAGTCAAACTTGACCAGGCCGGCCTTCTCGACGTCGTCCTTGTCGAATTGCGAGACCGGCGAGGCGTCGCTGCCGGTGGCCTGGTAAATCGGGCAGAAGTCGGTGATCTTGCCAGGCGCGATCAACACGCCGCCGGCGTGCATGCCGACGTTGCGGGTCAGATCTTCCAGCCGGCCGGCCAGGTCGAACAGTTCGCGGATGGTCTCGCCATCACCGTCGCCCTGCATCATTTCCTTGAGCTGCGGCTCCTGTTCCAGCGCCTCGGCCAGCGACACCGGCTTGTTCTGGACGATGGGGATGAGCTTGGAAATCCGGTCGCACATCGAGTAGGGCATGCCGAACACGCGGCCGACGTCGCGGATCACCGCCTTCGACGACATCGTGCCGAAGGTGGCGATCTGGCTGACTGCCTGCGCCCCATAGTGCTCGCGGACGTACTCGATAACCCGCCAGCGGTTGTCCTGGCAAAAGTCGATGTCGAAGTCGGGCATCGACACCCGCTCGGGGTTCAGGAAGCGCTCGAACAGCAGGGCATAGGCCAGCGGATCGAGGTCGGTAATACGCAGGCTGTAGGCGACCAGCGAACCGGCGCCGGAACCCCGGCCCGGCCCAACCGGCACGCCGTTGTTCTTGGCCCAATTGATGAAGTCGGCCACGATCAGGAAGTAGCCGGGGAAGCCCATCTGGAGAATGGTCTTGCACTCGAAGACGAGCCGGTCGTCGTATTCCGGCCGGCGCTTCAGGCGCTCCTCGGGGTCCGGGTAGAGCTCGGCGAGACGGACCTCCAGGCCCTTCTTCGCCTCCTCGACCAGGTATTCGTCGATGGTCATGCCCGGCGGAATCGGGAAATCGGGCAGGAAGTTCTTGCCCAGCGTCATCTCGATATTGCAGCGCCTGGCGATTTCCAGCGTGTTTTCCAGCGCTTCCGGCAAGTCGGCGAACAACTCGGCCATCTCGGCCTGGGTCTTGAAATACTGTTCCTCGGTATAGATTTTCGGCCGGCGGTGATCGCCCAGCACATACCCTTCGGCAATGCAGACGCGCGCTTCGTGCGCCTGGAAGTCATCGCGGTTCAGGAACTGGATCGGATGCGTGGCGACCAGCGGAATCCCGGTTTCGCCGGCCAGGTCTGCTGTCTGCTGGACAATGGCTTCTTGTTGCGGCTGACCGTAGCGCTGCACTTCGAGATAGAAGGCACCGGGAAAGATCGCCTCCCAGGCTTTGGCGCGCTCGCCGGCCAGGTCGAAATTGCCGTTCAGCAAGGCCTCGCCGACATCGCCGAGATGCGCCCCGGACAGGGCGATCAGGCCGTCGCTGCCAATTTCCGAAAACCACTCCCGACGAATTTCAGCCCGGTCGCGCCGGCCTTCGACCAGATAGGCCTTGGTCAATAGTTCGCACAACTGCTGATAGCCGGTCCGGTTGCGGGCAAGCAGCAGCAGCCGATAGGCATCCTCCGGCGCCTCCGGATTGGCGATCCAGACATCCGCCCCGGCCACCGGCTTGACCCCCTTGCCACGCGCCCCGGTGTAGAACTTGACCAGCCCGAACAGGTTGCCGAGATCGGTCACCGCCATCGCCGGCATGCCGTCCCCGGCAGCGCGCTTGACGGCGTCGCCGATGCGCACGATGCCATCGGTGACTGAGTATTCGGAATGCAGGCGGAGGTGGACGTAGCGCGGGGAATTCATGAGCGCAATTTTACCGCGGCCGGCCAGCGCGTTCCCGTTTACATGTACCGGCGTCACCCCCGCAGACTACCCGGATCAACCCGGCAAGGTCGCAAATCGCCACCGAGGCACAATGCTACGGTCACCCCAAAAAAATGGCCGAATTTGAATTCATCGCCCTCACGTCGGCACGAACCGGAACAGCGCGCCAGCAAATGCCAATTGCAATTCCAGCCAAAAATTCATACTGTCCGGTTTGTTGCCCGGTAACGTGAGGAAATATGCAAGAAAATACTCAGAACCATTCCTGCACAAGGATTACTGGCTGTCCTACCGGCCAGCTTATCAGACAGGGTACCGGAGTAGGCGACAGTTTGTCGTCTACTACGCATTGGGCCTCTTAGAAAGTTCATCGATGCACCTTCCTACCTTTGCAGTCGCCACATTTTTCTGCCTTGGCTACGTCATTTCGCCGGCAGTATTGGCAATGGATATTGACGGCTACGAGCAATTGGTCCGCCGCTCGGAGTCGAGAGACCCGAAGACAGAACCATTCATGGCAAAGGCAACCGTTAACGCCTACTTCTCTGGCATGGCTCAAACCATACAGTTGGCTCAAACCGGCTCGCAAGCCTTTCAAATAGGTGAGCGCAAGGTACTTTGCTTCCCGTCCCAGGTTCGGCTAACTCCAGAACTGCTAAGAGGCGTACTTGACGCGGAACTGAAAAGCCCCGAGTTTCTGCGGGAAGCACTAGGCACAAAGTGGAGAGAAGTTCAGCTTCCATTCGTCGTTTCGTTGGCTTTGAAGCGAATGTTCCCATGTCCTACCGAGTGAGGCCCAACCCAGCGGTCGATCTCGCTCCCTTTGGTCGCTGGACGCTGCGCGATAAAACCGCGCGGCGCCGGCCATCTCCACGTTAGCCATCTCATGCCCGCTCGCTCTCGAAACCAGTCTGTCGTTCACCAATGGAATCCTGAACTCTCCGATAGTGAAGTTCACTTCGTTGGCATGATCTTCATTCATTGGGCATCGCTTGAGCACGAGGTCTTTATGCAGACGCTAAAGACATTCGTTACTGGTGGCGAGGAGATTCATTCGCTACCAAAAGAGATGAACAATATTCAGTTCACTGCCGTACTTGATCTTTGGAAGGAAAGAGTTGCCGACAAGGCTCCCAAACGGAAAACGAAGGCTCTCCAGCGGCAATATGACGCCATCCTCGCACTGAAAGATGCTCGCGATGCTCTGGCCCATGGCATGTGGCATTGGTCTGCCGAAGACCTTGGCCGGATCAGTACTGTCCGGGTCAAGAAGCGCGAGGTCATTACGTCGCACTTCTCGGCGCAAGCTCTAGCGGACATAGCGAGCCAATTGGGAGCAATCAACTTCAAGATACGGTTCCCGGGCGGCATCCGCGACTTGGCCATGGCATATATGGAGCAAGGCGGCCACATCAGCCGTAAAGCAATGGCAATGTTTACTGCCGCCGCCGTTGGCCTTGACGGCTACCCCACCGCAGCACCGAAAACCAAGCGGCGGCGTTCTGCGAGAACCGATGGCTAATCCGGCGAACACTATTTAGGGACAGGCTACAGTTTTCAGGACAAAAGCCATCAAAACCGCGACCCGTCTCCCGTTTAGTACCGAACCGTCGGCGCCGCGCGGCCGAAGAACCCGGTTTTAGCCCGTTTTTTCCGGCCGACCGTAGCATTCACTCCGCCGGCTTCCAATCGACCGGCAGCAGATCGCGCGCCGGCCGACCCACGTAGTAACCCTGGGCGCGCTGCACTTCGAGGCCGACAAGTTCATTGAGCACCTCGGCCGATTCGACATATTCGGCGACCACGGTGATGCCCATGTCGCGGGCCAGCGAACGGATACTGGTCACGAAGGTGCGATCCTTCTCGCTGTTCAGCATGTTGGCGATGAAGTCACCCTCGATCTTCAGGTAGTCAATCGGGAAGCGCCGCAGGTAGTGGAAGGACGAGAAACCGGAGCCGAAGTCGTCGATCGCCAGCTTGAAGCCATCGCTCTTCAGGTCGTTGAGGAAGCGTTCGAGCAGCGAGAGGTTCTTGACGGTATCGCGCTCGGTGATTTCGAAAACGATGTTCTCAGGCGGGATGCCGCTGCGGTTGACGATGCGCCGCAGGTCGCGGGCAAACTCGTTGAAGACCAGCGCCCGCGGCGACAGGTTGACGAAGACTTCGCCGGTATGGCCCTGCGTGGCGAGGATGGTCAGTGCCTGCTCGATGACCAGCATGTCGAGCCGGTGGATGACCCCGATTTTCTCGGCGATCTCGACGAACTGGTCGGCGCGGATGATCTCGCCGCCGACCTCGATCCGCGACAGCACTTCGTAGGCGACGATCTTGCGCGACGCAATGTCGAGGATGGGCTGAAAATAGGGCACGACGCGCTTGGCCTCGATGGCCTCCAGCACCATGACGCTTTTCTCGGTGATGTCGCGGAAGATCGAGACGACATCGTCCTCGGTCGGCACCGCCACCTGCGCCTTGCCGGCCACCTTGGCGCGATACATCATGTTGTCGGCGAAGAGCAGCAGATCCTTGGCGTTGTCAGCATGGTCCGGGAAGACCGCCAGCCCGATGGATACCGTGCCGTGCACGCGTGCTTCCTGGGCAGTAACCACTTCCAGAGAATCGACCGCCTGGCGGATTCGCTCGGCCACCATCACCACCGCATCGACCTCCGCCTCGGGCAGGATGACGACAAACTCGTCGCCGCCGTAGCGCGCCAGAATGTCGCCGTCGCGCAGGGCGCCCTGGACCTGGCGGGCAAAGCGCTGCAGGTAGGTGTCGCCGACAATGTGGCCATAGTTGTCGTTGATCAGCTTGAAGTTGTCGAGGTCGATCAGCAGCAGCCCGAAGCTGTAGCCATGACGCTGGGCACGGCCGATCTCGTACGAACTGAGCTCCCAGAACACTCGCTGGTTGAACAGGTCGGTCAGCGGATCGCGCGTCGCGTAGTACTCCAGATCGCGCGTGTATTTGTAGATCGCCTTGACCGAACCGACGAGATTGAGCAGCGTGGACAGCACACTCTCCACGACCAGATAGCGCGTGTCGTCTTCAAGCGTTCCGGCATGGACACCGATGCCGACGATGCCGCCGATTTTCGGCTGCTCGACGAAGAACGACTTGACCCGCAGCGCCACCTCGGCCTCCGTCAGGTCGATGACCTCGGCCTGCGTATCGGAGACGTGGTGATGGATATTGCAGGCACCAACATCGCCGAAAGTCGGCAGCGTGGCCAGTTCCTGGCGAATGTGCTGCTCCATCATCGCGCGGGTCCGCTCGGTGGCCGGCCCGCGCCAGAAAATTTCCAGATCGAACATTTCGTCGTCGATCTTGAAAATGGAGAACAGGGTGTGGGCCGGCAAAACGCCGTTGATGTCGCAAAGCAGGCGCCCGACATACTCGCGCCAGTCGCGGACGACGTCCGAGGTAATGACGAATTTTTCCAGCAGGCCAATCTCAAAGCTCAAAATATCCTTGTCGATGGCAATGGCCCGCAGCTTTTCCAGCAACCGGCCCAGCGCGGCGAACACCTGGTTCAGCTCGACGAAGCCGAGGTCATGCGTGGCAAGGCTGATCTTCCGCAGATCGCCGACCGCTTCGACCTGATCGAAATCGGCCTGCAGCCCCGCTAGGGAACCTTCGATCCGCCGCCCGACCCACCAGACGGCGGCGCCGGCCAACAGCGCTGCCAGCGGCACGAGCACGGCAAAAGCCAGCCACAGGTCGCGCCGGGCATCGGCCAGCAGGCTGGCGTACTCCTGACGCACCTCGACGGCGCCGAGAACGGCGCCAACCTCGGCATTGCGATGGCAGCGCTGACACTTGGCCTCGGCAACCAGCGGATAGATATGGCGGGCGTAATCGGCCGTATCGCGGCGCAGCGGCTTGCCGTTGGCAAACACAGACTTGAGATCGGCATCGAGCGGCGGCTGCTCGATTTCATCGTAAAGATCGACCACCACCTGACTGCGATAGATCTGCACCGTCAGCCCGTTGTCCTTGCCGGCCTCGGCGATCGCGTGCAGGAAAGCATCGGCCTGGCTGCGCCGCCAGCCCTGGCTCATCAGCTGGTACATCGAAGCGAAGGTGATCCGGGTCGTCGCCTCCGAGGCGCGCGCCGCATTGGCCCGAACGATGTTGTCGAAAATGCGGTCTAGCGACCAATAGGTGCCGCCGAAAAAGAGCACTGCGACGAATGCCGACGCACCAAATACGAAGTATTTAATCCGCATTATTTTCCACACTCCCAGGTTCGCGTGATTATCCCCGAATTTGCTCCCCGGCGGGAGCGCAAAACGCAGCTGCCGTAAGAAACTTCGGCGTTTTTGCCAACCCGCGGCGAAGCACGCTTTCCCGCAATATTCGGGGTTAGAATCACGCTCCATGCTGCCAACCTCCCGCCCTGCCCTGCTTCTCCTGTTCGCGCTGGCGCTGGCGGCCGCAATCTGGCGCATTCCGGCACCGCCGACGCTCGCGTTCAGCCCGCCACCGCCGGCGACTTCGACTCTGCCGTCGCAGTTTTCCGCTGAACTGCCAGGACGCAGTGACAGCCAGGCCGGGTACCCGACGCTGACCCAGCTCCCCGATGGCCGGCTGGCTGCTGCCTGGCTGGCTGTCCGCGATGGTGAAAACGTCATCCGCTTCAGCATCCTCGACCGAGACGGCTGGCGCGAACCACGGGTCATCGCCAGCCGGCAAAGCACCGCCGGCGGCACATTCGCCTACATCGGCGACCTCGGCCAGCCGGTCCTCCATGCCGAAGGCAGCTGGCTGCACCTGTGGTACGTCAGCCGGACCCTGGGCAGTTCGATCAACCACAGCCTTTCCACCGATGGCGGCAGGAGCTGGTCCAAGCCGAGACGGCTGCAAACCTCGCCGCTGGCCAACCTCGGCAGCGAAGTGCAGGCGCCGCCCGTACCGCTGGCCGATGGCGGGCTGGCGCTGCCGGCCAGCCTGAAACTGCTCGGCCTGCGGGGCGAAATCCTTCACCTGTCGCCAACGGGCAGGATACTCGGCAAGACCCGCCTGCCGGCGCACGCAGCATGGCAACCGGCCGTGCTCGCCCTCGATACGCAGCGCGCCGTAGCCCTGCTGCGCGACGCAAACGCAGGCCACGTCCGGATGTCCAGCACCGACAACGGCACCCGATGGCAAGAAAACGGGGCCATGCCGATGCCCAACCTCGACACCCCGCTCGCCGCACTGCGCCTCAGAAGCGGTCGACTGCTGCTGGCCGGGAACGGCGCCGACGGCCGCCAATCTTTGCAACTCTGGCTGTCGGCCGACGAGGGCCGGAACTGGCAGGCCAGCCGGACCATCGAGTCAGCCGCCGATGGCGGCGCCGAATTCAGCGACCCGGCGCTGCTGCTCGACCGCGACGGCCGTATCCACCTTGCCTACGCCTGGCGCCGGCAAGGCATCCGCTACGCCCACTTCAGCGAAGCCTGGCTCGACGAGGGGCAACGATGAACGCGACAGCCGCCTACGGCCTGCTCGCTCACGGCGTCATTTTCGGCGCCCTGGTTGCCCTGCTGCCGCTCGGCGACTTGCGCGGACGGGCCGCACTGGCGGCCACGGCGATGGCCATGATGGTTGGCATTGCGCCTGCCATGCACGGATTTTTCGGCACCCCGTCGCTGACGCTGCTTGCCCTCGCTGCCCTTCAGCTGGCCGGCAGACCATCGCCGCTGACGACGCAACCCGCCTGCGGATTGCTTGCCTTTGCCCTGCCGTTCTACGCGATGGCGCTCGGCGCGGGGCCATTCGATCCCTACGCGCTCGGTTACCAGCCCTGGGTGCCGCTGGCCCTGCTCACACCGCTCGGCATCGCCTTGTGGTGGAAGCGTAGGGATGTCTGGCTGATGATTCTGGTGGCCGACCTGGCCGCCTACGCCGGCGGACTGTTCGCCAACCTGTGGGATGCGCTGTTTGATCCGCTGTTGGTGCTGATTGCGTTGATCGTTGCAACGCGCCCGCTAGCTGCCCGTCTTATCGGATCAAGGACTCGGTGATCAGGCGGCGGATACTGCCGGCCTCGAAAGGCTTGTCGCAAATAGCGGAAACGCCGGCCCGCTCGACGGCAGCCAGACGGCCCATGTTCTGCTCGCTGGTCACCATCAGCACCGGCACGTCGCACTGCCAGCTCTGCGTGCGGATGTATTCCGTCAGCTCGCGACCGTCCATTTCCGGCATGTTGTAGTCGGTAATGACCAGATCGACCATCGTCGACTGGAGCAGCGCCACCGCTTCCTTGCCATCAGCGGCTTCGGTGATCTTGTCGATGCCGAGATCGGTCAGCATGCGGCGCAGGTGGCGCCGCGAAGCCATGCTGTCGTCGACCAGCAGGACGCGCAGGCTGTCGATTTCGGTCATGTCGGCATCGGCCGGCGGATTGAGGTAATCCGCCGCGGCGTACAGGGCCCGCGACAGCTGCTGTTCGTTGAACGGCTTGGTGACGATGCTGCAGGCGCCGGACTGGCGGACCGGTTCGAGCACCTGCGGCCGGGTTTCGCTGGAAATCAGGATAAAGGGGATCGATTCGAGGTCCGGATCTTCACGCATCGCGGCGACCAGGTCGGTGCCGGCCATGTCCGGCAGATAGAGGCTGCTGACGACGACCAGCCCTTCATGCCGCTCGCTCAGTTCGGCCAGCGCCGCCATACCGCTCTCCAGCACCTTGACCGAACGCACGCCCTGGCTGGTCAACATGCGACTGACCAGATGCGCCTGCATGGACGAGGGCTCGACGAGGACGACCGAGAGATCGGCCAGGGTAGTGGTCAGTGCCATGCAATCGCTCCGCAACGGGGAATGATTGCACTATAGCAGTGCCCCGGCCGATGTGCAGCCCCGGTCAGCTGCGCAAGCGGGCGGCGACTTCGGCGACGCGCTGGCCATAGTGTTTGGCCGTATCGAGATCGCCCTGCGGAATTTCGTCGACGCCAGCATCGGACGGGGAACGGACGAGCAGTCCGACCGAGCCCCCCAGATGATTGACGTCGGCGTGCGTCGCTGCCTTGCCATTGGCCGGCAGCATGCCGAGACTGACCCACAGGCCACCGTGCTGCGAGGCCAGTGTCTGCAACTGGATCAGCGTGGCGCCCTTGTCGCCGACCGGGCTGGCGCTGTTGGTGAAGCCTCCGAACACCTTGTCCTGCCAGGCGCGGGTGAACCACGCCTTGGACGAAGCATCGGCGAATTTCTTGAACTGCCAGCTCGGGCCGCCCATGTAGGTCGGCGTGCCGAAGATGATGGCGTCGGCGTCGGCCAGCTTTTCCCAGGCGCCCTCGGGCAGGTTGCCTTCGGCGTCAATGGGCAGCGCCTCGCCACCGGCCCCTTCGGCAACATGCTGGGCGACGCGCTGGGTATGGCCGTAGCCAGAGTGATAAACGACAACAGTCTTGGTCATGATTTTTCCTTGGTGATTGAGCGTGATTCAAACGACAGGCGGCAGGTCGAAGAGGAGAAACTCAACCTCTTCGCCAGCCACGAATTCGAGTCCGGTTTCCTCGGCAATCTTGGCGCCGTCACCGGCAGCCATGGTTTTGCCGTTTATTTCGAGGCGACCGTAGACAATCTGCACGTAGGCCAGACGGCCCGGCGCCAGGCGGTAGTCGAGGCGCTCGCCGGGGGCCAGGATGCTGGCCCACAAGCGGGCGTCCTGACCAATCGTCGTGCTGCCCTCGGCGCCATCGGGCGAGGCAACCAGCCGCCAGCGGCCACGCATTTCGTCCTCGGGCAGCGCCTGCTGCTCGTAGCTGGCCGGCGTACCGTGCTGCGCCGGTTCGATCCAGATCTGCAGCAGGTGCGTTTCCTGGTCGGCCAGCGGGTTGGCCTCGCTGTGCAGGATGCCTTTGCCAGCCGTCATGCGTTGCACTTCACCGCGCCCGATGATGCCGCCGTGGCCCAGGCTGTCCTTGTGCTCCAGCGCGCCGGACAGGATGTAGGTGACGATTTCCATGTCGCGATGGCCGTGCCGGCCGAAGCCGGTATTCGGCGCGATGCGGTCTTCGTTGATCACGCGCAGGGCACCCCAGCCCATTTCAGCCGGATCGTAGTAGTCGGCGAACGAAAAGCTGTGGCGGGCGACCAGCCAGCCGTGGTCGGCAAAACCGCGTTGGTCGGAAGGGCGAACCTGGATCATGGCAGACTCCTTGTGAATTGTTGATACTGCTTTGGCTGCATGTTAATCAAGGCGTTCAATCAATAACAGCGAACAATTTTCGCCATTTCGTTTAATATTTTTCACATGAAGATATCGCTCGAATTGCTGCAGATCGTCGACGCCATCGAGCGCCATGGCAGCTTCACCGCCGCGGCGGCCGCGCTGCATCGGGTGCCGTCCGCGTTGTCGCACGCCGTCGCCAAGCTGGAGTGCGACCTCGGCGCGACGCTGTTCGTCCGCGCCGGGCGACGGGCCGTGCTCAATGAAGCCGGCCGCACGCTGCTCGACGACGGCCGCCACCTGCTGCGCGCCGCCGACGAACTCGAACGCCGGGTCCAGCGCATCGCCAACGGCTGGGAGGCCGAGCTGCGCATCGCCATCGACGTGGTCATTCCGGTCGAACGCCTGTTCCCGTTGCTCGGCGAGTTCTACGCCGCCGGCCACGGCACGCAGATCCGCCTGAGCGGCGAAGTGCTCGGCGGCACCTGGGATGCGCTGGCCACCGACCGGGCCGACCTGGTCATCGGCGCCCCCGGCGACATGCCTTCGCGCAGCGGCATCGCCAGCCGCCTGCTGTGCACGCACAGCGATTTCGTCTTCGCCATCGCGCCGCAGCATCCGCTCGCCGACTGGCCAGGCCAGATTCCGAGCAGCGAACTGCGGCGCCACCGGGCCGTCGTCGTCGCCGACACCTCGCAGGAACTCGACGCCCGCAGCATCGGCCTGCTCGAAGGCCAGGACATCCTGCGCGTTCCCGACCTGCGGGCCAAGGCCGGCGCTCAGGTGGCCGGCCTTGGCGTCGGCCACCTGCCGCGCTGGCTGGCCGAACCGGAAATCGCCAGCGGCCGCCTGATCGAGAAAACGGTCGAAGCCCCGCGCCCGGTGCTACCCCTGCACATCGCCTGGCGTACGCGCCATGTCGGCCTGGCCTTGCAATGGTTTCTCGATGCACTTTTGAAAAATGACCAAAAAAAGGCACTGACCGTAGGATTATGAATCCATGCTCCCGCTAAGAGGCAGAGTAGGAGAGAATGGCAAATCCATAACCAAACTCAATTCCCCGGAGACAAACCCCATGCAACGCTACGAACTTCGCCCGAGCACTCCCGACGCGCCGCTGCAACTGGCCAGCTTCGAACCGGCAGCGCTGGGCGACACCGAAGTCGCCGTCGCCATCAAGGCCGTTTCGCTGAACTACCGCGACCTGCTGGCCGTTCGCAACACCTATTTTTCGCCCATCCCGGACGGCCGTGTGCCCTGCTCGGACGGTGCCGGCGAAGTCGTTGCGGTCGGCAGCAAGGTCAGCCACCTGAAGGTCGGCGACCGCGTTGCGACCCTGTTCTTCCCGCACTGGCAAGCCGGCCGCGCCGATGGCTGCCACATTGCCGGCGCCCGCGGCGCGGAATCCGACGGCGCGCTCAGCGAGCGCTTCGTCAGCGACGAATCCGGCCTGATCAAGCTGCCCGACAGCGTCAGCTACCAGGCCGCGGCCACGCTGCCCTGCGCTGCGCTGACCGCCTGGAACGCCCTGTTCGAAGCCGGCGACCTGAAACCCGGCCAGACCGTGCTATTGCTCGGCACCGGTGGCGTCTCGATCTTTGCGCTGCAGTTCGCCAAGGCGGCCGGCGCCACGGTCATCATCACCTCCAGCGACGACGCCAAGCTGGCCCGTGCCAAAAAGCTCGGCGCCGACCACGGCATCAACTACAAGACCCATCCGGAATGGCAGGACGAAGTCCGCCGCCTGACCAACGGACTGGGCGCCGACGTGATCGTCGAAGTCGGCGGCCCGGGTACGCTGGAACGCTCGCTGGCCTGCGTCCGCACCAGCGGCCGCATCGCCTACATCGGCGTACTGACCGGCCTCGCCGGCCAGGCCAACCCGGTCATGCTGATCCCAACGATGGCCAGCATTGACGGCATCTTCGTCGGCAATCGCGCAATGTTCGGCCGCATGCTGGCAGCCCTCTCCAGCCAGAATATCCAGCCGGTCGTCGACCGCGTCTTTGCCTTTGCCGACGCGCCCGCTGCCCTCAAGCATCTGGAAAGCGGCGCCCATTTCGGCAAGATCGTGATCGACGTCGGGCAGTAAGCGGCGCTAACAAAATGCAGCGAAGCGGCCCGGGCCAGGCGGGCCAACGAAGACAGTAACGCAGTACGGCGAGGAGGCCCGATGACGCCAGCGGCATTTTGTTGTGGCCTCCAAGCCGGAATGCAGCCTGCGTCAGGCAATTTGCCCGACGTAGGCATTATATTTTCCCTGGCCTGTTTCCGGCTTTTCAGGCATGGCCTTCAGCGTCTAGAATCCAAGGCACAAAACCGAAACCATCCAATAGCTACGGAGACACCCCATGACGCTTTCCACCCGCCGCCGCTTTTTTCTGGCGCTCGCAGCATTGCTGCTGACCAGCCTCGCCCCGGCTCAGGCCGACGAGGAAATGGACGCGATACTCAAGCGTGGCCGCCTGAGCTTCGCTGTCTACAACGAATTCCCGCCCTACTCCGATAACGAAAAGGGCCTCGACGTCGACATTGCCAAGGCGCTCGCCGCCAAGCTGGGGCTGAAAGCTGAAATCATCGGTTTCAAGGCCGGCGAGGAAATGGCCGACGACCTCCGCAACATGGTCTGGAAAGGCCATTACCTGCGCGGCAACCCGGCCGACGTGATGATGCGCGTGCCGGTTGACCCGATTCTCGCCAAGGCCAACGACAAAGTACGCATTTTCGCCCCCTACCATTACGAGGTGATCGGCATGGCCCGCGTCGCATCGCGCGTCCCGGCCCCTGCCGGCTCGGCCGCCGTGGCACTCGAAGTGTTCACCCGCGAGAAGATCGGCGTCGAAGGCGAATCGCTGGCCGACTCCTTCCTGCTCAGCGTGCTGCGCGGCCGCCTCAAGGAAAATGTCGTCCATTTCCGCACCATCGCCGAAGCCGCCAAGGCCCTGCGCGAGGACAGCATCGCCGCCATCATGGCGCCACGTGGCGAACTGGAAGGCGCTCTCGGCGGCGACACGCGCTTCGTCATCGACGAAGCGAAGCTCGGCGAACTGAACCCCAAGGGCTGGCCGGTCGGCATGGCCGTCAAGGCCGAGGCGGCCGACCTCTCGACCGCCCTGGCAGGCGCCCTGGCCGAACTGCAGAAGGATGGCACGGTCGCAGCCATTTTCAAGAAGCACGGCGTCACGCTGCAAACTCACTGACCCCGGTAGTACCCGAAAAAAAGCCCCGCCTGGTAACAGAGCGGGGCTTTTTTTCGCCGACGACGCTAGTCGTACTGCCGGGCATAAGTGGCGTCGTTGTACAACCCCTGGCCGAAGCGATCCCGCCCATAGTCCGCGATGATGCCCTGCCCGGGAGAGGAAGCCACAAAGGCGATGAAGCGCTCCGCGGTGTCGCGCCCCGGGGTTGCCCCAGCTGGCGCTGCCAGCGCATGGTAGGTATTGACCAGGAATTTGTCGCCACGGTAGAGAATCTGCAAATCGGGCGCGACGCCCTTCTCCATGATCCACGTACTCGAATCGCTCATGAAATAGCCGGCCTCGGCATTGGCCCGCTTCAGGCTCGCTGTCATGAAGTCCTTGGTCACGATGTACCACGGACCGCCCGGCTCAATACTGGCACGCTGCCAGATCTGCATTTCCTTCTGGTGCGTTCCCGAATTGTCTCCGCGCGATATAAACGGAGCACCGGCCTGCGCGATCCGTCGGTAGGCGTCGCTGGCGGAAGTGGCACCCGCGATGCCGGCTGGATCGGCTTTGGGGCCGACGATGTAGAACTCGTTGGAACCGATCAAGGTCTTGCCCGTCGCCCAGCCATCGCGCAAGGCCTTTTCAACCTGCGTCGGGGCATGGACCATGACCATGTCGACCTTGCGCTCACGCAGCAGATCGAGCGATTTCCCGGTTCCTGCCTTGACCCAGCGCATCTGGGCATCGGCTTCGCGGCAATACGCCTCGGCCAGCACCCTGAGCAAACCCAGTTCCCCCGGGCTTCCAGTAGCCAATGAAAATACGCTCTTTCCGGTACCGTAAACAGCGCCCTCAGGCTCATCGGCAACCGCATTGCCCAAGGCGCAAACGGCCATGGACAGTACCGCCCGTTTAAAAAACTCACGACGAAGCATAATCCCCCCATATCCCTTCACAGATGCCGGCCCGATGCGCATCCCATGCAGGACTATCCTACTCCACTGACATGGCGCTGACGAGACCTCCACCGTGTTGCACCGGAGCGATGATCAGAACCCGCAGCCATTCGAATGCGCCCTTTTGACAAGCGCCACGGCGTCATCGCAGGGTGAGTTGACACGGCTCAAACCGGCCTCACTCGTGCCGACGTATAAATCACTAATTTGCTCGCCTCGGACCGACCTATGCAGTGGCTTCCTTCCTTTGCCTTGGGTATCGATGAAATCGACCAACAGCACCAGCAGTTGCTACACCACGCCGCAGCCGTCGTTGAGGCAATCCAGCAGCAGAAATCCTGGTCTGATATCTACTATCAGATCGAAGCGCTGCGTCAGTTTGCTTCGTTTCACTTCCAGTTTGAAGAAGCGCTGATGCGAATGTTCAGGTTTCCCGACATGGACGGCCACGCGCAATCCCATGAGTCGTTTTTTTTGAAACTGGAAGAGATCGAGCTTCAGGCCATTCACGACAACCTTGAAAAGAACGTCGTGCAGCTTCTGACAGACTGGTTCACCGGCCACATTCTTCACTCGGACCGCAGCTACGTGGAACACCTTCGGCAGTTGCCAGGCATCACCCTGAGTTCGGCGCGCTGAAGCTGCCACCCCCGTGAGGGGCGATTCGGGTCGACAGCGCGGAAGGATGCTGGACCCATTCAACCCCGGCTGCACTCGGCAAAAAGCCCCGCACTGTTTCCAGGCGGGGCTTTTTGTTTGCGCTGAAGATCAGTGCAGCTTGACGTGAGGCTCGGTGCGTCGGGTGATCAGGCGCGCCAGGGTGTCGAGGGCGACCTTGACGAAGCCGTGCAGGGCCAGTTCGTGCAGCTTGTACAGCGAGACATACATCAGGCGGGCGAAGGTGCCTTCGACCCACATGTTGCCACCGACCAGGCCGCCCATCAGGTTGCCAACGGTGGAGTATTTGCCGAGCGAAACGAGCGAACCGAAATCGCGGTAGTGCCAGGGTTTCAGCGGTTTGCCTTCAAGCCGGGCGAGGACTTGTTTGTACATGTGCGAGGCTTGCTGGTGGGCGGCCTGGGCGCGCGGCGGGACGTTGCCTTCCTTGCCGATCCAGGCGCAGGCGGCGCAGTCGCCGAGGGCGAAAATGTTTTCGTCGCGTGTTGTCTGCAGCGTCGGATGGACGACCAGCTGGTTGATGCGGTTGGATTCCAGGCCACCGAAATCCTTGAGCATTTCCGGCGCCTTGACGCCAGCAGCCCAGACGACCAGTTCGGCCGGCATTTCCTCGCCGCTGGCGAAGCGGACGCCGTTTTCGAGAACCTCGGCGACAGCGGCGCCGGTGCGCACCTCGACGCCGATTTCGCCGAGCAGGCGCATGGCGGCAGCGGAGACGCGCTCGGGCACGGCGGGCAGGATGCGCGGCGCAGCTTCGATCAGGACGATGCGGATGTCTTCGCTCGGATCGATGCGGTCGAGGCCGTAGGAGACCAGCGTGCGGGTGGTCTTGTGCAGTTCGGCGGCGAGTTCGACGCCAGTGGCGCCGGCGCCGATGATGGCGACCGTCAGTTGCCCCGGCTGCCGCGGCTGGTGCTGGGCATGGGCGCGGATGCAGGCATTGACCATGCGGCGATGGAAACGGGCGGCCTGCTGCGGCGTTTCGAGGGCGATGGCGTGTTCCTTGACGCCGGGCGTGCCGAAGTCGTTGGTCAGGCTGCCGATGCTGATGACCAGCGTGTCGTAGCGGAAGACGCGCGGCGCGATGACTTCCTCGCCGCTTTCGTCGATGTAGGGCGCCGTGATGACCAGCTTCTTTTCCCGGTCGATGCCGACCACTTCGCCGTAGCGGTAGCGGTAGCCGTGCCAGTAGGACTGGGCCAGGTGGTTGATCTCGTAGGTCCCGAGGTCCATGCTGCCGGCCGCGATTTCATGCAGGTGCGGCTTCCAGAAGTGGGTCTGGGATTTTTCGATCAGGGTGATCGCCGCCTTGCCTTTCTTGCCCAGCTTGTCGCCGAGCTTGGTGGCCAGTTCGAGGCCACCCGCTCCGCCGCCGACGATGACGATCTGGTGCAGGTCGGCATCCGGCCCTTCGACGTTGAAAGGCGTGCCGCCGCCGGCACCCCCGGTGTTGTGCTCTGTTCCCATGGTGTTTCCCGTTATTTTTTTGTAAAAACCGGAAGATACCTGATTCCGGGCCGGGAAACACGCATCACTATTTTTTGCGATTTTGGCCGTTTTTTTGGGCCGACCGTAGCATTTGCGGCCGATGGTCGCGGCGAATCAGGCGCCTTCGGCCCAGGCGATGATCGCCTGCCATTGCTCGATATCGCGCTCGGCGCGCGACGGCGGCAGGTCAAAAATGGTCATTCCGGCGGCGGTGGCCTGGACGTAGACCTGCGTGTCGCGCAGGTAGGCGAGCACCGGCAGGTCGAAGCCGGCGAAGAATTTTTCCAGCTCGCCGGCGGCGCGCGTGCGCGCATCGACCCGCATGCCGATCACCGCGACATCGGCCTTGCCCTTGCGCACGGCTTTTTCGGCCAGCAATTCGGTCAGGAAGTGGCGGGTCGCCAGCATGTCGAACATGGACGGCTGGACCGGCACGATGATGCGCGAGGAGAGCTTGAGCACGCGGTCGAGCATCTTGCCGTGCAGGCCAGCCGGGGTGTCGAGGACGACATGCGAGGTGCCCTTGGGAGGCCGGGCGATCTTGTCCGGGCCGATCTCCCAGGTCTCGATGGTCGGCAGCTCGAAGGGCCGGATGGCCAGCCATTCGCGCGACGATTGCTGGCGGTCGATGTCGCCGAGCATGACGTCGCCGCCTTTGCTCGCAAAGTAGCCGGCCAGGTTGGTAGCCAGTGTGCTCTTGCCGGAGCCGCCCTTGGGATTGGCGACCAGAAAGGCTTTCATGATGTAGCTTCCCGTTTGTCCAGAATGTGGCGAACCAGATTGACGTGTTCGCGCAGGGTGTAGGTCAGGTCGGTGAAGCCGAGCGGGACGTGAAGCACGCTGGCTTCGTCGTCGATGGCATCAAGCCGGCTGCGGTAGTCGGCGAGCCGGGCCGGATCGAAATGATTTTTGAGGTCGTCTTCGAGGAATTTCAGCTCGCCGTAGATGCGGAAAACCTTGGAACGCACGCGCCAGTTGTAAATCGCCGGCGCCACCTTGAGCAGCGGAATGAGCAGCACGAAGACCGGGACCAGCATGACGATCAGGCGGTCGACCAGCACGGCCAGCCAGAACGGCAGGTAGCGCTGCAGGAAGGACGCCCCGGACTTGAAGTAACGCTCGGCCTCGGGCGACAGCGGCAGCATCTGGTCCTTGTAGGACGGGAACTCGCCGGCATCCTGGAAGAAGCCGGACTTGCCATGCACCTCGCTGGCCGCCTGCAGGAGCAGGGTCTGCAGCGCCGGATGGAGATCATCGCGAACGATCAGGTTGGCGGTCGGCGCCAGCACCTTGATGTCCTCCGGCGGGAAGTCGCGGACCAGGTCGGCGACGCCGCGCGGGAAGGTCAGCTTGGTCAGGAAGGGGAAGCGGCGCTGGTAGGCGCGTTCCTGGGCAAAGCTCATCAGCTTGATGCCGGGCGAACGGATCAGCACCTGGACGACCGGGGCGCTCTCGGCAGCGATGATGAACGCGGCATCGATCCGCCCCTGCTGCAATTCCTCGGCGGCATTCAGGCCGGCCACGGGCACCAGCCGGTCGTCGAGCGGAATTTCATTGGCGTCGAGCAGTTGCTGCGCCAGCTGGCGCACCCCGGAGCCTTCCTGGCCGATGGCGATGCGCTTGCCGCGCAGTTCGGTCAGCCGGGTCAGATCCTTCTCGCCGCGGTAAAAGACCCAGACCGGCTCGTAGAAGAGGCTGCCCAGCGAGAGCAGGCCGGAATCATCCTCGGCGTCCGGATCTGCCTTTGGCGGCACGACACCGCCCTGAACGAAGGCAACCTGCGCCTCGTCCTCCTTCAGGCGCCGGAGATTGTCCAGAGAACCGGCCGAGGCCTTCACTTCCAGGGTGATGCCGTTCTTGGCCAGGATGGTCGCGTAGCGTTTGGCGAACTGATAATACGCACCGCTCTCGCCGCCAGTGGTGATGACGATGGTTTTCGGCGGTGCCGGCTCGACGAACTGGTAGGCGAACGCAAAGCCAAGTCCGGCAACCAGCACGATCCACCAGGCGGTGGCAAACAGGTCGCGCAACGAAAGCAGCCCAGCCTTGATCTTGGCCATCATGGCAGCAGGATGGTGGAGCCGGTGGTCTTGCGGGCTTCCAGATCGCAGTGCGCCTGAGCAGCGTCACTCAGCGCGTATGTCTGGTTGACCTCGATCTTTACCTGACCACTACCGACAACGTCGAACAGTTCAGCACCCAGGGCGACGAGGTCGGCGCGCTTGGCCGTGTAGTTCATCAGCGTCGGCCGGGTGACGAACAGCGAACCCTTCTGCGAGAGCAGCAGCAGATCGAGCGGCGGCACCGGCCCGGAGGCGTTGCCGTAGGTGACCATCATGCCCATGGGCCGCAGGCAGTCGAGCGAACCCATGAAGGTATCCTTGCCAACGCCATCGTAGACCACCGCGACACCTTCGCCGCCGGTGATTTCGCGGACACGGGCGGTGAAGTTCTCGGTGCTGTAGTTGATCACGTGGTGGCAGCCGTGGGCCATGGCCAATTCGGCCTTGGCTGGCGAGCCGACGGTGCCGATCACCGTGGCGCCGAGCGCGCGCGCCCACTGGGTGGCAATCAGCCCGACACCGCCGGCTGCGGCGTGGATCAGCACGGCATCGCCCGGCTGCACGCGGAAGGTCTTGCGCAGCAGGTAGGCGGCGGTCAGGCCCTGCAGCATCATCGCCGCGCCGGTCTCGAAGGAAATCGTTTCTGGCAACACGAGCAGGCGATGGGCCGGAATGTTGCGGACCTCGGCATAGGCGCCGAGCGGGCCGCCGGCATAGGCGACGCGGTCGCCGACCTTGACTTCGCTGACGCCCTCGCCAACGGCTTCGACAACGCCCGCCCCTTCCATGCCGAGGCCTGAGGGCAGTGCCACCGGGTAGAGGCCGCTGCGGTGATAGGTATCGATGAAATTGAGGCCGACCGCCCGATGTCTTACGGTTGCCTCGCCGGGCGCCGGCGCCGGCAGATCGACCGCTTCCCAGCGCAGCACTTCCGGCCCGCCGGTCTGGTAGATGCGAATGGCGTTGGGCATGGTGGTCTCCTCTATATGTTGATGTCTTTGCGAGACTGAAGAGGTTATCACCGCGCCGTTCGGCGATCTAGCATGGCCTCGAAAAATGGCCCATTTTACGTTTTACCCAAAAAACCGGGGCGACCGTAGCATTTCGTCGCGCTCAGGTCAGCGCGTGTAATAGCCGACGCCGACGAGCATATCGCCGGCCTTGCGGAACAGGGTGTGCTTGTTCTCGACCTGTCGCGTCACCGGGTTGCGCCAGGCGTATTCGAGTTCCCCCTGGTCGCTGCTGCGCAGGGTATCGAGCATCAGGCGAACGATAGGCGTGCCGTTGCGGTCGGTCAGGATGTAGCTGCTGGTGCCGACCAGACGCGGCGAAACGCCGTGAGCGCGGAACTTTCCGTCCTCCAGGCCAACCGCGAAGACGTAGAGATCGTCCTCGATGAAGCCGCCGTTGAGATCGTTGAAAGCGGCCACCGCCTTGGCCGGATCGGCCTTGGCCGCCGCCACGGCACGGTCGAGCATGGCCACCGCCTGCGCCGGCGAGGCGCGCGGAATGTAGTAGCCGACCGCCAGCAGACGCTCGCCGACCTTCTGGAAATAGGTCACCTTGCGTTCCGGCTTGTGGTGCAGCCGATTGAGCCAGCGGTATTCGACGGTGCCGGTATCGCTGGTCTTGGCCTTTTCCAGCATGTCGTAGAAGAAGGGGGTGCCGAAGGCGTCGCGCATGTTCGCCACCTTGCGCCCGATCAGCGCCGCCGACGAGCCGCCGCTGGCCAGCATCACGCCGTCGGTGCCGATCACCCAGACATACAGCTCGGCATCGATGAATTCGCCCGGCGCATTGAAGGCGGCAAATGCGCCGTCGCCCTGCTGGCGGTAGTAGGCCACCGCCTTGGCCAGCAAGGCCTGGGCGCGCAGCGAGTCATTGACCGCCGATTCCGTGGCTGCTGCCACGGCCGGCTCCGCCGCATGCGCCACCGGCAGAACCGAGACAGCCGCCACCAGGGCAACAACATTCAGAAAACGCTTCCAGTTTGCGCAGCCCGCTGTTCTCACGCCAATTCCCCTAAACCAAATATGGATATCCTGAAAATGTTAGCAGGCAGGGTTGGCCGCTCGCTTGACTTAGCGCAAGCCATGCACACTCGCCGCCAGTCGCAGCCAGGCAATACCCAGCCATTCGTGCAGCGCGTAGTAGGAGCGGTGCAAGGCGCTGGCGCGTGGCAGGAAGTCGTACCAGGCGAGGTCAGCGCCGTCGCCGCCCATGAAATGCGTCGGCGCCGGAATCACTTCCAGCCCGGTCGCCTGGAACAGCGCGACGGCACGCGGCATATGAAAGGCCTGGGTGACCAGCACGATACGCTTGACGCCGGCCGCCTTGAGAATCTCGGCCGACCGTGAAGCATTGTCAGCGGTGTCCTGCGACCGCGTCTCCTGCCAGCGCACCGGTACGCCGTACTCGTCGGCGAGGATGGCGGCCATCACCTCCGCCTCGCTGCGCGTGGCGTTGACCGGCCTGCCGCCGCTGACCAGCACCGACAGGCCGAAGCGGCGCGCCACGGTGGCACCATAGCGTGCCCTGACCAGCGTCCGTTCGCTGGCCGTGTCGCCACCGTACTCGGCGGCCTCCAGCAGCAGGCCGCTACCGAGCACGACGATGGCCTGCGCCCCGGCCGGATCTTCGAGCACCGGCCCGGCCCGGTTTTCCAGCGGCCGCAGCAGGGCATCGGCAACCAGCGGCAGCGACTGCAGGACCAGCAAGGCCGTCGCCAGCACGACCAGACCAAAGGCCCAGCGCCGCCGGCGGTAGAGACCGGCCACGCCAAGCAGCAGCAAGCCGTTGGCAGGCGGCAGCAGCAGGGTGCCGATCAGGGTTTTGAACAGCCAGGCAAACGACATGGTGACGATCCGTCTCCGTGCGACGCACTTACGTTGGCGAGCCCCTCAAGCTGGGCGAAATTTTTTGAAAAGCGGCCATTTTTCGGGCCGACCGCGCCCCGAAGGAAGTACCCTTGGGGTATAGCATTCCTCAGACCGGCGTCAGTTTGGCATATTCCAGCGCCAGCCACTTCATGCCGCTGCCGCCGAAATTGACCTGAACCCGCGCATCGGCGCCGCGGCCTTCGGTCGACACGATGACGCCGAGCCCGAACTTGGCATGCTCGACCGACTGGCCGATACGCAGGCCGCCGGCCGCCACCGGCTCGGCATAGCCGCCGCCGAAGGAGCCGAAAGCCGGCACCGCCGACTCGGCCTTCTTGTTCAGCTTGCGCAGCAAGCCTTCCGGGATTTCGTCGAGGAAGCTGGATGGCACGCAGTAGCGCGTCTGGCCGTGCAGCATCCGGGTCTGCGCGCAGGAAACGTACAGGCGCTGGCGGGCGCGGGTCACCGCGACGTACATCAGCCGACGCTCTTCCTCGACACCGTCCTTGCCTTCGTTGACCGAATTCTCGTGCGGGAACAGTCCCTGCTCCAGGCCGGTGATGAAGACGACGTCGAATTCCAGGCCCTTGGCGGCATGCACCGACATCAGCTGGACCGCCTCCTGGCCTTCGCCGGCCTGATGTTCGCCAGCCTCCAGCGAGGCATGGGCGAGGAAGGAGGCCAGCGCGCCGCCTTCGCCGATGGCGCCCTCGTCGTCGACGAAGGTGGCGGCGGCATTGATCAGTTCGTCCAGATTTTCCAGCCGCTCCTGGCCTTCCTTCTCGACCCGGTAGTGCTGGGCCAGCCCCGATTTTTCGATGATGTGCTCGATGATCTCCGGCAGCGGAAGATTGGCGGTTTCCGTGCGCAACGTTTCGATCAGCCGGATGAAGGCCCCCACCGTCTGGCCGGCCTTGCCGGTCAGCGAAGCGGCCGCGTTGTACAGGCTGCTGTTGCACTGGTGGGCCGTGGCCTGCAGGTTTTCCAGCGAACGGGCGCCGATGCCGCGGGTCGGGAAATTGACGACGCGCAGGAAAGCCGTGTCGTCGTCCGGATTGCCCAACAGGCGCAGGTAGGCCAGCGCATGCTTGATTTCCTGCCGCTCGAAGAAGCGCAGGCCGCCATAGACCTTGTATGGCACACCCTTGGCGAACAGCTCGTGCTCGATCACCCGCGACTGGGCATTGGAGCGGTAAAGCACCGCGACCTGCGTCGGCGACACGCCGTCACGGACCAGTTCGCGGATCTCGTCAACGACGAAACGCGCCTCGTCGAGGTCCGAATAGGCCTCGAAGGCGCGGATCGGCTCGCCGTCACCAGCATCGGTCCACAGGTTCTTGCCGAGGCGCTCGCGGTTGTTCTTGATGATGGCGTTGGCGGCGGCCAGGATGTTGCCGTGCGAACGGTAGTTCTGCTCCAGGCGGATGACGTTGGCGCCGGCATAGTCGCGCTCGAATTCGCGCATATTGCCGACTTCGGCGCCACGGAAGCGGTAAATCGACTGGTCGTCGTCGCCGACCGCGAAGATATTCGCCCCGCCGCCGGCCAGCAATTTCAGCCAGGCGTACTGGAGGACATTGGTGTCCTGGAACTCGTCGACCAGGATGTGACGGAAGCGCTGCTGATAATGTGCGCGCAAAGGTTCGTTGCGCTGCAGCAATTCATGACATCGCAATAGCAATTCAGCGAAGTCAACGACCCCCTCCCGGTTGCATTGGGTCTCGTATTCGGCATAGATCTCGACGCGCTTCTGTGTGTAATTGTCGTAAGCCTCGGCCTGCGCCGCCCGCTCGCCCTGTTCTTTGTGGGCATTGATGAAATGGCACAGCTCGCGCGGCGGATACTTCTCGTCGTCGATGTTCAGGTTCTTCAGCAGACGCTTGACCATGGCCAATTGGTCCGCCGAATCAAGGATCTGGAAGGTTTGCGGCAGCCCAGCCTCGCGAAAATGGGCGCGCAGCAGGCGGTTGCACAGACCGTGAAAAGTCCCGATCCACATGCCGCGAACATTGATCGGCACCAGCGACGACAGCCGCGCCGTCATCTCCTTGGCCGCCTTGTTGGTGAAAGTCACCGCCAGCACGCCGTGCGGCCCGACCTGACCGGTCGAAATCAGCCAGGCAATGCGCGTCGTCAGCACACGGGTCTTACCACTACCGGCCCCGGCGAGGATCAGGGCATGCACCGGCGGCAGCGTAACCGATTGAAGTTGCGGTGAATTTAGATTAGCAAGGAGATCGGACATGGGATAAGGAAAAGCTCCAGAGTAGGCATGGTAAATTGGTCCGACCAATAAGTTGCGTTTGTGCAACGCAAGCTACAAAAATGAGCATTTTTTCACAGTCAAGGAGCACTTGCACACGTATACTTCAATAAAAAATATTGCAGTGCACAAAACTTTTTGCCCACAAGGCAGTCTCACCCCCCAAGCGGATACCCCGCCATGAAGGAGAACAGCATGAACAACATGAACGCACCAAAGATCCTCCCCTGGATCGCCCGCAAGGCCGGGATCAGCGATGAACTGGCCCTCAAGCTCTGGCGTCGCGCCGTCAGCGAAGCCGAATACCTGACCGGCAAGGCCGAAGGCTCCAACTACTGGGGCCTGGCCGTCGAGCGTTTCCTGTCCATCGTCGAGGACGAAGTCGGCAACGCCCCGGCCTACAGCCTGACCCCGGCTCCGCAACTGTCGTGGATGTGGCGCCACCAGACCCGCATGTCCCTGCTCTCGCTAATGGCGGCACAGAACGCCTACAAGTGCTGGCAGAACACCTGGGATAACGTCTGCGGGCGGAAAAAAGCTGCCTGACGGGCGGCTCCAAAACAAAACGGCGACTCTCCGGGCGTGCAGGCTCGGGAGTCGCCGTTTTTTGCCTCTGATGCGGCGGTAGTTTTCTGAAGCAGTGTTTTCCGCGCTGGAGGCGCGGGCGTACTTTTTCTTGCTTCGCCAAGAAAAAGTAGCCAAAAAGAAGGCGACCCCCAGGTCGGCGCCTGCTGCGCCGGTCCCTTGCGCTACTCGCCGCTGGCGGGGGCTGCGGAACTCGGGGCTACGCCCCTCAGACAGTCCTCGCCCTTTTTCCGCCAGCAGCTGCGTTGCTCAGCGCCTCTCAGGGGGACCCGAAAGACGTCCGGGTTCGGGCAGTTACCCGATCAAATGCTACGGTCGGTCCGAAAAAATGCCCAAAATTGAAAAACCCTGTTTGGTCCGGGTGGTTCACCGGGCCCCTTGAGAGGCGCCGAGCAACGCAGGAAGGCCGGGGGCTTTCGGCGAGGACTGTTTGAGGGGCGCAGCCCCGAGTTCCGCAGCCGCCCGGCCTTTCGAGTAGCGCAGGGAACCGGCGTAGCCGGCGCCGACCCAGGGGTCGCCTTTTCTTTGGCTACTTTCTTTTGGCGAAGCAAAAGAAAGTACGCCCGCGCCTCAAGCGCGGAAAACACAAGTCAAGAAAAGCCGCCTCGCGGATTTGCCGGCATCGGCAAATCACCCCGCTTCCACCGGTATAATTCGCGGTTAATCCCCGATTTCCAGCGAATGAATTCCGCCATGCCCATGCAGGACAAATACACCCCCGCCGACCTCGAACGTGCCGCCCAGCAACACTGGGACAAGACCGGCGCCGCCCGCGCCGTTGAAGACGCGACCAAGCCCAAGTACTACTGCCTGTCGATGTTCCCGTACCCGTCCGGGAAGCTGCACATGGGCCACGTGCGCAACTACACGATCGGCGACGTTCTGTCGCGTTTCCACAAAATGCAGGGCTACAACGTCATGCAACCGATGGGCTGGGACGCCTTCGGCATGCCGGCCGAGAACGCTGCGCTGCAGAACAACGTGCCGCCAGCCGCGTGGACCTACGAAAACATCGCCTACATGAAGAAGCAGCTCAAGTCGCTCGGCTTTGCCATCGACTGGGAGCGCGAACTGGCAACCTGCACGCCCGAGTACTACCGCTGGGAACAGTGGCTGTTCACCCGCCTCTACGAAAAGGGCCTGGTCTATAAAAAGCTCGGCACCGTGAACTGGGACCCGGTCGACCACACCGTACTGGCCAACGAGCAGGTCATCGACGGCCGTGGCTGGCGCTCCGGCGCGCTGATCGAGAAGCGCGAGATCCCCATGTACTACATGAAGATCACCGCCTACGCCGACGAACTGCTGTCTGAACTCGACAACCTGCCCGGCTGGCCGGAACAGGTCCGCCTGATGCAGAAAAACTGGATCGGCAAGAGTACCGGCGTGCGCTTCGCCTTCCCGCTGGCCGACAACCCGGATGACAAGCTGTGGGTGTTCACCACCCGCGCCGACACCATCATGGGCGTCACCTTCGTCGCCGTCGCCGCCGAGCACCCGCTGGCCACCTGCGCCGCCGCGAACAATCCGGAACTGGCCGCCTTCATCGAGGAATGCAAGAAGGGCGGCGTCGCCGAAGCCGACATCGCGACGATGGAAAAGAAGGGCCTGCCGACCGGCATCTATGTCACCCACCCGCTGACCGGCGAGAAGGTCGAAGTCTGGGTCGGCAACTACGTGCTGATGAGCTACGGCGACGGCGCCGTGATGGCCGTACCGGCCCACGACGAGCGTGATTTCGCCTTCGCCAAGAAATACGATCTGCCGATCAAGCAGGTCATCGCCGCCGACGGCGAGACCTTCAGCCTGGACGGCTGGCAGGAATGGTACGGCGACAAGAGCAAGGGCTTCTGCGTCAAATCCGGCAAGTATGACGGCCTGGCCTATGAAGCCGCAGTCGATGCCATCGCCGCCGACCTCGCCGCCAAGAATAGCGGCGACAAGAAGGTGCAGTTCCGCCTGCGCGACTGGGGCATTTCCCGTCAGCGCTACTGGGGCTGCCCGATCCCGATCATCCACTGCCCGACCTGCGGCGACGTGCCGGTACCCGACGACCAGTTGCCGGTCGTCCTGCCCGAGAACGTCGAGATCACCGGCGCCGGCTCGCCGCTGGCCCGGATGCCCGAGTTCTACGAAACCAGCTGTCCGAAGTGCGGCGGCCACGCCAAGCGCGAAACCGACACCATGGACACTTTCTTCGAGTCGTCCTGGTATTTCCTGCGCTACGCCTGCCCGGACAACGCCACAGCCATGGTCGACGAGCGCGTCCAGTACTGGTGCAAGGGCGGCATCGACCAGTACATCGGCGGCATCGAGCACGCCATCCTCCACCTGCTCTACTCGCGCTTCTTCACCAAGCTGATGCGCGACGTCGGCCTGATCGGCGATCTCGGCGAACCGTTCGCCAACCTGCTGACCCAGGGCATGGTCGTCGCCCCGACCTTCTACCGCGACCTCGACGGCGGCAAGAAGCAGTGGATCAACCCGGCCGACGTCGATGTCGTCACCGACGAACGCGGCCGCCCGACCGGCGCCACGCTGCGCGCCGACGGCCAGCCGGTGGTCATCGGCGGCACCGAGAAAATGTCGAAGTCGAAGAACAACGGCGTCGACCCGCAGGCCTTGATCGACCAGTACGGCGCCGATACCGCCCGCCTGTTCATCATGTTCGCCTCGCCGCCCGACCAGTCGCTGGAATGGTCGGACGCCGGCGTCGAGGGCGCCTTCCGCTTCCTGCGCCGGTTGTGGAAGACTACCTACGATCACGTCCAGGCCGGCCTCGTTGCCGCCTGCACGAGCAACGACGGTTTGAGCTCGGCCCAGGCCGACCTGCGCCGCAAGCTGCACCAGACCATGGGCAAGGTCGCCGACGACTATGGCCGCCGCAAGCAGTTCAACACCGCCATCGCCGCGGTCATGGAACTGTTGAACGCCTTCGACAAGTGCGACCTCAAGGATGCCGCCGGCCGCGCGCTGGCCCAGGAAACCCTGGAAAGCATCGCCCTGCTGCTCTTCCCCATCGTCCCGCACATTGGCCAGGCGCTCTACGCCGAGCTGAAAGCGGGCGCCGACGCCGGCCTCGCCGCCTTCCCGAAGGCCGACCCGGCCGCGCTGAAGCAGGACGAGATCGAGCTGATGGTCCAGGTCAACGGCAAGCTGCGCGGGTCGATTCGCGTCGCCGCCGAAGCCGACAAGGCGAGCATCGAAGCCGCCGCGCTGGCTTGCGAGGAAGCCGTCAAGTTCATGGAAGGCCGGCCGGCCAAGAAGGTCATCGTCGTTCCCGGCCGCCTGGTCAATATCGTCGCTTAAGAGGCAATCATGCGCCTGCTGCCCGCCCGGATTTTTGCAGTATTGCTCGCCGCCGCCCTCGCCGGCTGCGGCTTCCATCTGCGCGGCACAGGCAGCGGCAACCTGCCCTACCAGACGATGTACATCTCGCTGCCGGAGACGGCGGAGGTCAATGTCTGGCTGCAGCGCTACATCCGGGCCAGCGGCAGCACGCAAATCGTCGACAGTGCCGATGGTGCCGAGGCGATCTTCCAGCAACTGTCCGATTCCCGCCAGAAGAGCATTCTCAGCGTCAACGCGCAGGGCCGGGTGCGTGAATACCGCCTGCAACTCAGCTACACCTTCCGCGTGGTCAACCGCAAGGGCCAGGTGCTGGTAGCGCCCAGCGAGGTCACCCTGACCCGCGACGTCACCTACGACGACTCCAACGTGCTGGCCAAGGACATCGAAGAGAGCCTGCTCTGGCGCGACATGACCAATGACATGGTCAACCAGATCATGCGCCGGTTGAGCGTCATCAAGCCGAAGAATCCCGACCGGGAAGACGACGAGTAATGCTGCTCAAGGGCGAACAGCTCGCGGCGCACCTCGAACGCGAATTGCGCCCGTTGTACGTTCTGTACGGCGACGACCCGCTGCTGGTCATCGAAGCGGCCGATGCCATCCGCGCCAGGTCGCGCCAGCAGGGCTACAGCGAACGCGAGGTGCTGACCGTGCTGCCGCAGTTCGACTGGGGAACGCTGCTCGCTGCCGGCGGTAACATGTCGCTGTTCGGCGATAAAAAGCTGATCGACCTGCGCATTCCCACCGGCAAGCCGGGCAAGGAAGGCAGCGCGGCGCTGCAGCAGTGGTGCCAGAACCTGTCAATGGACAACCTGCTGCTGATCACCCTGCCCGAACTCGACTGGCGCGAAGAGAAAGCCGTCTGGTTCACCGCGCTGGTCAACGCCGGCGTTGCGATCAAGCTGATGGCGCCCCCGCTGGCCGAACTGCCGGGCTGGATCGCCGGCCGCCTGCGTCGCCAGCAGCAATCTGCGGACCTTGAAAGCCTGAAATTCATCGCCGAACGGGTCGAGGGCAACCTGCTCGCCGCCCACCAGGAAATCCAGAAGCTTGGCCTGCTCTATCCGGCCGGACAACTGACCCTGGCGCAGATTCGCGAAGCCGTACTCAACGTCGCCCGCTACGACATCGACAGCCTGCGCGACGCGTTGCTGGCTGGCGACATCGGCCGCCTGACCCGGACGCTGGACGGCCTGATGCAGGAAGGCGAGGCACCGCCGCTGGTATTGTGGGCGATGAGCGAGGAAATCCGGGCGCTGACCATCATCCGTGCCGGTATCGATGCCGGCAAACCGGTGGACATGCTGCTCAAGGATGCGAAAGTCTGGGGACCGCGCGCCGCGCCGGTCAAAAAAGCCCTGCAGCGCCTGTCGACTGCAGCCCTGGAGGCGGCTCTGCAGCACGCCGGCAAAATCGACCGACTGGCCAAGGGCATCGGTCAGGGCAATATCTGGGAAGAGTTCCTGCGGCTCGGCCTGCGCCTGACCGCGGCAGCGAAATAATCAGGCCGCCTTGTTACCGGCGGCCTTGCCTTCACCCTCGTCAACCGGCGCGTCCGGCTCCAGGTTTTCCCAGAGGCAGACACATTCCTGACGGACGTCATGCAGCCCCGGCTTGGGTTTCTCCTGAACCAGGCATTCGCCCTCACACTTCTCGGTAACCACCACCAGCTTCATGTCTGAGTCCACCTGGCGTTCGCCATCCCAGAAGCTGCATGTGGCGCAGACCTTGACTTCGGTCGGCAGTATCAATTTTTCGGCCATCTGATCCTCGATGGAAAGCCCTGTTATCGTTGCGGATAAGAGTTTACCCGGTTCTAGAAGTTCCCTCTAATTTGTCTGGCTATAATGTTCCTTTGCCCAGCCCGAAGAAAATAATGGACATCAAGGAATACATGCAGACCGTCGGCCGCCAGGCCCGTGCCGCTTCGCGCCGCCTGGCCGGGGCGACGACCGCCGAGAAGAATGCCGCCCTGCTGCACATCGCTGCCGCCATCCGCCGCGACAGCGCGGCGCTGGTCGCCGCCAACCAGGAAGACCTCGCCGCGGCCCGTGCCGCCGGCCTCGAAGCTGCGATGATCGACCGCCTGACACTGTCGGCCAAGGGCGTCGAGAGCATGGCCGAGGGCGTCGAACAGGTCGCCACGCTGGCCGATCCGATCGGCGAGATGACCGACATCAAGTACCGGCCGTCCGGCATCCAGGTCGGCAAGATGCGCGTGCCGCTCGGCGTCATCGGCATCATTTACGAAGCCCGTCCGAACGTCACCGCCGACGCCGCGGCGCTGTGCCTGAAATCCGGCAATGCCGCCATCCTGCGCGGCGGCTCGGAAGCGATCCGCTCCAACCGCGCCATCGCCGCGCTGGTCCAGGAAGGCCTGAAGGCCGCCGGCCTGCCGGCTGAATCGGTACAGGTCATCGACACCACCGACCGCGCCGCGGTCGGCGAGCTGATCACCATGCGCGAATTCGTCGACGTCATCGTGCCGCGCGGCGGCAAGGGCCTGATCGCCCGCCTGCTGGCCGAATCGCGGGTGCCGATGATCCAGCACCTGGACGGCAACTGCCACGTCTACCTCGAAGAGGAAGCCGACCCGAACAAGGCGCTGAAGATCGTCGAAAACGCCAAGACCCAGCGCTACGGCACCTGCAACACGGCCGAATCGCTGCTCGTCGACCGCTCGGTCGCCGCCATGCTGCTGCCGCCGATCGCCCACATGCTGACCGCCAAGGGCGTCGAGATCCGCGGCTGCGCCGAGACCTGCGCCATCGTCAAGGAAGCCGTCGCCGCCACGGAAGAGGATTACTACACCGAATACCTGGCGCCGATCATTTCGGTCAAGGTGGTCGCCGGCATCGACGAGGCAATCGAGCACATCAACAAATACTCGTCGCATCACAGCGAAGCCATCGTCACCGACAACCACCCGAAGGCCATGCGCTTCCTGCGCGAAGTCGATTCGGCGTCGGTCATGATCAACGCCTCGACGCGCTTCGCCGACGGTTTCGAGTACGGCCTGGGCGCCGAGATCGGCATCTCGACCGACAAGATCCACGCCCGCGGCCCGGTCGGCCTGGAAGGGCTGACCAGCCAGAAGTGGGTGGTATTGGGCGACGGCCACGTCCGGGCCTGAGTGGCGGACACGGAAAGCCGGCCGCGCGCCGGCTTTTTTGATTTTTGGCTTTTTTTGGGGCCGACCGTAGCATTCACCGCGTGGAGGCCAAAATGAGCGCAAACAACTACCAGGCCGTCGTTGCCGCCCCGGGCTTCGCCCTCGGCATCCACTGCAGCGACGACGAAATCACCGCCATCGACTTCATCGAGCCGCGTCCGGAACAGGCGCCGACGACGCCACTGGCCGCCGAGGCAGTACGCCAGCTGCACGCCTACCTGGCCGACCCCAATTTCATCTTCGGCCTGCCCCTGCGCCCGGCCGGCACCACCTTCCAGCGTCGCGTCTGGGCACAGATTTCAGCCATCCCGACCGGCCAGACGCACACCTACGGCCAACTGGCGAAAGCCCTCAAAAACGCCGCGCGCGCCGTCGGCCAGGCCTGCGGCGCCAACCCTTACCCGCTGGTGATCCCCTGCCACCGCGTCGTCGCCACCGGTGGCGGGATGGGCGGCTTCGCCCGCGAGCGCGGCGGTTTCCTGCTCGACATCAAACGCTGGCTGCTGACGCATGAAAACAGCCTCCCCGGCTGACCTCGCCGAGATCGACAACTTCTGCGACGCCCTGTGGCTGGAAGACGGTCTGGCCAAGGCGACGCTGAGCAGCTATCGCTCCGACCTCGGCCGCCTCGCCCTGTGGCTGGCCAACCACGCCCATGAAGCGCTGCTCGACCTGCGCGAAGAAACGCTGACCGCCTTCATCGCCCATCTGGCGCGGCAGACCCGCGCCACCTCGCAGGCCCGCTACCTGTCCACGCTGCGCCGCTTCTACCGTTGGCAAATCGGCCGCGGCCGCATCGTCGCCGACCCGACCCTGAAGCTGGCCAACCCGAGCCGCCCGTCGCGCCTGCCCAAGGTGATGTCGGAAAAACAGGTCGAAGCCCTGCTCGCCGCGCCCGACCTTGACACCCCGCTCGGCCTGCGCGACCGCGCCATGCTGGAAACCATCTACGCCACCGGCCTGCGCGTCTCCGAACTGGTCGGCCTGCGGCTGCACGAAGTCAGCCTGGCCGACGGCGTCCTGCGTGCCCTCGGCAAGGGCAGCAAGGAACGCCTAGTCCCGCTTGGCCAGCTGGCCATCGAGTGGATCAAACGCTACCTTGAAGAAGCACGGCCGATCATCCTCAACGGCCAGCAAAGCGACGACCTGTTCGTCACCGCCCGCGGCGGCGCCATGACCCGCCAGGCCTTCTGGCAGTTGATCAAGCGCTACGCGCTAATCGCCGGCATTCCACCGGAGAAACTGTCGCCGCACGTGCTGCGCCACGCCTTTGCCACCCATCTGCTCAACCACGGCGCCGACCTGCGCGTCGTCCAGCTGCTGCTCGGCCACGCCGACATCTCGACAACGCAGATCTACACCCACGTCGCCCGCGAACGGCTGAAGAGCCTGCACGCCGTGCATCACCCGCGTGGCTAGAAACGCCGGCCGCTTTCAGCGCATCGGCATTCCCCGATCTACCGCTTGCGCCTATCATTGGCCATCGCATTCCCAGAAAAGGGCCAAACCATGAACCAACTGCTCCTCCCGCTCGGCCGCATCGCCGGCTTCGTCGGCTTCTTCATCTGCCTGGCCAGCGGCCTTGCCCGCCTGGCCGGCGTTTACGGCATCATCGGCTTCGAAATGCTGACCCTGCTGCAAGCCGGCATCGCCGGCATGGTCTTCGGCTGCTTCTGCCTGCTGCTGCGCATCACCGACGACGCCGCCAAGAAAGCGTCCGGTAGTTAAAATCCGCCATTTCGCCCGCCCGCCATGAGCAAACCCGATCACGCCCCCGAAACCCAGGCCACCAAGTTCCTCAAGGCCCAGAAAGTGCCGTTCTCGCCGCATCTCTACGCCTACGAGGAACACGGCGGCACCAAGGTCTCGGCCCGCGAGCTCAATGTCGACGAACACGCCGTGGTCAAGACGCTGGTCTTCGAGGACGAAAACGCCAAACCGCTGATCGTGCTGATGCACGGCGACTGCAAGGTATCGACCAAGGAACTGGCGCGGCAGATCGGCTGCAAGAAGGTCGAGCCCTGCAAGCCGGAAGTCGCCAACCGCCACACCGGCTTCCTGGTCGGCGGCACCAGCCCGTTCGGGACCAAAAAGGCGATGCCGGTGCATATCGAGAAAACCATCCTCGATCTGGCGCTGATTTACATCAACGGCGGCCGGCGCGGCTTCCTGGTCGGCGTTCATCCGCACGACATTCTGCGCACGCTACAGCCGAAAGTGGTCGAGGTCGCGCTGAAGGGGTAGGCCCGCCGGCAGGGCAAATGCTACGGTCGGCCGGAAAAAACGGCCAAAATCAATAACCGCCGGGGCGGTCTCAGATCGACCGTTCGATGATCACGCCGACGCGCTTGACGCCCGGCATCATGCCCAGCTTGGCGACCGAAACACGGACCCACTGGGCGGCGAAATTTTCAAGCAGCCAGGTAGCGATGTGCTCGGCCAGCTTTTCCAGCAGGTTGAAGTGGCTGGCCGCCAGATCGGCGCGCAGACGCTCGACGACCACGGCGTAGTCGACGGTATCGCGGATGTCGTCGCTGGCCCCGGCCGAGGCGGTGGACACGCCGATCTGCAGGGAAATTTCGACCGTCTGCGCCATCGCCTTCTCGCGTGGATAGATGCCTATCCACGTTTCGGCGCGCAGCTCTTCGATGAAAATGATGTCCATTTGACGGTCGGTCGTAGCCCGGGGTGTAAAATTCGCCGCGATTGTACCTCAGTGACCGAACCGACCCATGCAAACCGTCCTCATCCCGTTTCTGGCCCTGCTCGCCGCCTACCTGCTCGGCTCCGTTCCCTTCGCCATGATCTCATCGAAGCTATTCGGGCTGGCCGATCCGCGCACCTACGGCTCGGGCAATCCGGGCGCCACCAATGTGTTGCGCAGCGGCAACAAGAAGGCGGCGCTGGTCACGCTGATTGGCGATGCGCTGAAGGGCTGGGCTGCCGTCTTCATCGCGCAGCAGATGGGTTTCTCCGACACCGTCATTGGCCTCGTCGCCCTGGCCGTCTTCCTCGGCCACCTCTACCCGATTTTTCTGAAGTTCAAGGGTGGCAAGGGCGTCGCCACCGCCGCCGGCGTGCTGCTCGCCCTCGATCCGGTGCTCGGCCTGCTGGTCGCCGGCACCTGGCTGCTCATGGCCTTCGCCTTCCGTTACTCCTCGCTGGCCGCCGTCACCGCCGCCTTCATGGCACCGGTCATTTCCGTGCTGATGCACGGCGTCAACGGCCAGACGGTGGTCGTCGGCATCCTCGGCATGGCACTGATCGGCAAGCACTGGCCGAACATCCAGCGACTGATGGCCGGCCAGGAATCGAAGATCGGCAGCAAGAAAAAAGCTTAGGCCGAAGAAATTTCCATCAACGGCCAGCGCGGCTGCACCGCGAAAGCGCCGGCCGGCTTGGCCGGCGTCCCGGCCTGAAGACGCAGGCAACCGGCCAGCGCGATCATCGCGCCGTTGTCGGTGCAGAATTCCAGTTCCGGGTAATAAACGCGGAATCGCTTGCGCTTCGCCTCGTCGTTCAGCGTCGCCCGGAGCTGCTTGTTGGCACCGACGCCACCGGCCACCACCAGCTGCTTCAGGCCGGTCTGCTTCATCGCCTTCAGCGACTTCTTGACCAGCACCTCGACGATGGCTTCCTGGAAAGCCCGTGCCGCGTTGGCCTTGAATGCCTCGCTGGTGTCGTCGGCATGCTCGCGGACCAGCGTCAGCACGGCCGTCTTCAGGCCGGAAAAGCTGAAACTCAGGTCGCCGGAATGCAGCATCGGCCGCGGTAGCTCGTAAACGCCCGGCGTCCCCTGCTCGGCCAGCTTCGACAACAGGGCGCCGCCCGGATAGGGCAGACCGAGCAGCTTGGCGCTCTTGTCGAAAGCCTCGCCGGCCGCGTCATCCAGCGTTTCGCCGAGCAGTTCATACTCGCCGACACCGGTCACCTTCATCAACTGCGTATGGCCACCGGAAACCAGCAGCGCAACGAACGGAAAGCTCGGTGGATCACTCGACAGCAACGGCGACAGCAGATGCCCTTCAAGGTGATGCACCGGGATGGTCGGCTTGTCGATGGCCACCGCCAGCGCCTCGGCGAAGGCGCAACCGACCAGCAGGGCGCCGGACAAGCCCGGTCCGCGCGTGTAGGCCACCGCATCGACCGCATCCAGCGACTTGCCGGCCTGTCCGAGCGCTTCGCGCAGCAACGGCACGACGCGCCGGATATGGTCCCGCGAAGCGAGTTCCGGCACGACGCCGCCGTACTCGGCGTGCATCGCCACCTGCGAGTGCAGGGCATGGGAAAGCAGGCCGGCCTCGCTGTCGTAGAGCGCGATGCCGGTTTCGTCGCAGGAGGATTCGATACCGAGGACTAACATGGGCGCGCATTTTAACACTTGGATCGATATGGTTTTTTCGCATATACTGTTGGGCTCTCCGCAAATATGCGGACACAAATTTTGCGCGCACTGCCTTTTACTTGACCTGGCAGGCGCCTAACGGAAGGGGGTGATTTACATGCCGAACATTCGTGTCAAGGAAAATGAGCCGTTCGAAGTTGCTATCCGCCGCTTCAAGCGCACGGTCGAAAAGACTGGCCTGCTGACCGAGCTGCGTGCCCGTGAGTTTTACGAAAAGCCCACGACCGAACGCAAGCGCAAGGCTGCCGCTGCCGTTAAACGCCAGCACAAGCGCCTCCGTAGCCTGACCCTGCCGCCGAAACTTTACTAATCAGTAAATTTCGCCGCACAAAAGAGCCGCCAGCCTCAACAGCCGGCGGCTTTTTTCTTTGAATTTCCGAAAAGAACGAGCATGAGCCTCAAAGCACGCATCACCGAAGACATGAAAACGGCCATGAAGGCCAAGGAAGCGGCCAAGCTGGGCGCCATCCGCCTGCTGCTCGCCGCCGTCAAGCAGAAGGAAGTCGATGAGCGCGTCGAGCTCGACGACACCGCCGTCGTCGCCGTCATCGAAAAACTGACCAAGCAGCGCAAGGACAGCGTCACCCAGTACGAAGCCGCCGGCCGCCAGGAACTGGCCGATGCCGAGAAGTTCGAAATCGGCGTCCTCGCCGCCTACCTGCCGGAAAAGATGAGCGCCGAAGAAACCGCAGCCGCTGTCGCCGCCGCTGTGGCCGAAACCGGCGCCAAGGGCCCGGCCGACATGGGCAAGCTGATGGGCGTCCTCAAGCCCCGCCTGGCCGGAAAAGCCGACATGGCCGAGGTTTCCAAACTGGTGAAGGCCGCATTGGCTGGCTAACCCATGACGGCAATGCGAGACGCGAAGACAAGCCGAAGACAGTGCTTTAGCACGGCAAGGCGCAGTCGACAAAGTATCGCAATGGCGGCCCGATGATCCCGGATTCCTTCATCCAGGATTTACTGGCCCGGGTCGATATCGTCGACCTGGTGGACAGCTACGTACCACTCAAGAAGGCCGGCGCCAATTACGCCGCCTGCTGCCCCTTCCACAACGAGAAGTCGCCGTCCTTCACGGTCAGCCCAACCAAGCAGTTCTACCACTGCTTCGGCTGCGGCGCCCACGGCACGGCGATCAGCTTCGTCATGGAATACCAGGGCCTCGGCTTCGTCGATGCCGTCAAGGATCTGGCCACCCGCGCCGGGATGCAGGTGCCGGAAAGCGAAGGGCGCGGCTTCCGCGATGAAAAGCCGGGCCAGACACGAACGCTGATCGAAGTGATGGCCCGCGCCGCGCAGTATTACAAAGACCAGCTGAAAAAGTCGCCGCGCGCCATCGAGTATTGCAAGAAGCGCGGCCTGACCGGCGAAGTCGCCGCCCGCTACGGCATGGGCTACGCGCCGGACGGCTGGCAGAATCTGCAGGAAGTTTTCCCGGAGTACAACGCCGATGAACTCAAGGTGGCCGGCCTGGTCATCGAGAACGAAGCCGGCCGCCGCTACGACCGCTTCCGCGACCGCCTGATGATCCCGATCATCAATCCGAAGGGAGAGATCATCGCCTTCGGCGGGCGCATCATCGACCAGGGCGAACCGAAATACCTTAATTCACCGGAGACGCCGCTGTTCGAAAAGGGCCGCGAGTTGTTCGGCCTGCCGCAGGCCCGCCAGGCCTTGCGCGAAACCGACACTGCCATCGTCACCGAAGGCTACATGGACGTCATCGCGCTGGCCCAGAACGGTGTCGGCAACGCCGTGGCGACGCTCGGCACGGCGACCACGGCCACCCACGTGACCAAGCTGCTGCGCCAGGTCGACCGCATCGTCTTCTGCTTCGACGGCGACAACGCCGGTCGCAAGGCCGCCTGGCGAGCACTGGAAAACTCGCTGGAGGCGCTGGCCGACAACAAGCGCCTTGCCTTCATCTTCCTGCCTCAAGAACACGACCCGGACAGCTACATCCGCGAATTCGGCAAGGAACAGTTCGACCGCCAGGTCGCCCAGGCCATGCCGCTTTCCGATTTCCTGCTGCGCGAACTGGCCCAGCGCTGCGACCTGACCAGCTCGGAAGGCAAGGCGCAACTGATCTACGAAGCCAAGCCCTTGCTGCTCAAGCTGCCGACCCCGCTACTCCGCCTGCAGCTGGTCAAGCGACTGGCCGAGGCGAGCGGATTCGCCCAGGCCGAGGTCGAGCGCCTGTGCGAACTGAAATCCTATGCCCCGGCCGCCCCGCCGAAAGCCAAGCGCAGCGCACCGTCCCTGACCCGCAACCTGCTGCGCATCGTGCTGCACAAGCCGCAACTGGCCGCTCAACTGCCCATCGCGCTGCTCCCCGACACCCCGGAACGCCCGGCGCTGAATCGTCTCCATCAGCTGGTCACCGCCAACCACGAAACCTCCAGCTACGCCGGCCTGCGCGAACAACTACGTGGACTGCCGGAAGAAAGCATCATCGAAAGCGCCGCATCGGAACTTCTCGGCCTGCCGTTTGACGAAGAGGGGGCGGAGATGGAATTCCGCGACACGCTGGAAAAACTTCAGGAAGGCGGCGAAAAAAGGGCATTCGACGAACTGCAGGCCAAGGCCCAGCAATTCGGCGTTGCCGGCTTGAGCGCATCCGAAAAGCAGGCCTACATCCAGTTCCTCGCTGCACGCTCAAAACGCAGCTAAGTTGTGGTAAAATCTACGGTTTTCTCGAATTCTATGGATCGTGTTCATGGCTAAGGCAAAAGACACCGCTAAGGAAGCCCCGAAGGCTCGCGCCAGCAAGGCCAAGGAGAAGGCCGCCGAGAAGGCGCTGCTCCAGGGCCAGATGGCTGAAACTCCGGAACCGCTTGACGCCGAAGCGCGCAAGATGCGCCTGAAGGCCCTGATCAAGCTGGGCAAGGAGCGCGGCTACCTGACCTACGCCGAAATCAACGACCACCTGCCGGATGACGTCGTCGATGCCGAAAGTATCGAGGCGATCATCTCGACCTTCAGCGAAATGAGCATCCAGGTCTTCGACGAAGCACCGGCTGCCGAAGAACTGCTGATGTCGGACACCGCCGCGGCCCCTGCCGACGACGAGGAAGTCGAAGCGCAGGCCGAGCAGGCGCTGTCCACCGTCGATTCCGAATTCGGCCGCACCACCGACCCGGTCCGCATGTACATGCGCGAAATGGGCTCGGTCGAACTCCTCACCCGCGAAGGCGAAATCGAGATCGCCAAGCGCATCGAGGAAGGCCTGAAGCACATGATCCAGGCGATTTCCGCCTGCCCGACGACGATCGCCGACATCCTCGAGATGGCCGCCAAGGTCGAGTCCGATGAAATGCGCATCGACGAACTGGTCGACGGCCTGATCGACCCGAACGCCATCGAGGAAGCCCCGGCCGCCGAAATGCCGGAAGCCGAGGACGAAGACGATGAGGACTCGGAAGACGAGGAAGGCGGTGGCGGTGCTGCTTCCGCCTCGCTGCTGCAACTGAAGGCCGACGCCCTGGAGCGCTTCAAGACCATCAAGGGCATCCACGCCAAGATGCAGAAGCTGTTGCCGACCAAGGGTTCGCACGACAAGGCCTACCTCAAGCTGCTGCAGCAGGTTTCCGACGAGCTGATGAATATCCGCTTCACCTCGCGTTCCATCGAACGTCTGTGCGACAGCGTACGCGGCATGGTCGAGCAGGTCCGTGGCTGCGAGCGCAAGATCCAGCAAATCTGCGTGGACCGCGTCAAGATGCCGCGCCCGCACTTCATCCAGTCCTTCCCGGGCAATGAAATCAATCTCGACTGGGCCGATGCCGAAGTCGCCGCCGCGCCGAAGACCTACGTTGCCATCCTGACCCGCAATGCGCCGGATATCAAGGAAGAGCAAAAGAAGCTGCTCGCCCTGCAGGACCGCATCGGCATTCCGCTCAAGGACCTGAAGGACATCAACAAGCAGATGTCCACCGGCGAAGCCAAGGCCCGCCGCGCCAAGCGCGAAATGACCGAGGCCAACCTGCGTCTGGTCATCTCGATCGCCAAGAAATACACCAACCGCGGCCTGCAGTTCCTCGACCTGATCCAGGAAGGCAACATCGGCCTGATGAAGGCGGTGGACAAGTTCGAATACCGCCGTGGCTACAAGTTCTCGACCTATGCCACGTGGTGGATCCGCCAAGCCATTACGCGCTCCATCGCCGACCAGGCGCGGACCATCCGCATCCCGGTGCACATGATCGAAACGATCAACAAGATGAACCGGATCAGCCGCCAGATCCTGCAGGAAACCGGCCTCGAGCCCGATCCCGCGACGCTGGCCAAGAAGATGGACATGCCGGAAGACAAAATCCGCAAGATCATGAAGATTTCCAAGGAACCGATCTCCATGGAAACTCCGATCGGCGACGACGACGATTCCCACCTCGGCGACTTCATCGAAGACCAGGCGACGCTGGCCCCGGCCGACGCGGCAATGTACTCCAGCCTGCGTGGCGTGACCAAGGAAATCCTCGACACGCTGACGACGAGGGAAGCCAAGGTTCTGCGCATGCGCTTCGGTATCGAAATGAACACCGACCACACGCTGGAAGAAGTCGGCAAGCAGTTCGACGTGACCCGCGAGCGCATCCGCCAGATCGAAGCCAAGGCCCTGCGCAAGCTGCGTCACCCGACCCGTTCCGACAAGCTGCGGAGCTTCATCGACACCAACAACAACTAAGCTTTCCGGGCCTGTAGCTCAGTTGGTTAGAGCAGAGGACTCATAATCCTTTGGTCCACGGTTCAAGTCCGTGCGGGCCCACCAAAATTGCAGGGGCCACCCATCCGGGTGGTTCCGTGCAAGACGTAGAACATGTAGGCGCTGTGTAGATTTCTCCGGTCTTCGGGCCGGCACCAGAATGCAACATGAGACGGCAACCCACTCTCTTTCGAGGCTATCAATATGACCACCGACTCAATCCTCTTGCACCTGAAAAAACACGGCCAGCTCCGCGATTTTGAAATTGCTGCCGGCACCGGCGTTCCGTTAACCGACGTGCGCGCTTCGCTGCGCGAACTGTCCGGCCGGGGTGACGTTTCCCTGTGCAGCATGACCGTATTCGAGAACGGCAAGCCGACCGAAGGCCTGTTCAGCCGCGTTTCCGGCTACTTTCCGAAGCCGGCACCGGGCAGGAAGCCGGGCGCGAAGAGCTAGTCGCCTTCGCGGCACTCCCTTGTGCCGGGCATCCCCGGCACCGACCGAGAAAGGTCGGCGAGCAATCGCCGGCCTTTTTTGTTGACGGCTGGAAACCTGCAACCGAACCCCGACCTTGCAGTCCAAGGATCATGAGTCCTGATTGAAGGAGGTTGATCATGTCCTACGCAAACTATCCCGGCATGCTCTTTTCCGACACCACCGGATGGACCGACGTCGACCGCTCGCACCATGATCGTCGCTGGTATTTCAGCCGTCTGGTCATGCCGATGTCGCTATTGCCGCCCGCCCTCTATGCCTATGCCGAGATGGCGCATCCGGGCGCCATCTTTCCGCTCTCCGTGCCGGCGCTCAGCGGTCTGCAACTGTTCGTTTCCGGCGCGATTTTCTATATCGCCCAACTGATCATGGTGTCGTACATGGCCATGCTGATTCAGAGCATGGCCATCGCTCGCGACCACGACCCCGGCCGCGACGGCGCCTATGCACTGGCTGCCATCGCCCCGATGCCGTTATGGATGGCGTCTCTGGCCATGCTGGTGCCGAGCCTGGGTTTCAACGTGGCGATCAGTATTCTGGCCATGCTGGCCTCGATTGCCCTGATCCGCCATGGCGTGCGCCCCCTGCTGCATATCGCCGACGACAAGGTGGCCCATTACGTCTCCAACATGGTGACGATGGCCGCCATCGCCGCCTGGCTCGTCCTGATGATCATGGCCGCGATGATCCTGAGCATCCTCTTCGGCGTCGCCAGCGCACTGTAGAAACCCGCCCGACGCGTGAAAGCAATGGCCCGCGACGGCATGCGGGCCATCGGCGTTGGCGACCGCGGCCCGTGGCTTAGAATGAATACTTCGTCATTCCGGCAGGGCAGGCCGCTTCATGGATTTCGCCTTCATCCAGCACACCGTCGCCGTCATGCCGCCCTTCGCCCGTTGGGCCTGGGCGGCGGTTCTGCTCGCCAGCCTGGCCGTCATGATCCTGATCCAGTTCCTGGAGCACCGCCATTTTGTCCGGCTGGGCAAGGCGGGAAGCTGGGCAGGCCTGCGCCTGCTGCTGTTGATCATCATCCCGCTGACGGCTGGCGTGCTGATCATTCCCGCCCAGGCCATCTCCGGCCCCGAGGCGCTCGCCTATTTCTACGGCGCCCTGTTCACGCTCGCGCCGCTGACCTGGTTCGGCATGCACTTACTCTGCGGACGCCTGCTCCGCCCGGCCTTCAGCAAGGGCGAAAGCCTGTTTCTGGCGGCCAGCGCCTTGTTCACACTGTTCGTGCCGGTCATCGGCCTGTCGCTGGCACAGGGGCCGATTTTCATGGCGTCGCGCAGCATCGAGGAAAACGCCTACCAGAACGCACCTGGCGTGGCGCTCGCCCATGTCGCGCAAGCGCCACGACGATTCGAGCTCCCGGGCGCTGGGACAGTGTTCACGCAAAGTCTGCTGGCCGCCCCCGGGATTGATCTCGACCGCGTGAATATCAGGATCGGCGAGCACTGGGCCGGCGACAAGAACAACCTGCCGCAGTGGCTATGTCGGCAAGGCAACGATCTGCACCTGATGTGGCCGGCACTGGAGCCGACGCCGCAATTGCGGATTTTTTGGCGGGATGCCGCAGGCCAACTGGTCCGGGCCGACTATTCGCCGGCCGCCGATGCACTCGCTGCCGCGCCGGCCGAAGCGTTTGCCATCGGCTTCCGCGAGGATGGTATCGACCCGCCAGCCCCCATTCCCCGCGCCCGGGTTTCGCTCGGTTACCTGCGCCCGGACGGCAGCTATTTTTTCAGGGGGCTGGACATGCTACAGCCGGGCGAGAGCTTCGACGACAACTGCCTGATGCGCGGCTACCAGCGGGTGGCTTGGGTGCAGGAAGGCCCGATCCGGAAAGTGGCCCTGTTCTTTTCCCTGTCCAAGCAGCCGGCTTGGCGCGCCGAGATCGACGGTCCGACGCCGAACTAGCGCCAGCTCACTTCACTTCGAGCTGGTCGTAAACCGCCGTCGCGACCTTGGCCAGTTCCCCCTTGGCAATGGCGGCGGAGAGCGCGTAGCCGAACTTGCCTTCAACCCAGTAGAAGACGTTGATCTCGCCTTCGCGGGCGAAGCGGAAGCCGGTTTCCGGCTTGCCGGCACTTTCTGTGGTCACGTATAGCGTCATGCGCTGGCCGGTGGCGTCCTGATACATGAACTGGGCGACCGGGCCGGCATTGCCGGGCAGCAGGCGACCACCGACCAGTTCGTAGCCGAGCGCGCCCAGCTTGGGCGGCTTTACCGGCGTGCCAAGGCGCTTGGACAGCCATTTGACCAGCGCTTCCTCCTGATCGGCCGCGACCTCGACCGGCCGGCGCGCGTCGGGGCTATAGACGACATGGGCGACTGCCGCCTGATGCGGCAGCGGCACGGCCCGAGCCAGTTGCTCGCCGCCCTGATACTGGCCGTGGGCCAGCCAGCCGCCAATGCCGCCGACCATGGCAACGAGCACGCCGGCCGCCAGGCGTTGCAGGGCCAGGAAATTCAAAAATGGCCTTTTTTTAGGGCCGACCGTAGCATTCAGCGGCTGCACCGTCAGGGCATGCAAATGCTCCGGTAACGGCTCGTCGAGTACCGGATCAAACGCCGCCTTGAGCGCAACGTTCTGCGCCAGATAGGCGCGGACCCGCTCGGCATCCTCGGGATACTCGGCCAGATAGGCTTCGACCTCGGCCCGACGTTCCGGCGACAAGGCGCCGTCGACGTAGGCGTGCAGATCGTCTTCGGTAATATTGAGCGGGCTCATCGCACGACCCTCAGGTTGGCGGTTGGCTGGCGGCCTTCCATGATCTGGCGCAGGCGTTCGCGTCCGCGCGACAGGCGGGACATCACGGTGCCGACCGGAATACCCAGCGCCGCGGCAACTTCGGCATAACTCATCTCTTCCAGGGCAACACACAGCAATACTTCCCGCTGGTCATCGGGGAGCTGGCGCAGGGCCGACTCGATATCCATCACTTCCAGGCGGTCGGACTGGGTAGCGCGCGTCGGCACGTCGCCGGCCTCCTCGTCGAGCGAATGGGTAGTCAGCGAACCGCGCCGCAACTGATCGACCCGCAGGTTATGCATGATGCCGAACAGCCAGGCTCTCAGATCGCTCCCCGGCCGCCATTGTGAAAACCGGCTCCAGGCGCGTTCAAGGGTGTCCTGCACGAGATCGTCCGCCGCCGCACGGTCGCCGAGCATCGCCCGCGCATATCGGCGCAGGCGGGGAAGTTCGGCGAGAATCGTGCGGCTGTCCATTCAGAAGATTCCTTGGTCAGCCCAAGCGTGACGCGAAGACGAGACGAAGACAGTGCGAACAGCACGGCGAGGCGAAGTCGACAAAGTCACGGTGGGGCTGACCGGGGAATCAGGGCTTGGCGACATGCCAGACATTATTGAATCCGTCGCCGGTCTTGTCGCCCGGTTTCTGGTCCTTGGCCCAGAAATACAGCGGCTTGCCCTTGAAGGCCCATTGTTTCTTGCCATCGTCGCGCATCACGATGCTGTAGTCGCCGCTCGCCGCATCGCCGTCCATCGCGAACAGGGGCGGCCAGTTGGTGGCGCACGGGCCGTTGCACATGCTCTTGCCGCTGCCGGCGGCATCCTTGTCAAACACGTAAAGCGTCATGCCGTTGCTGCCGGTCAGGACGTCGCCGGATGCCATGGCCGGCGACGCGGCGCGGGCACCATAGCCGGAACAGGCAGCCAGCGTGGCCGAGACGAGCAGAGCGAGAAACAGGTTGGTCGTTTTCATGATGATCTCCGTTGGTTTTGGGGGGCTACACCGACGTATACGGAAGCCATCATCAATTTATTCCCGCGGCGCGACAAAGTCGCCACAAGGAAGTCACTTCGGCCGCCCGGGCAGCATGCAGCGGATCGCTCGCATCCTGCGCCTTGGGATGTTTCGGCCGGGTATCGAGGCGGCCGATTACCTTCAATCCGGCAGCCGAAATCCAGTCCAGCAGCTCCTGGCGTGAGCGCAGGCCGAGGTGTTCGGCGATGTCCGAAATGATCAGCCAGCCCTCGCCATCCGATTCCAGATGTTCGGCCAACCCGCCGAGAAAGCCGCGCAGCATGCGCGAATCAGGGTCGTAAACAGCATATTCGACCGGCGAGGTCGGTTGCGCCGGCACCCACGGCGGATTGCAGACGACCAGCCGAGCGCGGCCTTCCGGAAACAGATCGGCCTTGACCACCTCCAATGCTACGGTCAGCCCCAAATTTCGGGCATTTTCGGAAGCACAGGCCAGCGCCCGTTCGTCCTGGTCGGTAGCCACGATGCGCTTGACCCCGCGCCGCGCCAGCACGGCGGCGATGATCCCGGAGCCCGTGCCGATATCGAAGGCCAGTTCGCAACCGGCCGGCATGGGCGCCGTAGCAACGAGATCGACGTATTCACCGCGCACTGGCGAAAAGACGCCGTAATGCGGATAGATGCGCCCCTGGACGGCCGGCACCGGCACGCCCTTCTTGCGCCACTCATGGGCGCTGACCACGGCCAGCAGTTCGCGCAGGGAAACCACCGAGTCCTCGCCGTCCGGCGGGCCATAGGCCGCAATGCAAGCCTCACGAACATCCTGCGCCCGGCGCAGGGGCACCGAATAGTCGGCCGCCAGCGGCACCAGCAGACGCCCAAGCAATGCCGCCCGCAAACCCTGCTGTTGACGGTGCCGGGCGAAAGCCTCGGCTGGCGTTTTCGCCGGCTTGCCGCGCGCTGCGCCGAAACGACGGTCGGCACGCTTGGTCAGCGCCTGCAGCAAATGCCGGCCATTGACCCAATCACCGCGCCAAAGCAGCGCCGTCCCGGATTCGAGCTGACGGTAGGCCTCATCGGCGGCGCTGCGGTCGTCGGCAATGCCGACCTTCGGGTGTGGCGCGACCCCGGCCTCCGAACGCCAGCGGGCCTGCTTCGCCTCGCCGGCCTCGGTCCAGGCGAGCACGGAAAATTTCGAACGGTTCATCGCCCGCATTGTAGGGCATCGGCGACGCCCGGCAGCCTCGGCAACAATCGATGCATTCGTGAAAAATTCGATATTCGCAAACCACGCGCGGCCGCAAAATGACGGCAAATCAACCACCCAATTCTGCGTACAAGGAAAAGGAAAATGGGACACCAGAACGCCCTGGGCTCCGGCAGCATCATCGACACGGCATCCATGCTGTTTGGCCGCACGCCGCTTCCTCCCAGCACTTCGGCCACGAAGAGCCAGCAAGCCGCGATGCAGCGCCGTCTGAGCCAGCTCAACGCGGCGCTCGGCGAGCCCGAAGCACCGCAGGCAACCGTATCGGCCCCGCAATCCCAGGCGGCAGGCAACAACCGTGGACTGCTCTTCACGTCCCTCTTCCTGACCGCCCTGGTCGCCGCCATGGCCGGCGCCCGCTACCTGTCGCTACCCGAAGCGCCAGCTAACACCCCCATCCAATCCACGCCTGCCGTCGTGGTCGTGCCGCCGATGCCGGTCGCAGCCCAACCTGCAATCAGCGACGAAAAGCAGGTCGGCGACCAACTCGAATCCTGGCGCAGCGCCTGGGTGCAGCGAGATATCGACGCCTACCTCGGCACCTACAGCCAGACCTTCGCCCCAGCCGACGGCAGCTCACGCGATGCCTGGGTGGCAGCCCGAACCCGCAAGCTCGCGAGCGGCGCGCCAATCACCATCGAACTACACGACCTGCTTCTGGAAAAGGTCGACAGCGATCACTTCAAGGCCAGCTTCCTGCAGGACTATGCCTCGGGCAACTACCGCGAAACGGCACGTGCCAAGACCCTGACGTTCGCCCGGGAAGGCGGCGAGTGGCGGATCACCGGAGAATGGCAGCGCTAACCGCCGTTGTCTGGCGCTCGTTCAAATAGACGCCGGATCAGCGCAAGCCCATCCGGCGTCAGGCCACGGCAAATTGTCGTGGCCGTCGCATTAACACGCATCGACGCTGTGCTAAGGTATCCGTTTCAAGCCTTGGAACCGCCGCTGCGTGCCCCCCGAAACCTGCATCCACCAATCTCCCGCAACGGCCAGCCAAAGCTTGCAGCCGGCAACGCCTTTTGTCGGCCTCGCCCCCTTCCTCCGTCAGAGCATCGCCGGCATTGATCTCCAGCCAGCGGCCCAAGCCATGCTGGCCAGTGCCGAAAGCCGTCCAAACGACGCCAACCTCTGGCTGAACCTGTCGATCGCCATGCTTTGCCTGGGCCATCGCGAACTGGGTCTGGCAATTCAGGAACAAGCCCTCGAAATCAAACGGGTCTATCATCTGCCGGCAAGCATCCAGCCCGCCAGATTCCGCCTGCTGATGCTGATGGCCCCCGGCGACCTGGCCGAAAACACACCACTGGACTGCCTGCTCGAACACAGCGACGTCGATCTGATTTTCTATTTCGTCTCGCCCGGCTTCCCGCTCGCCCAGCCCATCCCCGAGCACGACGCACTCTTGGTCGCCATCGCCGACTCGGATGCCAACCAGTCGCTGCTGACCTTCCTTGAGCAAGCACTTGCTCACTGGCCGCGGCCGGTCGTCAATCCTGCGCAGCACATTCCCAACACCGAACGGAGCGCCGCCAGCCGCATCCTTCAAGATGCACCGGGCGTGCTGATGCCACCAACACACCGCCTCGCCCGTCGGCAACTCGACGCCATTGCCGGCCGCCGGGCGGAGCTCGCCGATTTGGAAAACGGCCTGGATTTCCCGGTCATCGTCCGCCCACTCGGCTCGCAGGCCGGCCGCGACCTGGAGCGGATCGGCGACCATGAAGCCCTGGCCGGCTATCTCGCCAAAGTCGAAGCAAGCGATTTCTTCGTCTCGCGCTTCATCGACTACAGCAGCCCGGACGGCCAGTTCCGGAAATTCCGCATCGCCCTGATCGGTGGCCTCCCCTTCGCCTGCCACATGGCCGTTTCATCCCACTGGATGGTGCATTACGTCAACGCCGGCATGTACGAAGACGGCACGAAGCGCGAGGAGGAGGCTGATTTCATGGCCGGCTTCGACGACTTCGCCAGCCGCCACCGCGATGCGCTGGCCGCCATCCACCAACGGATGAAGCTCGACTATTTCTGCATCGACTGCGCTGAAACCCGGGATGGCCGGCTGCTGATCTTCGAAGCCGACCACGTCATGGTCGTCCATGCGATGGATCAGGAGGACCTGTTCCCTTACAAGCAGGCGCACATGCAGATAGTCCAACGGGCATTCCGCGATTTCCTGCTCGGGCTGAGCGCATGAGCAATCCGGCCAACAGCCTGAATTTCTCCGGCGGCCCCGGTGCCCTGCCGGAGACCGTACTCGCTCAACTCCAGGAGGCAATCGTCCGGGAGCCCAAAGTTGGCCTGTCGGTCCTCGGTATCAGCCATCGCTCCGACTGGTTTGCCGCCGTAGTCGCCGAGGTCGAAACCAATATCCGGACGCTGCTCGGCGTGGGCAGCAACTACCATGTCCTCCTGCTGCAGGGCGGCGCGACGCAGCAATTCTCGATGGTGCCGATGACCCTGCTACGCGGCAAGGTGCAGGCGGCCGAATACCTCCACACCGGCTACTGGAGCGGCAAGGCTCTGCCCGAAGCCCGGCGCGAAGGACCGATCCGCATTGTGTGGAGCGGCGAGGCGGGCGGGTTCCGACGCCTGCCCGGCGACGACGAGCTTTCCCTTTCGCCCGATGCGCCCTACCTGCACTACGTTTCCAACGAAACGGTCGAAGGCCTGCAGTTTCACCGGGTGCTGGGCCGCGACGACGTGCCCCGCATCTGCGACATGTCGTCGGATTTTCTCTCGCGGCCCTGCGCAGCCGAACGTTTCTCGCTGATCTACGCGCATGCCCAGAAAAACATCGGGCCGGCCGGCGTCACCGTTGTGGTGGTCAAGGACGAACTGCTGCAGGACAATCCCGCGGACCTGCCCGGCTTTCTCGATTACCGGACCCAGATTCAGGCGCACTCCAACTTCAACACGCCGCCCGTGTTTGCCATCTATACCGTGCTGCTGGTCACCCGCTGGCTGCTGGCCGAAATCGGTGGACTGGACCGGATGGCGGCAATCAACCGCCGCAAGGCGGAGATGCTCTACGACGCAGTTGATGCCAGCGAGGGCTTCTATCTCGGCCGTGCCGCCCGGCAGGATCGCTCGTTGATGAATGTGACCTTCAACCTGGCCACCCCGGCACTCGAGCGGCGATTCCTTGAACGGGCACAGCGGGCCGGATTCTCCGGCCTTGGCGGGCATCGCGCCATCGGCGGCATCCGCGCCTCGATCTACAACGCGCTGACGCTGCCGGCCGTCGAGAAACTGGTCGACTTCATGGCAGACTTTCGCCAGCGGCAGTAATGTGGAAAGCCGGCCGATAAGCCGGGTTCTGTTCCCCCCTTGCGGGGTTCGGCAATCATTCCTCTAGGCCTGCCGTCACCGACAGGCTCCAGCAACCTACCCGGAAGCAGCGCGGGCCACGCCTCAGCTTCCCTATTTGGTCTTGCTCCGGATGGGGTTTACCGTGCCGTCCGCCGTTACCGTGGACGCGGTGAGCTCTTACCTCGCCGTTTCACCCTTACCTGTGCGCCTTGCGACGCCATCGGCGGTCTGTTCTCTGTTGCACTTTCCGTTGCCTTGGGTCTTGCGACCGTATAGCACCCAGTCGTTAACTGGCATCCTGCCCAATGGAGCCCGGACTTTCCTCCCGATACTCGCGTATCCAGCGATTGCCTGGCCGACTTTCCAGTCGCTGATTATACGCGCCCCCAACTGGCAATCAGACCGGCAGCAGGCGATAAAACTTGTGCTCGATGGGCAGCGGCGGCGCGTCGGGCGCTTCCGGGTCGGCCTGAAAACTGGGCGCGACATGCACCAGATCGACCGTAAAGCGCTCGGCATAGAGCGTCAGCAACTCCTCGGCGACTTCCGGTTCTTTACCGTCGCCCTCTTCGGGATCTTCTGCAGTCAGCAGGAAGATCGGACAGGTTTCAGGAATCAGGGCGTGCATGTGCGCCACGTAGGCCACACGCGCCATTTCCGGCAGGGCCGTCAACGCGGCACGGTCGTAAACCGCAGCGATGGCACCGAGATCGCCGGCGGTCAGCGCAAAGATGTCGCCGCAAAAAATGCGGATCGGCCCGCTCGACCACTCGGTCAGCCGACCGACCTGGCGGCGCGCCGGATGCAGCCGGTTCTCGCGGAAAAAAGCACGGACGGCGATCGGACTCAGCTCGACGCCGATCACTTCGTAGCCCTGCCCGGCCAGCCACACCAGATCGAGGCTCTTGCCGCACAACGGCACGAATATCCGGCTGCCAGCCGGCAATTTCAGGCTCTGCCAGTACCGTACCAGCAGCGGATTGACCGTCTTCTGGTGGAAATCGGTATTCCGGTCGCGCCAGCACTGCTCCCACAACGCGTTGTCCGGGCTGCTCACGCCACCGCTCCGCGATGGAAGTGCAGGAAACGGCCGCGATAGGCTTCGCCATCGGCAAAGGTGCAGTCGGCCCGTGACTCGCCGTACAGGTAGCCAAACCCGACCATCGCCCGCCGGAAGGCTGGACAGTTGCCACGATTCGGATCGACGATCAGCACTTCGCCACCGGCCGTCGAATGCCGGTCGATGAAGGTCGCCAGTTGCGCCGGCTGGTCGCGCTCGTAGAGCACGTCGCTGCCGATAATCAGGTCAAACTGGCCAAGTTCGGAATTGGTCCGGCCCCAGTTGCCGTCGGCGTAAGTCATCGGCCCGAGAGCGTTGAGGCGCAGATTTTCTTCGAGAAATGGCCGGCTCATCGGATGGGCGTCGCTGGCCGTCATGTCGCCTTCGCGCTTGTGCACGACCAGACTGGCCAGACAGAGACCGGCGCCGATTTCCAGAATGCGCTTGCCGACCAGGTCAAAACTGTCCATGGCCTTGGCCAGCACCCGGGCCGACGGCCAGATCTGGCCGAACAGCGACCAACTGGAGGGTGAAATGCCGGCCGCTTCCGCTTCGCCGAGCGGATCGTGATATTGCTGGCGGTCGAGCAGCGAGCGAATCCGGTATTCCGTACCGCCGATGAGGACGGACTGGAGCCGGACCTGATAACCAAGCATGGGAGAGACTTCTCTTCTGTGAAGCGGGGTTGCGCATCAGAAAATGTTCCGATCGAACGGGCACAACGCTTCCGAGAAGGGCGATGCAGGGCCGAAAAGGCACTCGCTGGGGAGACCGGGCAAGCCGGTACGGCTAGGGTAACACCTGAAAGCGATGCAACCTATCGCTCCGTTCAGGCATCGGCCAGCGGCAGGGCGCTTTTATCCACCACCTTGCGCAGCACGAAACTGGAATGCACGCCGGTCACGCCGGCAATGCGCGTGATGCGGTTGAGCAGCAGTTCCTGGTAACCATCCATGTCGCGCACCACCACCTTGAGCTGGTAGTCGGCGTCCTGGCCGGTGATCAGCAGGCACTCCAGCACCTCGGGGATTTCGGCGATCCGGGTCTCGAAATTGGCGAAGCGCTCCGGCGTGTGCTGGTCCATCGAAATGTGGATCAAGGCCATCAGCGCCAGTCCGAGCTTTTTCGCGTCGAGGTGGGCCCGGTAGCCGGCGATCAGGCCTGACTCCTCCAACGTGCGCACCCGGCGCAGGCAGGGCGACGGCGACAGGCCGATACGGTCGGCCAGATCCTGGTTGCTGATGCGGCCATCGGACTGCAGGATGGCGAGAATTTGCCGGTCGTAGCGATCGAGTTCCATAGGCTTGCCAAGAGACGATTGAGCAACAACATTGCCACGCCACCCCAGTCTTCGGCAAGCCCATGTCACCTTTATGCCGATATCAGCCAGTATCAGTCACGCCAGGCGCTGAACACGAATCCACTATCCTTGCGGGACTGATGGCAGGCATGGCACTCCTGCTGCCCCTTGGCATCCAGGCTGTTCTGCTGCTTTCCGGGGGCGAACAGGGCGTATCCCCAGCCATCGGTCGCGGCATGGCGCCGGGCATCGCGGGACATGACCAGGACTGCCTTGCGCTTGCCCTCGGCGACCGCATTGTCCTGATCGACCGCTTCAAAGAGATCGAAGACGATCACCGAACCGTCGGCAAACCGACCGGCCGCCCGGTAGCCCTGAATGGCCTTCGGATTGGCGTAGAGATGGTGAATTCCCCCGACGGCGTCATACAGGGGGTGGCCGGGCTTGAGAACCATCGACTTGACGTGGCCCCACTGGCGATATTTCTCCGGATGGGCGACATCGCCAGCCTCGGCCGGCAGGGTCACAACTGCCGCGATGGCGAACATGGTCAGGGCTTTCAGTACATGCATGATGCTCTCCTCTGTCAGATGAGTGGGTGGCCGCCATCCGGGCGGCACGACTTAAGTTTCGATGCGAAACTATTATTTGTCAACTTCGTTTTGAGTCGCTACCATCAGATCATGACCAACACACTTCCCGAACTGCTTGCCGCCCTCTCCCGCGCCATGCAGAACGAGCAGCGCCAGGCGGCGGTAAGCGCCGGTCTGCTGCCTGTCCAGCTGGCAATCCTGGGCTATCTGCGCGACGCCAATCGCTACAGCAACACCCAGCAGGCGCTCACCGAATATCTGGGCCTGACCAAAGGCACGGTCTCGCAAAGCCTGAAAGTGCTGGAAGAGCGCGGCTGGCTGGTCCGCCAGGGAGATACCGTCGACCGCCGCAGCGTTCGGCTGGGCCTGTCCGCGGCGGGACTCGCCATGCTGGCGACCGTGGTCGACGATGCCTGGGGACGGACGGCGGCAACGCTGCCGGCCGCGGAACAAGCCGTCTTGAGCCAGCTACTGACCCGCTTGCTGAGCGCCTGGCAGCATGCGCGCCACGGCAAGACCTTCGGCGTCTGCCATAGCTGCCGCCATTTCCGCCCTGGCCAGACCAGCCATCAATGCGGCCTGACCGGCGAAGCCCTCAGCGATGAAGACAGCGCGCGCATCTGCCGAGAACACAGCCTGGGGTGAGGTCGCAAGCAAGGCAAGGCATGGCACGCCTGCCGCATAATGGCAAACAACAGATTTATAATTTCATCATTTAACATTTTGCCGCAATAATATTGCCGTAACCTAATAATTCAAGCGATAAAACGCAATCGTCTGCCAGCCGGAATCGCCTAAAATCTCCTCATCGAAATTGCTTTCCGGAGCCCGCCATGATCACCAACCCTGCGACCAAATACGCCGCCTTCCCGCCGGTCCGCCTTGCCGACCGTCAGTGGCCAAACCGCGTCATCACGACGCCGCCGATCTGGATGAGTACCGACCTGCGCGACGGCAACCAGTCGCTTTTCGAGCCCATGAACGCCGAGAAGAAGATGCGCATGTTCAAGATGCTTTGCGCCATCGGCTTCAAGGAAATTGAGGTCGCCTTCCCGTCGGCCTCGGAAACCGAATTCGGCTTCGTGCGTGAGCTGATCGAGGGCCGCCATATACCCGACGACGTTTCCATCGAGGTGCTCACCCAGGCCAGAGAACACCTGATCCGCCGCACCTTCGAGTCGCTCAAGGGCGCCAAGAAGGCCATCGTCCACGTCTATAACGCGACCTGCAAGACCTTCCGCGACAACGTCTTCGGCATGAGCAAGGCCGAGGTCGTGCAGATGGCGGTCGATGCCGTCAGGCTGATCCGCGCCCAGGCCGAAGCGATGCCGGAAACCGAGATCACGCTCGAATACAGCCCGGAACTCTTCACCGCCACCGAACTCGATTTCGCCAAGGAAGTCTGCGATGCCGTCACCGCCGCCTGGGGCGCCACGCCGCAACGCAAGGTGATCCTCAACCTCCCGACCACGGTCGAGATCGCCACGCCCAACATCTACGCCGACCAGATCGAGTGGATGCACCGCAACCTTGAGCGCCGCGACAGCGTGATCATCAGCCTCCACCCGCACAACGACCGCGGCACCGCCGTCGCCGCCGCCGAGATGGGCCTGATGGCCGGCGCCGACCGTGTCGAGGGCTGCCTGTTCGGCAACGGCGAACGGACCGGCAACGTCGACCTCGTGACGCTCGCCCTCAACATGTACACGCAGGGCGTCCATCCCGGCCTCGACTTCTCGGACATCAACGCCGTCGCCCGCACCTTCGAACACTGCAACCAGCTCACCATCCATCCGCGCCACCCGTACGTGGGGGATCTCGTATTCACGGCCTTCTCCGGCTCCCACCAGGATGCCATCAAGAAGGGGTTTGCCGCTCAAAAGGCGGACGAGCAATGGTCAGTGCCCTACCTCCCGATCGACCCGGCCGACCTCGGCCGCAGCTACGACTCGGTGATCCGCGTCAACAGCCAGTCGGGCAAGGGCGGCATCGCCTATTTGATGGAAGCCGAGCACGGCGTGGTCATGCCGCGCCGCCTACAGGTCGAGTTCTCCGGCGTCGTCCAGCAACACACCGACGCGCATGGCGGCGAAGTGAGCGCTGACAACCTGTGGAATCTCTTCAGCCGGGCCTACCTGGAGAATGCGTCGCCGGTCCGCTACCGCGAACACCATCTGTTCGAGCACGGAACGGCGCAGGGCATCCGCCTTTCGGTCGATATCGACGGCGTGCCGCACCTGCTGACCGGCGAAGGCAACGGCCCGATCAACGCGGCGATGCATGCGCTCGAAACGGCCGGCATCAAGGTCCAGGTGCGCAGCTACGAGGAGCGCTCGATGGTGCCGATGGGCGAGGACGGCAACGCCCGTGCCTGCGCTTTAGTCGAGATGGCCGCCAGCGGCCGGGGCGAAACCTTCGGCGTCGGCATCGACAGCAACATCGTCACCGCCTCGATCAAGGCCATCGTCAGCGGCATCAACCGCCTCGGCGTTGCCGGCGACCGGCAACAGGCTGCCTGAGCCCCTCAATCCCTTGCCAAAACATCGGCAAGGGATTGAATTTCCGGCGATTTTCCTTGCCAGCCGGCCGTTCGGAGCGTAAGATTCGTTCAAGCTCGAGCCGAAAGGCCGTGCCCTCTTCGTTCTGCCCCGCGTAAATGCTGTCCCCCTGCCGCCCCTTCGCCCCGCGAACCGCCGGCACACCGAACTGAACATTTCCCCGTCGCAAAGCGCCGTTTCATTGCTCGTCCGAGCGCTTCCGGCTTGTCCGGAGTTTCGGGCGCCGTCAATCTGGGGAATACATGGTCCGCATCCAGTTCGCTATCGACTTGCAATACGAACTGAATTTTCCGGGCGCCGATTTCGTTTTCAACATCCATGCGGCGCCCACCGCCAGCCAGCGCATCGTCAGCGAAAGCCTGTTCGTCAGCCAGGCTGTGCCGACGACGATTCAGGCCGACCCGCTGACGCACGCCCGCTACCTGCGCCTGACCGCCCCCGCCGGCCCGCTGCACGTCAGCTACCAGGCGCTGGTCGATATCGACCATCACATCGGCAATCCCGATCTCATCCAGGAAACGCCGGTCGCCCAGTTGCCGCTGTCGGTACTCGGCTATATCTACCCCAGCCGCTACTGCCAGTCCGACCGCCTCGGCGCCCTGTCGATGAGCGAATTCGGCCACCTGCCCAAGGGCTATCGCCGCGTTGAGGCGATCCGCAACTGGGTCAACAAGCACGTTGCCTTTCGCAGCAACACCAGCAGTTCGACGACCTCGGCGCTCGACACGGTGACCGACCGCGTCGGCGTCTGCCGCGACTTCGCCCACCTGATGATCGCCATCTGCCGTGCCCTGAGCATTCCCGCCCGCTTCACCACCGGCATCGACTACGGCGCCGACCCGGCGCTCGGGCCAACCGATTTCCACGCCTACGTCGAGGTCTTCCTCGATGGCCGCTGGTACCTGTTCGACCCGTCCGGCACCGCCATCCCAATGGGCTTCGTCCGCCTCGGCACCGGTCGCGATGCCGCCGACGTTTCCTACGCCACCATCTTCGGCAGCGTCACCTCGCCGCCGCCGCTGATTTCCGTCACCGCCATCACCGAACCCGGCCGCCCGTGGGAATTGCCCCGCCACCGGCCGGAGGCGATTTCGACCGATGCTACGGTCACCCCTCTTTAAACCCCATTTTTCAAAAGTAACCGGAGAAGCCCATTGGCCAAAGAAGAACTGCTTGAAATGCAAGGCGTCGTGAATGACGTCCTCCCCGACGGTCGCTTCCGTGTCGAACTCGAAAACGGTCACACGATGATCGCCTACACGGCCGGCAAGATGAAAAAGCACCACATCCGCATCCTGCTCGGCGACAAGGTCACGCTTGAACTGTCGCCTTACGACCTGAGCAAGGGCCGCATCACCTTCCGCCACATCGAAACCCGCGGCGCCTCCCCGGCCCCGCAGCGTCGCCGCTACTAAGCCGCCACCAAGCCGCGACTTCGTCCCGGACGGAACTGCCAGGTATCGTCGTAGTAGTCCGGGTTCTCGCTGTCCGGCGTAACGCCGGGAATGCCGAGCAGCGGCAGGGGCTGAAAATCGCGCGGCCGGGTGAATTGGCCGCTTTTGATTTTTGCCGAAAAAATGGCATCGACCGTAGCATTCAGCGCCTCGGTGTCGAGCGCCAGCCATTCGTCGGGGATTTCATGCAGTGCAGCCTTGGCGGTCAACCCGCGAAACGGCTTGAGCAACTGCTCGTAGGTCGCGTGGCCGAAAATGACAAAGCGCATGCAACGTTTCACCTCGGCACGCCGCTCGACGAACAATTCCTTCCAGCGAAAGCCGCGCAGCAGGTCGAGCAGTTCCGGCCGACTGGAGAGGACGACGATGCCGCATTCGTCGAAGTGGGTCAGCGCATCGCGGGTTGTCCCGCGCGCTTCACCCGGCGCCTGCATGGCGCGCATGTGGGCGGCGCTGATGGCGATCTTGGTTTGCGGAAAGCTCAGCCAGACCAAGGCGTTGAAGAAATCGTGCCAGTTGTCCGGGCGGGTCTCGACCTCGCCACTTTCCCAGATCCGGCACTCGTAGACCAGACCGTCCGGCCGGGGCGGCACGAAGCGGACCCGCTGGCCATTTTCGGTTTCGATCGGGAAGCGCTCGGCCAGTTCGGCCACCGCCCGCGTATCGGCAGTGGCCGGCAGGCGCTCAAGCCAAGGCCGGAGCGGCGCAAACAGCGGCGATGCGTACGACGGACTCACTCGTCGGCAGACGACTCGTCTTTCGCTTCCTTGACGAAGACCAGTTCGCCCTTCTTGACGCGGAAGGTTCCCATCAACTCGCCCATACCCTCCGGCGGCTCGCTGTCCATCTTGGCGAAGCTCTCGCAGGTCTGAGTCTCAGTGGCAAACATCCGCTTGCCGACCTTGATGATGAAGGCACCGGACGGCACCTGATAGACCTCGACCTTGGTCTTGTCGGTCCCTGCCCCCAGATTGTGCCGGCGCATGCAGGCGGGCATCCGCGAAACAACCAGGTAAAGATTGACCTTGGCATCCCACGGATAGGGCTGCTCGCGAATCAGCGACAGCACGTGCTCGCGGGTATTGTCGATTTCATAGGTCGCGCCGTCGTTGATGCAGGCGGACAGCAGCGGGGCGGCGAGCAGTGGCAGCAGGAGGTGGCGCAGACGCATGGTTGTTTTCCTCAGCGCATTTTCCAGGACAGCGTTTCGCCGGCGCGCAGCGGAACGATGGTATCGGTGCTGATGTAGGGGTAGTCGGCCGGCACGTTCCAGTTTTCCTTGACCAGCGTGATCTGGCCACTGTTGCGCGGCAGGCCGTACCAGTCCGGGCCATGAAAGCTGGCGAAGGCTTCCAGTTTGTCCAACGCCCCAGCCTGTTCGAAGGCTTCGGCGTAGAGTTCGAGGGCGGCGTAGGCGGTGTAGCAGCCGGCGCAGCCGCAGGCGGCTTCCTTGGCACCCTTGGCGTGCGGCGCCGAATCGGTGCCGAGGAAGAATTTCGGATTGCCGGAAATCGCCGCCGCAACCAGCGCCTCGCGGTGCGTCTCGCGCTTGAGGACCGGCAGGCAGTACCAGTGCGGCCGCACGCCGCCCTGGAAGATGGCGTTGCGGTTGTAGAGCAGATGGTGGGCGGTGATCGTCGCCGCGACGTTAGCCGGCGCCGACGCCACGAACTCGGCGGCATCCCGGGTCGTGATGTGCTCCATGACCACCTTGAGCTTCGGAAAGCGCTGGATCAGCGGTTCGAGCACGGTGTCGATGAAAACCTTCTCGCGGTCAAACAGGTCGACCTTCTGATCGGTCACTTCGCCGTGCACCAGCAGCGGCAGGCCAACGCGTTCCATCTCGGCCAGCGTCGCGTCGGCCTTGCGGATATCGGTCAGGCCGGCGTCGGAATTGGTTGTCGCCCCGGCCGGATAGAGCTTGACCGCCTTGACGAAGCCCGAAGCGGCCGCCTTGGCGACTTCGGCGGGGGGCATGTTGTCGGTCAGATAGAGCGTCATCAGCGGCTCGAAAGCCATACCGGCCGGCAGCGCGGCGATGATACGGTCGCGATAGGCGGCAGCCTGGTCAACCGTCGTCACCGGCGGCTTGAGGTTGGGCATGACGATGGCCCGGCCAAACTGGCGGGCGGTATGGGCAAGCACGGCAGCCAGCGCTTCGCCGTCGCGCAGGTGAAGATGCCAGTCGTCAGGGCGGGTGATGGTGATTTGCATGGTGATTCTCGAAACGATTTCCGCGATTTTAACTTTTCAGCGCTAAGGCACGCTCATAAAGTGCGTTTTTTGCCGCGCCGGTGATCTGCGAAGCCAGCTTGGCCGCCTGCTTGACCGGCAAACCTTCGGCCAGCAGCAGCTTGAGTACGCGCTCGCCTTCGCCGCTATCGGCACCGGCCGGGGCGCCGGACAGCATCAGCACGAATTCGCCGCGCTGGCGGTTGGAGTCCTCCTTCAGCCAGGCCAGCGCTTCGGTCACGGGCAGGGAATGGATGGATTCAAACAGCTTGGTTAACTCGCGGGCAATGACCAGCGTCCGCTCGCCAAAGACGGTCGCCATGTCCTCGACGGTTTCCAGCACGCGGTGCGGTGCTTCATAGAAGACCAGAGCGCAGGGGGTGTCGCGCAATTCCTCCAGCGCCTGCCGCCGCTGGCCGCCCTTGGCCGGCAGGAAGCCGTAGAACAGGAAATGTTCGTCGAGCAGACCGGACGCCGATAGCGCCGTCGTCGCGGCGCACGGGCCGGGCAGCGGCACCACTTTGCAGCCGGCGGCGCGGACAGCGGCGACGATACGGGCGCCGGGATCGGAAATGCCGGGCGTGCCGGCATCGGAGATCAATGCCACCGCTTCGCCGACCTTCAGCTTCTCGACAATGCGTGCAGCCGCTTCGTGTTCGTTGTGCTGGTGAGCCGGAATGCTCCGCGCATGGGCGCCGAGTTGCTTCAACAACGGGCCGCTGTGGCGGGTGTCCTCGGCGGCGACCCAGGGCACGGTGCGCAGAATTTCCTCAGCGCGGCGGGTCAGGTCGGCGAGATTCCCGAGCGGCGTCGGGACGACATACAATGCGGCGGATTCTTCCGTCATTTTTATCAGCATGCAGGCAAAGGCCAACGATACCACCACCGCCCGCGGCCGCGAAGCCGAAGATCGGGCTGCCAAGCATCTCGAATGCTACGGTCACCGGGTCATTTCGCGCAATTTCCGGATTCGCGGCGGCGAGATCGACCTGATCTGCCGCGATGGCAAGGTGCTGGTTTTCGTCGAGGTACGGCAACGCAGCCGCAGCGATTTCGGTGGCGCCGGGGCGAGCATCACGGCCAGCAAGCGCCGCCGCATTGTCCTCGCCGCACAGCACTATCTGGCCGGCAAGCCGGCCTGCGACTGCCGTTTCGACTGCGTACTGATCGACGGCGAACGACTCGAATGGATCAGGAATGCGTTTGCTGCTGACGATTAGCCTGCTCGCCTGGCTGACCGCCGCCCAGGCCGACAGCGTCCGGATGCTGGTACAAAGTTCGCCGCTGGCCGGCAGCCAGTATTACGCGATGGAGGCTTTCTGGACGGACATCAAGGTGGGCGACGCACTGGCGCTGATCCGCGAGCCCGACAACCGGCACGACCGCAATGCCATCCGCGTCGAATGGCGCGGCCACAAGCTTGGCTACGTACCGCGCGCGCAGAACCGGGCGGTTGCCGCGGCGATGGATGCCGGGGACCAATTGAGCGCCCGCGTGTCGTCCCTGAGCGACAACAAAAATCCGTGGCAACGGCTGGCATTCGAAGTCTTCGCCGAGCTGTGAGGTAGAATGCCTTCACTCACAGTCCCACAAGCCATTGAACCGTATGGATTTGATTGCCCGCGTTGCCAAGCATTTCGAGGACAGCGCCCAAACCCAGCTGAACGCCGTTGAAATGATGGCGGCCCCCATCGCTGCCGCCATCGAAACGATGACCAACGCGCTGATCAACGGCGGCAAGATTCTCGCCTGCGGCAATGGCGGCTCGGCCAGCGATTCGCAGCGTTTCGCCAGCAAGCTGATCGGCCGCTTCGAGGCAGAGCGGCAGGAACTCGCGGCCATCGCCCTGACCACCGATTGCTCCATCCTGACGTCGGTCGCCAACGACTATGCATTGAACCAGATATTCGCCCGCCAGGTGCGCGGACTCGGCCATGCTGGTGACGTGCTGCTCGCCATATCAGCCGCCGGCAATGCCGGCAATGTGATCGAGGCGATCAACGCAGCCCACGAGCATGACATGACTGTCGTCGCGCTGACTGGCAAGGATGGCGGCCAGATCGCCGAAGTCCTGCGCGACGACGACATCCACCTCTGCGTGCCGGCCGACCGGACGGCACGAATTCAGGAAACCCACCTGCTCGTCATCCATTGCCTGTGCGATGGTATCGATGCACTCTTACTGGGAGTCGAATGATGCGAAAAGCCAAACTCACCCTGGCCACCCTGGCCATGATTTCAGTCCTGCCCATGCTGCAAGGTTGCTTCCCGGCCGTTGTCGGTGGCGCCGCCGTCGGCGTCATGTCGGCGCACGACCGCCGCTCGACCGGCACGCAGACCGACGACGAAGCCACCGAATGGAAGGCCAAACTGAAGGTTCCCGATCAATACAAGGAAGCTTCGCACATCAATTTCACCTCGTACAATCGACGCCTGCTGATCACCGGCGAGGTGCCGAACGAGGAAGCCAAGTCCGCCATCGAAAGCCAGGTCCGGATGATCGAAGGTGTCCGCGAGGTGTACAACGAACTCGGCATTGGGCCTGCCTCTTCGCTGGGCAGCCGCAGCACCGACTCCTTCATCGACTCCAAGGTCAAGGCCCGCCTGGTCGATTCGAACCAGATTTCGGCCAACCACATCAAGGTCGTCACCGAGCGCGCCATCGTACACCTGATGGGCATCGTCAATGAACACGAAGCCAAGGTCGCCGTTGCCGTCGCGCGGACCACCTCCAGCGTGAAGAAGGTGGTCAACCTGATGGAAATCGTCAGCGACGACGATACTCGCCGCATCGACAGCCAGACGCTGGGTTCGCGCACGCCCCCGCCACAGAGCGCCCCGGTCGAGACACGGTGAGCCAGCTATTAGTTATCGGTCGCTAGTGGTTAGCAAAAGCGCCTTCAAAACTCGCTAACATCCAATGACTAATAACTAGCAACTCCTGGCAGCCAGGTCGCCAGGAAAGGCAGCGCTGAAATGGTCAGGGCACCAAGGAACATCGCCGCCACGGCCGGCACCACCGCTGCGGCAACATAACGGATCGGCTTGGCGAACATCGCCGAGGCGAAATAAATGTTCATGCCGGCCGGCGGGCAGAGGAAACCCATCTCGATGTTGGCCAGAAAAATAACGCCAAAGTGCACCGGATCGACGCCATACGCCAGCGCCACCGGCAACAGCAGCGGCACCAGCACAACGATGGCGGCGTAGATTTCCATCAGCGCCCCGGCCACCAGCAGGAACAGGTTCAGCGCGATCAGAAAGGCGAATTTGTTGGGCAAAACCGATTGCACCCACTCGATGGCGGCGTCTGGAATGCCGGCGTCGATCAGGAAGTTGGTCAGGCCCAGCGCCATGCCGAGGATCAGCATGATGCCACCGATGACCTGGGCGCATTCGACTAGCGCCCGTGCGACGCCCCGGCCATCCAGCTCGCGGTGCGCCACCGTCTGTGTCAGCACGGCGTAGGCAGCCGTCAGCGCTGCGCTTTCGGTCGGCGTCGCCAGGCCGCTAACCAGCGAGCCGATGGCCACCACCGGCGCCATGATTTCCCACTTGGCGGCCCATGCGGCGGCGCCGGCGGATTTCAAATTTGGCCGTTTTTTGAGGCCGACCGTGGCATTTGTGCCTTTCAGGAAACCGCCCACCGTCAGCAGGAAGCCGACCATGACCAGCGCCGGCAGCAGCCCGGCCAGGAACATCGTGTTGATGGGCACGCGGGCGATGATGGCGTACATGATCAGCGGCACCGACGGCGCCAGCAGCACGCCGAGCGCGCTGGCACTGGTCACCAGCCCGATGCCGCGGCGTTCGGGAAAACCGGCCTGAGTCAGCAAGGGCAGCAGCAGACCACCCAGTGCCAGGATGGTCACGCCGCTGCCGCCGGTCAAGGCGGTAAAGCCGGAACAAAGCAGGGCGCCGGCCACCGCCGTGCCGGTTGCCCCGCCACCGAACAGCGCGGTGAACAAGGTGCCCAACCGGGCTGCCGCGCCGGTCCGGGCGAAGATCAGGCCGGCCAGCGTGAACAGCGGCAAGGCGGGCAGCGAGGGATTGACCGTGATCTGGTAGTGGCTGAGCGGCACCGAGGCGAGCGGCTGGCCTTCCTGCCAGAACAGGGCCAGCGCCAAGCCACCGAGTACCGCAAAGACCGGCGCACCACAGAGCAGCACGGCGAGCAGCCACAGTGCGAGAGGCCAAAGGGGAAGCGTCGCGCCGTCAAAATGGGCGGCAAACAGCCAGCCGAACAAGGGCAGGATGACCGCGATCACCAGGCGCCCGGCCGTCGCCGACGTCAGTCGCGCGGCGATTTTCGCGCCGAGCAACGCAAAGCCGGCCGGCATCGCGGCCTGGACCAGCCAACCGGGAACGCCGTAGGCCAGCGTCTGCCGCGCTTCCATTTCGCTGACCACGAAGGTCCAGCTGGCCTGCGCCAGCATGCCGCAGAGCAGCGCCGAACTGGCTTGCGCGAACACGCTGGCGGCAAGCCTGATCCTGTAGTCGTGCGCACCGGCAAAGCCGGCGCCGAGGGAGGTCAGATGGCCGCCGCGCTCGGCGACCAGGGCGCCGGCCATGGCGAGCACCAGCCCGAGGTGCTGGACCAGTTGCGGCGCATTCTCGACCCCCTGGCCGAACAGCGGCCGCAAGACAATCTCTGCCAGCGGCAACAGCAGCATCAGGGCCAGCGCCGCGCCGGCCAGCCCGGCGTCTAAAGCGCCGAATCGGCGCAACCAGACCACTAGCGCTTACCGGCGCGATAGGCCTTGAGCAGGCCAACCACTTCGTCGAAGGTTTCCGCCGGCACCGTCTTGCCGCGTATGCGCGGGTAAAGGTTTTCGGCCAACGCGTTCCATTCCTTCATCTGTTCGGCGTTCGGCTTGTTGACCTTGAGGCCGCGTTTTTCCATCGCAGCCACCGCTTCGTCGACTTCGGCCCTGGCCTTGGCGCGCAATTGGATACCGGCCTTGGCGCCGGCCTCTCGGACGGCGGCCTGGCCCTCAGGCGACAGCTCGTCCCAAGCCTTGCGGGTGATGATCAGGGCGCCAACGATGGGTGCCCAGTCGAGGTCGAGCATGTTCGGCGCGCTGTTGTAGACCTGCGTCGCCAGCGCGAAATACGGCGTCGACGGCACGGCGTTGATCATGCCGGTCTGGATCGCTGGCAGGACGTCGGCCGTCTCCAGCGGCACCGGCGTGTAGCCGAGACTCTTCATGATTTCCTGCTGGTCGGTTTCGGCCGACCAGGCGAAGAATTTCATTTTCTTGTAGTCGTCCGGACGCACCGCCGGATCTTTCGAGAAGAAGCGGACCCAGCCTGCATCGCCCCAGGCGAGCACGACAAAGCCCTTGTCGAGAAACTTCTTTTCCATCGCCGGGCGCAGTTTCTCGCGCACGTAATCAACCTCGTCCCAGGTACGGAACATCAGCGGCATGTTTTGCAGGGCGCCAATCGACGGTTCGATCTCGCGCAGGCCGACCACCGAAAGCAGGCCGCCCTGCAACTGGCCGATGCGCATCCGGCGCACCATGTCGGTTTCGCCGCCCTGGCTGCCATCCGGATAGACGAGATACTTGGCATTGCCGCCCTGCGCCGCCCGCCAGACTTCGCCGAGCTCCATCAACTGGCGGTGGTAGAGCGAGTTCTTCGGCGCCAGCGTGCCGATGCGCAACTGCTTGTCGGCGGCGACGGCGCTCAAGGCGAGCAGGGTGCCGAGCAACAGCGCGGCCAGTTTGCTTTTCATCATTCTCTCCTGGAGTTTTTTCAGAACAGGTCGGGCGCCTGTTCGAGCAGCCATGCCGCCCGCCTGCGCATGACTTCGTTCTGCAATGCCTGCGGGCTGTCCTCGCCGTCGCGGATGGCCAGCGCCTGCTTGAGCAGGCTTTCGAACAGCGCCCGGTCTCCGGCAGGCTGGGCGTAACCCTCGGCCTTGCCGACCAGCGGCCCGACACTTCGGCCGCCCGACTGGGCAATGGCCCGGTCGAACCAGACCAGCGCTTGCGCCTGGCTACCACCGGGGCGCGACGCTTCAAAGGTGGCGAGCAGGCCGGTCAGCGCCCCCTGCCCCCACTCCGGATCGGCCTCCCAGGCCAGGCGAGCAAGGCGCACCGCCTGCGGCAGATCGGCGACGACCTCCGGATCATCCTTGGCCAGCGAAATCCAGCCCCCCCAAGCCGCTGCTGCCCAATAGGCAAGGCCGGCATCGGCCGGGGCCACTTTCGGCCAGTTGGCAGGCTGCTGATTACGCAGCGCCTGGGCGAATCCGGGCAGTTCCTTTTCCAGCGCCGCCAGCGCATGGCGATGCGCCCGCCGGTAAAGCTGTGCAGCGCGCTGGCGCAGGCGCTCGGCGGCCTTGGCATCGCGAGCCTCGATGCGGTCAGCCTCGAAGGCGACGAAGGCATAGGTGTATTGCGTGAAACCGGCAGCCACCGACTCGGCCAGCCGGCGATGGCCGGGATCGCTGCGCAGCACGGATTCCGACAGTTTCAGGTAGAAGGCACTGGCCTCGCGGGCCAAGTCTAGATCGCCCTCGCTCGCCTGCCCCTGCGCCGCCAGTTCGTCTGCCATCCCGCCAATCACCATCTGGCGCGGCGAGCAGGCGCTCAGCAGGGTGACGAGCAGCAGGGCGACGAAGATCGACAGTGAGTTGCGCCGGCAGGGGGACAATTGAATTCCGCTTGTCACGATGAGGTGGCAAGCACACTAGCCAGCCGACGTTACATGGGGATGACAAGGCTTTGCGTCCCGTTCATTCGCCAGACAAGCTGCCTGCTGAAATCGATTCGCCCGCCCGGCAAGGGAACAATCCGCCCACCCAGGAATCTATCCGGTATGCGCCCGGCTGACGGGCCTATAGTGAGACCACATGGATTCAGCACTGATCGCCTACCTGCTGGCAGCAGCGATTCGGATCACCGGCCTACCGCCGGTGCCGGTCGAGGAGTTGCCTCCTTTCGTGCCGCTTTCGTCGCGAGAGCTGGAGCGCCAGGTCTGCCCGGATGCCGGTCAGGGTTGCCGGGGTATCGTCGCCTACTTCGACGCCCTGCACTATCGAATTCTTTACCGCGACAGCCTGAACCTCGACGAACCCTTCGACCATTCCTTCCTGCTGCACGAGATGGTCCATGTCCTGCAGCACCGGCAGGAGGGCAACGCAATGTACGAAAATTGCCGCGCCCTGCTACGCACTGAGGCCCTGGCCTATCGCGCCCAGAACATCTATCTGCGTGCCCACGACCAGATGGCCTTTGTCGGCACCCGGCTGACCCAGGCCGCGTGCACGCAGTAACTCAGAGGACGACCTGAGTACCCAGCTCGACGACGCGATTGCTCGGTATTTTGAAGAATGCCGTTGCCGAACCGGCATTGCGGAACATGGCGATGAAAATCTTTTCCCGCCAGAAAGCCATTTCCGACCCAAGTCGGGGAATCAAGGTCTCGCGACCGATGAAATAGGAAGTTTCCAGCGCGTTGAACTCCAGTCCGGCGTCACCGCAAATAGCAAGCGCCGCCGGCACGTCCGGTTCGTCCTTGAAGCCGTACTGAATGACCACGCTCCAGAAATTTTCCTTCATCTGGCGCACCTCCACCCGGTCGATATCCGGCACGTAGGGCGTGTCGAAGAACTGGACCGAGAGCAGGACGACCCGCTCGTGCAGCACCTTGTTGTGCATCAGGTTGTGCAGCATGGCGTGCGGCACGCCCTTCGGGTCAGCGTTCAGGAACACCGAAGTCCCGGCGACGCGGGTCGGCATCGACGAGCCGAGCGAGTCGAGGAACATCGACAATTCCAGGCGTTCACCGCGCAGCCGGTCGGACAGCAACTGGCGGCCGCGCTTCCAGGTCGTCATCAGGATGAAGGTCACCATCCCGGCGACCAGCGGGAACCAGCCCCCGTCGGGAATTTTCAGGACATTGGCAGTCAGGAAGACCAGTTCGACAGCCAGGAAGCAGGAAAACAGCAGACTGGCCCGGATCCAGCCCCATTTCCAGACCTTGGCGGCAACCACCGTCGCCAGAATCGACGTGATCACCATGTCGCCGGTTACCGCGATGCCATAGGCGGCCGCCAGATTGTTCGAGGACTTGAAGCCGAGGACAAGGATCATCACGGCGACCATCAGCCCCCAATTGACGGCCGGCAGGTAGATCTGGCCCTGCTCTTTCTCGGAGGTGTGTTGCACCTCCATGCGCGGCACGAAGCCCAGTTGCATGGCCTGGCGGGTCACCGAAAAGGCACCGGAAATAACGGCCTGTGAGGCGATCACGGTGGCGAGCGTGGCCAGGCCGATCAGCGGGTAGAGTGCCCAGTCCGGGGCCGAACGGTAGAAGGGGTTGTCAGCCGTCGCCGGGTCGGCCAGGATGGCCGCCCCCTGGCCGAAGTAGTTGAGGACCAGCGCCGGCAGCACGAACAGGAACCAGGCCCGGGAAATCGGCTTGCGCCCGAAGTGCCCCATGTCGGCATAGAGCGCTTCAGCGCCGGTAACCGCCAGCACGACGTTGCCCATGGCGACCAGCGACATCGCCTTGTTGGCCAACAGGAATTCGAGACCGTAGAGGGGATTGAGCGCGGTCAGGATTTCCGGATGGTGAACAATGCTGTTCAGGCCGAGCAGGGCCAGCACGCTGAACCAGACCACCATGACCGGGCCGAAGAAGGCACCGACCACCGCCGTGCCACTCTTTTGCACGAAGAAAAGCATGAACAGGACGACGATGGTGATCGGGATCACGAAGGCATGCAGCGCCGGCGCCCCCACCTCCAGCCCCTCGACGGCCGAAAGGACCGAGATGGCCGGGGTCACCATGCCATCGCCGTAGAACATCGCCGCACCCAGAACGCCGACGATCATGATCCACTTGCCGTGATGCGGCTTGTCCTGGACGGTATGCAGGGCCAGCGCGATCAGCGCCATGATGCCACCCTCGCCGCGGTTGTCGGCGCGCATGATGAAGGTCACGTACTTGACCGAAACGACAATGATCAGCGCCCAGAAGAAGAGCGAGAGGCTGCCGTAGATATTGGCGGCAGTGACCGGGATCGGGTGGTTGCCGGCAAAGACTTCCTTGACCGCATACAGCGGACTGGTCCCGATATCCCCGTAGACCACGCCGAGGGCGGCCAGCGCCAGTGCGGCAAAACGTTTGCCGGTGACGTCACCGACCTGTTCATGACTGCTCATCGATGCTACCCCTGTCGATCCGGCGGCCTTCTGATCGGGCCGCTCGGCGTTACGTTCTTTGCTCAGCCGCCAAGCGCGACTTTCAGCGACTGCACTTCCTCTTCGGATTCCTCGACGATCTCGGCCAGCGTCTCGGCATCAAACAACGTGTCGAGCATCGAGGTATCGACTTCGCCGTCGAGTTCCGGATCGCGCCAGCTGGAGGTGCGGTTGGCGATCTTGTTGGCGACGTACAGAACGTCGGACAGCGTGCGGACTTCTTCGACCTCGCGATCGGTCTCGTGGTCGCGGACGGCTTCGAGCACCGATTCCGGCGAACCGAGCGCCGAAAGCAGGGCATGGCCGATGTTGTCGTGCCAGCCGACCAGTAGCGCATGCAACTCGACCTTGTCGTTGACCAGTTCCGGGAAATTGGCGGCGCGCGACATCAGGTAGAAGACGCCGAGGTCGTGCACCAGGCCGGCGAACATGGCCTCGTCACCATTGATTTTCGCCAGTTTGCGGGCCAATACACGGCAGAGCGCGGCAACGTGCGAGGTGTGTTCCCACAGACGCTGGGAAATCCCTTCGAACGGCTGCATCTGCTTCGACTTCAGCAACTGTTCCATGGCCACGGCGAAGGAGACGGTACGCACCGCTTCCATGCCAACCCGGACGATGGCGTTCTTGACGTCGGCGATCTCCCGACCGCTCGGATTCAGGGCCACCGAATTGGACATGCGGATGATCTTGGCGCTCATCAGCGGCTCGGCACCGACCAGCTTGCTCAGTTGCTCGACGCTGAGATTGGGGTCTTTCAGCGCGGCACGCACCTGGAAGGTGATGTCGAGAAAGGTCGGGAAGGTGATCTCGCTGCCCGAAAGGTCGCGGGCAATGTCTTCGAGAACCTTGAAGGTGACTGGGTTGGTCATGCTGCTTTACCTCAGATCGAAACGGAAGCGCGCCGCGCCGTCAGGCGCGACGCAGGGCCATTTTCAGAACGGGATGTCGTCGCCGAGATCGTCGAACGAGGGCTTCGGCTTGTTCTTGGCCGGGGCCGGCGCGTAATCGGTCGGTTCGCTGTCGTAACCGCCGCCACCGGCCGGGGCACCCATACCCTGGCGGGAACCGAGCATTTTCATTTCGTCGCCGCGGATTTCGGTGGTGTAGCGTTCCTGGCCATTCTGGTCAGTCCATTTGCGGGTACGGATGCTGCCCTCGACATAAACCTGCGAGCCCTTTTTCAGGTACTGGCCGCAGATTTCGGCCAGCTTCCCGAAAAACGAAATGCGGTGCCATTCGGTCAGTTCCTTCTTCTCGCCGGTGGCCTTGTCCTTCCAGTTTTCGCTGGTCGCTACCGTGATGTTGCACATCGCCTCGCCGCTGGCGGTGTAACGAACTTCCGGGTCCTTGCCCAGATTGCCGACGATGATTGCCTTATTAACCGATGCCATGAATGCCCCCTAAGCAGTTTGTGCCGCCGCGGCAGCGATACGCCGTTGCGGAAAATTCATCGAATTCGCCACCGCCAGCCAGATCAAAACCAGTCCGGTGCAGGCGGCAAAAACAGCATTATCGCCGAAATGCTGCGCAATATATCCGCCGGCCGCGCCGCCGATGAACAGGCCCATCGCCTGCGTCGTGTTGTACACGCCAAGCGCCGCCCCCTTGGCGGCCGGCGGGGCGGTGCGCGAGACCAGCGAGGGCAGCGTCGCTTCAAGCACGTTGAAGGCGACGAAGAAGAGCAGTAACCACAGGGCCAACGACCACAGGCTGGCATGCAGCAGGAAGAGGCCGATCTGGACGACGAGCAGCAGGCCGACGGCGGCAATGAAGATCGGCCGCATCTTGTCCTTGCGCTCTGCGGCGATGATCGCCGGCACCATGATGGCGAACGAGACAAGCACGGCCGGCAAATAGACCTTCCAGTGGGACGCAGCTTCCAGCCCGCCATGATTGACCAGGGCGTGCGGCAGGACGACGAACATCGCCATCTGGACCATGTGCAGCACGAAGATGCCAAGATTGAGACGGAGCAGATCGGGGTCGAAAACGACGCGGCGCAGCGGCAGCTTTTCATGGCCGTGCGGCGGCGGGGCCGGCGGCACGGCCTTGAGCAGCAGCACGATGGCGGCCAGGGCCAGCACACCGGTCATGATGAACAGGCCACCCATGCCGATCCAGCCGTAGAGGATGGGCGCGCCGACCAGCGACAGCGCGAAGACAAGGCCGATCGACGAGCCGATCATGGCCATCACCTTGGTCCGGTGCTCCTCGCGCGTCAGGTCGGCGGCCAGCGCCGTCACTGCCGCCGAGATCGCACCCATGCCCTGCAGCACGCGACCGATGATGATCCACGTCATGTCCGGCGCCCAGGCGGCGACGAAGCTGCCCAGGGCGAAGATGACCAGGCCGATGACAATGACCTGCTTGCGCCCGAAGATGTCGGAGGCGATGCCGTAGGGAATCTGGAAGATGGCCTGGGTCAGGCCATAGGCGCCAAGCGCAAAGCCGACCAGCGCCAGGTTGTCGCCGCCGGGCAGCGTCTTCGCATAGACCGAGAATACCGGCAGGATCAGGAACAGCCCAAGCATGCGCAGGGCGAAGATGGAAGCCAGCGAAGCGCCGGCTCGGCGTTCCTCGGGGCTCATGCGATCGGTTGGGGAGGACATTGTGATTTGTAATTGTTGCATTGCAGCGAAGCACAAATATTAGCAGGTTTGCGCCGGCTGTCGCCGGTCGGCGACGAATGCTACGGTCGGCCGAAAAAAACGGCAAAAAGCGGCTTGCCGGCGTCATTGGCGCGCAACAGGCCCGGTGCTATGCTGAAAAAAATCCGTCAGGAGGCAACATGAGCGACAACATCGAGGAACGCGCCGCCGGCGCTATTTCCGGCTGGCTGGCCCTGCCCGTCTGGCTGGTACTATTGGCCGGCGCCCTGTGGCAGGTGTTCGGCAACATCATCGTTTACAACCGGCCGCCGGCCATCCCCGGCATCGTCCTGTTGCCGCTGCTGATTTTCCTGGCCAAGGGCTTCATCATTCTGGCGCCGAACATCGCCGCCGTGTTCACCTTCTTCGGGCGCTACGCCGGCACCCTGCGCGACGACGGCTTTTTCTGGGTCAATCCGTTCTACCAGCGCCAGCGCATCTCGCTGCGCGTCAATAACCTGAACACGCCGACGCTGAAGGTCAACGACCGGGCCGGCAACCCGATCGAAGTCGGCGCCGTCGTCGTCTGGCGCGTCGCCGACGCCGCTCGCGCCGCCTTCGACGTGCAGGACTACGGCACCTACATCGGCATCCAGAGCGAATCGGCCGTCCGCGCCGTGGTCAGCGTCCGCTGGTACGACGGCGACGAGAACGGCCACAACTCCCTGCGCGCCGATCTCGACAGCGTCGCCCAGGCGCTGGCCGACACCATCCAGGAACACGTCGCGCTGGCCGGGCTGGAAATCATCGAGGCGCGCATCGCCCACCTCGCCTACGCGCCGGAAATCGCCAGCGCCATGCTCCGCCGCCAGCAGGCCGAGGCCGTCGTTTCGGCGCGCGGCCGCATTGTCGAAGGCGCTGTCAGCATGGTCCGCCTTGCTTTCGAACAACTGGAGCGCGAGAACGTCGTCAAGCTGACCGAGGCCGACCGCGTCCGCCTGGTCGGCAATCTGCTGACCGTGCTGGTCTCCGACAACGAGACACACCCGGTCATTTCGGTGGACAAGACGAGCTGACCCGCCAGCCGCTTACTTTGCCCGCACGCCCCGGCAGGCCGGGAATGCGGAACAACCCCAGAAAGATTGGCCGGCGCTTTCCCCGCGCCCAGAAATGCGGCTGATCATGGCTTTCCCACAGCTTGGACAGGCCGGCGGACCGCCGCTAGCTGACGCCCCGTCACTGTCGGTCGCCTCGCGGGCAATCATCCGGCGCAGCGATTCGGCAGGCACCAGTCGAATCGCCCGGCCGGTGGCGAAGGCCCGCGCTTCGTCGGTAAAGCTGCCCGAGGTGACGATGAAGCAACCGACCGCCCGTTCGGCTCGCATCACTGCCAAGAGCTCGCGAAGCACGCCAAGGTCGACCTTGTTCGCCTGCCATTGCTTGCATTGCACCAGATAGCGGTCGCGGCCCAGGTACATTTCGAGATCGACGGCGCTCTCCGGGCCACGGCCGCCCCGCTCGACGACCAGATAGCCCTCCTGCCGGAAGGCAGCCGCCACCAAGCCCGCGAATTCACCTGCACTCATGCTTTCCAGCGCACCATCCCGGGCGCCGGCTGCAAGCCCGGCCGACAACTTGCGCCGGCGCAGGCGAAAGATTCCGGCCAGCATCGTCATCGCACCGTGCAGCGCATTGTCGAGCCAGGACTGTTGTCGGCGGGCCATGATGGGTCGAAAAATGAAATCCAAATATTCTGATGGCAAGTCGCTCCGGCGGCAAGCGATCCTTTTCCTTTTCGGGAAATGAATTTGAAAAATGGCCATTTTTTCGGGCCGACCGTAGCATTCCGGTCGAGCTTGCTATAGTTCCCCCTTCCCCGAACACAGAAACCAAAAGCGATGGAAACCATCCGCATCCGCGGCGCGCGGACCCACAATTTGAAGAACATCAACCTCGATCTGCCCCGCGACCAGCTGATCGTCATCACCGGCCTGTCCGGCTCGGGCAAGTCCTCGCTCGCTTTTGACACGCTGTACGCCGAGGGCCAAAGGCGTTACGTCGAATCACTGTCGGCCTACGCCCGACAGTTTTTGCAGTTGATGGAAAAGCCCGATGTCGACCTGATCGAAGGCCTGAGCCCGGCGATTTCCATCGAGCAGAAAGCGACCTCGCACAACCCGCGCTCGACCGTCGGCACCGTCACCGAAATCCACGATTACCTGCGCCTGCTGTTCGCCCGCGCCGGCACGCCCTACTGCCCGGACCACAACCAGCCGCTCGAAGCGCAGACCGTCTCGCAGATGGTCGATACCGTGCTCGCCCTGCCGGCCGAAACCAAGCTGATGATCCTCGCCCCGGTGGTCGCCAACCGCAAGGGCGAGCAGCTCGACCTGTTCGCCGAACTGCGCGCCCAGGGCTTTGCCCGCGTCCGCGTCGACGGCACCGTCTACGAAATCGACGGCGTACCCAAGCTCAACAAGTCGCAGAAGCACCACGTCGATGTCGTCGTCGACCGCCTGAAAGTCCGCGACGACATGCGCCAGCGCCTGGCCGAGTCCTTCGAGACGGCGCTGCGCCACGCCGAGGGCCGGGCCATCGCGCTGGAAATGGACAGCAACGTCGAACACCTGTTCTCGGCCAAGTTCGCCTGCCCGGTCTGTTCCTATGCGCTGCAGGAACTGGAACCGCGCCTCTTTTCGTTCAACAACCCGATGGGCGCCTGCCCGAAGTGCGATGGTCTCGGCGTCATCCAGTTCTTCGACCCCAAGCGGGTCGTCACCCAGCCGGCCGCCTCGCTGGCCGGCGGGGCGATTCGCGGCTGGGACAAGAAGAACCAGTTCTATTTCCAGATCATCGAATCGCTGGCCGACCACTACGGCTTCTCGGTCGACACGCCATGGACCGAATTGCCGGAAAAAGCCCGCCAGCTGATCCTCTACGGCTCGGGCAACGAGGCGATCAATTTCCATTACCTGAACGAAAAAGGCACCCGCTTCGACCGCAGCCACAGCTTCGAGGGGATCATTCCCAATCTCGAACGGCGTTACCGGGGCAGCGAATCGAATGCCGTGCGCGAGGAATTGTCGAAGTACGTCAGCAGTTCGGCCTGTCCGAGCTGCGCCGGCACCCGCCTGCGCGTCGAGGCGCGGCATGTGCGCGTCGGCGACAAGACGCTGCACGAAATCAGCCGCCTGCCGCTCGGCGAGGCACGCAATTACTTCAACTGCCTGACCCTGACCGGCGCCAAGGCGCAGGTGGCCGACAAGATCCTCAAGGAAATCACCGCCCGCCTCTCCTTCCTGATCAACGTCGGACTCGACTACCTGTGTCTCGAACGTTCGGCCGAGACCCTGTCCGGCGGCGAGGCGCAGCGCATCCGGCTGGCCTCGCAGATCGGCTCAGGGCTGACCGGCGTCATGTACGTTCTCGACGAGCCGTCGATCGGCCTCCATCAGCGCGACAACGACCGCCTGCTACAGACGCTGAAGAACCTGCGCGACATGGGCAACACGGTTTTGGTGGTGGAACATGACGAGGATGCGATTCGCAGCGCCGACTACGTCGTCGACATCGGCCCCGGCGCCGGCGTGCATGGCGGCTCCATCGTCGCCCAGGGAACGCCGGCCGAAGTCCAGGCCAACCCGCTGTCGATGACCGGCGACTACCTGTCCGGCCGCAAATCGATTGCGGCCCCGAAAACGCGCCGACCGGTCGATCCGGACAAGCAGCTGGTCGTCGTCGGCGCCCACGGCAACAACCTCAAGGACGTCACGCTGGAAATCCCGGGCGGCCTGCTGACCTGCATCACCGGCGTTTCCGGTTCGGGAAAATCAACGCTGATCAACGACACGCTGTACGCCGCGGCCGCCCGACACCTCTACGGATCAACCACCGAACCGGCGCCGCACAAGGAAATCGTCGGTCTCGACCTGTTCGACAAGGTGATCAACGTCGACCAGGCGCCGATTGGCCGCACACCACGCTCCAACCCGGCAACCTACACCGGCCTGCTGACGCCGATCCGCGAGCTGTTCGCCCAGGTTCCGGAATCCCGCGTCCGCGGCTACGGCCCTGGCCGCTTCAGCTTCAACGTCAAGGGCGGGCGCTGCGAGGCCTGCCAGGGCGACGGCATGATCAAGGTCGAGATGCACTTCCTGCCCGACATCTACGTCCCCTGCGACGTCTGCCACGGCAAGCGTTACAACCGCGAAACGCTGGAAGTCCAGTACAAGGGCAAGACCATCCACGACGTGCTCGGCATGACCGTCGAGCAGGCGCGCGAATTCTTTGATGCCGTGCCGGTGGTTGCAAGGAAGCTCCAGACGCTGGTCGATGTCGGCCTCAGCTACATCACCCTCGGCCAGAGCGCGACCACGCTGTCCGGCGGCGAGGCGCAGCGCGTCAAGCTGGCGCTGGAGCTATCCAAGCGCGACACCGGCCGCACCCTGTACATCCTCGACGAACCGACCACCGGCCTGCATTTCCAGGACATCGAAATGCTGCTCAGCGTGCTCCAGCGACTGGCTGCCAACGGCAACACCATCGTCGTCATCGAGCACAATCTCGACGTCATCAAGACCGCCGACTGGATCGTCGATCTCGGGCCGGAAGGCGGCGATGGTGGCGGGCGGATTCTCGTCGCCGGCACGCCAGAACAGGTGGCGAAGTGCAAGGCCAGCCACACCGGCCGCTTCCTGAAGCCGCTACTGGACAAGAAGAAATGAGCGACGCCGCCGGCTTCAAAGGCAAGAAAGGCCTGACCCGGCTGTGGAACGCGCTGGGTTACTCGCGTGATGGCATCCGCGCCGCCTGGCAGAACGAGGCAGCCTTCCGCGAGGAAATCCTGCTTGCCGCCATCGCCCTCCCGCTCGCCTTCTACCTTGGCAAAAACGGCATCGAGCGGGCACTGATGATCGGCGCTGTGCTGCTGATCCTGATCGTCGAGATCCTCAATTCGGCGGTCGAAGCCGTCGTCGACAAAGCCTCGCCGGAAAAGCACGAACTGGCCAAACGGGCCAAGGACATGGGCAGCGCCGCCGTATTGCTGAGCCTGCTCAACGCCGCAGCCATCTGGGCCTGCCTGCTCTGGCCTTGAGCCACCGCAGCGAAGAAGCTGTCGGCGGAGCCGATCAGAACAGGCGCGCGGTATACGGCTCGGCGGATTCCTTGCGGGCCTCGGTGTGTTCGCCGGCCAGCACAATCGTGTTGCGGCCAAGATGTTTGGCGTCGTAGAGCGCCTCGTCGGCCCGCTTCAGCGCGATTTCGATTGGGCATTCGCTGGCGTCGGCCAGGCCGATACTGACCGTGACCTTGACCGAACGCCCGTCCGGCAACGCAATTTCGGTCTCGGAACAACGCAGACGCAGGCGCTCGGCCAGTTTCGCCGCATCGCCCGGGTCGATTTCGGGGAACAGGAAGGCGAATTCCTCGCCGCCGTAGCGGCAGACCAGATCGGACTGGCGCAGCGCTTCGCGGACCAGGTCGGCGAAGGTCTTCAGCACCAGGTCGCCGGCGGCATGGCCGTAGGTGTCGTTGAGTTTCTTGAAATAATCGAGGTCGGCCATCGCCACGGTAACCGGCCGCCGGTAGCGTTGTGCCCGCTGCAGTTCGACCTCGGCGACCTGCATGAAATGGCGGCGGTTCATCAGGCCGGTCAGGCCGTCCTTGTTGGCCAACTGTTCGAGCACATGCCTGACCTGCTCGTTCTGGATCAGCAGGGCGTGCTGTTCGCGAATCGCTTCTTCGACAGCCTGGATTTCCCGCATCGCGGTCGGCGGAAATTCCGGCGCCGGCTGGACGACGCTGAGGTTGGACAGCGCCCGGTCGATCGCCTGCAACGGCTTGATCAGGTAGCTGCGGACCAGAACGACGAAAACCAGCAGGAACAACCCGAACAGCAAGAGCACCGCCATCAGCTTGTAGCGGGCCAGCTTCATAGCCTCGGTGGCGACGTTGAGGTCGCTGGTCACCAGGTCGACGCCCTGGATCGAAACGTCGTCGACCTGCGTGCCGAGGCGGGCTGCCAGGCGTTGCCATTCGTCGTAGTAGGCGGCCGGGCGCCGGTCGTCGCGCACCGACTGACGGACGATTTCGCTGAGGAATTGCTCGGTCTCGCGCGCCAGCTGGGCGGCCGGCGGATGTTCGAGGATGCTCGGGTGGCTGGCGATCAAGGTGACGACGAACATCGACTGCTGGCGCGAGGCGTGCGAATTGACGGCAAAGATGCGCTCGCCTTCCTGGCGCAACTGTTCGAGATTTCGGGCCAGCCGCTGGAAACGGATGATTTCCGGGACAGTCTGTTCTTGCAGGCGACTGGTGGCATCGATGACGCGCTGCTGGTCGTGGGCGAGCAGCACAACGGCCGCGCCGAAAATGACCAGGAAGACGGCAGCCAGCAAGGCAAACGCCCGGCTGGCCGAAAAGCCCCGCTGGCGCTTGATCACGGCGGACACCGATAGTCTTTTCCGGCCGCCCGGCGGCAAGAAGGAGCAGCAACGACAAATCGCATCAACTCACCCGAAATGGCAGAAAGCGAGAATTGATCCGATCATACGTCCCATTGCGCTTGATGCGATCAAGGGCTGCATTAATTTCTTCTTTCAGTTCTGGCCGCCGGGGCGAAATGCCGAAGGCAATATCGCCAGCCAATTCAGGAATGCGCATGACGACAGGCACCAGATCGAGTTGGCGGAAGGCTTCTGATTTCTGCAGGTTGAGTGCGCTGATCATCGGCACGACGGCCGCCTGAGCGCGTCCGGCGATCAAGGGTTCGCCGAGCTCCCCGTAGGTGGAGACATCGAGCGTGGCCCAGCCTTGCCGCCGGGCATAGTATTCCTGCTCCGAACCGCCAACCACGGCGACCTTCAGCCCGGGCTGGCCTGGCTGCACGCCACGCGGGGCCAACCACAGCGACAACGAGCGGTAATGCGGCTTGGCAAAAATCAGCTTGCCCTGGCGCTCGGGGGTTTCCTGCAGCCCGACGCCGGCGATATCGGCCTTGCCTTCCGCCACGGCATCGACCACTGCACCCTGCGTCGTTACGTCGAACAGGCATCTGACCTGCATTTCCCGACACAGGGCGCGGACGATTTCGACATTGAAGCCGGTCAGTTGCCCGCTCCGGTCGCGGTAGGAAAGCGGCGGCGCATCATCGAGCACCAGCACGCGCAGGGTCTGCCCGGAAACTGACGACTCGACACCTGCGGCCATGCCGACCTGCAGGACGAGACAAAGCAGAAGGAAGAGCAGCCGGCGAGGCATGGCATCACATGACGCGGAAATAATTGGACAGTATAGGGGCATACGTCCGTATGAATTCCCTAGTCATTACCCTAGGGCGCGGCCACAGCGACCGGGGACGCACCAAGGATTCGTGGGGCGATCGCTTGCTTTACACGCCCTGGGACAGCTCGACCAATCGCCCCTGGAGCGGAAAGTAGATGGCCAGGCGCAGCGGCAGCGGGTCAGCGGCGAACAGGCTGGCGTAGCGTTCGAGCTGCGGCCGGTAGCTTGCGGCACGTTGCGCCAACTCGGCGTCGGGCAGGCGGACGGTCTTGTAGTCGATGATCCAGCGGTAGCCATCGGCGACGAAAATACGGTCGATAACATGGTTGACCACCGCGTCGCCGTCGCGGCTGCTCCAGGCCTGCTCGGCACCAGCCTGCGGGTGGTCGGCCAGCAACCAGCGGCCGGCTTCGCTGGCCAGCGTCGTTTCCAGTGCCGCGACCACTTCGGCGGCGCCGTTTTCGGCCTCTGCCTCGCTGTGGCCCTGACCGCGCAGCCACCGGCGATAGGCCGGCTGCAAGGACGCAACTGCTATCCCCCAATGGGACTTCGTGCCGGGCGCGCCCGCCCCTTTTTTCAGGCCATTTTTCGCCAGCAGTTCCAGGCAGCGATGGACCAGCGTGCCGACCGATGCTTCGAGCGACAGGCCACTTTCGGCTGCGTCGAGGTCGAGCGGGTTATCAGCGGGACGCAGGCCTTCGGGGATCGCCGCCAAAGCGTCCGGCAGACCGACGGTGCGCAGGCGGACGAGCGGTGGCACAAAGCAGGCCGGATCGATGCCGGCCGGTGCGGTCTCGACTTCGGGCCCGCCGGCCAGCGCGGTGGCGAATGCCGGTTGGGCTACGCCAGGCCAGAGCAGTTTGATCAGCGTGCCGGTGGCAGGCGGCTTCAGGCCGTCCTCCTTCGCCGCATCAGCCGTCGCCACGCCGACCAGATGCAGGCGGCAGATGGCACGGGTGGCGGCGACGTAGAGCAGGCGTTCGTCTTCGTGCGCGGCGCGCTCGGCTTCGAGTTTTTTCAGGTAATCGTAGGCGGTCGGTTCACCGTTGCCCACCCCTTTCTGCTTCATCGGCGCGACCAGCAGGTGCTCCTCGCCATCGGCGCCGGCCACTTCGTCCCAGAGCAGCAGTGCGCTGTCGTTGCCGCCGGTGCTGCGGTGCAGGCCGGGAAGGATCACGGTGTCGAATTCGAGGCCCTTGGATTTATGCACGGTCATCATCTGCACGGCGTCGCCGAGCGGATCGGAGGGCGCGTAGAGTTCGGCGGTGTGCGCAGCCAGGGTATCGGCGTCGAGATTGCCGGCGGCGACCAGGCGGTCGACCAGCGCAAAGAAGGCCTCGACGTCCTTCAGGGCCTCCGGCGCCTCCAGGCAGCGCGGGCCGCCGAGCATCAGCCAGACGCCTTCCAGCCAGCGCCGCGGATGCTGGCGGCCACGGCCGGCGAAGGCGGTGTGCAGCACTTCGCGCAAGTGCCGCAGGCGCTGCCGGCCGTCATCCGAAAGACGGGCGAGGCGGACCTCGTCCTGCATTACTTGCCAGATCGTCGACCGCTTGTCGTCGGCAGCCAGCGCGTGCAGGTCGGCCAGCGTCAAACCGCACCACGGTGCGCGCAGCAGCGCCAGCCAATGGACGCGATCGGCGCGGTGATGCAGGGCACGGAACAGGGTTAGCAGATCCTGCACATGCTGGCGGCCATCCAGCCCTTCGATGTCGACGGCCTGGAAGCGAAGGTCCGGGGCGCTCCGGCGGATTTCGGCGACCAGCGCATCGAGGTGACTGCGGGCGCGGACGAGCACGGCGATGCGCTCGTCCGGCGCCTCGCGGCGGGCCTGCTGAATGATTTCCAACACGCGGCGCGCTTCTTCGCCGGCCGAATCGCTGCCTTCGCGTTCGATGACCGAATGGACGACGACCGCGCTGTCGCCCCTCGGCGGCCGGGTGGCGGCCGATTCGGCGTAGCGCACGGCACCGGCCTCGGGGCAGTCCTCAGCCGGGAAGATGCCCGGGAAGGCGGCATTGACCCAGTCGACGATCCCCGGATACGAGCGGTTGTTGCGGAACAGGCGCAGGTGTTGGAGCCGGAGTTCGCCGATACCGCGCTCGCGGACACGCAGGAAGAGGCCGACGTCAGCCTTGCGGAACCGGTAGATCGACTGCATCGGATCGCCGACCACAAACAGCGTCCGGCCGTCATCCGGCATCCAGCCGCGGGTCAGCTTCTCGAGCAGCCCGACCTGGCTCGGGCTGGTGTCCTGGAATTCGTCGACCAGCAGGTGGCGGATGCGGTAATCAAGCGCCTGCGCCAGATCGGTCGGCGCCTCGTCATCGCCCAGCGCCAGTCCGGCGCGGGCGGCGATTTCGATGAAATCGACTTCGCCGGCTTCCTGGAAGGCCAGCCACAGCTGGCCGGCGGTCAGCCGGAGCAGGCGCGAGAAGCATTCGACGGTGGCCCACTCGGCGTCGCTCAGTTCCGGCTGCGGCAAGCCTGGCAGCATGGCCAGCGCCTCCTCTAGCCCGCTCACGCCGCGCAGGTCGGCGAGCAATTCGAGCATTGCTTTTTTCTGCTCGGCGAATTCGGCGCCAGCCGGAAAACCGAGGCGCTTGTCGACGGTCTTGCGCAGCGTGCCGGTGCCGGTCAGCAGCAGCGTGGCTACTGCCTGCCAGCGGGCCAGATCGGCAAATGCTACGGTCAGCGGCAAATTCCAGTCAAAAATGGCATCCAGCGGACCCGGCGCATTGGCGGCAGCGAAGCGGGCCAGCGGCATCAGCAGCGACTGGATGCGGTGGTCGAGCAGCTTGCCGACGACCGCCAGATCGCGTTCGATCAGCGCCGCGAAGGCGGCTTCGACCTCCACCTTCATCGCCCCGCTTTCGATCCGCGAGGCGTGCTGCAACCACTGGTCGCGGCGGCCGAGCATGGCGACCAGCAGCCGTTCCAGCCGGCCGGCATTGTTGTCCATGAAGGCCAGCGCCGCGGCAACCACCTCGGCGTCCGGCGTTCCCGATTCGACCATTTCCAGCGTCCGCCGCGCCGCCGTCGCGTAATGCGCCTCGGCGTCCTCGCTGACGCCGGGCTGGCTGCCGAAGCGGCTGAGGTAGGGCATCTGCCGGGCCAGGCTGGCGCACAGCGCGTCGATGGTCGTGATGCGCAGGCGACCGGGATGGCCAAGCAGTTGCCAACCCTGCCCGGCATCGTGGGCCAACACCTGGCGTGCCAGCTCGAAGGTCAGCCGCTTGTGCGGCTGCGCCGGCATCTCGCCCGCGGCGGCACGCTCCAGGCTGCCGAGGATGCGGTCGCGCATCTCGGTCGCCGCCTTGTTGGTGAAGGTCAGCGCCAGCACCTCCTCCGGCTGTTCGACGACGGCCAGCAGCCGCAGGTAGCGCTGCGTCAACAGTTCCGTCTTGCCGGCCCCGGCCGGAGCCTCGACGATAAACGAGGCGACCTCCAGCGCCCGGCGACGGGCGAGGTCGTCCTCGGCAAGGCGCTCAGCCGCAGCGCTCAACGCTCACCTCCTGCCAATCCGAGCAGCTGGCGGATGGCCGGCAACAGATCGGCCAGATGCGCCTTGGGAACGAAGGCATTGGCCCCCAGCTTGACCATCACGCCGCCCTTGGATTCGCCGATGGTGCCGGAAATCAGGATCACCGGCAGCGTCGGCCAGCGTCGCTTCATATAGGCAAGGTTTTCGGGAAAATAGATTCCCGGTACGGCGTAGTCGGACAGGACGATATCCCAGCCGCCTTCTTCCAGCGCGGCCAACATCGCTTCCCGGCTATCGACCCAGCGGCAGCGAAAGTCGAGGCCGCTGCGCTTCAGCGCGCGTTCGACGAGCAGGAAATCCGCCTCGTTGTCCTCGATGTAGAGAATGGCCAGCTGGGCGCTCATCGCCCTCTCCCGTCGGTCAATGGCCACCCGCGCATGTTCAGCCCCGCAGCTTCCGTGTCAGATCGGCCAGCGCCTGCATCTGCGTGGCGATCTGGCGGATCAGCTTGGCATCGGTCAGGTTGCCGTCGGCGTCGAAAGCGCCGGCAAAGGCGCTGGCGAAGACTTCCGGCTTGTTGACCACGTGCAGGTCGAGATACACGCAGACCTGGCGCAAATGATACTGGGCCCGCGAGGTGCCCATGCCGCCGCCGGCGCCCATCATCGCCGCGGCCTTGCCGGCGAGCAGCGCGTTGTCCGGTTCGCGCGACAGCCAGTCGAGGGCGTTCTTGAGCGCGGGGGCGATCGAGTAGTTGTATTCCGGGCAGGCCAGGACCAGGGCATCGGCGGCGCGCGCCTGGTCCATCAGGCGCTGGACGGCGACCGGGCGCTCGGCGAGATCGACGTTGTAGAAGGGCACCGCCGAGAGGTCAGCGATTTCCAGCGAGACGCCTTCCGGCAATTCGGCCATCGCCGCCCGCAACAGGCCGGCGTTGGTCGATTGGCGGCGCAGGCTGCCGCAGATGCCCAGCAATTTCAGTTCGCGCATGATCGTTCTCCTGATTTTCAGTTGGCCGAGGTATTCGATTCGGCGGCTGCGGCCAGCAGGCGGCGCCGCTCGGGCAGGCGGAGCAGGGGCAGGACTTCGCAATATTGCAGCCCCTTTTCGTCGGCGAAGACGACGCCGGCCCGGCCCGCCTTGACCTCGCTGGCCACGGCGTGCAGACGCTCGCGCCAGTGGGTAATGACGGCAATCCAGTCGGGAAATTCCGCCGGATCGAAAATTTTCTGCTTGTCGTCACCGATCCCCTGGACGCCGGGCAAGATGTCCTTTTCGTCGGCGACGCCGGCAAAGCCCGGCTTGTCGGGCAGGACCTTGGCAAAGACAACGGCCGCCACTTCGTCATTGACCAGCGCGGCGTAAATCGGCAACTGCGGCTCGGTGATGCGCTGATCGGCCCAGTTTTTGGTGTCGATGGCGGCGCCGGTCTTGTAGTCGATGATGACCTGCCGGCCGTCGGCCAGTTGATCGATGCGATCGACGACCATGCGCACCTTGATGCCCTCGATCTCGACCTCGGCTGGCTGCTCGCAGGCGATGACCTCGAAGGCCTGACCGCGCTTGTCTTCGACGGCCAGCCAGAGGTCGAGCAGCTTGGCCAGGCGAGCCGCTTCGAGTTCGCGGAAGCGGGCCGGCAGGATTGTCCGGCGGTCGAGTTCGAAAGTCTGCAGGGCCTTGGCGACGGCCTCGGCGATGGCTTCCTGACGGGCTCCCCCGGATAGCGCCGCCAGCGCCTCCGACGAGGCCACCGCTGTCCATAAGGCTTCCAGTGCTTCATGAACCAGCGTGCCGCGGGCGGCCGGGTCGAGGCCCTCGACCGGCTCGTCCATCGCCTCGCCGCCGAGCCGGAACTGGTAGTAGGCCCAGGCCGGACAGATAGCCTGGGCGCGCAGCAGCCAGCTGCCGCCGGAAACCTTCTCGCCCGCGGCCACCGGCGGCGCCAGCGCGTCGTCGAGCAGAGCCAGCGCCGCCGGAGCCTCGGCGGCCAGTTGGCCGGCCACCGTAACCACCTTGCCCGGCACTTCAGCGGCGCACGAAATGCCGGCGATCAGCGGGCTCGGGCGCAACACCCGGTTGCCATCGGCCTGCGCCCAGGAAAAGATGACCGTCGGCGCCGAATCCAACAAACGGGCGTGCACCCGCTGGGCGAAATCCAGTTCGACCTCGGCGCTGGCGTGCGCCGACCCGGCGCTGCGCTGCAACTCGGCCGGCAACAGCGGGCTGGGCCGGGGCGGCGGCGGCCACAGGTCGTCGTTCATGCCCATTACCCACAGCGCATCGAATTCGAGACCGGCGCTTTCGAGCATGCCGAGCACCTGGATCGCCGGCCGGCCGCGCGTTTCCGGCTGAAACAGGCGCTGGCGGCAGAGTTGCGACAAACGGCGCACTGCTTCGGCAAAGGCCAGCGGTCCGAGCAGGGCGTCGAGCCGGCCAAGGCCGTCGAGAACCTCGCCAAAGGCGCGATGGGCCTGGAATTCATGGCTGGACAGCGGGCGGTCTCCTGGCCAGCCGGTCGCCTGCAGGCAGGCCCGGAAAACGCCAGCCCATTGCCCCGGTAACAGCTTCCGGCTGGCTGTACTGGCCGTGGTCACGAAGGCGTCGAGCGCCGCTACCGTCTGCGGGCAAAGAGGCGGTTCGCTCTCGGCCAGGCGCCCGGCCAGCCGGAGCAAGGCCGGCAAGGTGGTGAAATACGGCAGGTCGCGGCGCAGTGCCGCATCAAGCCGCGCCCGGCCATCGGCCTCGGATTCGGCGGCCGACCAGCCGCTGGCCAGCAGCAGTGCCGACAAGCGGCTCTGCTCGACCTTGGCCCGGCCGCTACCGAGCGCCAGCAGATCAAGGGCGACGCGGATCAGCGGCAGATCGGCCAGCGCCCGGCCCAGCGAAAAGTTGAAGCAGCGCGGCACTTCGGCCGTATCGGGACGGATCAGCGCCGGATGCAGGGCGTCGTCGAGCAGAAATTCCAGTCGGTCACGCACGCCGGCCAGGTCGGGCGCCACGATGCCCAGCCGGGAGGCCGGATTCTCGGCCAGCCGGGTCTGCGCCCAGGCGACGACGGCCGAACATTCGGCATCAATGTCTTCACAGGGTCGAACACCACAAATGCTACGGTCGCCCCCTTTTTTTGCCCAATTTTCAAATTCGACGCCACGCGCCGCCAGCGCCGCCATCAGATCGCGCTCCAGGGGCGTGTAGCGGTCGAAACCGGCGAAGCAAATCGTCGTCGGCAAGGCGAAATGACCAGCCTCGATCAATCCGATCACTTGCCGGTGCAGGCCGGCCGTATCGATCCAGCCGCTGCTCCGGCAGCGCTTTTCGAATTCCGCCTGCCAGCCGACGAACAGCCTTGCCTCATCGGAGAGCAGGGCACCGCCCGGCCTGAGCTTCCAGACGCGGCACAGCGCCTGCGCCTCGGCCGCCGACGCCGCCATGCCCTGGATGTCGAACAGCGGCGCCGCCTCGGTCAATGACCCGGCGATGACCTTTTCCCAGAGCAGGCGTTCGGCGAAAGCATCCAGCGCCACCGGCAGTTCGGCGACACCGGTCAGCATCGCTTCGTCGGCCAGACTGCCCAGCCACTGGCCCAGCGTCAGCGCCGGCCGGGTGCGCCAGACCGCCGCCTCGCCAGGCAACTCGCCGCGCAGGGTCTGCGCCAGGCGGGTTGTGGCGCACAGGGTCAGGCAATCGCTCAAGCCGGCCTCGAAACTCGGCGCTGATCGATCAGTAGGACGCCGCCGGCTGGGCCGGCTTGGCGGGTGCCGCGGGCTTCGCCGGAGCCGCCGGCGCAGCAGGCCTGGCCGTGGGCGAAGCCGGGGCAGCATCGTTGGCGGCCGGTCTGGCCTGCGACGGGGCGGCGGGCTTGGCCATCGGCACGGCTGGGGCAGCCGGCTTGACCGCATTGGCAGGCTGGGCGGGCGTGGCCGGCTTGGCCGGACCGGCAGGTGCAGCAGGAGCCGGCGCCGCCCCTTTGCTTTCCATCATGGGTTTGGCGGGGCTGGCCGGACGGGCTGGTTCGGCTGCCAGCGACTTGCTCGCCGGAGCGGCAGGCTTGCCGGGCGCGGCTGGAGCGGCCGGTCGAGCCGGTTCTACGTTCGCCCTAGTCGTCTGGCGAGCCGGCGGCAAGGCCATAGGCTTGGCGGCATCGGGCGCCGGGCGTGCGGCGGATGCCGCAACACCATTGCCCACGGTGATCTTGCCGCGCAGCTTATCCACCAGATTGTCGGGGAAATTCGGAATGTTTCTCAACTCGCCGACGGACTTGAACGGGCCATGCTCCGAACGATATTTGATGATCGCTTCCGCCCTCGCTTCGCCTATACCCTTCAGCGAATCCAGCTCTTCCTTGGTCGCCGTGTTGATGTTGATCTGAGCCAGGGCCACACCGGCCCACAGCAGGCAGGAGGCGGCAACCATCAGGAAACGTGATTTCATGCTTTGTTCTCCGCGAAAGTGAGTGACGCAGTATGCCATTCGCCGGCCGTCGCCCAAAAACAAAAAGCCCTGCCGAGGCAGGGCTTTTCGGGAAGCAGTGTCGGCTTACTTGGTGCCGATGACTTCGATGTCGACGCGGCGATCCGGCTGCAGGCAGTCGATCAGGGCCTTGGTCTTGGCGTTGCCCTTGCACTTGTCGCCGGTGACCGGCTGCTTTTCGCCCTTGCCTTCGGTGTAGACGCGGTTGGCTTCGATGCCCTTGGCAACCAGGTATTCCTTGACGGCGGCAGCGCGCTTCTCGGACAGCTTCTGGTTGTAGGCGTCACCACCGATGCGGTCGGTGTGGCCGACGGCGAGGATCACTTCGAGCTTGATGGCCTGGGACTTGGCGACCACTTCGTCGAGCTTGGCCTTGCCTTCCGGACGCAGGACAGCCTTGTTGAAGTCGAACAGGGCGTCAGCAGCGACGGTGACCTTTTCGCCGGACGGCTTGACGCCAGCAGCGGCCGGGGCGGCCGGAGCAGCCGGGGCAGCAGCCTTCGGCGCGCAGGTGGCAGCCGGCAGCAGGTCCTTGTCGCACTCGCAACCGGCCTTGTCGGCAGCCGCAGCGGCCGGGGTCCAGTAGCCGGTACGCCAGCACAGGCCGAAGCCGGACTTGGCGACGACGTCGCGCTGGTCGATCACATAAACGCGTTCCTGGGCCACGGCGGTGAAGCCAATGCTGGCCAGCAGGGCCAGAACCAGAGATTTCTTGATGATGTTCATATTCAGCAGTCCCAGTAAGAATGAAAAAGTATTCGGTACGCAACTGTTCAATTTTAATACAAACGGTCACTGTCTAGCCACATGTCACACACGTTATACATCTATTCGTTCGGGTAATATGTGTCTTCCCGCACATACGGGACAGCCGACATGAAAGATATCAATGGCACCAATGCGCAATTTCCTGCACTGGGTGCTCGGCAAGCCGAAGTCCTCCGGCGATCCGCTCGCCGACGCCCTGAACCGCTTTCGCACCCCCGAAGCCGACACCCTGGAACTGATCCGGCGTCTGGTCGCGACATTGCGTCCGCAGAACCGGCATGACCACGCCGCACCGGAACGCTACGTCGCGATGCTCGACCGACTGGAAGCCGATGCCGCGCTGCGCGCTGCCTTTTGTGGACATATCGTCCATTTCATCGCCACCCGGCGGCTGGTCACCTTCTTCACCGACAGCGGCATCCTGCCTGGTACCGGCTTCTTCTCCGAATGGTGGCGCATCCTGGGCAGCCGCCTGCTGCCCGAGGTGCCTGACGAACGCCGGCTCAACGACTGCCTGCACGTCATCTACGACCGGGCCGACGACTGGCGCTGGCTGGAGGAAATTCCGCCCGAGTCGGCACAACGCTTCTGGGCGCTGATCGCCCCCGCCGAGGAACTGCGCAACATTGACTGGCGCAGCATCCAGGAACAGATGCTCGACGCCGTGCTATTGCTCGCCCACCGGGTCAGCGGCCTCGGTGTCGAGAGCGAACTGATGCGCGCCTCGCCAAGTTTCGACGACGACACGCCGCGCTTCGTCGCCCTGTCGGCCGAAGCACTCGATTTCGTCAGCTGTTTCCGCGCTGCGCTGAACGATCCGGACACATGCGCTGACGACGGCAGCCAGCTGCTGGTCATTGCCGACCAGTGCCGGGACACCCTGCAGCGCATTCGCAAGCGAGCGCTCACTGTCGGCACCAGCCTCCATCTTTCCTATCTGTTGACGCGCAGCGAGCAGAGCCTCGAACGCCTCCTCGATCTGGCCGCCATCCTGACTGCCGGCGAACAGGCCAGCGTCCGCGACGACGCCCTCCAGGCCTGGGCGGAGTTCGCCCACGCCGCCTTCCTGGCCGAAAACCGCCGCAACAGTCTGCGCTTCTACCTCGGCCAGCTCTCTCACCTGCTCGCCGTGCGGGTCACCGAGAACGCCGCCCGCTCCGGCGAACACTACATCTGCGAGACGCCGGCCGACTACCGCCGGATGTGGCGCTCGGCAGCCGGCGCCGGCGTGATCATCGGTCTGATGGCCCTGCTCAAGATCAAGGCCGCAGCATTGAGCGCCCCGCTGTTCGGCGAAGCCTTCATGTTCAGCATGATCTACGGCCTCGGCTTCGTGACCATCTTCCTGCTCGGCATGACGGTCGCCACCAAGCAGCCGGCAATGACCGCGCAGACGCTGGCCAGCCTGCTCGGCGACCTCCGCCTTAGCCGCAGCGCCGACCTCGAACGCCTGGTCGACGTGATCGCTGCGGTCAGCCGCAGCCAGCTCGCCGCCATTGCCGGCAACGTCATGATCGCCCTGCCAGTCGCCGTGATCGTCGGCCTCGGCCTCGGTTTAGTCGCCGACCTGCCGCCAATCAGCGTCGACAAGGGCGCCCACCTGATCGCCGACCTCGACCCGCTGTCATGGGCGCTGCCGCATGCGGCCATCGCCGGCTTCTATCTCTTCCTGTCCGGCCTGATCACCGGCTACTTCGACAACCGCGCCGCCTATGCCGACATCGGCCCACGGCTCGCCCGCCTGCGCTGGCTGCGCGCGCTGTTCGGCCGCGAACGGGCCGGCCGCATCGGCGCGTACATCCAGGAGCGGCTGGGCGGCATCATGGGCAATTTCCTGTTCGGCTGCATGCTCGGCTCGACCGGCGTCATCGGCACCATCCTCGGCCTGCCGCTGGATATCCGCCACATCGCCTTCGCCTCGGCCAACCTCGGCTACGCGCTGGTCGGCTTCCAGTTCGCGCTGCCGCTCAAGGCCATCGCCTGGGCCGCCCTCGGGATCGCGGCCATCGGCTTCACCAACCTGGCAGTCAGCTTCACCTTGGCCCTGCGTACCGCCATGCGCGCCCGCGGCATCCGGTTCGAACATGGCGGACTGTTGTTCAAGGCGCTATGGCAGCGGCTCCGGCAGCAGCCGCGCAGTTTCGTGCTGCCGCCCCGCCAGGACGTCCCCAGCGCGTAAAATGACGGCGTGATCGCCCGCCGCCTGCCTCTCCTCCTGCTCTGTCTCGCCAGCCCCCCCCTGGTGGCGGGCGAGCTCGCGTTGCATGCACCGGACGAAATCGCCGAACTACTCTCCCCCTGGCTGCCCGAAGAAGCCGGCAACCCGCGCAAGCTGCAGGGATTGCTCAGCGAAATCCTGGCCACCGAAGGCTATTTTTCACCGATCTTCGAATTCGCCGATCGGGACGCCGGCCTCAAGCTGACCCTCGACGCCGGGCCACGGACGGTCATTGGCGAGCTCGACCTGGCCATTGCCGGGCCGGTCGAGGCAAAGACCCGCGACGCGCTGATCGCCGGCTGGCGCCTGCCACCTGGCCAGCCCTTCCGCCAGGCCGACTGGAATGCAGCCAAGCAGCAGGTGCTGGGCGAACTGCTCGCCCTCGATCATGCCGATGCCCGCCTGGTCGACAGCGAAGCAAGCGTCGATACCGAAACCCGCCGGGCGAACCTGCGCGCCCATTACGACGCCGGCCCGCGCTACCGCTTCGGCGCCCTGCGCGTCGAAGGCCTGCAACGCTACACGCCCGAGCTGATCGAACGCTACAACCGCCTCGTCCGCCCTGGCCAGCCCTACCGCGAGGAAAAACTGAACGCGCTGCAAACCACCCTGCAGGCAACGCCCTACTTTTCCTCGGTGACGGCAACGCTGGACCGCGACGCTGCCGAACTGCAGGACGATGGCACTGCGACGGCGCCAGTCGTCGTCAGCGTCCGCGAACGCTCGCCGCACCGTATTTCCTTCGGGGCCGGTGCCAGCTCGAATACCGGCGCCCGTGTCGAGTTCAAGTACCACACGCCCGACCTGTTCAATCAGGCCTGGGAACTGGACAGCGGCCTGCGCCTGGAGCAGAAGAAGCAAACCGCCTACGCCGACGTTTTCCTGCCGCCGGACAAACGCAACCGCCGCCACAGCGTCGGCGTGATGGTCGAATCGACGGACATCGAAGGCCTGAAGACCGAGCGCTACGCCTTCGGCGCCCAGACCGTACAACAGCGCGGCAGCGTCGAGCAGCGCCTGTCGCTGAACTGGCAGGACGAGCGCCGCTATCCAGACGGCGCGCCGGCAGTGACCAGCCGGGCGCTGGTGCCGAACGCGATGTGGACCTGGCGCCAGGTCGACAGCCTGCTCGAACCGCGCCACGGCACCGTCGTCCAGGCCCAGATCGGCGTTGGCTCGCGGGCGGCACTTTCAGACCAGAATTTCGTGCGCCTGCATGCCCGCCTCCAGCACTTCATCCCGCTCGGCAAGACTGACACCCTGACCCTGCGCGGCGAGGCCGGCTATACGCTGGCCGACTCGCGGCTGCACATCCCGCAGGACTACCTGTTCCGCACGGGGGGCGCCGGCTCGGTGCGCGGCTATGCCTACCAGAGCCTGGGCATCAAGGAAGGCACGGCGACCGTCGGCGGCCGTTACCTGGCCATCGCCAGCGCCGAATTCACGCACTGGCTGGCCGACGACTGGGGTATTGCCGCCTTCGTCGACGCCGGCGATGCCGTCGATTCGCTGACCGATGTCCGGCTCGCCGTCGGCTACGGCCTGGGCGCCCGCTGGCGCAGCCCGGCCGGGCCGATCGGCGTCGATCTCGCCTACGGCCAACGCACCCACGAAGTGCATCTGCACTTCTCGCTGGCCATTCCGTTCTGATGCGCCGCCTCGCCCTTCTTGCCGCCCTCGCCGTTCTCGGCACCGCCGGCTGGCTGACGACCAGCGAAAGCGGCCTGGGTGCCCTAGCCGGGCTGGCCGCGAGCGCAAGCGGCGAACGCCTGCAAGTCGAAGCGGCCAGCGGTCGCCTGCTCGGCGGCTTCACCTTCGGCCGATTGCGCTGGCAGGATGCTGACCGGCAAATCGAGGCCGTTGATCTGAGTGTCGACTGGGCGCCGGCCGCCCTGCTGCACGGCACGCTGCAGATTGCCACGCTGAGCGTCGATCAGTTGCGCCTGACACAACGGCCAAGCAGCACGGCGACGCCCGTGCCGACCGACCTGCGCCTACCGCTGGCAGTCGATATCGAAAAACTGGCCGTATCCACGTTGCGCTGGGACGATGCGCTGACCGTCACCGATCTCGTCGCACGCCTGAGCAGCGATGGGCGCCGCCACCGGATCGACGGCTGGCGCGCCCGGACAGCCGGAATCGCGTTCAGCGGCAACGCCACGCTCGACGGCGCGGCTCCCTTCCCGCTCGACGCCAACGCCCAGATCGCCGGCCTGCTCGACAAACGGCCGCTGGCCGTCGCGCTGACCGCCGTCGGACCGCTCGACCGCCTGACAATCTCGGCCGTTGCCACCGAGGGCGTGGCCGGCCATGCCGAAATCGAGCTGACGCCCTTCGCTAGCGCCGCCTTCGCCCGCGCCCGCGTCCAGCTCGACGACATCGATCCGGCCACCTGGCAGGACGGTGCGCCACAGGCCCGACTCAGCATCGTCGCCGACGTCCAGCCGCAGGGAGAGGGCATCGTTGGCAGCTTCGGCCTGACCAATCACCAGCCCGGCCCGCTGGACAAGCAGCGCCTGCCGCTCGAGACGCTGGCAGGCACGCTGGAATGGCAGGGCGAAGTCGCCCGGTTCGCCAGCCTGCATGCCGCCGTGCCCGGCAAAGGTGAGCTGACCGGCCACGGCGAGTGGCGCAGCGGCGCGTTGACGCTGGCCTTTGACGTCCGGCGCCTGCAAGCCGCCCAAATCGCCACAATGCTACGGTCGCCCCCTTTAAATGGCCAATTTTCAAGTTCCGTCGGCGGCGACCGGCAAAACCTCAACGTCGACCTGAGCGGCGCCGGTTTCCGCCTGCGGGCCGAGGCCATGCACGCCGAGGGCCGCGTCACCCTGCCGCAACTGCGGCTCGAATCCGGCGATGCACGGCTGACCGCGCACGGCGAGATCAAGCTCGACGGCGAGCGGCGCTTTACCGCCGAAGGCGAATTGCAGCGCTTCGACCCGAGCCGCTTCGGCAAACTGCCGGCGGCGCAGATCAATGCCCGCCTGAAGGCTGAAGGGCGACTCGCGCCGCACCCGGTCGCCGATGCCTCTTTCGTCCTGCAGGACAGCCGGCTGGCCGGGCAGCCACTAAACGGCGAGGGACGCCTGGCCGTCGACTGGCCACGCATCCCGCGCCTCGACATCCGGCTCGCCGCCGGCGCCAACCGGCTGACCGCCCAGGGCGCCTTCGGCCAGGCCGGCGACCGGCTGACAGTCGATGTCGTGGCGCCGCAACTCGCCCCCTACGGCCTGGAAGGCGGCCTCGACTCTCACCTCGAATTGAGCGGTCAAGCCCAAAGCCCGCGTCTGGCCGTTGCCATCGATGCGGAACGGCTCGGCCTGCCCGGCGTCATCCGTCTGAGCGGTCTGAGCCTGAAGGCCGACCTTGGCGGCGAGGCGATTTCGCCGCTCGCGCTGCGTCTCGACATCGCCGGCCTCAGCACACCCGAACAGCCAGGGCTGGCCCGCGCTGTTCACCTTCTGGCTGAAGGCAGCAATCAAGCCCACCGCCTGAGCGCCAGCGCCGAACTGGCCGACGATAGCCGGCTCAGCCTCGCCGCTGAGGGCGGACTGACCGCCGACCGGACGACCTGGCAGGGCAAGCTGACCGAAGCCAGACTAAGCAGCCCGGAGCCGGCACGCCATATCGCCCTCGCTGCCCCAGCCCCATTGACGTTGGCCGCAACGGGCTGGAGCCTCGGCCCGGCGCGGCTAGCCGGCAATCCACTCGACTGGCAGGCCACGGTGCAGGCCGGCGCCGATAGCCGGCAATTGCGGGCCAGCCTGAGCGCCCGCGGTAGCCGCCTCGGCCAGGTCGACGGCGAACTGAACGCCGCCATGCGCAGCCCCTGGTCGCTCGACCGGCTGGCCCGCTGGCAGGGGAGCCTGAAAGCCGAAGTAGCCGCCCTTGGCTGGCTGGGCGAAGTGATCGGCGAAGGCTGGCAGAGCGAAGGCCGGGGTACGGGCGAACTGCAACTCGCCGGCACGCCGGCCACGCCGCTGCTCAGCGGGAAGTTCCGCGGCGAGCAACTGGCCCTGCGCCTACCCGAGCAGGGCCTCCACCTGGCACGCGGCGAACTCGATGTCGATTTGCGCGACAACCGGCTGCGCATCAACCGGCTTGGTTTCGACAGCCTGTTGCAGCCTTTGCCGAGAACCCTGCGCGTCGAAGCCCGGGATGACCTGTCGGCCCTGACCAAAACCCCCGGCCGCCTCGACATCACCGGCGAAATGCGGGTCGACCGGGCCCTGGCAAAAGGCCCGGACGCCGAAGACAGCGCCTTCCTGGACTTCCGGCTCGACCGTCTCGGCGCCTTCCAGCTGGCGGACCAGTGGGTAACCGTTTCCGGCAATGGACGGCTGACTTGGCAGGGCGGCACGCTGGGCGCCCGTGGCAAGCTGGCGGTCGACGCCGGCTACTGGCAACTGGCACCCGGCGGCGCCCCCCGGCTGTCCGACGATGTCGTCGTCAAACGTCCCGGCGGCGAGAAAACGAAAGCCGCCCTGCGGCCCAAGCTCGATCTCGACATCAGCACCGATCTCGGCCGCAACTTTCTGTTCCAGGGCGCCGGCCTGTCCAGCCGCTTGGGCGGCGAAGTCCGCATCACCGCCCAGGGCCGCGACCTGCCACGGGCTAGCGGCACGATCCGCACGCGCGGCGGCCGCTTCGACGCCTATGGCCAAAAACTGGACATCGAACGCGGCATCCTCAGCTTCAATGGCCTGCTCGACAATCCAGGACTGGACGTGCGCGCCATGCGCAAGGGACTGGCTGTCGAAGCCGGCGTGCAGATCGGCGGCACGGCGCAAAAGCCGGTGGTCAAACTGGTCTCCGATCCCGAGTTGCCCGACGCCGAAAAACTGGCCTGGCTGGTTCTCGGCCACGGCCCTGAGCAGATGGGCGCCGGCGATGCCGCCCTGCTCTTCTCCGCCGCAGGTGGCCTGCTCGGCAACGATTCCGGCAACCTGCTGGTGCAGGTGAAAAAAGCCTTCGGCTTCGACGAGTTCGGCATCCGCCAGGGCGCCATCGGCGACACCGGCAGCCGTCAGGCAAACAGCCGGGTTGCCGGCGGTAGCAGCGTCGATACGGCCGCGACCACCGGCCAGCAGATTCTCAGCGTCGGCAAGCGCCTGTCATCGAACGCCCTGCTCTCCTACGAGCAGACGCTGGGCCGCGCCGAAGGCATCGTCAAGCTGACCGTCAACCTGACCCGGCAGATCGCCATCGTCGGCCGGGCCGGCAGCGACAACGCGCTGGACGTGTTCTACACGGTAACGTTCGGCCGCAATGATAGTCGGTAGTTATCAGTCGGTAGTCTTTAGCAAAAACAAGGGCGCCTCGGCGCCCTCAAACTTCGCTAACCACTAATAACTAACATCTAATAGCTAACATCTACCGACTAGCCCCCAGCCATTTGCCGAGGGCGGCCAGCAGTTCGCCGTGCTTGATCGGCTTGGCCAGGAAATCGTCCATGCCGGCCGCAGTGCAGCGCAGGTGGTCTTCCTCGAAGGCGCCGGCGGTCAGCGCGACGATGGGCAGATGGCCGCGCTCGCCCGCAGCCTCCCAGCGCCGGATTTCGGCGGTCGCCTGCAAGCCGTCCATGACCGGCATCTGAACGTCCATCAAGACCAGGTCAGGCTTCAGTCCGCCGGTAATGGCATCCAGTGCCTCCTGGCCGTTCTCGACGGTATCGATGTGCAGGCCGAGTTTGCCCAGCATGGCTTGAATGACCTTGCGATTGACCGGATTATCCTCAACGACCAGCACACGACCGGCGATCACCGGCGAAGCCGAGGCCTCTGGCTGTGCAGCGGGCGCTCGCTGGCTGCGCCGGCTCTCTTCGTTGGCGCCAAGCACCTCGGTACGGATACGGAACCAGAAACGCGCCCCCTGGCCGGGCATGCTTTCGACACCGGCTTCGCCACCCATCAGGACAGCCAGTCGACGAACGATGGACAGGCCGAGCCCGGTGCCGCCATACTCGCGCGTGGTCGAACTGTCGGCTTGCGAGAAGGGTTTGAACAGCAGCCCCTGCTTTTCCGGCGGGATGCCGATACCGCTGTCGCGCACGGCGAATTCCAGCGTTGCCTGCCCACCCTCGCGGATCACTTCGAGCGCCTCGACCTCGACGAAGCCGCGCTCGGTAAATTTGATGGCGTTGCTAACCAGGTTGGACAGCATCTGGCGCAGGCGTATCGGATCGGCACGATAGCGAGACCCTTCCGGACCCGCCCAGCGGGTGCGAATCTCCAGATTTTTCTCGCGAACCGGACCGGCGAACAGCGCGCTCGTCTCCGCGAGCAGTTGCCCCGGCTCGAAGACAGAGGGAAGGAGTTCGAACTTGCCAGCCTCGATTTTCGACAGGTCGAGGATGTCATTGAGCAGGGCCAGCAGGGTCTGGCCGGAATTCAGGATCGTTCTCGCGTATTCCTGCCTGTCCTGCTCGTGCTGTCCGGACAACAGCAGCATTTGCGCCATGCCGAGGATGCCGTTCAGCGGCGTCCGGATTTCATGCGACATCACGGCCAGGAAGCGGCTCTTCGCCAGATTGGCTGCCTCTGCGGCCTGCTTGGCCTCGTACAGTTCGGTAATGTCGATACGGAAGCCGACGGTAAAGCCTTCGGGTGTCTTGCGCTCGCGGATGCGCAGCCAGCGCCCGCCATCGATTTCCTGAATAAGGTCGGTCTGGCCGCTGCGATGGGCCGCCATCCTTTCGACCACCCAGGCATCGACCCGTCCGACCGCCTCCTTGTATTGACCCCGCTCGGCCCCGCCCCGGATGATTTCCTCGAACGACATGCCCGGCACCAGCAGGTCAGCCGAGGTCCGGTAATAGGCTCGGTATTGCTCGTTGCAATAGGCCAGCCGGTCGTCCTGATCGTAGATCACGAAAGCCTCGCCGATCGCGTCGACCGCCGACCTTAGCATCGCCTGACTGTCCTGCAGCCGCTGCTCCATCTCGGCCCGGGCCGACAGCGAACTGAACAACAGCAGCAGCAAGGCCGCGAAGGCCAGACTGATGCCGGAAGCAACCGCAAGCACTTTGAAGCGGTGATCGCGATAACCGGCCAGCACCGCCTCTACCGAATGGCCGACGACGAAGCTGAGTCCATACTCGGGAAGGCGGTGAAAACCGTAAAGACGCTCGACACCATCGACCTGAGCCCGCCGCGAGAAGTTGCCCGAAATCGGTGCATCGGGCGTCAGATAGGGCGTACCGGTCAACTTCATGCCCATGGCCTGCGCGTTGTCAGGGTAGCGGGCCATGATGTCCCCGCCATCTGCCACCAAGGTGATGATGGTGTCCGGCGCCAGTTTTTCGCTGAACGCCGCAATGGTTTCCGGGCTGACCGAAACAACCAAGACCCCCTTGAACTTCTCTTGTTCGAGGATCGGGCGGGTAAACTGGATCGTCCATTTACCCGACACCTTGCCCTTGAGCGGCTTGCTGATGAACAGCCGGTCGCCGCCATCGCGATGGACGCGGAAGTGTTCCCGCTCGCCGAGATAGACCCGGTCCTTGGGGGCAGCCAGATTGGAGTAGGCCATCCAGCCGTCGGCATCGATTACCGCAACCTGAAAGGCCACGTCCGCCATGTATTGCTGCCGGCGCTTGACCAGTTGGGCAAAGTGCCCGGGTTCGCCCTCCCAGCGCAAACGCAGGTCAAGCAGGATTTCGTTCAGTCGCTTGATGGTAGAGAGCGTGTTCTCGGCGAAGGCTTGTGCCTGGAATTCGGTGGCGCGCGCGACTTCACGTAGGTCGCTGCTACGCCGGCGGTCAAGCTCGTAGGCCACGGCCAGCCAGATGATAGCCAGCCCCAGAATCAGGGCCAGACTGAAGATCACCCGGAGGGAATGCCTGTTCGGTATTGCAGGAGCCTGTTCAGCCAAGGTTTCGTCCTGTCGACTGGCGGTCCGGCTATCGACCGGAACCCGAACCGTATTCAAGCGCAAAACGCGCCGCGCGATTATGACCAAAGTTAGAGGCGCTTGCCAAGCCACGCAAAAAAAAGCCGACCATCGGTCGGCGTACGATCCCCCGAAAACAGGGATCAGGACTAAGGCTGCGCACTTATTGGCGTGTTTTCAGCCGAATAGTCAGGCCGCAACGCTATGAGCGTCTTGGCGGTGAGACTGGCGACGGATTTCCGAACGCATGGCCACTTGCTGGCCGGCCGTGATCATGCGCTGCCCTGAACGCCAGACATACTCGACACCAGTGGCCAGCACCCCGGCGTTGCAGAGCGCCTCCGCCATTTCGCGCCAGTCGTGACGCTCGATACAACGGCCATCGCTCAATTGCGCGACAAATTCATTTTTCAACAGAGATACGTTTGCGGTAATTGCCATGACTGACCCTCCTTTGACTACAGCTTAGGTGAGGGCTCCCGGTTTGTCCGTGGCATATTCCACACTTGCTGCGAAAGAGCATTGTCGGCGCCGAAAATTTCTTCAGTGTGACACCCGCCCCAGCTTCGCGCGAATAAACGAGATCAGGTCATCGACGTAGGTAAACACCACGGGAATGACCAGCAGGCTTAGGAAAGTCGAGGTGATCAAGCCGCCGATGACGACGATGGCCATCGGCGCGCGGAAGCTCGGATCGGTGCCGATACCAAGCGCAATCGGCATCATGCCGGCGCCCATCGCGACCGTGGTCATGACAATTGGCCGCGCCCGCTTGCGGCAGGCGTCGAGCAGCGCGCTCCAGCGGTCTAGCCCATGCTCGCGGCGGGCCAGCACGACGTAGTCGATGAGCAGGATGGAGTTCTTGGTGGCGATGCCCATCAGCATGATCAGACCAATCATCGACGGCATCGACAGGGCCGTCTGGGTGACGAACAGGGCCAGGAAGGCGCCGGGCACAGAGAGGATAAGCGCGGCCAGGATGGTCACCGGCTGGACGAAATCCTTGAACAGCAGGACCAGTACGATGTAGATGCAGAGCACGCCTGTGGCCATGGCCAGTGCGAAGCTCGAGAAGAGTTCGCCCATCGCCTCGGCGTCGCCGATGGTGGCCTGGATAATGCCCGGTGGCAGGTTGGCCAGGCTGGGCAGTGCCAGCGCCTTGGCCTCGACTTCGCCGAGCGGCACGCCGTTCAGTTCGATTTCGAAATTGATGTTGCGCAGCCGGTCATAACGGTCGATCTCGGCCGGTCCGCCAGCGATGCTCACGCTGGCGACATTCGCCAACAGCACCGGGCCATGCTTGCCGGGCACGGTCAGCCGTTCGAGCAGGGCTAGGTCGGTGCGTGCGGCCGGTGGCAGCTTGACGACGATGGGCACCTGGCGCTGGGCTAGATTGAGCTTGGCCAGCCCCTGGTCGTAGTCGCCGGCGGTGGCGATGCGCAGGGTGTCGGCGATGGCCGCCGAAGTGACGCCGAGATCGGCCATCCGCGCGAAATCCGGACGGATGACCAGTTCCGGGCGGACCAGGCTGGCCGTTGATGTGATGTTGCCAATACCGGGCAGGCTGCGCAGTTCGCGTTCGACTACACGGGCATGCTCGGCCAGCAGCGGGCCGTTTTCGCTGGCCAGCACAAGGATGTACTTCTCGTTGCCGGAGGCCAGGCCGACCTTGACCTGGACGCCGGGAATCTCGGCCAGTCCCCGACGCAACTCGCCTTCGATGGCCTGTTTGCTGATCCCGGAGCGTTCGCCGCGCGGCGTCAGGTTCAGTGTCAGCGTAGCCTTGCGCACCTCAGCGGCACCTGCCGGCGCAAAGGGATCACTCCCTGCCTTGCCGCCGCCGACGGCGGTATACACCAGCCTGACGTGCGGGTTGGCCTGGGCGATGACCCGCGCCTGCTCGGCGGCGGCCAGCGTTTCCTTGAACGTGACGCCAGGCGGCAGGGACAGGTAAATCTGCGTTTGCGAAACGTCGTCCGGCGGCAGGAACCCCTTCGGCAGCAGCGGCACGAGCATGAAGGAACCAACGAAGAAAGCGGTGGCGGCGAGCATGGTCAGGACGCGGTGCTTCAAACACCAGGCCGCCCAGCCTTCGTAGAGCTTCAGCCAGCCCGGCGTCGGCACGTCGTGCGCGATCGGGCGCAGGATGTAGGCGGCCATCATCGGCGTTAGCATGCGGGCGACGACCAGCGAGAAGAAAACGGCAATCGCCGCCGTCCACCCGAACTGGACGAAGAACTTGCCCGGCACACCACTCATGAAGGCGGTGGGCAGGAACACGGCAATCAGCGTGAAGGTGGTGGCGATGACCGCCAGTCCGATTTCGTCAGCGGCTTCCATGGCTGCCTGGTAGGGCGTCTTGCCCATGCGCAGGTGGCGCATGATATTTTCGATCTCGACGATGGCGTCGTCGACCAGGATGCCGACCACCAGCGACATGGAGAGCAGGGTCACGACGTTGAGCGTGAAGCCCATCAGGTACATTGCGGCGAAGGTCGGGATCGCCGACAGCGGCAAGGCGGCGGCCGAGACGAAGGTGGCCCGGCCGTCGCGCAGGAACAGCCAGACGACCAGCACGGCGAGCAGCGCGCCTTCGATCAGCAGCTTCATCGAGCCTTCGTAGTTTTCGATGACCGGATCGACGAAATTGAAGGCCTCGGTGATCTCAATGTCCGGGTGATCGGCCTTCAGCTTTTCGAGTACCAGCTTGATGTGATCGGCCACTTCGACTTCGCCGGCGCCCTTGCTGCGGGTGATTTCAAAGCCGACCACCGGCTTGCCGTTGAGCAGCGCAGCAGTGCGCTGTTCGCCGACGGTATCGCGGACTGTCGCCACCTGGTCGAGGCGGATGCGCCGGCCGTCGGAGAGCACGATGTCCATGGCGCCGAGTTCGTCGGCTCGCTGCACGGTGGCAATAGTGCGCACCGATTGCTCGATGCCGCCGATGTCGGAACGGCCGCCCGAAGCATCCTGCTGGACTTGCCGCAACTGGCGCGAGATGTCGGCCGCCGTGGCGTTGAGCGCCAGCATCCGGGCCGGATCGAGTTCGATGCGGATTTCCCGCGTCACGCCGCCGACCCGCGACACGGCGCCGACGCCGCGCGCCGAGAGCAGCGCCTTGCTGACCGTGTTGTCGACGAACCACGACAGCGCCTCGTCGTCCATCCGGCTCGACGCCACGGTATAGGTCAGGATCGGCGCCCCGGACAGGTTGACCTTGCTGACCACCGGGTCCTTGAGGTCGCCCGGCAGGTCGGCGCGAATGCGCGAGACGGCGTCACGAACATCATCGACCGCCTCCTGGGTCGGCTTTTCCAGGCGGAATTCGACGGTCACCGTTGCCGTGCCGTCCTGGACCTTGGTATAGATGTGCTTGATGCCCTGCAGCGTCGCCACCGAATTCTCGATCTTGCGCGCCACTTCGGTTTCCATCTGGGCCGGCGCGGCGCCGGGCAGGCTGGCGGTAACGGTGACGGTCGGCAGGTCGATGTCCATGAACTGCTGGATCTTCATCGCCTTGAAGGCCATGACACCAGCCAGCGTCAGCAGGACAAAAAAGAGAATGGCCGGAATCGGATTGCGGATCGACCACGACGAAACGTTCAGCACGCTGCGCCTCCGTTTGTCCCGGAAATCTCAAATGCTACGGTCGGCCCCAAAAAAAGGCTCATTTCGAAATTCCTTCGACGACCTTCACGGCATCGCCGTCGGCCAGGAAACCGGCGCCGGTCTCGACGACCCGCGCCCCGGCAGCCAGTCCGGCAACGATTTCGACCCGTTCGCCAAGGCGGCGGCCAAGCTCAACCTTGGTCTGCGCCACGCGATCCTCGCCCTCCAGTCTGAACACATATGCAAAGCCTTCGCGCAGGACCAGCGCCGATTGCGGCAGCGTCAGGGCGGGGCTTTGTGCCAACTGGAATTCGCCGCGGGCGAACATGCCGGCGCGAATGGCGCTCGTCGCCGGCAGGTCGACGTAGACCAGCCCGCTGCGCGTCTGCGGATCGACGCTGGGCGCGACGGCGCGCACCACCCCCTTGACCGTCTCACCACTCGGCGCCGTCAGCGTGGCGACCACGCCGGCGCTGACCTTGCCGAGATCGGCCGATGGCACTTCAGCCCGCCACTCCAGGCGACCGCCACGAATCAGTCGGAACAACTCCTGCCCGGGCTGGGTCAGCGAGCCGACCGTCGCACTGCGCGCCGAAATCACGCCGTCGTCCGGCGCCAGCACGCCGGTCTTGTCCATTTTCAGCCCCGCCGCCTGCTGGCGCGCCCGAGCGGCGGCCAGACGGGCCAGCGCCGTATGCTCGGCCGTCTGGTATTGCGTGTTCAGTTGCGAGCTGTAGAAACCCTTTTCCTTCAGCTCCCTGGCCCGTTCGGCATTGGCCTTGGCTTCGGCGGCGCTGGCTTCCAGCTCCGCGACTGCCGCTTTGGTTTCAGCCAGTTCGCTGGCCACGGTATCGCTGGCGATGCGGGCCAGCACCTGGCCTTTCTTAACCTGATCGCCGACCTGGACACGCACCTCGGTGATCCGGTAGTTGGCGATCTCGGGGCCAATAATGGCCTCCTGCCAGGCGACGACATTGCCGTTGGCCGGCAGGACCAGGGGCCAGTCCAGGCGCTGCGGCGCCGTCAGACGGACGGTCAGCGCTGGACGCGCTGCATTGGCGGGCCTCTCCGGCTCCATTGGTGCCGGCGCATCGGAGTGAGAGAAGAAGTAGGTGCCGGCTGCAACCAGCGCGACAAGCGCCAGCGCGATGCGGGATTTTCGTCCGGCCAGCAGCCCCAAAGATGTGTTTTTCATGCCAAAACTCATGTCGACCGTAGCAATTGGGCAATGATACCTCGCCCGGCGCCGATGTCATCGACTTAATGACCCTTCGGTCATCAATGATTTTCGAGCATTCCCCGCGCCTGCGCGGCGGTTTCGCAGAGCTTTGGTGAAAGATGGCGCTTTTCCAGCGCTTCGCCCAGCTTCATGCGCAGGAAGGTGCTCGAGGTGTAGCGCGTGACGTCGTGGTAGTGGCCCTCCATGATGCCCTTGACCATGCCGATGTAGGCGTCGATCAGTTCGGGCGCGATGCTGAAGCGGTCGTAATTGACGATGGCGTTAACCTTGTGGCCAACCGGCGCCAGAAACGCCTCGACGCCTTCGCGGATGCGTTCGATATCGCCTTGGCTGCCCACGCTGAGGCCGGCGAAGTCGATGAAGAAGATGTTTTTCCGCGGATCGTAGGACAGCCGCTCGGCCAGCGGCCGTTCGAGCATTTCGGCACGGATGTTCATCGGTTCGTCGGCGAAGATCCGGGCATCCATCAGGGCCGGCTCGTGACGCATGATCGGCCGGAATGCCATCTTGTCGAGGATGTCCTTCTGCAAATCGACGCCAGGCGCGATTTCAATCAGTTCCAGCCCCTCGGCGGTCAGCTTGAAAACGCAGCGCTCGGTGATATAGAGCACGCTCTTGCCCCATTTCGCCGCCTGCGGGCCGCTGAAGGTGCGGTGCTCGACTTCGTTGACGAACTTGATTGCCGAGCCGTCTTCGAGAATCCGTAGTTTTCCGCCATCGACCGTAACCTCCAGGTTACCCGCCATGAAGGTGCCGACGAAGACGACCTTTTTGGCATTCTGCGAAATGTTGATGAAGCCGCCTGCGCCAGCCAGCCGCGGCCCGAATTTGGAAACATTGAGATTGCCCTGGCGGTCGGCCTGGGCCAGGCCGAGGAAGGCAAGGTCGAGGCCGCCACCATCGTAAAAATCGAACTGACTAGGCTGGTCGATGATCGCCTGGGCATTGGTCGCCGCGCCGAAACTCAGGCCGCCGGCCGGCACGCCGCCGATCACGCCGGGCTCGGCGGTCAATGTCAGCAGGTCGATGATCTGCTCCTCGGCGGCAACATTGGCCACCCCTTCCGGCATGCCGATACCGAGGTTCACCACGGCATTGGCGCGGAGTTCCAGGGCCGCCCGCCGGGCGATGATCTTGCGCTCGCCCATGGGCATCGCGGCAATGGCCGACATCGGCACCTTGATTTCGCCGGAAAACGCCGGGCTGTAGGGCTCGGCGAAAGTCTGCATGTGGTATTCGGGCTTTTCGGCGACCACCACGCAATCAACCAGAATGCCGGGAATCTTGACCTGGCGCGGGTTCAACGTGCCGCGCTCGGCCACCCGCTCGACCTGGGCGATAACGATGCCACCCGAGTTGTGCGCCGCCATCGCGATGGCCTGTGCCTCCAGGGTCAGCGCCTCCTTCTCCATCGTGATGTTGCCGTCCGGGTCAGCCGTCGTACCGCGGATGATGCCGACGTGGATAGGAAATGCCTTGTAGAACAGGTATTCCTCGCCATCGATCTCCATGATCCGCACGAGATCAGCCGTCGTACGCTCATTCAGTTTGCCGCCGCCGAAGCGCGGATCAACGAAGGTGCCGAGTCCGACCCGCGTGATCGTTCCCGGCTTGCCGGCGGCAATGTCGCGAAACAAGTGGGTGATCACCCCCTGCGGCAGGTTGTAGGCCTCGATGCGGTTGGCCACCGCCAGCGACTGGACCTTGGGCACCAAGCCCCAGTGGCCGCCAACCACCCTGGACAGCAGGCCGTCGTGGCCAAAATGATTGAGGCCGCGCTCCTTGCCATCCCCCTGACCGGCGGCGTAGACCAGAGTCAGGTTACGCGGACTGCCCAAGCCATGAACATTGGCGGCCTGGCTGTCGACAAAGCGCTGCTCCAGCGCAACGGCGATATTCTCGGCAAAGCCGATACCGACGAACCCTCCCGTCGCGACCGTATCACCGTCGCGAATCAGCCGCACCGCATCCCGGGCAGAAACCACCTTGCCGCCATCAGACGAGCGCAAGGCGACCGCCATCGGGTGCTGCGGGACAGCCACCGCTAGTCGACCAAAGCCGCTTCGATTTCGGCAAACGTGCTGGCCAGTTCGAACCCGAGCACCGGCACCCCGAGCAGGCGCCCGATATGGGTCGCCGAAAACAATCCGCGCACCCGCGGCAGGCCATTCGCCGGATCGACATCCTCGACGAGGATGTGCTGTCGGCCGAGTTGCTTCAGCGCATCGAGGATATCGATGACACGGGCATTGAGCACTTCGTTGAGATAAAGCGTATCGACACTGACGACGGGCGTCATCAGGTCGGCAACCAGCAACTCGCTGCGCTTGCAGCCGCGTGCCTGGGCGACCTGCAACGGCTTCTCGCCGAGAATGTCGCGCGCCGTGATCAGACCTTCAACCTGATCGTCGGCATTGCTGACAATCAGCAGTCGAACACCGCGCGAGATCATCCGCGCATTCGCCTCGACGATGGACGCTGCAGACTCGATATGCACCACATTGACGCGAAGAAAGTCGGTCATCGCCTCGATCGCCGGCGATTCGGCCCCGACCAAGGTGTACCCGGAAGCACTCAGGGTGGCATTTCTGGAAATCTTGTGCGTACGCACTTTGGCAGCCAAAGTCATGTCTCGATCCTCCATCCGTTGTTGTCGTTCGAAGAATTGCACTCTGTTGAGTCGGTTCACCGATCAAGACGACGGCCAGCCCCGACGTCTGCAAAGTATTCTGCGATTCGCGATGCTTTACAAGCACCCAGGAGAAATTCCCTGTGAGGTGCCCCTCAATCCGGCTGCCACAAAAAAACCCGGCTGGAGGCCGGGTTTTCAGACAAGCATGTCCTAGCACCATCATGATGAAAGCAAACAATTAAGTCTGTCGGGGGGCACATTTCTAATTCATTGATAAGTAGTGGCTCTAAAAATTGGCAAATCGAGGTCAAAGACCGTCGAGATGGCGGAAAAACTCCCTGTGGGCACCACCAGATTACGCAATAGTCTGTCGGCGCTAGTGTTCATGCCGAACTCCGAGCGTTCATAACGGAAACCAAAGACGCTCAGCTCGCAGCGTCAATAGCCGCGCTTAGTTCCGTTCTGAGCCGCCGCAGTTCTGCCAGAAGCACATGGTCCTGGCCATCAATGTAATCCTTCAAGGTATGCAAATAACTTTTCTGCGCACTTAAGCCATAGGGTTTGATAAGGCTTTCCCGCAACACAGTTGCTAGTGGTTGCAGGTCCGCCCTGCGTTCTAGGTCTCGCAGACTCGTTAGCACCACTCCAAGCAATTCCAGCTTCAGTCGGTCAGTCACCTTTGGCGAAATCAAGATTGGCTGTATTACGCGACCAATGGCTTCTGCGGCCTCAAAGGAAATGTATACGTGATTGCCATCAGGATGGTCACGAAGCGCGGTTTCTCCTGGCTGAGTCAACTCATCGGCATCTCTCACCCAGGCGGCAGTGGTGTCGACGACTTCGTACAACAGGTATGCCAAGGGTGTTGGGAACTCGAAATTTTCGTCTTCCCGTTGAATTTCGCGAGCACGGTCGATTAGTTTGCTCGCGAAAAATGGCATGTAGTGAAGCCACAAATGGTCAGCAATACGTTGATGCAATCCCTCCAAAACCATAATTCTGAAAAAGCAGATTCCAGCAAAAACCGGGTCGTGGTACTTCCCATATTCTTGGAAAGTTAGCGGTCGCCCGTTGAGCTTCTTCCCAAGAGCGTCGTCAGCATCAATACGCGCAAGCACGGCCTCACCAACCGACCTGTAAACGCCAAGTCGAGCAGCCACATCGACATTGGCAAAATAGAAACGCAATAGTCGATTTTCATGTAGGCGCCGACCGAAAACTGACCCACTAGAGGCGAATGTGCTGATGTAAAACTGACCCAGGTGTTCCACTGAACCTGCTCAATCTTTGAGCAGGAGAAAAAGGGTGATCACCATGGAAATGATAG
>JAGOBB010000025.1 GCA_017983615.1 Azonexus sp.
ATGGGGTGCAAGGGGTCGCGAGTTCGAATCCCGCCGCCCCGACCAAATTAAATAACCGGCTTTTGCCGGTTTTTTAATTTATGGCGTTGATAAATATATAAAGACAAATTAAATTATCACCACGCATTTAAATAAGGAGGTAATCATGGATTTGTCCACTTTATCCGTTTCACAATTACGTGATTTGCAACAGCAGATTCCGGCCGAGATTAAACGGCGCGAAGCTCAGGAAAAGGTCAATATCCTGAATGAGGTCAGGGCCTTTGCCAAAGCGCGGGGTTATGCCATCGAGGATTTGCTGGGCAAGGAAGCCAAGGTCAAGGCGGTTTCCGGAAACAAGGTCAAGGTTAAATATCGCCACCCGCAAAATCCGGAACTGGAATGGACCGGTCGCGGCCGCAAGCCGAAATGGGTCGAGGCCTGGGTGGCTGGCGGTTCATCCATGGACGCTCTTCTGGTTTGATCGATGCGCATACTGCTCAGTAACGACGACGGTTATTTCGCCCCAGGGCTGGCCGCCCTGGCGGAAGCATTGCAGGATATCGGCGAGGTCGTCGTCGTTGCGCCCGAGCAGAATCGCAGTGGCGCCAGCAATTCATTGACGCTGGATCGCCCTTTGTTATTGAAAAAGGCGGCCAGCGGCTTTTATTTTGTTAACGGTACCCCGACCGATTGCGTGCATCTGGCGGTAACCGGAATGCTGGATGAATTGCCGGATATTATTGTTTCCGGTATTAATCTCGGCGCCAATATGGGCGACGATACGATTTATTCGGGAACGGTGGCGGCGGCGACTGAAGGTTATCTGCTCGGTATTCCGTCGATAGCGATTTCAATGACCAGTTTCGAAGGTAATAATTTCGCCTCGGCAGGACGCGTGGCCAGGGAATTGGTCGAGCGTTTCATTCGCAATCCGATCCGTGAGCCGGTTTTGCTCAATGTCAACGTTCCGGATATTCCCCATGCAGAGTTGAAGGGGATGGAAGTGACTCGTCTTGGACGCCGGCACAAGGCCGAGCCGGTGGTCAAAATGATTTCGCCGCGCAAGGAAACGGTTTATTGGGTTGGGGCTGCCGGTGCGGCGGCCGATGCCGGCCCGGGGACGGATTTCAATGCCGTCGAGCGCGGTTTTGTCTCGATCACCCCTTTGCAGATCGATCTGACGCATACTGCACAATTGCCTTCAATCGGCCAGTGGATGAAGTGAGTCACGGGGTGTTGCACGGTATCGGTATGACTTCCCAGCGCACCCGGGTGCGCATGATCGAGCGCCTGCGTGAAAAGGGTATCCGCAACGAGGCAGTTCTCAAGGCCATGGCAGCGGTGCCGCGCCATGTCTTTGTCGAAGAGGCCTTGGCATCCCGTGCATACGAAGACACGGCCTTGCCTCTGGGCATGGGGCAGACCATTTCACAGCCCTTTGTCGTGGCTCGGATGATCGAGTTGCTGCTCAACGGGCGGGCTTCGCTGGGCAAGACGCTGGAGGTTGGTGCCGGCTGCGGCTATCAGGCAGCAGTGCTGGCTCAATTAACCAAGGAGGTCTATGCCGTCGAACGTCTCGGCCCGTTGCTGGAAAAGGCCAAGGCGAACATGCGGACCTTGCAGCAGTTCAACGTTCGCCTGAAGCACGCCGATGGCCAGTTCGGCCTGCCCGAGGCCGGGCCTTTCGACAGCATCATCGTGGCTGCCGCCGGGACGCATGTGCCGCCGGCGCTCCTCGAGCAGCTGGCCCCCGCCGGGCGGCTGGTCTTGCCAGTCGGGGCCGGTGAACAGTATCTTAGCTACATTGAGCATACGCCTCAGGGCTATGTCGAAACCCGGCTTGATGCCGTGCGTTTCGTCCCGCTACTTTCAGGAACGCAATGATTCGATTCGTCGCTGCAATTTTCCCGGCCCTGCTTCTGGCTGGGTGCATGTCCCAACAACCGGTTCCCGCGGTCGATCGCTCCAGTTCGGCTCAGTCGCGGGCAGCCAGTGCACCGCAGCCGAGCGGGCCTGGCTACTACACGGTGAAGCGTGGCGACACCCTGTACCGCATCGCTCTCGAGAATGGGCAGGATCATCGCGATATCGCTGCCTGGAACAATCTGACCAATCCGTCGGCGATCAAGGAAGGGCAGGTTCTGCGCGTGCAGCCGCCAGTTGCAGCAGCTGCCGCAACGCCCGAATCTTCTGATGGCGTGGTTGCCAAGCCGATTACAACCGGGCCGGCGGTCGAGTCGCGCTCGCTCGATCAACCCTCTGTTGCGACCAGTAACAGTGCTCAGTCCGGTGGCGTAAAGCGTGAACCGAAGGTGGGCAAGGAACCGTATTCCGACGAAGCCTATGCACGTCTGAACAAAACGGGCGAAGCGGCCAAGCCGGCCGAGGCCAAGCCGGATACGCCGGCGGCAGCACCTGCCGTGGCGCCGGGACCGGACGATGTCGCCTGGATGTGGCCGAGTTCGGCCAAGGTTTCGGCCCCGTACAACGATTCCGGCAACAAGGGCCTGGATTTTGCCGGCAAGGCCGGCGATCCGGTGCTGGCGGCGGGGGAAGGCAAGGTGGTCTATGCCGGCAGCGGTCTGCGTGGCTTCGGCGAACTGGTCATCGTCAAACACAACGGAACTTACCTGTCGGCCTACGCCCATAATCGCAAGATTCTGGTCAAGGAAGGCCAACAGGTCAGCCGCGGCCAGAAGATTGCCGAGATGGGCAACACCGATGCCGATTCGGTCAAGCTGCACTTCGAAATCCGCAAGCAGGGCAAGCCGGTCGATCCGGCGCAGTATCTGCCGAAACGATGAGCGCTTCCGGCGAGGAACTCGATGAAGAATTCGAGGAGCAGCCCGATGAGGCGGCCTTGCTTCCCGAACCCGAGTTGGTTGCGCCGGAAATCGAACTGCTTGAGGACGTCACCCAGCTTTACCTGACCGAGATCGGCGCCAAGCCGCTATTTACGCCGGAAGAGGAGCTGGCCACTGCCCGTCTCGTTTGCGCCGGCGATTTTTCGGCGCGCCAGCGGATGATCGAGCACAACCTGCGGCTCGTCGTGAATATCGCCAAGCATTACCTGAACCGGGGCATTCCTCTGCTTGACCTGATCGAGGAGGGCAATCTCGGTCTGATCCACGCGCTGGAGAAGTTCGATCCGGAACGCGGATTCCGCTTCTCGACCTATGCCACCTGGTGGATACGCCAGAACATCGAGCGCGGGATCATGAACCAGTCGCGGACGATCCGCCTGCCGGTCCATATCGTCAAGGAAATCAACGTTGTCCTGCGTGCCATGCGGCATCTGGAATCGGCCGACAAGCGGGATTCTACGGTCGAGCGCATTGCCGCTCTGATTGACCGGCCAGTTGACGACGTGCGGCGCATCCTGTCGCTCAATGAGCACATCGCGTCGCTTGATGCACCGCTGGAAATCGATCCCAATCACACGATGGCCGAGGTCATCGCCGACGATGGCGGCAGCGATCCAGAATCCCTGCTGCAGTCGAGCGAGGTCGGCGGCCTGGTCGGCGACTGGCTCGACCAGTTGACCGAGCGCCAACGTTCAGTGATCGAACGCCGCTACGGCCTGAATGGCGCCGACGTGTCGACGCTGGATGTAATTGCCGGCGATCTCGGGCTGACCCGCGAACGGGTCCGGCAGATCCAGATGGAAGGTCTGGATCGCCTGCGCAAGATCGTCAAGCGCGGCAATATCTCTCGCGATTCGTTGCTGTAGGTTCCTGCGCGCACATACGGGCGCGGATTTCCTGAGCCAGCTGGAAAACCGACATCGCGTAGAAGCTCGAGCGGTTGTAGCGGGTGATCACGTAAAAGTTTTCGAAACCCAGCCAATATTCGGTGTCGCGGCCCGGTGAAACGAGGTCGATCAGGGCGACGGAAGCCTGTGGATCGGTGTCGGCACGTATCCCTTTCTCGGCCAGCTCGGCCACTTTCAGGCTCGGCCTGAGGCCAGCCTGCAGCAATTTTTCATCGGGGGTTCCGGACGTCATCGCCGGCACGGCGACCGGCTGGCCGGCCAGCCAGCCGTGCTGTTCGAGGAAGCGGCCGACGCTGCCGATGGCGTCGTCGACGCTGTTGCCCAGATCGATGCGCTGGTCACCATCGAAATCGACGGCATAGCGACGCTGGCTGCCCGGCATGAACTGCGGGATGCCAATGGCGCCGGCGAAGGAACCCTTGACGGCCAGCGGGTCGAGATTGTTCTCGCGGACCAGCAGCAGGAAATGCTCCAGTTCGGTGCGGAAGAATTCGGCGCGCGGCGGGTACTTGAAAGCCAGCGTGGCCAGCGCCTCGAAAACGCGGAAGCCGCCGGTGTTGCGGCCGTATTCCGTTTCGACGCCGATGATGGCGACGATGATTTCCTCCGGCACGCCGTATAGCGCCGAGGCCCTGGCGAGCTGGCCGCCGTTTTCCTGCCAGAAGCGAACGCCGCCATCGATGCGCCGGTCGTTCAGGAAGCGTGGCCGGTAGCGTTCCCAGGAGCGTTGCAGCGGCGAGGTGGGCGGCTTTATCAGCTTGAGTACCGTGGCATTCGGGCGGGTCTGGGCGAACTGGCTGATCAGTTCGTCGGCCTGGAAACCGTGGCGTTGTTCAAGATCGCGGGCGAATTCGAGGGCGGCTGGTTCGTCGGCGAAGCTCGGGGTGTTCGGCGCGGCGTCGGCCAGGGGGATCAATGCGGCGAGCAGCAGGGGGGCAAGGGCGTGTTTCAGGTTCATTGTCGCAATTGCGCGATCGCTTCGCGCAGGGCTGTCAGGTTGTTGTCGGTGCCGTAGCGCGCCAGCAGGTAGGCGTCGACCACGCGCTGGAAAGAGGCGGCGAGTTCCGGACGTTGTTGCTCAACGCGGCGGGCCAGATCGAGCGGCGTTTCCCAAGGCGCGCAGTCTACCTGTCTTCGCGCCAGATGTCGCAGCGCTTTATGCCAAAGACGAAGGACGGGATCGCGGCGGGGCCGCTGGTAGAGCACCCAGGCCATCAGGGTGGCGACGAGCAGGCCGCAGCTTGTTGCGAGCAAGGTCGCCAGGCTGAGCCAGTCGGCTTCCGGCAAACCGAGGCGGGCCAGCAAGTCGCGCTGGCGTTGGGGGTCGTAGCCGAGGATGTGCTGGTTCCAGGCATTGTTGATCGCCTCCCAGCGGTAGCGCAGCGTGGTCACCCATTCGGAGCGCCACTGGATCAGCACGGGCAGGGCATCCTCGAAGGGCAGCGCGTCGGCGATGCCGGTTTCGATGCGGCTCGGCGACACTGCCGCTGTCGGGTCGACGCGCACCCAACCCTGGCCGGCCAGCCAGACTTCGGCCCAGGCATGGGCATCGGACTGGCGGACGACCAGGTAGCCGTCGAGCGGATTGAACTCGCCGCCCTGGTAGCCGCCGACGACGCGCGCCGGGATGCCTGCGGCGCGCATCAGGACGACGAAGGCGGCGGCATAGTGTTCGCAGAAGCCGCGTTTGCTGCGGAACAGGAATTCGTCGACGCCATCGCGGCCGAGCAGCGGCGGGCGCAGCGTATAGGTGAAGTCGGCGGCGAACAGGGCCAGCGCTTTGCCGATGATCGCCTCCGGGCCGCTCCCGGCGCTGCGCCACTGTTCGGCCAGGGCGCGCGATTGCGGGTTGCTGTCCGGGGGCAGCAGCAGGTTGCGGCGGATCACCGTCGGGGTTTCGGTGGCGTTGAAGTGGTAGTCGAGACTGGCGGCCAGCCGGAAACGTCGGCGCTCAGTCAGTGGATCGCGCAATGCTACGGTCAGGGTGCCATTGAGGGCCATTTCCGGCGGCATTCCGGTCGGCGCGTCGAGCGCCAGCAGCCAGCGCTGGTTGTGCGGTTCGAGCGTGGTTTCGTAGCTGACCGGCGGCGACAGGAATTCCAGCTGTTCGGCCGGCGGTCGGACGGCGTAGGGGCGCCAGCTGTTGCCGTCGAACTGCTCCATGACCGGGCCGCGCCAGTAGAGCTTCTGCTTGGGCGGTACCGGCCCGTCGAAGCGCACGCGAAAGGCGATGTCGCCACTCTGCACCAGCCGGGAAATGCTGCCCGGCGACATGGTGTCGGACAGCCCGGTCTTGCCGGCGTGGGCATCCGACGGCAGGCCCCAGAGTGGGCCGGAGATGCGCGGGAAAAGGACGTAGAGGACGAGCATGAAGGGCAGCGCCTGCAGGCACAACAGCGCGGCATGGCGCAGGGTGGCGCGGGGCAGGCTGGCCGGACCGCCGTGCAGGCGGATCAGGGTCGCCGTGACCAGCCACAGGCAGGCAAGCAGCCAGAGGCCGGTCGGAATGCTTTGCGAGAAAAGGTAGTGGGTGAGGAGCAGGAAGTAGGCGAGCGTGACAACGACCATCGCGTCGCGCCGCGATTTCAGTTCGAGCAGCTTCATGGTCATGAACATGACCAGCATGGCGACGCCGGCATCGCGCCCGAACAGGGTGTGGAATTCGATCAGGATGCCGGCACAGCCGGCCGCGACGAGCGGTATCAAGACCCAGCGTCCGGGCAGGCGTTCATCCTTCCACCACAGCCAGACCGCCCAGAGCAGCAGACCGCCAGCCAGGGCGCTCAGCCACAGTGGCTGGTGCAGGGCATGCGGCGCGGTCGTCGCCAGTGCGGTGGCGAACAGCCAGGGCGTGGCGTGGCGGTCGAGGGCTTCGCGGGCCGGGGTGCTCATGGTTCGAACAGGGCGAGGGCTTCGAGGCAGAGCTGACGATGCCGGTCGCCGCTGGCGGGCGGGATATCCAGGCCGGGCAGGCGCAGGCCGTAGCGGATGTCGGCGGCTTCGGCAGCGAGGACCCAGCCGGTCAGGACGCCGAGGCGGGTCTCGTCGGGCAGGGCCGGATCGGTCTGCAGCCAGTCGAAAATCCCTTCGACCTGGGCGCCGCCGGCGAACTGCTTGACCAGCAGCGGCTTGGCCATGTCGCGGGCGCTGGCTTTCCAGGCGACGTGGCGGGGCGAGTCGGCCGGCTGACGCTGGCGAAAACCGGCGAAGTCCTCCTGCCCCCCATCGCCGCTGCGCTCGCCGCCGGCCGCCGAGGGCAGGGCGGGCGGCAGGGGCGCGGCGACCGGGCACGGATAAACCAGGCAGCGCATTGCTGGCTGCAGGTAGGCCCAGGCCGTGAACAGGCCGAGCGGGTAGCGGGTGGACAGGCGCACGCGCGGCAGGTCCAGCCAGCCGCGCCGGGTGGCGGTCAGCGGAATATTGGTTTTTGTGCTTTTTTTGGCATCGACCGTAGCATTTGCCGGAAGCCCGGGGTCTGCCGCCAGTTCCAGCGCCAGCCGCGGGCTGGGGCGGTCGTTGTCGAGGACCAGCGGAAAATGGGCGGTTTCGCCGGCAAAGACCGGCTCGCAACGGCCCGGCGTGACGACCAGGCCATACAGGTTGCGAAAGGTGTGGATCATGCCGACGATCCCCAGCCCGGCGAGCAGGAAGACCAGCGCGTGACCGAGCGCCAGGTTGTAGTTGATGGCGCCGATCAGCATGACGATCAGCGCCAGGGCGAAGAGCAGGCCACCGCGCGACGGCACGATGAAGATCCGCCGCTGGCCGAGGCGCAGGGGGCCGGTGCCGTCGCTGCGCCAGCGAAACAAGCGCTGCTTGAGCGTTGCCAGCAGCTTCACGACGTTCAGGGAATGGCGACGCTGCGGATCAGCGCGGCGATGTCCTCGGCCAGCGCATGACCGCCGCCTTGCGCCGAGCGCAGGCGATGGCGGGCGACGGCCGGGAGGACCGCCTGCACGTCGTCGGGCAGCACCATGTCGCGGCCGTCCAGCCAGGCCCAGGCGCGGGCAGCGGCGAGTAACGCGAGGCCGGCACGCGGCGACAGGCCGTGCTGGAAATCCGGCGTGCGGCGGGTCTGCTCGACCAGGGCCTGGACGTAATCGATCAACGGCCCGGCGGCATGGACGGCAGTAACCTCGCGCTGCAATGCCGGCAGTTGCCCGGCGTCGATCACCGGCGCCAGATGTTCGAGCTGGCTGCGCTGTCCTCCGGCCGCGAGCAGGGCGCGCTCGGCATTGCGGTCCGGGTAGCCCAGTTCGAGACGCATCAGGAAACGGTCAAGCTGCGATTCGGGCAGCGCAAAGGTACCGATCTGGTGCGCCGGGTTCTGCGTGGCGATCACGAAGAACGGTTGCGGCAGCGGGCGGGTCTGTCCCTCGGCCGTGACCTGGCCTTCCTCCATCGCTTCGAGCAGGGCGCTCTGCGTCTTCGGTGTGGCGCGGTTGATCTCGTCGGCCAGTACCAGCTGGGCGAAGACCGGGCCGGGCAGGAAACGGAACTCGTTCTTTTCGCGGTCGAAGATCGACACGCCGGTGATATCGGCCGGCAGCAGGTCGCTGGTGAACTGGATGCGGGCGAACTGCAGCCCGAGCAGCCGGGCCAGCGTGTGCGCCAGCGTTGTCTTGCCCATGCCGGGCAGATCCTCGATCAGCAGGTGACCGCCGGCCAGCAGACAGGCAAGCGCCAGACGGATCTCGTGCGCCTTGCCGAGGATGATCCGGCCGGCCTGCTCAAGCACCGGGTCGAAAGGTCGCGGCCGGCTGCCGAGTGCCGAAAGTGTGCTTTTGAGCATCATTTGATTCCGTAGTGGCTGTTCATGGCGATTCTAATGCTTGAAGCACGGTCCGAAATGGGACGATAATGACATTTCGACGTGCGCCCACGAATGCGCCGGTTCGCAGAGAGAGAACAAGTGACCAGCACTGCCTTCATCACCCATCGCGACTGCCAGTTGCACGACATGGGTTCGCATCACCCGGAATGCCCGCAACGTCTGACCGCCATCAACGATCACCTGATCGCCCAAGGGATCGACGCTTACTTCGATTACTACGATGCGCCGCTGGCCACCTTCGAGCAGCTGCTGCGCGTCCATCCCGCGGCCCACCTTGAGCGTATCAAGCGTGCGTCGCCGGAAATGGGCATCGTGCACCTCGACCCGGATACCGCGATGAATCCGCACACCTGGCAGGCCGCCTTACGGGCTGCCGGCGCTGGTTGCATGGCCGTCGACCTGGTGATGACCCAGGGCGTCGAGAACGCTTTCTGCGCCGTCCGTCCGCCCGGCCATCATTGCGAGAAGAAGACGCCGATGGGCTTCTGCTTCTTCAACAACATCGGCGTTGCCGCGAAGCACGCCCTGGTGGCCCATGGTCTTGAACGCGTCGCCATCATCGACTTCGACGTCCATCACGGCAACGGCACCGAAGACTGCTTCGCCGGCGACGAGCAGGTGCTGATGTGCAGCATCTTCCAGCATCCGTTCTACCCTTACAGCGGCGCCGACAAACCCGCTGCCAACATGTGCAACGTGCCGCTGGCCGCCGGTTGCGGCGGCGAGGAGTTCCGCGATGCCGTGCTACAGGTGTGGACGCCGCGCCTCAAGGAATTCAAGCCGCAGATGATCTTCATCTCGGCTGGTTTCGACGGTCACTACGAAGACGACATGGGCGGTCTCAAGCTGGTCGAGAAGGACTACGCCTGGTGCACCGACCACCTGAAAAAGCTGGCGGCCGAAATGTGCGAAAAGCGCATCGTCTCGATGCTTGAAGGCGGCTACGTAATGACTTCGCTGGCTCGCAGTGTCGGCGCCCACCTGCGCGTGCTGGCCGACCTGTAATCGCTGATTCCTTTAGAAAAAGCACAGGGTGGGTTAAAATCCCGCCCTCTTTTTCATGTTTCCAACGTTTAACCGGATAAATCCATGGCGTTGATTGTTCAGAAATACGGCGGCACGTCGGTCGGCAACCCCGAACGCATCAAGAATGTCGCCAAACGAGTTGCCAAGTTCACGGCGCAGGGCCATCAGGTCGTCGTCGTCGTTTCCGCGATGAGCGGCGAAACCAACAAGCTGATCGCGCTGGCCAAGGAAGTCCAGGCCAATCCCGATCCGCGCGAGCTGGATCAGATCTGCTCCACCGGCGAACAGGTCACCATCGGCCTGCTCTCCATGGCGCTGAAGGACATCGGCGTCCCGGCCCGCAGCTACACCGGCGGCCAGGTCAAGGTCTTGACCGACAGCACCTTCACCAAGGCGCGCATCCTGTCGATCGACGAGTCCAACATGCGTCGCGACCTCGATGCCGGCATGGTCGTGGTCGTTGCAGGTTTCCAGGGCGTCGACGAGCACGGCAACATCACCACGCTTGGCCGCGGCGGTTCGGATACCTCCGGCGTCGCGCTTGCAGCTGCGCTGAAGGCCGACGAGTGCCAGATCTACACCGACGTCGATGGCGTCTACACCACCGACCCGCGCGTTGTGCCGGAAGCCAAGAAGCTCGATACCATCACCTTCGAGGAAATGCTGGAAATGGCCAGCCTCGGCTCCAAGGTGCTGCAGATCCGCTCGGTCGAATTCGCCGGCAAGTACAAGGTCAAACTGCGCGTTCTTTCCAGCTTCCAGGACGAAGGGGAAGGCACGCTGATCACTGTTGAGGAAGACAAGAACATGGAACAACCGATCATTTCCGGTATCGCCTTCAATCGCGACGAAGCCAAGCTGACCATGCTCGGCGTTCCGGACACCCCGGGCATTGCCTATCAGATTCTCGGTGCCATCGCCGCCGCCAACATCGACGTCGACATGATCATCCAGAACGTCGGCCACGACGGCACGACGGACTTCTCCTTCACCGTCAATCGCGGCGACTTTGCCAAGGCCAAGGGCATCCTGGAAGAAACCAAGGCCAAGCTCGGCGCCCGCGAAGTCACCGGCGACAACAAGATCTGCAAGGTCTCCGCCGTCGGCGTCGGCATGCGTTCGCACCCCGGCGTCGCCAGCCAGATGTTCAAGGCACTGGCCGACGAAGGCATCAACATCCAGATGATCTCCACCTCCGAGATCAAGATTTCCGTCGTCCTCGACGAGAAGTATCTGGAACTGGCCGTCCGCGTCCTGCACCGGACTTTTGGTCTCGACCAGTAAGGTTTGACCAAAGGGCGCGGAATGGCTATCATCCGCGCCTCGTTGAAGGTTCGGAGACGTGGCCGAGAGGTCGAAGGCACTCCCCTGCTAAGGGAGCATGCGGGCAAAACCTGCATCGAGGGTTCGAATCCCTCCGTCTCCGCCAGCTAACGAGCAGACAAGCGCCTTTCGGGGCGCTTTTTTGTTGCGGGGCATTTCCCGCTCACCTTGTTTCAAGTAAATCGCCGCTTTGTGACCATGCAGGACGACAGCAGTGCCCATGATTCCGATTTCACCTATCCCGGTGAGCGGGTCGTATTCTGGCGGCACATGGCTTTTCGCATGTTCGTCGGGGTCTGGGCCTTGCTCTCGGTCATTTTCGATCCGGCGAGCAAGGCATTCGTGACCTTGCTCGTTCTTGCCTGCTTTTACGGCATGGGTGAAACGGTATTCGCATCGCTGGCGGTGTTTGCCCGCTATCGGGCGATTCAGGACGAGAAGAAAAAGCGCGAGGAAGAAATCCGCCTGGCTCGGCAGGCGAAGGCAGCGGCGCAGGCAGCTTCCGCTGAAAAATACTTCGATCTAGGAAAGGATGGCAAGGCGGTAGCAGCTGCCGGCGGCGTTTCCTCTGCGCCGGCTTCGGCCTGAAACCGGAAAGCTGCCGCTACTCGGCCATGGGTGTCATGCCTGTGTCTGCAAGCCTGATGCATCGGGCTGGGCGTTTGCCTGTAGCGCCGTCGCGTAGCGGCGCTTTTCGGCGGGCGTCAGTTGCTTGATCCGGTATTCGGCCTTCGAGGCCGCCGAGCGGTCCGCATGCGTTTCGTAGCCGAGCAGGCATTGTGGCGGGTGCGAACGGGTGTAGCGGGCGCCGGTGCCGTTGCAGTGGGCTTCGTAACGGGCAGCGACATCGACGGTGATGCCGGTGTAGATGCTGCCGTCGGCGCATTCGATCAGGTAGAGGAACCAGGGTTTACTCATGGCCGGGCGCGCGCTCAAGCGCTTGGCGAATGCGCTGGATTGTCTCTTCGGCCGGGGCGTGGCGCGAGACTTCGAGGCCGAGGTTGCGGGCGATGGTGTTGATCCTGCCGGTATCGAGCGGAACGCCGCCGCGCTCGATAGCGGCGATCAGTTGCCGGGCGCGGGCATAGTCCGAGAGCGGGGCGGCCTGGCCGAAAAATCTGGCCTTGAGCCACGAGAAAAAGCCTTTCGGCCGGCGTGATCCCATACACTTGCATCTGAACGAAAGAGACAAGGATACATCGATGCAGTCGCCGATGACGATGGGCCAGAGCGGGAGTACGGACAATTGAGCGAAGTGACGATGAGTCGCCGGCAGTTGGCGGAAAGCGAGCTGCCCGTCTATCCCGGAGTTTCGCTGGACCGCGTGACCCTGGTCGACACGGCGGATCGCGCCGCACAGGCCCTGGCCGCGCTGCTCGCGGCGCCGGTGATCGGCTTTGATACCGAGTCGAAACCGACCTTCCTGAAGGGCGAGGTATCGACCGGGCCGCATCTGGTGCAGCTGGCGACCGATAACCACGTCTTCCTGCTTCCCGTGTCGCTGGCCGCCAACCACGAGGTGCTGCGGCGCATTCTGGCGGCAGAAATCCTCAAGGTCGGCTTCGGGCTGGGCAACGACCGCAGCGTGCTGCGCGCACGGCTGGGCATCGAGTTGAACAATGTGCTCGATCTCGGCGAGGCGATGCGCGGACCGGGGCATCGCGGCACGGTCGGTGCCAAGGTGGCGGTGGCCCACTATTTCGGCCAGAAATTCCAGAAATCGAAGAAGGTCGGCACCAGCAACTGGGCCAGCCCGCGCCTCAACGAGCGGCAGGTGCTCTATGCCGCCAACGACGCCCACGTCGCCTTGCAGATCTACCATGCCTGGCTGCGCGATCCGGATCGCCGGGAGCCGGGCGCCAAATCACAGGAAAACAACCATGGCTGATTCACGGTTCACGCTGTCGCTGCTCGAAACCCGCATTCTTGGCACGCTGGTCGAAAAGCAGCGCACCGTCCCTGATACCTACCCGTTGTCGGTCAATGCGCTGATGGCCGGCTGCAACCAGAAGACCAGCCGCAACCCGGTCATCGAAACCAGCGAGGCCGAGATTGTCGTCGCGCTCGACAGTCTGAAGGACCTTGGCCTGGTGCGCGAAGTCAGCGGCAGCCGGGTCAGCCGCTTCGAGCATTTGTTCGAGAAGGTGCTCGGCGTGCCGACCCAGGCCTCGGCGCTGCTCACCGTGCTGATGCTGCGCGGGCCGCAGACGGCCGGCGAACTGCGCCTGAACTGCGAGCGCCTGCATCGTTTTGCCGATATTTCCTCGGTCGAGGCCTTCCTGGAGGAACTGGCCGGGCGCGCCGATGGCGCCCTGGTCGTCGAATTGCCGCGCCTGCCGGGTTCGCGCGAGAACCGCTGGGCGCATCTGCTCAGTGGTCAGCCAGCGGTCGAGGCGACAGTCGGGCGCCCGGCGGCGGCCGGCAGTCAGGAAATCGAAGAGCTCCGCGGCCGGGTGACGGCCCTGGAAGCGGAAGTCGCCGAGTTGCGTGCGCTGCTGCTTGGCCGGACGAGTGACTAGCCGGGCATATCTATCGGGTGCATGACCTATAATTCGCCCCTCTGCCGCTGGGCGAGGCTGACCGATTCAGCCACCCCGGCCGGCCTGCTTTCTCGACTGCACCAGCCATGAAACCGCCCAGCCTGAAAAAATCCGCCCGTATCCGCATCATCGGCGCCGCCAGCGGTATCGGGGCGCAGGATCAGGCCTGCAAGGACGGTCCGGTGGCCTTCCATCATTCGCAGGCATGGCACGAGCTGGAGCACCACTCGCAGGTCGATTGGGGCCGGACACTGTTCGCGCCGGATGACGACGGTGAGCCGGTAGTCGGGCGGATCGCCGAACTGTGCCGGCATCTGGCTGACGAGGTGGCGCTGACGCTGCGGGCCGACGAATTCCCTGTCGTCATCGGCGGCGACCACTCGGTGGCCATCGGCACCTGGAGCGGCGTCGCCCGCGTGCTCGGCGAACCGCTCGGGCTGTTGTGGATCGACGCCCATCTCGACAGCCATACGCCGGAAACAAGCTATTCCGGCGCCATCCACGGCATGCCGCTGGCCTGCCTGCTCGGGCGCGGCGACAAGCGTCTGCTCAATATCGGGCTGAATGGCGCCCAGGTCAGCGCGGCGCACACCGTCGTCCTTGGCGCGCGCAGCTACGAGCCAGAAGAGTTCGAACTGCTGCAGCGTCTGGGCGTGCGCATCATCGGCGACCAGGAAATCGAGCAGCGCGGCTTCGCGGCCTGCCTGGACGAAGCGCTGGCCATCGTTGCCGGGGCGCCGGCCGGCTTTGGCGTGACCCTCGATCTCGACGCCATCGACCCGCATCTGGCGCCCGGCGTCGGCAGTCCGGAACCGGACGGCCTGGTCACCTACGACATCCTGACCGCCATGCACTGGATTGCCGGCCAGCCCGGCCTGAAGGCGCTGGAAATCGTCGAATACAACCCGGATCGCGACCGGCATGGCGCCACCGCCGGGCTGATGGCCGGTCTGATCGGCCAGATCCTGCCGCCGGACGAGCGTTAGTGGTCTGCTTCGCAATTAGCCGAACATGAAAGCTTGTCTTTGCACCGCTGGCGTTGTTGCTCATCCTCGCGATAGCATCGGCTATCGCTGTGGTTCGCGCCTAGCCAGCGGCGCAAATCCGGCGCCTTCATTCTGTCCTGCCAATTACGAAGCAGACCACTAGGCCATGCAAATCGATCCCTACGACATCCTCGGCGTCGCCCGCGACTCCGGCCCGGCCGAATGGAAACGGGCCTACCGCCGGCTGGCCATGCGCTGGCACCCGGATCGCAACGACCATCCGGAGGCGACCGAGCGTTTCAAGGTCATCAACGCCGCTTACGAGCTGATTGCTACGGTCGGCACCGAAAAAGAGGCAAAAACCGAATCGCCGGAAAATGACGAGCCAGCGAACGAGGCGCCGGCAGCGGAGGCCGAGGACAGCGTGGCCCGCGCCGCCGACATCCGACTGAATCTCGACGTCAGCCTCGAAGAAGCGGCCGCCGGCTGCCGCAAGACCATCCACGTCACCCGCGGCAAGGCCTGCCCGACCTGCGACGGCAGCGGCGAGGCCGGCATGGCACGGACGCATTTCTGCGATGCCTGCCACGGCAGCGGCCGCGTCCACGACGCCCACCGCCGGCTGATCAAATGCGACGCCTGCGACGGCCGGGGCTTGATCAAGGAACGCATTTGCCCGGATTGCGAGGGCAGCGGCCGGGAACTGGCCGAAGTCAGCCTGAAGATCACCGTCCCGCCCGGCATGCTGCCCGGCGATGAACTACGGCTGGCCGGGCAGGGCGAACCGGGCGATGATGAACTGCAAGCAGGGCATCTGTACCTGACGCTGCTCATCCGCTCGCACCCGCTGTTCCAGCTACACGGCCGCGACCTGCATTGCCGGATGCCGGTCAGCGCGCTGGCAATGATCGCCGGGGCGGAAATCGAACTGCCGTCGCTGGGTGGCATGTTTAGGCATGGGCTGGAAGCTGGTACTGCCGAGGCTCGCCAGCTACGCCTGGCCGGCAAGGGCTATCCGGGGCGCGGCCGGAGCAAGGCCGGCGATCTGGTGGTGGATTTGGAGCCGGTGTTTCCGCAGAAACTCAATGCCCGGCAACGCAAGCTGCTACTGCAGGCCAATGCGGCGCTGATGGACGATGCGGCGGAAGCGCTGCCGGAAATCGCCGCCTGGCGGGTTGCGCACGGCATTGATTGAGTTTTGCATGCTGCACAGCGCATAGCTTTGGTTGGCACATGCCACCCGTATAGCATGGGGGAAGGCCTCTGACCTGCCTTTAGCGGTTATGCCGCGACGATTGAGAAAGGGAGAGGAATACCTGAAGTATTCAGCGCTACTCCAATCCTTCGTTGCCTATCCGCATAAATGCCAAGTACTTCTTACTCAAGTCGGAATACTGGCTAAATAGCGAAACAGCATCTTTCACTTGTTGCTCAAAGTCGCCTATCGTCATTGTGCTCTCTATTGGCATTGTGCCTGGCGACAAATTCCAATGGAGCGGTACAAACGTTAATAACAATTCGCAATCCCGAAACGGCGTGTCAGGATCACCTCGATGTCCACCTGGCACTCCCCACCGGCCGTGAACGTAGTCATTCCGAAGCGCACGGGCTCTATCAACCTTGGAGAACCATTCGGCAAACTCAGATATGGCCTTGGTGCCCGCTGGTTGAAACGCTTTCTTCGATATTGATTTGAGCTTTGCGATTCGCTTTTGTAGTGGTGTCTTCTTGGGGTCCAACAAGTCACCCAGCTTGAATCGCCCCGGCTTTACTAGACACTCTGTAGCCGGTTGAAATACTGGTTTTCGAACTCTACCGGAGAAACGTCGTTTGCATAGCCGTGGCGGCGTTTCGGGTTGTAGAACATTTCGATGTAATT
>JAGOBB010000015.1 GCA_017983615.1 Azonexus sp.
TCGACGGTCGTGCAGTGAATCCCGCGCGGAACCGTAACGCCGAATTTCTTCAGGATTTGCTTGCCCTGATATTCGTGAATTTTCATGCGCTTTCCTTGCGTTTAGTTGAGTTGCGAGCAATGGGCTGCGGGGTTTTCCGACGCCCGGTTATTGTGACAGCCAACCAAGGATACTAGCACAACCTTGCACGAAGCTTTCATCTCAAAATTCATAATTACGACGTCGAATCAGTACTTACCAGCACCCTATGGAGCAAATTCAGTAGCAACCCGGCGGCCAGTACTAGGCTGACCACGGCCGCCAGCCAAAAACCCGCCACGCCGAACGGCGGCTGCCATCGATAACAAAGCCAGGCACCGCCGAGCAGACCGATACCCCAGAAGCAGAAGGTCTGGACCACCATCGGCAGGAAAGTCACCCGGTAGGCGCGCAGGCAATGGCCGGCCACCGTCTGCAGGGCGTCGAAGAACTGGTAGAAGGCGATGTAGCCGATCAGCCCGCCGGCCACCGTACGCACCGCCGGATCGTCGGTGTAGGCGGCGATCAGCGGTTCGGCAGCCAGCCAGAGCAGCAGGCCCATCAGCGACGACAATCCGGCCGACAGGAGCAGCCCGGCGCGGATGGTGGCTCGTGCCCGCAAGCGGTCGCGCGCGCCGACCGCCTGACCCAGTGCCGCCATGGTGGCGATGGCCAGCGACAGCGGCAGCATGTACACCAGCGCCGACAGGTTGGCGACAACGCGATGCCCGGCGACGACCGGCGCCCCGAGCGAGGCGATGAACAGGGCGATCAAGGTAAATGAAGTGATTTCAACCAGATTGGAGAAGCCCATCGGCAGGCCGATGCGCAGCAATTCGCGCGCCCCCGGCCAGCGCGGCAGCTGCCAGTCGGCGAACGGCCGGTACGTTGCCCGCAGGGGCCCCCAGGCCAGATAGGCGGCACCGCTGAGACACGCCGCCCAGCCGATCATGACGTTCGACAGCGCACAACCGGCAACGCCCAGCGGCTCGCCCAGCCAGCCCTCCAGCGCCAGACCGCGGGCCAGCACGGCGTGAATACCGAGGCTGACCAGGCCGATGCCCATCAGCACGCGCGGTTTGCCCAGGGCATTGCAGAAGGCGTAGAAAGTCCGGTAGGCGAGCGCCGCCGGCAGGCTCCAGGCCAGGATCGCCAGGTATTGGCGGACCTTTGCGTCGACCGCGGCATCCATCTCGGCCATGCCGAGCAGCGCATCCGGATGGAGCAAGAAAAGGACGCCGGGCACCGAGAGCAGCATGGCCAGCCAGAAACCCTGATGCAGGACACCGGCCACCTCGCCGTCGCGGCGCGCGCCATGCAGATGTGCCACCACCGGCCCGACCGCCTGCAGGACGCCAGCCAGCGCGAAGACCAGCGCAACGTGAATGCCGCCGCCGATGGCCACGGCCGCCAGGTCGAGGGCGCTGACATGACCGAGCACGGCCGTGTCGATGACCATCATGCCGATCGACGACAGCTGGGCGATCAGGATGGGAAAGGCGTGGGCGATCAGCCCGCGGGCGACGGTGAGAAACATGGCGCCGGATTGTCGCATGCCGCCCGGCCCGGGGACGACTCCCCGCGCCCCCCCCGGAGCGAATGCTACGGTCGGCCCAAAAAAATGGCCAAAATCGGAATTAGTCGGTAGTTGCTACCGACTACCGACTACCGACTAAATACTACCTAGACGATCCGGGCACACAACGTCCCGACGCCGTCGACACCAGCTTCGAGCAGATCGCCCGGCACCACCGGCCCGACGCCGGCCGGCGTGCCGGTAAAAATCAGGTCACCGGCTTCCAGCCTGACCATCGTCGACAGGTTGGCGATGATGTCAGCCACCTTCCACATCATGGCCGACAGGTCGCCGTCCTGGCGCAGCTCGCCGTTGACCTTGAGCCAGATGCGGCCGCTAGCCGGATGGCCGCTCGCCGCCACCGGGCTGATCGCGCCGGCCACCGCCGACTGGTCGAAACCCTTGCCCATGTCCCACGGATGCCCCTTCTCCTTGGCCCTGGCCTGGATGTCGCGGCGGGTCAGGTCGAGGCCGACGGCGTAGCCGAAAATCAGGTCTTTTGCGGCATCGACCGTAGCATTCTCGGCGCCGGCACCGAGAGCGACGACCATCTCCACTTCGTGATGCAGGTTGTGGGTCAGAGACGGATATTTGACGCAGACCTCACCCACGCCGCCGACCACGGCGTCGCCCGGCTTGGTGAAGAAAAACGGCGGTTCGCGCCCCTCGGCCTGCGCGGTTGCCCCCATTTCGCGGGCATGGTCGGCGTAGTTGCGGCCGACGCAAAATACCCGGCGCACCGGAAAACGCAGTTCGCTACCGACGACCGGCAGGCTGGAAACGGGATGCGGAGCGAAGACAAAATCCATGAGAGGCTTCCTGAACGGGGGACGAAATTCGAAGTTTGCAATATTTCACGGAGGCTCGGCCAGCCCGATGTTAAAGTTTGTTCCACACAAAACCGCATGACATAAGACACGGCATGATCGCTTCACGATCGCTGCGCATTCTCCCCTGGTGTGCCGCACTCCTCTCCAGTCAGGCCGCCGCCCTCGGACTCGGGGAAATCAACCTCTACTCGCGCATCGGCGAACCGATCCGGGCCGAGATTCCCCTGCTCGCCGCCGGCGAACGGCTCGACCCCGCCTGCTTTTCGCTCGCCGCCATTCCCGGCAGCGACATTCCGGCCATCACCGCCGGACGCATCCAGCTGCTTGGCGGCAACCGGCTGCTCATCACCGGCCGCGCCCCGGTCACCGAACCGGTCTTCATGATCAACGTCAAAGCCGCCTGCGGCCATGATCTGCAACGCGAATACACCCTGCTGCCACTCCCCCCCGAGAGCCAGGCGCAAAGCGATAACACGGTTTCGCCAGCCATCGTCGAACCCGCACCGCGCAAAGCCCGCCGGGTTCGACAAACAACGCCCGCTGACATTGACGGCGAACCGCTCCGCCAAGCCGCAAAACCCCGCCAGTCAAACGACGAACCGGCGATGGCCGAGCCGCGCCGACCGGCGAAGCCCCGGGCGGCGCTTGCCGAGCATGCGCCCGGCAAGGACAAGCTGGTGCTCGGCGCCGCCCTCGACCAGCTGCCGCCGCCGGCCGCCGGCGACCCGCTCGCTGCGGTCAATGACCTTGAAGAACGCATGTTGAAGATGGAAACGACGCTGCATCTGATCAACGCACAAGTCGACAAACTGGATGCCGCCCTGGCCCTCGATGCCGAAGCCCGCTCCATGCGCCAGAAGCTGCAGGACATGCAGGCGCAGCAGACGGCACCCGGCATCGCGCCGCGTGTCGAAGCCAGCCCGCCCCCGGCGCCAGTCCGGACCGACAGCAGTCACGACGGCTGGGTCGAACTCGTTCTCGGCATCCTGCTCGGCGGCAGCGTTTCCGCCACCGTCGCCCATCTGGTCAGCCGCCGCCAGGACAACTCGCGACCTTTCGATCTGCCGCCGCCGCACATCGCCAAGCCGAAGCCCGTCGCAACGACCTGAGGCGCACGGCTACACCGGGTTGTCGAGATCGACGAACTCGCTGGCCCCGCCGCACGACTACGCCCCGCCCCCACATCTGCCGATGCCCCCTATGCCCTGCCACCGGGTATCGTTCAGAATCCCTCAAAAAATCACCGTCCCACCGATCACGCAGCGTGAAATATTTGTTTGCTGGACTAATTAAAAATGATTAGCCTCCATTTACTGTCCCCTACCTTCATCCTGTCCTCATTCAGTACAGCGACACGCATCGATGGGGGCGGCATCAGGAAGATCAGGCGCACACAAAGGCGCGGCCAGGCAGAGGATGCCATGGACCGAAACGCCGTGGCGCCAGCCTACAGAATGCGGTCGCACCGGAGAAAATAGTGAACATGCCCAACCGCCTCGCCTTCAGCGAGGGCGAACCGTTTTGCCACCTCCCCGAGGACGACCTGGGCTGGCTCGCCAGCCGTATGGTCCAGGAAGACTACCCTGCAGGCCGGACAGTGCTCGCTGCCGGAACACCTGGGGACTATCTGTTTTTTATCGAGAGCGGCTATATCGCCCTCTTTCCAGAGATGGGTGACACAGCTCTGGCCGAGCTGGTGCCTCGGGAATGTTTCCCCCTCGAAGCGCTTGAAGTTGGCAAGATCGTCAATGTCCGCTTCGACGCCTTGCAGGATTCAGTGTGCTGGCGCTTGAAAACAGACGACCTGCGCGAACTCTCACGACGCAACCCCCATTTCGGCAACCGTCTCGCCGCCCGCGCCCAATCCCTGTCGAACCACACCAGCCGCCCGGCCCCTGTATCACCGCCCCAAGCGCAGGAACTCCCCATACCACAGACCCTGGCCGCCTGTGCCGGCCGGCCGGTGGCCGAGGTCGATGCTGACGACGCATTGGTCTCCGCCCTCAAACGCTTGCGCGACGATGGCGCCCACCTGCTCATCGTACGCGACCGCAACGGTTGCCCGGCCGGCGCCTTTGGCTATGGCAACCTGCTTGACGCGGTGCTGGCAGGCAAAGCAGAGCTTACGACCGCGATCGCCGCGCGCATGAGCGCCTTGCCGCCATCACTGCCGGAATCGACTTCAGTACACGAAGCAGCGGCGCTGATGTCGGAACGGGGCATCGACGAGATTCTGGTCGAAAGCTCCTCGCCGCGCCGGCGCCTGCGAGTCGTCAGTCATCCCGAGCTGCTGGCAGCCGACGCGGCACGTTTTGGCTGGCTTCGGCACCGCCTCGCCAACTCGGACTCCAGCCGCGCCCTGCAGATGGCTGCCAAGGATATTCAGGCCTATTCGGCCCAACTCCTCGGCCAGGGAGTCGCCGCCTGGCAGGCAACGCAAATCGTCTCCAACCTGAGCGACCAATTGGCGCGGCGGGTGATCGAAGTCGAATTCGCCCAGGAAGAACTCACCGGCCTCGACCAGCTGGCGTGGATCGTCATGGGCAGCCAGGGGCGCCACGAACAGACGCTGCTGACCGACCAGGATAACGGCATCATCTTCACGCCCCGCGATCCGGCCGCCACAGAGGCTGTGCGGGAAACCCTGCTGCGCGCTGCGAAACGGGTCAAACAGACCCTCGCCAACTGCGGCATCCCGCTGTGCGAGGGCGGCATCATGGGCGGCAACCCTCGCTGGTGCCTGACCCTGAACGAATGGAAGACCCAGTTTCGGCAATGGCTCCAAGTACCAGAGCCGGATGCGATCCTCAACGCCACCATTTTTTTCGATCTCCGCCACCTGTGGGGGGATGGAACGCTAACCGCAGAACTGACCCGCGAGGTTGCCACCCAGGCCCCAGACAGCCATCGCTTTCTCCGCCTCCTGGCAGAAACTGCCCTGTTGCGCTCGGTGCCCATCGGCTTCTTTCGAGATTTCCGTGTGGATCGTGACGCCGAACCGCCCAACAGCATCGACCTCAAGCAAGGCGTGCTGGCCGTCTTCGTCGATGCGGCCCGTCTCTATGCCCTGCGCCATGGCATCCACGAGCAGGCCACGGCGGGACGACTGCTCGCCCTGGGCGCCGCCGGCCACCTACCGGGCAAGGAGGCGGCAGCTCTGGTGGAGGCCTTCCGCTTCCTGCAGTCCCTGCGTCTGCGCCTGCAGCACGAGACCTTGGCCCGCGGCAAGAAACCGGGCAACCGGGTCGCCCCCTACGACCTCAACGACCTGGATCGGCGCTTTCTGCTCGAAGCCCTGCGCCAGGCGGCGCGGTTTCATAAGCGCATCAGCCTCGACTTCTCCCTCGCTGGCTGAGGCCCCGCTTCAAACTGGATTAGGTATATCGACAAAGGTGCAATCCAGGCCGAAGCGCTCGGCCAGATGGCCTGCCAGCGCGCGAACGCCAAAACGTTCAGTGGCATGGTGGCCGCAGGCGAGATAGGCAACGCCACTTTCTCGCGCCAGATGGGTAGTCTGCTCCGATATCTCGCCCGAAACGTAGGCGTCGACGCCCAAGGCGATGGCCTGCTCGAAATAGCCCTGAGCGCCGCCGGTGCACCAGGCGATACGACGAATTTTGTGCTCGCCTTCGCCGATAAGCAGGGGTTCGCGCCCCAGGGCGCCGGCCAGCCGAAGCCGCAACTGCTCGGCTGAAAGCTCCGTAGCAGGTCTGCCTAGCCAGGCGATGTCCTGTTCGCCAAAACGACCCTCAGACTCCCAGCCCAGGCTGGCCGCCAGTTGGGCGTTGTTGCCCAACTCCGGGTGCGCATCAAGTGGCAGGTGGTAGGCGAGCAGGTTGATGTCGTTGGCCAGCAAGGTCGCCAGCCGCTTGCGGCGAATGCCGGTCACCCGGCCATCCTCGCCCTTCCAGAACCAGCCGTGGTGCACCAGGATGGCATCAGCATGACGCTCGACCGCCGCATCCAGCAGCGCCTGGCTGGCCGTGACGCCCGCCACGATGCGGACGATCTCTGGACATCCTTCCACTTGCAGACCATTTGGGCAATAATCCCTGAACTTTCCGGGCTGCAACAGCCCGTCCAGATAGCTCACCAATTCTTCGCGCTTCATCGAGACAATTTTCCATGCACAGGTTGTGGCTGATTTTTGCACAAACGGTGACCGTTGCGCTGGCCATTCTGTTCGTCGTCTCGACGCTCAAACCTGAATGGCTGCCGCAGCGGCATGCGGTCGTTGCTTTGCAGGAAGCGCCGGCCGTCGACGATGACGGCAAGGCGCCGACCGGCTCCTACCGCGAAGCGGCGCGCGCCGCCCTGCCCTCGGTCGTGCACATCTACACGACGCAGGAAATCAAGCAGCAGCGCCATCCGCTGTTCGACGACCCGATCTTTCGCCACTTCTTCGGCGACCGCCCGGAAGGCCAGCCGCAACGTAACTCCGGACTCGGCTCCGGCGTCATCGTCAGCGCCAACGGCTACATCCTGACCAACTTCCACGTCATCGAACGCGCCGATGACATCCAGGTCTCGCTCAACGACGGCAAGACCTACAAGGCGAAGATCATCGGCAGCGACCCCGAATCCGATCTCGCCATCCTGCAGATCAAGGCCGACAAGCTGCCGGCAGTCACTTTCGGCCAGGCCGACAGCCTGCACGTCGGCGATGTCGTGCTGGCCATCGGCAACCCCTTCGGCGTCGGCCAGACGGTAACCATGGGCATCGTCTCGGCGCTCGGCCGCTCGCACCTTGGCATCAACACCTTCGAGAATTTCATCCAGACCGACGCGGCGATCAATCCGGGCAATTCCGGCGGCGCACTGGTTGATGTGCATGGCAACCTGGTCGGCATCAATTCGGCGATCTATTCGCGCACCGGCGGCTCGCTCGGCATCGGCTTCGCCATCCCGGTCTCCAGCGCCCGCAGCATCATGGAACAGATCATCCGCACGGGCGCCGTGACGCGGGGCTGGATCGGCGTCGAGGCGCAGGAAATCACGCCGGAACTGGCCGAATCCTTCGGCCTGCCCGACAATGAAGGCGCCCTGATCGCCGGCGTCGTGCGCGGCAGCCCGGCCGACGCCGCCGGCATCCGCCCCGGCGACGTGCTGCTCTCGGTCGACGGCAAGGCAGTCAAGGATCCGCAAGTCATGCTCGACCTGATCGCCGCGCTGAAACCGGACGAGCGCACCGCTTTCCGCCTGCGCCGCGACAAGACCATCGTCGAAGTTCAGGTCAAGATCGGCAAACGCCCGGCCATGCGGGCCGAGCAAGAGTAAGCCGCGATGTGCCAGTTGCTCGGCATGAACTGCAACGTGCCGACCGACATCTGCTTTTCGTTCAGCGGCTTCCAGGCCCGTGGCGGCGCGACCGACGTCCATTCCGATGGCTGGGGTATCGCCTTCTTCGAAGGCAAGGGCACCCGCCTGTTTCTCGATCCGCAACCCTCGAGCACCTCGCCGGTCGCTGAACTGGTGCGCCGCTACCCGATCCGCTCGATGAACGTCATCGCGCACATCCGCAAGGCAACGCAGGGCGCCGTCGGGCTGGAGAACACCCATCCTTTCATGCGCGAACTGTGGGGCCGCTACTGGATCTTCGCCCACAACGGCAACCTCTTCGACTTCATGCCGCAACTCGACGGCAGCTTCGTGCCGGTCGGCCTGACCGACAGCGAACGCGCTTTCTGCTGGTTGCTGCAGGAACTACGCCGCCGCTTTGGTAGCCACGTGCCGACGCGCAGCGCACTATTCGACGCAATTCATGCGCTGACCCTGGAAATTTCACAGCACGGCGAATTCAATTTCCTGCTTTCGAACGGCGACTGCCTGTTCGCGCACGCCTCGACCAAGCTCAGCCACATTATTCGGCAAGCGCCGTTTGCCCAGGCGCACCTGAAGGATCAGGACCTGAGCGTCGATTTCAGCGACGTCACCTCACCCGACGACCGCGTGGCGGTGATTGCCACGCTGCCGCTGACCGACAACGAAGTGTGGACGGAAATGCCGCCGGGAACGCTGTGGTGGTTCGAGGAAGGGGCGCCGGTCAAAACCTTGCCGACACGCCCCGGGCCGGTCAAAAAGCCCTGATCAGGACAGCTTGCGGAAATCTTCTTCCGCCTGGTCCATCTCGGCATCCATTTTTGCCGAATTTTCGGGGGTGACCGTAGCATTTGCCACGACCGGTGCAGGCCGCGACACAAAGCGGGAGGCCAGGATGCCCAGCTCGTAAAGCAGGCACATCGGGATGGCCAGCGCCAGCTGCGAGACGACGTCCGGCGGCGTGACCACGGCGGCGACGACAAAGGCGCCAACGATGAAGTAGGAACGCCATTCCTTGAGCTTCTCGACGGTCACCACGCCGAGCTTGACCAGCACGACCAGCGCTACCGGCACCTCGAAGGCGATGCCGAAGGCAAGGAACATGGTCATCACGAACGACAGGTAGGCCTCGATATCCGGCGCCGGCGTGATGCTCTTCGGGGCAAAGCTGTTGATGAAACCGAAGACCTGCCCGAACACGAAGAAATAACAGAACGACATCCCGGCCACGAACAGCAGCGTGCTGGAAATGATCAGCGGAATGCCCAGGCGCTTTTCATGGGCATAGAGGCCCGGCGCAATGAAGCCCCAGGCCTGGAAGAGGATGAACGGCAGCGCCAGCACGAAAGCGACCATGGCAGTGACCTTGAGGGGCACCATGAACGGCGTGATGACGCCGATGGCGACCATCTTCGTGCCTTCTGGCAGCGCCTTGGTCAGCGGTGCGGCCAGGATGTCGTAGATTTCACCGGGACCGGGATAGATGCACAGGACGCCGAGCACCACGGCGACGGCGATCAGGCTGCGCAGCAAGCGGTCGCGCAGTTCGACCAGGTGCGAGATGAAGGAGTCTTCCTGGGCAGCGCTCATGCGGCAGTCTTGTTGGCAGGCGCTTCAGCGATGGCGGCAGGCAAGCCCTCCGCCAGCCTGGCGGTTTCATGCAACTCGGCGACTGCCTCCTGGGCCGGGGCCTCGATGCTGCTGCGCGCTGTTTCCATTTCCTGGCGCACCGAGCTTTCCAGTTCACGCGCTGAATCAGTGACCTGAGACTGCAGCTTCTTCAGCTCATCGAGCTGGATCTCGCGGTTGATATCGGACTTGACGTCATGGACATAGCGCTGGGCACGGCCGAGCAAATGCCCGAGCGTGCGTGCCACCTTGGGCAGGCGCTCGGGGCCGATGACGATCAGCGCCACGATGCCGATCACCATCAATTCGGAAAAGCCGATATCAAACATAGTTTTTAGTAGTTAGCTGCTAGTTACTAGTTACTAGTTATTAGCTACACGCTAACGACTAGCGACTCGAAACTAGCCTTTGGTCTTTTCCTTGACTTCGACGTCGATAGTCTGGCCGCCGACCTGCTGGGCCGGCTTGGCTTCCTCGGCCGGCTTGTCAGCATTGGCTTCCTTCATGCCGTCCTTGAAGCCCTTGACCGCGCCGCCCAGATCCTGACCGACGTTACGCAGCTTCTTGGTGCCGAAAATGAGCATGACGATGACCAGAACGATCAGCCAGTGCCAAATGGAAAAACTGCCCATGATGTGTCTCCTAGAGTCGTTTGAGCATGGGGCCGACCGGATCGGGCCCGCCCACGATATGCGCGTGCAGATGCGGCACTTCCTGCTGCCCCACACGACCGGTGTTGATGATCACCCGGAATCCATCCGGGCTGCCTTGAGCTACTGCAATCTCATTGGCCTTGGCCAGCATTTTCCCCAAGACCATCGTATCTTCGGCCAAAACTGTCGCCAGCGAGGTGATGTGCTTTTTCGGAATCACCAGCACATGCACCGGACGGGCCGGATTGATGTCCTTGAAGGCGAGGATGTCCTCGTCCTCGTAGACCTTGGCTGCCGGAATCTTGCCGTCAACGATCTTGCAGAAAATGCAGTCGCTCACTTTGCCCCCCGTGCCGCCTTCTCGTCAATCCCGGAAATACCCTCACGCCGGCGCATTTCCTGCGACACGTCTTCGATGCTCAGGCCGTAGAACGCAAGCAGCACAAGCACGTGATAAATCACGTCGGTCGACTCCCAAACGATGTTCAGCTTCTTGCCATCCTTGGCCGCCATGATCAGCTCGGCGCACTCTTCGCCGATCTTCTTCAGGATCGAATCGGGGCCTTCGGAGAACAGCTTGGCGGTGTACGACTTTTCCGGATCGGCATGGCGACGGGAAGCCAGCGTCTCGGAGAGCCGGTGCAGGATGTCATGGGTGCTCATTGGTAGATTTCCTTCGGGTCTTTCAGAACCGGATCAGCGGGAATCCAGCGATCCCCGTTCAATTCATTGAAAAAGCAACTCTCGCGACCAGTGTGACAGGCAATACCGCCCACCTGTTCAATGCTCAGCAACAACACATCGCCATCGCAATCGGTGCGGATCGAGCGGATTTTCTGGAAATGCCCCGACTCCTCACCCTTGCGCCACAGTCGCTTTCTCGAACGCGACCAGTATACCGCGTTGCCGCAGCGAACCGTCTCCTGCAGCGACTCGCGATTCATGTAGGCGAACATCACGACGCGGCCATTTTCGTCCTGCGCAATGGCTGGAATCATGCCGTCGGCGTCCCATTTGAGCGCCTCCAGCCAGTTCTGGGAGTTATCGAGATCGCTCACAACCGCACTTCGATGCCGCGCGCCGCCATGTATTCCTTGGCCTGGCGCACGGTGAATTCGCCGAAATGGAAGATCGAGGCAGCCAGCACCGCATCTGCCCGGCCTTCAGTCACACCGTCGGCCAGATGCTGCAGGTTGCCGACGCCGCCCGAGGCAATAACCGGAATGGACACTGAATCGGAAACGGCACGGGTCAGCGCCAGGTCAAAACCGTTCTTGGTACCGTCGCGGTCCATGCTGGTCAGCAGGATTTCACCGGCGCCCAGTGCCGCGACCTTTTTCGCCCATTCAATGGTATCCAGGCCGGTATCGTTGCGGCCGCCGTGCGTAAACACGTGCCACTTGCCCGGCGCAACCTGTTTGGCGTCGATGGCGACAACGATGCACTGCGAGCCGACCTTGGACGAAGCATCGAAGACCAGGTCGGGATTCTGCACCGCGGCGGTATTCATCGACACCTTGTCGGCGCCGGCGTTGAGCAGGCGACGGACATCCTCGACCTTGCGCACGCCGCCACCGACGGTCAGCGGAATGAAGACCTGCTCAGCGCAGGCTTCGACGATGTGCAGGATGATGTCGCGCTGGTCGCTGGAAGCGGTGATGTCGAGGAAGGTTACCTCGTCGGCGCCCTGCTCGTCGTAGCGGCGGGCGATCTCGATCGGGTCGCCAGCGTCACGCAGGTCGACGAAGTTGGTCCCCTTGACGACGCGGCCAGCCGTGACGTCGAGACAGGGGATGATCCGCTTGGCGAGCATCAGGCGCCCAACTGGTCAGCGAGTTCCTGCGCCGCCTTGAAATCGAGCGAACCGTCGTAGACGGCACGACCGGCGATGGTGCCGATCACCCCTTCGCGTTCGACGGCGCACAGCGCCTTGATGTCGTCGAGGTTGGACAGGCCGCCGGAAGCGATGACCGGAATGGTCAGCGCCTGAGCCAGGCGCACGGTGGCGTCGATGTTCAGGCCGGAGAGCATCCCGTCGCGGCCGATGTCGGTATAGATGATCGATTCGACACCGTAGTCCTCGTATTTCTTGCCGAGGTCGACGACATCGTGGCCGGTCAGCTTGGACCATCCGTCGGTCGCCACCTTGCCGTCCTTGGCATCGAGGCCGACGATGATGTGTCCGGGGAAGGCGACACAGGCGTCGTGCAGGAAGCCGGGATTCTTGACCGCGGCGGTGCCGATGATCACGTAGGACAGACCACCGTCGAGGCAGGCCTCAATGGTGTCGAGGTCGCGGATGCCGCCGCCGAGCTGGACCGGAATTTCGTCGCCGACTTCGGCCAGGATGGCCTTGATCGCCGCCGCATTCTTCGGTTTGCCGGCAAACGCGCCATTCAGGTCGACCAGATGCAGGCGTCGGGCGCCCAGATCCAGCCAGTGGCGAGCCTGCTCGGCCGGGCTATCGGAAAAGACAGTGGCCTGTTCCATCAGGCCCTGCTTCAGACGGACGCATTGGCCGTCCTTGAGGTCAATCGCAGGAATAATCAGCATGGGAGTCTATGAGAATAAATTCGACAGAAGCGAATCAGGGGTGCCATTCAACGAAATTCTTCAGAAGTTGCAGACCGTCGCGAGCACTTTTCTCGGGGTGGAATTGAACCGCAAAGATATTATCCCGCGCCACCGCACAGGTAAAGGGCACGCCATATTCGCAAGTGCCCGTCACCAGCGCAGGATCGGCCGGTTCGACGAAATAGCTGTGCACGAAATAGAAGCGGGCACCATCGGCGATGCCCTGCCACAGCGCGTGCGGCTGCTGACGCACCTCGTTCCAGCCCATGTGCGGCACTTTCAGGCGCTCGCCGCCCGGCAGCACCATTTTTTCGTCGGGGAAGCGTTTGACCTTGCCCGCGAAGATGCCGAGTGCCGGCACGTTGCCTTCGTCGCTGTGTTCGAACAGCATCTGCTCACCGACGCAGATACCGAGGAAAGGCTTGTCCTTGGCCGCAGCGAGCACGGCCTCGCGCAGGCCGCGCGACTCCAGTTCGCGCATGCAATCGGGCATCGCGCCCTGACCGGGAAAGACGACGCGCTCGGCGGCACCGACCACGGCCGGATCGGCGGTGACGATAACTTGCTTGCCGCCGGCGACATGCTCCAGCGCCTTCGAAACCGAGCGCAGGTTGCCCATGCCGTAGTCGATGACGGCAATGCTCACAGCGTGCCCTTGGTCGACGGCATGGCGCCGGCCATGCGCGGATCGGGCGTCACCGCCATGCGCAGGGCGCGGCCGAAGGCCTTGAAGATGGTCTCGGCCTGATGGTGGGCGTTTTTGCCGCGCAGGTTGTCAATGTGCAGCGTCACACCGGCGTGGTTGACCAGCCCATGGAAGAATTCGCTGACCAGGTCGACGTCGAACTGGCCGATGACAGCGCGCGAGAATTCGACGTTGAGTTCAAGCCCCGGACGACCGGACAGGTCGATGACCACGCGCGACAGCGCCTCATCAAGCGGCACATAGCTGTGGCCGTAACGGGTCAGTCCCTTCTTGTCTCCCCAGGCCTTGGCCAGCGCCTGGCCAAAGGTGATGCCGATGTCTTCGACGGTATGGTGTGCATCGATGTGCAAATCGCCCTTGGCGTCGATGTCAAGATCGATCAGTCCATGGCGGGCGATCTGGTCGAGCATGTGGTCGAGGAAGGGGACGCCGGTGGCGAATTTTCCCTGGCCAGACCCATCGAGATTGAGACGCACGGTGATCTGCGTCTCCAGCGTGTTGCGAGTAATTTCGGCTTGCCGCATGGTGGAAGGCTGCAAAAGGCTTTTGATGGAGGCCCATGATACCATTTCGGCCTACTTTTCCGCTTTTCGTGAATCCCATGAGTCGCTTCTGGAGCAAGGTCGCCCGCGGCCTCACCCCTTACGTACCGGGCGAGCAGCCCAAGATCGCCAACCTGATCAAGCTCAACACCAACGAGAACCCCTACCCGCCCTCGCCCAAGGTGCTGGCGGCGATCCAGGTGGAACTCGGCGCCGACGCAGCGCGCCTGCGCCTCTACCCGGACCCGAATGCCGACCTGCTCAAGGCGGCCATCGCCCGGCGGCATGGCGTGACGCCGCAGCAAATTTTTGTCGGCAACGGTTCGGACGAGGTGCTCGGCCACGCCTTCATGGCGCTGCTCAAGCACGAGGCGCCTATCCTCTTCCCGGACATCACCTACAGTTTCTACCCGGTCTATTGCGGGCTGTATGGCGTTGACTACACAACCGTGGCGCTGGCCGATGATTTCAGCATCGACCCGGCTGACTACTGTGTTCGCCCGAACGGCGGCATCATTTTCCCCAACCCGAATGCGCCGACCGGCTGCCTGCTGGCGCTGGATGCCATCGAGCGCATCCTGAAGGCCAACCCGGATTCTGTGGTGCTCGTCGATGAAGCCTACGTCGACTTCGGCGGCGACACGGCGATTCCACTGGTTGATCGCTACGACAACCTGCTGGTCGTACACACGCTGTCGAAATCGCGTTCGCTGGCCGGCCTTCGCGTTGGCTTCGCGGTTGGCCACCCGGCGCTGATCGAGGCGCTGGAGCGAGTCAAGAACAGCTTCAACTCTTACCCCCTGGATCGCCTGGCCATCGCCGGCGCCGTCGCTGCCATCGAGGACGAGGCGCATTTCGAGCAATGCTGCAAGGCGGTCATCGCCAGCCGCGACCGCCTGACGACCGACCTCGCCAGCCTCGGCTTCGAGGTCCTGCCCTCGGCGGCCAACTTCATCTTTGCCCGCCACGCGCAGCGCGATGCCGCAGAACTGGCCAAGGCGCTGCGCGATCAAAGCATCATCGTCCGCCATTTCAAATTGCCGCGCATCGACCAGTTTCTGCGCATCACCGTCGGCACCGACGCCGAATGTCAGGCTCTGGTCGATACGCTGCGCAAAATCCTCGCATGAGCCCCACCCAAGTCATCTGGAAGCGCCCCGACGGCAGCGTCGTCGCCTGCACCGAGAAGATCAAGGTACTGCGCGAAAACCTCGAAGAATTGCGCCAGATGGCGCAGGATGCCTTCGAGGACGCGCTGCTGCTGGAGTGCGAGGAAAATCAGATCCGGGCCGTGTTTCAGGAAGTGATCGCCGGCCTGGAGAACCCCTACAACGAGATATGAAAGCAAAAAACCGGCAGGAGCCGGTTTTTTAACGGAGCGTGCCACCCCAGGTGGCAGATAGAAAACGCTTCGTTGGCTATTCAGCGGACGATCAAGGGAACGGTGCCTGAAGCGTGTTTTTTGACTTGCTTCGCGGCCTTCTTTTCCTTGGGAGTCAATGCGGACTGCTTCTTGGATTCCTTGTTGCCTTGTCTGATCTTGCCCATGATGAAACTCCTTTGGCGCACCGGCAAAAATTGCGGCGCTGATTCAGTATAGGCCGATCGACGATAGCCACCAGAGAAGTTGTGTGACCGAACTCTGCCTGCCACGGCAAATGCTACGGTCGGCCCTAAAAAAGGGCAAAAATCAGATCAGGCCAAACAACCCGAGCCCTGCACCGACACCGATCAGCCATAGCGGGTGCAGTTTCGTCCGCAGATTGACGACGACCGTTACGCCGACCAGCGCCCAGGCCGCCCAGCCGAAAGCCGCCGCCTGCGCAATCAGCGTCGCCCCCGAGAAAACCAGCCCGACGGCGAGCGGCGCAACACCGATGCTGACCGCCTTCTGCCAGCGCTTGCCGGCGAAGCTTTCCCAGCGGTCGATCAACAGGTAGATCAGCACGCTCATCGGCAAACACATGGCCAGCGTCGCCGACAACGCGCCGGCCAGCCCGGCGATTTCCCAGCCGATCAGCGTGACGACCAGCACATTCGGCCCCGGCGCCGCTTGGGCGATGGCGTAAAGGTGAGTGAAAGTGGCGTCGTCCAGCCAGTGATGGTTTTCGACCACGACGCGGTGCATTTCCGGCAGCAGGGCCGTGGCGCCGCCAAAGGCAACCAGGGCGAGCAAGGCGAATTCGAGGAACAGTTCGACGACGATCACGGCCGGCCTAGTTTCCAGTACGCCACACCGCCGGAGAGCAGCAGGCCGGCGACCATGACGCTGGGCATCGGCCAGCGCAGCCAGGCGATGGCCGCCACGGTCAGCGCCGTAAAAGGCAGGAAGGCCGGCTTGTCCTTGATCGCCATACCCATCCGCCAGGCCATGGCGAACAGCAGGCCGACGCCGACGGCAGCGATGCCGCGCAACATGCCCTGGGCCAGCGGCAGACTACCGTAGCGATCGTAGAGCAGCGCCAGCAGCAGAACGATGAGCAGCGGCCCGGCGAGCAGGCCGAGCGGCGCGACGATGGCGCCGGCCAGGCCGTGAAAGCGCTTGCCGACGACGACAGCCAGGTTGATCACGTTGGGTCCGGGCAAGAACTGACAAAGGCCGAACTGGGCGTTGAACTGCTCGGCGGTCATCCAGCGCCGCTCCTCGACCAGCATGCGCCGCGCGAAGGGCAGCACGCCGCCGAAGCCGGACAGACCGACCGAGGAAAAACCCAAAAAAAGCGCCCGGAGGTCCGGGCGGATTTCGGGTTCGTCGCGAGGCTCGGCCAAGGCTGTCTGGACTCAGTCTTCCAGGCGGTAGGCCGCCGACTGGGCGTGCGCCGGCAGGCCTTCGCCCTCGGCCAGCGTGCGCGCGATGCGCCCCAAGGTCTGAGCACCAGCCTTCGACACCTTGATCAGGCTGGTCCGCTTCTGGAAGTCATAGACACCAAGCGGCGACGAGAAGCGGGCGCTGCCCGAAGTCGGCAGCACGTGGTTCGGGCCGGCACAGTAGTCGCCGAGCGACTCCGAGGTGTAGTGGCCGATGAAGATGGCGCCGGCGTGGTGAATCTTGCTCACCCACGGATCAGGATCGGCCAGCGACAGCTCAAGGTGTTCCGGTGCAACGCGGTTGGCGATGGCCACCGCCTCTTCGAGATCGCGCACCAGGATGAAGGCACCGCGGTTGGTCAGCGAGGTTTCAATGACTTCGCGGCGCGGCATGGTCGGCAGCAGTTTTTCGATGCTAGCCTGCACTTGTTCAATGAAAGCGGCATCGGTGCAAATCAGGATCGATTGCGCCAGTTCGTCGTGCTCGGCCTGCGAGAAAAGGTCCATTGCCACCCAGTCCGGATTGCCCGAACCATCGGAGACAACGAGGATTTCCGACGGCCCGGCAACCATGTCGATGCCAACGATGCCGAACACCCGGCGCTTGGCCGTGGCAACGTAGGCATTGCCCGGCCCGACGATCTTGTCCACTTGCGGCACGGTATGCGTGCCGTAGGCCAGCGCGCCAACGCCCTGGGCGCCGCCAATCGTGAATACGCGGTCGACACCGGCCAGGCAGGCGGCGGCCAGCACCAGCTGGTTGTGCTCACCGCCCGGCGTCGGGACGACCATGATCAGTTCCTTGACGCCGGCCACCTTGGCCGGAATCGCGTTCATCAGCACCGACGACGGGTAGGCCGCCTTGCCGCCCGGCACGTAGAGGCCGACACGATCAAGCGGGGTGATCATCTGGCCGAGCATCGTGCCGTCGGCTTCGGTGTACGACCAGCCTTCCATCCTCTGCCGCTCATGGTAGGCCTTGATGCGGCCGGCAGCCGCTTCCAGCGCGGCGCGGCGCTCGGCCGGCAGGGCATCGAGGGCCCTCTGCAATTCGTCCTTCGAGAGTTCCAGATCGGCCATCGAAGCGGCAGTCAGGCGGTCGAATTTGTTGCTGTACTCGACCACGGCTGCATCGCCGCGGGTTTTGACGTCAGCCAGGATGCCGGCGACGGTGCGTTCGATGTTCTCATCGGCAGCCGCCTCGAAGGCGAGCAGCGCGTCCATTTTTGCCTTGAAATCGGCGTCGACCGTCGCAAGACGCTTGATGGCCACCATTTACTTCTCCACCGCCTGGGCAAAGGCGTCGATGATCGGTTGCAGGGTCTCGCGCTTGACCTTCAGCGAGGCCTGATTGACGACCAGACGCGATGAAATGTCCATGATGTGCTCACAGGCGACCAGCTTGTTTGCCTTCAACGTGCCGCCGGTGGACACCAGGTCGACGATGGCGTCGGCCAGACCGGCCAGCGGCGCCAGTTCCATCGAGCCATAGAGCTTGATCAGGTCGATATGGACGCCCTTGGCGGCAAAATGCTCGCGTGCCGTCTTGGTGTATTTGGAGGCCACCTTCAGGCGATTCCCCTGGCGCACGGCGCTGGCGTAATCGAAGCCTTCGGGAATGGCGACCATCATCCGGCACTTGGCAATCTTCAGGTCGAGCGGCGCGTAGAGACCTTCGCCGCCATGCTCGATCAGCACGTCCTTGCCGGCCACGCCGAGGTCGGCGGCACCGTACTGGACGTAGGTCGGGACGTCGGTGGCACGAACGATGACGACGCGCACATCCGGCTTGTTCGTCTCGATGATCAGCTTGCGGGAGGTTTCCGGGTTTTCGGTGGGCACGATGCCAGCTGCGGCGAGCAGCGGCAGGGTTTCATCGAAAATGCGGCCCTTGGAAAGTGCGATGGTGATGCCGGTCACGGGAGTTCTCGTGGCAAAAGAATAATTTTACCGCAAAGCCGCAAAACGGCCGGGCAGAAAAGCAAAAAGCCCGGCAAGCCGGGCTTTCTTTGATACAGGCGAATCCGCGAGCTTATTCAGCCGGGCGGATGTTGGCAGCCTGCTTGCCCTTCGGGCCATTGACGACGTCGAAGGTAACCTTTTGGTTCTCGGCCAGGGTCTTGAAACCGTTGCCTTGAATTGCAGAGAAGTGGGCGAAGAGGTCTTCACCACCTTCGGACGGGGAGATGAAACCGAAACCCTTGGAGTCGTTGAACCACTTAACGGTACCGTTTGCCATTTGATAGCTTCCTAAAATAAATATACGGGCTTGCGCCACAAAAATACGAGAACCAAGACCGAGGAGAGCTGACAAACCGTGGTACGGCGCAGGAACAAAACACTGCCTGGAAATCCCGAGCTTCAGAGTATGGGCCAGCTTTTCAAATACGCCAAGCTTTTTTTGCCAAATGCTACGGTCGGCCCGAAAAAAAGGCCAAATTCGGCATTTCAGCGACATTCTGCACCCGATGCGTCAATCAATGCACCCGCTTGACCGACGCCCCCAATTTGGCCAGCTTTTGGCTACGGCGTAACGCCGGCTTTGCCGGCATTAGCCTGCGCCGAAAGTTGACGTGTTAATGCACTCGCTTTACTGAAGCACCAAGGCGCGCCAGCTTCTCTTCGATCCGCTCGTAGCCACGGTCGAGGTGGTATATCCGGTCGATGACCGTCTCGCCCTGGGCGACCAGCGCGGCGATGACCAGCGAGGCCGAAGCACGCAGGTCGGTCGCCATCACCATCGCGCCTTCGAGCTTGTCGACCCCACGGACGATGGCGTTGTTGCCTTCGATCTGGATGTTGGCACCGAGGCGCATCAGTTCGTTGACGTGCATGAAACGGTTTTCGAAGATGGTTTCGCGGATGGTCGCGACGCCGTCGGCCACGCAGTTGATGGCCATGAACTGCGCCTGCATGTCGGTCGGGAAGGCCGGGTAAGGCGCCGTGCGCAGGCTGACTGCCTTCAGGCGCTTGGGCGCAACGAGGCGGATCGCGTCGCGTTCGACGGTAATGTCGCAGCCGGCATCCATCAGCTTGTCGACGACGGTATCGAGGTAGGCCGCAGACGTCTTCAGGAGGCGAATGTCGCCGCCGGTGATCGCTGCGGCGCAGAGGTAAGTGCCGGTCTCGATGCGATCCGGCATGATCGCGTGCGTCGCGCCATGCAGCTTGTCGACGCCCTGGATGCGGATGACGTCAGTGCCGGCGCCGGAAATGCGGGCGCCCATCGAGACCAGGCAGTTGGCCAGATCGACCACCTCCGGTTCGCGCGCCGCATTTTCGATGATCGTCTCGCCGTCGGCCAGACAGGCGGCCATCATCAGGTTTTCGGTGCCGGTCACGGTGACCATGTCGGTGCAGATGCGGGCCCCCTTCAGGCGGGTGGCCTTGGCATGCACGTAACCTTGCTCGACCTTGACCTCGGCGCCCATCGCCTGCAGCCCCTTGATGTGCTGGTCGACCGGCCGGGCGCCAATGGCGCAGCCGCCGGGCAGCGACACCCGCGCCTCACCGCCACGGGCGACCAGCGGACCAAGGACGAGAATCGAGGCGCGCATGGTCTTGACCATCTCGTAGGACGCGACCGGATTGTTCAGACCGCCGCCGTTGAGGACCAGGCCATCGACCCCATCCATCGTCACGCCGACGCCCATGTCGCCGAGCAGGCGCAGCATCGTCGAGATGTCGTTCAGGTGCGGCACGTTGGTGAAATGCACCGGCTCGGCGGTCAGCAAGGACGCGCAGAGAATCGGCAGCGCGGCATTCTTGGCGCCGGACATGGCGACTTCACCCGAGAGGACCTTGCCTCCCTCGATCAACAACTTATCCACGCTGCGCGCTCCATTCTTCCGGGGTCAGGGTTTTGAAGGAAAGGGCGTGCAATTCCCCGGAGTCAAATTTTTCCTTCAGTGTCTTGTTCACATGCTGCTGGCGCTGCACGCGGTTCTTGCCGACGAATTCACCGCTCACGATGATCGCCTCGAAATGCTGGCCGTCGCCATCGAGGGACAGGTATTCGCAGGCCATGCCGGCGAGGATGAGTTGCTTGATCTGGTCGGGGTGCATCATTTTCAGCCTCTAAGCTTCCAGCCTCGCTTCAGCAGGCTCAGTGTCACCATGGACACGGCGGCGAAACAGGCAATGACGACTGCCAGGCTGGTTTCCGGCGCTACGTCGGAGACACCAAAAAAGCCGTAACGGAAGCCGTCGATCATGTAAAAAACGGGATTGTAATGCGATACCACCTGCCAGACTGTGGGCAATGTGTAAATCGAGTAGAAGACGCCGGACAACATGGTCAGCGGCATGATCAGGAAATTCTGGAAGGCGGCCAGCTGGTCGAACTTCTCGGACCAGATGCCGGCAATCATGCCGAGCGCCCCGAACAGCGCGCCACCCAACACAGAAAAGACAAGAATCCACAGCGGCGCAACAACCGTCAGATCAGCGAACCACACGGTCGCCACCAGAACGCCGACACCGACCAGCAAGCCACGAACCACGGCAGCCAGCACGTAGGCGGCGAAGAAGGCACTGTAAGGAATCGGCGGCAGCAGAACAAAGACGATGGAGCCGGTGATCTTGGCCTGGATCAGGCTGGACGACGAATTGGCGAAGGCATTCTGCAGCACCTGCATCATGACCAGACCGGGAATCAGGAAACTGGTGTAACGCACGCCGTGGACCTGCACGTGTTCGTCGAGCACATGGCCGAAGATCAGCAGGTAGAGCAGCGCCGTCAGCACCGGCGCGGCGACAGTCTGGAAGCTGACCTTCCAGAAGCGCAGGAATTCCTTCTCGAACAGGGTCAGGAAGCCGATCATCGCTGCATCGTCCGCATGAAGACCTCCTCCAGCGACGCCCCTGGGTGGGCCGCCATCAGGTTGGCCGTCGTATCGAGCGCGATGACCCGCCCTTGCTTCATCAGCGCGATGCGGTTGCACAGCGCCTCGGCTTCTTCGAGATAGTGTGTGGTCAGGATGATCGTGTGACCCTCGCCGTTGAGGCGGCGGATGAACTGCCACAGGCCCTGGCGCAGCTCGACGTCGACGCCGGCCGTCGGCTCGTCGAGGACAATGACCGGCGGCTTATGCACCAGCGCCTGGGCGACCAGCACGCGACGCTTCATGCCGCCCGACAGGCGGCGCATATTGACGTTGGCCTTGCTGGTCAGATCGAGGTTCTCGAGGATTTCGTCGATCCAGTCGTCGTTCTTGCGGATGCCGAAATAGCCGGACTGGATGCGCAGCGTTTCGCGCACATTGAAGAAGGGATCGAAGACCAGTTCCTGCGGCACAACCCCCAACAGACGGCGCGCTTCACGAAAATCCTTGATGACATCATGGCCGAGTACGCTGATCTTTCCGGCATCCGGCCGGATCAAGCCGGCCAGCGAGGAAATCAGCGTCGTCTTGCCGGCGCCGTTCGGACCGAGCAGGCCGAAGAACTCGCCTTGCTCGATGGTCAGCGACACCCCGGCCAGCGCTTGCAGCGAACCGAAATGCTTGACGACGTCGACGATGGAAACGGCAGGAATCATGAAACGCCCCTCAGGCGAGGGGCAGCAGTTCGGTGACGCCGTAAAGTTCGGCCAGCGCCCGGACGCCACTTGGAATTTTGGCAAATTTTACGTCCGACCGTAGCATTTCTGCCGCCCGCAACCAGCCGAGCATGACCGCGATGGCCGACGAGTCGGCTTCCGTGACCTCGGAAAAATCAAACACCTGTTCGCCCGGCTGCAAAGCAGCACGGCCTGCTTCAAGCAGGCCGCGCGCATTGGCCATGGTCAGGGGCACCTTGACCAGCAGGCGCCCCGCTTCACGTTCGATCATTTCTTCGAGCCGGCTTCCAGGGACTTGTTCTTGGCGGAAATGGAAGCAATCAGACCATCGATGCCACCATTGCGCACCTCCTGGCCAAACTGGTCGCGATAGTTGGTGACCAGGCTGATCCCGGCAACCACGACGTCATAGACCTTCCAGTTCGCATCGATCTTTTCCAGGCTGTAATCGAGTTGCACCGGCTTGCCGCCCGGCTGATGGACTTCGGTCCGGACCAGCACGTCGGTATCGGTCGGCGCCATCTTGAAAGGCTTGTAGACAACCTTCTGATTCTTGTAGCCGGTCAGTGCATTCGAATAAGTGCGCACCAGCAGTGTCTTGAACTCGGCGGTCAATTGCTGCTGCTGTTGCGGCGTTGCCTTGCGCCACTCCTTGCCAAGAGCCAGCGCGGTCATGTGCGTGAAGTTGAAATTCGGCAGCACCTTCTTGTCGACCAGTTCGATGACCTTGTGGGTATCGCCGTTCTGGATGTCCTTGTCCTTGCGGATGATTTCCAGGACATCGTCGGTAACGCGCTGGACCAGCGCATCCGGCGCCTCCTGGGCAAAGGCGGCACCGGACACGAAACAGGCGAAAAACAGGGTGAATAGCTTTTTCATCACGGAACAGTCGAACATCAATCATCCAGCCGCGGCGGGCGGCCATCGAAAATCTGGTTACGGCGACGCTGCTGGTAGGCATCGCGAATATAGGCGTACTTGTCGAGCGCACCTTCCTCGACAACCTTGTCGGCCGGCAGCAGGCTGGCCCGGATATCGACAAAACGAACACCGACCAGGCTGTTGCGTACCGGCACATCGGTCACCTGCCATACCGGGTCGGCGAAGGAATCGACGGCCCAGCCGCCGGTATCGCGCACATTGCGCGGCCCGATGATCGGCCAGAACAGGTAGCCACCGCTACCGACACCCCAAACCGCGAGCGTCTGGCCGAAATCTTCGTCATGCTTTTCCAGGCCCAGCTCACTGGCGACATCGAAAAGTCCGAAAATTCCGACAGTGGAATTGATCAACAGACGGCCGACATCGACGCCGGCATCTCCCAGTTTTCCCTGCAGCGCACTATTGACGCCGATCCACAGGTCGCCGACGTTGCCGAAGAAATTGCCGACGCCGGCCTTGACCGGCAGCGGCGCGACATTGTCATACACCTGTGCGACCGGCTTGGCGGCATACTTGTCGATGACTTCATTAACCGAGAACATAGCGCGGTTGAAGCCTTCATAAGGGTCTTTCGGGTTGCCCTCAGCCAGCGCATTGCCGGCAAACGCCACCGCCGCCAGCCCGGCCAAGGCCCAGCGGCGTCCCTTCTGCATTCCAGATAAGCCGAGACTTTTCGTCATTTCTTGTCCTGTCCGTCTGCTGCCTTGCTAAATAAAAACTGGCTGATCATCTTTTCGAGAACCACCGCCGACTGCGTCTTGGCGATCGTATCCCCCGCCTGCAACATCTTTTCTTCCCCGCCGACATCAAGGCCGACATACTGCTCGCCGAGCAGGCCAGCCGTGTAAATCGACGCGAAGGTATCCTTCGGGAAACGGTAGCGGCCATCGACCGTCATCGTCACTACCGCCTCGTAGGTCGCCACATCGAATTTGATATCGGCAATCCGCCCGACCACGACACCGGCGCTCTTGACCGGCCCGCGCACCTTCAGGCCGCCAATGTTATCAAACTTGGCCTGCAGCACGTAGGTTTCAGACAGGTGAGCCGACGAAAGGTTGCCAACCTTGAGCGCCAAAAACAACAGCGCTGCGATGCCTATAGCCACGAAAAAGCCGACCCAGAGGTCGAGAATGGTACGGTTCATGAAGTTCCCCGGAACATGAACGAAGTCAGAACGAAATCCAGTGCGAGTATCGCCAGGGCCGACGTCACGACGGTCCGCGTAATCGCCCGCGACACCCCCTCGGCAGTCGGCACGGAATCGTAGCCTTCGAAAACGGCGATCAGCGACACCGCAACGCCAAATACAAAACTCTTGATGACGCCGTTCCAGACGTCATAGCGCCAATCGACACCATCCTGCATCTGCGACCAGAACGCGCCGTCATCGACGCCGATGAAGACGACACCGATCAACCAGCCGCCAAGGACGCCCATCGCCGAGAAAAGCGCGGCAAGCAGCGGCATCGAAATGACGCCGCCCCAGAAACGCGGCGCGACGACGCGGGCGATCGGATTGACCGCCATCATGTCCATCGCCTTCAACTGCTCGGTCACTTTCATCAGGCCGATTTCGGCCGTCACCGAAGAGCCGGCCCGCGAGGCGAAGAGCAGCCCGGCGACGACCGGCCCCAACTCCCGCGTCAGCGACAACGCCACCAGAACACCCAGCGCCTCGGTCGAGCCATAGCGCTGCAGTGTCTCGTAGCCCTGCAGACCAAGGACCAGACCGACGAACAAGCCGGAAACCAGGATGATCAGCAGCGACAGCACGCCACTGAAATAGATTTCGCGCAAGGTCAGTGGCAGGCGACGGAAGGACGAACCCGAATACACCAGCACCATCCAGAAGAAACGCGCAGCAAAACCGAGCCGCCAGAAGCGCTCGACCGTGGCATGACCCAGCCTGCGAATCAGCGCTAACGGGTTAGCCATGCGCCACCCCGCTCAGGAATTCCTGCCGTATCGACGGCGCCGGATAATCGAAACGCACCGGCCCTTCAGCCTCTGCATAGACGAACTGATGAACGAAAGGATCCTTCGAGGCACGGATTTCGTCCGGCGTCCCCTGCGCGACGACTCGGCCGCCATTCATGAAATAGATGTAATCGACGATCAGCAACGACTCGTGAATATCGTGGGTGACCATGATCGAGGTCGCCCCTAGGGCATCGTTCAGCTTGCGGATCATCTGGCCGATGACGCCCAGCGCAATCGGGTCAAGGCCGGTAAACGGCTCGTCGTACATGACCAGCATCGGATCGAGGGCCAGCGCCCGGGCCAGGGCGACCCGCCGCGCCATGCCGCCGGACAATTCGCCTGGCATCAAGTTGTGCGCGCCGCGCAAGCCGACTGCTTCCAGCTTCATCAGCACCAGATCGCGGATCATTTCCTCCGAGAGGTCCGTGTGTTCCCGCATCGGGAAGGCCACGTTCTCGAAAACCGTCATGTCGGTAAACAAGGCTCCGAACTGGAAAAGCATACCCATCCGTCGGCGCAACGCGTACAACTCGGTCTGCGACATGCCGCACACCTGGTGCTTTTCCAGGCGAACGCGCCCGCCGGTCGGCCGCAACTGGCCGCCGATGCATCGCAACAGCGTGGTTTTGCCGCAACCGGAACCGCCCATGATGGCCACCACCTTGCCGCGGGGAATCTTCATGTTGATCCCCTCCAGCACCGGCCTGCCGTCATAACTGAAGTGAAGGTCCTCGATGTCGACCAGGATGTCGTCGGACAAAGCGCATTCCCAGAAAAAAGTCGGCCGATTTTATCAGAATCGCCCACCGTCGCCGGGAAACGACAGGGCTATAATCGAACAAATTTCATAAGGAATGTTGCGCACTTGTCATCTGCCAAGCCGCTCCTGCTGATTGTCGACGACGATTCGCTGATCAGCGAATCGCTCAGCTTTGCGTTCGCACAGGAATACGACGTTCTCACCAGCCACTCGCGCGCCGATGCGCTGGCCTTGTTGCGTCAACTACGCCAGCCTCCGCAACTGGCGCTGATCGACCTCGGACTCCCCCCCTTGCCGCACCGACCGGACGAGGGATTCGCCTTGATCAGCGACCTGCTCGCCCTGTCGCCCGACATGAAAATCGTCGTTCTCTCCGGCCAGAACGACGAAAGCAATGCGCGCCATGCCCGCACATTGGGCGCTGTTGAGTTCGTCGGCAAGCCTTGCGACCCCGGTCGTCTGCGCGAACTGTTCAGGCAGGCGCTGCGATTTGGCGAAGCAACAACCACCTCGCAAGGCGGCGGCCTGATCGGCGAGAGCCTGCCAATGCAGCGCCTGCGCCTTCAACTCGCGCAATACGCCAATCTCGCCTTTCCCGTGCTGATCGAGGGCGAATCCGGCAGCGGCAAGGACATCGTCGCCAGCCACTATCTGCATCGCCTGACCGAACGGCGGGACAAGCCTTTCCTGGCCCTTAACTGCGCCGCCATTTCGCCGACGCTGCTCGAACCGACGCTGTTCGGCTACGCCAAGGGTGCCTTTACCGGGGCGACCTCGGCAAAATCCGGCTATTTCGAAGACGCCGACAGCGGCACGCTATTTCTCGACGAAATAGGCGAGTTGCCTTCCGATCTCCAGCCCAAGCTGCTGCGCGTACTGGAAAACGGCGAATACCAGCGGGTCGGCGAAACACAAACCCGGGTTTCAACCGCCCGCATCGTTGCCGCGACCAATCGCGACCTGCGTCAGGAAATGCGCGCCGGACGCTTCCGGGCCGACCTGTTCCACCGCCTGTCAGTGTTCACAGTCGCCGTTCCGCCACTGCGCGAAACCGGCCTAGACCGCCTGTTGCTGCTCGAACATTTCCGCCAGACCTATGCCGCCCAGGTGCGCGCCAAACCTTTTCAACTCGGCCCAGGCGCCCAGTCGCTGTGGCTTGATTACGGCTTTCCGGGCAACGTTCGCGAGTTGCGCAACATCGTCATTCGACTGACCGCCCGCCATGCCGGCCAGACCGTCAGCGCCGAACAGTTGAGCGCCGAATTCGACTATCCCGACAGCACCGAGCCAAGTTCCGATGTCACGTTGGCCGGCGACGATCTCGAAACAGTCCGCCAGGCCGCCCGCCAGCATCTCGAAAGAACACCCAGCCTCAACCTGGATAGCACGCTTGAACTCTGGCAGCGCGGCTACATCGAGGCCGCCATTGAACTGAGCGCCGGTAACATGAGCCAGGCGGCGCGCCGCCTCGGCGTCAACCGGACCACCCTGTATAACCGAATGGAAAGCTGGAATCGTCGATGAGCCTGTATCTTGAGCACTTCGGGCTGCGTGAGCCGCCCTTCCGCATCACCCCGCACACCGACTTCTTCTTTACCGGCGCCAACCGCGGGCCGACACTCGACGCCCTGATCTACGCCATCACCCAGGACGAAGGCATCGTCAAGGTGACCGGCGAGGTCGGCAGCGGCAAGACCATGCTCTGCCGCATGCTGCTCGAACGCCTGCCGGAAAACGTCGAAACCCTGTACCTGGCTAATCCCTCGCTTTCCCGGCAGGAAATCCTCGGTGCCATCGCCGATGAGCTGGGTGTCCCGACCGACGGCAAGGCGACCCATTCGCTGACCCGCGCCCTGCAGGACGCGCTGATCGAGCGCTACGCCCGGGGCAAGCGCGTCGTGCTGCTGATCGACGAAGCGCATGCCATGCCTGCTGAGTCTCTGGAAGAAATCCGGCTCCTTTCCAATCTCGAATCAAAGGCTGCCAAGCTGCTGCAGATCGCCCTCTTTGCCCAGCCAGAACTCGACGAACGGCTGGCCGCCACCGACATGCGCCAGCTGCGCGAGCGCATCACCCAGCACTTCAACCTGGCGCCGCTCAAAAAGGAAGATGTTGCCGCTTACATCGAATTCCGCCTGCGCGCCGCCGGTTATCACGGTCCAAATCCATTTACCGGCGAAGCCGTCGAAATGATCGCCAGGATTTCCGAAGGCCTCTCACGGCGCATCAACATCCTCGCCGACAAGGCGCTGCTCGCTGCCTATTCCAGCGGCAGCCACCAGGTCAGCAGCGGCGAAATCCGGATCGCTGCCCAGGATGCGCGTTTCTCGCCGCTGCAGCCGAAAGCGACAACCAACCTGAAACCGCTTGGCTGGGGCCTTGCCGGTGCCGCCATCGCGGGCGCAATCGTCGCTCTGATCACCACCACCGGCCACCAGACCGCAGCCCCTGCTGCCCCAGCCGCCGACCAAGCCGCTCCGCCTCGATTGCCGGCACAGCCACACGCCTATATCGCCAAACGACTGCCGACCACGCCGGCAAGCGAAGACGCGCCTCCAGCGAACATCCGCTTCGGCCCGCTGACGCGCCAACATCTCGCCCAATACGACGAGTGGATCACCCAGGCACCGCGCAACCACTATTTCATCCAGCTGCTGGCCGCCGACGCGACGGAAACCGGCCGGGTGGAGGGCTTCCTTGCCCGCGCCATCACGGCTCTCGACCCGGTACAATTGCGTGCCTATCGGTCAAATTTATCCGGGCGTGACCGGGTCGGCGTAATCTACGGTGATTTTGAGAGCCGAGAGGAAGCCGCCGCAGCGATGCTCGCCCTGCCTGAAACGATCAAGGCAGCCCAGCCTTTTCCCAGACAGGTCAGCAAGTTGCATTGACCCTCCGATCCCGGACAAAGCGCGCCAAGCCGCCATTTAACGTGCTAGCATCATATTGATTACACACCACCGCGAAAACACCGCTCAAACAAGGCCAAACCGGATGAAAATCGGTTTTATTTCCGCGCTAGTCGTTTCGCTGTCGCTCGCCGCCTGCACGGCCCCCTCGCCACGTGAACCGCTCAAGGGGCACCTCAACACGGACACCCCGGCGCCGGTCGCCAAAACCGGCAGCATCCCGGCGCCCGTCCAGCAGACGCTCGCCCTGCCCAAGCCTCAAGCAGCCCGCAAAGCCGAAACCTATAGCGTCGTCGTCAACAACGTGCCGGTCAGTGACCTGCTGTTCGCGCTGGCCCGCGACGCCAAAGTCAATGTAGATATCCATCCCGGCATCACCGGCACCGTCACCCTGAATGCCATCGACCAGACCCTGCCGCAACTGCTGACCCGCATTGCCAAGCAGGTCGACATGCGTTTCGAACTGGATGGTCCGAATCTGGCCGTCATGCCGGACTCGCCCTTCCTGAAGCATTACAAGGTCGACTACGTGAACATGGCGCGCAACGTCACCGGCACCGTATCGACCAACACGCAGATTGCTACCGGCACGCCAAGCAGCGGCGGTGCGCAAGGCGCTGGCGGCAGCACCGGCGGGAATACCGGCAACATTTCCAACACGCGGATCGACAACACCTCGCGCAACCAGTTCTGGGAATCGCTGGAAAAGAACATCAAGGACCTGCTGCGCGAAACGGACAAGATCCTGCCTGAGGGATCGAGTGAAACGGTAGTCGAACAGACCAGCGCCCAGACCGCCTCCGGCGCCGCAGCGCTGCCGCAAGGTATTGGTCAGCGGGCGGCGCAGGCGGTCGCCAACGCCCTGCAGACCAACCCGAGCCCGAACTCGACCAGCCAGGCGGTAGGCAATTCGGTCGTTCGTCGCAATACCTTCCGCGAGGCGGCTTCGGTGATCATCAACGCCGAAAGCGGCGTCATTACCGTCCGCGCCACCCAGCGCCAGCATGACCGGATCCAGGAATTCATCGACCGGGTGATCAACTCCGCCCGCCGGCAGGTGCTGATCGAGGCAACCATCGTCGAGGTCACCCTGAACGATGGATACCAGCAGGGGATCAACTGGACCCAGCTGGCCAGTGGCGGCACCCTGAACTTCATCGGCGACAGCCTGACCAAGAACGCCATCAACCTGAGTTACACCAAGAACGGCCATCCCGATGCCCTGGTCACCATGCTCAACACCTTTGGCACGACCAAGGTTCTGTCCAGCCCCCGGCTCTCGGTGATGAACAACCAGACCGCCCTGTTGAAGGTGGTCGAAAACTACGTCTATTTCAGCGTCAAGGCCGATACGACCACGACGGCCAACGTCGGTACGACCACGGCCTACACGACGACACCGCAGTCGGTATCCGTCGGACTCGTCGTCAGCGTTACCCCGCAAATCAGCGACAGCGATGCAGTGACCCTGAACGTCCGCCCGACCATCACCAGCGTCGCCCGCGAGGTGCTGGATCCGAATCCCGACCTCAGGAAGAACGACATCAGCAATCTCGTACCAGTCATCCGGACCCGCGAAATCGAGTCGGTCATGCGCGTCGCCAGCGGCAACATCGCCATCCTTGGCGGCCTGATGGAAGACAAGATCGACTACCAGACCAAGCGCGTCCCGCTGCTCGGGCAGATTCCACTCGCCGGCGAACTGGTCAACAACCGCAACAACGCCGCCCAGAAAACCGAACTGGTCATCTTCCTGCGCCCGGTCGTCATCAAGGATGCCAGCCTGGACGGCGATTACGCGGGAATGCGCGGCTTCCTGCCTGGCGAATCCTTCTTCGCCCAGCCCAATGAAGCGCAGCCGTTCAACGTTGCCCCGAGCCGCTGAGGTCAGCGCATGAGCCTGTTGATGGATGCCCTGAAACGGGCGGAAACCGCCAAGCAGGAGAGCGGTCGGACGCAATTCAGCCAGCCAGGCGCGGTGCCGGACGACGGTCTCAGCCTGGAACCCATCCCGGGCGAAACCTCGCGGACCAACGCCAATCCGCTGCCGGATCTCGCCTCGCATCTCGATGCGGTCGATGCCGACCTGGCTAGCGCAGCCCTTCCGGCTGCGCGGCCCGCCAATGTACCGAACCGCCCTCCCCCTCCGCCGGCCACGGCACCCAGCGAACCACGCGAGGCCGTGCGCAACGCTTTCGCGGCGAAACTGACCAGCCAGCCGCCGTCGCGCCTGCCGCTATGGCTGGCACTGGGGACGCTTGGCCTGGCCGGCCTCGGCATTGGCGGCTATGTCTGGTACCAGATGAGCGCGATGAACCGTGGCACGCTGGCTGCCGGTTCGCAGCCCGCGGCAGCCAGGCAAACACCGCCGCCTTCGCCGGCGGTGCCGGCCGTACCGATTACGCCGCCTGCGGTTTTTGCCCCTTCCGGGCAGCCGACCGTAGCATTTGCCCCGGCGCCGCCCGAAACGCCGCTTTTTGCGCCGCGCCGCGATAGCCGTCCGGCGCCGCCGCCAAGCGACGACGAAGTGCAGTCCAACCAGCCGATTCGTCTCGTTCGCACCCGCCCGGAACTCGATGCCCATCTCGTCCGTGGCCATGCCACACTGGAGCGCGGCGAAATGGAAGCGGCGCGCCGCGAGTTCGAGCAGGTCCTGCAACGCGACCCGAACAGCACCGACGCCTTGCTCGCCCTGGCCGCCATCGCCCAGCGCCAGGGCCGCACGGGCGACGCCGATGGTTTGCGTCAGCGGGCGCTGATCGCCAACCCGAGCGACGCTGCAGCACAGGCCGCGACGCTGAGCGGCACGGCCGCCGAAGCCGACCCGCAAACGGCCGAAAGCCGCCTGAAGACACTGCTCTCGTCACAACCCGAATCGGCCGCACTCAACTTCGCGCTGGGCAACCTGTATTCCCGCCAGAGTCGCTGGGCAGAAGCACAGCAGGTCTATTTCAACGCCGTTGCCGCCGACGGCGACAACCCGGACTATCTGTTCAACCTCGCAGTCAGTCTCGACCACCTGCGCCAGCCGCGCCTGGCCGCCCAGCATTATCGGCTGGCCCTCGATGCCTCGGGCAAGCGCCCGGCCGGCTTCGACCGCGACAAGGCGCAGAAGCGCCTGAGCGAACTGCAAGCCGAGTCGCCGCACTGACAACGCCATGAGTACATCTGCCCTCCAGCGCCGCCCCCTCGGCCAAATCCTGATCTCCGAAGGCATCCTTTCGGAAGATCAGTTGCGCATTGCGCTGCTCGAGCAGATGAAGCAGAACCAGCCGATCGGCAAGCTGCTGGTCTCGCTGGGCTTCGTGACCGAGGCCACACTGCGCCACGCGCTGTCGGAAAACCTCGGCAAGCAGAGCATCGATCTCTCGCACGCTGTCATTGACCCACAGGCCGTGAAGCTGGTGCCGCGCGATCTGGCCAAGCGCCACCATCTGCTGCCGCTCGACTACGACCGCCAGAACAACCGGCTGGCGCTGGCCATTTCCGACATCAACGACATCGTCGGCCTCGACCGCGTTCGCGCCCAACTACCCGAGGGCACCGAGATCGAAACGCTGCTCGCCGGCGAATCGGAAATCGACCACGCCATCGACCAGTATTACGGCCACGAACTGTCGATCGACGGCATTCTGCACGAAATTGAAACGGGCGAAATCGACTGGCACAGTCTGTCGACCACCGACGACGAATACAGCCAGCCGGTCGTCCGCCTGATCGATTCGATCCTGACCGACGCCGTCAAGCGCGAGGCCTCGGACATCCACTTCGAGCCGGAAGCCAACTTCCTGCGCATCCGCTACCGCATCGACGGCATGCTGCGCCAGATCCGCGCCCTGCACAAATCGTACTGGCCGGCGATGACCGTACGCATCAAGGTGCTGGCCGGCATGAACATCGCCGAGATGCGGGCGCCGCAGGATGGCCGGATCGGCCTGACGGTCTCCGGCCGGCCGATCGACTTTCGCGTCGCCAGCCAGCCGACCATCCACGGCGAAAACATTGTGCTGCGCATCCTCGACCGGCAAAAAGGCATCGTGCCGCTGGAGCAGCTTGGCCTGGCCGAGGAACACCTGCACCAGCTGAAGCTGATGATTTCCCGACCAGAAGGCATCATTCTGGTTACCGGCCCGACCGGCAGCGGCAAGACGACGACGCTTTACTCGGTGTTGAACCACATCAACGCCGAGGGCATCCACATCATGACCCTCGAAGACCCGGTCGAATACCCGATGGCGATGGTTCGCCAGACCTCGGTCTCGGAAACCGCCAAGCTCGATTTCGCCAACGGCATCCGTTCGATGATGCGCCAGGACCCGGACGTCATTCTGGTCGGCGAGGTACGCGATGCCGAGACGGCCGAAATGGCCTTCCGCGCGGCAATGACCGGCCATCAGGTGTACACCACCCTGCACACCAACTCGGCCATCGGCGCCGTGCCACGCCTGCTCGACATCGGCGTGCTGCCCGACATCCTGGCCGGCAACATCATCGGCATCGTCGCCCAGCGCCTGATCCGTCGCCTGTGCGAACACTGCAAGACACCCTACCATGCCGAGGCGCACGAAATCCGCCTGCTCGGGTCACTCGGCGAAGGGCCACGCCCGGTGCTGTTCCGCGCTACCGGCTGCGAACTGTGCGACTTCCAGGGGTATCGCGGCCGCATCGCGATCATGGAATTGCTGCGCATCGACGCCGGCATCGATGAACTGATCGCCCGCCGCGCGACCACCCACGAAATCCGCGCCCGCGCCGTGCTGCAGGGCTTCACGACGCTGGCCGACGACGGCATGCACCGCGTGCTCAACGGCACCACCTCGCTCGAGGAACTGGCCCGCGTCGTCGACCTGACCGACCGGATGTAGCCATGCTTTTCGACTACAAGGCGGTCAGCGTGGAGGGACGAATGGCCTACGGGCGCCTCGATGCGATCAATCTGGTCGACCTCGAGATGCGCCTCAAGCGGATGAACCTCGACCTGGTCAACGGCACGCCAATCCACCATCGTTCGCTATTCGGCGGGCAGAAGGTGCCGCGTCCGGAACTGATCAATTTCTGCTTCCACCTCGAACACCTGACCCGGGCCGGCGTGCCCATCCTCGAAGGGCTGACCGACCTGCGCGACTCGGTCGAGCACCCACGCTTCCGCGAAGTGATGGCCGGGCTGATCGAGAGCATCGAGGGCGGCCAGACGCTGTCGCAAGGCATGGCCACCCACCCTGACATCTTCAGCCAGGTGTTCTGCAATCTGGTCCGCGCCGGCGAAGCGAGCGGCCAGTTGCCCGACGTGCTGGCCAGCCTGACCGAGTCGCTGAAGTGGGAAGACGAACTGGCGACGCACACCAAGAAGCTGCTGATGTACCCGGCCTTCGTTGCTACGGTCGTGCTCTCGGCGACGGCTTTTCTGATGGTCTACATGGTCCCGCAGCTCAAGCTCTTCGTTAAGAACATGGGCCACGCACTGCCGATGCATACCCAGGTGCTGTTTTTTGTCTCCGACCTGCTGGTCAATTACTGGGCCGTCTTCCTGCTCCTGCCGATCATCGCCCTCGTCGCCGGGCAGGCGATCCTGCGCAGCGACCCGCTGGCCCGCACCCGCCTCGATGGCTTCAAGCTGCGTCTGCCGGTCGTCGGCCCCATCCTCAAGAAGATCATCCTCTCCCGCTTTGCCAACACCTTCGCCATGCTCTACGCGTCAGGCATCCCGGTCCTCGAATCGATCCGCACAACGCAGCAGATCGTCGGCAACCGCGTCGTCCAGAAGGCGCTGGAGCGGGTCGAGCAGTCGATCCGCGAAGGCCAGAACGTGGCCGGCGCCTTTCGCGACGTCGGCATGTTCCCGCCGCTCGTCGTGCGCATGCTGCGCATCGGCGAAAGCACCGGTGGCCTCGACAAGGCCCTGCTCAACGTCAGCTACTTCTACAATCGCGACGTCAAGGAATCGGTCGGCAAGGCCCAGGCGCTGATCGAGCCGATGCTCACCCTGTTCATGGGCGCCCTGCTCGGCTGGATCATGCTTTCAGTCATCGGCCCCATCTACGACGTCATCAGCAAGATCAAAACGTGAGCAGCCGCCTTCTCTACCTCAATGCCCAGCGCCTCTCGGCTTTTGCCTGGCAGGGCGGCCGCCTGCTGGCGGAGGGCGTCTTCGCCAGCGACGACGACGGCCTTCGGCAGTTTGCCGAGTATCTGACGGGGCACAGCGGCAGCGACTTCTCGCTGCTGGCCAACGTCGCCGAGGAAGGCCATGTCCAGGAACTGATTCCCTTCCTGCGCGGCGCCGACCGGCAGGCGCTGATCACTCGCAAGATCGGCCAGCACTTCCTCGGCACCTCGCTGGCGGCGGCCATCTCCCTCGGCTACGAGAAAACCCAGCGCAAGAATGAACGGGTTCTGCTCTCCGCACTGACCAACCCGGCGCATTTCGCGCCCTGGCTGCAAGCCATCGATACCGCCGAAGTCCCGCTCGCCGGCATCTACACCGTCGCCCAGCTGGGCGGCCAGCTGCTGAAAAAAATCGGCCAGAATGCCGGCCGCTGCCTGCTGCTGACGCTGCAGGATCAGTCGATCCGCGAAAGCTACCTGGTGGGCGGTCACGCCCATTTTTCGCGCATGGCGCCGCTGACCGACAGCAGCATCGGCGGCATCGCCCGCAGCTTCGCCGCCGAGGCGAGCAAGCTGCACCAGTATCTGATCGGCCAGCGCCTGATCGGCCGCGACGATGTCCTGCCGGTCTACATCGTCGCTCATCCGCTGAGCATCCCGGCCATCGAAAATGCCTGCCCGCCCCAGAGCCAGCTCGACTTCACGATCATCGACAGCCATGCCGCGGCGGCCCAGCTCAAGCTGCACACGCTGCCTGAGGACAACCGCAGCGACCAGCTGTTCCTGCACTTGCTGGCCACCGCGCCACCCAACCAGCAATTCGCCGGCGAGGCACATCGCCATCACTACCGGCTGGCCCAGATCCGCCACGGCCTGATCGCCGCCGGCCTGGTCGCCCTGCTCGGTGGCGCGCTGTTCGCCGCCAAAAACACTTTCGACGCCCACGCCCTGCGCGATGAGGCCGTTCGCCTGAAGGCCGAGGAGACCGACCTCGCCCGGCGCTACCAGGAAATCTCGGCCACCTTCCCACAACTGGGCGTCGACAATGACACCCTGCGCCGCCTGACCGGCCGCTACGGCGAACTGCTGCGCCAGCAACGCCAGCCCGGCCCGGCCTACGCCCAGGTCAGCAGGGTACTCGACCGCATGCCGGCCATCGTGCTCGAAGGCATCGACTGGAAAAATGGCCAAAATATGCCATCGACCGTAGCATTTGCGGCCGACAACCCCGAAATCACCACCGTCCGCGCCTCGGTGCGTCTCGAACGCGCCGACACCCGGCAAACCCTCGCCGTCTTCGAGCAATTCGTCGATGCGCTGAAAGGCGAGCCGGGCGTCACGGTCAAAGTGCTGCAACGCCCGTTCGACGTCGAATCCGGCACCGCCCTGCGCGGCGGCGACGGCATCGACGAAGCGGCGCCAGCCCGACCCTTTGCCGTCGAAATCACCCGGAGCAGCGCGCCATGACGCTGACTCGCCGCGACCTTCGCAAGCTAGCCCTGCCGCTGGCCGCCATGCTGGTGCTGCTGCTCGTTGCCGGGCTGCTCGCCTGGAATACACAGTCCGATGCCACCCTGGCCGAACGGGAACGTAACGCAGCCATTGCCGCGCGCAACCAGATCGACCAGCGCCTGCGCCAAGTGCGCAACGAAGAGCAGGAAATCAAGGAGCGCGCCCACCTTCTCCAGCGCCTGCAAAGCGCCGGGATCGCCGGCGAAGAGCACCGCCTAGACTGGATGGAACTGCTCCGCGACACCCAGCGCGACCTGCGCCTGCCCGGCATGAAATACGAGTTCGGCGCCCAGACCACCCTCGATGGCGGCAAGCTCGCCCCAGATGGCTGGTACGCCAGCCCGCTGCGCATCCAGTTCCGCCTGCTGCATGAAGGCGACCTGCTCAACTTCCTCGCCCGCATCCAGAAAAACGCCAGCGCGCTGGTTCTCGTCCGCGCCTGCAAACTCGGCCCCCTGCCGGGCCAGCCTGACGCCCGGGCCGCCATGGCGCAACTGGGCGCCGAATGCGAGATGCAGTGGCTGACCGTCCGCCGCCCGCCGGGCAAGGGCTGACCATGCAGCGCCTGACCATCGCCTTGCTGCTCGCCCTGGCCACAGCCCCCAGCCTGGCCAACCCGGCCCCGCTCGGCCGCCTGTTCTTCGACGCCGAGCAACGCGCCCGGCTCGACCTCCAGCGCCAGCGCAACCCCGGCTTCCTGCCCAACGCCGACGACGAGGCCAGCATCACCATCAACGGCGAAGTGCGCAGCAGCAACGGCCGGCGCACCCGCTGGATCAACGGCGAGGTCAATTGGGAAGGCAGCGCCCCCGCCGCCCCGGTCCCGGTCGGCGACACCTTCAACCCAGCCACCGGCGAGCGCGAAAGCCTGCTCCGCGACGGCCGCATCCAGATCAAGCGCGGCACCCCGGCCCGATGAAACGGCCCGCCCCCCTGACGGCACAACGGGGCGTCGCACTGTGGATGCTGCTGATCCTCGTCGCCATGGCCGGCGGCTACGCCTTCTACCGCAGCGCCAACAACCAGTTCACGCGGACCGGGCAGGACAACAAGCTGGCCGTGGCGCTGGCCCAGGCCAAGGAGGCGGTGATCGCCTACGCGGTCATGGACGACAAGCGCCCGGGACGCATTCTCTGCCCGGATCTGCTCGGCAATGGCGAAACGCCCTTGCTCAACGGTCCCGAGTGCGACGCCTACGTCGGCGGTTTGCCGTACAAGACGCTGGACGTCCGGGATTTCCAGGACGACCATGGAACGCCCCTTCGCCTCGCCGTCCATAGCCTGTTCGGCGGCCGCGACCGGGCGATCAACAGCGACACCACAACCACGATGCGGGTCATCGCCGCCGACGGCTCGGTCAACGACGACGTGGTCGCTCTGGTGATCGCCACCCGCGGCGCGCTCGATCCGGCCAACAGCGACGGCGACGACACTTTCCAGGTCGGCAAGTCGGCCACTGTCGGCGACAACGACCTGATCGCCGTGATCACCCGCCAGGAACTGATGGCCGCCGTCGAAAAGCGCGTCGCCAACGAACTGCGCGCCTGCCTGGAACAACACAGCGCCCAGAACCCGCTGCACACGTATCCGTGGCCCGCGTCGCTGGCCAATGTCGTGCGTACCGAAATCACCTACACCGATCTTTCCAAGGGCAGCGCGATCTCAAACAAGGGCACCCCCCAAAGCCTGTTCGGCATGCTCCCCGACACGCAGGCCGGAAATCCAGAACAAGCGCTCAAGGACTCGATTGCCCTGCTCAAAATTACCAAAAACAGCCTGAATATTGCCTCGACCGTAGCAGACAAGCAGAATTTCTCGAAGCAACTCCAGGAACAGGTCGCTTACGCCCTTGCGCTTTACGACCAGCTCTTTCTCGCCGCCGTCGAACTGGACAGCCGGGCACGTGCGGCGCTCAATGCCTATTCAACACTCGACACCACCATCGCTGCCGCGACGAAGAGCAAGGCGACCTACACCGCCCAATCGTCAAGTCTGCCCGCCGCCATCGAGGCCGCACAGCCCAGCCTTCAGGCATTCAGCGTTGCGCTGACCCATACCGGGATCGACCTCTTCCATCGCGAACTCCAGCTTCGGAATCAGGACCTTCTGGTCAGGATCAATGCCGTTGCCACCAACCCGAATTCAGCGAATTTCAACGCTTTGATCACCCCTGTCAACAACCTGAAAAACAGCCTTTTCGAATATAGCCAGACACCGAATACGGACATCGAAAGCGCAATTTCCACCGCCTACACAGCCTCCATCGATGCGGCAGCGGCGGTCAACAAGGCAAGGAAGAACCTCAACGAAGTCACCGCCGACGAAGCACAGTCAGCCGCCATGGCTCTCTTCGCTGCCAACCAGATGGTCGAATCAGCGATTCTTGCCAACCGCATCAACGTCAGCGGCAGCGAGGTCGGGGCCCTGGCCGCCCGCCTCACGGTAGCGCTGACCGGCTACACCGGAAACACCGGACTTCCGACGCTGGTCGCGGCACTCGAAGCTGCCCGGACGCTGGTCAGCAGTCTGGCAACAGCCTCGTCCAGCCTCAATACCGCCCGCGCAACCTCCCTGTCCACACTCGATGCCGCCTTGAGCGCCACGCAAACCGGCAACGACCAGGAGCAAATCCGGACCAGTTCGGAGGTCAGTGCCACCCAGCTAGGCACATTGGGCGTTGCCCTGACCAACAACGGCGACAACGTAGCGTTGGAAACCCTGAAATCCGTGGCCGCCACCCTTGATGCCGCAAAATCAAACATTCCCTCCAAGGTCACCGACGGGCGTGCCTTGCGCGCCCCGGCCCAGACTGTCGTCTATTGGAGCGGGATAGCGATCAGTCACGCGCCCGATTTGGCGAGACTCGCACGCCGGGGCATCGTCGGCGGGAATATCGCCATCGCCGACAACGAAAGCTCGGCCTACAGCACCGCCGTAAAGCTGCTGGACGGGCTGGCTGGCAAGGACGGGACTCTTGCTTTACTCGACAAAGCTGCCAACGACGCCAATGCCGATGCCCTCAATACAGCCAACGAAGCCTTGGACAAAACACGTGCCTTGCTGGATACCCTGATTTCAGCCGCCGAAAACATCGACGCCATCCTGCCGACCAGCATGGCCCAAGGCGCCGTGCCGACAGTCTGGTACAGCGCCGCCTGCAGTTTCCTCCGTCCGAACACCAGTGAAGGCACATGGTGGACCTCGAATGCCTGGAAAACCCTCGCCTTCTATCAAATCAGCAGTTCAACCAATACCGCCCCGGGCACACTGACCGTCAATGGCACCGGCAGTTACCGCGTCGTCGCGCTGGCGGCCGGTCGCGCCCTGAGCGGGCAAAACCGGAACACGCTTTCGGTCGAAAACTTTCTTGAAGACGCGAACATCGGCGTCAAAGAAGACGAGAAAGGCGCGCCGATAAAAACACGTGACGGTGACGCTAAAGCCCCCCTCAATAGCTTTACGGCAAAGCCACCTTCGGCTACCTTCAACGATCGACTTTCCTACTGAAGCCCCGATGAAGCATCGCCGCCCCGCTCCGCAACACGGTTTTTCCCTTGTAGAACTGACCGTGGTGCTGGTCATCGTCGCGCTGCTCTCCGGCGGCTTGATGTTCGGCCTGAGCGCCCAGCGTGAGGCCGCCGCGCTCCAGGATGCCCGCCGCCAGCTTGATACGGTCAAGGAAGCCATGCTCGGCTTCGCCATGGCCAACGGTCGCCTGCCCTGCCCTGCCAATCCTACCGTGGCAAACTCGGGCGCGCATGCTGGCGAAGAGGACAGGGACAAGGCCAACCCGAATGCTTCCTGCAACAGAGAGTACGGAGTACTTCCCTGGGTAGACCTAGGCATATCCGAAACCGACCCCTGGGGCAATCGCCTGACCTACTTCGGCAGCAACCGCTTCACTGGCGCGCTGACCGGTGGCGCCCAAGCCAGCTTCACGATGAGCACTGGCGTCCCGCCGGACAATGCCGGCCTGGCCGACATCCGCAATCTGGCGGGCAATACGGTCGCCATCGAGACAGGCGCCGTCGTGGTCAGCCACGGTGCTAACGGCAACGGCGCCTTCCGCCCTGACGGCAGCAAGATTGCCGACGGCATCGGTGGAGAGCTGGAAAACAGCAACGCGACGCAGATCTTCATCGCCGACACCCCGACGCCGGGCTTCGATGATCAACTGGTCTGGATCAGCCCCCACCTGCTCAAATCCCGCCTCGTCGCCGTCGGCAAGCTACCCTGAAGCCTGTTAGCCCCGCGGCATATTGACCGCGACCGGTCGTACTGCCACACTGAGCAAGAACCCCCATGCTCATACCCCCCACCTTGACCCGGCAATCTTTCCTCGACTCCCTTCGTACCGGCGGCATTCGCCCGGACGACGACGCCGAGACACGCCTGCGAAAATCCCTGTTGGTCTTCGCTACAGGCCTGTTCTGTGCCGGATCGATGCTCTGGCTCTTTCTCTACGGCCAGATGGGGCCACAGTTTTCGGCCAATGCCCCGTTCATCTTCCAGTTGCTGCTCGTCGGCAACCTGCTCTATTTCTTCCGCAGCGGCAATTTCGACTGGTTCCGCCTGACCCAGCTGGCGCTCTTCCTGTTCGCCCCATTCGCCGTCCAGTGGAGCATCGGCAACTTCATCACGGCCAGCGGCGCCAGCCTGTGGGGACTGCTCGCCCCCATCGGCGCCGTGCTTTTCTGCGGCACACGCGAGTCGATCGCCTGGTTCTTCGCCTACATCTTCCTGACCGCCCTGTCCGGATTCTTCGACTTCTACCTGGCCGATAGCGCGCTAGCCAGTTCGCACAAGGTCTCCACGCAAACCAGCGTCTTCTTCTTCGCCCTCAACTTCGCTGCCATTTCGAGCATCGTCTATCTGCTGCTGCGCTACGCGGTGATCGAGAAAGCCAAACTGCAGGCCAGCCTGGAAGAAACCCACCGCCTGCTGCAGGTGGAACAGGGGCGTTCTGAGCGGCTGCTGCTCAACATCCTGCCCGGCCCCATCGCCGAACGTCTGAAGCACGACAGCCAGGCCATTGCCGACGGCTTTGCCGACGTGACAGTAATGTTCGTCGATATCGTCAATTTCACCCGGGTAGCCGAAGGCCTGACACCGCAGCAGGTCTTCGCCATGCTCAACCGGATTTTTTCCTCGTTCGACGAACTGGCCGAGCAATACGGCATGGAAAAGATCAAGACCATCGGCGATGCCTACATGGTGGCCGGCGGCCTGAACAACGAGCAGAACAATTACACCCGCTCCATCGCCGAACTCGCCATCGCGATGCGTGACCTGTTGCATACGGACTTCACGGTCAACGAAATGCGCCTCGACGTCCGCATCGGCATCGGCACCGGCCCGGTGGTGGCAGGCGTCGTCGGCAAGAAGAAATTCATCTACGACCTTTGGGGCGACACCGTGAATCTGGCCAGCCGGATCACCAGCGAGGGCACGCCGGGGATGATTCAGGTCGATGCAACCACCCACCAGCGACTGGCTGCCGATTTCTCCTTCGCGGAACCGCAGTCGATCTACCTGAAGGGCAAAGGCAACACCGTGGTCTATCGACTCGGCGAATCCCGGGTCCCGGCCATTACTGCTGCGGCGACAGCCTGAACGTCACTCGTCCCAAACGGTTCTCCGCCAGACTCAGCCGATACCCCTGGCTCTCCGCCTGCCGGGCCGCTTGATAGAGGCCAATCCCGAGTCCGTCGTCGGAACTGACCGGCTCGTTCATCAAGGCATTGGCCAAATCGTTCGAGATGGCGCTGCCGCTGTCGGATACGCTCAACTCGCCGGCGACAAAAGCCACCGCAATGGTCAAGCCGGGTTCGCGCAAACGCTTCGCCAATGCGTTTTGCAGCAGATTTTCCGCCACGCTGTCGAACATGCCAGCCGGCAAGGTGGCCCCCGGCTCGGCGCTCCCCTGCCAAGCGACCGGCACATGCGCATAACGCTCCCCCAACCGTCCCCACCAGCTTTCGGCATCGAGCCGCGCCACATCCTCGATCTGCGGCGACTGGAGCTTGGCCAGCGTTGCCTTCAGGCGATCGGCGATCTGTGGCAACTGCCGGTTCAGCAGGGCTGACACCTCGGCCGGCTCGCCCGGTTGGGAAGCGGCGTAACAAAGGGCTTGCAGCGACTGCAAAAGATTCTTCACATCGTGCGTCACCCGCGCGCCGGTTTCATGGATGGCCTGTACGTAGCCCATGCGCTGTAATTCCTCGCTCTGGCGCTTGACCAGATAGAACTCGATAGCCAGGCGCAACAGCCACTCGACATGCCAGCGCATGGCCGGCGAAGGGGCATGGCGAAAATGGACGGACAGCGCCAGTTCATTGGCCATGGAGGTATGACGATGCTCCGCCAGCTCGCCGATCTGGGCAGCCTTGTCGCCAGCCTGCCAGGACACACCGACGACCCAGGGCATCGCACCCAGGCGCGCCATGACTGCTGCCAAAAAGTTCGCCGGATCGGTATGCCGCTCGCTCTCCTCCGAGATCTGCACCAGCCACTGCTCGATCGGCATGCCCAGAGAAAGCAGGTAGCGCGACAGCGCCGACCCGACGCCGGAAAACCCGCCCCTCGGATTCCACGCCCAGGCCACCAGCAACAAGGCCCCGGCCACCGCCATCGAGGTTTTGAACAAGGATTCGACATATCCCGCGCTGCCAACCAGCACGTAGGCCAGCGCGCCCAGCACGAAAACCGCCATGACCAGAAAAACCAGCATGCCGTAAAACAGGTCGAAAGCCTCGCCGGAACGCCGCCGTCTGGCGTGTGCGGGAAAGAGGAGCAGTAGCGGCAACGCGAACGGCATGAAGTAAGCCACCGCCTGGCGCAGATCCCTGTCGATCATGACAGCCGCAGAAATCTCTGGCACCACGCCAAGCACCGTCACGGCCAGAAGGTAACCGAAGGCCAGCAGGTAAGCCGAGCGCTCGACCCGATTTTCTGTCCACAGGACCCGCCCGCCGATGGAGGCGGCCAGCGCACCACACCAGATCAACAACAGCCAGGGGCCGAGAAGCAGCGTCGAGGCCAGCACCGCGCCGAGGAGTATCGCCCCCTGGCGCGGAGTAATCCGCCGCTCACCGGCAACGAAGGGCTGCCAGATCAGGAACAACCCCAAGGCGACCACCCAGAGCAAGCGAACCGCCGGAATCTGCCAGCCGCCGAAAGCCAGGGCATGCAGCATCAACAAGTGCCCTGCGAGCAGATAATGCGGCCAGCCGGCCAGCCGAATTGCCATTTTTCCGGAAAGCCCGGTGTTCATATATCAGACACCCTGTCCATATTTCGACACTTGAGGCCCGCTTGCCCCCCATCAACTGTCAAATCTATGCCTAAATGCATAGGCACGATATTTGCAGACGCTTATTTAGAACCATTTTTTCGGAGCATGCCATGAAAAGCCATCAAAAAGGCTTCACCCTCGTCGAAATCGCCATCGTTCTGGTCATCATTGGCCTGTTGCTGGGCGGCGTATTGAAGGGTCAGGAATTGATCAACAGCGCCAAGGTGAAGAACCTGGCCAACGATTTCCGGTCAGTCCCAACTTTTGTCTATGCCTACCAGGACAAATTCCGTGCTCTCCCTGGCGACGATCGAGCTGCTCAAGCCCACGTCAACGGAACAGCCAATGGCGACGGCAGCGGTCGCATCGACGGCGACTGGAATGCCGAGCCTGCTGCCGGCGGTGGTGGCGGCGGAGCGGCATGCGGGACGGAGTCCTGCAACTTCTGGGATCACGTTCGTCGTGCCAATCTGGCCACCGGCACACTGACGCCTGGAGCAGAATTCTTCCCGCGGAACTCGGAAGGTGGGCTGGTCGGCATTACCGGCGTAACACCGATCGCCGGCTGGACTGGAAACTTCTATGTCTGTTCGACCAACATCCAAGGTCGCTTCGTCCGTCAGCTGGATATCACGATGGATGACGGCAACACCACCACGGGCAATCTGCGGATCATTTGCCAAGGGGTCTGCGCCACGGCGGCCAGTCCGCTTCCTGGCAACCTGACCACTGCTGAAGACAGCAACTTGTATACGGTCTGTTCGTCCAGCTGATACCTCAATGACGCTCTCCAAGCCCGCCTCGGCGGGCTTTTTCATTTCTGGAGCAGGCGCTCCTCGGCAGCCATCAACGCTTCCGGCACACCGAGAACGACAATCACGTCGCCCTCTTCGAGCATCGTTTCCGGCGCCGGCTCCAGCGCCCGGATGCCGCGCCGGCGGATGGCGCTGACTTCGCAACCCAGTTCGTCAAGATTCAAAGCATCAAGCGTCCGCCCGATCCCTGCTGCCCCCCGGGCCAGCAGGACCGAGTGCAGACGCGGCTGGTGCTCGTCGTCCTCGTCGTGGTCACGGTCGCTCATGCCACGATAGAAGCCGCGCAACAGGCTATAGCGCTGCGAGCGGGTCTGCCGGATGCGTTTGAGGACCCGGTTGATCGGCACGCCGACCAGAACCAGCGCGTGCGAAGCGAGCATCAGGCTGGCTTCCAGCACCTCCGGCACCACTTCGGCCGCGCCGGCACGCGACAGGCGTTCCATGTCGCGCTCGTCGGCGGTGCGCACGACGACCGGCAGATCCGGTCGCAGTTCCTGGACGTGATGCAGAACCCGCTCGGCCAACTGGGTATCGCTGAAAGTGACGATCACCACACTGGCCCGCATCAGGCCGGCGGCGATCAGCGCCTCCTTGCGTCCGACATCGCCGTAGACGACATTTTCCCCGCCGGCCGCAGCCTCATGCACGCGGTCGGGATCGAGGTCGAGGGCCACGTAGTTGATGTCTTCCTGAGCCAGGAATCGCGCCAGATACTGCCCGTTTCGGCCGAAGCCACAGAGAATGGCGTGTTTTTCTGCGCCCATCGACTGGGCGGCGATCCGCGTCAGTTGCATGGATCGCATCAACCACTCGCTGGCCACAAAGCGGACGACGATGCGCTCGCTGTACTGGATGATGAACGGCGCAAGCAGCATCGACAACACCAGCACGGTCAGCGCGACCTGCTGCACATCTTTCGGCAGGCGGACTATTTCGCCGAGCAGGACGAAGCCGAATTCGCCACCGGCGCATAGCCACAAAGCTGAGCGGATGGCATTGCCGGGCGACGCCCCCAGCCGCCACGACAACAGGCCAACGACCAGCGACTTGATCAGCAACAGGGCGAGCAGGCCAAGGAGGACCTGCCACCACAGGCCGACCAGGATGTGCAGATCGAGCTTGACGCCGATGGTGACGAAGAACAGGCCCATCAGCACATCGCGGAAGGGCTTGATGTCTTCCTCCACCTGCAACTTGTACTCGGTTTCCGAAATCAGCATGCCGGCGACGAAAGCGCCCAGCGCCAGCGACAGCCCGGCCAGTTCGGTGATCGTGGCCAGGCTGAGGGTGATCAGCAACACATTGAGGACGAACACTTCGGACGATTTTGCCCTGGCCACAAAATGGAACCACTTGCGCATCAGGCGTTGCCCGAACACAAGAATCACCGCCAGGACCACCACCGCCTTGAGCAACGCGATACCGAGCAGCATGGCCAGTTGCTCAGGCGGCTGGGTCAGCGACGGGATGATGATCAGCAAGGGAACAACCGCCAGATCCTGGAACAGCAGCACGCCCATGATTTCGCGGCCGTGCGCCGCATCGAGCTGCAAGCGCTCGGCAAGCAACTTGGTCAGGACCGCCGTAGACGACATGGCGAACACACCACCGAGGGCAATGCCGATCTGCCAGCCGACGCCAAACAGCTTGGTCAAAACGGCGATCAGAAACAGGGTAATGACCACCTGCAACATTCCCAGGCCGAAGACGATGCGCTTCATCGCGTACAGCTTGGGCAGCGAGAACTCCAGGCCGATCGAGAACATCAGGAAGACGACGCCGAATTCGGCCAGGTATTCGGCCCGGTGCATGTCGCTCATCAGGTTCAAGGCATGCGGGCCAATGACGCTACCGACGAAAAGATAACCGAGGACCGGCGGCAGATTGAAGCGACGACAGATGACCACGGCCAGGACCGAGGCACCAAGCAGCAGAAGGACGAGAGAGAGTGCGCTCAAGGGCCGTTTTCGCGATTCAGGTATACTTCGGCCATCATAACCGCAGCCAGCCCATGAACCCAAGCCCCATCCCCCACCGCTTTTCGCCGGAACGCGCTCTGGAACTGGGTCGCCAGACCCTGAGCATCGAGGCTGCCGCAGTCGACGCCCTGAAGAGCAGGATCAACGGCGACTTCGCCGCTGCGGTCGAACTGATCCTCAACTGCCACGGCCGCCTGATCGTCAGTGGCATGGGCAAGTCCGGCCATATCGCCCGCAAGATTGCGGCGACCATGGCGAGCACCGGCACCCCGGCCTATTTCGTCCATCCGGCCGAGGCCAGCCATGGCGATCTCGGCATGATCACCCGCAACGACATCCTGCTCGCCCTCTCCAATTCCGGCGAATCGGAAGAACTGCTGCGTATCGTCCCGGCCGTCAAACGCCAGGGCGCCCGGGTCATCGCGATGACCGGCGTGCCGACGTCAACGCTGGCCCGCGAAGCCGACGTGCACCTCGACGCCGGCGTTGCCCAGGAAGCCTGCCCGCACAATCTTGCGCCGACGGCCAGCACCACTGCGGCACTGGCGCTGGGCGACGCGCTGGCCGTCGCACTGCTTGATGCGCGCGGCTTCGGGCCGGAAGATTTCGCCCGATCGCACCCCGGCGGTTCGCTCGGTCGCCGACTGCTGACCCACGTCCGCGACGTCATGCGCGCCGGCGACAAGGTTCCGGCCGTGACACCCAACACCGGCATCACTGACGCCATCGTCGCCATGTCGCGCGGCGGCCTCGGCCTGGTGGCGATTACCAACCCGGCCAATGCGGTCATCGGCATCTTCACCGACGGCGACCTGCGCCGCGCCTTCGAAAAACGCATCGACCTGCAGCAGGGCGACATCGCTTCGGTCATGCACCCGGCGCCGCAAACCATCGGTCCCGATCGCCTGGCCGTCGAGGCCGTCGAAATGATGGAACGCCTGCGCATCAACGGTCTGCTCGTCGTCGATGCCGACAATCAACTGATCGGGGCGCTGAACATGCACGATCTCTTCAACGCCAAGGTCATCTGATGGACGCCAAAGCCCGCGCCGCCCGCATCAAGCTCGTCGCTTTCGACATCGACGGCGTGATGACCGATGGCGGCCTGCACTATACCGACGACGGTCACGAACTGAAAACCTTCAATGTCCAGGACGGACTCGGCATCGTTCTGATGAAACGCGCCGGCATCGAAGTAGCGATCATCACCGGGCGCAATTCCGGCGTCGTCGCCTGCCGTGCGGCCGACCTCGGCGTTTCCCACGTTTATCAGGGCGTCGGCGACAAGCACTCGGTCGCCGCCAGACTGCTCGAACAACTCGGCCTGGACTGGTCCGAGCTTGCCTTCATGGGCGACGATCTGATCGACCTGCGTGCGATGGGCGCCTGCGGGTTGGCCATCGCGCCGGCCAATGCCCGCACGATCGTCAAGGAGCGCGCCCACGCCATTACCGAGGCCGCCGGCGGACAGGGTGCCGTGCGCGAGGCCATCGAGTTCATTCTCGCCGCCCAGGGCAAGCTGGACGCCGCTTTCGCGCCTTACCTCGAAGCGCAATGAAGCACTGGCCCAGCCAACTCTTTCCCATCGTCATCCTGGCCTTGCTGGCCGGGCTGACCTTCTGGCTGCAAAGCCGGGTTGCCGCCGACATCACAATACACGACGGCAAACTCCGCCACGATCCCGACGCCATCGCCGAAAATTTCGTGGCCCGCCGTTTCGACCAGACCGGCCAGCTCAAGTACCGCCTCACGGCCCCCTACCTGGTCCACTATCCCGACGACGATACGTCGGAAATAACCTCACCGACCCTGACCAGCTACCGGCCAAAAACGCCGCCCGTCACGGTTACCGCCGACCGCGCCAAGCTCACGGCTGGCGGTGAAATCGCCTACTTGCGCGACAACGTCCGGCTGTCCCGCGCCGCCACCGAGACCCGTCCCGAACTGGTCGCCCGCAGCCCCGATCTGACTGTGCACACGGAAGCCGGCACCGCCCATACCGACAGCAAGGTCGAGATTACCCAGGGGCCGTCGTGGATCACCGGCGTCGGTGCCCACATCGACAACAACGCTTCCACCTTCGTTCTGCAATCGCAGGTCAAAGGCCAATACATCCGACCCAGAGCCACGCCATGAACCTTCGACTTGCCACGCTCACCCTCTGCCTGCTCGCAGCGCTCCCCGCCCACGCTGAACGAGCCGACCGGAACAAGCCGATGTTGCTGGAAGCCAACCGCGTCTCGATCGACGACGCGAAAAAGGTCCAGATCCTTGAAGGCGATGTCGTGATCAGCAAGGGCACGATGGTCCTCAAGGCCGACCGCATCATCGTCACCGAGGACAAGTATGGCTTCCAGAAGGGCACCGCCTTCGCCGGCAAGAACGGCCTCGCCCGCTTCCGCCAGAAGCTCGAGGGCAAGGAGCAATACATCGAAGGCGAAGCCGAGCGCATCGAATACAACACCAGCAATGAAGTAGCCGAACTGTTCCACCGCGCCTGGGTCAAGAGCGGCGACGACGAAGTCAGGGGCGACTACATCTGGTACGACGCCGTCAGTGAAAAATACCTCGTCACGGCGGGCGAAACCCGCAACGCGAACGCCCCAGCCCCCCGCGTTCGCGCAGTGATCCAGCCGAAAGGCAAGGACAGCGAAGCGGAACGACCGGCAACGCGCGGCGAACGACTGGAGCTCAAGGGTGCCGGCAGTTTGGCACCGCAAAATGCACAGCAATAGTGCATCGCCACGAAAACTGGCCGAACGACCGTTTTTTTCCGCTCAAAATGGAGCGGCATGCCAATGATTTTAAACGGTATATATTTTATTGTGCACCGCACAATAAATTTGTTGACAACAGGACAATCCCCCCTATAATAAAGACCATGGTGCGGTGCAACATCCTTGGATGAAAAGTGCCCCACAGAGAATTTAGACTGTTCCGCATAAACTTTGATTCTAGGAGATGATCCATGTTCAAGACCCCTGAGCAATTCGCTGCCGCCAACAAGGCCACCGTCGACTCCCTGCTGTCCCTGGCCAACACCGCCTTGGCTTCCGCCGAGCGCATCGCCGCCCTGAACCTGAATACCGCCCGTTCGGTCATGGAAGACTCCGTGTCCAGCGCCAAGGCCATCATGGGTGCCAAGGACGTTCAGGAAGCTCTGTCGATCCAGGCTTCGCTGGCTCAGCCGAGCGTCGAGAAGGCCGTTGCCTACTCGCGTTCCGTTTATGAAATTTCCGCCCAGACCCAGGAAGAACTGTCCAAGATGGTTGAAGGCCAGTTCGGCGAATTCCAGAAGACCGTTGCCGGTCTGCTGGACAAGGCTGCCAAGTCTGCCCCGGCCGGTTCGGACGTTGCAGTCGCTGCCGTCAAGAGCGCCATCGCTGCCGCCAACTCCGCTTTCGACAACATGAACAAGGCTGCCAAGCAGGTTGCCGAGATCACCGAAGCCAACGTCGCTGCCGCCACCAACGCCACCGTCAAGGCTGTCGGCGCCGCTGCCAAGGGCAAAAAGTAATCTGCCTGAAAAACCCCCGCTTCGGCGGGGGTTTGTCGTTTCATCCGCACCACCCTACATAAACTGGAGATGATGATGAGCAACCCGAATATCGAACAACTGACCGCCGCACAGAAAGCCAACGCCGAAGTCATGATGACCCTCCTGCGCACCGCCTTCGATGGCGTCGAGCGCCTGACGGCCCTCAACATGGCGGCTTCCCGCGAGTTCTTCAACAACACGGTTGCCAACGCCCAGCAACTGCTGTCCGCCAAGGACGCCAGCGCCGTCGCCAAGCTGAACACCGAACTGGCCCAGCCGAACGTCGACAAGCTGGTCGGCTACTCGCGCAGCGTCTATGACCTGGTCACCGAGATGCAGAAGGAAATCACCTCGGTCATGGAAGCCCAGTACAGCAGCTTCACCAAGAATGCCGCTTCTGCCGTCGAAAAGGCCAAGGCCTCCGCTCCGGTCGGTGGCGACGTTTTCGCCGCGACCATGCAGTCCATGCTCGGCGCCTCGACCAAGGCCTTCGACACGATGACCTCGATGGCCAAGCAACTGTCCGACATCGCCGAAGCCAACGTCCAGGCTGCGTCCAAGACGACCAAGGCTGCCGCCCCGGCCAAGAGCGCCACCGCTGCTGCTGCCAAGAAGGCCGCCAAGTAATTCGGCGCCTCCCGGCCAGCAAAATGCCCGCGAAATTCGCGGGCATTTTTACGTCTACCAGCTTTACGTCTGCCGGCTACGAATTTTGATTTTCGGCTTTTTTTCGGGCCGACCGTAGCATTTGCCCGGCCGCTGCCCGAATGGCGCTTTCACGGACGCCAGGACCATTTGATGTCGCGCGCCTCGACCGCAATGCGGATTTCCTCCATCGCCCGGTCGACCAGCTCCGGCGCCCCTTCGACGCCGAGTTCCAGGTGCTTGCGCTCCTTGCCGACCAGTGAGGGCAGCGAGAACAGACGCAGCGTCGGGTAGGCGGCGACGATGTGTTCCATCAGGTCGAGCAGCGCACTCTCGTAGGCCGTCGGCCCGGTCAGCAGGAAGGCCTTCTCGACCGTATCCGCGACCGGCTGGAACTCGTTCTTGTAGAAGGTATCGAGCGCCCATTCGATCATCGGGTGAGCCATCTGCGGGAAGCCAGGCACGAAGTAATGGTCGTTGGCCATGAAGCCGGCAATGCGGTTGAACGGGTTGGGAATCATCCGAACGCCAGCCGGAAAGGTAACCAGCAGCTTGCGCCGGTCGTCGACTTCCTCGCCGGCGAAGCGGATCTTCAGTTCCTCGAAGGCCTCGGGGTGCAGTTCCAGCCCGACACCGAGCGCTGCGGCGACGGCCTGCCGGGTATGGTCGTCCGGCGTATTGCCGATGCCGCCGCAGGAGAAGACCACGTCGCCGGCCGCCATCGTCCGCCGGAAAGTGGCGGCGAGGCGTTCCCGGTCGTCGCCCAGGTATTCGACCCAGCTCAGGCGCAGGCCGCGGATGGCGAGCAATTCGGCGATCCTGGCAAAGTGCTTGTCCTGGCGTTTTCCGGAAAGAATCTCGTCGCCAATGATGATGGCGCCAAACGTGCGGCTCATACCCGCTCTCCCTCAATGGTGACAATGGCACCGCCGCGCGAGCGGCGCAGGGCTTCCAGCCCGTAATGGACGAATGATAGCGCGGCCAGCGCCGGCACCAGCAGGCCGACGACCGGCACGTGGGCGAGCAGCGCCATGGTCAGGCCGAGCATGAACAGCGGCGTTTTCTGGCGCTGGCGAATTTCCTGCCACTCGCCGGCCGTGGCGTGCATTGACAAGGCGTCGTAGGCGAAGGTGCGACGGTTCAGCCAGCCCATCAGCAAGAGCGGCATCAGCAGCGAGAACCCGGGGATCAGCCAGAGCGGTATGGTCACGATCCAGCCGACGACGAACAGCGCCGAGGCCAGCACGCTGTTGGCCGCCGCCGCGACGAAGCTGTCCTTGCCCATCGCCGCCACGTCGCGATACTCGGTTTCCGTCAGGTGCTTGAGCATCAGCGGCAGGATCACGATGGCGGCGAGCAGCGAGGCCGTCAGGTAGGCGACGGCGAAGATCGCCAGCCAGCCGCCGAGGTAGGCCAGCAGATGGGCCAGCCAGACCAGCCCCCAGCCGACCAGCAGGGTCATCGGCGGGTAGTCCATCATCTGCTGCACGACAGCGCCGAGCGCCCAGATCGCCAGCCCGACCGACAGCAGCAGCGAGAACAGCGCCGGGGTCAGCACGTACAGCCAGACCTTGCCGTCCTTCAGGTTGGCGAAGGTTCTCGCCAGTGCCAGCATGACCTCAGCCATTCTTGATGCCCTCCCATTGTTTCTGCAGACGCTTCGTGGACACCGGCACCGGCGTCCGCAGCTCCTGAGCGTACAGGCCGACGCGCAATTCCTCCAGCAGCCAGCGGAACTGCTCGACCTGCGGATCGAGCGTACCCAGCTTAGCCAACTGGAGGGCCCGACGTTCGTAGTTGGTCCACAGCGGGCCGTATTCGGCCATCAATTGCGCATCGCGCGCCGGGTTGGCTTTCAGCTTGTCGAGACGGACGACGATCGCCTTCAGGTAGCGCGGGTAATGCTGCAGGCGCTCGAAGGGGGTATCGACGACGAAGCTCTTGCCGAGCAAGCGCTTCAACTGCGCCTCAATGTCGGCCAGCGCCGCGGCATGCGCCTTGAAGGCCGGCAGTTTCTTGGTCACCGCCTGCCACTCGGTCAGCACGGAGACGACCATCCGGCAGACCTCCTGCATGATCAGCCCGAGCCGCGCCTTGGCTTCGCCACAGCGGGCCTTGAAGGCATCCGGCGTGGTCGGCAGCGGTTCGGTCAGGCAGGCGCGCTCGAAGGTCAAATCGACGATCTGGCGCTTCAGTTCGTCGGTGCTGCCCAGCGCCATGAACTGCATGCCCATCTGGCTCATGCCCGGCACGTTCTTGTCGAAATACTTCACCTGCTCTTTGAACTGCAGCATGAACAGGCGGGCCAGGCCCTTGCGGTGGGTTTCGGCGGCTTCCTCGGCCGAGTCGAAGACCTTCAGGCTGACCGTCTCGCCGTCATCGACCAGCGCCGGGTAGCCGATCACCGTCTGCTTGCCGACCGGGACTTCCATCAGTTCCGGCAGTTCGCCGAAGGTCCAGTCGGTCAGCTGGGTGTATTCGGACGGCGTCTCATGCAGTTCGGCGAATTCCTCCTTGGCCTCGCGCCCCCACTCGCCGCGCAGGGCGACCAGGCTGCGGTTCATGTCCAGTTGGCGGCCGTGTTCGTCAATCAGCTTGTAGTTCATCGAGAAGTGCGGCGGCAGCGCATCGGGCCGGAAGGCGTCCGGCGTTACCGCCCAGCCGCGGGCATTCAGGCCGCGCGCTTCGAGGATGTAGTCGATCAGCGGCGGGATCAGCCCCTGGTTCATCTTCTTGTCGTGGCCGGCGGTGGCGGCGATGAACTCCTCGACGAACTCCGGCACCGGCACCAGCTTGGCGCGGATTTTCTGCGGCAGCGTCTTGATCAGCTGCACCAGTTTTTCCTTCAACAGCCCGGGCACCAGCCATTCCATGCGCAGCACCGGAATCTGGTTCAGTTGCGCCAGCGGCAGGGTCAAGGTCACGCCGTCGCGCGGCGAACCCGGCTCGAAGTGGTAGCTCAGCCCGTATTCGACGCCGCCGACCTTGATCGTGTGCGGGAAAGCATCGGTCGTCACGCCGGCCGCCGAGTGGCGCATCAGGTCGTCCTTGGACAGGAACAGCAGCCTGGCGTTTTCCTGCTCGGCGGTCTTGCGCCAGTGGTCGAAGGTGGCGCCGTTGTGGATGCCCTCGGGAATGATGTGGTCGTAGAAGGCGAAGATCAGCTCGTCGTCGACCAGCACGTCCTGCCGGCGCTGCTTGTGCTCGATCTTCTCGATGTCGCGAATCTGCCGCTGGTTGTGCTGGAAGAAGGGCCAGCGCTTGGCGAAACTCTCGTCGATTTCCTCGCCGACCAGGCCCTGGCGGATGAAGATTTCGCGCGCCTCGGCCGGGGCCAGTGGGCCGTAATGGATACGCCGCTTGGGGTTGATCACGATGCCGTAGAGCGTCGTCCGCTCCCAGCCGGCGACCTGCATCGATTTCTTTTCCCAGTGCGGGTCGAAGTACTGGCGCTTGATCAAGTGAGCGCCCACTTTCTCGATCCAGCCATCCTCGATGCGGGCGACGCAGCGGCCAAACAGGCGTGTCGTCTCGGTGATCTCGGCCGCCATGATCCACTTGCCGGCCTTCTTTTGCAGCGGCGACGACGGGTGGATCAGGTAGCGGATGCCGCGCGCCCCGAGGTAATAGCCGGACTCGTCCGACTTGCAGCCGATGTTGCCCAACAGGCCGCTGAGCAGCGCCATGTGGATGGCGTCGTAGGTGCCGGGCAGCTCGTTTTCCTTCCAGCCCAGCTCAGTGACCATGGCGTGCAGCTGGCCATGCACTTCGCGCCATTCGCGCAGCCGCAAATACGACAGGAAATGGGCGTGGCAGTTGTCGACCAGCGATTTGTTCGATTTCTTGTGCTCGACGGCATTCTGGAACCAGGCCCACAGCTTGACCCAGCCGAGGAATTCCGACTTCTCGTCGGCAAACTGCTTGTGCTTCTCGTCGGCTGCCTGCTGACGCTCCTGCGGCCGCTCGCGCGGGTCCTGCGTCGATAGCCCAGCGGCGATGATCAGCACTTCGGTCAGGCAGCCGAGGTCGCGGGCGGCGACCAGCATGCGGCCGATGCGCGGGTCGAGCGGCAGCCGGGCCAGCGCGTCGCCGACCTTGGTCAGCTTGTTGTCGTCGTCCAGTCCGCCGAGTTCCTGCAGCAGCGCGTAGCCGTCGCTGATCGCCTTGGCCGGCGGCGGCTCGATGAACGGAAAGCTCTCGACGTCGGTCAGCTTCAGCGCCTTCATGCGCAGGATGACGCCGGCCAGCGAGGAGCGGAGGATCTCCGGGTCGGTGAACGGCGGGCGGGCGTTGAAGTCGGCCTCGTCGTACAGGCGCACGCAGACGCCAGCCGCCACCCGGCCGCAACGGCCGGCCCGCTGGCGCGCCGCCGCCTGCGAAATGGGCTCGACCTGCAACTGCTCGACCTTGTTGCGGTAGGAGTAGCGCTTGACCCGGGCCAGCCCGGTGTCGATCACGTAGCGGATGCCCGGCACGGTCAGCGAAGTTTCGGCGACATTGGTCGCCAGCACGATGCGCCGCTGGCCGCCCGAGGGCTTGAAGATGCGGTCCTGATCCCCCGCCGACAGGCGCGAGAACAGCGGCAGGATTTCCGGCGCGTGGGCCGACGACAAGCCGGGCCGGGCCAGCGCGTGCTTGCGCAGGGCTTCGGCCGCCTCGCGGATTTCCCGCTCGCCGGGCAGGAAGACCAGGATGTCGCCGGAACCGAGCCTGGAAAGCTCGTCGGCTGCATCGACAATCGCATCGTAGAGATCGCGCTCGTCGTCCTTCTTGTTGATATCGACGACCGGCCGGTAACGCACCTCGACCGGGAAGAGCCGGCCGGACACCTCGATCACCGGCGCGCCGCTGAAATGCTGCGAAAAGCGCTCGGCGTCGATGGTCGCCGAGGTGATGATCAGCTTGAGGTCCGGGCGCTTGGGCAGCAACTGCTTCAGGTAACCGAGCAGGAAGTCGATGTTCAGGCTGCGCTCGTGCGCCTCGTCGATGATGATCGCCTCGTAGGCGTTCAGGTAGGGGTCCGACTGCGACTCGGCGAGCAGGATGCCATCGGTCATCAGCTTGACCCAGCTCTCCGGCGTCGACTTGTCGTGGAAGCGGATCTTGACGCCGACCCCGGCGCCGACTTGCGTCTTCAGTTCCTGCGCCAGGCGCGTCGCCACCGAGCGGGCGGCCAGCCGACGCGGCTGGGTGTGGCCGACCAGGCCGCGGGCGCCGATACCGAGATCGAGGCAGATTTTCGGCAACTGCGTCGTCTTGCCCGAGCCCGTCTCGCCGCAGACGATGACCACCTGGTTTTTCGCGATCAGCTCGGCAATGTCGGCCCGGCGTTCATTGACCGGCAGGTCGCTCTGGAATTCAGGCTTCGGCAGCTTGCCGCGGCGGGCGGCGACAGCAGCCTGCGACTGGGCCACCAGGGCCGCGAAATCGGCCTGCGGTTTTTGCCGTTTTTCAGGGGCCGACCGTAGCATTTCGCGCTGCAGGGCCAGCAGGCGGCGCGCATCCGCCGTCAGGCACTGGCTTTCTGGCGCGGCTGGCCGGAACGAGGAGTTGGAACGTTTGCTTGGAGTCATCAAATCAGATATCGAGCGGACTGGTCACGCCCCGGCCGCCCCGGTTCAGTACATGGGTGTAGATCATCGTCGTTTGCACATCCTCGTGGCCGAGCAACTCCTGCACCGTGCGGATATCCTGCCCCTTTTGCAGCAGGTGCGTGGCAAACGAGTGGCGCAGTGTATGCGGCGTCGCCGGCTTGACCAAGCCCGCCGTACGCACCGCCTGCTTGACCGCACGCTGGATGGTCTGCTCGTCCACATGATGGCGCCGCGTCTTGCCCGTGCGCGGGTCCACCGAACGATTGCCGGAAGGAAAAACATACTGCCAGCCCCAGCTCGTGCCGGCATTGGGATACTTGCGATCCAGCGCGTAAGGCAAATGCACCTCGCCGTAGCCCTCCGCCAGGTCCTTTTCGTGCAGTAGCTTCACCGTGGCGAGGTGAGATTGCAGGCGAGCAGCCAACTTGTCCGGCAGCATCGTCACCCGATCCTTGAACCCCTTGCCGTTGCGCACCAGAATCTCGCGCCGCTTGAAATCCACATCCTGAACCCGCAGGCGCAAGGCCTCCATCAAGCGCAAGCCGGAACCATAAAGGAGCCCTGCCACCAGCCAATGCACGCCCTCCAGGTTGGCCAGCAGATCGCGCACTTCATCCTCGGTCAACACAACCGGCAGGCGACGCGGCTTCTTCGCCTGCTCCACGTTGTTCAGCCACGGAAGCTCGCTGCCCAGCACATCCTTATAGAGAAACAACAGGGCGCTACGCGCCTGATTCTGGGTCGAAGCCGCCACGTTTCCCTCAACCGCCAGGTGCGTCAAAAACGCCTCGACCTCCACCGCCCCCATCTCGGAAGGATGCCGCTTGCCATGAAAAAGAATGAAGCGCCGTATCCACTGGACATAAGAATCTTCGGTCCTTATGCTGTAGTGCTTAAAGCGAATCCGCTCGCGAACGCGATCCAGTAATTTTGGCGGCTGCGTCATGGTTGGCTTTGCAAAACATTTTGGGAGGCCTAATTTTAGTCCATCCCAATGATTTAATGATTTTTTTAATTTATCAATTAACGAATTAGCCTGCCGGATTGGGAGGCTTACTTAATAGTTAGGCGCTGCCTGCAATTGGCCACCAGAAATCTCGACCGCAGGTTCACCCTTGCTCTTGTCTGGCAGCTTTCGCCACTTGCGCTTTTCGTCAATCGCGGTTGCGCATTCGTCGCTACACGCCACCAGTTCTTCATCCCATGGCCCCGGCCCGCCGTTCTTGTGCAAGATCAGTCGGCTGCGCCAACCTGTCCCCCACGGTTCTTCCTTTCCGCAGTGGTCGCACTTCCAAATATTCACCGTTTTTGCATGTCCCATCTTCAACCTCCCGCGCCTAACCCGTCAGTCGAGCCGACCTCGCGCGATAATGCCGCGCTCGTCGGCTCACTTTTTGCGTTAGGGTTTTCAATGGGAATCTCAAGAGTCATTCATATACTCTCGACGGTCTCACTGCTATTGCTGGTGCTTAGCTCCCCAATCTGGGTCGTTCAAGTAATTTTCGTTGTTGCATACCGTGCTTTTCTTCCTGCACTCATTATCGGAACGTATCCGATTACGATGTTTTTCCTTCAGAGAACTTCTGAAAAATGCAGCGAAACCAACAATTGTGCTGGCTTCTACCGCCTATTTTCATTGTTTTCTATACATACAGTGCTTTTGTATTTCGCTTATGAAGACATCAAAAACCTGCACTAATAAATACCACCCTAACCCTGCGCTCAACCCGACCGGCCTGACGGCCGTCGGGTTAGCTAATGAAATGGACTCCCCCTCCCGTCTAGCGGGACACTGAGGGCATTGCAGCCAAGGGGCTGTGAGCCAGCCAAGGAGGTGTGCCATGAAAGTTGTTCGCATCGGTCTTGATATCGCCAAAACGAT
>JAGOBB010000033.1 GCA_017983615.1 Azonexus sp.
GCCTACGACGAACGCAAGCGCAGCCGCCTCAAGGTGACGCTGGCGTCCGGCGCCGAAGCCGGCATCTTCCTCGAACGCGGCGACCATCTGCACGGCGGCGACCGGCTGGCGGCCGAAGATGGCTCGACCGTCGTCGACATCCTCGCCGCGCCGGAAAGCCTGATCGAGGCCATCGCCGACAGCCCCTTGCTCTTCGCCCGCGCCGCCTATCACCTCGGCAACCGCCACGTGCCGGTGCAGATCCTGCCCACCGACCATGGCGGCAAACTGCGCTTCCAGACCGATCATGTGCTGGCGGAGATGGTTCGCGGGCTAGGCTGCTCGGCCAGCGAAACGGAAGCCCCATTCCAGCCGGAATCCGGTGCCTACGGTGCCCATAGCGGCCATCATCATGGCGATGATGCGCCGGCCGATCTGCACAATCCCGGCCACGGCGCACACCGCTCGGTGCCGAAAATTCACCAGTTCAAGCCGCGTTGACTCTTCCGCCGACTGCAAACCCATGACCATGGAACTGGCCCGACTGAGCCTGTTGTTCGCGCTGACTGCACTGGCCGAAATCATCGGCTGCTACTTGCCTTGGCTGACGCTGAAACAAGGATACAGTGCCTGGCTGCTCGTGCCGGCTGCGCTATCGCTGGCCGTTTTCGCCTGGCTACTGACCCTGCACCCGACGGCCGCCGGGCGAACCTATGCGGCTTACGGCGGAATGTATGTTGCCGTGGCCCTGCTTTGGCTGCGGGTCGTCGATGGCGTCACGCTGACCCGCTGGGACCTGGCCGGTGCGGCCATCGCCCTGTGCGGCATGGCGGTCATCGCGCTGCAACCCCCCGCCACCTGAACGGCCTTTGCCCATCCCGCCGCCGATGACCCCCCTGCCCCCGAGCCTGCAACTGGCCCGCCTGCTGCAACTGGCCAGCCCGGCCCTGCCGGTCGGTGCCTATACCTATTCGCAGGGACTGGAATGGGCGGTTGAATCCGGCGTCATCCGCGACGAGGCGAGCGCCGGGCGATGGATCGCCGACCTGATGCAACACGGCATCGGGCGCTATGAGGCGCCGCTGGTGGCGGCGCTGATGGCGGCGTGGGCTGCCGGTGACCGGGCCGAGGTCGACTGTCTCAACGCGGAATTCCTGGCCAGCCGGGAATCGGCCGAGCTGCTCGCCGAAACCGCCCAGATGGGCTTCTCGATGCGCCGTCTGCTGCGTGATCTGCGCGATGACAATCTCGCGTCGGTCGCCACCACGGTCGAAGCGCTGCCGGAAGTCGCCTTTCCCACCGTCTGGTCCGGCATGGCCGCCTGCTGGGGGATTGAACCGGAAGCGGCCATGACCGCGTACCTGTGGTCATGGGCGGAAAACCAGGTCATGGCCGCCCTGAAAGCCGTGCCGCTCGGCCAGGCCGCCGGCCAGCGCCTGCTGGCGCATCTGGGTAGCCAGATTCCGGATGCTGCGGTCAACGCGAAAAAACTGCCCAAAACCGAATGGTCCAACTTCACCCCGGCGTTTGCCATTGCCAGCGCCCGCCACGAAACCCAATATTCACGTCTTTTCAGATCGTAAAATCATGCGCAAACAAGCACTCAGAGTCGGTATCGGCGGCCCCGTCGGTTCCGGCAAGACCGCCCTCACCCTCGCCCTCTGTCAGGCACTGCGCGAGCAGATCGACATGGCAGTGGTCACCAACGACATCTACACCGCCGAGGACGCCAAGTTTCTGGTCCATCACTCGGCGCTGGCCGCGGATCGCATCATCGGCGTGGAAACCGGCGGTTGCCCGCACACTGCCATTCGCGAGGACGCCTCGATCAATCTCGAAGCCATCGATCGCCTGCAGCGCGCCTTCCCGGACGTTGAGCTGATCCTCGTCGAATCGGGCGGCGACAACCTCGCTGCCACGTTTTCACCCGAACTGTCCGACCTGACGCTGTACGTGATCGACGTCGCGGCCGGCGAGAAGATTCCGCGCAAGGGCGGCCCGGGCATCACCAAATCGGACTTGCTGATCATCAACAAGATCGACCTCGCGCCCATGGTCGGCGCTTCGCTGGACGTCATGGCGCACGATGCCAAGGCCCAGCGTGGCGAGCGCCCGTTCATCTTCACCAACCTGAAGACCGGGCAGGGGCTGGATGGGATCATCGCCTTCATTCGTGAAAAAGGCATGCTGTAAGCCACTTTGCCGCACAAAGCCTGCCGCGCAATACCGTGAAACAACATTTCAAATTTGGCCTAAATTTCCGGTTGACCGCAACAATCGCATCCCCCTGGCGTACACTTCGCCCCTCACAAATTTGGCAGGACGCCCGATGCAACAAGAACACTTCATTCCGGGCAAAGATGCCTCGCTCGAACACTCCATCGCCACGATGCAGGCCAAGCTACTGGCCAGCGGCTTCGACATCGAGGAATGCTCCTGGCTGAACCCGGTCGATAACGTCTGGTCGGTGCATGTGCGCAATCGCGCCTGCCACCTGATGTTCACCAACGGCAAGGGCGCCACCAAACTGGCCGCCCACGCCAGCGCGCTGGGCGAGTATTTCGAGCGCCTGTCCTGTAATTACTTCTGGAACCATTACTACCTTGGCGACCAGATCGCCAACCGCGAATTTGCCCACTACCCGCGCGAACGCTGGTTTGCGTTGCCGGAAGGAAGCACCGACTGGCCGCCCGAACTCCTGACGCCGGAACTACAGGCCTTCTACAACCCGGAAGGCAACATCCCGGCCGAAGCGCTGATCGACGTCAACACCGGCAACTTCGAGCGCGGCATCTGCGCCATTCCCTACGTGCGCCAGCGTGACGGCGCCGAAGTCTTCGTGCCGGTCAACATCATCAGCAACCTTTATGTCAGCAACGGCATGTCGGCCGGCAACACGCAGGCCGAGGCGCGCGCCCAGGCACTGTCGGAAATCCTCGAGCGCCATGTCAAGTTCAAGGTCATCGCCGAAGGAATTTGCCTGCCCGACGTACCGGAAGCCGTCATTGCCCGCTACCCGACCATCGCCGCCGGCATCCAGGGCCTGCGCGACGCCGGCTTCGGCATTCTGGTCAAGGACGCCTCGCTCGGCGGCAAGTACCCGGTCATGTGCGTGACCATGCTCAACCCGAAGGACCAGGGCGTCTTCGCCAGCTTCGGCGCCCACCCGCGCTTTGAAATCGCCCTTGAGCGCGCCTTGACCGAATTGCTGCAGGGCCGTGCCCTCGAAGCCCTCGACGGCTTCCCGCCCCCCGGCTTCGACCTCGATGAAGTGGCCAGCGCCCCTAACATCGAAATCCATTTCGTCGACTCCAGCGGCATCGTGCATTGGAATTTCTTTGGCGATACCCCGGACTTCGACTTCGCCGACTGGAACTTCAACGATCTGGAAAACGGCAAGACCGCCGACGATTACACCTGGCTGGCCGAGCGCATTCACGATGACGGCCACGACATCTACGTCGCCGACTTTGACCATCTCGGCGTCTACGCCTGCCGCATTCTGGTCCCCGGCATGTCCGAGATCTACCCGATCGACGACCTGGAATGGGAAAACAACAGCAACGGCGCCGCCGTCCGCCCGGCCATCCTCAATCTGGCCGAACTGGACGACGATCAGTGCGGACAGCTGCTCGACCTGCTGAACGAACTGAACATCGCCGAGGAACGCCCGGTGGCCGCGCTGATCGGTCTGGCGCCGGATGCCGGCACGATCTGGGCCGATCTCCGTATCGGCGAACTGAAAGCCATGCTGGCGCTGGCTGTCGGCGACACCGATGCCACGCTCGAAGGCTGCGAATGGGTGCGTCAATTCGAGCAACTCGACGCCGGCCGCCGCCGCATTTACCAGTGCATCGCCACGCTGCTCGAGATGGACGACCCGAATAGCTTCGAAGATGCGCTGGTCAGCCTCTACGGCGAAGAAACGCTGGACATGGCCACCGACCTGATCGACGGCGACGTGCGTTTCTTCGGCCTGGCCTCACCGGGCCTGGCACTCGACGGCTGCGACCTGCATCAGCGTTTGCTCCAGGAATACGAGAAAGCGAACGC
>JAGOBB010000034.1 GCA_017983615.1 Azonexus sp.
GGAATTCACTCAGCATGACCGATATCAAGAATCTTACCCGCTACGCCCTGGCTCTGCTCGTGGGCAGCACCCTGGCTGTTCAGGTCTCCGCCCATGGCGGCGAGGACCATGGCGATGAACAAAAAGCCCCAGTTGCACCGGCACCGGTCGCTGCAGTCGACGCCCAAGGCCAGGTGACTTTCAACGAGCCGGCCTTGCGCTTGCCGGACGGCAGCGTCTTTGTCCCGAAATCGGCCCAACGGCAGTTGAGCCTGCGCACCCGGACCGCCCTCAAGGGGGAATTCCCCCGCACGGTCGAACTCAATGGCCGCATTGTCGCCGATCCGAATGCCGGCGGCCGGGTGCAGACTTTCCAGAGTGGGCGGATCGAGGCTGGCCCGAACGGGCTGGCCGTGCTTGGTCAACGGGTCAACAAAGGGCAAATTCTGGCCTGGCTGCAACCAGCTGCAACCGCCCTCGAACGCGGTACTCAACTGTCGGCCCTGGCCGAATTGGCTGCGCAGGAAAGCGTCCTCGAACGCCGCCTGGTGCGGCTCCAGCAACTGGAAGGCAGCGTCCCGCAGAAAGACATCGAACAGGCGGAGATCGAACTTGCCGCGTTCAAGAAGCGCAAGAGCGCTGTCGGCGGCAGCCTCGGCCGCGAGGCCCTGGTCGCACCGGTGAGCGGCGTGGTCAGTGCGGCTAACGTCGCGGTCGGCCAAGTGGTCGATGCGCAGGCGGTGGTTTTCGAGGTCGTCGATCCGCAGCGACTGGCGGTCGAGGCCATGGCCTACGACCCCGTATTGCTCGACGGACTGACCAAGGCCAGTGCCCCGATTGCCGGCGGCGTGCTCGACCTCGCCTTCGTCGGTTTGGGACGTACCTTGAAGGAACAGGCCATGCCGGTGCTGTTCCGGGTCGAAACGCCGAAAAATGGCGCCCTGCCCGCCGTCGCGGTCGGCCAAACCCTGAAGGTCCTGGCGCAAACCAAGGCCCGCCAAGCCGGTGTGGCGATTCCCGCCGCCGCCGTGGTGCGCAATGCGGCCAATGAATCGGTGGTCTGGGTGCATGAAAGCGCCGAGCGCTTCGTTTCCCGCAAAGTCAAGGCGGCGGCCCTGGACGGTCATTCGGCGGTCGTGACCGACGGCCTGAACGGCGGTGAACGCGTCGTCGTTCAGGGCGCTGCTTCCCTGGCGCAGATTCGCTAAGGGGACGCCGTGTTCGATTTCATCATCAATGCGAGCCTCAAGCAGCGCCTGATCGTGCTCGGCGTTTCGCTGCTGCTGGTCATTTATGGGGCGCTGACCGTGCGCCAGATGCCGGTGGACGTATTCCCCGACCTCAACAAACCCATGGTCACGCTGATGACCGAAGCCGGCGGTATGGCCCCGGAAGAGGTCGAGCAATTGATCACCTTCCCCGTCGAATCGGCGATGAATGGCATGCCGGGCGTGACGCGGGTGCGATCGGTGTCGGGCATCGGCCTGTCGGTGGTCTATGTCGAGTTCGAGTGGGGCAGTGAGATTTATCGCAACCGCCAGCAGATCGCTGAGCGACTCAACCTCGTACGGGAGCAGTTGCCGCAGGGGATCGTGCCGCAGATGGGGCCAATCTCTTCAATCATGGGCGAAATCCTGCTCATCGCTTTGCCGGCCGATCCGGACAAAGCCAGCCCGATGCAGGTGCGCGAATACGCCGACTGGGTTATGCGGCCGCGCCTACTGACCATCCCGGGCGTCGCCCAGGTCATCCCGATCGGCGGCCAGGTCAAGCAGTACCGCGTCGAACCCGACCCGGCTCGCCTGCAGGCAGTCGGTGTCACACTGGCCGAACTGGAAGCGGCGCTGAAGAACTTCGGCGGCAACACGGCCGGCGGCTTCGTCGATGCCGGCGGCCGCGAATACCTGATCCGCAACATCGGCCGGACGACCCGGCTGGTCGATCTGCAGAACCAACCGGTGGCGACGCGCAACGGCCAGCCCATCCTGCTGCGCCAGGTGGCTTCCGTCACCTTTGCCCCCGGGGTCAAACGCGGCGATGCCAGTTTCAAGGGAAAACCTGCGGTCATTCTCTCGGTACAAAAGCAGCCGACGGCAGATTCGGTCGAGTTGACGCGGGCCGTCGAGCAGGCCCTGGCCGAGATGGGCAAGAGCCTGCCGCAAGGTGTAGACACGCCGCAGTTCCTGTTCAAGCAGGCCAATTTCATCGAAGCCTCGGTCAGCAACGTCGAGGAAGCGTTGCGTGACGGGGCGATCATGGTCGCCGTCATCCTCTTCCTGTTCCTGGCCAATTTCCGCACCACCTTCATTTCGCTGACCGCCATTCCGGTCTCGCTGCTGGTCACAGCGCTGGTCTTCAGCTACTTCGGCCTGTCGATCAATACCATGACGCTGGGCGGCCTGGCCATCGCCATCGGCGAACTGGTCGACGATGCCGTGGTCGATGTCGAAAACGTCTTGCGCCGCCTGCGCGAAAACCGCAGCCTGCCCAACCCCCGGTCAGCGCTGGAAGTGATTGCCGCCGCCTCGAAGGAAGTCCGCTCCGGGGTCGTCTATGCGACCTTGATCGTCGTGCTGGTGTTCATTCCGCTGTTCGCCCTGCCGGGTATCGAGGGCCGGCTGTTCACGCCGCTTGGCGTCGCCTACATCGTCTCCATCCTGGCCAGCATGGCGGTAGCGATGACCATCACGCCGGTCCTCTGCTACTACCTGTTGCCGAAGATGAAGCATATTGATCACGGCGACAGCGCCCTGGTCAGAAAACTCAAAGCCTGGGACGAACGCCTGCTTAACTGGTCGTTCGACCGTGCCCGGGCGCTGCTGATCGGCGCCGTCGCCGTCGTGGTCATCGCGCTGGCCTCCATTCCCTTCTTTGCGAAGTCCTTCCTGCCGCCGTTCAACGAAGGCACGCTGACCGTCAATGTCGTGCTCAACCCCGGGTCATCGCTGGTCGAATCGAACCAGATCGGCACGCAAGCGGAAAACATCCTGCTCGCTGTGCCCGAAGTGACCGAGGTCGGCCGCCGTACCGGTCGCGCCGAGTTGGACGAGCACGCCGAAGGCGTCCATTACTCCGAGATCGAGGTTGATTTGAAGGCTTCCGGGCGGGATCGGGAAGCGATCATTGCCGACATCCGGCAGCGCTTGGCCGTGCTGCCAGCCGTGGTCAATGTCGGGCAGCCGATTTCGCACCGCCTCGACCATTTGCTGTCCGGCGTCCGGGCGCAGATCGCCCTGAAGATTTTCGGCGACGATCTGGACACCCTGCGCGGCCTGGCCGGCGAGCTCAAGGAACGGCTGGCGAAGATTCCGGGCATCACCGATCTGCAGATCGAAAAGCAGGTGCTGATTCCGCAGTACAAGATCCATCTCGATTACGACGCCGCCGCCCGCTACGGCGTGGCTTCCGGCGAATTGCTGCAACGCCTGGAGCAATTGCTGGCTGGCGAGCGGGTCGGTCAGGTCATCGAAGGCAATCGTCGTTTCGACCTGACCCTGCGCCTGCCGGAAGAAGCACGCGGCGAGCGTGGCCTGGAAAACCTACTGATCGAGACATCGACCGGCCGCGTGCCGCTGTCGCTGCTCGCCCGCATCGAGGATGGCGAGGGGCCGAACCAGATTGGCCGGGAAAACACCCGGCGCCGCATTGTCATCTCGGCCAATACCGATGGTTCGGACATGAGCCGCATCATCGCCGACATCCGTGGCGAAATCGACAAGAAACCGATGCCGGAAGGCTATTTCACGCTGCTCGAAGGGCAGTTCCAGGCGCAGGAACAGGCTGCCAAGCTGATTGCGCTTCTCGCTGTCGTCTCGCTGACCATGATCTACCTGGTGCTCTATAGCCGCTACCGTTCGGCAGTGCTGACCGCCATCATCATGGGCAACGTGCCGCTCGCCCTGGTCGGCTCGGTTATCGCGCTGTGGATCTCCGGCCAACCACTGTCGGTCGCCGCCCTGGTAGGCTTCATCACGCTGACCGGCATCGCCACCCGAAACGGCATCCTGAAGATCAGCCACTACATCAACCTGTGCGCCTTCGA
>JAGOBB010000026.1 GCA_017983615.1 Azonexus sp.
CGAAGGCAAGGGCGAAAAGCAGCCGGTCACCGGCGACAAGTGCAAGGGCAACGCCAAGACCAAGGCCCTGATCGACTGCCTGCAGCCGGATCGCCGCGTCGACATCGAAGTCATCGGCACCAAGTAATCCGCCGCTGCTACAATCGAAAGCCCTGCCTCGGCAGGGCTTTTTCTTTTTCTACTCTCGCAAAACAATATGCTCAACGCCGACCCCGCCGAACTGGAAAAATTTGGTGAACTCGCCCACCGCTGGTGGGATCCGAATAGCGAGTTCAAGCCACTGCACGACATCAACCCGCTGCGCCTGGACTGGATCGATGCGACCATCGGCCTGGCCGGCAAGCGGATCCTGGACGTCGGCTGCGGGGGGGGCCTGCTCTCCGAAGGCATGGCAGTTCGCGGCGCCAACGTGACGGGTATCGATCTTTCCGAGAAGCCGCTCGGCGTTGCCAAGCTGCATTTGTTGGAAAGCGGCCAGACCGTCGAATACCGCAAGATTTCGGTCGAGCAGATGGCCGACGAAATGCCGGGCGCGTTCGATGCAGTGACCTGCCTGGAAATGCTCGAACATGTGCCGAATCCTTCCAGCGTCGTCACCGCCTGCGCGCGACTGGTCAAGCCGGGTGGGCAGGTGTTCCTGTCCACGCTGAACCGCAATCCGAAGTCGTATCTGTTGGCAGTTGTCGCCGCCGAATATGTGCTCGGCATGCTGCCCAAGGGCACGCACGACTACGCCAAGTTCATCAAGCCGTCCGAACTGGCACGCTGGGCCAAGCTGGCCAACCTCGAACCCGATGAAGTGGTCGGCATGAGTTACAACCCGCTGACCCAAGAATATTCGTTGGGCCGGGACAGCAGCGTCAATTACCTGATGCGCGCAACCCGCGTTTGACGCAGGTGTTTGACGCAGTCCTCTTCGACCTCGATGGCACGCTGGCCGACACCGCCCCCGATCTGGGCTGGGCGGCCAATGCGCTGCGCGAGGCCGAAGGTTTGGCGCCACTGCCGCTGAGCACGCTGCGCCCCCACACCTCGCAAGGTGTGCGCGGCCTGCTCCGCGTCGCTTTCGACATCGCGCCCGGCCAAGCCGGCTACGACGACCTCGCCCAGCGCTTCCTGGCTCTCTACGCCGACCGCCTGTGCGTCGACACCGTGCTCTTCGACGGCGTCGCCGAACTGCTCGACGAACTCGAAGCCCTCGGCCTGGCCTGGGGCATTGTCACCAACAAGCGCATGCGCTACACCGACCCGCTGGTCGCACAGCTCGGCCTGACGCCGCGCACTCCCTGCGTGGTCAGCGGCGACACCACGGCTGAAGCCAAGCCCTCCCCGCTCCCGGTGATGCACGCCTGCCGACTGCTCAACTGCCGCCCGGAACGCACCCTCTACGTCGGTGACGACCGGCGGGACATCTTGGCCGGCAATGCAGCCGGTTGCCGGACCGTGGCGGCGGCCTACGGCTATCTCGGGGATAGCGGCCCGGCGCTGACCTGGGGAGCGGACTGGGTCATCGAACGGCCGGCCGACCTGCTGGCTTGCCTCCCGCCGCCCGTCCGCCGCTAAACGGCGGTGGCGACAGGGTTTTCGACCGAATGCTACGGTCGGCCCGAAATTTTGCCAAAAATTGAAATTTCCCCGGCGGCGCCTGCCGCCTGAAGTCACGTCCGCCTTGCCGTCAGCAGCAGGTTGCGCGGGGTCAGCTGGCGGTCGCAGAAGGTGCTGACGCCGGCCTCGTAGCCGTGCTGCTCCAGATAGTCGGCGAGGTCGAGGACGAGCCAGAGTTCGAGGGCACGGCGGAAGGCGTGGCGCGGGATGGAAAGGCGCAGGACCTCGCGCTGACGCTGCCAGCCAGTGGCCTCGATGGCTTCCAGATGGCGCCGGTCAGGCGCCGGCAGGCTTTCGCGGACAGCCATGTCGCCGAGGAAGTCGGCGAAACTGCCGCGCAGCCACGGTGCTGGGACCGACTTGAAGGTCTTGTACGAAACGCCGCCAAACTGCTCGCGCCAGGCGGTGAAGGCCAGCTTCCAGGCGATGCCGTGGTCGCGCTGGCGGGTCAGGCGCTTTGAGGCGGTGACCGTTTCGGTCACGGCGAGACGGGTGTCATCGCGGCTCAGTTGCAGTTGGCCGCCGGCGCTCAGCGGCTGGTAGTGGCTGTCGACGCCGCGGTAGTAGCAGCAGGGCGCGACATCAAAGCGGGCGACGCCGGCGCCGGCACCGTGTTCGACCAGCCGGCGGTGCAGGTTGCCGCAGGCGTGCAGCGCGACGGCCTGCTGGCCGGCGCGCGGCCAGTCGGCGACGGCCAGCGCGTCGCGTTCGAGAAAGCGGTGGTCGAGGCCGATGCGGCCGGCCAGTTGTTCGCCGTCGGCGCACAGGGCGGCGTCGATTTCCAGCGTATGCACCGGCTTTTGCCAGGCCAGGCCGAGCAGCCGACCGAGGTGACCCTTGCCGCCGCACCAGTCGATGACGCCCGCGCCGCCCGGCTGCACGGCACCGGCGAAAGCTTCGATCTGCGCCCGTTTGCGGCCGGGGATTTCCCAGGCCCAGCGCTCGCCGGGCACGGATGGCGGCGTATTTTCGGCAACCGGGACGTCGATCAGGGGGAGCAGGCTATCGACCTCGGGCAGGTAGCCGGCCAGCCAGCGCAGCGCAGCCTGAGCGTCGTCGTTGAGGTGGGCGGCGTCGGCATCGTCCAGGGCGAGCAAGTCGGCGGTCAGTGCAGGCCATTGTTCGCACCAGGCTGGCCGCGCCTCGCGGAAGGGCTGCGGGTGCCAGAGCTCGCGCCAGGCCAGCAGTGCGGTGTCGAGTTGTCGACGGTGCTCGGCTGCCCTCACCGCAGCGCGGCGCCGCGTTCGCGGCGACGGTAGCCAAGCCAGGCCGGCAGCACGGCAGCCAGCAGCACGACGAAGCCGACGGCGAGCGGCCACAGTACCGGCGAGTTCCACGCCTGGCGCGCCTCAGCGCGGGCGGCAGCGTCGATGCGCTGGTACTTGAGCGTGTTGTTGGCGACGTCGTTGGGTTTGCGGTTGCCCAGCCAGCGGTGGCTCAACGTGTAGCTCTTGGGGTGCAGGCCGAAGACCCAGGGCGCGTCGTGGTGCAGGATGGTGTTCATGCGGCGGACGATCTGCAGGCGCTCCGGCGTGTTGTCCATGTTCTTCATCCGGCCGAACAGTGCGTCGAATTCCGGGTTGGCGTAGTTGGCGGCATTCTCGCCGCCATGCGGCACCTTGGCTTCGTGACCGTCGAGCAGGAAGAAGAAATTTTCCGGGTCCGGGTAGTCGGCGTTCCAGCCGAAGTAGAAGAGCTGGACGTTGCCCTTGCGCACCTTGTCCTGGAAGCGGTTGGGGTCAGTAGCACGGACAACAAGTTGGAGGTCAATTTTCGCAAGCTGTCGCCTTAACCAGTCGAGACGCGACTTGTCGTCAATCCCGCCCCCTACGGTATCGAGATTGATGACTAGCGGCTCGCCGGTCTTGGCGTCGCGACCGTTCGGGTAGCCGGCGTCGGCCAGCAGTTTTTTGGCCGACTCGACCGGCTTGCGTTTGGGCTTGCCATCCACCCAATCGTACACCGTAGTGTTCAAGCCGACCTCGCCCGCCTCGTAGCCGAAGATGCCCGGTGGCAGCGGGCTTTGCGCGGCAATGCCACGGCCATTCAAGAAGATGGAGATGAATTCTTCCTGATCGATGGCGATCGAAATCGCCTGACGCAGTTTGGTCGCCCGCTCGCCAAGACCACCGATAGCTGGGTCATGCATATTGAACCCCATGTAGGATGTCGAGGCCTTAATGGAAACCAGTAGGCGTATCCCCTTTTTTTCCATCTCGTCAGTCAACGTCGCATCTCCACCAACATTTATTTTTACGGCCTGATCGAAGCTGTCTGACGAAATGCGTGAAGCGTCGTAATAGCCCTGCAGGAACTTGTTCCAGTAGGGAATCGCCTCCTTCTCGCGGGTGAACACGGCCTGCTCGAGCAGCGGCAGCGGCTTGCCGCAATCGACCAGCAGGGCGACCTCCCGGTCGCCCACTTCACCTTCGCAGGGGTAGGTTTCGCCCCGAAAATTTGGGTTGCGCGACAGCACCATGCGACGGTTCGGATCGTTCTCGGTCAGCATGAACGGCCCGGTGCCGACCGGCCACCAGTCGAGCGTCAGGTTCTTCTCGGCCATACCGGGCCTGGCGTAGAAGCGATCGACCTCGCGCGGCACCGGCGCAAAGAAAGGCATGGCCAGCCAGTAGGCGAACTGCGGATACTTGCCCTTGACGCGGATGCGCCAGGTCAGCGCATCGACTTTCTCGACCCCGGCCAGCGGATAGGCGTCGAGGTCGAGCCAGCCGTCCTTGGGCAAGTCCTTCGCCGCCTTGCCGAGCGCCGCGCCGAGTTCCTTCAGGCCAATGATCTTGTCGGCCATCATGCCGAAGATCGGCGAATGCAACTTGGGATGGGCAAGGCGCTTGATCTGGTAGATGTAGTCGTCGGCCGTCAGCTCACGACTGCCAGTGTGCGAAAAGTCGGCGATCGAGCGCGCCCGGGCAATTTCGGTTTTGGCCAAATTTTCGGGCTGACCGTAGGATTCTGGCGCAAAGGCCGGGTGCGGCTGGAAACGGATGCCGGGCTTGAGTTTCAACTCATAGACGCTCTCGGCAATGCGCTCGGCCGGCGCATCCTGTGGCAACTCGCGGCCACCGGCATCGTAGAAGCGAGGAACCGGCACCCGCTCGACAGTCAATGGAATCAGTTCGTACGGCCGCTTCAGGTAGTGATACTGCAAGGGCGGTTCGTAGATCTGCGCCGTGAAGGTCGCCTCGTCCTCGGCATAGGACTGAGCCGGATCGAGATGCTTCGGACGATCGGTAAAGGCCGTGTAAAGAATGTTGCGCCCTGCATCTTCGACCGGATACGGATCGTTCCACGCCTGACCGCATCCGGACAGGGCAACGATGACAGCGAGGCAGGCGCAGATTTTTTGCATGGCGGACAGTTTAGCAAATGCCTGCCACAGCGCTTGACCTGGCCTGCGTGAATTGCCCACAATGGCTCAAACGACACAACACAGAGGCATTCGCATGCTCGACCAGAAATTCCCCGACTTTTCCCTCCCAGCCACCAGCGGTAGCACTTTCAACCTCGCGGCCCAGGCCGGCAAGGTGGTCGTCGTCTATTTCTACCCCAAGGACAGCACCCCCGGCTGCACGACCGAAGGCCAGAATTTCCGCGACCTGTACGCCGAATTCGTTGCTGCCAATACGGTCATTCTCGGCATTTCCCGCGACAGCCTGAAATCACACGAGAACTTCAAGGCCAAGCAGGAGTTCCCCTTCGAACTGGGTTCCGATGCCGATGAAACCGTCTGCAACCTGTTCTCTGTCATGAAAATGAAAAACATGTATGGGAAACAGGTGCGCGGCGTCGAACGCAGCACCTTCGTCATCGACCGCGACGGCGTGTTGCGCCGCGAATGGCGGGGCGTCAAGGTACCCGGCCATGTCCAGGAAGTGCTCGATTTCGTCAAAACCCTCTAACCTTTTTCCACCCCGACCAAAGGCCCACTCCATGCCGCGCAAGCCCGCAGCCACCAAGAAGCCCGCCGTTACCAAGATTTTCGTTCTCGACACCAACGTGCTGATGCACGACCCCAGTTGCCTGTTCCGCTTCGAGGAACACGACGTCTTCATCCCGATCATGACGCTGGAGGAACTCGACAACCACAAGAAGGGCATGACCGAAATTGCCCGCAACGCCCGCCAGGCCTCGCGCACACTCGACGAGATGCTGGCCCACGATGAAGTCGATATCGACGAAGGCATCGACCTCTACGGCCCTTCCAGCAAACTGGCCAGTGGCCGCCTCTACCTGCAGACCGAGGCGATCAGCGCCGAACTGCCGCAAGGCCTGCCGACCTCCAAGGTCGACAACCAGATCCTCTCGGTGGTCATCCACCTGCAGAAGAAATTCCCGAAGCGCCCGGTCATCCTGGTGTCAAAAGACATCAACATGCGCATCAAGTCGCGCGCCCTCAACCTGCTGGCCGAGGACTACTTCAACGACAAGGTCCTTGAGGATACCGACATCCTCTACACCGGCACCCGCGCCCTGCCCGACAACTTCTGGGACAAGCACAGCAAGGGCATGGAGTCATGGAAGAAGGACAGCAAGACCTACTACAAGGTCACCGGCCCGCTCGGCCCGCAACTGCTGGTCAATGAATTCGTCTGGCTGGAAAGCGACGGCTTCGCAGCCATCGTCAAGGAAACCGCCGGCAAGACTGCCGTGCTGGAAACCCTGGTCGATTACACGCATCCGAAAAATGCGGTCTGGGGCATCACCGCCCGCAACCGCGAGCAGAATTTCGCGATGAACCTGCTGATGAACCCGGACATCGACTTCGTCACCCTGCTCGGCCAGGCCGGCACCGGCAAGACCCTGCTGACGCTGGCCGCCGGCCTGACCCAGGTGCTGGAAACCAAGCGCTTCGCAGAGATCATCATGACCCGCGTCACCGTCCCGGTCGGCGAGGACATCGGCTTCCTGCCCGGCACCGAGGAAGAAAAGATGGCCCCGTGGATGGGTGCCCTCGAAGACAACCTCGACGTACTGACCCATTCCGACGAAGGCAACAGCGGCCCCTATGGCGGCGAATGGGGCAAGGCGGCGACCAACGACATCATTCGCTCGCGGATCAAGGTCAAGTCGATGAACTTCATGCGCGGCCGGACCTTCCTGAAAAAGTACCTGATCATCGATGAGGCCCAGAACCTGACGCCCAAGCAGATGAAAACACTGGTCACCCGTGCCGGCCCGGGGACCAAGGTGGTCTGCCTCGGCAACATCGCCCAGATCGACACGCCTTACCTGACCGAAGGCAGCTCCGGCCTGACCTACGTCGTCGATCGCTTCAAGGGCTGGCCGCACTCCGGTCACATCACGTTACAACGCGGCGAGCGGTCGCGTCTGGCCGACCACGCGGCCGAAGTGCTATAATCGCTGCAAACAGATCAAGGGGCCGTGTCAGCGACACGGCCTTTTCGTTTCAGCCACGGATAATTTCCGCCGGAGGAGTCATTTGAAACGTCGCGATTTTCTAGCGTCCGTAACCGCGCTCTCACTATTTGCCTCGGAAGCATGGGCAGCCAAAAAGCAAGCCAAGCCAGCCGCGGCAAAACCAGGCACTACGAAGGCGAAACCACGCTCAGTCACGGCAAAGCCGGCACAACGCCCACGCGGAAAGACAAAGCCCGCCCCCGCCCCACAACAAGCTGTGGCGCATACGGCCGACGACCCGGTCTTTGAACGTCCGCCACAAGGCACGTCCGCGTCCAGGCTCCCTCCCGTCAAGGCTCCCGAACCGCCCAACGAATGGCGTACGTATGAAATCACCACGACCATCAACCTGAAAGGCCGACATGGTCCGGTGAAATTGTGGCTTCCGCTACCGCTCAACCAGGACACCCTCTTTCAGCGCACCCTGGGGCACTCCTGGTCCGGCAATCCTGCCAACGCCGCCATGCGTCGCCTGCCCGACGGCGATCTAGAGGTCTTTTATTGCGAATGGCCGGACAGCGGCGAAGCAAAGCTGCAACTGACCACACTGGTCACCACGGCAGACCGGCACTTCGACATCACAAAACGTACCGTCGCCCCCGAACGCGAAGACATCCTGCGCCGTAATTTGCAGGCATCGCAACTGATTCCCAATGATGGCCTTGCCTTCCAGCTTGGCGAACGCATCCTCGGCCGAATCAAGGATCCGGTCGCGCAAGCGAAGGCAATTTACGACTGGGTCGTGGACAACACGATCTACGACCCCAGCCTGCCCGACTGCGGCATTGGCGATGTTCGCCGCCAATTGATCCAAGGCCAGTACGGCGGTCGCTCGGCAGATATCAACGGCTTATTTGTTTCCATCTGCCGGGCCATCGGAATTCCGGCCCGTTGTGTTTACGGCTTGCGTACCGGGTCCTCAAGACTATTCCGCAATCTCGGACTGAGTAGCGACGATGCGACGCGCGCCCAGCACGTCCGTGCCGAATTTTACGTTCCTGGCTACGGCTGGATTCCCGTCGACCCCAGCGATGTGCGACGCACGATCGCACTGGAAGGCATCTCGGATCGTGACAGCAAGCTGCTATCGCTGAAAAAGATTCTCTTCGGCGTCTGGGAAATGAACTGGATTGCATTCAATCTCGGCACCGACATCGTTCTGCCGGGCAAAAATTCGCCGATGCCCTTCCTGCTTCTGCCGCAATTTGAATTCTCAGGAAGCGGTGCCACCGGCAGCCCCTATGCCATCCGGACCCGACAGGTCGAACTGTAAGGCCCACCGGCCAAGTAGACGGGCTGCGCCAAAACCTCGAGCTACTCGCGCGCCTCTTGATAACCACCGCCCGCGAGGTTTTCAAAACGGGTGTATTCGCCGATGAAGGCCATGCGGACGGTTCCGGTGGGGCCGTTACGCTGTTTACCGATAATCACTTCAGCAATACCCTTGTCCGGCGTATCCGGCTTGTAGTATTCCTCACGGTACATCATCAGGATCACGTCGGCATCCTGCTCGATGGCGCCCGATTCGCGCAAGTCGGACATCATCGGCCGCTTGTCGGTGCGTTCCTCGACCTTTCGTGAAAGCTGCGACAGCGCCACGATCGGCACCTGCAGTTCCTTGGCCAGCGACTTGATTGACCGAGATATTTCGGAGACTTCAGTCGCCCGGTTTTCACCTTGCCGGTTGCCCGACATCAGCTGGATGTAGTCGATAACCAGCAAACCGAGCTTGCCGCCGTACTGGCGCGCCAAGCGCCGTGCCCTGGCGCGCAGATTGGCTGGACTCAGACCACCGGTTTCGTCGATGTAGATCGGTGCTTCGTGCAACTTGCCGAGCGCAAACGACAGCTTGGACCACTCGTCGTCGCTCATCCGGCCGGTACGCAGGTTTTGGGAATTCAGTCGGCCGATCGAGGCCAGCATACGCATCGCCAGTTGGGCGCCGCCCATTTCCATCGAAAACACGCCGACCGGCAGCCCTGTTTCGACAGCCACGTTCTCGGCAATATTCAAGGCAAACGCCGTCTTGCCCATCGACGGGCGGCCAGCCACGATGATCAGGTCGCCCGGCTGGAAGCCGGAGGTCTTCTGGTCGAGATCGACAAAGCCGGTCGGTACGCCGGTAATGTCCGAAGGGTTGTCGCGGTCATGCAATTCCTGAATGCGCTCGACCACCTGGGTCAGCAAGGGATTGATGTGGACAAAGCCCTCGTTGTGGCCCGCGCCGGCTTCGGCGATCTTGAAAATCTTCGATTCCGCTTCGTCGAGCAGGGTTTCGGCATCCCGCCCCAACGGATTCAACGCATCGGCAGCGATTTCATCGGCGGTCGCCACCAGTTGGCGCAAAACCGAGCGCTCACGAACAATCTCCGCATAGCGCCTGATATTGGCCGCCGACGGGGTATTGGCTGCCAATTCGCCCAGATAGGCCAGCCCCCCGGTCTGGTCCCCTTCTCCTGCGGCATCCAGCGCCTCGGCCACGGTGACGACGTCGGCCGGCTTGGCCCGCTCCAGCAAACTGCGTATCTGCCGGAAGATACGCCGGTGCTCGTCGCGATAGAAATCGGTATCGGTAACCAGATCGCCCATCCGGTCCCAGGCCTGGTTGTCGAGCAACAAACCGCCCAGGATCGACTGTTCGGCCTCGATCGAATGTGGCGGCACGCGCAAGTGATCGAGCGTGGAATCGGTAACTCTGGGTTTCTGCGGGCGTTGGTTCATGGAACGAAGTTTAAAGTAAAAAGGCCTCGCTACTGCGAGGCCTTTTGTCGTGAAGGTTGCCCGAGTTACTCGGCAACAACCGCCACGGTGATGTTGGCCAGCACATCGGTGTGCAGGGCCACGTCGAGCGGGAACTCGCCAATTGCCTTGAGCGGACCGTCCGGCATGCGGATTGCAGCCTTGTCGACATCGAAACCGGCAGCCTTGAGGGCTTCGGCGACATCTGCATTGCCGACGGAACCAAACAGACGACCGTCCATGCCGGCCTTGCGGGCGACGGAAACGGAAGTGCCGTTCATCTTTTCGGCAACGCCTTGGGCGGCAGCCAGCTTTTCGGCAGCCAGCTTTTCCAGTTCGGCGCGGCGCGTTTCGAACTCGGCCATGGCAGCCGGCGTGGCGCGCTTGGCCATGCGTTGCGGAATCAGGAAATTACGGGCATAGCCGTCCTTGACCTTGACCACGTCGCCGAGGTTACCGAGGTTAACAACCTTTTCGAGCAGAATGATTTGCATGTTTCGTCTCCCCGAGAATTATTGATGGTTGTCGGTGTACGGCAGCAGGGCCAGGAAGCGGGCGCGCTTGATAGCAGTGCCCAGCTGACGCTGATAGCCGGCCTTGGTGCCGGTCAGACGAGCCGGCATGATCTTGGCGTTTTCCTGGATGTATTCCTTGAGGACATCCACATCCTTGTAGTCGATCTGTTCGACCTTTTCAGCCGTGAAGCGGCAGAATTTGCGACGCTTGAACAGGCCGCCACCGCGCTTCTTTTTCTTGTCGTCATCCTTCTTCTTGAAGAATCGAGCCATTTTCGTTTCCTTCCAAATATTCGAGTGTATTCACATGCAGCACGGGCGTTCGGCTGGTGAGACTCTTGGCAGCCAGAAATCCAGTCAGCTTGACTTCCCCACCGAGGGGAGCTGCCTGCAGCCAGCGGGCATTTTCACCCAAGGCCACGACAGCGATTTCAACTTCTACCAAGCGCTCTGCTCCACTTTCAGTCTGCGAGGAGCTGTGTTGCAGCCTTCCCTCACTGACTGGCACTCCGGCTGGCGTATAGCGCAAGGCTTTGCGCTCGACCAGTTTTCCGGAGAGTGTGATGCAGTTCAGCCGTAATTCCCGTACAAATATGCTTAAGCAGCGACCGTTTCAGCCGGGGCAGCCGGAGCGGCATCACCAGGCATCATCGACTTGGACTTCTCTTCCTTCATCATCGGGGAAGGAGTCGTCACGGCAGCCTTCATCTTGACGGTGAGGTGGCGCAGCACGGCGTCGTTGAACTTGAACGAATGCTCGAGTTCATTCAGCGTGTCGCCGTCGCACTCGATGTTCATCAGAACGTAGTGGGCCTTGTGGATCTTCTGGATCGGGTAAGCCAGTTGACGGCGGCCCCAGTCTTCCAGACGATGGATGCTACCGCCCTTGGTGGTAACGATGGCGCGATAGCGCTCGACCATGCCGGGCACTTGTTCGCTTTGGTCCGGATGGACGATAAAGCAGATTTCATAATGGCGCATGCAAGCTCCTTTTGGGATAAACCCCCCGCCATGCGTTTGCGGTAGGGCAAGGTTGAAAAGCCCACGATTATAACAACAATCACGGGCTTATGGAGAAATCCGGAGCAAGTCAACAAACTATTTGAAACTCACCAGCCAGTGTCGCCCGACAAACCCGCTCAGGCGACTTCCATTCGGTTGGCAGTTTCCTTCAGTTCGATCAGGAACAGGATGTCCTCAACGACCGGCAGGGCAAAACCAGAGCGTTGACCACCCCGGTTATCACGGAGCAACTGATATAGGTAACCGACGACATCGCCGCCCTCCCATAGCGTCAGCACCATGTTCATCAAACGCGGCAAATCTTCCAGACACTGCGGGCGCGGCGCAATGGGTTGCTCTACGGCACTTTCTGCCTGAGCAATTTCGATTTCGCTACGCCCTTCGTCCCAACTCTGGACTTCGACATTGAAATGTTGATTGAGGTTGCGTGCAACGTTCTCGAACTCCGCGCGCATGCCTGCCATCCGGTAAACATCCATCAGACGGATCCAGGGCTGCAGCGCCTCCTGCGGATTGTTGTCGATAAATTCCTGCAATGCCTGCGCGGCACCCTTGACGCGGCCGAAGGAGAGCATGATGTCGGCCAGCTCCATGACCGGATTTGCTTCGAAATGCTCGTCAAGCGTTGTCGCATTGATCGACATCACCGAGTCATTTCCGCGAGCAGGCGCTTGCGCAGGCGCGACGGAACTTTCTGCCTGATTTTCACCAGCGGATTCAAGCGGAACATCTACCTGCATCGGCATGCCCATCGCAACGGGCTCGAAAGGCAAATCTATTCCACCGGGCTCTTCGTGCTCCTCGACGCGCTTTGGATCAACCTTCACCTCCGGCACATGGATCAGCGCATCGGATTCACCATCCGCAATGGTTTGATCACGATAGCGCCGCCAGCCATACCAACCGGCCAGGCCGAGCAACGCTCCTAGCAGAGCGCCGTAGAAGCCCCAGGACGTCGCTGAATGCCCAGCCTCGCCCCCGACTACCGCCTGATTTTTTGGCGCAGGCTGGGCGGGAACATTTTGTGCCGGCGCAGGACTTCCTTGCCCGGGAGGCTGGGCTGCCGCGTTCGGCGCGCTGCCCACCGCAATCGTGCTATCTTTTTCGACTCGTTGCGCAAAGTCGGTAGCACGCTGCTGAAGCTCACCCAGCATGCCCTCCATGTTTCGCAACTTTTCGGCAGCGGCCATTTGCGAGACGGCCTGCTCGTTCATGGCCATCAACATCCGGTATTCCAGACGGAGTATCTCGCGCTGCGACTCTTTGGCCTCCGGCGTTCCTGCCAAGAGCGCCGTCGACAAACGCAAGGACGGTTCACCGAGACCGGTGCCATCCGACAACATCAGGCGATCAGGCAATGCAGCACCTGCCGGACGTTTTTCCGGTTTCCTCGGAACAATCCTCGATGGCACTTCGGCTTCCCGAGGAACAAATTTCTTAGCTCGCGGCGGAGCTGGCTGCGTCACCTCGGATAGGGTTGGCGGCGCGACGTCAGCACCCGCCCGGCCAGGCTCGACCATCGGCGTAGCAACCGTGCCCGCCGGAGAGGCCATCACGACATACTCGCGAGATACTTCATGTCCACAGCCAATGTAAACGCCGATCTGCAGGACAGGTTCGCGCAAGGGGACTTCAGAGCGAATTTCCAGAACCGGGGGCGTGCCCTTGCGCACCGACAGGCCGGCTTTTTTCAACCATGGAAGGTCGCCGTTTGAGGACGGTTGAACCAGCCGAAAACATGCGGGATCGAGGTGCACTTTTTCCGCCCCCAGCAGACTGATTTCCAGCCTGATGCGATCCCCCAGGGCAGGCTGTCCACGCAATTCACCAAGACCTATCGCCGATGCATTCCCGGCCAATAGCATCAATATCGGAAATGAATAGCGACACGCCAAGCGATTCAAGGAAACTGCCCCCAATGACAAAAAATTTCTGGAATTGTAGCCCTATTTTCCGGCGAGATATCGCGAGTCTTCGAAGGTTCCGACCCAACCGGGTCGGTAAACCACAAAAAGCGTGACCACCATCCCGGACAACCAGGCTTCCGAGAAGCCAAGGAGCAAAAAATAGGGGAAATACTCGCTCATCAGGTAGTCCCAGGCATAGGCACCGGACAAGGCCAGAAGGGCCGTTGCGAAAAATCCGAAGCTGATAATCGTCAGTGCGGCGCAAAAAAAGCCATTGACGAAGATATATACAAAAAAATGCCTGGGCAATATTGCGGCGGAAATCCGGTAGTAAATCTGACTCAGGGCAACGCTGACTCCAGCCATCATCAACGCGTTTGCGGCAAAGGAAAACTGGCCGGCTGCACCGTTCAGCGTAATGCCAGCGGTCACCAGCGAGAGGCCGACGAAAGCAAGATGTGGCCCGAAACTGAGCGTGAACAGGGTAGCGCCAAGCAGGTGCAGATCAAGCCCAGGCTTGACACCCGCTTTCAGACTCCAGACCAGCGTCAACACCACGACGAGGCCAAGCCAGACGTTCATCTGTGTGGAATCGGCAAGCCGCCGCCAAGGCGATCTCAGAACACTGCGGGCAAAGAGCGGCACCCAGACAGCCCATGCTGCCCAGTACCACCCATCGCCCAGCAGGTTATCGGTCAGATTCACATGGCTATTTTAGCCGACTGCCCCGACCAGTTGCGGGACCACCTCGAACAGATCCCCGACCAGCCCGTAATCCGCCACCTGAAAGATCGGCGCATCCGGGTCCTTGTTGATGGCGACGATGACCTTGGAGTCCTTCATCCCGGCCAGGTGCTGGATCGCCCCGGAGATGCCGACGGCGATGTAGAGCTCGGGCGCGACGATCTTGCCGGTCTGGCCGACCTGGTAGTCGTTGGGCACGAAGCCGGCATCAACGGCGGCACGGCTGGCGCCGAGCGCGGCACCGAGCTTGTCGGCCAGGGGTTCGAGCAGGGCGTGGTAGTTCTCGCCACTGCCCAGGCCACGACCACCGGAGACGATGATCTTGGCGGCGCCGAGTTCGGGACGCTCGGATTTTGTGAGTTCTCTGTGTTGGAGTTGGGTTTGCTGGGTATCCGGGCCGGCGGGGATGTTTTCGGTTTTTGCCTGATTTTTGGCATCGACCGTAGCAAAGGCGGTGGTACGGACGGTGATGACCTTGATCTTGTCGGCGCTCTGCACGGTGGCCAGGGCGTTGCCGG
>JAGOBB010000016.1 GCA_017983615.1 Azonexus sp.
TCCCGAACAGGACCGTGAAACAGCAACGCGCCAATGATAGTGAGCATCTCGCTCGCGAAAGTAGGTCAACGCCAGACTCCCATTCCAAACCCCCGTTACCATCAGGTAACGGGGGTTTGTCGTTTACGCCACCAAAAAATCACTCTTGAAATCGGCGGCTGTGGCCCCATCTGCTGCAACACATTTTTGTTTCATTGGGAGTTTCAAGCATGTCCGAGTCCGCCACTGCGACCAATCCGCAAAATCGCGAGACCCTGGGTTTCCAGGCCGAAGTAAAGCAACTGCTGCAACTGATGATTCACTCCTTGTACAGTAACAAGGAAATTTTCCTGCGCGAGCTGGTTTCCAACGCTTCCGATGCCTGCGACAAGCTGCGTTTCGAGGCGTTGAACAATAGCGCGCTGTACGGCGACAACGGCGATCTGAAGATCCGCATCGCTTTCAACAAAGACGCGCGCACGATTACCATTTCCGACAACGGCATCGGGCTGTCGCGCGATGAGGCGGTCGAGCATCTGGGCACCATCGCCAAGTCCGGCACCAAGGAATTTTTCTCGGCACTGACTGGCGACCAGGCCAAGGACGCTCACCTGATCGGCCAGTTCGGCGTCGGTTTTTACTCTTCCTTCATCATTGCCGACAAGGTGACGGTGGTTTCCCGTCGCGCCGGCCTCGAAGCCAACCAGGCCGTCTGCTGGGAGTCGGGTGGCGAGGGTGATTACACGGTCGAGATGGTCGAGAAGGCGACGCGTGGCACTGATGTCACGCTGCACCTGCGCGATGGCGAGGATGAGTTCCTCGGTGCCTGGAAGCTGAAGTCCATCATCCGCAAGTATTCTGACCACATCACGTTGCCGATCGTGATGAAGAAGGAGGAGTGGAATCAGGAAAAGGGTGAGCAGGTCGTCACCGACGAAGACGAGACCGTCAACCAGGCCAACGCGCTGTGGGTCCGTTCCAAGTCCGACATCACCGACGAGCAGTACAAGGAATTCTACAAGCACGTCGCCCACGACTTCGAAGATCCGCTGGCCTGGACGCATGCACGCGTCGAAGGCAAGCAGGAATACACCCAGCTGCTCTACATCCCGGCCCGCGCCCCGTTCGACCTGTGGGACCGCAACGCGCGCCACGGGATCAAGCTCTACGTCCGCCGTGTGTTCATCATGGACGACGCCGAACAGCTGATGCCGCTTTACATGCGCTTCGTGCGCGGGGTGGTCGATTCTTCCGACCTGCCGCTCAACGTCTCGCGTGAAATCCTGCAGCAGAGCAAGGACATCGACGGCATCCGTAGCGGTTGCACGCGCAAGGTGCTGGGCATGCTGGAAGACCTGGCCGAGAACGACAAGGAAAAGTACGCCCAGTTCTGGACGGCTTTCGGCGCCGTGCTGAAGGAAGGCGTTGGCGAAGATCATGCCAACAAGGAAAAGATCGCCGGCCTGATTCGCTTTGCTTCGACGCACAACGACACGCCGGACCAGACCGTCTCGCTGGCCGACTACATCGGCCGCATGAAGGAAGGCCAGGAGAAGATCTACTTCGTCACTGCCGATACTTTCAACGCCGCCAAGAACAGCCCGCATCTCGAGATCTTCCGCAAGAAGGGCATCGAAGTACTGCTGCTGTCCGACCGTGTTGACGAGTGGGTGGTCGGTCACCTGACCGAGTTCGATGGCAAGCACCTACAGTCCGTCGCCAAGGGCGGCCTCGATCTCGGCAAGCTGGAAGACGAAGCCGAGAAGCAGGAAGCCGAGAAGGCAGCCGACGAGTACAAGGAATTGCTGGAAAAGGTGAAGACCTCGCTCGGCGACAAGGTCAAGGACGTGCGCGTTACCTATCGCCTGACCGATTCGCCGTCCTGCCTGGTGTCCGACGAGCACGATCCCTCCGGCAATCTGGCCCGCCTGTTGAAGGCGGCCGGGCAGGCAGCGCCGAATGCCAAGCCGATCCTCGAGATCAACCCGCATCACCTGGTGGTGCAGCGTCTGAAGTACGAAGAAAGCCGTTTCGACGACTGGGCTGCATTGCTGTTCGAGCAGGCGACGCTGGCCGAAGGCGGCCAGCTTGACGATCCTGCAGGCTTCGTCAAGCGCATCAACGATTTGATGATGGCGCTGTCCGGCAAGTAAGTCGTTCACCTGCCAACAGGCCGCCCTTCGGGGCGGCCTTTTCGTTTTCCGGTTTTGGCCCTTTTTTCGGGCCGACCGTAGCATTCGGTGTTTTTGCCGATCCCGGCGCTTAAATGGCTGGTTTTACGACAGTTTTTCCAGCGCGCTGGCCGACAAAGCAGTACACTTGCGGTCTTTCGAGAAACCGTCCGGCGCGTCATTGCCGCTCATGCAGTTTCACGGTTCTCCATCCCCCATTCCCCGTTTTGCAAAGGCGATTCCATGCACCCCGTCCACGACGTTGACGCACTTCTTATCTGGGCCACGGCACTGGCCTCCAAGCGGCGTCCGGCCGAACTGCTGGAGATCGTCGCGGCGGCCGATCTGCTCAACAACAACGTTCCCGGCGAACTGAAAATCGTCGATGCTTTCGAGCGTCTGTCGAAGAACGGGCTGATCTGCGAAATCGACGGCGGCTATGCGCTGACCCCGGCCGCCCAGGCCATCGTCACCGATCTGCCGCGCAAGGCCGAAACGCCGGAGCGGCTGTTCGCGATCAAGGACAACCTGTCGATGTTCAACGTCAAGGGCGAGCATGCCGTGGTCGTGGTGACGGCCGAACAGGTGACGGCGGCTATTCAGGCGCATCGGGCGGCGGGCAAGACGGCCGCCAAGAATCTGCTGGTCCCCAAGCCGAAGCCGGAAGCCGAGGTGCACAAGCCGGGCCAGCGTCAGCGCAAGCCGATGCCGGCCCGCAAGCGCAAGGTCTGAGCACAGCATGAGCGAAACTACCGCTGCGAGCCAGACTTTCGACACGCTGCCCTTGTCGCCGGCCATGCTGGCCAATCTGGCCCAGCTTGAATACCTGACGATGACGCCGATCCAGGCGGCCAGCCTGCCGCTGGCGCTGGCAGGGCAGGACCTGATCGCCCAGGCCAAGACTGGCAGCGGCAAGACGGCGGCCTTCGGCCTGGCGCTGCTCAAGCGCCTGAACACCAGCCGTTTCGCCGTGCAGGCCATGGTGCTCTGCCCGACGCGCGAGCTGGCCGATCAGGTGACGCAGGAAATTCGTCGCCTGGCGCGCTTTGAAGAGAATATCAAGGTGCTCTCGCTGGTCGGCGGTTCGACGCTGCGCAATCAGGCGAACAGCCTGGAAAACGGCGTGCATATCGTCGTCGGCACGCCCGGCCGGATCATGGATCACATCGAGCGCGGATACCTGAAGCTCGACGAACTGAACACGCTGGTCCTCGACGAAGCCGACCGCATGCTCGACATGGGTTTTCACGATGACATCGCCTACGTCGCCAAGCGTTGCCCGGCGCAGCGCCAGACGCTGCTGTTCTCGGCGACCTATCCGGAAGGCATCGCCCAGCTGGCCCGGCAGTTCCTGCGTCAGCCGCAGGAGGTCAAGCTCCTTGAGCAACATGAAGAAACCAAGATTCGCCAGCGCTTCTACGAGGTCAAACACGAGGAACGCCTGGATGCCGTGGTGCGCCTGCTCAAGCATTACCGCCCGGTCAGCACGCTGGCCTTCTGCAACACCAAACAGCGGTGCCGCGACCTGGTCAATGTGCTGCGGCACGCCGGCATCCATGCACTGACGCTGAACGGCGATCTTGAACAGCGCGAGCGTGACCAGGTGTTGATCCAGTTCGCCAACCGTAGTTGCTCGGTGCTGGTGGCGACCGACGTCGCGGCGCGCGGCCTCGACATCGACCAGCTTGAAGCGGTGATCAACGTCGACGTGACGCCTGACCCGGAAATCCACATCCACCGTATCGGCCGCACTGGCCGCGGAGACGAGCAGGGCTGGGCGCTGAGTCTGTGCAGTTCCGGCGACCGCCGCCGGGTGGCGACCATCGCCGAAATGATGAAGTGCAAGCTCGATGCCCTCGACCTGAAGTCCGTGGAGGTTACCGACAACTCGCCGCTGGTGCCGCCGATGTCGACGCTGCTGATGCTTGGCGGGCGCAAGGACAAGATCCGCCCGGGCGACGTCATGGGTGCGCTGGCCGGCGAGGCTGGCCTGACCCGCGAGCAGGTCGGCAAGATCACGGTGACCGATCAAAGCACCTACGTCGCCGTGGCGCGAGGTGTCGCCAAGGAGACGGTGCGCAAGCTGTCGGCCGGCAAGGTCAAGGGCAAGACCGTCAAGGTACGAATCCTGACCAACTGAGTGCTTTTGAAATCACGCCAACCAATGGCGTGATTTCAATTTTGGCTATTTTTTCCGGCCGACCCTGGGGCCAGCCGTTGTTTCTATGGTCGTAGCATTTCGGACTGACTGCCGGAGTCACGAAGCGGATGCGCCAACCTCGGCGACCCACAGCGGCGGACCGCCGGCGGCGAGGTGGCACAGGTAGGCGCGCAGGTCGAATTCGAGCTGGAAGTAGTCGGGTTCGATGTGCGTGCAGAGCTGGTAGAAAGCCTTGTCGTGCTCGCCTTCCTTGAGGTGCGCGATTTCATGGGCGACGATCATGCGCAGGAACTCGGGCGGCATGTCGCGAAAAATGCTGGCAACGTGGATTTCCCGCTTGGTCTTCAGCTTGCCGCCCTGCACGCGGGCGATCTTGGTGTGCGTGCCGAGCGCCTGGCGCAAGGTCTGCAATTTGCCGTCGAAGGCCACCTTGCTCGGTTGCGGCGCATTGCGCAGATGCGCTGCCTTGATCGCCAGCACGTAGTCATAGAGCGCCTTGTCGGTGCGAACGTCGTGCGCCTGCGGATATTTCTTCATCAGGATTTCCCCGAGCCGCCCGGCTGCGATGGCCTGCCTGACCGGATCGACCAGATGGGCGGGATAGCCGGCCAGGTAGTTGGGTGGAGCCGTCGGGCGCATGGCGGTCGGAGTGGTCGCGGAAGTCGTGGATTGTACTGAAACGGCCGGCCCGACGGACCGTTTTGCTCGCCGCAAATTTCTCGAAAACGTTATATGCTGGCGGGCCTCCCGAAGTTCTTCAGCCGCATGCAAAACCCCGTTCCCGTCATCGTCATCGCCCAGCTGTTCGGCACCTCGCTGTGGTTTTCGGCCAACAGCGCTGCCGACGACCTGATCCGCACCTGGGGCATTACATCGGCCGGTATCGGTACGCTGACCAACGCCGTTCAGCTCGGCTTCATCCTCGGCACGCTGAGCTTCGCTATTTCCGGCTTGGCCGACCGCTATGCCGCCAGCCGCATCTTCGCTGTCTGCGCCGTACTTGGCGCCTTGTGCAATGCGGCGTTTGCGCTGTTCGCCGACGGTATGGGCACGGCGATCCCGCTGCGTTTTGCGGTCGGCTTCTGTCTGGCCGGCGTCTACCCGCTGGGCATGAAACTGGTTGTCAGCTGGGTTCCGGAGCGCGCCGGCGCGGCGCTCGCCCAGCTGGTCGGCATGCTGACGCTGGGCACCGCTTTGCCACACGGTATCCGGCTGGCTGGGGCAGGCTGGTCATGGCAGGCCACGATTCTCGTTTCCTCGGGACTGGCGCTGGCCGCCGCCGCACTGATCTACCGGCTCGGCGACGGGCCGCACCTGAAGCGCCGGCATGGCGCACCGCCGCTGCGCCTGGGGCGCGTGTTCTACGCCTTCTCGGGACGCGACTTCCGGGCTTCGGCGCTCGGCTACTTCGGCCACCAGTGGGAGCTTTACGCCTTCTGGACACTGACGCCGGCGCTGGTCCTCATCAGCGGGCTGGCGGCGGCGGGCAGTCGGGCGCTCTCCGGACTGGCCTTTGCGATCATCGGCATCGGTGCGCTCGGCTGCCTGTTCGGCGGCTGGTGGAGCCATCGCGTCGGCAGCGCTCGTGTCGCGGCCACGGCCCTGGCCCTGTCGGCGTTCTGTTGCGCGTTGTTCCCGTTGATCGGTGCCTGGCCGGCCTGGGCGAAAATTGCCCTGCTGCTGCTCTGGGGCGCTACGGTGGTCGCCGATTCGCCGCATTTCTCGGCCCTTTCGGCCCGCGCCTGCGCGCCTGAAATCGTCGGCAGCGCGCTGGCTATCCAGAACTCGATCGGCTTCGCAGTAACCATGCTCTCGATCCAGCTCGGCACGGCGTGGATCGCCGATTGGGGCACAAACATCGCCTGGCTGCTGCTGCCCGGACCGCTGCTCGGCTTGCTCGGCCTCTATCCACTGTGGCGCAGCGCGCAATCGCGATGAATCCAGACGACCTGCAACGCCTGGTGAGCACAGCCATGCCTTTCGGCAAGCACAAGGGGACGCTGATCGCCGACCTGCCCGGCAACTATCTCAACTGGTTCGCCCGCGAAGGCTTTCCGCCCGGCCAGATCGGCCGCCTGCTGGCGCTGATGCAGGAGATCGACCACAACGGGTTGTCCGACCTGCTCAAACCCCTGCGCCGGCGATAAACGCTAAAAATCGGGTCAAGCCGACGAATGCTACGGTCGCCCGATTATTTTGGCCAAAATGCCAAACGCCGTATCAGTGGGATTGCTGGGCACCTGAAATGCTCGAACAGGCGGGAATTTTTCTTATCTCAAAGTATTCGCGGGCTTTTTGCAGCGTGACTATGGGTTCGCGTATATCAGAAATTTCTTCAATGGTGATTTTGAAACCATTGCCAGCTTTATAATCTAGCCATGAAGCTTCGTATCACTCTGGCGATCGTGCTTGTGGTTCTGGCGGTCGGTATGACGTTGCTGATTGGCATGCTTCGCAAGAGCAGCTCAGATCAAGCCACGTCGCCGCTCGCTTTGAATCCGCTGCGTAGTACCTTGGTGGGCTCTGGCGCGATCATGCCCTTGCCTACTGTCCCTGATTTGCCGGCAGACAAGGTAGCGCTGGGCAAGCGCCTCTTCTTCGAAACCCGTCTGTCCAGCAACGATACGATCGCCTGTGCGAGTTGCCACAAGCTTGATCAAGGTGGAAGTGATCGCCAGCAGGTTTCTGTGGGTATCGATGGCAAGAAAGGGCAAGTCAATGCGCCCACAGTCTTCAATAGCAGCCTGAATTTCGTCCAGTTTTGGGATGGACGTGCGGCAAGCCTCGAAGAGCAGGCTGCCGGGCCGGTGCACAATCCACTGGAAATGGGCTCCAACTGGCCGGAAGTCATTGCCAAGCTCAGCAAGGACGACCGTTATCGCCAGGAATTCAATCGGATTTACAAGGCGGGCATCAGTGGCGAAACCATTGTTGACGCTATTGCCACCTACGAGCGCACGCTACTGACTTTGAACAGTCCCTTCGACCGCTACCTGAGAGGGGACAAGGAGGCGCTCAATTCGCTCGAGCATGCCGGTCTCCGACTTTTTCTCGACTACGGTTGTGCCAGTTGCCATCAAGGGGCTGCTCTTGGTGGCAACATGTTTCAGCAATTCGGTGTGATGGACAATTACTTTGAGAATCGTGCGCCCAGCAAGGCGGATCTCGGGCGATTCAACGTCACTGGCCTTGTGTCCGACAAGCATGTATTCAAGGTGCCAAGTCTGCGCAATGTCGGGGTGACGCCTCCCTATTTCCATGACGGTTCTGTGGAATCGCTGGAAGAGGCGGTTGTCGTTATGGGGCGTTACCAGTTGGGCCGCGAAATTACGGGGGATGATGTCAAGGCGCTAGCGGCGTTTTTGCGGACGCTGACTGGCGAATGGGAAGGCAAAAAGCTCCAATGAAGACGCCAGAGTCCGTGCCCGACGTCCGGCAAGGGTACTTCAGGCTAGGGCTGGCTTTTTTTGTCGGATTCATGGCGGTGGCCCTGAGTTGGTTCTTCTTCCGGGCTGAGTTGGTGTCGCCTGAAGAGCATTTTGCCTACACGCAGCAGCTTCGTGACCTTGGCGAACTCGATGCGCGCATCGACGGACAAATTCTGGCGAATCGCCTTGAGCAAGTCCGCAACTACGATGCGATTTCCGCCTATATCGGGCAAATCCAGCGACGTGCCAGCGAGGTGACCCTTGTCCCCGGATTTCTCTCCGCCGAGGACCAAGCCACCGTCGTTGCTGCTGCAGTTGATCTGCAGAATGCGCTTGACCGCAAGGCGGCCCTGGTCGATAAATTCAAACGGGATAACGCGGTACTGCGCAATTCGATATCCTTTTTTCCGGTCGCGACTTCCGCATATCTTGATGCCCAGCGACTGTCGAGCGGGCCCGGCAGTGTGAGCGATCGCGTCGGAAAATATGCGCGAGAAGTACTGAGTTTCATCTCCCGCCCTGGTGACGAAGGCGCCGAAAGGGTTGCCAAGGCCAGAAAGGATTTGGCCGATATTTCTCAGGGAAATGCGCAAAAGCAACTGATCGACAACATCATCCGGCACGGTGAAACCATGGTCACTCGGCTCGGCGTATTGGACTCGCTGATTGTCGAAATCACCAGCCTGCGCAGCGGCGAACTACTTGAAAAGCTAAGTCGCGAATATGCCGAGGGGCACGCCAGGGCGGATCATTCCGCCAAAAGATATCGGATCGTACTCTACGCACTGGCCATCCTGATGACTGTGTTTCTGGCCTGGCTGTTCTTCCGCCTGGATCTCGCACGTTACTCCTTGAGCAGGGCAAATCGCGAGCTTGGCGAGCGCTACGCTGCCCAACTCGCCGTAGAAAAACAGTTATCCCTGCATGCCACAGCCTTTCGCAGTGCTCATGATGGCATCACGCTGACCGACGCGTCCGGGAATATCCTGGACGTCAACCCGGCCTTCTCGCGCATTACCGGCTGGGAGCGCAGTGAGGTAATTGGTCGCAATCCCCGTGTCCTGAAATCAGGGCGCCACGAACGGGAGTTTTACGAGGCTATGTGGAAAAGTCTCAACGAGACCGATAACTGGCGCGGCGAAATCTGGAATCGCAACAAGTACGGCGAAGTCTATCCGGAATTATTGTCGATCTCGGCCGTGCGGGACGGGACTGGCACCCTCACTAACTACGTTGCTGTTTTTTCCGATATTGGGCGCCTTAAGGCTCAGGAATTTCAGCTGACGCAGATGGCCTACTACGATTCGTTGACCGAATTGCCTAACCGGACGCTGCTTGCCGACCGGCTACTCCAGGGGATTGCACAAACCAGCCGGTCATCCTCGCTGATGGCAATTTGCTACCTTGATCTCGATGGGTTCAAGCCGATCAACGATACCTGGGGACATGCTTCGGGTGATCAGGTTCTCGTGGAAATTGCCAACCGCATGCGGAAGTTTATGCGGGGTGGCGATACCGTCGCCCGTTTGGGGGGGGATGAATTTGTCCTGCTCCTGATCGGACTGGCGAATGAAGTGGAATGCTCCGAGGCGATCAACCGATTGCAAAAGCTGATTGCTCAACCACTGACGGTCTTGCCTGAGACGGTCAGCATCTCGGCGAGCATCGGGATCACGCTATTTCCGCTCGACAATGAAGATCCGGACACCCTTCTGCGCCATGCCGACCAGGCGATGTATCGCGCCAAGCAGGCCGGCAAGAACTGCTATCAGGTATTTGATGCAGAGCAGGATCGCCATACGCGCAGTCGCCATGACCGGCTCAATCGTATCCGTCAGGCCCTGGAAGATCATGAGTTTGTACTCTATTACCAACCCAAGGCCAACATGCGCCAAGGCCGGGTGGTCGGGGCAGAGGCGCTGATTCGCTGGTGCCATCCCGAGCGTGGCATTCTTCCTCCGAGCGAGTTTCTGCCATTGATCAACGACGATGTAATGGTCAAGTTGATTGGCGATTGGGTCATCGAAGCTGCCCTTTCCCAGATGCAGGTCTGGCATGAGGCGGGACTCGATCTATCGGTCAGCGTCAACGTCGCCAGCAAGCAATTGCAGGCCCCCGAATTTGTCGAAAAACTTAAGGCGGCGCTGCTTCTCCACCCCGAGGTGGCTCATTTGCTGGAAATGGAAATTCTTGAAACTGCAGCGCTCGAAGATGTCGCCAAAACATCACGTGTTATCGACGAATGCCGCGCACTTGGCGTTCGCTTCTCGATTGACGATTTTGGAACCGGCTATTCTTCGCTGACCTACCTCAAGCGCCTGCCGGCGGAGATCATCAAGATCGACCAGAGTTTTGTCCGCGAAATTCTCAGTGACTACAACAATCTGGTGATTGTCCAGGGTGTGATCAGCCTTGCCAGTGCATTCCAGCGCCATGTCATTGCCGAGGGGGTCGAAACAGTCGAACACGGTCGACTCCTGATGCAGCTAAACTGTGATCATGCCCAAGGCTACGGAATCTCCAAACCGATGCCTGCAGAAGATGTGTTCGAATGGGTCCGTCTTTGGCAGCCAGACGCAATGTGGCGTGAAATCAGCGATCTGTATTGGGAAGCGGCCGATTACCCGATGCTGATTGCCGAGATTCAACTTCGCAACTGGGTCAGTCAGATCATCTATTCCGCCAACGAGGGGCTGCCCGCGCCCTATGTGCACCTAGCGAACCCGACGAAATGCGAATTTGGCGGGTGGTATCGCGGAGAAAGCCGGCATCGGTACGAATGCTTTCCTGTTTTTGAACAGATTGACTATCCCCATCGTTGCATCCATGAAATAGCCAGCAGGATGGACGATCTATGTCGCGACGGCAAGATTGACGAATTGCGTAACCTGATTCCCGATCTCATTGCTGCTCGCGACGAGACACTTCGGCTACTGAGACAGCTGCAACACTTGGTTGCTGTCCACAGGACTTAGAGACGTAAACCGGAAGCCCTTGGCGTCATTGAATATCCGCGCCTTACGGACTTGTACTATCTTCGTCCGCCCGGTGCTGGACATGTCCGCTTCGCCGCATTTTGTTAGCGCCTCCTGGCAGTATTGGTCATCAGGCAGGTCGCTACAGCCTGTAACCGGGAAATGCGGGGATGTTGGCTGACGCTAGAACTCGACGATCGCGCCATCGGGTTTGCAAAGTCGATAGCGCGCTCGCCGTTTGTGGCCTCGACGAGCACGCAATGCACTGGTCGACGGCTTGCATCAAGCCATTGCCAAAGATCACTTCACATTGAACTGCTCGCGCAGGCAGGCCTTATGTTCCGGGCCCAGCTTGTCCTTGCAGGCTGCCCTGGCATTCTGGTGAAGCTCGCAACGAGCCTGGTTCGGCGCCTTGCTGCAATCGACCGGCGGCATTTTCTGCTGCACGCACTGGCGGAAGGCGGGCCCCGTCTGACCCTGGCATTCCTTGTACGCCATCTTGCGCGATTCGCATTGCTGCGGATTACCGGCCTTGGCGCAGTCGAAATTCTGCCTCTGCTCGTGCATGCATTGCCGGCGTTGTGGTCCGGCGCTGTCCTTGCACGCTTCACGGGCTTGCATGCGTGCTTCGCGGTGGGCGGTACAGGCGGCCGGATTCAGCGCCTGGCTGCAGTCGCGTGGGCCGCGGGCGCGCGGTCCGCCACCCTGCGCCATGCCGGGTCCCATGCCTTGCGTCGCGCCGGGACCCATGCCTCCGCCACCCATTCCTCCCATGCCCGGGCCGGGCTGGGCGCTGGCCGGCAAGCAAACCAGGGAAGCCATCAAGGCACTGGCGATCATCATCAGGCGGGTTTTCATTTTATTCTCCTAGCGAGTGGGTACAACTTCATTCTAGGCGCATGAAACCAGGCGTTCCCCCGATGTTGTAAAGGAATGCAAACAGAACGCTTACCGGTTACAAATCGTTACCGCGTGCATGCTATATTGCCGCGCATGAATGACAGGAATATCGGCGAACATCGCCTGGCACTGACGGAAGTCCTCGACTGGCTGATCGAGGATGGCCTGGTCGACCGCGAGGTGGCCGAGGCCTTGCGGGCCGAGCGCCGGCTGCATGGCGGCAAGACGCATCCGCTGATCGTCCTCGCTGACCAGAAATGGCGCAGCGCCAAACCGCCGGCAGTCCTGCTCAGCCTGGAAATGCTGACCGAATGGCTGGCCGGCCGGACAGGGCTCGACTACCAGCACATCGACCCGCTAAAGATCGATTTCACCGGCGTCGCCGAGGTGATGTCGAGTGCCTATGCAGCGCGCTTCGGCATCCTGCCGGTGCAGGTAACGACACGTGAAGTGGTCATTGCCACCGCCGAACCCTTTGTCCGCGAATGGGTTGAGGAACTGCAGCCCATCCTGCGCAAGAACATCCGCCGGGTGATGGCCAATCCGGAAGACATCGGCCGTTACCTGGTCGAGTTCTTCAACTTGGCCAAGTCGGTCAAGAAGGCCGCGGCGCGTGGCGAGGTGACCAGCGGCCTGTCCAGCTTCGAACAACTGGTCGAACTTGGCAAGGGCAACAAGCAGTTCGACGCCAACGACCAGCACATCGTCCATATCGTCGACTGGCTGTGGCAATACGCCTTCGATCAGCGCGCCTCCGACATCCACATCGAGCCGCGGCGCGATCTCGGCATTGTCCGCTTCCGGATCGACGGCGTGCTGCATCAGGTGTACCAGATTCCGATGGCGGTCATGAATGCGATGACCAGCCGCATCAAGCTGCTCGGCCGCATGGACGTGATCGAGAAGCGCCGCCCGCAGGATGGCCGGATCAAGACCCGGACGCCGGCCGGCCAGGAAGTCGAACTGCGCTTGTCGACGCTGCCGACGGCCTTCGGCGAAAAGCTGGTGATGCGGATTTTCGACCCGGAAGTGCTGGTCCGCGATTTCCGTTCGCTCGGTTTTTCGGACGACGACCAGTCGCGCTGGAAGCAGATGACCGCCATGCCCAACGGCATCGTGCTGGTTACCGGCCCGACCGGCTCGGGCAAGACGACGACCCTCTATACGACGCTGAAGCAGCTGGCGACGCCGGAGGTCAACGTATGCACCATCGAAGACCCGATCGAGATGGTCGAGGCGTCGTTCAACCAGATGCAGGTCCAGGCCAGCATTGACCTCGGCTTCTCCGATGGCGTGCGCGCACTGATGCGGCAGGACCCGGACATCGTGATGATCGGCGAAATCCGCGATCTGGAAACGGCCGAAATGGCCATCCAGGCCGCGCTGACCGGTCACCTCGTGTTGTCTACGTTGCACACCAACGACGCCCCGTCGGCGATCACGCGGATGCTCGATCTCGGTGTGCCGGCCTACCTGATCAACTCGACCTTGCTCGGCGTCATGGCCCAGCGCCTGGTCCGCACCCTGTGCCCGCATTGCAAGAAGGCCGTGCAACCCCGTGAGGACCAGCGCGCCGCCTGGCGCTCGCTGGTCGCGCCGTGGAAGTCGGCCGAGCCGACTCAGATCTGGCTGCCGGTCGGTTGTCTGGAGTGCCGGATGACCGGCTACACCGGCCGCGTCGGCATCTATGAAATCCTCGTCAACTCTCCGGAAATCAGGCGACTGATCAAGCCCTTGACGGAAATCCCCAAGCTGCGCGAACAGGCCTTCCGCGAAGGCATGCGCCCCTTGCGCATCTCCGGTGCCCTGAAAGTGGCGCAGGGCATCACCTCGCTGGAAGAGGTGATCAAGGTTGCCCCTCCGTCGGATGATAGTTAAAAGAAACTAGTACTTCGGAACTAGCCAGCGCGACACAATGTGGCGATAATTACCCCCTCTTCGACAGGGGGTTTTATGGCCGTTGAACTCTTCAACGATGGCAAGCACATCGTCCACGCCTTTTACGATCTAGTAGACGACTCCCCGGGTGGCGCTGTCCAGTGCAACCAGTTCCTGGTCGTCGACAACGGCCATGGCGCGCTGATCGATCCGGGCGGCAACATGACCTACACCGGCCTGCTGATGGACATGCAGAAGTATTTCTCGTCCAAGGATCTTGACTACATCCTGGCTTCGCACCCGGACCCCGACATCATCGCTTCGGTCAACAAGTGGTTCGTCGCATCGCATTGCAAGGTCATGATCTCCAGCCTGTGGACCCGTTTCGTACCGCATTTCACGACTGGCAAGGATGTCTCCGACCGGATTCTCGGCATCCCCGACCAGGGCACCGTGATTCGCCTCGGGCAAAGCCAGTTGCTGGCACTGCCGGCGCATTTCATGCACGCCGAAGGAAACTTCCAGTTCTACGACCCGGTCGCCAAAATCCTCTTTTCAGGTGACCTCGGTACCTCGCTGGTACCGCACGAACTGGCAGCCGTACCGGTCACCGACTTTGCTGGCCATCTGAAGTACATGGAAGGCTTTCACCGGCGCTATATTGTTTCGCGCAAGATATGCCGATTCTGGGCCAACATGGTCCGCCAGCTCGATATCGAGCAGGTCGTGCCGCAACACGGTGCCCGCTTCGTCGGCAAGCAGGCGGTCAGCGATTTCATCGACTGGGTCGAGGGCATCGAATGCGGCATCGACCTGATGACGCAGAACAGCTACCAGGTTCCCCGCTAAAGCAATTATTAGTTGCTAGTAGGTAGTTGCTAGCAACTAATGACTAGCGACTAACAACTAGCCTAGCGTGGCTTTCCGGCGTACCGCATCGACATAGGCCAGCGCGTCCATCGGCTGGCCTTCGCGCTGGGCGCGCCAGATCGTTTCTCCCAGGCATTCGAGCAGCACGTGTTCCGCATCGTGCGGGTCCATCCGGGCGCGCAACTGCTCGAAAGCCATCCGGATGCCGGGTGGCTGGTTGATGCTGACCTGTTCGTGGATGGCCAGGTGCAGTGACAGGTGCAGGAATGGATTCATCGCCCCGCCTTCTGGCATCCATTCCTTTTCAACCGCAGCGTTCGGGTCGGCAAGCATGGCCTGATATTCCGGGTGTCGGGCGGCGATGTCAGCAGCAGTGACTTCGGCGCCGACCAGCGGCAGGCGTTCGACGTGTTTTTTCCAGGCATCGCAGAAGAAACGACGGACCTGTTCGCGGGAGGGATTAAACATGGGCGCTTTCGAAGAGCAGGGTGAGGGCAGTGTTGTGGAACAGGCGGTTGCGGCCGGCCTGTGGCGCGATTTGCCCGGAGCCATAGGCACCGAGCAGGGGCGTATCGGGGAAGGCCTCGCGGAATGCCAGCAGGTCGCGGTCGTCGTTGCCGTAGAACAGTGGCCCGCGACCGATGCACGAAAACATCAGCGCGAAATTTGGCCGATTTTTCGGGCTTACCGTAGCATTCAGGGCGCCACGCATTTCCTGCTCTGCCGCCAGCGGCTGGCGAATCGCCCAGGTCATCGTTTCGCCCTCATTCAGCGCCTCGGCCAGCAGCAAGGAGCCGTCCCCGTTGGCGGAAAGGATGGCGATGCCCGGCTCGTCCGCATGGCGCACGAGCGCGATCTGGTGGAGCGGCGGCTGATCGCGCAGTTCGGGCGGCAGGGCACGATACAGACTGTCGATGGCACGGTGCCCGCCGGCGCGTACCAGCTCGTAGCCGCGACACTGCTCCACGGCCACCGCATCGCCGAGCAGGCGCAGGCCGCTTGCCCTGGCCAGACAGGCGTTCAGCCCGGGCAGGCGAATCTCGGCACAGCCATTCTCGGTGGCCCGGCCATGCGCCCAGGCCACAGCATCGCTGTCGATCAGGCCGGCGCGGGGCGCGCCCTCCTGCCAGTCGAAGGGTAGTCGGCTGTGGCCGCTGAATGAGAGTATCGGCGAGTCGCCCGGCGCAGCTTCATCCGGCGCGGCAAAGACGAGGGCGGCGGCGGCCGGCTGGTCCAGTTGCCAGCCACGCTCGGTGAACAGGCCGCTCGCCGTGCAACCGTGGACTGACAGGCAGCCAGCTGCGCGCGCCGCGGCAAGAACGGCCGGTTGGGCATGGCGGATGAAATCGCGGCTGAGGAACAGGATGACGTTGTCGGCCCGGCTCAGTCCCGCTGCGGTCAGTGCCATGCGCACCGCCTCCTGGGCCAGATCCGGCGTCGGACGGAGGCCGCTGACCAGGCCGGTCGCCGCCTTCATACCGTCTTGCCCCGGAAGGCGCAATGGTCGACGACCACGCAGCGCGCGCATTCCGGCTTGCGCGCCTTGCACACGTAGCGGCCGTGCAGGATCAGCCAGTGATGCGCATCCTTTTTGAATTCGGCCGGGGTGACGCGGAGCAGCTTTTTCTCGACCTCTTCGACCGTCTTTCCCGGCGCCAGACCGGTGCGGTTGCCGAGCCGGAAAATGTGCGTGTCGACGGCGATGGTCGGATGGCCGAAGGCCGTGTTGAGCACCACATTGGCCGTCTTGCGGCCGACGCCAGGCAGCGCTTCAAGGGCTTCCCGGTCGGCCGGAACCTCGCCGTCGTGTAGCTCCAGCAGCATCCGGCAGGTGGCGATGACGTTTTTCGCCTTGGTCCGGAACAGGCCGATGGTCTTGATGTATTCGGTCAGGCCCTCTTCGCCCAGCGCGAGCATGGCGGCCGGTGTCGGCGCCACCGGATACAGCCGTGCCGTGGCCTTGTTGACGCCGACGTCAGTCGCCTGTGCCGAAAGGATCACGGCGACCAGCAACTGGAACGGCGTCGCATAGTTCAACTCGGTAGTCGGCGCCGGGTTGGCTTCGCGCAAGCGGGTGTAGAAGTGCGCTATATCGTTTTTTTTCACGGGCGGGGGCGAAGTGGATTGTCAGGCGCCTCAGGATGCGCCATATTGTGGAAAACAAAATTCTACCTGACAGAGGAGACAGGCCCCCATGCCAGATAGCACTGATGGTGGTCGAATTGCGCTGAAACAGCTGGTCGAGGGTAATCCGGTGGCGACGATCGTGGTCGACGCGCAGCACCGGGTCTCCCACTGGAACCGCGCCTGTGCCGCGCTGACCGGCGTTCCGGCCAGCGAAATGATCGGACGTTCCGAGCAATGGCGCGCCTTCTATCCATCCGCCCGGCCGATTCTCGCCGACCTGGTCATCGATGGCGCACTCGATGCGACGGTCGATCGCTATTACCGGGGTAAATTCCGGCGTTCGGCGCTGGTTGATGATGGTTACGAAGTCGAGGATTTCTTCCCCACCTTTGGCAAGGACGGACGGTGGCTGTTCTTCACGGCTGCTCCGATCCGCAACGCGGCCGGCGAAATCATCGGCGCCATCGAAACCCTGCAGGACGTCACCGAACGGCGGCGCGCCGAGGCCGCACTGCGCGACAGCGAAGCCTATCTGGCCCAGATCGTCGATGGCTCGTCAGTCGCCATGCTGGTCATCGATGCCGCGCATCGGGTCACCCACTGGAACCGTGCCTGCGAAGTGACCACCGGTACGCTGGCCAGTGATGTCATCGGCACCCACGATCAGTGGAAGGCTTTCTATTCTTCGAGTCGTCCGATCATGGCCGATCTCGTCCTCGACAATGCCGGTGAGAGCTCTGTCGATCGCCTCTACCATGGCCGCTACCGGCCGTCACCCCTGATCCGCGGCGGCTTCGAAGCCGAGGATTTCTTCCCGCATTTCGGCGACCGCGGTCGCTGGTTGTTTTTTACTGCCGCGCCGCTGCGCAATGCGGCTGGCGAGGTCATCGGTGCCATCGAGACCCTGCAGGACGTGTCCGAACGCCGGCGTGCCGAGGAGGCATTGCGCGAAAGTGAGGAGCGCTATCGCAGCCTGAGCCTGACCGATTCGCTGACCGGCCTGTTCAACTCCCGCCATCTGCATGAACGCCTGCCGTCGGAGATCGAACGCGCCAACCGCTATCGGCGCCCGCTATCCTTGTTGGTGCTTGATTGCGACAACTTCAAGAGCATCAATGACCGCTTCGGTCACCTCGAAGGCGACAAGGTTCTGCAAAGCCTGGCTGACGTGATCGGGCACTGCATGCGTCGTTCGGACAGCGCCTATCGCTACGGCGGCGAGGAATTCGTCGTCATCCTGCCCGAGGCCGACGAGACGGCTGCCATGTCCCTGGCCGAGCGCCTGCGCGAAATGTTTGCCGGACGGGAGACGTGTTCGCCGGATGGCGAATCGATCCGGTGCACAGTCAGCATCGGCATCGCCCGGCTGACGCTCGACGATACCGAAGTCACCCTGATCCGGCGGGCCGACGAAGCCAGCTATGCGGCCAAGCAGCGCGGCAAGAACTGCGTCGTACTGGCCGAGTCAGCCGCCTGATTTGCTACGAATTCGTGGTTTCAAGGTGATTTCCCGGTTCTCCGGGTCCAGGCTGCGTGCCCGCAGCTGGCCGCAGCCACCGTCCACATCCTGTCCTGCGGAATTGCGTACCGTGGTCCGGATGCCGCGACCGTGCAGGTAGCGGGCCAGCGCCGTGACGCGCTCGACCGGCGGGCGGCGATAGCTCAGCGCTGCCGTCGTATTGTAGGGGATCAGGTTCATGATCGCGTACTTGCCGGTCAGCAGGCGGACAATGCCGTCCATTTCAGCCTCGCTGTCGTTGACCCCGTCGATCAGCGTCCATTGGTACTGGATCGGGTAGCCGGTGCTGCGGGCGTAATGCTCGGCCAGGTCGACCAGTTCGGCGGGATCGATGCGCGATGCCTTGGGCAGCAGTTCGGCGCGCAGTTCGGCGCGGGTCGAATGCAGTGAAACAGCCAGCGCCGGCTTGACCCTTTCCTGCGGCAGGCGCTCGAAAACACGCAGATCACCAACCGTCGAAAAAACCAGGTTCTTGTGGCCGATGGCGCCGGCCGTGCCGAGCAGGGCTATTGCTTCGAGCACGTTGTCCATATTGTGCGACGGTTCACCCATGCCCATGAAAACGACACGCCGCACCGTCCGCAGGCGCCGGGCCAGCACCACCTGGGCAACCATCTCGCCACTGCTTACCTGGCGCAACAGGCCGTCCCGACCGGTCATGCAGAAGGTGCAGCCGACCGCGCAGCCGATCTGCGTCGAAACACAGACGCCGTCGCGCGGCAGCAGCACGCACTCCGCCATCTGTCCGTCGGCCAGTTCGACCAGCAGGCGCGACGAACCGTCGTCGCCCGGGTGTTCGGAGCGGACGCGGGCCAGTCCGGAGAGTTCGGCGCCGAGGGCGGGCAGGGCATTGCGCAGGGCCAGCGGCAGGTAGTGCTCGGCCGGCTGCGAGCGCGGGCCGGCATCGAGCGACTTGCCTTGCGTCCAGGCGCGCAGCACACGGTCGATGTGGCAATCCCTGGCGCCGGTGGCGAGCAGGGACTGACGGATGGCTTCGAGTCGCATGGGAGCGCTATGCCCGCGATGGGCAAGCGAACATCAGTGGCAGCCGAGTGCTTCGACCGGGGCGGGCGGCTTTAGCCGGGCCCGGTCGGCGGCCCGCGCATCCATCCAGTTCTTCCAGGCGATCAGACAGCCGAGCAGGATGAAGGCGCCTGGCGGGAGCAGGGCGAGCAGGAAACCAGGATAGCTTTCCGGCAGAACCTGGATCGGCTGCAGGCTGGGGAAGACCATGTCGATGCCGCCGAACAGCGTGCCGCTGCCAAGAAATTCGCGCAGGGCGCCGAGCAGGGCCAGCGTCCACAGCATGCCGACGCCCATGAAGATGCCGTCGAGCGTCGACTGCAGCGGCGGGTTCTTGGCGGCGAAGGCCTCGACGCGGGCAAGCACGATGCAGTTGGTGACGATCAGCGGGATGAAGATGCCGAGCACCAGGTAAAGCTCGTGCAGATTGGCGTTGAACAGCAGGTCGACGACGGTGACCAGCGCGGCGACGATCAGGATGAAGACCGGGATGCGGATTTCGTGCGGGATGAAGTTGCGCAGCGAGGCGACGGCGACGTTGGACAGCGCCATGACGACGATGGTGGCCAGCGACAGCATGACGCCATTGACGGCGTTGGTGGTCACTGCCAGCAGCGGGCAGAGTCCGAGAATCTGGACAATCGAGGTGTTCTGTTTCCAGATGCCATTGCGGGCGATGGTCTGCAGTTCGTCGCGGGTGATCATTTGGTCGCTCCTTCGGCAAACAGCCGGTCGCGGTTGGCCGCGGCCCACTGGGCGGCCTTCAATACGGCCTTGGACACGGCGCGTGGGGTGACGGTTGCACCGGCGTAATGGTCGATGCGGCCGCCATCCTTCTTGACCTTCCAGTCCTTGTCGGCAGCACCGGCCAGCGGCTTGCCGGTGAACTGGGTGATCCACGGCCGGGCCTTGTTCTTGTCCTTCTTGACCTCGATGTAGTCGCCGAGGCCCGGCGTTTCCTTGTGCTGGATGACGCGCACGCCTGCCACCTGGCCGTCGGCACGGATGGCGACGAGCAGGCGGATCTTGCCGGCATAGCCGTCCGGCGCAACAGCTTCAAAAATGGCGCCGACCGGTTGGCCAGCCTTGCGGGCGAGGAAGAGACTGCTGGTCTCGGCCAGCCCGAGTTCCGGCGTCGGCGGCAACGAGATCGCTTCCTGGAGCAGCGCGTTGTCGTACTCGGCGCGCGGTAGCACCTCGTCGATCAACTTCATTTTTTCCTCGACCGCCGAGGCCTCGATGGCCGGCTTGGTCCACAGGTAGGCGGCGGAGAGCAGGCCGGTGAAGATGATCACGAAGACAAAGAGGATTGCCGCCGTGCGTACGGCCATACCCTGGGCGGTGAAGGCGCGGACTTCGCTCATGCCTTGTCCTTCATGCCGAAAATCCGCGGCTGGGTGAGCAGGTCGATGACCGGTGCGCTGAGGTTCATCAGCAGCACGGCGAAGGCGACGCCATCGGGATAGCCGCCGAAGACGCGGATGATGTAGGCGAGCAGGCCGGCGCCGGCACCGAAAATCAGCTTGCCGCGCGGCGTCGTGCAGCCGGAAACCGGGTCGGTCGCGATAAAGAAGGCACCGATCATCGAGCCTCCGGAGAACAGGTGGAACAGCGGGCTGGCGAACTGTGCTGGCTGGTACAGCCAGAGGGCGCCGGACATGACGAGCAGGGCGCCGATGAAGGCGACCGGAACGTGCCAGGTGATCAGCTTGCGTTGCCACAGCCAGAGGCCGCCGAGCAGGTAGCCGGCAGCGACCCATTCCCAGCCGCGTCCGGCGAAATTGCCGTAAATGTCCTGGTTGACCAGCAGGCTGGCGACATTGACGCTGCCATCACCCAGCTTGAGTGCAGTTTTCATCGCGTCGAGCGGCGTCGCGCCGGACAGCGCATCGACGCGCGGCGCCAGGCCGAGGATGACGTTGACCTGATCGACGAAGGGCAGTTCGAGGCCAATGCTCGGCCATTGCGACATCAGCGCCGGGAAGGCAACGATGCAGACGGCGAAGGCGACCATCGCCGGGTTGAACGGGTTCTGGCCTAGGCCGCCGTAGAGGTGCTTGGCGACCACGATGGCGAACACCGTGCCGGTGGCAACCAGCCACCACGGGGCGAGCGGCGGGAAGGTCAGGGCGATCAGCCAGGCGGTGACGATGGCCGAGCCGTCGGACAGGAAGATGGCCAGCGGCTTCTTCTGCAGGTGCAGCATGACGGCTTCGGCCAGCAGCGCGGCGAGCGTGGCGATGACCAGCTGGACCAGGATGGCCGGGCCGACCAGCCAGGCGTAGGCAGCGATGCCGGGGATCAGCGCGACGCAGACCTGGATCATCACCTGGCTGACGCTGACGTCTTTGAGAAGGAAGGGGGCGGGGGCGAACATTATTCGGTTTTCTCGCTGGCCGGGGCGGTCGGCTCGGGCTCGATCAGGTGGGCGGCGACGCGGCGCGCCTCGATCTCGGCGGCGGCCTGCTGCTGCTCGGGGGTCAGCGCGTCAACATTCTTGGGCTGGACTGCCTCGCGCTGGGCTTTCGCGCGGGCCATGGCGGCTTCGATGGTGGCCCGTTTTGCGTCTTTTTCGGGGGCGATCGTAGCATTTGGCGTCGGGGCGGCTTCGCCGGACGCCGGCTGTGCTTCGGCCGGCGCAGCGGCGGCCGCTGCCGCTTCGGCAGCCTTCTTGGCGGCCTGGGCGGCGGCGGCCTTGGCCAGCTTTTCGGCCTTCTCGGCCTTTTCGCGCTCTTCGCGCAATTGCTTGAATTCGAAGCGTGCCTTGGCCTGGTCGGCGGCGTTCTTCTCGCGTTCGCGCGCCCAGATCTCGCTCTTGGCGAAGCGGAAATACTGGACCAGCGGAATGCGCGACGGGCAGACGAAGGAGCAGCAGCCGCATTCGATGCAGTCGAAAATGGCGTATTCCTGCGTCTTGCCGAAATTCTTGGCGCGCGAGAACCAGTACATCTCGAAAGGCTGCAGTTCGTGCGGGCACGCCTCGGCGCAGGCGCCGCAGCGGATGCACGGCATTTCCGGCGCCTTGGGCGGGAACAGGCGTTCCGAGTGGGCAATCAGGCAGTTGGTCGCCTTGACCACCGCCACCTGGTCGTTCGGCACCAGGAAACCCATCATCGGGCCGCCCATCACGATGCCGTCGGTATCCGGGTGCGGCTGCGCCAGCTTGAGCAGTTCGCCCATCGGCGTACCGATCAGCACTTCGTAGTTGCGCGGCGCGTGGACGTTGCCGGTGACCGTGACCAGTCGGGAAACGACTGGCTCGCCGTGGGCGATGGCGCGCCAGGCGGTGTAGGCGGTGGCGACGTTGAAACACTGAACGCCGAGGTCGGTCGAGCGCTTGGCGGCCGGGACTTCCTTGCCGGTCAGCACGCGGATCAACTGCTTGGCACCGCCGGCCGGGTAGAGCGTCGGCACCTGGACGACGGCGAAATCTTCGCCGACGGCCTGGATGGCGGCACGCATGGCGGCGGCGGCTTCCGGCTTGTTGTCCTCGATGCCGATCAGCACCTTCTCAGGCTGCAGCAGGTCGCGGAAGATGCCAATGCCACGCACGACTTCCTCGGCGCGTTCGCGCATCAGCAGGTCGTCGCAGGTGATGAAGGGTTCGCATTCGGCGCCGTTGATGACCAGCTCGGCCATCGGCACCGTCTTCGACGGCGTCAGCTTGCCGTGGGTCGGGAAGACCGCGCCGCCGAGGCCGACGACGCCGGACTGCTGCAGGTAGTTGCGGGCCGCGTCGGGCGTCGCGTTGGCGTAGTCGAAGGGCTGGTGGGCGATCCACTCGTCACGGCCGTCCGGCTCAATGACCACGCACAGGGAGTCGAGACCCGACGGGTGCGGCTGCACATGCATCGCCACCTCGACCACGGTGCCCGAAGTCGGGGCGTGCACGGCGGCCGAGATCCAGCCGTCGGCCTCGCCGATCAACTGGCCTTTCAAAACCTTGTCGCCGGCCTGGACGACCGGGCGTGGCATGCCGCCGATGCTCTGGTGCAGCGGCACGACGAGGCGCGACGGCAGCGGGGCGGCGGCGATCGGCAGGGTCACCGACTGCGTTTTGTTGGTCGGCGGCTTGACGCCGCCCTTGAACTTGAACAGGTTCATCAGCATTACGCGGCTTCCTTCAGCGGAGCCGCCTTGATTTCAACGACCGGATACTTCCACTTCCAGTTGTCGATGTTCTCGCCGATCACTGCCATGTGGATGCATTCGACCGGGCAGGGCGGCAGGCACAGTTCGCAGCCGGTGCATTGCTGGGCGATGATGGTGTGCATCTGCTTGGCGGCGCCGACAATGGCGTCGACCGGGCAGGCCTGGATGCACAGCGTGCAGCCGATGCACGTGTTCTCGTCGATGATGGCGACCTGCTTGGGCTTTTCCTCTGCATCGAGCGGCTTGACTTCGCGGCCGAGCAGGTCAGCCAGGCGCTGGACGCCTTCGGTGCCGCCCGGTGGGCACTTGTTGATCTCGTCGCCTTTGGCGATGGCCTCGGCGTAGGGCTTGCAGCCGGGATAGCCGCATTGGCCGCACTGCGTTTGCGGCAGGATGGCCTCGATCTTTTCGATCAGCGGGTCGCCCTCGACCTTGAACTTGATCGAGGCGAAACCGAGCGCCGCCCCGAGGACGACCGCCCCAAGGGCCATGATGGCGATGGCGAGCAGGATGTCCATGGGGCTACTGATACTTGTCCAGGCCGGCGAAGCCCATGAAGGCGAGCGCCATCAGGCCGGCGGTAACCATCGCGATGGCCGCGCCGCGGAAATAGAGCGGGACATCGGCGCCTTCGATGCGTTCGCGGATGCCGGCGAAGAGGACCAGCACCAGCGAGAAACCGAAGGCACTGCCGGCGCCGAACAACAGTGATTCAACGAAGTTGTAGCCGTTGGCGATGTTGAGCAGCGGCACGCCGAGCACGGCGCAATTGGTGGTGATCAGCGGCAGGTAGATGCCCAGCGTCTGCTGCAGCGTCGGCGAGGTCTTGGCGATGACCATTTCGGTCAGCTGGACGATGGCGGCAATCGTGACGATGAAGGACAGCGTGCGCAGGTATTCCAGCCCGAACGGCATCAACAGGTAATGGTCGATGATGTAGCTGGCCCCGGTCGCCATGGTCAGCACGAAGGTCGTCGCGGCACCCATGCCGTAGGCAGTTTCCAGCTTCTTGGAAACGCCCATGAAGGGGCACAGGCCGAGGATCTTCACCAGCACGACGTTGTTGACCAGAACCGCGCCGACGAGGATGAATAAGTAGTGGCTCATAAGAGGAGGTAGTTTGTGGCCCGTATTATCCGGCTTTGCCATAAGCGGGACAACTTGGGCTCCTTATGACCCTATACGGTTTTCTTGCGCATCACGTGGGCCAGGGTCTCCGCCACTTCGGCCACGAGGTCGGGGCCGCGGTAGATGAAGCCGCTGTAGAACTGCACCAGGCTGGCGCCAGCGCGGATTTTCTCGGCCGCGTCTTCGCCACCCATGATGCCGCCGACGCCGATGATCGGCAGTTCGCCGGCCAGGGCAATCGACAGCTTTTTCTGCACGGCGGTCGATTTCTGGAAAACCGGCTTGCCGGACAGGCCACCGGTTTCGGCGGCATTCGGCAGGCCTTCGACGCCCTCGCGCGATAGCGTGGTGTTGGTCGCGATCACCGCATCGAAACGGTGGCGGCGCAGGGCGTCAGCGATGGCGGTGATCTGCTCGTCGTCGAGATCGGGGGCGATCTTCAGCGCCATCGGCACGTATTTGCCGTACTGGTCGGCGAGCTGTAGCTGCTTTGCCTTCAGTTGCGCCAGCAGGTCGTCGAGCGCCTCGTCCTTCTGCAGTTCGCGCAGGTTCTTGGTGTTCGGCGACGAGATGTTGACGGTGACATAGCTGGCGTCGTTGTAGACCTTGTCGAGGCAGATCAGGTAATCGTCGGCGGCCTTCTCGATCGGCGTCGTCGCGTTCTTACCGATATTGATGCCGAGGATGCCGCCCTTTTTCGGGAATTCGGCGGCGCGGACATTGCGCAGCAACTGGTCGACGCCGGCGTTGTTAAAGCCCATCCGGTTGATGATGCCCTGCGCTTCCGGGATGCGGAACAGGCGGGGCTTCGGGTTGCCGTCCTGTGGGCGTGGGGTGATCGTGCCGATTTCGATGAAGCCGAAGCCAAGCTTGGCCAGGCCGTCGATGTGGTCGCCGTTCTTGTCCAGACCGGCGGCCAGGCCAACCGGATTGGGGAACTTGAGGCCCATGACCTCGACCGGGCACGGGGCAACCGGTTTGGCCATCAGGCAGGCGACGCGGTCAATGCCCTGCATGCCGATGCCGTGGGCGGTTTCGGCGTCGAGGGAGAAGAAGAATTTGCGGATCAGGGGATATAGCATGATGGGGCGGCATTTTACCGCATAGCGGGGGTGTTTTCCGCGTTCTCAAGCTTGGTTTTCCGCGCTTGAGGCGCGTCTTACTTTCTTTTGCTTCGCCAAAAGAAAGGTAAGCAAAGAAAAGGCGACCCTGGGTCGGCGCCGGCTTCGCCGGTTCCCTGCGCTACTCGGTTGACGCGGGGGCTGCGGAACTCGGCCCTGCGGGCCTCAGACAGTCCTCGCCCTTTTTCCGCGCCAGCCTGCGTTGCTCGGCGCCTCCCAAGGGGCCCGGTGAACCATCCGGACTCGACCGCCGGCTTTTTTTGATTTTGGCCTTTTTTTGGGGTCGACCGTAGCATTCCGTTTCCCGGACAGGATTTCGATCCCGGACGCCTTTCGGGTCCCCCTGAGAGGCGCTGAGCAACGCAGCGGCTGGCGGAAAAGGGGCGAGGACTGTCTGAGGGGCGTAGCCCCGAGTTCCGCAGCCCCCGCCAGTGGCGAGTAGCGCAAGGGACCGGCGCAGCCGGCGCCGACCCGGGGGTCGCCTTTTCTTTGGCTACTTTCTTTTGGCGAAGCAAAAGAAAGTACGCCCGCCCTCAAGGCGGAAAGCAAAGTTTGAGAAAACCACCCAACGCATCATGCGAATGCTTTCTTGATCTGCGCCGATGGCAGCGACGGCCAGTTCAACGATAATCCGCTGATTCTGAAACAATCAGAAACGCCTAATTCCCCCCGCCAAGGCTAAACTTCTGCCCATGCGATTTTTGCCCTGTTTTTTCCTGATTGCTGTAGCCGTCACCCCCGCCTGGGCCGGCGGACTGGCCGATCCCTTCGACACCGAAGCGATGGCGCCGCTCAGGCCGTCGCCGCGCCTCTCCGCGCGTGTCGGCGAGGCGCCGTGCGCCACGGCCTTGCCGACGACCGCGCTGACTGCCGTCGATGCCGTCGACCTGGCGCTGTGCAATCACCCGCAGACCCGCGAGGTGTGGGCGTCGGCGCGGGTGCAGGCGGCGCTGGTCGGCGTCGCGCAGGGCGGCTATTTGCCGAATATCGACGCCAGCGCCAGTGCGACACGCTTCCAGAATGAAAACAACCCGTTCACCCGGACTTCGGCGGCGCTGACGCTGTCCTGGCTGCTGGTCGATTTTGGCCAGCGTTCGGCCAATGTCGAGAATGCCCGGCAATTGCTCAACGCCGCGGCGGCGACACAGGATGCGACCGTGCAGGCGCTGTTCCTGGCGGCGTTGCAAACCTATTACGCGGCGCAGGCGACGCAGGCCGCCGTGGTGTCGGCCAACGAGGCCGAGCGGGCTGCCGGCGAGAGCTACCGGGCGGCCGATGCGCGTTACAACGTCGGCGTTGCCACCCCGGCCGACCGCCTGCAGGCGCAGACGGCGCTGTCGCAGGCGACGCTGAACCGCATCAGGGCCGAGGGCGAGGCGCGCAATGCGCTGGGTGCGCTGGCCAATGCGCTCGGCTTCGGCGCGCAGCAGGCCATGGTGCTGGCCGATTTGCCGGCGGCCCCGACGGAGACGTCTTTCCAGCAGCAAGTCGATGGCTTGATCAATGAGGCGCAGGCCCGACGTCCCGACTTGCGGGCGGCCGAGGCGCAGGTCAAGTCGGCCGAGGCTGGCGTCGATCTGGCCCGCGCCCAGGGGCGGCCGACGATTTCGCTGGCGGCCGGGCCGAGCTGGCAGGAGTCGGCTGGCGTCGTCACCCGGGGCAACAGCATCGGCCTGAGCCTCAACGTGCCGATCTTTGCCGGCTTCGACACGACTTACCGCGTGCGTTCGGCGGCGGCGCAGGCCGAGGTCCGGGCGGCGCAGCGCGACCGGATCAGGAACCAGGTGGCGCTCGACGTCTGGCGTGCCTACCAGAGCCTGACAACGGCGACACAGAGCCTGAAGACGACGGCCGATCTGGTGGCCAGCGCCGAGCAGTCGGCCAAGGTGGCGCTCGGCCGCTACAAGGCCGGCGTCGGCACTGTGCTCGATCTGCTGACCGCGCAGAGCGCGCTGGCCAGCGCCCGGTTGCAGCGCATCCAGGCGCAGCTCGACTGGAATGTTTACCGCGCCACGCTGGCTCAGGCGATGGGCGCGCTCGATTACACGCTGCTGCAACCGGCGGCGGAAGGAAGACCATGAAACGTATCGGCAAGATTCTGATCGGAGTGAGCGTGGCCGCCGGGCTGATCGGCGGCGGCGTCTGGTACGCCAAGCAGCGCGAGGCGCAGAAGCCGGAAGCGCGCTACAAGCTGGCGGCGGTCGAGAAGGGCGACGTGACGCAGACGGTGTCGGCCAACGGCACGCTCAACCCGGTCGTGCTGATCAGCGTCGGTACGCAGGTGTCGGGCACGGTCAGGAAGCTCTACGTCGATTTCAACGACAAGGTCAAAAAGGGGCAGGCGCTGCTCGAACTCGACGACGCGCTGGTTTCGGCGACCGAACGGCAGAGCGCGGCCAATGTCGTCAACGCCCAGGCGACGCTGGAACTGGCGCAGGCCAACGAGGCGCGGATGAAGTCGCTGCTCACCCAGGAGTACGTCTCGAAGCAGGAGTACGACCAGGCCAGCCAGGCGCTGAAATCGGCCCGGGCCCAGGTGGCGCTGGCCAAGGCGCAGAACGAGCGCGACCGGGCCAACCTCAATTTCACGGTGATCCGCTCGCCGGTGGACGGCGTGGTCATCGACCGCGTCGTCGATCTCGGCCAGACGGTGGCGGCCAGTTTCCAGACGCCGACGCTGATCAAGATCGCCCAGGATCTGTCGGAAATGCGTATCGACACCAGCTTTGCCGAGGCCGACATCGGCGGCATCCGCGAAGGCCAGAAGGCGCGCTTTACGGTCGATGCCTTCCCGAACCGCCATTTCACCGGCGATGTCCAGCAGATCCGCCTGAACCCGACCAACCAGCAGAACGTCGTCACCTACAACGTCCGCATCAACGTCGCCAATCCGGAAGAAGTCTTGCTGCCGGGCATGACGGCCTATGTCAATATCGGCGTCCAGAAGCGCGAAGGCGTGCTACTGGTGCCGAACGCCGCGCTGCGCTTCAAGCCTGCCGATCCAGCCGACAAGAAAGCTGAAAATGGCCCTAAAAACGGGCCGACCGTAGCATCGGTGCCGACGCCGGGATCGGGCGCCGGCGCCGACGGCAGCGCTCCGAAAGGCCCCGCCAAGGGCAAGAAGCGCGACGGCCAGAGCGGCACGGTCCACGTGTTGGCTGGCGACGAGATCAAGCCGGTCAGCGTCCAGCTCGGCATCACCGACAACCGGATGACCGAGATCGTTGGCGGCGAGCTGAAGGAAGGCGAGCGCGTCGTCACCGGCGAGAACAGCAACGGCGTCAAGCCGCCGTCCTCGGTCGGCATGCGGATGTTCTGATGAACGCAGTGGCAAATGAGCCGGTCATCCGGGTCTCCGGCCTCGGCAAATCCTACGAAACGGCGGCCGGCCTGTTCCCGGCGCTGAAAGGCGTCGACCTTCAGATCATGCCCGGCGAGTACATCGCCATCATGGGCCCGTCCGGTTCCGGCAAATCCACCTTCATGAACCTGCTCGGCTGCCTCGACACGCCGACCGTCGGCGACTACCTGCTGGCCGGCGAGAACGTCGCCCAGCTGGACACAGACGCGCTGGCCGTCTTGCGCAACCGGACGCTGGGCTTCGTCTTCCAGGGCTTCAACCTGCTGCCGCGGATGAGCCTGCAGGACAATGTCGCCCTGCCGCTGGTCTATGCCGGCGTGGACAAGGCAACGCGGCAGGCGCGAGCGCGCGTCATGCTCGACAAGGTCTGCCTCGGCCAGTATGCCGAATCGCTGCCCAACCGCATTTCCGGCGGCCAGCAGCAGCGCGTCGCCATCGCACGGGCGCTGGTCAACGAGCCGCGGCTGATCCTCGCCGACGAGCCGACCGGCAACCTCGACAGCCACACCAGCGAGGAAATCATGCGCCTGTTCGGCGAGCTCAACGCCGAGGGCATCACCATCGTGATGGTTACCCACGAGCCGGATATTGCTGCGCACTGCAAGCGGCAGGTCCGCTTTCTCGACGGGCAGATCGTCGGCGACCACCTGACGGGGGCGGCATGATCCATCCGATGCTCGGCGAAGCCTGGCTGGCAATGGGCGCCAACCGCATGCGCACGGCGCTGACCATGCTCGGCATGGTGATCGGCGTCGGCGCCGTGGTGATCATGATGGCCATCGGCCAGGGCGCGCAGTTCGCCGTCCAGCAGACGATCAGCACCATGGGCTCCAACCTGTTCATCGTCCTCTCCGGCTCCTTTACGGCGGCCGGTGTGCGCAGCGGTTCGGCCGGCGGGCCGACGCTGACTGTGGCCGACGGCGAGGCTATCGCCGAACTCGACGGCGTCGTCCACGTGGCGCCTACTCACCAGGGTCGTCGCCAGTTGGTCTACGGCTCGCAAAACTGGAGCGCCAACGTCGTCGGCACAACGCCGGAATACCTCGATGCCCGGGCATGGACAATCGCCAGCGGCGCCGCCTTCGGCGATTCCGACGTGCGTGCGGCGACGCGCGTCGCGCTGCTCGGCAAGACCACGGCGCAAAACCTGTTCGGCGACGAAGACCCGGTCGGCAAGACCATGCGCATCCAGCAGAACCCGTTCATCGTCATCGGCGTGCTCGGCAGCAAGGGCCAGAATCTCGACGGCAATGACCAGGACGACACCGTGATCATTCCGCTGAGCACCGCCCAGCGCAAGGTCTTCGGTACGCCCTTCCTGGGCTCGGTGCGCATGCTGATGGTCCAGGCCGAATCGGCCGAGGCCATGCCGCGCGTCATGAATGACACCGAATCGCTGCTCCGCCAGCGCCACCGCCTGCGCGAAGGCATGGGCAACGACTTTTTCATGCGCAACCTGTCGGCGGCTGCCGAATCGGAAGCCGAAACGACGCGCACGATGTCCATCCTGCTCGGCGCCATCGCCTCGATCTCGCTGCTCGTCGGCGGCATCGGCATCATGAACATCATGCTCGTCTCGGTCACCGAACGAACCCGCGAGATCGGCATCCGCATGGCCATCGGCGCCCGCCAGAAGGACATCCTCAGCCAGTTCCTGCTCGAAGCGGTGATGATCTCCTTCGCCGGCTGCCTGATCGGCCTGATCCTCGGCCTCGCCATCGCGCTGGCCATCAACGCCTTCACCGGCATGGTCATCGTCATCTCCGGCAGCGCCGCGCTGATCGCCTTTGCCGTCGCCGCCGGCGTCGGCATCTTCTTCGGCTGGTATCCGGCGCGCAAGGCGGCGCGGCTCGACCCGATCGAAGCGCTGCGTTACCAATGACGGCAGGAATTTCACCGCGGAGACGCAGAGGCGCCGAGGGAAAGCGAGAAAAAGCGGGGTTTGCTCTGCATCTCCGCGCCTCTGCGGTTCAAGCGGGTTTTTCACGATGATCAGCCGCCGACACTTCCTCGCCGGCGCCGGGCTGCTGCCCTTCGTCCGCCTCGCCCGCGCGGCGCCGCAACGCGTGGTGATTGTCGGCGGCGGCTGGGGCGGCCTGGCGGCGGCCCGCCATCTGCGCGCCCTGGCGCCGGGGCTGGAAGTCGTGCTGATCGACCGCCAGCCGGCCTTTCACTCCTTCGCGCTGAGCAATCGCTGGCTGGTCGGCCACGGCGACGTGGCCATCGAAAGCCACGACTACGCTGCGCTGGCAAAGCGTTTCCGCTACCAGTTCCGGCAGGCCAGCGTCGACGCCATCGACCGCGAGCGGCGCGTCGTCGTCGCTGGCGGTGAGACGCTAGCCTACGACTGGCTGGTCCTGTCGCCCGGCATCCGCGAGAACTGGGCGGCCTGGCAGGTCGATGATCCGGCCACCGTCACCGAGTTGCGCCGGTATTCTGGCGCCATGGTGGCCGGCGCCGATCTGGCCGGCCTGAAACAGCGCTTGATGGCCTTCAAGGGCGGCGACCTGCTGATGACCATCCCGCCCGCTCCGTACCGCTGCCCGCCGGCCCCCTACGAGCGGGCGATGCTGATCGCCTGGTGGCTGAAGACGCAGAAGATTCCCGGCAAACTGGTCGTCGTCGACCCCAACCCGATCATGCCGGCCTTCCGTTCGATTCTGCTCGACCGCTTCAAGGACCAGATCACCTACCTCGACCACGCCAAGGTCCGCCAGATCGACCCGGCGCGCCGGACGGTCAGCACCGAAGTCGACGACATTCGCTTCGACGAGGCATTGCTCTGCCCGCCGCAACAGGCCGCCGACCTGCTCTGGCAAGCCAAGCTGATCCGCCCCGAGGAGGGCGGCCGGCCAAGCGGCTGGGCCGCCCAGGGCGCCGCCGATTTCCGCAGCCCCGCCGACCCGCGCGTCTTCATCATCGGCGACGCCGCCGGCCTCGTTTCGCCGCTGTTCGGCTACTACCCGAAAACCGGCCAGGTCGCCAACCGCATGGGTTTTTCGGTCGCCCGCCAGATCGCCGAACAGGCCACCAGCATGGCCTATCCGCCCGTGCTGCCGGAAAGCGTCTGCCACGTCACCAGCAGCGTCGATCCGCTCGAAAACACCCGCATCGAAACCAGTTACCGGATGCGCGGCGACGGCTTCCTGCTGCAAACCGTCAAACAAACCCGCGACCCCAACCCGGCCGGCGAAGACGTCGCCTGGGCCGAGATGATGTACAAGGATTTCCTGCGCCCGTGATGGCCGGTGAAATTTCGATTTTGGGCATTTTTTTCGGCCGACCGTAGCATTCCGAAAATTATCGGCGGTGGCTGACAGAAATCGACCCAAAGCGGCAAGGGGGGGAACGGAAAAGCTGCCGCTTAACGCTGGATGTGAAGTGCACCAGAGCGTAGCTTGGGGATCAAAATGCGTTGAATTTTGATGTCCGGCTATCAGATTTTTCGGGTGTCAACGCCCTACGCATAGCTCTATGAAATCGTCAGGATGTCGATAGAAAAAAGTTCGATCAAAAGGACTTCGCAGGTTGTTTGCGGCGAAATTTGATTTTGCCTTGATCAATGATGAAGGCTTCATAGCGTCTGCAACGACAAGTAGCCAGTTTGTTGGAATCGCATTCCGATAAGTAGCTATTCGCTTCGCCTTCTCATTTATACGCTGCTGCAGAGATGCTTCTTCAAGGGGGGCAACCCAGCCTGCTCTAGCCTCTGCCCAATGAGCCATATCGAAGCTTGGAACACCAAGCGCGTGAACAAAGGCAATTTGCTCTGGAAGCTGAATCTGTTGATCTTCGTAATCCTCCGGACGCCAATCTATGCGTTCGGAAACGGCAATGTCGAGGGCGAGTACAAAATCGCAAATAGCCTGAGCTGTTTTATCTCGATTGATATCTCTGAGACTCATGCCGGGAAAAAAGCACATGGACAGGTGGACAGGAGCTCCATGTGCTGCCTGATACAGGCGCTGAGCATTGGCAACTATCTGAGACGAGATCGATTCTCGTGCTTGCAAGGACTCGCCTCCGGGAGTATCCGAAACAAACAGCTCAGTGACCTCAAGGCCCAATAGCTTGCCATCTACGCGAATAATGAAGTCAGGAGCTTCGCGAGCTTCAACTATTTCCGCTTGGAGGCTTGCATTGCGGATAAAACTTTCAACTAGAAAGCGCTCACGTTCTTTACGGTAATTGGTCCGACGAGTTTTCATAACGCCCAATGAGAAGTCCGTTTTGAGGTGAATTCACAGATGGCCGCTTTTGGCAGCTGAAAGTCGCCAATTGCTTTTCCCGCTTGGCGAAAGTGCATTGACTCAGTGCCGCGCGTAAATCGAGGTCTTGCCGTCTTTCTTGACGAGCAGGGTTTCGTAAAACTCGCGGCGCACTCGCGGGGCGGCTTCGCTGTCCTTGTCGAGCATGGTGCATGCCGTCTCGCAGGTCGGGCTGGAGAATTCGCGGCCGGGGGCGCCGAGGGGCAGGCCGGGGACGGCGAGCCCTAAGGCCTTGGGTTTTTCGGTCAGCAGTTCCTTGATCTGGTCGGCGTGTACGTGGCCTTCGATGAAGTAGCCGGCGACCGTTGCGCTGGGCACGGCTTCGAGATCCTTCGGCACTTTCAGGCGGCGTTTGACGGCTTCCATGTCTTTTTCCGGGACCTGGGTGACTTTGACGGTCAGGCCGTTCTGGCGCAGGTGTTCGGCCCAGTCGATGCAGGCGAGGCAGACGGCGGGGATGAAGACTTCGATGGTCGGCCAGGCTTTGGCCGGTTCGGCCCGGCCGGGGCCGGCGAGGAGTGCCAGGCCGAGCAGCAGGGCGGCTTTCAGCATGGCTTGCCGGCCTTGCAGCCTTTGAGTATCCACAGCGAGAGCACGCCGGCCGTTTCGTCGGCCTTGACCTTGCGGGCCATGGAGCCGGCGTCGCGGCCGTTGTCGGTCTTGGCCAGCGGGTCGGCGCCGGCTTCGAGCAGCATCTGGACGTGTTTGGGCCGGCTGGCGTAAGCGGCCATGTGCAGCGGCGTGGCGCCCTCGTTGTCGCGGGCGTTGGGGTCGGCGCCGGCGGCGATCAGGGATTTCATGGGGCCGATGTCCCCGTTCATCGCGGCCAGGTGCAGCGGCGTCGAACCGAGCGAGGTGCGGACGTCGCGCTGCTTGGGGTCGGCCTTGAGCAGGCGGCTGACGTCGTTGGCGGTCCCGGTCCGGGCGGCGTCGTGGATCGGCTGGTCGTGGCTCGTCACCTGGGCAAACGCCGGGGAGCCAAGCAGGGCGGCGAGCAGGAATAGGGTGTAACGCTTCATCAATCGGACCTCTGTCGTCGGGGCGGTTGTCATTGTTGATCCAGTGTATTCGACAATCCTTGATCTGCCGCAGTTTCGCCTTTTGCTAATATAATGATTTCATTGGCTAATTTTTCGGGCCGTTGGCGGAGCAGGGTATGGGCAGCATTGCGCGGCATCTCATCATCGAAGGTCGGGTCCAGGGCGTCGGCTATCGCTGGTCCATGGTCGAGCAGGCAACGAAGCTCGGCGTGGTCGGCTGGGTGCGCAATCGCGCCGATGGCAGCGTCGAGGCAATGGCCGTCGGCGAGGAGGAGGCGGTGCTGAAGCTGATCGTCTGGGCGCGGCGCGGCCCGAACCACGCCATCGTGCAGCATGTGCATGTCGCCCTCGGCGAAGGCAGTTTTCGCAGCTTCGAGCAGGCGCCGAACGCCTGACGACAGAATGCTACGGTCGGCCTCAAAAAAAGGCCAAAATCAAAATTTTCCAGCGGTTCCGATTCAGCGCACCGGGCGATTGGCCGGTTTGAGCACCAGTTCGAACGACGCCGGCGCTTCGTTCGGCGCGACCGGATAGGCCTTGTTGCCGGCAAAGAGCAGCTTGCGGCCGGCCTCGATGCGGGCGACGACGATCAGCCGGCTTTTTTTGCCGATCAGGTCGCGGTCGACGCTGGCGGCAAAGGGGATGGGGACCTGGGCGCCGTTCAGCGCATAGCTTTGTTCGGCCAGCGTCAGCGGCTTGCCGGGGCGGCCGGTGTCTTCGACGCGGATGGTCAGCGTGGCGTCGGGTGGCAGGGCGATGCGGGCAAGGGTGGTGACGCGACCGGTTATGTCGATGAGGCTGCTGGCCGCAGCTGGCTGCGCAGCCTGTGCGCCGGCCGGCGGGGTGGTGCCGCGCGTGCAGTGGCGGCGATTGCCCTTGCCGTCTTCGAGGAGGGCGTCGTCGTCTTTGGTATGCAGGCGGATGTCGCCATTGCGATAGAGCGCGCCGGAGGCGGACGGGACGAGCGGCAGGGTCACTGCTTCGTCGGCGAAATGCAGTTGGGCCAGCGGCCGGCCGTCGGCATTGGCCGAAAACGAGATGTCGATGTGGCTGCCGTTGTCGCAGGCGTAGGGGATGCGCTCCTCGCCGGCAAAGACGCAGAGGGGGACGAGCAGCGCCAGCAGGATGCAGCGTTTCACGGCGATGTGGTTTCCGGCAGGGTGACCCAGTGGCCGTCGATCAGGCCTTCGATGGGCCGGAAGGCGGCCTTGTAGGCCATCTTGCGGCTGGCTGCGATCCAGTAGCCGAGGTAGAGGTAGGGCAGGCCGAGGGCGTGGCATTGTGCCGCCTGCCACAGGATGTTGTAGGTGCCGTAACTGGCCTCGGCAACGTCCGGGTCGTAGAAGGTGTAAACCGAGGACAGGCCGTCGTCGAGGATGTCGATCAGGCTGACCATGCGCACGATGCCGTCTTCGGAAAACTCGATCAGCCGCGTGTCGACGCGGCTTTGCAGCAGGAACTGGGCGTACTGCTCGTGGCTGTCCTCGTCCATGCCGCCGCCGGGGTGGCGGGCCTGCTGGTAGCGGTTGTACAGTGCGTAATGCTCGTCGAGGTAGACCAGCGGCAGTTCGCGGGCGCGCAGGTTGGCGTGGCGCTTCATGGCGCGGCGCTGGCTGCGGTTGGGGTGCAGGTCGGCGACCGGCAGGCGTACCGGCACGCAGGCACGGCAACCGTCGCAATGGGGGCGGTAGGTGAACACGCCGCTACGGCGGAAACCGGCACGGACCAGCGCGCTGTAGATTTCGCTGTCGATCAGGTGGGCCGGCGTGGCGACCTGCGAGCGGGCCTCGCGGTCGGCCAGGTAGCTGCACGGGTAGGGCGAGGTGGCGTAGAACTGGAGCAGCGAGAAGGGCAGTGCAGCGTCGTCGGGCTGGGCCATGGCTATCTCGCAGGGTCGAGGGGATCGGTCGACCACAGGGTGCGCGGACTGCCGCTTGCCGTCAAGGCCGACAGACGAACGAGAAATTCGGCGCGCGGGATTTCCCGCCCGCCGAGCGAGGCGAGGTGATCGGTGTACATCTGACAGTCGATCATGCCGAATTGGTGGGTCACGAGAAACTCGATCAAATGGGCGAAAGCGACCTTGGAGGCGTCGCTGCGCCGGGAAAACATCGATTCGCCGTAGAACATCCGCCCGATGGCCATGCCGTACAGGCCACCGACGAGAACGCCATCGGCGTAGGTTTCGACCGAGTGCGCCCAGCCGAGTTCATGCAGGCGCGTGTAGGCGTGCAGCATCTCCGGCGTGATCCAGGTGCCATCCTGGCCGTCGCGCGGCGTCGACGCGCAGGCCGCCATGACGCCGGGGAAGTCGCTGTCGAAGCGGACCTCAAAGGTACCGGCGCGCAGGGTTTTGCGCAGCGAACGGGTCAGGCGGAACTCGTCGGGAAAGAGCACCATGCGCGGGTCCGGGCTGTACCACAGCGGCTGCCCGTCGACCGTCCCCCAGGGGAAGATGCCGCGCCGGTAGGCGTCGAGGATGCGGTCGGGCAGCAGGTCGCCGCCCACGGCCAGCAGGCCGCCCATGTCGTCCCGCGCCGATTCGACCGGCGGAAAAAGGTCGAGCGGGCCGAGATAGGGAATCATGGCCGGGTCAGCGGGTGCGCTCTTCAGTCAGCCAGGTGACCGGTTTGGCCTGATGCTGTTCGAGCCTGATTTCGCAGGCCGGGTCGTCGCATTCCTCGTGCTTCTTGAAGGCGATGACGTGGTCGGCGTCGAGCCGGATGCCGATTTTTTCACCGAGCGCGTGGTTGTGGTGCGACGGGACCAGCGACAACACTTCGCTGCCGCTGTCGAGCTTCAGCGTGTACAGGATGTCGGCGCCGCGGAAGGCCTTGTGCAGCACTTCGGCTTGCACCGGGCTGTTGTCGTCGTGGACGATGTCGTCCGGGCGGAGCAGGACATCGACCTTGCAGCCGTTGTCGCAGGCCGAGCAGGTCTCGTTGCACTCGACCGGGGTGTCGGAAATCAGTGTGCCCAGTTCCATGCGCACGCTGTTGTGGTCCCCGACGGTGCCGACGACCAGCACGCCCTGGCCGATGAAGTCGGCGACGAAGCGGTTGGCCGGCCGGTGATAGAGATTGTAGGGCACGTCCCACTGCTGGATGCGGCCCTCGTACATGATGCCGATCTCGTCGGCCATGGCGAAGGCTTCATGCTGGTCGTGGGTGACCATGATGGCGGTGCAGCCCTCACGTTTCAGAATCTCGCGGACCTCGACCGACAAACGTTCGCGCAGGCCGACATCAAGGTTGGAAAAAGGCTCGTCGAGCAGGATCAATTCCGGCCGCGGCGCCAGCGCCCGGGCGAGGGCCACGCGCTGCTGCTGGCCGCCGGAGAGTTCGTGCGGATACTTGTTGCCCTGGCCGTTCAGGCCGACTGTGGCCAGCAACTGGCGAACGCGCTGATGGGCATCCTCGCTTGGATTGCGGCCAAGGCCGAAGGCAACGTTCTGTTCGATGGTCAGGTGCGGGAACAGCGCGTAATCCTGGAAGACCATGCCAATCCGGCGCTTCTCGGGCGAGACCCGCTGGCCGGGACGGCTGACCACTTGTCCGTGCAAGCGGATCTCGCCGCCAGCGATGTCCTCGAAACCGGCAATGCAGCGCAGCAGGGTGGTCTTGCCGCAACCCGACGGGCCGAGCAGGCAGGCGATGCTGCCGGCTTCGAGCTGAAAGTCCACACCATCGACGACGGTATGCGTGCCGTAGCGCTGGACGACGCCATTTAGTTCAAGTTGAGCCATAGCGGTCGATTATAATTCGCATTCACAGACATGCGTACCGCCCATTTTTCCCCCCTGCTCATCGTCGGCCTTCTAGTCGCCGTGCTTGCCGGTCTACCGGTCGCCAGCGTCGGCCTCAATCTTTTTGTTGGCGGAACGAGCGGCACATGGGCGCATTTGGCGGCGACAGTGCTGCCGGAATACATCGCCAATTCGCTGTGGCTCTGTCTGGGCGTCGGTTGCGGGGTCGGCAGCATCGGCGTGACCACTGCCTGGCTGACTGCAATGCATGAATTTCCCGGCCGGCGTTTCTTCGAATGGGCGCTGGTGCTGCCGCTGGCCGTGCCGGCCTACGTCATGGCCTATGTTTATACCGATTTCCTGCAGTTCGTCGGGCCGGTGCAGACCCTGCTGCGCGAAACCTTCGGCTGGCAGCACGGCGATTACTGGTTCCCCGACATCCGCACCCTGCCGGGCGCCATATTGATGTTCATGAGCGTCCTCTATCCCTACGTTTACCTGCTCGCCCGCACGGCTTTCCTGGAGCGCGCCAGCGGCATGCTCGAAGCCGCTCGGACGCTGGGCATGGGCTCGTGGCGCGCCTTCTTTTCGGTTTCCCTGCCGCTGGCCCGGCCGGCCATCGTCGCCGGCATTGCGCTGGCGCTGATGGAAACGCTGGCCGACTACGGGACGGTGGCCTACTTTGCGGTCAATACCTTCACCACCGGCATTTACCGCGCCTGGTTCTCGCTCGGCGACCGTGTTGCCGCGGCGCAACTGGCGGCCATGCTGCTTGGCTTTGTCCTCTTCCTGCTGATGGCCGAGCGGATGTCCCGCGGTCGCGCCCGTTACAACAATACGACCGGTCGCAACCGGCCGATGGCTGGTGCCACGTTGCGCGGCCCGGCCGCCTGGCTGGCCACGCTGGCCTGTACCATGCCGCTGCTGCTCGGCTTCGTCCTGCCGGCGACTTTGCTGCTCAAGATGGCGCTGACCGAGGGCGATGCCCAGTTCGGCGAACGCTTCCTGACCCTGTCGCGCAACAGCTTTGTGCTGGCGGGTTCGACGGCGGTCATCGGCGTTTTTCTCGCCCTGTTGCTGGCTTACGGCGCGCGGCTGTCGAAAGCGACTTTCGCCCACGCGTTGAACCGGCTGGTCGGCCTCGGCTACGCCGTGCCGGGGGCAGTCATCGCGGTTGGCGTACTGATTCCGGTGACCCGTCTCGACAACTGGCTGGCCGGGCAGTGGGCAGCCTGGTTCGGCCACAACCCCGGGCTGCTGCTGACGGGCGGCATTGCCGCACTGATTTATGCCTACCTTGTCCGCTTCCTGGCCGTTGCGCTGCATACCGTCGAATCCAGCCTGGCCAAGATCACGCCGAGCATGGACGATGCGGCGCGCTGCCTGGGGCTGGGGCAGGGCGAAACGCTGCGCCGGGTGCATGTGCCGATGTTGCGCGGCAGTTTATTCACGGCCGGTCTGCTGGTCTTCGTCGATGTCATGAAGGAGTTACCGGCCACGCTGGTCATGCGCCCGTTCAACTTCGATACGCTGGCCACCCAAGCTTATACGCTGGCTTCCGACGAACGTCTGGCGGAAGCGTCGACTGCTGCGCTGGCCATTGTGGCGGTCGGCCTGTTGCCGCTGATTGCGCTGTCGCGCCAGATCTCGTCGGCTCGACGCAGGTAGTCAGGCGGTTGCAGGCTTGTCCGGTCCGGCCGGGCTGTCCTTGTCGGTGAAGTCCAGCAGGGCATCCTGCTCGTCCAGGAACAGCAAATCCATCGACAGGGTGTTTGTTTCCGTGCCGAAGGTCTCGGAAGTGTCCCGGTCTTCGGTTACCAGATTGGCTTCCGTCTGGGTAAATTCGATGATGTTGTTTGCTTCGTCGTCCGGTAGCAAAGGGGCAACCGCTTCAGTAGCCAGTGGTGCAACCTCAAGAACGAAAATGGACAGATCGATTGCCAAGCCTTCCGGAACCTGCGCGCCTTGTTGCAGCAGCAGGGCGGCGATTTCCTTGTGCCCACGCCGCAAGGCAAGGCGCAGCGGGGCACCGGGGCCATCGCTGGCGGCAGCGTTTGGATCGGCGCCATGGGCGAGCAGTTCACGAACAATCGCCTCATTGCCCTCGAAGCAGGCGGCACGCAACGGCAAGCCACGGGTGCCGTGCATATCCGGCTCCTCGATGTCGGCGCCAGCGTCCAGCGCATCGATCACGCTGCTCACTCGGCCGGCACGGATGGATTCGATCAGCTGGCTGGTGTTGAATCCCTTGCTCGTCATTTCCCGAAGTCCCTCGATATCCGGAGATTGTAGGCAATCCCCGGGGCTTTGGCGAGGGGCGGGATTATTTGAATCCGACGCGGTCGAAAATGATCTGGGCCTTGGCTTGGTACATCGCCAGATTCTTGACCGGCAGCTTGTCGGCCTTGAATTTGCCGAGCGAGTCCAGCGCCGGATTGGCGATCTTCACGCTGGCGACGGCCGGCCATTCGTTGTTGCCATCGGCAAAATAGGCCTGGGCCTGGTCGGAGGCAAGATATTCCAGGAACTTGATTGCGGCGTCCTTGTGCGGCGCCGTCTTCAGCATGCCGCCGCCGGAAACGTTGATGTGGGCCCCGTTACCGCCCTGGTCCGGCCAGACGATGCCTACTTTCTCCATCAGTTTTTGCTCTTCTGGCTTGGCCGACCGTAGCATTCTGGCCACATAGTAGGTGTTGGAAATGGTGACGCCGCATTCGCCGGCAGAGACCGCCTTGATCTGGTCGGTATCCCCGCCCTTCGGGGCGCGTGCGAAATTGGCCACCATGCCGCGGGCGATTTCTTCGGCCTTGGCTTCGCCCTGATGCGCGATGATTGAAGCCATCAGCGACAGGTTGTACGGATGCGAACCCGAGCGCGAGCAGAACTTGCCCTTCAGCTTCGGATTGGCCAGGTCGGCATAGTTTTGGACGTCTTCCGGCTTGACAGTAGCCTTGTTGTAGACGATGACCCGGGCGCGGGTCGAGAAGGAAAACCAGTCTTCGGTGCGCAGGTGGGCCGGGATACGGGATTCCAGCAGTTTGGAGGTGACTGGTGCGAACAGGCCCAGTTCGTGGGCCTTGGCCAGACGTGCGGCGTCGACAGTCAGGAAGACGTCGGCCGGGCTGTTGGCGCCTTCGTTCTTTATCCGTTCGAGCAGTTCGTCTTCCTTGCCTTCGATGCGGTTGATCTTGATGCCGGTCTGTTGCGTGAAGTTGGCGTAGAGCGCTTCATCGGTCTGGTAGTGCCGGGCGGAATAGAGATTCAGGGTGTTTTCCTGAGCGATGGCGGGGTGGCTGAAAACGGCGATCGCGGCGGCGACCAGGACGGGCATCGACTTCATGCTGCAACTCCACATGGATATGAGAATGGTTCCAGTTTACTAACCAACGGTGGGTTTGTAAATGAGAATGGTTATCGAATTGTGGCGTAAAAAAAGCGGCTCGTAAGCCGCTTTCGATCAATTGCCTTCGAGAATCCGTCGGGCGCCGTTATAGCGGGACATCCAGTAGCTGCTGTCCATGTTCTCGACACGGACTTCGGCACCGGCACGCGGCGCGTGGAGGAAATGATTGTCGCCGAGATAAATGCCGACATGCGAGAAGGTCCGGCGCATGGTGTTGAAGAACACCAAGTCGCCTGGCTTGAGTTGCTGGGAGTCGATTTTTTCGCCGACTTCGCTCATTTCGCGGGCAGTGCGGGGCAGGGAGGTACCGATGCTGTCCTTGAACACCAGGCGAACAAAACCGCTGCAGTCCAGACCGCTGTCTTCGTCGTTGCCGCCCCAGCGGTAACGGACACCCACCAACTTCAATCCTTGAAGGATGACATCCTGAGCAGCGTTGGTGTAACGTTCCAGAAACGACTGCTCCTCCGGCTTGCGAACCTGCTCAGCGGCCGCAGATGCGCCGATCCCGCCGATCAGCAGCGAGCTTGAGAGCAAGATGGAAAGCAGTACTTTATGCATAGCCTTGAAATGTATTTGAAAAGCTTGGCACTGTAAAGGTGCTGTAGCAATCGTCCACAACAACTATGTTCATAATTCGTAATTATGAATACAATTTACATCCACGAGGGGTGAGGAGACTATGAATTCCTTCAATGCATTGCAAATCAAGGAGCCTGACGGCATGGCCGTCAGCGGCTTCGTCTGCCTGGACGAATGCGGGCTTGATTTCGGCAATGTGACCCATCGGGTTGAGTCCTCCGGTGTTGTCGCTATAGGGGGGGCTGTCAATGGCTGACGATCTGCCCCGTATCTTGATAGTCGATGATTCCCGTGTTGTCCGTATGTCGCTGATCCAGCATCTCAAGGGGCATTACGAGGTGCGTGAAGAGGGGGATGGTGAAGCGGCCTGGCAGTCGCTGGTTGTTGATCACTCGATCAGGGCTGTGATTTCCGATTTGCAGATGCCCAAGCTGAACGGCTATGAATTGCTGGAGCGCGTGCGCACCTCGAAACTTCGACGCTTGCAGGAACTGCCATTCATTCTGGTTTCCGGAGAGGAAACCGAGGAGGAGAGAGTCAAGGCCAGGGAGCTTGGTGTATCCGATTTCGTGACGAAGGGGGCTGGCGGCACGGAGGTCTTGACGCGGCTGAATAATCTTCTGGCGTTGTCGAGCACCCGGGAGAATCTGGACGCCGGTCGCGAGCATATGGTTCAGGATCCGGTGAGCGGATTGTTCACCCGCAAATATCTGGAATTGCAGGCGGCCCAGGCCATTTCACATGCGACCCGGCATGGTGTCGATGTCAGTGTGATGGTGCTGGGTTTCGACGGATTTGGCGGCATCTGCGAGCGGCTCGGCGAGCAGATGGCCGAGGAGGTCGGCAACCGTTTCGCCAAGATGCTGGGGGGCAAGATGCGTCATGAAGACAGTCTCGGGCACTTCGGTAGCGGTCAGTACGCAGTTGTCTCGCCGGGTACGGCACCGGCTTTTTGCGCAACCTTTGCCGAGCGTGTCCGCGAGGCAGTTGAGGTGGCGCGCCTCTCGGTGCAGGGAAAAACCGTGGCCCTGACGGTAAGCATCGGACTGGCCAGCGTCCCGACCGATCACGCCGACTCGGCCGGGGCATTGCTCGACCTTGCCGGGCAGCGCATGCAAAACGCCATGTATGAGGGCGGAAACCGTACCGACTCTGGCGGCATTCTGCCCGCATCAAGGCCGATTTCGATTCACCACGCCCTTGAGCTGCTGTCTGCCAATCGTCAAGGCGTCGTTATTCCGCATTTGCCGGCGCTGGCTGAGCGCTTGTTGCCGTTGATGCGACTGATGAATCAGGAACTTGATTTCGGGCTACCGGTAGACGAAATCGAACTGCTTTTAAGCGAACGGAAACCCGAAAACAATTAGTCCGTTTCGTATTTTGTTGTGCAGGAAAACCTATTGATAGAGGGAATTTATGGCAACGTACAAGGAGTTTCATCAATATTCCATCGAGAAGCCCGATGAGTTCTGGACCGAGCAGGCTCAACTGATCGACTGGAAGGAACCGTTTTCCCAGGTCTGTGACTATTCACGCCCGCCGTTTGCCAAATGGTTCGTCGGTGGCAAGACCAACCTGTGCCACAACGCAGTCGATCGCCACGCTGCCAAGCGTCCGAACGACAGGGCCTTGATTTACGTTTCGACCGAAACAAACGAGGAGAAGATCTACACCTTCGCCGAGTTGCAACGCGAAATCGAGCGCATGGCCGCGATCTACCAGAGCCTGGGGGTCAAGAAGGGCGATCGCGTCCTGATCTATATGCCGATGATTGCCCAGGCCTGTTTCGCCATCCTGGCTGCGACCCGTATCGGCGCCATTCACTCGGTCGTCTTCGGCGGTTTTGCTTCGGGCTCCTTGGCCACTCGCATCGATGATGCCAAGCCGGCGCTGATCGTTTCTTCCGATGCCGGCATGCGTGGTGGCAAGGCTGTGCCGTACAAGAATTTGCTGGATGAGGCGATCGAACTGGCGGAGCACAAGCCGGCCAAGGTACTGATGATCGACCGTGGCCTGGACAAGGGCTTCAACAAGGTGGAAGGTCGGGATGTCGACTATGCCACGCTGCGCGACCAGTTCATGGATGCTCAGGTGCCGTGCGAATGGCTGGAATCGTCCGAGCCGTCCTACATCCTGTATACCTCGGGAACGACCGGCAAGCCGAAGGGCGTGCAGCGCGATACTGGCGGTTACGCCGTGGCGCTAGCTTCGTCAATGAAGCACATCTATTGCGGCAGTGCAGGCGAGACTTATTTCTCGACCTCGGACATCGGCTGGGTGGTCGGCCACTCCTACATCATCTACGGCCCGCTGATTGCCGGCATGGCGACGGTAATGTACGAAGGTACGCCGTTGCGCCCCGACCCGGGCATCTGGTGGCAGATTGTCGAAAAGTACAAGGTCACCGTGATGTTCTCGGCGCCGACAGCTGCCCGCGTGCTGAAGAAACAGGACCCGGCCTACATGCACAAATACGACTTGTCGTCGCTGAGGCACATCTTCATGGCTGGCGAGCCGCTCGATCAGCCGACGCACGAGTGGTTCATGAACGAACTGCAAAAGCCGGTGATCGACAACTACTGGCAGACCGAAACGGGCTGGCCGATGCTGGCCGCCTTGCCGGGCGTCGAAAAGACGCCGATCAAGTACGGGTCGCCAAGTTTTCCGGTCTATGGCTACAACCTGAAGATCTTCCGCGAGGATGGTTCCGAGTGCGCGGCCAACGAAAAGGGCATCGCTGCGGTCATCCCGCCGCTGCCGCCGGGCTGCCTGAGCACCGTCTGGGGTCAGGACGACCGCTTTGTCAGCACCTATTTCACGCTGTTCAAGGATCCGCTGGTTTATTCCTCCTACGACTGGGCGATCAAGGACGATGATGGCTACTTCACGATCCTCGGCCGTACCGACGACGTGATCAACGTTGCCGGTCACCGTCTGGGTACCCGCGAAATCGAGGAGGCGATCCAGAATCATGCGGCGATTGCCGAGGTGGCCGTGGTCGGCGTCGAAGACAAGCTCAAGGGCCAGGTGCCGATGGCCTTTGCCGTGGTCAAGGATGCTTCCCGAGTGGCGACGCCGGAATTGGTGAAGGCACTGGAGAAGGAAGTCTTTGCGACGGTCGACGGTATTTTGGGCGCCATTGGCCGTCCGGCCCGCGTGCACTTCGTGACCGGTCTGCCGAAGACCCGTTCCGGCAAGATGCTGCGTCGTTCGCTACAGGCGCTGGCCGAAGGGCGTGATCCGGGCGATCTGACAACCATCGACGACCCGTCCACGCTGGAGCAGATCAAGAACGCGCTGGCCAGCTGACAGCACGCGTCTATTCACAAAGCCCGCCGGCAAGTTTGTCGGCGGGCTTTTTTGCGACTGTCGTGTAAGAATCGACGAGCGGTAGGGGTGTTAGAATGGCCGCCAGACCTACCTTTGCGTTGTTTGCTGCTGATGATTTACGAAACCGTTGCTGCTGTCGATCTGGGTTCCAATAGTTTCCGCCTGCAGGTAGGGCGGGTGGTCGACGACCAGATTTATACGCTGGACTCAATGAAGGAGCCCGTCAGGCTCGCTTCCGGCCTGATGCCCGACAAGCGGCTGGATGCCTCGGCGCAGGCGCGGGCGCTGGACGCCTTGCGTCGTTTCGGTGAGCGTCTCGGGGGACTGGACAAGGGGGCGGTTCGGGCCGTGGCGACCAATACCCTGCGTGTTGCCAAGAATGCCGTCGAATTCCTGCCGCTGGCCGAGCAGGCCCTCGGCTTTCCCATTGAAATCATTGCCGGTCGCGAAGAAGCCCGCCTGATCTACATCGGCGCTTCGCACTCCTTGCCGAGCGCGGCGCACAAGCGGCTGGTCATCGATATCGGCGGCGGTTCCACGGAGTTCATCATCGGCAAGCGGCACGAGCCGCAATTGATGGAATCCCTGTACATGGGATGCGTCAGCTATACGCTGCGTTTTTTCCCGGATCGCAGGATCGACAAGAAGCGGCTGCGCGAAGCGCAGATTGCGGCAGCCAAGGAAATCGAACTGATTGCCCACGACTATCAGCGTCTGGGCTGGAAGGAGGCGGTCGGCTCCTCCGGTTCGGCGCGAGCGATTGCGGATGTGCTGGAGTTGAACGGGCTGAATCCGAATGGCGAAAGCGGTATTACGCGGGTCGGGCTCGACCGGCTCTGTGCCATGCTGATCAAGGCTGGGTCGGCCGAAGCGCTGGATCTGCCGGGGATCAAGGGTGACCGCTTGCCGGTATTCCCGGGCGGGATCGCCATCATGTCGGCGATTTTCGAGGAACTGGACATCGAGCGCATGTCGTATGCCGATGGCGCGCTCCGCCTCGGCGTGTTGTATGACCTGCTTGGCCGTTTCCATCATCACGACATGCGCGATTCGACGGTGACCCAGTTCCGGCGCCGCTATCAGGTCGAGGGCGACCAGGTCGAACGTGTCGAGGCCACGGCGCTGTCGGCGCTGACCCAGTTGTCGGATGGTTCGCCGTCGGAATCGGATGTGCAGTTCCTGTCTTGGGCTTGCCGCTTGCATGAAATCGGCATTTCGGTGGCGCACAACGCGTATCACAAGCACGGGGCTTATGTGCTGACCTACGCCGATATGCCCGGATTTTCAAAGAAGGATCAGGCGCGGCTGGCCATGTTGGTCCTCGGGCATCGTGGGAAGCTGGAAAAACTGGGCGGTGTTCCGGTGGACGACAGCGCCTGGAACCTGGTGTTCTGCCTGCGCCTGGCCGTGCTGCTGCACCGCACCCGGGACGACAGGGCAATGCCGGCTTGGCGGGTGATGCGCAGTGGTAACGGCTTCCTGATCGAGCTGCCATCCGACTGGCTGGCAGACAACCCCTGGACAGCTGCGGCCTTCAAGGAAGAGTCCAGCGTCTGGAAGCAGATTGGACGGGAATACATCGTCAAATCCAAGCCGACAAGGAAGCCGGTGTGAGTGAAACTCCCCGCTTGCATGTCGAGCCGGGGAAAGTGGTGCTTTCCGGTTGCTGGACGCTGGCCGGCATGTTGCCCCAGTTGAGTGTTTTGCAGAGTGAATTGGCCGAGTGCGCGCATGTTGCCGACGACTGGGACTTGTCGGCGGTCACGCGCCTGGACAGCGCAGCCGCGGTCCTTCTGTGGCGGACCTGGGGCGGCACCTGGCCGGCGCACCTGAACATTGGCGCGCTGCATCGTCAGGTGCTCGCCCGGGTTGCCGAATTGCCTAGGGAAATGCCTGCGCCACCGGTCCATCGAATCCTGTTTCCAGAATTCGTCGGGACCGTGTTGCTCAAGGCATTGGCCAATCTGCAGGGCATGATCGCCCTGTTCGGGCAGCTGCTGCTCGATACCCTCTATCTCTTCCGGCACCCAGCCGAGGTACCGTGGAAGGAGCTTACGGCCAATGTTTACAAGGCCGGGGCGCAGGCCCTGCCGGTTACTGCACTGGTTGGCTTCCTGATCGGGGTGACCATCAGCTATCTGTCGGCTCTGCAGCTCAAGAGCTTCGGGGCCGATGTGTTTATCGTCAATATCCTCGGCATCTCGATCATTCGCGAACTCGGGCCGGTACTGGTGGCGGTGCTGGTCGCCGGGCGCTCCGGTTCGGCGATGACCGCCCAGATCGGCGTGATGCGGGTGACCGAGGAGATCGATGCGCTGTCGACAATGGGCATTTCACGCAGCCTGCGGGTGGTTTTGCCCAAAATTTTGGGGCTGACCGTAGCATTGCCGCTGCTGGTGCTGTGGACGTCGGCGGTCGCCCTGTTTGGTGGCATGCTGGCTGCCCTGCTGCAACTGGACCTGTCGCTGATCTATTTTCTGGACAACCTGCCCCGTGCCGTGCCCGTGGCGAACCTGGTCATTGGGTTGAGCAAGGGGGTGGTGTTCGGCTTCGTCATTGCCGTCGTCGCCTGCCACTTCGGCCTGCACGTCAAACCGAATACGGAAAGCCTGTCGGCCAATACGACCAGCGCGGTGGTGACGGCGATTACCACGGTGATCCTGATCGACGCGATATTTGCCATCTTCACCCGCAACGTCGGGGTGCCGCAGCTATGACCCAGCCGCCGGTCATCGAATTGAGCGGCGTGTGTGCAAGCTTTCGCGGGCTGATCGTGCATCGCGATCTTGCCCTGCGGGTCGAGGAAGGGCAGGTCGTCGGTTTGCTCGGCGGTTCCGGCAGTGGCAAGACCACGGTGCTGCGCGAAATTCTCGGCCTGCTGCGGCCCGATGCCGGGAGCATCAAGCTGTTCGGCGTCGACCTCGGCGAACCTGATATGCGGGTGCAGCGCAATCTGCGTCGTCGCCTCGGCATGCTGTTCCAGCATGGCGCCTTGTTTTCCGCGCTCAGCGTTTTCGACAACATTGCCTTTCCCTTGCGCGAATTGCGTTGCCTGGACGAAGACTGGATCCGCCGTCTGGTGCACCTCAAGCTGGCCATGGTCGGGCTTGAGCCGTCGCATGCCAAGCTGAAGCCAGCCGAGTTGTCGGGGGGTATGGTCAAACGCGTTGCCCTAGCTCGTGCCCTCGCGCTGGAGCCCGAACTGCTTCTGCTTGACGAACCGACGGCGGGACTCGATCCTGATCGCAGCCAGAATTTCGTCGAGCTCATCGGCAGCTTGCAGCGCGAACTGGGATTGACAGTCGTCATGGTCACCCACGACCTGAACACCCTGGCCGGGCTGGCCAGTCATGTGGCCGTGCTGGCCGACCAGCATATCGTCGCTTTCGGACCCAGGGACGAGATCATGGCGGTCGATCATCCCTTCGTTAACGGCTTTTTTGGCGCAGACCGCCAGAAACTGCTTTAATTGACCATCATGGAAAACAAGTCATACGCCTTCGCCGCCGGACTCTTCGCACTCCTGCTTGGGGCGGCAAGCTTGCTGGCGCTGTACTGGCTGAATGGCAGTCGCGATGCGGTGCATGATTACGTCGTCGTGACCAAACAGAACATCGGTGGCCTGAACCCGCAGGCACAGGTCCGCTACCGCGGCATCAGGGTCGGCAAGGTCAGCGACATACGTCTCGACCCGGAGGACTACAGCAACATCCTGGTGACCATTTCGGTCAACGAAGATGTTCCGTTGACCAAGGGTACGGTCGCCAAACTGAACTATCAGGGCGTGACAGGGTTGGCGCATATCCTGTTGCTGGAAACCGGCAAGGATCTTGATCCTCTGGAACCGAACGACCTTTCGCCGCCGCGGATTGCGATGATTCCGTCGTTGATCGACGAACTTGGCGAAACGGGCATGGCTACCCTCAAATTGGCCAGCCAGCTGATGGTCAATGCCAATGCGCTGCTCAACGAGAAAAACCGGGCGCACCTGACGGCAACGCTGGCCAATCTCGAGGCGGCTTCAGGCAACATGAAACCGGCGCTGGAAAACCTGAATGTGACGCTGCTCCAGGTGAACAAGCTGCTCGACGACAAGAACCTGAAGCAGCTCTCGCAGGCGGCCGGCGAAGTTGGACCGCTGCTGGCCGACACCCGGGTGTTGATCGGCAAGATGCAGGCGACCACCGACAAGCTCGATGTGGCGATCGGCGATGCCTCGGCCGGCGGAACGTCTGCACTGATGCCGCGCCTGAACGAACTGGCAACGGATTTCTCGATGACCTCTCGGCAGTTGAGCCGAGTCCTGCGCATTCTTGAGGACACGCCGCAGGGCCTCGTGTTCGGCGTGCCGGCCTTGCTGCCTGGTCCTGGCGAGCCGGGATTCACGCCGACGGGAGGGCGCTGACATGCGCTGGCTGACCTGTCTGGTTCTTTGCCTGGGGCTCTCGGCATGCTTTTCCAGTGGCAAGCGGGGAGGGGAGAGTCCGCTGGTTGTCTACGACTTCGGCCCGATGCCCGCCGGTCTGCTTGCTGCTCCCCGCAAGCAGCCGCTGGTGCTGGAAGTTCGCGCCCCCCTGTGGTTTGACTCGCAGGGCATCGATTTTCGACTTGCCTACGACGATGCCGCACGTCTGCGCGAATATGCGCGGGCCCGTTGGGCCGGTCCACCAGCACAAATGATCCAGCAGCGGTTGAACCAGCAGCTGGGCTTGTCGACGGCCGGTCAATCCCAGGCACGGTGCCTGTTGCGGATCGAAATCACCGAGTTCAGTCAGCTCTTTGCCACCCTCAAGGATAGTCGCGGCCTGCTGCAAGGGCGGGTTGTCCTGCTCGATCGCTCGCGGCGTCAACTGGCCGAATTGGCGCTCAATCTCCAAAAGCCGTCGCCGTCGCCGGATGCGCGTGGCGGCGTCGCTGCGCTGACAGGCACCGTTGACCAATTGGCGTCGGATTTGTACGGCTGGGAGAAAAAGCTGATGGAAGCCGGCAATCCCGGCGGGTGCTTCGGTTAGGCCGAAACGATGCGCTCGGTAATGCGCTGCTTGAGATCGGCGATATTGTTGTCGAAGCCGCTGTAGTGCATCAGCGACAAGCCGAAGACGCAGGCATAGAGCAAGAGGCTGCGGCTCTTCGCCTCGGCATCCGACATGCCGGCGGCCACGAACAGCTTGCGCGTACATTCCAGACGGTAAAGATCGACAGCCTCGACGAAGGCAGCGGCGTGCGGGTCGTGGCGTGCCCAGTCGCGGACGGCCAGTTCGATCGACATCCCCTTGCGGTTACGGCTGGCGCCGTAAACTTCGATAGCATGAAGCAACTGGTTGTGCTCACAGCCCGGCGCGACCGAGGTTGTCTTTTCAATGTCACGGATGCGACCGGCCTTCCAGTGTTCCAGGACGGCATCCAGAAGTGCCTGCCGGTCCTTGAAGTGCCAGTAAAAACTGCCCTTGGTCACACCGCAGCGTTTGGCCAAGACCTCAACGCGCAATCCGGTTACCCCTTCCTTGGCCAGCACATCGATGGCAACATCGATCCAGCGATCGGGGGCGAGTTGCGTACGCGCCGCGACGGGTCGCGCGCGTGTCTTTGTTGAAGTGGATTTGGCCAATGGCTTGACAGCTTTATTTTCCATACGCTACCGTATGCTTTTCCATACTATACAGTATGGTCATTGTGCTGATTGGGCATGGGTCTGTCAAACAGGCGAAGACGTTTGAGCCGAATCAATCGAGTAAAGGAGAGGCTTGTGAAAATACTGGTTCCCGTCAAACGGGTCGTCGACTACAACGTCAAGGTCCGCGTCAAGGCGGACGGCACGGGCGTCGACCTGGCCAACGTCAAGATGAGCATGAACCCCTTCGACGAAATCGCCGTCGAAGAAGCCGTGCGCCTCAAGGAAGCCGGCCTCGCCACTGAAGTCATCGCCGTCTCCTGCGGCGTTGCGGCCTGCCAGGAGACGCTCCGCACCGCACTCGCCATCGGCGCCGACCGCGCCATCCTGGTTGAGAGCGATGTGGAACTGCAACCGCTCGCCGTCGCCAAACTCCTCAAGGCCCTCTGCGACAAGGAACAACCCCAACTCGTCATCTGCGGCAAACAAGCCATCGACGACGACGCCAACCAGACCGGCCAGATGCTCGCCGCCCTGCAAGGCTGGCCGCAAGCCACCTTCGCCTCCAAGGTCGTCATCGCTGACGCGAATGGGCAAAAATCAGCGACCGTCACCCGCGAAATCGACGGCGGCCTGGAAACCCTGGTCATCAGCCTGCCGGCCGTCGTCACCACTGACCTGCGCCTGAACGAGCCGCGCTACGCCACGCTGCCCAACATCATGAAAGCCAAGAAAAAGCCGCTCGACACCGTCAAGCCGGCTGATCTCGGCGTCGATGTCACCCCGCGCCTGAGCACCCTCAAGGTCGTCGAACCCGCCAAGCGCAGTGCCGGCATCAAGGTCGCCGACGTCGCCGACCTCGTCAACAAACTCAAGAACGAAGCCAAGGTGATCTGATCATGAGCATCCTCGTCATTGCCGAACACGACCACCAATCCCTCAAGGCCGCCACCCTCAACACCGTCGCCGCCGCGCAAAAGATTGGGGGCGACATCCACCTTCTTGTCGCCGGTACCAACTGCACCGCAGCCGCCCAGCAAGCCGCCACGCTCGACGGCGTCAGCATCGTCACGGTCGCCGACGCCGCCCACTACCAGGCCCAGACCGCCGAGAACCTGACCGCCCTGG
>JAGOBB010000017.1 GCA_017983615.1 Azonexus sp.
GAAAGCGAGGCAGTCAAAAACAACTTCACTGCTACACTTATCCACAGTTGCTGCTCAAAACAACTGCAACCAGCCCTGGGTCAAATTTCAATCAGCAGGGTGGGTCAATATTCAATCAGCGCCGACACTCTTCAGCCGATTCGCGAGCAAGAAGCTGATAAGCCAGGTTTATCCGCTGCATCTCAATAGCCGCCGCTTGTTTAAGGCGTTCAGGCAGTCCCTGATGCTTATCAGGATGATATTGCTGACTCAATCTGCGCCAAGCAACCTTGATGTCTGCAAATGACGCCGAGGCCGCTACCCCCAGGATTGTTCTTGCGGTTTGAAGGGTAACTTCCTCTCCCTTTGTAGGTTGAGGTTCATCCTTGAGGAATACGATTTCCATGACGCCGGCCCTGTATTCGGCTTCAAAGGAAATCTTGCACTTAGGGCACCGGTAAACGAGGCTTTCCTCTTTGAGCGGAATTCGTATCTTGGTTTGGCAACCTTTACACACGACGATATGGTTTTCAGGCCTCTGAGGCTGAGGAGGCGCCTTAGGCTGCTCAGTCGGCTTCTCCGCTTCCGACTGCCCGGCTGTTGCCTTTATGTGCTTCTCAACCTTGTCACGCAACGCATGCGCCGAGGGTGTCTTGCGGTGCTTGAGCTCGGCGAGAATGCGTTTTATTGTTGCCAAGTCTGACTTGGAAGCTTCGAATAAGGCCTCAAGCTCTTTGGCTGATTTTTGGATATAAGGGCGGGTCGGTGGCATTACGTTGCAGTCTATTTTTAGTGGGCAGTCTCAGCGTGTGCTCGCTTGATTGCCTTTATGGTGAATTGTTTGGCTGACTGCCCGGGGACACGCAGGACGACAGTGTCTCCGACAATGCCCCCCATCAATGCTTGAGCCAAAGGCGTATGCGAGGCGACAAGCCCTTGCGCAAAATCGTTGTGGCTTTGCGTGATTCTTACCGTGATTGGGTCAGCTGAGGCATCGTTCGCGGGGTAATAGGTGACTAAGTCGCCCACTTCTACCTCCAGCTCTTCATCCTCTTCGTCGAGGATGTTGATGGCCTTCTCTTCATCAACATCATCGCGTTCCTGATTGACCGGAGGAGCTGGCGGGATTTCCTCGGTAGCCGTCTCTTCGAATTGACCAGCAGGTTCGGTGCCGGATTCGACAATGAATTCGGCGGGGATTGACTGCGACTTCAGTGACTCCAAGAACGAGAACAGCTTTTGAGCTTCTGCCAAGGGATTCCGGAACCAGTCAGTGGACCAGATGCGCCAAATTTTTCCTTTCCAGCCTAGGCTTTCGAGAATTTCTTGCCGAATTCGGTCACGGTCTCGTACAGAAACCCCTGAGTGATAGGTTGCACCATCGCATTCGATGGCTGCCAGGTAAGCTGAGCGATACTCGGGATGCTTTACCGCAATGTCGATGCGGAACCCGGCAACACCCAATTGCGGAGTCACGGAATAGCCCCACGACTCTATCAAGTCAATGACTGAAACCTCGAAGTCACTGTCGGGCTCCAGGCCAGTCTCGACCTCCTGCGGCAGGATTCCGCTACGAGCGTACTCAAGGTAGTTTCTAAGCGCTGTGGTGCCCTCCGGGGTGCTGTTGTCTGCAATGATGTCTTCGGGCTGCATCGATGTAATCAAGCCAATCGACTTCCGGGCCCGGGTAAAGAGAACGTTCAGGCGTCGCCATCCGCCTTGCCGGCTAATTGGGCCGAAGTTCTGCCTAACGACGTTAGCACCAGGAGGTTTTCCGAAAGTCGTGGAAATCAGGATGCAATCTCGCTCATCGCCCTGAACGTTTTCGAGGTTCTTGAAAAACAACCCCATTCCTTCGGCTTCCCAATGACGCTCGAAATCTTCAGCTTGCGGCACAGACTTCCGCCGCTCTTCCCAAAGTTCGGCTATCAAATCCCGCTGCTTGATATTAAGGGTGACTACGCCCAGCGAGTCTTCGGGGCGAGTACAAATATGGTCGACGATTGCGTCAACGACCCGTAGAGCCTCAACCTTGTTCATCTGGCTCTCATAGACGCCATTCGGGACAGGCATGTAATGCAGACCCAATGCTTTCCCTTTGGGATACGGGGACGGGAAAACGAACAGCTTGCCCTTGTAGAAGTAGTGATTGGAGAAGGCAATCAACGATTCGTGACGCGAGCGATAGTGCCAGCGAAGCGTTCTAACTGGATGGAAGTGGCCCATACAAACGTCAAGAATGCTTTCAGCGTCTTCTGCTGCTGTTTGTTGGCCAGCCTCATCCCCATCGGCTGCTTGATTCTGTCGGGAGAAGAACGCAGTTGGTGGCAACTGCTTCGGGTCGCCTACCACCACCAGTTGCTTACCACGAGCAATTGCGCCAATTGCTTCCTCGGGTTTCAACTGAGAAGCCTCGTCCATGACGACGATATCGAATTCCAAGTGCCCAGGTTCCAAAAACTGCGCAACGGCTTGAGGTCCCATCATGAAGCAGGGCTTCAACTCTTGTACGGCACGCCCTGCCCTTTTAAGAATTTGACGAACGGGGGTTCGGGGCAACGTTAGAGTTATGAGATGCTCAATCAAGGCCATCTCAGTTTTCTCGCCAACTTTGGCAGCGGCGTGCCCTGCGGGAGGGTGGGCCTGAGCAACGCAACTCAGCGAAATCTGTTGACCACGAAGCTTGATAATCTGCCTATCCAGTTCTGCAAATTCAGCGCGTACAGTGGAGTGACGAACACCATTGAAGCGGCTCAACTGCGGGAACGCCCTGAAAAGAGATTCGGCGATTGAAGCGTAAAACCGGTACGCAAACGCATCAGGTAAGGCCGATGAAGGTAGCTCCCCCGACTCCAGGAGCGAAACAAATGCGCTTAGCCCTTCGCCCAACGCTTCTTTGCGTTGCAATACGTATTGGCTCCAGTCCTGAAGCGCCTCAAGGCTATTTGCCGCCGTCTTGGTCTTCTCAAACAGGTTCTTGGCGTACTCAGAATGGGAGATGCCAGACACATCGGTCCATTGGTCTAGGCGGAAATGGCCGTAAACACCAACTTGGTTTGAGAAGTCCTCCGCAGCATCCCATCCTTCTTGGATAGCTTTAATCAAGTTGGTTAGATATGAGTAATTTTGTGTGCTGGCCTCCGAAATCAATACGGATTCAACGGCCTTGGGCAACTTTGAGTTCTTGATTTGTTTGCCGTATGCGAGAGCACCTTCTATTGGGTCCAAGTTGGTAGAGGTGCCCGCGAAATATGTGCCCAATAAGGTCTGGCCGGCCAAGTGGCCATTGAGCTCGGCCACCGCACCAGGCAAGCGGTGGCTTGCCTTAACGACGGGTAGCGCATCACAAGCTCGCAATGAGGCAACACTGAGCGACTCAGCCAGGGCCGCGTAGGCCTGGCCAAGCTGTGACAAGGTTTGCTCTGACAACACAAGCCGTTGAGTCCATGTTTCTCCAGGAGAAGGCGCGTTCAACACCGTGGTTCCCGGGAAATGCTCAACGACAACACTACGGAATCGCTCCAAGTCGGCTATGGCGTTTTCGACTGAAGGCTTCAGGCCTCTAATCTGCGCAATTCTCGAAACGTCTACCGATATCGGGTCAAATGTAGCGATGTTGAGCTGGGCCGTTTGTAGGCGCTTAACGGCGTTATCCACCCACCCCGACAACGTTGAGAGCTCGTCCATTGGCGTCTCGTCATCTTTGAAGCTTGGGCCAGCAAAGGTGCGCAGCTCGGCGTCGGTCCTCCAGCTCTCATAGCGCTGGATGACAGAAAGCACTTCCTCTAGCTCGGCTAGTCGTGCAGTCGCGGGCTTCTTTTCCTTTTTGCGCTGCAATTGCTTGTGCAGACCAACGGCACGTCGCCATTTACCTTGGAAAATACGGAACCAGGTGTCCCCTTCTCTAAGTACCAAGATTGAAGACTTGAGGTCCGCTTCTGCGGGAACCATGTCCAAATACAACTGGGAATTCAGCGCTGATTTCTTCGCTTTTACTTCGGCAAGGACGTTAGTGGCCAGGGAAAGCGCCGAATGGGCGTGAGGATGCCGAAGTCCTTCATGCCTTAAGTACAAAACGTCGTCAGGTGCCGACTCTGCGAGTGAAAGGACCAGCCGTAGTTTTTCGATTGAGGTAGGCGTTCCGTCAAATTCAAGCCCCACTATTTTCGCAGACGATTCCAACAGGCCAATTGCTGACTTCGCAGCCTGTGTTGCTGCGGCGACCGCCTCGAGTTTCTTGGGCAGGTATGACAATACGGTGTTGTCCACCTTTAGTTGCTTGGTCTGTGAGTCCAGCTGCTGAGCATGTTGAAGTTCTAGGGCTGAAGCAGCTTGGGGGCTTAACCAGCGATGGGAAATAGTCCCCCTAAGCTTTTCCAATTCCTCGAGGCGCGTCCGTAACTCGGCAACCACTCGAGCCGCATCGTTGTCTGCCTGAGCGTCCTCGGTAAAGAATTTGGGTAGCAAGTCAAAGGCAACATCAGCGGGGTCTGCCGGAGCCAACGTCGCCAGTACGTTTATGAGACTACTGGCGCTCTCTGCCGACATCTTGAGCTGATGACCTCCCAGCAACTCAGCTGCGTCGGCCATGGATTTTGCGAAGGCCTCGAATTTGCCAGAGAACTCTTGGAGCAAGGTTTGAATGGCCAAGTCTTGGCCGGGCCGAATTTCCTCCGGGAAAAATCCCCAGAAGGGGTGGCTATTGTCATATGCACCAATCTCGTCAAATGTCTTTGCTACATACCGCAAGGTGTCGTATTGGGCGTGAAACTGCGCGGCATTTGTCGTCGGAGCAAACTCTACGTTGACGGTCTGAACTAGCTGAGCTGACTTTCCTATGCGTTTTCTGAATTTTTCGGCCTTCCAAAGAACTTTATGAACAGTCAGGTTCTGATTATTCCCATGGATGCCATTGAGCATATCGGCGTACGCTTTAAGCTCATTCCGTTTTCGTTCCAGAGAGAGCAACATCGAGTCGAGCCCATCTGGAGGAACGGGCCGGAACCTCTTCCGCTTGTCGATATCTTCAATCACCCGCTTCTTGTTGGTTTTGTTGCTGTGGAGCTCAAGAATGAAGTTTTCTAGGCCTGCCTGTGACAGACGTGCCTTCACCACTTCCAACGCTGCTAATTTTTCAGAAACGAACAAAACCTTCTTGCCCATGTACAGCGCCGCGGCAATAAGGTTTGTAATGGTTTGGGACTTCCCTGTACCTGGCGGACCTTCGATAACGACGTTCTTGCCCTCGATGACGTCTATCAATGCGCTGTGCTGCGAACTGTCTGCGTCGTAAATCAGGGGCAGGTGTGCATGCTTGTGGTCATCAATCGCATACTCATCGCCATACTCTGCTTCGTCGGGTGAAGCCGCCCCTTCGAATACACGGCGAACGATTGGGTGATGAAGTAGTCGATTGTGGAAGCCGGCTCCAGAGGCCCAATTATCTGGGTCTAAATCCCGAACCAACAGCATATTGGCGAAAGACAACAGCGTTAAGGACATCATGCGGCGTAGGCGCCACTGGGGCTGGTCTTCAATTACGGCTTCCACTGCCGCGAAATAATCGGCCAGGGTGTCTTCGTCGCCAAACTCAGGAAGGACCAAACCGAAGTCGCGGTTTACCTTTTCTCTTAAAGAAAGGTTGTCCGCTAACTCTTCGCCGGTGTAGGCGATGCTGAAGGAAGCGTAAGGGCCGTTCTCCGCTTTCTCGATTCTGACTGGAAGGCAAATCAGGGGAGCTCGATACAACTTATCGCTGGTGGGGCTCTCAGGGTATTCGAGAAACCCGAAGACCAAGTAGAGCATGTTGGCCCCGGTCTCCTCGATGGCCAGTTTCGCTTCTCGGTCGATTTTTCGGCAGTGGCGCCCCAAATCTTCAGCGTAGAAAAGGGTCTGAATTCGATTTCCTGCACCAGCTGGTACCGGTACGTTCCGGCTTGTAATTGGAAGTTCGTAATTAGTGTCCAAACCGACTGACGTTGCAAATTGCTTGGCGTCTGGTTTGGACAAGCGGCCGTTTACCGTTGTCCAAGCAGTGCGCGGGGGCTCAGGCACGGGGTTAATCTGGCTCGTCGCCCCATTTCCTGCTGGGTACAGCCGCGAGAACACAGCTTCAGGGTTTGAGTGAACGAATTGGAGAGACTTGCCTACCGAATGCTTGAAATTCAAGAGTCGGTTACGTCCAGTGAGGTCCAAAAGGCGCAATCGCAGTCGCTGCAGCGCATCTTCCAGAGTCAGGTCACCGGTGAAAATATTGTCGTCAGCGTTATCTTGAACGGGCTGTTCTTGTTCTGCGTAGTCAGTAGGCATCGTTGAAATCACTTTTTCTTATTGGCGTCGATTGAAGCTGAGTTGGTCAGCCCTTTTTTCTCGCAGTAAGAGAAGAGCAGCATCTCAAGCAAATTGGCTTGGCTGCGTCGCTCTTCGGCTGCGGCAAAAACCAACATTTCCTTAAACCTTGGCGAAGCTCTGAAACTAACAGAAACCGACTTGAGTTCTCTTTTCATGCATCCGTCTCCCAGATGGCATGTATAGTAAATGTATGGGCATCTTTGCTCAAGTGGAACGAATTTAGCCTTTCTCCCAGCAAATCCACTCAACGCCTTAGAGTGCAGCCCTTCAAGAATGAATTTTTGGAAGCTCGTCTTTGTAACGACATTGGGCATCTTGAGATTGCTAGCCAGACTTGGTCTGCGACAATGTTCTCGAGGCAATGTGGGAGGGGTACTTCATGAGTGACAAACAATGCCCCTCAATGCAGAATATGCTGCCTGATTGACCGTCAACTCATCTGAATACTGTCAATTCTTCGAAGCTCTTATTGGGTCTTGTGACAACCGTGACTAGAAAAATTCTCATGCTGAACTTCCTAATCTCGGCAGCAATGAGGTAATTGCTATAGAGAAAAACTTGTTCGCCCACAATAGGCATTCATGATTGAAGTTTATGGAGTTTTTATGACAGCTATACCAGAGCAGGTTAAAGAACGTATTCGAGCAAAGGCGCAATCAGACTGGCCCGGTGACTTTGAGATGCAAAGACACACTATTGAAAAGCAAGTGGCAGCTTTTCGCGAACTCGAAGCCCTCAAAGAGAAATTCGCCTCAGATGAGTTTATTGGCCAAATTTTTAACTTTGCCTCATCGAGTTGGCCGGACGATTACGAAATGGAACTGCATACATTCCAGACTCAACTCGACGCAGGCATGGCCTTCTTCAACTACGAAGCTAACGATGTCCCTTCTGACATCCTTGAGCAAATCAAGCTCAAGGCCTACTCAGAATGGCCTGACGACCATGAGATGAAGTTGCACACATTGGAAACACAACTTGACGCATGGAGGGAGCTCCAGGAGTTTTAGATGGTGAATTCACTCCGAAGCCAAATAGGATTTAAATGCTCAATCCTAATGCGCTCTGTGGAAGGCTGAATAACAGGATATTCATAGCATTTTGCCATCAGCATTAGTCACTGCTACAGCAAATCTGTAAACAGAAAAGGGGGCCAATCGCCCCCTCATCAATTTGTCGGTCCGACAGACTTAATTGTTTCCCGACAGACTTAATTGTTTCTTATCAATGACTACCAGTTCGGCTCCCGTTCGGGCGTCGCGGTAATTTTGTGAATACTGAGGTCAGCACCTTCGTACTCTTCTTCCTGGTCAAGCCGCAGGCCCATCGTTGCCTTCAGCACACCATAGACGAGCAGGCTTCCGACCAGCGCGACGACAATGGCCATGCCAGTCATGATCAGCTGCGGCATGAAGGCGATGCCACCGGCGCCACCCAGCGCCTTGCTGCCGAAGATGCCGGCGGCAAGGCCACCCCAGGCGCCGCACAGGCCGTGCAGCGGCCAGACGCCGAGCACATCGTCGATTTTCCAGCGATTCTGGGTCAGGGTGAACATGACTACGAACAAGCCGCCGGCAACGCCACCAACGACGAGAGCACCAATCGGGTGCATCAGGTCTGAGCCAGCGCAGACTGCCACCAGACCCGCAAGCGGACCGTTATGCAGGAAGCCGGGGTCGTTCTTGCCGAGAACCAGCGCGACCAGCGTACCGCCAACCATCGCCATCAGCGAGTTCAAGGCAACCAGGCCGGAAATCTTGTCCAGGGTCTGGGCACTCATCACATTGAAGCCGAACCAGCCGACGGTCAGGATCCAGGCTCCCAGCGCCAGGAAGGGGATGGATGAAGGCGGATGAGCGGAAATGCGGCCATCCTTGCTGTAGCGCCCATAGCGCGCGCCAAGCAGGAGCACGGCAGGCAGGGCGATCCAGCCGCCCATCGCATGGACAACCACAGAACCGGCAAAATCGTGGAACTCCTCGCCGAAAGTTGCCTTCAGCCAGGCCTGGATGCCGAAGGCCTGATTCCAGGCGATGCCCTCGAAGAACGGGTAGACAAAGCCGACCAGTAGGAAGGTCGCAATCAGTTGCGGATGAAATTTGGCCCGTTCGGCGATGCCGCCGGAAATGATGGCCGGGATGGCCGCAGCAAACGTGAGCAGGAAGAAGAATTTGGTCAGCTCGTACCCATTTCTTTCCATCAGCGTGTCAACGCCAGTAAAGAAGTTGGTGCCGTAGGCAAGGCTGTAGCCGACAAAAAAGTAAGCGATGGTAGACATGCCGAAATCGCTCAATATCTTGACCAGCGCATTCACCTGGTTCTTCTTGCGAACGGTGCCGACTTCCAGAAACGCGAAGCCTGCATGCATGGCCAGCACCATGATGGCGCCAAGCAGAATAAACAGCACATTGCTGCTGGATTGATATGCTTCCATGAAACCCCCGAGACAAAGATTGGGGAAGCGGGAAGCAAGCACCATTCCAGTGCATAAAAAATGTTATAAATCAGTGCATTGCAAAAAGCATTTTTCGCAACATCGCACCACTGTGGTGCGGCTATTCAACACTACGCGCAATAAGGGTGCATCAATGCCTCATTTCGGCGCAAGTTCGGCCGGCAGCAACACCCACATGCGCCCCCCCTGTTTCATCCGTCCCGCCTGCTCGCCTGCTTCCTTGCCGAAGCCCCAGAAAAAATCGGCCCGAACTGCTCCCTTGATCGCGCCACCGGTATCTTGCGCCATAACCAGACGGTTCATCGGTGTCATCGAATTCGGTCGGCTCGTTGCAAGAAATACCGGCGCCCCCAAGGGCACGGAACGCGGGTCGACAGCGATGCTTCGCTCAGCCGTCAGAGGCACGCCCAAGGCGCCGATCGGCCCGTCCGGACTATTCGGCACCTCGCGGAAAAAGACGTAGCTGGGATTGACGTTCAGGAGCGCCTCAAGGCGCGCCGGATTGGCCCGAGCCCAGGCCTGGATACCTTGCATCGATGCCTCTTCCAGTTTCAGTTCGCCTCGCTCGACCAGGGCCTTGCCGATCGATTGATAGGGATGACCGTTCTGGTCGCCGTAGTTCAAGCGGACCATGCTGCCATCTGGCAGGCGAACCCGTCCGGAGCCCTGAACCTGGAGGAAGAACAATTCAACGGCGTCGTCCACATAGAGGAGAGTCCGCCCAGGCGCCTTGTCGCCCTGAGCCGAAATTTCAGCGCGCGACCAATAGGGCACCACCTTATTCCCCTCCAACCGGCCGCGCACGCGCTTGTCCTTGAGTTCAGGAAAAACAGCCGACAGATCGATGGTCAGCAGATCGTCAGGGACCCCCCGGACCGGCTGCTCGAAGCCTCGGGTCCGGGTCCGGCTGCCGCGCAGCAGTGGCTCGTAGTAGCCGGTGACCAATCCATTGACTGCTCCGTCGCCGTTGGAAATCGCGTAGGGCTTGAGGTTTTGTTCGAAGAAGCGCCGCTCATCCAGCCCCGGCTTGCCATCGACCGCCCGGGCCAGATCGCAAACCCGCTTCCAGCCAGCGCCGTTACCCTTGCTGTTGATGCCACGGCAGGATTGCATGAAGGCAGGCCAGGCGGCCGCCACGTTGTCATCGGCCCAGCCCGGCAAATCGCTCCAGGTGGCGAGCAGCAACGAACGCGAAAAGGCCGGTGCTGCGACAGGTGCCGGGGTTGGCGCCGGGCAGACCGGACAGGCCTGACACGGCGCACAGACGGCGGGCGCAGCGCCCGGCGCCGGCACGGCACTGGGCGGCACAGTAGAACAGCCGGCCAGCAGGGCGACAAATAAAACAGCAGCAACTTGGATTTTTCGCATGGCTTTCGATAGAGTTCTCGGTTTGCCGCGAAGTATACCCGCCGCCATGAACGATTCGTCCTCGCTGGAACGTCTGCTTGCCCGTGCCGAGGCTGTCCTCGGTCGCCTCGAAGCCGCGCTGCCACCACCATCGCCATTGCCCGACTGGCAGGGTGCTGTCGCCTTCCGCTGGCGCAAGAGCAATGGCCGGGGCTGGTTGCAAGCCGTGCGCCACCCGCACCCGATCCGCCTCACCGACCTCGATAACATCGACGACCAGAAGCAACGCATCACCGCCAACACCCGCCAGTTCGTCGCCGGGCAAACCGCCAACAACGTCCTGCTGACCGGTTCGCGCGGCTCCGGCAAGTCCTCGCTGGTCAAGGCTGTACTCAACGAGTACTCGGCCAAAGGGCTGCGCCTGATCGAAGTCGACAAGGAAGACCTGATTGACCTGCCGGACATTGTCGACCTGATCGAAGACCGCCCGGAAAAATTCATCATCTTCTGCGACGACCTTTCCTTCGAGGCCGGCGAAACCGCCTACAAGGCGCTGAAATCAGTACTCGACGGCTCAATCGCCGCACCGCCGGACAACGTGCTGATCTACGCCACCTCGAACCGCCGCCACCTGATGCCGGAATACTTTGCCGAAAACCTGGAAACACATCGCGTCGACGACGAAATCCACCCCGGCGAAACGACCGAGGAAAAAATCTCGCTGTCCGAGCGCTTTGGCCTGTGGATTTCGTTCTACCCGTTCAGCCAGGACGACTACCTGAACATCGCCAACCACTGGGCGCGCCAACTCGGTGTCGCCGAGGAAGTCATCGTTGCCAGCGAGCGCGAGGCGCTGAATTGGGCGCTCAGCCGCGGCTCGCGTTCGGGCCGGGTTGCCTGGCAGTTCGCCAAGGACCTTGCCGGCAGGCAGAAGCCGATTCGAAAGAAACGCAAGTGAGCAAGATCATCGAAGTTGCCGCTGCCGTGATGCTGCGAGCTGACGGCCGCGAGTTCCTGCTTGCCCAGCGTCCGGAAGGAAAGGTCTACTCAGGCTACTGGGAATTCCCCGGTGGCAAGGTCGAACCCGGCGAAAGCGTGCGCGACGCGCTGATCCGCGAACTGCAGGAGGAACTGGGCATCACCGTCACCGCTTGCTCGCCGTGGCTGACCCGCATCTTCACCTACCCACACGCCACGGTACGCCTGAATTTCTGGCGGGTAACGGCTTGGGACGGCGAGATCGGCATCACGGCACCACTCGAACACTCGGCGGTCGACTGGCAAAAAACGGGCACGGCCGCCACCGTCGCCCCCATCCTGCCGGCCAACGATCCCATCCTGAAAGCCTTGTCATTACCAACGACGATGGCGATCACCAATGCCGAACACGAAGGCGTCGAACGCCAGCTCGAACGCCTGGAGGAAGCCCTGGCTGCCGGTTTGCGCCTGATCCAGGTCCGTGACAAGGGCTGGCCGCAGGCACAACGGCTCTGGTTTGCTGAAAGCGTTTGTCGCCTGGCACACAGCCACGACGCATTGGTCGTCATCAACGATGACGAGGAGATTGCCCGTCGCGTCGGCGCCGATGGGCTCCACTTGTCCGCTGCACGCCTGGCCACCTGCGTGCAGCGCCCGGACTTCACCTGGGTCGGGGCCTCCTGCCACAGCGCAGCGGAAATCGCCCGCGCCGGCGAACTCGATCTCGATTACACCTTGCTCGGCCCGGTCCTGGCGACGCCGACGCACCCGGAATCAGCGGGTCTCGGCTGGACGGAATTCGCCCGGCAAGTCGCCGGCAACACGCTGCCGGTTCTTGCGCTGGGCGGCATGCAGCCGACAATGCTGACCGAGGCGCAAGGCCACGGCGCGCACGGGATCGCGCTTATGCGCGGCTGGTAGTATCCGGGTCGACACCCGGTTCGTTGCTGTCTTCCTGCACCGGAATCCGGTATGAATCGCTGGCCCAGCAGCCAAGATCAATCTGCTTGCAACGTTCGGAACAGAACGGGCGCCACGGATTCTCGGGGGACCACAGGGCGTCTTCGCCGCATTGCGGACAGCGGACCTTGCGTACCATCAAAGATTACAGAAGGTCAGGTCAAAAACGACATCGCGCTCGCAGCCGCGGGACTTCAGTTCGCCGGCTGGCGGCTTGGTAAAGCGGATGTTCAGGAAGTATTTATTGGCGCTGACTTCGGGAATGGCCTGCTCATCGACGCTGACTGAAACGCGCACCATCTGCGCGGCAGAACCACCGAGATTCAACTGGAACTGGCCATTGGCGGCCGTGTAGTTTTTCGGGCGACCGCTGGATCGGAGCAGGCGCAGCACGATGGCTGCCGCATCACGCAGGGGCAGCAGCGGCTTGAGCCATCCCTCCAGGGCTGTTCGCCGGGTTTCGACTGGCCGATGCAGCCACCAGTGATAGGACGGCAGGTCAAACTCGCAACAACCGCCGGGAATTGCGGCCCGGCTCTTGATGCTCATCAACCAGTCGTTTTCGCGCAGGTACTGACCGATCTTGCCGGTCATGCCGAGCAGGGCGGCCGACGACTGTTCGATCTCGTACAGTGCGCCGGACAGGGCTTCTTCGGATATTTCCGGGTTGTTGCGGAAGGCGAGCAGGGTCTGGCGCTGGCGCTCCAGTTCCTGGATCAGGTCCATCTTGAGGTCGGCGCGGCCGGCCACCTCGAGGATTTCGAACAGCGAGACGAGCGCCGCGTGATGCTCCAGCGAGCCTTCCTCCAGGGTGAAATACGCGGCTTTTTCGAACAAGTCCTCGAGACGCAGCAGTGTGCGGATGCGCTCGTTGAACGGATATTCGTAAGTAATCACGCGACTGTGCCCAAAGAAAGGGGAAATTTTGTTAATTCTGAGCTATTTGCAAGCAAATCTCAACAGGCTGCTTTAACTTTTTCGGCCAAAAGCGCTAGATACTTTAGATTCAACGCATTTACCTGCTCGTAAAGTTTTGTACGGTCGCCATCGTTGGACACGACATCATCGGCGACGGTCAGTCTTTGCTGGCGACTGGCCTGGGCCGCCATGATGGCCTTTACTTCGTCGGCGCTCATGCCATTGCGGGCGACAACGCGATCGATTTGCAGGCTTTCCGGGCAGTCGACGACCAGAATCCGGTCGCAGCGTTCGCGATAGTTACCGGACTCAACCAGCAGCGGAACCGCCAGAATAACGTAGGGCGCCGCCGCTGACCGGCAGCGCTCGGCAGATACCTGACGAATCAAGGGATGAAGGATGGCTTCGAGCCGGACCCTGACCGCCGGGTCGGCAAAGACCCGGCTGCGCATGGCCTGCCGATCCATCGCGCCATCGGCCGTTGCCACGGCGGCACCGAACTCCCGGATCAGCGCGGACATGGCCGCGCCACCGGCGGCAGTCAATTGATGGGCAATGGCATCGGTATCGACCAGCGCCGCCCCGCACTCGACGAACAGGTCCGCTACCGTGCTTTTGCCGCTACCAATGCCTCCGGTCAGGCCGACGACGAAATCGCTCACTTGCAGTCTTGGGCTTCGGCCTTGGGCACTATTTTGCCTACCGCTGCCAGCAAGCCGTCCCTGTCCGTGGACGGCCCATGCGCCTGCAGGCGGACCGTGCTGTCCTTGCCGGGTCGCGGTCCGACCTTGGCCGAACGCACACCCTTGGCCTTGAGGTCGGCCAGACGGTCTTGCGCACCCTTTTCAGAAGAGAAGACGCCGAGCGAAATGGCGAATCGGCTGGGGCCATCCTGAACCACGAAAAAGTCGCTGATCTCCAGTTGCTTCAACTCACCGGCCTTCTTGTCGGCTTCTGCCTTGCTGGCCAGCGGCGGCACATGAACCCACCAGCCATTGCCTTCAGCTGCGATGACGCGGCGGCTGACCTTGAAGTTGGCAAACTTTCCAGTCAGAACGGCAGCGAGCCGATCCGCATCAGCCGCAGAGAGATGCTCCCAGGCCAGACAAACCGGCGGATGCTCGGCCGGCTTGACAGCCACCTCCTCGGACGACGTTTCCCTGGCCGGTTCCTTGGCAATATCCGCTGCCGCCGGCTCGGTAACGGAAGGCAGGGACGGAGTCGCGTTGACCGGCGCCGCCGGCGCTTCGCCGCGTGAAACGATGCGCATGCGTTCGGGCAGGATCTGCTGCCCGGCCCGGCCGGCATCCGGATTGTCCGGACGCCCGAAATAACCAGCGCCGAAAGCGTAGAACAGCAGATTGGCCAGCACAAGCAGGAATACAAGAACCTTCACGAGTCAGCCCACCTTCGGGAGATGCTTCAGCGACTCGACAATTGCTTCGGCCGGATAGTCATAGTCCTCCAACTGGCCAGAGAAAAATTTGTCATAGGAGGCCATGTCGAAATGCCCGTGGCCAGTCAGGCTGAACAAGATGGTCTTCGGCTCGCCGGTCACCTTGCACTTCAGGGCTTCGTCGATAGCGGCACGAATGGCGTGGCAGGATTCCGGCGCCGGAATGATGCCTTCTGCCCGGGCGAACTGGACACCCGCCTCGAAAGTCGCCACTTGTGGCACTGCCAGCGCCTCGATCTGCCCCTCGTGCAGCAGTTGCGAGACCAGCGGCGAATCGCCGTGATAGCGCAAACCGCCGGCGTGGATTCCTGGCGGCATGAAATCGTGGCCCAGCGTGTACATCTTCATGATCGGCGTGTAGCCGGATACATCGCCGTAATCGTAGGCATAGGCGCCCTTGGTCAGCGTCGGGCAGGAGGTCGGCTCGACCGCGACGCAGCGCAGATTGGTGGCGCGCTTGTCGCCGGCCGCCTTGTCGGCGAGGAAGGGGAAGGCAATGCCGCCAAAGCTGGAACCGCCACCGCAGGGGCCGAAAATCACATCGGGATAGAGACCGATCTTGTCGAACTGCTTCTTGGCTTCAAGGCCGATCACGCTCTGATGCAACAGGACGTGATTGAGTACCGAGCCGAGCGTGTAGCAGGTGCCGGGATCGGCCGCCGCTTCCTCGACGGCCTCAGATATGGCCAGGCCGAGCGAGCCCTGGTTGTCCGGGTCGGCGGCCAGCGCAGCGCGTCCTGCGTTGGTCAGGTTGGACGGGCTGGCAAAGACCTCGGCGCCCCAGGTCTGCATCATCGAACGGCGGAAGGGCTTTTGCTGGTAGCTGACCTTGACCATGAAAACGCGTACCGGCAGACCGAACATCTGGCCGGCAAAGGCAATCGACGAGCCCCACTGGCCGGCGCCGGTTTCGGTCGTCAGCCGCTTGGTGCCGGCGATCTTGTTGAAATAGGCCTGCGGCACCGCAGAGTTCGGCTTGTGCGAACCGGCCGGCGAGACACCTTCGTATTTGTAGAAAATTTTGGCCGGGGTTCCCAGCGCCTGCTCCAGGCGAAGTGCCCGGCAGAGTGGCGCGGGCCGCCACAAAGCGTAAATCTGGCGGACTTCTTCGGGGATGGCGATCCAGCGATCGGCCGACATTTCCTGTTCGAGAATGGGCCCCGGGAAAATCGCCCCCATCGCTTCCGGCGGCACCGGGTTACCGTCCGGCCCGAGCGGCGGTGCCGGCGGATTGACCATGTCGGCAACCACGTTGTACCAGTGGGTCGGAATTTCCTCTTGCTCTAGGTTAATGCGCAGCGGCGTCACTTTTCTCTCCCGGAAAGCGGTCCCTGAAAGGCGGTAAGTTACCCCAAAAGCATTCGCCGACCAAGGGCGAGCGCGGTTTTTGCCCGTTTTTGAGGGCCGACCGCAGCATTCGTAGCGGCAAGCAGTTAAAGTACGCCCTGCCATTCTTGCCATCACGCCCGACCGCCTTGTCCGCCGCCCACGACTCCCTGCTGATCTGCCATCCGGCCTCGCCCTGCCTGGCTGTTACTCATATCGAGGTCGATGTGACATCGACCGGCAACGGCGGTCTGACCGTGCGCTATCGCGTCCACGGTGCCCCGGACGGCATCCGCGTACCTGCACCACACCCCCCGGGCCCAGCCGACGGTCTGTGGCAACAGACCTGTTGCGAGCTGTTCATCGCGGCATGTGATGATCCTGCTTACCGGGAATTCAATTTTTCGCCGTCGGGCCAGTGGGCTGCCTACTGCTTCACGGCTTACCGCGAACGTGACGCCCGGTACCGGCCACTGGTCGCCCCGCAGATCGACCTGCAGTTGTTCGCCGATGGTTTCCAACTCGATGCGGTGCTGCCCCCGTCACTGCTGCCCGCAGGCAAGATGCTCCAACTCGGCCTGACGGCCGTCATCGAAGCCGCCGACGGCAGCATGAGCTATTGGGCGCTGGCCCACGGTGCCGCCCAGCCTGACTTCCATTTTCGCCAGAGTTTCACGCGCTTCCTGAACCGACCCTCGCCATGACCCAGACCATCCAGTTCGGCCTCGACCGCCTGATTTCCGACCCCGCCCTGCGCCGCCCGCTGGCCGGCAAACGCCTTGCCCTGCTTGCCCATCCGGCCTCGGTGACAGCCGACCTGACCCATTCGCTCGATGCCCTCGCCGCCCTGCCCGACCTCCGGCTGACGGCCGCCTTCGGCCCGCAGCACGGCCTGCGCGGCGACAAGCAGGACAACATGGTCGAATCGCCCGACTTCCTGGACCCGCAGCTCGGTATCCCGATCTTCAGCCTCTACGGCGAAGTCCGCCGGCCGACCGATGCGATGATGGACAGCTTCGATGTGCTGCTGGTCGACCTACAGGACCTCGGCTGCCGCATCTACACGTTCATCACGACGCTGCGCTACGTGCTGGAAGCGGCCGCCAAGCACGGCAAGAGCGTCTGGGTGCTCGACCGCCCGAATCCGGCCGGTCGGCCCGTCGAAGGGCTGACCCTGCGCGAAGGTTGGGAAAGTTTTGTCGGCGCCGGCCCGATGCCGATGCGCCACGGCCTGACCATGGGCGAACTCGGCCACTGGTTCATCGCCACGCTGGGACTTGATATCGATTATCAGGTCGTCACGATGCAAGGCTGGCAACCGGACTCAGCCCCCGGTTACGGCTGGCCACTCGGCGAACGGACCTGGATCAATCCGAGCCCGAACGCCCCCAATCTCTGGATGGCCCGCGCCTACGCCGGTACCGTGATGCTTGAAGGGACGACGCTGAGCGAAGGGCGCGGCACGACGCGGCCGCTCGAATTCTTGTTCGGCGCACCGGATATCGACGCCCGTGCCGTGCTCGCCGAAATGCGCAGCTTCGCCCCGCATTGGCTGGCCGGCTGTCGATTGCGCGAATGCTGGTTCGAGCCGACCTTCCACAAGCACGCAGGTAAACTGTGCAACGCCATCCAGATCCACGTCGAGGACGCTGGCTACGACCATGCCACCTTCCAGCCCTGGCACCTGCAAGCACTGGCTTTCAAGGCGATCCGCCGGCTTTACCCCGACTACCCGCTGTGGCGCGACTTCGCCTACGAATACGAACACGACCGCCTGGCCATCGATCTGATCAACGGCTCACCGCTGCTGCGCGAATGGGTGGACAACCCGGACACCACGCCGCAAGACCTCGACGGGCTGGCTCTTTCGGACGAACGGCAATGGAACCAGGCGCGAGCAAAGTTCCTGATTTATTGATTCCAGTACCGGCAAACTATCCACCGGCATCACAGGTTGCTACTATTCGGGTCGAATAAGATCGTTCGTATCTGACCGGATAGGAAGCGCACTTGCCGGATTGCCTTCGCACCATCCTCCGTTGCTGGCCATTGCGGCTGGCGGCTTTGCTATGCCTGACACTGGCCATCAGCGTCGGGCACGCCGAGGAAGCGGCCAATGCGACAATTGCGGAAACGACGGCAAATGCTACGGTCAATGCCAAAAAAGCAGCAAAATTCGGCATTCTGGCCGTCCGCCCCAAGGCCGAGAGCATGGCCCGCTGGCAACCGCTTTTCGACTACCTGAACAGTAGCAACCCCGGCCTCGCACTCAGTTTTGAAATCCTGACCTACCCGGAGCTGGAGGCCGCGATCCGCCATCAGCGGGTTGATTTCGTCCTCACCCAGCCAGCCCATTACCTGCTGCTTGCCCAGCGGGAAAATCTGCAGTCGCCCATCGCCACGCTGGTCGAGCAGGAAAATGGCAAGCCGCTCAGCGGTTTTGGCGGTGTCATCGTCACCCGGCCGGAACTGAAAATCCGCGAACTCGGCGACCTGGCCGGCAAGCGCATCGCCACCATCACCAAGCATTCGCTCGGCGGCTATCTGGCCCAGGCCAACGAGTTGCGGCGGCATGGCGTCCTCCTCCCGGACGATGCACGGATCGTCGAGATAGGGGACTCCCAGGATGCCCCCATCGTCGAGTTGCTCAACGGCAATGTCGATGCCGCCTTTGTCCGCACCGGCCTGATCGAGGCCATGCATCGCGAGCACAAACTCGACATCCAGCAGCTTCTCGTCATCAACCCGCTGGCCGAGCCTGGTTTTCCGCTGGCCCTGTCGACCCGGATCTACCCGGACTGGCCGCTCGCCGCGATGCCCTGGGCGCCGCCGGAACTGGCCCGGCAGGTCGCCGCAACCGTCCTTTCCATGCCGCCCGACTGGGCGGCAGCGGCAAGCACCGGCATCCAGGGCTTCACCATTCCTGGCGACTATCGCCGCGTGGACGAACTGATGCGCCAGCTCCGCGCCCCACCCTACGACACCCCTCAGGACGTCATGCTGGATGACATCATTCGGCAATACGGGGAATTGATTGGCTTGATCCTGATCGTCGCCCTGGGCGGCGCGCTCGGCTTCCTCGTGGCACTGATCCGCACCAACCGCCGGCTTCGTCGGGAGCGTTCGCGCGCCCGGCGAGCCCTGGCGCGCCAGGCGTCGACCGAGGCCCGCTTCCGGGCCGTCTTCGAAAATGTGGACGCGGTCGCCATCCAGGGCTACCGGGCCGACGGCAGCGTCGTGTACTGGAACCATGCCTCGCAAACCATCTACGGTTACACGCCGGAGGAGGCACGCGGCAAATCGCTGTACGAATTGATCATTCCGGCGCCGATGCAGGCCGGCGTGCGCGAGGCGGTGCAGTGGATGTTCACCCATAAAACGGGCATTCCGGCCGGCCGGCTGACGCTGTGCCACAAGGATGGCCATCCGGTCGACGTCTATTCGAGCCACACCGTCGTCGACACCGCCGAACACGGGCCGATCATGTTCTGTCTCGACGTCAGCCTGCACGAGCAGGTCAGGGCCGAGCAGGCGCTGATTGCCAGCCAGGCGCGTCAGCGCATGATCCTCGACACACTGGGCGAAGGGGTCTATGGCGCCGAGCTCGACGGCACCTGCAGCTTCATCAACCCGGCCGGCCTTTCCATGCTCGGTTTCGCCGAGGCCGAGGTGCTGGGCAAGCGCGGACACGAGCTGTTCCATCACTCCCGGCCCGATGGTTCGCCTTACCCGGAGGAGCTATGTCCAACCTGGCAGACCGCCCGCGACGGCAAGCCACGACGCCACGAGGATATTTTCTGGCGCAAGAACGGCGAAAAATTTCCGGTCCGTCTGACCGTCACTCCGACCCGCCGCAACGGCGTAGTCACCGGCGTCGTGGTAGTTTTTGCCGACATCAGTGAACGCGTGCGTGCCGGCAAGGAACTGGAGCAGCATCGCCTCCAGCTTGAACAGCAGGTCATGCAGCGCACCCGGCAACTCGAACTCGCCCGCCATGAGGCGGAGACCGCCAGCCGTTCTAAAACCGCCTTTCTGGCCAACATGAGCCACGAGATCCGCACGCCGCTCAATGCCGTGCTCGGCATGGTGCACCTGCTGCGGCGCGACCAGCCGACGCTCGAACAGCTCGACCGCCTCGACAAGATCGACTTCGCGGCCCAGCACCTGCTGGCCGTGATCAACGACATCCTCGATATTTCGAAGATCGAGGCCGGCAAGCTGCAACTCGATGAAACACAGGTCGACATCGACGGCATCCTCAAGCGCGTCGTCTCGGTGATTGGCGAGCGCGCCCGCGAAAAAGGCCTCGAACTAAGGATCGACGCCGACAAATTCGAGCATTCGCTGATCGGCGACCCGACGCGCATCACGCAATGCCTGATCAACTACACCGGCAACGCGATCAAATTCACCGAGCGCGGCAGCGTGACGATCAAGGTCCGGCGAATCTCCGAGAGTAACGAGGGGGTGCGCATCCATTTTGAGGTCGCGGATACCGGCATCGGCATCGCCGAGGACGCCATTGACCGCCTGTTTGGCATCTTCGAGCAGGCCGACAGCACGACCAGCCGCAAGTTCGGCGGCACCGGCCTGGGGCTGGCCATCACCCGTCGCCTGGCCGAACTGATGGGCGGCAGCGTCGGGGTCAGCAGCAAGCCCGGCCAGGGCAGCCGCTTCTGGTTCACCGCCACGCTGAAGCCGGGCGACGACGCCATGGACGCCCTGCGCTCGACCTTCGCCGGCCTGACGCCGCAAGCCATCCACGATTCACTGGCCGGCCATCACCTGCTGGTCGTCGAAGACGAGGCCATCAACCGGGAAATCGCCCTCGAACTGCTCAGCGAGTATGGCATCACCGCCGACACAGCCGAAAACGGGGTGCAGGCGCTGGAACTGATCGGCAAACAGCACTACGACCTGATCCTGATGGACATGCAGATGCCGAAGATGGATGGCTTGGAGGCCACCCGCCAGATCCGCCTACAACCGCAGCACGCCGAATTGCCGGTCATCGCGATGACCGCCAACGCCTTCGCCGAAGATCGCGAGCGCTGCATGGCGGCGGGCATGAACGACTTCCTGTCGAAACCGGTCGAGCCGAACGACCTCAAGCTGCTGCTGCTACGCTATCTGGCATCCTGATACCGACGCGGGCCCGCTTTTTCGCCGGCACCGACCGAATCAGAAATGCTACGGTCGGCCCGATTTTTTGGCCAAAATCGAAAAGACCTGACCAGCCTTCCAGGAAACATGGCCGCGGTGCTGTGAATCAACCGCGCCCGGCGTCCTGCAGATGTTCCCTGATCACCCGCACCAGCAATTCAGGGTCGAACGGCTTGGTCACATGGCCGACCATGCCGGCTTCCAGACATCGGTCGAGTTCTTCGCGGAAAGCATGCGCCGTCTGCGCGATGACCGGAAGCTGCGGCGCCAGTTCGAGAATGCGGCGAGTCGCCTCGTAACCATCCATCTCGGGCATTTGGATATCCATCAGCACGACATCGAAGGCGTCCGGACCATCGCCGATCACCCGCTCGACGGCTTCGCGTCCGTTGCTCACAGTCGCCACGCGCGCCCCGCATTCGGTCAGTATCTCGTCGAGAATCAGCCGGTTGATGCTTTCGTCGTCGGCCGCCAGGATGGACAGGCCGGCCAGCGATTTGTCGCCGGCGGACGCGATCTCCTGCGGCGCCCCGGATTCGGGAACCACCGGCAGCGAGGTCACGCAGGGCAGCCGAAACTCGACGCAGGTACCGGTCCCGGGCTGACTGTCGACGCGGATGTCGCCGCCCATCAGTTCCAGAATGCGCTTGCTGATCGCCAGCCCCAGCCCGCTACCACCAAATCTCCGGGTCGCAGACGCGTCGGCTTGCTGGAAGGGATTGAACAGCAGTTCGAGTTGCGCCGCGTCCATGCCGATGCCGGTATCGGCCACCCGGAAGACCAGCATCCCGTCCCGGCAGGCGAGCGACAACGAGACGTGGCCGGCCTCGGTGAACTTGATGGCGTTGGACAGGATGTTGAGCAGGACCTGCCCCATGCGCAGCGGGTCGCTGACACAGGTCCGCGGCAGATCCGGCGCCAGGTCGACCTCCAAGGCCAGCCCCTTGGCGCCGGCCCGGTCGCGCACCAGTTCCAGCGTGTTGTTGACGACCTCGTCGAGCACCACCTCCGTCTGTTCGATGTTCAGCTTGCCGGCATCGAGCTTCGAGAAATCGAGAACGTCGTTGATAACCCCGAGCAGGCGCTGGCCTGAGACCTTGATCTTGGTGAAGGCGTCGAGCGCCTTGTCGCTGTTCTGGACATTTCGGGCACCGATCTCGGCGAAGCCGATCACGCCGTTGAGCGGCGTCCGGATTTCATGGCTCATGTTGGCCAGAAATTCGCGCCGGACCCGCGCCAGATTTTCCGCAGCAGCCAGAGCCACCTCCCGGGCCTGCGCCGCGGCACGCTGGACGCTGACATCGACGAAGCTGGTCACGGCGCCGGTGATCTCGCCGTTCTGGATCATCGGATGCGTCGCATACATGACCGGCACGGGATGACCGTCGGCATGCCAGTACACCTCGTCGTCGACGCGAATCTTGTCGCCCTGGCGCAAGGCGTTGTAGCTGGGGCACTCGGCCGACGGGTAGTTTGAGCCATCGGCCTTGCTGTGGTGGAACAACGTGTGCGCCAGCCGGCCGACCACCTGCTCCTGGGTGTAGCCAAGGATGGCGCAACCGGCCGGGTTCATGAAAGTGATGATGCCGGCGCGGTCGATGCCATACAGACCGTCGGCGCTGGAATCGAGAATGTGGCTGGCCCTGGCCTCGGTCTGCATCAGCGCCGAGGTCCGCTGCTGGACCAGTTCCTCCAGATTGCGCCGATGCGTTTCGAGCTCGGCCTCGATCCGCTTGCGTTCGACGATATCCCGGAAAACATTGACAGCCCCGACGATCCGGCCGTCGCGCTCAATCGGCGAAACCGTAAACTCCACCGCGAACGAAGTACCGTCCTTGCGCCAGTAGAGGCTGTCGTCGACATGCCGGCGCTGGCCGTCGCGCAGCGTCTGGTAGATCGGGCAGTCGCTGTCCTCGAAAACCTTGCCGTCCGCCTGATGGTGGTGCGTCTCGGCATGCAGGCTCTTGCCCACGCCTTCGTCGTCGGACCAGCCGTACATCCGGCGGGCGGCCGGGTTGACGAAAATGACCCGGCCTTCGAGATCGACCCCGCAGATACCCTCGGCCGCCGAAGCGAGGATCAGTTCGCTCTGCCGCCAGGCTGCCTCGGCGGCGCGGTTCGAGGCTTCCAGCTTGGCCCTATATTCGGCATCCTGGCGGGCCAGGGCGGCCTGGTCCACAGCCTGCTGCCTAAGACTGCGGGCAAACAGCAGCGCCGAAACCCCGCTCAGCAGCGTAAACAATGCCGCCAGCCCGAGGGTGCCCAGCGTGTCGCTCCACCACTGGCCGAGATAGTCTTCGTCAGCCAGGCCGACGACCAGGTAGAGCGGATATTTGTCCACCTGGCGAAAATGGAACATGCGGGAAATGCCATCCACCCCCGAGCGCGCGTGGTAGTTCGCCTCGCGCTGCCCTGAATCTAGAAGTGTCCGCAGATTGGGCGATGGCGTCGTATTGCCGACCGTAGCGCCACGGGCATCGTCGCGCGAGTAGCGGGCCAGCAAGGTCGCCCTGTCCCACAGGCCGACGTTGCCCTTGTTGCCCAGATCGAGCTTGGCGAACATGTCGATGAAATAGTCGACCGTGACCGCAACATGCACATCGCCGGCAAAACGGCCATCCGGATAGTTAATGCGCCGCCCGAGCGTGATGACCCATTTATCCGCCATTCGGCCCATGATTGGCTTCGAAAAGACCAGCCCGGCCTGCGGATCATCGCGTAGCCGAATGAAGTGCGGACGATCGGCAATGCTGGCGTTACGTACCTGAACGCCATTGACCGCATTCCGGACGATACCCCGCGCATCGACGATGCGTAGCCCAAGCACTTCAGGGAGCAATGCATCCTGTCGGGCAATAAGCGCATCCAGCGCCTTGTCGTCAAAACCGCCGCCCGCAAGTTGGCGCTCCGCTTCGGCACAAACCGTTTGCAGGGTGATGTCGATCTTGCTGACGAACCCTGCCAAGGCTTCGTCCAGGATTTTCGCGTAGTTCTCGGTCTGCGCAACCGCCTGGGCGACTTCACTCTCGTAGTGCCGCTCGATGATCAGCGCAACGAAGCCAAAAACGAACAGATTGACCAGCAGTGTTCCCAGCCAGAGCTTTCGAACAAAATCTCCCTGGCGCCTTGCCGGCTCGCCCGGACTTCCAGGAATTGCCATTTGCCCCCCTGAGTCGTTTCCGTGTGTTGCTGGAACTTCGCTGGACTGCTTCAACGCGACGATTACCTTACGCTCAATAGATTAACACACCATAAATAACAAACAACTGGCAAAAGTATCAAACTATCGATTTACCGCCCGATAACCCGCTCAGCCGCGACAATCCCGCGATACTGCGCCTCCTCGAACAGCGAGAAGCCGGACAAATCGGCATGGGCCAGCGTAATGTGCCGGCTGCGGAAGTCGGCCAGCTTGTCGCGCAGACCGCCGAACAGGCTGCCTGGCACCGGGCGGCGCATGGCGTGGCCATTGCGGAAGATGTCGAGGCGCGTCGCCAGTTTGCGGATGTCCGGATGGACGCGTTCCAGTTCGTTCAGGATGCCCTCCGCCCAGGCCGCGTGCGGCGTCTCAAGCAGCAGCCGGCGCCCTTCGGCCGGCGTCACTTCGTGCAGGGCGCGGTAGTAGGTGAACACCGTGCCCGGCAAGTGGCGGCGGATCAGTTGATGGGTGGCGGTGACGTAACCGAGGCCGGGGCTGTCGTAGAACACGTTGTCCCAGGCCGCCGGTGCGCCGTGGCGCTCGGTAGGCAGATCGGACAGATGCAGGTTGGCAGTCAGCCACGGCGCGTAATCGCCGGCCAGCGCGGCCGCCTTGATTTCACCGGGCATCCCCGGCCAGACGCGCGGCAGCACGAAGGCGGGCGCCGCCCAGATCACCTGCCGCGCTTCGAAACGTATCGCTTTTGCCCCAAAAAAGGCATCGACCGTAGCATTTGCTTTTCCCTCGTCAATTCGCCACACCAGGGCGCCAGTCAGCACCCGGTCGCCGGCCTTTTGCGCCAGCGCGCGGGCCAGCCACGCATTGCCGTCCGGCGCCGTGATCACCGTATCCGGCGACGCATTGACCGCCTCGCCGTTGCGGCAGGCGAAGTAATGCAGCCCGGCCCAGGCCGAGACCTGGTCGTGGGCCATGCCATAGTCGTCGCGACAGGCATAGTTGGCCAGCCAGTGCAGCGTCGGCGCGGTGAACCCATTGTCGGTCAGCCACTGGGCGAAGGAAATCCGGTCCAGCGCCCGCCACTCGGGATCGCGGCTCGACAAGGCCATCGGCAGCGCGAACAACCGGCGACCGTCACGGCCGCGGGCCTGCTTGATCTCCTCCATCCGGGCGTGAAAGCGTTGCTGCTGCGCGCGCTCATCGGCGGCAATGCCGCGCTGCGGCAACAGCCCCTCCTCCCACAGCCCGTTGCGATAGACCCGCTCCTGCGGCGTGGCGCACAGATAGCGCTCGTCGTAGGTCGGCCGGGCCGATGCAGGATCGCCCTGCAGCACGCCCAGCTCGGCCAGCAATTCGCGGACATGCACCGCCTCGCGCGTCGGCAGCGGCAGGTAGTGCGCCCCCCACGGGTAGGCAACCAGTGGCGACTGCCCGCCGCGTGAATTGCCGCCGGGCTCGCTTTCCATGTCGAGAACCAGAAAGTCGTCGACACCGGCCTTGGCCAGCCGCCAGGCGGCCGACAGCCCGGAGATGCCGCCGCCGACAATCAACACGCCAGTCCGGCGCGTTTCGGCTGGCGCCGGGAATTGGCCGTCGCGTAGCCGATGGCCGAGCGCTTGATTCATGCCGAGCAGTTCACCGGGTGGCAGCGAAGGCTTTCCGGCCGGAGCGCACCCGGCCAGGGCGGCCGCCCCCACCGTGCGGAGAAAGTCGCGGCGGCTGGTACCCGCCTTTGGCTTTAGGGTGCTAGTCAAATTTCCGCAGCGACAGGCTGACGGAAAGCTGCGCGCCTAGCCAGCCGAGCAGCGCGCCGACGCCAGTCAGCACCGCCATTTCCGCCAGGCCGGGCAATTTCAGGCTGAACGCCCCGCCGTAGAGCGCCGCCAGTTCGCCGACCGGGCCAGCCAGCAGGCGCAACGCGCCGATGACCAGCGCCGCGGCGAGCAGGCCGCCGAGCGCCCCCTGCAGGGCCCCGAAATAATAGAAAGGCCGGCGGATAAAGCCATCGGTGGCGCCGATCATCCGCGCCACCTCAATTTCGGCCGACTGAGCCATGACCTGCAGGCGGATAGTGTTGAAGGTGACAGCGATCAGGCCGGCCGCGAACAGCCCGGCCAGCATCAACAAGGCCAGTTTGCCGAGACGCAGGAAGGCGTCGAAGCGCTTGACCCAGGCCGAATCGAGCTGGACATGCGCGACCTTGGGCCAGCTGGCGATTTCCTTGTGCAGGATCTCCAGGGCCTCCGGTTCGGTGTTGGCCGGCTCGATCACGAAGGCATCGGGCAAGGGGTTGCGCGGCAGGCTGGCGACGATCTCGGCCATGCCTTCGCTGGCCTGCATGCGCTTCAGCGCGTCCTCTTTCGGCACGAAACGCCACTTGCCGTTGGCCGCCTGACGCAGGCGATTTTCGATCTCGCCGATGTCCTTCTTGCTCGCTTCAAGGTTCATGAACAGGCTGATCTGCTGCACACCGGTGGCGTTGCGGCCGAGATCGCGCAGATTGTCGAGGGCGACATAGCCGAAGGCCGGCAGGGTCAGCGCAATGCCGATGACCAGCAGCGAGAGCAGGGTATTGAGCGGCGTCGCCCACAGGCGGCGGAAGGCGGCGGCCAGCGCGGCGCGATGCTGGGTAAACCAGGCGTTCATTCGACTACCCGTCCATGATCGAGGCGCAACACGTTCGGGTGGTAGCGTTCGATCCAGCTCTGGTCGTGGGTGGCGACAACGACCGTGACGCCGACCCGGTGAAAGTCGGCAAAGATTTCCAGGATGGCGGCGCCGGATTCGGCGTCGAGGTTGCCGGTCGGCTCGTCGGCGATCAGGATGGTCGGCCGGTTGACCACGGCGCGGGCGATGGCCAGCCGTTGCTGCTCACCGCCAGAGAGGGCAATCGGCCGCGCCTTCTCGCGGGCCAGCAAGCCAACCTTGTCGAGCGCTGCCTGGGCGCGACGAATGGCGTCACGGCGCGGCAGGCCGGCGATTTCCAGCGGCAACAGCACGTTGTCGAGGGCGCTACGGTCGAACAGCAGCTTCTGGTCCTGAAAAACCAGCCCGAAGTGGCGGCGCACATGCGGAATGGCGTGGCGACCGAGGGCCGCCAGGTTCTGGCCATTGACCACCAGGCTGCCAGAAGTCGGCCGCTCGATGGTGGAGATCAACTTGACCAGCGTCGTCTTGCCGGCGCCGGAATGCCCGGTGATCAGCACCATCTGCCCGCCGCCGATGCAGAAACTGGCATCCTTGACGGCCTCAAAGCCGCCCGGATAGCGCTTGGTCAGATTGCTGGCTTCGATCATTTTTTAGCTGTTAGCTATTAGATGTTAGGGGCTAGAGTTGGGGGTTGGTTTTACTCGATCCTCGATCCTAGGCAACTCGATCCTACTCAAACATGGCATCCACAAAATCCCTGGCAACGAAGGGGCGCAGGTCGTCGATCTGCTCGCCGACGCCGATGAAGCGGATCGGCTTCGGGCACTGGCGGGCGATCGCCGTGACGACGCCGCCCTTGGCGGTGCCATCGAGCTTGGTCAGGACCAGACCGGTGACGTTGATCGCCTTGTCGAAGGCCTTGACCTGCTGCAGTGCGTTCTGGCCGATGTTGGCATCAAGCACGAGCAGCGTCTCGTGCGGGCCTTCCGGCTCAATCTTCTGGATCACCCGGCGGACCTTGGCGATTTCTTCCATCAGGTGCAGCTGGGTCGGCAGGCGGCCGGCGGTGTCGGCCAGCACGATGTCGATGCCACGCGCCTTGGCGGCCGAAATAGCGTCGAAGACCACCGCCGCCGGGTCACCGTTGTCCTGGGCGATGACCGTGACGTTGTTGCGCTCGCCCCAGGTTTCCAGCTGTTCGCGGGCGGCGGCACGGAAAGTGTCGCCAGCGGCGAGCAGCACGCTCTTGCCCTGGCTCTGGAAATAGTGGGCCAGCTTGCCGATCGAGGTCGTCTTGCCGGCGCCGTTCACCCCGGCGATCATGATCACGTAGGGCTTGTGGGTGCTGAAATCGAGCGGCTTTTCGAGCGGTTGCAGGGTTTCGAGCAGGGCGTCGTGCAGCGCCTGCTGGATCGCCGCCGGCGTTTCGAGCTTGTCGCGCTTGGCGGCCTTTTTCAGTTCGTCAAGCAGGTGGGTCGTCGCTTCGATGCCGCAGTCGCTGGTCAGCAACAGGGTTTCCAGCTCTTCAAGCAGTTCGTCGTCGACCTTGCCGCGCGAGAAAATGGATTTGAGCTTGCCGCCCCACTGGGCGCGCGTCTTGGCCAGCCCCTTGAACAGGCGCTCGCGCCAGGAGGGGGTCGCAGCCTCGGCCGGCGCGTCGGCCTTGGTCTCGGTGCCGGATTTCTTCAGGAAACTGAACATGGGGATGGTGGTCTCAAGCCTTGCTGACAGGCGGGCGGCAAGCCGTTAAGATGCCGTCCGGTTCGATGCAAAATCAGCCCTGAATTCTAGCAGAAAGCCCCGTCTCCCCATGCGCCTCAAATACCTGCTTCCCGTTTTGCTCGCTGCCGGGCTGTCGACCGCAGCCTTGGCCAATCCCTACGAAACCACGCTGCCCAACGGCCTGCGCATCATCGTCAAGGAAGACCACCGGGCACCGACCGCCGTCCAGATGGTCTGGTACCGCATCGGCAGCACCGACGAGGTCGATGGCGCCTCGGGCGTCGCCCACGTGCTCGAACACATGATGTTCAAGGGCACGCCGAGTGTCGGCCCCGGCGAGTTCAACAAGCGCGTCGCGGCCGCCGGGGGGCGCGACAACGCCTTCACCAGCCGCGACTACACCGCCTACTTCCAGCAGGTGCCGAAGGAAAAGCTGGAGGACGTCATGCTGCTCGAAGCCGACCGCATGCGCCACCTGACCGTAGAAGCCAAGGAATTCGAGCAGGAAATCAAGGTCGTCATGGAAGAGCGCCGGATGCGCACCGACGACAATCCGCAGGCCAAGCTGTTCGAGCAGATGAACGCGGTCGCCTTCCAGGCCCACCCCTATCGCCGGCCGATCATCGGCTGGATGAACGATCTCGAAACGATGACCGCCGCCGACGCCAAGGCCTGGTACGACACTTGGTACGTGCCCAACAACGCCTACGTCGTGATCACCGGCGACGTCGACCACAAGGCCGTCTTCGCGCTGGCCGAGAAATATTACGGGCCGCTCGAAGGGCGCCCCCTGCCGGGCCGCAAGCAGCAGATCGAACCGGCGCAGGAAGGCACGCGCCGCGTCAACGTCAAGGCGCCGGCCGAACTGCCGGTGCTGATCATGGGCTACAAGGCGCCGATCCTGCGCGACATCGACAAGGACAGCGATCCCTACGCGCTGCAGATGCTCGCCGCCATCCTCGACGGCCACGACGCCGCCCGCTTCAACAAGAAGCTGGTGCGCGAGGACAAGGTCGCGCTGTCGGCCGGCATCGACTACGACAACACCGCCCGCGGCCCGGGCATGCTCTACCTGCACGGTAGCCCCTCCGAGGGCAGGACGGTGGCCGAGCTCGAAGCCGCGCTGCGCGCCGAGATCGCCCGCGTCCAGCAGGCGGGCGTCAGCGCCGCCGAACTGAAGCGGGCCAAGGCCCAGCTGTTGGCCAGCGAGGTCTACAAGCTCGACTCGATGTTCGGCCAGGCCATGGAAATCGGCCAGATCGAAGCGGTCGGCCTACCCTACCAGAAGCTCGACCGCATGCTGGAAAAGCTGCAGAAAGTCAGCGCTGCCGACGTCCAGGCCGTGGCCAAAAAATTCTTCAACGACGACGCGCTGACCATTGGCGTCCTCGACCCGCAGCCGCTCGACGGCAAGCCGCGCCGCCCCGCCGCGCCCGGCCGCCACTGAGGTCGCCACCATGTCCCTGCCGTGGAAGACCATCCTCAGCAACGTGCCGTGGAGCGACGTGATCGGCAAGGCGCCGGTCATCGCCGACGGCGCCAGGAAACTGTGGAAAAACATGGGCCGCAAGACAGGCGACGGCAGCGATCCGGCCACCCCCAGGGACGCTGTTGCCGCGCACGACACCGATTTCCCCGGCCGGCTGACGGCGCTGGAAGCCGGCCAGCGTGAAATGCGCGCCCAACTGCTCGCGTCCGGCGAGCTGATCCAGGCCCTGAGCGAACAGAACGCCCAGCTCGTCGCGCAACTCGACGCCCTGCGCCGCCGTGCCCAGCGCCAGTCCCTGGCCCTTGCCGCCACCGCCGTCGCCGCCGGCCTGGCGCTGCTCGCCTGGCTACCCCGCCTTTCGGAGTTTTTGGCATGAAAAGACTATTGACCGTAGCATTTGCCCTGTTTTTCGCCCACAGCGCCCTCGCCGGCGTCAAAATCGAGCACTGGGTATCGCCATCCGGCGCCCGCGTCTATTTCGTTGAAAGCCGCGTGCTACCGATGCTGGACATCCAGGTCGATTTCGCCGCCGGCTCGATGTTCGATCCGGAAGGTAAGTCCGGCCTCGCCGCGCTGACCCGTGCCACCCTCGACAACGGGGCCGGCAAGCTGGATGAAACCGCGATTGCCGAGCAACTGGCCGACATCGGCGCCAACCTGGGTGGCGGCGCCGACACCGACCGTGCCAGCGTCGCGCTGCGCACCCTGTCGGCCAAGGACAAGCGCGAGCCGGCGCTGGCCATCCTGAAAACCGTGCTGCACCAGCCGCTGTTCGACGGCGCCATCTTCGAGCGCGAAAAGAACCGCACCATCGCCGGCCTCAAGGAAGCGATGACCCGGCCGGACAGCATTGCCGGCAAGGCCTTCTGGGCCGCGATGTACCCGAACCACCCCTACGGCCGGCAAGCCACGCCGGAAAGCGTCGCCGCGCTGAACCGCGACGATCTGGCCGCCTTCCACGCCCGCTACTACGTGGCTGCCAACGCCAGCATCACGCTGGTCGGCGACCTGTCGCGCAGCGAAGCCGAGAAAATCGCCGAAGCCATCGCCGCCGGCCTGCCCAAGGGTGCCGCCGCGACACTGCCAGCCGCGCCCGAGCTGGCCGCCGGCAACAGTATCGCGCTCACCCACCCGGCCAGCCAGGCCCACGTTTACATCGGCCTGCCGGCCATCGAGCGCGGCAATCCGGATTTCTTCCCGCTGCTGGTCGGCAACTACACGCTGGGTGGTGGTGGCTTCGTCTCGCGCCTGATGAAGGAAGTCCGCGACCAACGCGGCTACGCCTACAGCGTCTACAGCTATTTCGCCCCGATGCGGCAGACCGGCCCCTTCCAGATCGGCCTGCAGACCAAGCGTTCGCAGGCGAAAGATGCGATCAAGGTGGCGCGCGAGGTGCTCGACGGTTTCCTCAAGAACGGCCCGAGCGACGAAGAGCTGGCCGCTGCCAAGGCCAACCTGACCGGCAGCTTCCCGCTGCGCCTGGACAGCAACAAGAAGATTCTCGACAACGTCGCCAACATTGGCTTCTACGGCCTGCCGCTCGACTATCTCGATCAGTATCAAGCCAAGGTGCAAGCGGTCACTGCGAACGACATCAAGACTGCCTTTGCCCGCAACGTGCGCGCCGACAGCCTGGTCACGGTAACGGTGGCGGCGGATTGAACTCGGTGCGCATCGTCGGCGGCGAATTCCGTCGACGGGTTCTCAAGTTTCCGGATAGCGAAGGTCTGCGCCCGACGCCGGATCGCGTCCGTGAGACGCTGTTCAACTGGCTGGGCCAGGAACTCGACGGCTGGCACTGCCTCGACCTGTTCGCCGGCAGCGGCGCGCTGGGCTTCGAAGCGGCGTCGCGCGGCGCGGCCCGGGTGGTCATGATCGAACAGTCGCCCAAGGTGCTGGCGGCGTTGCATGAAAACCACGAATTGCTTCATAAACCGAGCGCGATAGAGATCGTGCGCGCGGATGCGCTACAATATTTGGCCTCGACGAAGGCGAAATTCGACCTGATCTTCCTCGATCCGCCCTACAAAAAGGGCTGGATTGCCCGGCTGGAGCCATTTCTCGCCGGCATATTGAACGAAGATGCAGCGATCTACGTCGAAGCAGAATACGAAATCGAATCGCTAGGCGATTGGCGCACGGTGCGCCAGGGCAAGGCGGGGGAAGTTCACTTTCACTTGTTGCGGCGGCAGACCTTTTGAGAAAACTTGATCATCGCGTAGCGATCTACCCGGGCACCTTCGACCCGATCACCCGGGGCCATGAGGATCTGGTGCGCCGAGCGTCCACGCTGTTCGACAAGCTGATCCTGGCCATTGCCGAGAGCCCGTCCAAGCAACCGCGATTTCCGCTGGCCGACCGCGTTGCCATGGCGCAGGAATCGCTGGGCGACCTGAAGAACATCGAAATTGTCGGTTTCAATACGCTGTTGATGGACTTTGTCCACGAAAAGTGTGCCAAGGTCGTCGTCCGTGGCCTGCGCGCCGTTTCTGACTTCGAATACGAATTCCAGATGGCCGGCATGAACCGCAGCGTCTATCCGGAGGTCGAAACCGTGTTTCTGACCCCGGGCGAGCAATACATGTTCATCTCCGCTACCATGGTCCGCGAAATTGCGCGCCTGGGCGGCGATGTCAGCAAATTTGTGCAACCTTGTGTCGAAAAGCGCCTGCGGGCGAAAACCACAGCTTAACCGAGAGAGGAACAACAGCTATGTCTCTGATCATCACCGACGAGTGCATCAACTGCGACGTGTGCGAACCGGAGTGCCCGAACGAGGCCATCTCCCAGGGCGAGGAAATTTACCAGATCGACCCGAACAAGTGCACGGAATGCGTCGGCCACTACGATGAGCCGCAGTGCGTTCAGGTTTGCCCGGTCGATTGCATCCCCAAGGATCCCGATCATGTTGAATCGCAGGACGTGCTGTGGGTGAAGTACGAAAAACTGACCGGCAACAAGCGCGCCTGAGTCACTTTCGCAGCCAACAAAAAACCCGCGAAATCCGCGGGTTTTTTGTTGGGCCGGTTTTGGCCATTTTTTTGGGGCAACCGTAGCATTTGCCCGATCATGCCGCTTCGAGCTGTTTTGGATCGAGCGGCAACAGCATGTCCTGAACGCGGCTGATGATTTCCTCCAGCGCGTCGATCTGCTGCAACAGGTTCTTCTCGACGCCGTCCAGCTCCGCAATGCGATCTTCCAGCGTATCGGTCGCCTGGTGGATGCGCTTGATGCTCTCCAGCCGGCGCTTCAACTGGATCTGGTGCTCACGAACCTGGGTTTCCATCGGCGCCATGATGGCGCGCAGCCAGATTTCCGCATCGCGGTTGGCATGCTCGAAAGCTCGCCGAACCTGAACGGCCACTTCCTCGAAGAACTTCTGGGTAATGTTTTTCTTGTCATGGGTCAGCAGGCTGACCATGGTATTCAGGTGGTCGTCGCACCATGCCTGCAAACGGTCAAGTTCCTTCTCGTAGCGAAGCAGCGAAAACGTCGTCGGCGACCCCAGCTTGAGGCCATGCTCGACGGCAAAGCGCTTGTAAACCGCCTCCATCATAGCCAGGATCTCGCCGATTTCGTCGCTCGACTTGGCCAGCGCGAGGCGCGACTTGGCGAAGAAGTTGGCCATCGCATCCGACAGGGTCTTCGAGAAGGCGGCATCGAGCATGGCGTCGCGGGTTTCGTGCGTCAATTGGCGCAGCACGTCGAGGCCGAGGTGGCCGAACAGGTTGTTGGTCAGCGTCGAAAACACACTGCGCACGGCGTAGTAGCGCTGCAGGCCGGATTCGAATTCGTCCTTCTCGGAACGGACCTTGCCCATCATGTACTCAACGACACCCTTGTTCTTGCCGCGCAACTCGGTCAACTCGGTCAATTGCTCGCGCAGGCCGACGAGGCGCGCATCGAGCAGACCGCGGATGCTCCGGCTGACATCGCCGAATTCGTTTTCGGTGCTTTCGCAGACAATCTCGCGCTTGGCCGGAATCAGTTCGCGGGAAAGCGCCGCTTCGAGCAACGGCAGGCGGCTCTTTTCGAGCAGCGCGCTGTCGCCGTTGATCTTGGCGACCAGCCCCTTCTGGGCCGACACCGGGAAAACCTGGCTGGCCGGCAGCTCAAGGATGTTGGCACTGGTTTCGACCTGCTTGAGGATTTCGGCTTCGATCTCCTCGGCCGTCTTCAACTCGTCCCACTGGCTGTCAATCTTGTTCAGCACGACCATGCGACCGCGCCGTGCCATGCCGCCGCCGCAGATATGTTCGCGCCAGATCGCCATGTCGGATTGCGTGACGCCAGTGTCGGCAGCCAGGATGAACAGCACGGCATGAGCATTGGGGAGCAGCGACAAGGTCAATTCTGGCTCGGCACCGATGGCATTGAGACCCGGCGTATCGAGGACCACAAGCCCCTGCTTGAGCAGCGGATGCGGGAAATTGATCATCGCGTGACGCCAGCGAGGCACTTCGACCAGCCCGTCGTCACCGACGCTGTACAACTCGATCTGCCCGTCGCCGACCTCAAAACCGAGACGGCCGGCCTCTTCCGGCGTGACCCGGGTCGTTTCGCTGACATGACGCAGGGCGTACTGCATGGCATCCGACGATTCGGTATCGAGCGCCACCTTGGTCCATTCGTCGGGAAAGCGCTTGTATTCGCTGATGCTGGAGTTCGAGGCACGCGTCTGGATCGGCAACAGCTCGATGCAAGGCAGCTTGTTGCCGTCGAACAGCAGTTCGGTCGGGCACATCGTCGTCCGGCCGGCCGACGAAGGCAGCATCCGGTTGCCGTAGTCGGCAAAGAAAATGGCGTTGATCAGTTCCGACTTGCCGCGCGAAAACTCGGCGACGAAGGCGACATTCAGACGATCTTCGCGCAAGCGTTCAAGCAATTGCGTCAGGCGCATGTCGCTCTGGGCGTCGGAAAGTTCGTTCAGACTCAGCCAGCTTTGCAGCTCGCCGATATAGGTGGCGAGACGGGACCGCCAGGCGGTGTAGGCAGCGAATTGATTGGCGAGCGACATGAGAATATTCCCGGATGCTATCGGAAATTTCAATTTAGCATAAAAACAGAGGCTTGCAGATAGATATTAATGCTGGCAGCCAACACAATAATATGTACTGCGCCCCGCCTGCCGAATCTGCCGGACGACCCCGCCGCAGCGCAGGCACGGCAGACCGGCCCGATCATAGACCCCGGCCTGTATCTGAAAGCAGCCGGCACCACCATCGCTATGCACATAGTCGCGGATACTGCTGCCGCCAGCCGCAATGGCATCCGACAAGGTCTCGCGGATGGCCGGCACCAGCACCTCATAACGCGCCCGGCTGATCCGGTTGGCGGCCCGTAAGGGCGATATGCCGGCGCGGAACAGGCTTTCCGAGGCATAGATGTTGCCGATGCCAACCACCAGGTGGCTGTCCATCAGCGTCGGTTTTATTGGCCCGCCGCGCCGGGCAATCGCCTCGTACAGCCAGTCGGCCGTAAAGACATCAGACAGGGGTTCGACGCCCTGCGACGCCAGCAAGGGATGCTGCTCCGCCGTATCGGGCGAGCCAGCTTGCCAGAGCACGACGCCAAAGCGGCGCGGGTCGGCAAAACGCAGCGTCTGGCCGGCCAGCACCAGGTCGAAATGATCATGCTTGGCTGGCGCCAGGTCGGATGGTACGAAACGCAGGTTGCCCGACATCCCGAGATGAATGATCAAACTACCCTGAACGCCCGACCGTTCACAATCGACCAACAGATATTTCCCGCGGCGACGGACATCAACGATCCGGCACCCCGGCAGCAGTTCGCGCAGCGCCGGCGGAATCTCGTGGCGCAGCTTCGGCGCCCGAATCACCACCCCGCCGATCGTCGCGCCAACCAGCTCCGGCGCCAGCCCGCGACGGCAAACCTCCACTTCCGGCAACTCCGGCATTGCTTGTTCCTCCGACAAAACCCAAATAACATCGCAAACTTATTGGATTTTATGCGTTCCTAAGCGCAAGCTCGCGCAAATCTAGACTGAAAGCCGTCCATGCAACTGAAGCACATCGCTGCCGCCCTCTCGCTCGCCTTGGGTCTGTCCCACGGCGGACACACCCTGGCTGCCGGCGACCCGCCGGCCCGAGCGATCGCCAAGAAGCTGGCGCAGGGCTCGTCCGAGGATCTGCTGGCGCGCACCGTCTTCCAGGTGCTGCTCGGCGAACTCGCCCTTCGCCGTGGCGACCCCAAGCTGAGTTCCGATGCCTGGGCCGATCTCGCCCAGCGGACGCGAGACCCCAAGGTCATCGCCCGGGCGACGGAAATTGCCGGCGGCACCCGCCAATACGAGCGCGCCCTCGAACTGACCAAGCTATGGCTGGAAGTCGAACCCGATTCGACCAAGGCGAAGCAAACCCAATCCTCGCTGCTGATCCTGTCCAATCGCCTTGACGAACTGGCGCCCCAACTCACGGCCCTGCTCGAACAGGACAAGCCCAATCTCGCTAACAACCTTATGCAGCTCAACCGCATGCTGGCCAAACACGGCGACAAGATCGCCGTCCAGAAGCTGGTAGACCGGGTCGCTACGCCTTACGAGAACCTCCCCGAGGCTCATTTCGCCATGGCCCAGGCCGCCGCCAATGCCAGCGACAACCAGCGCTCCCTCGACGAAACCGAAAAATCACTGCGCCTGCGACCAGATTGGGAAATCGCTGCCGTGGCCCGAGCCCAGTTGCAGGCCCAGCAATCGGCAACCGTAGCCATCGACGGCCTGAATGAATTCGTCGGCCGCAACCCGTCCGCCCACGATGCCCGCCTGGCGCTGGCCCGCCTGCTGATCAGCGAGAAGCGCTACGATGAATCGCGTCGGCAGTTCGACCGACTGATCAAGGACAATCCGGACAATCCGGAAATCATGTACCCGGTCGCCATGCTCGCCTTGCAGCAGGGTGACACCACCACCGGCCGCACTCAACTAGAGCGCCTGTTAACCACCGACTATCCAGACAAGAGCAACGTCCACTTCTTCCTCGGCCAACTCGACCACGAAGAAAAGAAACCGGACAGCGCCCTCGAACACTTCCGCCAGGTGACGGCAGGCCCGCAATACATCGCTGCCCGCTCGCGCTCGGCGCTGATCATGATGCAACAGGGCAAAGTCGAAGCCGCCCGCGACATGCTCCACAACACGCAGGGCGGCACGCCGGCCGAACGCATCCAGCTGACCCTCGCCGAATCCCAATTGCTGCGTGAAGCCGGCCGCCACAACGACGCCTACATCGTGCTCGACAGTGCCCTGAGCACGCTGCCGGATTCAACCGAACTGATTTACGAGGCCGCCCTGACGGCCGAACGCATCGGCAAGCCGGAACTGCTCGAAAGCCACATCAAGCACCTGCTCGCCCTCAAGCCTGACCATGCCCATGCCCTCAACGCCCTGGGCTACTCGCTGGCCGAGCGCAACGTCCGGCTGGACGAAGCACACGACCTGATCGCCAAGGCCCAGAGCCTGGCCCCGGAAGACCCTTTCATCATGGACAGTATGGGCTGGGTCCTCTATCGCCAGGGCAAGCTGCCCGATGCACTGCGCACGCTGGAAACCGCCTACAAGATCAAGGCCGATCCGGAAATTGCCGCCCACCTGGGCGAGGTCTTGTGGGCCATGAACCGCAAGGATGACGCCCGCCGCATCCTGACGGATGCCGCCAAGGCCAATCCGGACAACGAAGTCCTAGCCGGCACCCTCAAGAAACTCTTGCCTTGAGTCGGCGCTTTGCCCTGCTGCTGGTTGCCGGCCTGCTGAGCGGTTGCGCCAGCCTGCCGCCCGTAGCCCTGTCGCCGCGCGACCAGATCCGCGATTTCTCCCTCGACGGTCGCTTCGCCCTGCGCGTAACGCTGGCCGGCCATGCACCGCAAACCTCAGGGGGCCGGCTGAACTGGACCCACCAGAACCGCATCGACCGCGTGCTGCTCTCCAGCCCCCTCGGCTACGGTCTGGCCGAAATCGAAACGACGCCCGAACTGTCCCGCCTGCGCACCGCCGAGGGCAAGACGCGGGAATCTACCGACCCCGACGCCCTGATCGAAGATGTCACCGGCCAGCGCCTGCCGGTCACCCGGCTGCCGGCCTGGCTGCTCGGTCGAGGCGGTGGCGATGCCCACATCGAACCGGACGCCTTCGGCCGCCCCAGCACGCTGCGCGAAGCCGGCTGGCAGGTCGACTACGCCTACGACGACGAAACGCCGACCGCCCTGCCGGCCCGGCTGACCATCTCGCGCGACGGCGAAATCGAACTCAAACTGCGCATCGAGGAATGGAAGGAAACGCCGTGAGCGAATGGAACTGGGACAGCGCCTGGCCGGCGCCAGCCAAGCTGAATCTCTTCCTGCATGTCGTCGGCCGGCGTCCCGATGGCTACCACCTGCTGCAAACCGTCTTCCGTTTCATCGACCGTGCCGACACGCTACGCTTCGAACCGCGTGCTGATGGCGCGATCCTCCTCGCTACCCCCATTCCCGGTGTGCCGGCCGACAGCGACCTGACCGTCCGCGCCGCCCGCCTGCTACAGCAGGCCACCGGCTGCCGCCAGGGCGCCACCCTCCATCTCGACAAGCAGTTGCCGATGGGCGGCGGACTGGGCGGAGGCTCATCCGATGCAGCCACCGTGCTGCTCGCCCTCAACCATCTATGGCAAACCGGCCTGAGCCGACCCGAACTGGAAAAACTCGGCCTGACGCTGGGCGCCGACGTGCCGGTCTTCGTCCATGGCCGCAACACTTTCGCCGAAGGTGTCGGCGAGGCCTTTACCGATGTCGACCTGCCAGCGGAAAGCTATCTGGTCCTGAATCCTACGGTCCATGTCCCCACGGCGGCAATTTTCGGGGCGCCTGAGCTCAAACGAGATACGCTCCCAATCCGCCCCGCCGACTGGCAACCCGGACAAGGCCACAACGACCTGGAGGCTGTTGCCTGCGCCAGATTTCCTGTTGTCGCCGAGCACCTGCGCTGGCTGAAACAGCAGGCGCCGCAGGCCATGATGACCGGCTCCGGCGCCTGCGTCTTTGCCGGCTTTCCGACGCGCGACGAGGCAGAGGCCGTGCTCGCCCAACTGCCGGCGAGCATGAAGGCCTGGATCGCCGATGGCCTGCCCGAACACCCACTCGCAAAAATTCGCTAAAGGGGCTGGATTTCCCACCTCGGCTCCTGTATTATTCGCGCCTCGCTCGGACGCGAACCCGTTCGAGCAACCCGCTGGGGAGTCGCCAAGTTGGTCAAGGCACCGGATTTTGATTCCGGCATTCGAAGGTTCGAATCCTTCTTCCCCAGCCAAGCTTCCTTCGGGCAGGTCACAAGCCTGCCCGATTTTCATTGTGTCGGACAAAGGCGGGAAAAGATGCTGAAAGTCCGGAGGAATGTCGAAATGGCCTACAACAGCTTGATGGTCTTCACCGGCAACGCCAATCCGAAACTGGCTGCCGATGTCGCGAAACAGCTCAATGTCGATCTTGGTCGCGCCAACGTCGGTCGCTTTTCCGACGGCGAAGTCAGCGTCGAGTTGCAGGAACACGTCCGCGGCCGCGACATCTTCGTGCTGCAATCCACCTGCGCGCCGACCAACGACAACCTGATGGAACTGCTGGTCATCGTCGATTCGCTGAAGCGCGCCTCGGCCGGCCGGATCACCGCCGCCATCCCGTACTTCGGCTACGCCCGCCAGGATCGCCGTTCACGTTCGTCGCGCGTGCCCATCGCCGCCAAACTGGTCGCCAACATGCTCGTCGCTTCCGGCGTCGACCGCGTGCTGACCATGGACCTCCACGCCGAGCAGATTCAGGGCTTCTTCGACATTCCGGTCGATAACATTTACGCCCTGCCCATCCTGCTCGACGACATCCGCAAACAGAATTACGAAAATCCGCTGGTCGTATCCCCCGACCACGGCGGCGTCGTCCGTGCCCGCTCGCTGGCCAAGCGCCTCGAATGCGACCTGGCGATCATCGACAAGCGTCGCCCGAAGGCCAACGTCTCCGAAGTAATGAACATCATCGGTGAAGTCGACGGCCGCACCTGCATCATCATGGACGACATGGTCGACACCGCCGGCACCCTGTGCAAGGCCGCCACCGCCCTCAAGGCCAACGGCGCCAAGAAGGTCGTCGCCTACTGTACCCACCCGGTGCTGTCCGGACCGGCTGTCGAGCGCGTGAACACCTCCGACCTCGACGCCCTGGTCGTCACCGACACCATCCCGCTACGCGACGATGCCGCTGCTTCACCGCGCATCCGCCAGCTTTCCGTGGCCGAAATCATGGCCGAAACCATACGCCGGATCAGCAACGACGACTCCGTCTCGTCGCTGTTCATTGATTAGTTATTTGGATCGAGTTGCCTAGGATTTTGAGCTAACAGCTCTAACCCCTAGGCAACTAGGCAACTGTTTTATCAACCTTCCCTTTCTGGTCGCGGATCGGGAAAAACTTTGGAGTATCACCATGACTTTTGAACTAATCGCGCAAGCGCGTACGCTGCAGGGAACGGGTGCGAGCCGCCGCCTGCGTCGCGCTGCCAAGGTGCCTGGCATCGTTTACGGTGGCGGCGCCGCCCCGCAATCGATCGAAGTGGATCACAACGACCTGCTGCTGAAGCTGAAGAAGGAAGCCTTCCATTCTTCGATCATCAACCTCGTCATCGACGGCAAGAAGGAACAGGTCCTGCTGCGTGATACGCAAGTCCACGCCTACCGCCCGCTCGTCCACCACGTCGACTTCCAGCGCGTCGATGCCACGCACGAACTGCACATCAAGGTGCCGCTGCACTTCGTCAACGAAGAAATCGCCCCGGGCGTCAAGCTCAATGGCGGCCTGGTCAACCACGTGATGACCGAAGTCGACGTCCAGTGCCTGGCCGGCGACCTGCCCGAGTTCATCGAAGTCGACCTCGCAGCCCTGAAGATTGGCGACAGCATTCACCTGTCCCAGCTCAAGCTGCCGAAGGGCGTCAAGCTGGCTCACCACACCTCTGACGACGTCGTCGTCGGCGTGGTTGGCAAGGGTGGCTCTTCCGAAGCCGCCGAAGGCGAAGCTGCTGCCGAGTAATCGCTGGCACCCCGCAGGAATGGCCGCCGCTGGCTTCATGCCGCCGGCGGCTTTTTCGCACTTATAGCCATGAACGCTCCCCGCCTGATCGTCGGTCTCGGCAACCCCGGCCCCGAATACGAAGCTACCCGGCACAATGTCGGGTTCTGGTTTGTCGACCATCTGGCCGACAAGCTGAAGGTCAGCCTTGCGCCGCAGGCCAAGTTTTTCGGCAAGGCGGCACGGGCCGGAGAGACCTGGCTGCTGCAGCCGACGACGTTCATGAACCGATCCGGCCAATCGGTGGCGGCGCTGGCCAATTTCTACAAGATTCCGCCGGACGAGATTCTCGTCATCCACGACGAGCTCGACCTGCCACCCGGCGGCATCCGCCTCAAGCAAGGCGGCGGCAACGGCGGCCACAACGGCCTGAAGGATATCCAGGCCAAGCTCGGCACGCCGGATTTCTGGCGCCTGCGCCTCGGCATCGGTCACCCGCGCACTCTGAATCTGGCGCAGCAGGTCGTCGATTTCGTGCTGCACCAGCCGCGCAAGGAAGAACTGCCGGATATCGAACACGCCCTCGCCCGCTGCCTGCTGGCCTGGCCAAAAATTGCCGGCGGGGACTTTGCCGGCGCCCAACAACAGTTGCACGGCAAAGCCGTCTAAGGAAAACCCATGTCTTTGAAATGCGGCATCGTCGGCCTGCCCAACGTCGGCAAATCCACCCTCTTCAACGCCCTGACCAAGGCTGGCATCGAAGCGGCCAACTATCCGTTCTGCACCATCGAGCCGAACGTCGGCATCGTCGAGGTCCCGGACAAGCGGATGAAGGCGCTGGCCGAGATCGTCAAGCCGCAGAAGATGCAACCGGCCATCGTCGAGTTCGTCGACATCGCCGGCCTGGTTGCCGGCGCCTCCAAGGGTGAAGGCCTGGGCAACCAATTCCTCGCCAACATCCGCGAAACCGATGCCGTGGTGCACGTCGTGCGCTGCTTCGCCGACGACAACGTGGTGCACGTTTCCGGCGGCGTCGATCCGCTGCGCGACATCGAAGTCATCGACACCGAACTGGCGCTGGCCGACATGGCCACAGTCGAAAAGGCGCTCAACCGCTACCGCCGTCCGGCCAGCTCCGGCGACAAGGAAGCCAAGATCCTGGTCGCCGTGCTGGAGAAGTGCTTTGCCCAGCTCGACCAGGCCAAGGCCGTGCGCGCCCTCGACCTGTCCAAGGAAGAATGGGCCAGCCTGAAGCCCTTCTGCCTGATCACCGCCAAGCCGGTACTCTACGTCGCCAACGTCGCCGAAAACGGCTTCCAGAACAACCCGCTGCTCGATGCCGTGCGCGCCCATGCCGCCGCCGAGAAGGCCGAAGTGGTCTCGCTGTGCGCCTCGATCGAATCGGAAATCGCCGACCTCGACGACGAGGAGAAGGAGATGTTCCTGGCCGACCTCGGCCTTGAAGAGCCGGGCCTCGACCGCCTGATCCATGCCGGCTACAAGCTGCTCGGCCTGCAGACCTACTTCACGGCAGGCGTCAAGGAAGTGCGCGCGTGGACCATCCACCAGGGCGACACGGCGCCGCAGGCCGCCGGCGTCATCCACACCGATTTCGAGCGTGGCTTCATCCGCGCCCAGACCATCGCCTATGATGATTTCATCACCTACAAGGGCGAGGCGGGCGCCAAGGAAGCCGGCAAGATGCGCGCAGAAGGCAAGGAGTACGTCGTCAAGGACGGCGATGTAATGAACTTCCTGTTTAACGTCTAGGTTTTCAGGTAGATTCGTTACTGTCCGTCTATTTCGTTACCAAGGTTCAGTGACCCCGCCGACCGCGCCAGCCAATACCCTGATTTCCTCGCCGGACCAGCAAACGCCGTCCGCCGCGGTATTGCTTCGTGCCTATGAACAGAGTCACGAAGCGATTATGGTCACCAGCGCCGATAACCTGATCGTTGCCGTCAATGGGGCTTTTTGCCGGCTGAGCGGTTATACGCCAGACGAACTGATCGGCCGCAATCCGCGCATTCTGGCGGCCGGCCGGGCCAGCCCGGAGTTCTATTCGGCAATGTGGACGGCGCTGAAGACCCGGGATTTCTGGGAAGGCGAGATCTGGAACAAGCGCAAGGATGGCACCGCCTATCCACGCTGGCTGAAAATCGCCGTTCTCCGAAACGCCGATGGCAGCGTGCAGAACCACGTGGCCAATTTCACCGACATCTCGGCCAGCAAGGAAGTCGCCGAGCGGCTGGCTTACCTGGCCTATCACGACCCGCTGACCAACCTGCCCAACCGGCTGGCCTTCGAGTCGCAACTGGCCCAGTCGCTGCGCATCTGCGAGCGTGAGAATCACCAGCTCGCGCTGATGCTGATCGACCTCGACAATTTCAAGAACATCAACGACACGCTGGGCCATCAGGTTGGCGACGAACTGCTGCAAAAAGTGGCGCTGCGCCTGCGCGAATGCGTGCGTTCGAGCGATCTGGTGGCGCGCATCGGCGGCGACGAGTTCGTCGTCGTCCTGCCCGAGATCGAAACGCCGCTGACCGCCGCCCGCGTCGCCAGCAAGATCCAGAGCCAGCTGGCCGACAATTACCGGATCGGCGAGCACGTGCTCTATGCGACGCCGAGCATCGGTATCAGCCTGTTCCCGATCGAGGGCGCCGACCCCGGCACGCTGCTGCGCAACGCCGATACGGCGATGTACCACGCCAAGAGCGCCGGCCGGAACAACCACCAGTTCTATACGGCACGGATGAATGAAGCGGCCGGCGAACGGCTGCAGATGGAAAACGAGCTGCGCCAGGCCATTTCCGCCATTGCCCCGGGACACAGCGAATTCTCGGTTCACTTCCAGCCGCAGATCCAGACGGCGACCGGCCGCGTCATCGGCCTCGAAGCGCTGCTTCGCTGGAACAGCCCGAGCTTCGGTTCCGTCCCGCCGTTGCGCTTCATCACCATCGCCGAGGAAACCGGCCTGATCCAGCCACTCGGCGACTGGGTCATCTGGGAGACCTGCCGGTTGATTCGCTGTTTCAAGCAGCAGGGAATTGACGGCATCCGGATCGCCATCAACATCTCGGCCCAGCAATTGCGCCACGAAAACCTGTTGCTGCTGGTGCGTGGCGCGCTGGCCTGCTACGAACTGGCGCCGGAAGACATCGAGTTCGAAGTCACCGAGAGCACGGCCATGGAGAACCCGGAAACGACGCTGTCCATCCTCGATCAGTTGTCGGCCATGGGCATCATGCTGGCCATCGACGACTTTGGCACCGGCTATTCCTCGCTCGCCTACCTGAAGCACCTGCCGATCCAGCGCCTGAAGCTCGACCGCTCCTTCGTCAAGGACATCGAGACCGATGCCAACGATGCCGCCATCTGTACCGCGACCATCGCGCTCGGACACAGCCTGGGGCTGGAACTGGTCGCAGAAGGCGTCGAAACCGACATGCAGCGCGCCTTCCTGGCCAGCCTCGGCTGCGACACGCTGCAGGGCTTCCTGTACAGCAAGCCGATGCCTTTCGAGGAAACGCTGGCTTATCTGAAAGCCGAGAAGATCAGCGGATAACCTTCCGCCATTCGGCCTCGAAGTAGCGCACCAACACCTGATTGTTCAGCTGATTCACTTCAGCCGGGACGCGCGCCATGTCGGCCGGGAAGACGAACAGGCCGGGCAGGGTTTCCGAAGTCAAAAAACGGGTATTTGGGGGGGCAACCGTAGCATTCTGGAATTCCTGGCGCCCGGCAAGGATGAAACCCCATTCGCCGAATGACGGCACCAGCGCGTGATACGGCGCCGTCTTGAAACCGGCTGCTTCCAGCGTCGTCACCACGCACCAGAAGGATTGCCGGGCGTAGAGCGGCGAAGTGGACTGGACGACGACCCGTCCGTGCGCCGACAGGCGCTTTTCGAGCAGCCGGTAGAAAGCCGAGGTGTACAGCTTGCCAAGCGCGAAGTTGGCCGGATCGGGGAAGTCGATGACGATGAAGTCGAAGTACTCGCGGCTGTCCTCCAGCCATTGCAGGGCGTCGGCGTTCAGCACCTTGACGCGTTCCGACTTCAGCGCCCCCTCGTTCAGCGCGACCAGCGCCGGCGCCGTGGCGAACAATTCGGTCATCGCCGGATCGAGATCGACCAGCGTCACCGATTCGACGTTCGGGTACTTCAATACCTCGCGCACCGCCAGCCCGTCGCCGCCGCCCAGCACCAGCACGCGCTTCGCCCCCGGCAGGCCGGCCAGCCCGGGATGGACCAGCGCCTCGTGGTAGCGGTATTCGTCGTGCGACGAGAACTGCAGGTTATTGTTGAGGAAGAGCCGCAGGTCGTCGCGCCAGCGGGTGACGACGATACGCTGGTAGGGCGTCGTCTCGGCATGGACGATCTCGTCGGCGTAAAGGTGCGCCTCGGCGAAGGTGGTCAATTGCCCTGCCCCGGCAAAGCCGATGGCGAGCAGCCCGAAGACGCTCCAGCTTTGCACCGCCAGCCAGCGGCGGCCGGGCAACTGGTCGTGGAAAAGATGCAGCGCCCACAGCGCGACGGCGACATTGAGCACGCCAAAGAGCAGCCCGGTGCGGATCATGCCCAATTGCGGCGCCAGCACCAGCGGAAACAGGATGGACACCGCCAGTGCGCCGAGATAATCGAAAGTGAGCACTTGCGACACGAGATCCTTGAAGGCCAGCTCGCGCTTCAGGATGCGCATGACCAGCGGGATTTCCAGGCCGACCAGCACGCCGACGCCGAACACCGCCAGATAGAGCACCAGCTTGAACGGCCCGCCCAGCCAGGTGAAGACCAGAAACAGGCCGACCGCCGAAAAGCCGCCGAGCAGCCCGACCATCAGCTCGATCTGGATGAAGCGCCCGACCAGGTCGCGGGTGATGTATTTGGACAGCCACGAGCCGGCGCCCATGGCGAACAGGTAGGTGCCGATCACCGTCGAGAACTGCATCACCGAGTCGCCCAGCAGGTAGGACGACAGCGCGCCGGCGATCAGCTCGTAGGCCAGCCCGCAGGAGGCAATGACGAAGACGGAGAAAAGGAGGGCGTGACGCATGGGCCGGAATGCTAACCTGAAATCCGGGGAACGGCTCTGCACTGCCGCGGTCTGAAGGGCATCGCTTTTCTGGTTTTTGCCCTTTTTTCATGCCGACCGCGCCCTTTCGGAAGTCCCCTTGGGGGATAGCATTCCTCTGCACCCTCTTCCTCGCCGCCTTCGCGCCGCTCACTCAGGCCGCCGAATACGCCATCGACCCCACGCACACCTACGCCAGCTTCGAAATCGACCACCATGGCTTCTCGACGCAGCGCGGCTGGTTCAACCAGACCAGCGGCGTCGTCGATTTCGATCCCGAAGCCAAAACCGGCCGCGTGGACATCCGCATCGCCGTCGCCTCGCTCGACACCGGCATGGCCAAGCGCGACGAAATCCTGCTCGGCGAAAACTGGTTCAAGGCCAAGGACTTTCCGGACATCCTGTTCCGCAGCGACAAGCTGGTGTTCACCGACGACAAGCTGACCGCCGTCGAAGGCCAGCTGGTCATGCTCGGCGAAATCCGGCCCATGCGACTGGAAGTCAGCCGCTTCAAATGCGGCCTCAACCTGGCCAACCGCAAGCGCGGCTGCGGCGCCGACGCCTTGGGCACGCTGCGCCGCTCCGAGTTCGGCATGCAGCAGGGCATCCCCTTTATCGGCGATGAGGTGCGCCTGCGCATCCAGGTCGAAGCCTACCTGCCCTGAGAAGCGCTAACAAAATACCCCTGGCGTTGTTGGACCTCCTCGCCGTACTACTCGTACTGTCTTCCTCGGTCCGCCTAGCCAGGGCCGCTTCGCTGCATTTTGTTAGCGCTTCCACGTCCGGAAACCGCCGGCGCCTTACCAAAGTCGTGTGCTAACGCGCTGTTTCTGCGAAAATAGCAGCCCTTTTCGCTGTTCCCGGAAGCCCCCATGCCCCCGCACCCCGCCATTGCCAATACCGCCGAGATCGTCGCCGAACTCAAGGCCGGCCGCATGGTCATCCTGGTCGATGAAGAAGACCGCGAAAACGAAGGCGACCTGGTCATGGCCGCCGAGCACATCACGCCGGAAGCGATCAACTTCATGGCCAAATATGGCCGCGGCCTGATCTGCCTGACGCTGACCGAAGCGCGCTGCAAGAAGCTCGGCCTGGCCCAGATGGCGACCAACAACAAGACCCAGTACGGCACCGCCTTCACCGTCTCCATCGAAGCCGCCGAAGGCGTCACCACCGGCATTTCGGCCGCCGACCGGGCGCGCACCATCCAGGTCGCCGTGGCCAAGAACACGACCATCGACGACATCGTCCAGCCCGGCCACGTCTTCCCGATCACCGCCCGCGAAGGCGGCGTGCTGGTCCGCGCCGGCCACACCGAAGCCGGCTGCGACCTCGCTGGCATGGCCGGTCTAGAACCGTCCTCGGTGATCTGCGAAATCATGAACGACGACGGCACGATGGCCCGCCTGCCGGAACTGATGGAATTCGCCAAAGAGCACGCGCTGAAGATCGGCACCATCGCCGACCTGATCCATTTCCGCGCCTCGTCCGAAAAGCTGGTCGAACGCGTCACCAGCAAGACCATCAGCACCGCGCACGGCGACTTCGCACTGCACGCCTATGTCGACCGCGCCAGCGGCGCCACCCACCTGGCGCTGGTCAAGGGCGCCATCCCGGCCGGCGGCGAAACCCTGGTCCGCGTCCATGAACCGCTGTCGGTGCTCGACTTCCTCGACCCGAGCAGCAAGCAGCAATCCTTCTCGATCGATCAGGCGCAGGCTGCCATGGCCCAGAACGGCCACGGCGTCATCGTCCTGATGCACCGCGCCGAAGACGGCGAAGCGCTGATCACCCGGCTGACCGGCCGGGTTGACGCCAATTCGCCGCGCCCCCAGACCAAGTGGGACCCGCGTACCTACGGCATCGGCGCCCAGATCCTGCGCGATGTCGGCGTCACCAAGATGCGCCTGCTCTCCAGCCCGCGCAAGATGCCCTCGATGACCGGCTTCGGGCTGGAAGTCACCGGTTTCGTCACCTCACCCGCCGAGCTATAACACCATGTCCCGCTTCGACAACGTCTACGAATACGACACCAACCTCAACGGCGCCGGCCTGAAGATCGGCATCGTGATGAGCCGCTTCAACCTGCCGGTCTGCGAAGGCCTGCTCTCCGCCTGCGTCGCCGAACTGAAGCGCCTCGGCGTCGCCGACGGTGACATGGCCATCGCCACCTGCCCGGGTGCGCTGGAAATCCCGCTGATCCTGCAAACGATGGCCAACAGCGGCAAATACGACGCGCTGGTGGCGCTCGGCGCCGTCATCCGCGGCGAAACCTACCACTTCGAGGTGGTTTCCAACGACTCCTGCCGCGCCATCATGGAAGTCCAGCTCGACAACGGGCTACCCATCGCCAACGGCATCCTGACCTGCGAATCCGACGAGCAGGCCGAAGTCCGCATGCAACCCAAGGGCGCCGACTGCGCCCAGGCCGCCGTCGAAATGGCCAATCTCCAGAAAGCAATCGCCCAATGACCACCTTCGCCAGCGACACCACCCAACCGGAAGAACCCAAGGCGCCGCCCAAGTCGGCTCGCCGCCGGGCTCGCGAATTTGTCATCCAGGGCCTCTACCAGTGGCGCGTCGGCGGTGCCGACGAAGCCGCCATCGAAGCCTATGCGCCGGAAATGGAAGGCTTCGCCAAGGCCGACCGCGAATTCTTCGTCGGCACGCTGCGCGGCGTCATGGCCCAGCACGAAAAGCTGATCGAGCAGATTTCCACCCACATCGACCGCCCGTTCACCGATCTCTCGCCGGTCGAAGCCTGCATCCTGATGATGGGCAGCTTCGAGATGCTCAACCATCCCGAAACGCCCTACCGCGTGATCATCAACGAGGCCATCGAGCTGACCAAGTCCTTCGGCGGCACCGACGGCCACAAGTACGTCAACGGCGTGCTCGACAAGGTCGCCAGCGTGCTGCGCCCGGCCGAAGTGGCGGCGCGCAAGAAGGGCAAGTAAGCCCCGATGCCTGGCGAATTCGCGCTGATCGACAAGTACTTCGCCCGGCCCACCCCCTCGGCCGTCCTCGGCCCCGGCGACGACTGCGCCCTGCTCCAGCCGACGCCCGGCAAGCAATTGGCCGTGACCACCGACATGCTGGTCGCCGGCACCCATTTCCTGCCCGACACCAATCCCAGGAACCTCGGCTGGAAAGCGCTCGCCGTCAATCTCTCCGACCTCGCCGCAATGGGGGCCCAGCCGCGCTGGGTGACGCTGGCCGGCGCCATGCCGACGGTCGATGAAGCGTGGATCGCCCAATTTGCAGAAGGCTTCTTCGCCTGCGCCGCCGAATACGGCGTCGATGTCGTCGGTGGCGACACCACCAAGGGCCCGCTCAACCTCTGCATCACCGCCATGGGCGAAGTCGAACCGGGCCAGGCCCTGCGCCGCGACGGCGCCAAAGCCGGCGACCAGATATGGGTGTCCGGCCGCCCCGGGCTGGCCAGCCTCGGCCTCGCCCACCTGCAGGGCAAAGTTAAACTGCCCGAGCCGTGGCCGCGCCTGTGCGTCGCTGCCCTCGAAAAGCCCCGCCCACGCGTCGCCCTCGGGCTGGCGCTGAATGGCATCGCCAGCGCCGCCATCGACGTATCCGACGGCCTGCTCGCCGACCTCGGCCACATCGCCGAACGCTCGGCCTGCGCCGCCTCGGTCAAGCTCGTCCAGCTGCCGCACCTGCGCGACCTGGCCGGTAGCGGCGACAGCTACGACGCCGACCTGCGCCGCTTCGCCCTCGACTGCCAGCTGGCCGGCGGCGACGACTACGAACTGTGCTTCACTGCCCCCGGCACGCAAAGCCTGGCCATCGCCCAGATCGCCGCCCGCCTCGAACTGCCGCTCTGGAACATCGGTGAAATGACCGCCGGCCCGACCGGTGAAGTCAGCGTTCTCGACCCGGACGGCAAGCCCGTCGAATTCGCGCGCAAGGGATACGACCACTTTGGCAACCAAGCCTAGCCTCAAGCTGCTGCTCGCCCACCCGGCGCACTTCTTCGCGCTCGGCTGCGGCAGCGGCCTGGCCCCCAAGGCGCCGGGGACCTTTGGTACGCTGTTCGCGTGGTTCACCTTCGCGCTGTTCCACCACCACTTTTCCGATTTTGGCCTTATTTTTTTGCTGACCGTAGCATTTGCTGCTGGCATCTGGTTCATCGACGTCACCGGCAAGGCTATTGGCGATCCCGACCACGGCAGCATCGTCTGGGACGAAATCGTCCCCTTCTGGCTCGTCCTGCTGCTGACGCCGGATACCTTCTTCTGGCAGCTCACCGCCTTCATGCTGTTCCGCTACTTCGACATCACCAAGCCCCAGCCGGCCCGCTACTTCGACCAGCACGTCAAGAACGGCTTCGGCGTCATGGCCGACGACCTGGTCGCCGCCGGCTACACCCTGTTCTGCCTCGCCCTGCTCAAGATCGTTCTCTCCTGACGCCGCCCTGCAACAGGCATAGAATGAAGAGGTTCCTATTACAGGGAGCTTCATCATGAGCCACAAGCACGCCCACCTGATGCGCAGCATCTTCCAGGACCCGCCCTCGGCGAACATCCACTGGCGCGAAATCGAATCGCTGCTCAAGCACCTCGGCGCCGACGTCGAACCCTCGCACGGCGCCCGCTTCAAGATCACCCTGAACAAGGTCGAAGCCTTCCTGCACCACCCGCACAACAGCAGCACCTGCAGCAAGACCGACATCAAGGCCATCCGCGAAGTGCTGACCCACGCCGGGGTCACGCTATCGGCCTACGAGGCCGGCGAAGCCTGAACAAGCGCCCGGGATAGCTGCCCGATCCGGCAAGGCAAAATGCCTCGCCCGGCTCAGGCAAGCTGACCTTGGGCGCCGCATGCCATCCGGGTTCTACTGTCTCCACCCCAAACCCAACGGAGACAGACATGACCCCCTACCGCTTCGACGACCGCAAGATCGCCTGGCAACCCTTCGGCGAATTCCCGCACTTCGTCTTTTCCATCCTGCAGGTCGACATGCAGCAACGCATCGCCGACGTCATCTTCAAGTTCGCCGCCGGCCAGCAGATCGTCCTGCACCGCCACAAGGCGCTCAACCACACCTTCGTCATCCAGGGCGAACACCGCATTTACGAAGAAGACGGCAGCCTGCGCGAAATCCGCCCGGCCGGCAGCCACACCATCTCGCCAGCCAGCGAAACGCCCCACCGCGAAGGCGGCGGTAGCGAGGACGTCATCGTCCTGTTCAGCATGCGCCCGCAACCGGCTGAGCTGCTCTACGAAATCCTCGATGACAACGGCCAGATCGTGGCCGAAGTGACGCTGGAGACGCTGAACGAAATTTTCCAGGCCAACCGCCAGGCACGCGCTGCGTAGCACTACTCGAATGAAAAAGGGCACCTCGCAAGGTGCCCTTTTTCATATTCAACGGTGCGCCAGAGATGATGAAACTTGGCATTGGATTGCGATGGTGTTCGTGCCCTAAGAGCTCGCTAACTCGGCCTATTCTGGGAACAGCAAAGCGGTGCTCTTCACCCTGTAGTAATTATCCCGAATATAAATTAAGGATGGATTCAGTATATTAACTATCTGACACATTTAATTTTCACATGCCTTCTTGCGAACAACCGTTTTACCTGAACTTCCTTTAGATGGAGATTCGTTGGGCAGGGGGTGTCCTAAAGTTTGTGTAAACGGTCCGAAGGCAGGAAACTGCCGCCCTTCAAAGAGGACCGAAGATGACTGTACCGAAAGCCGTACCGGCTGACCTGATAGACGAGTTGCTGGCGAACTACA
>JAGOBB010000006.1 GCA_017983615.1 Azonexus sp.
CCGCGATCCGTCACCTGCTTGACCGCTTCGATCTTGAATTCTTCCGGGTAACGCTTGCTGCTCATGACTTCTCCTTTTGCCTAAGTTTAAGGCTTCGGAGCGTCTACTGGTTCCGGGGCGATTCAGGTGCGGGGTATCCGCGGGTGACTGTTAGGCTGGAATTGTGTTCTTGGTTACGTTTGTAGCCAAGAACGCTACGGATTACGGCATGACTGGACTTCTCCAATAGCGGACAAACAGGAGCGCTGCCGCAAAGCGGTCATTGGTCACAGCGCTCTGTCCTTGTTATTGAACTATTTAAATCACCCCAACGGAGCAAAGTGGTTTTTGGCTGAATGCAAAATGACTTTCCCCCTTGTGCGCCCAGTTTAGGTTTCGGGGCGTGGCTTGCTAATTTGACTGCTTGCGGCGACGCGCAATGCGCAGCCCCGCAAGGCCAAGCCCAAGCAGTGCCAATGTTCCAGGTTCCGGCACATTGGATGGTAGCGAAGTGAGGTTGGCGTCGTAAAAAAAGCTACCCGTCATCACCGCTCCGCCGTCACAAGATTGGCTGAACGATGCTGAGAATTGACTGATTTGACTGGCGGAAAAACTCAACTGGTCCACAGTGAAGCTTCCAGTCAAGGTGTTACAGCCTCGATGACCATAGCTGATATCCAATCCTGGATGGCCGGCCGAAGCAAACGGAGCCCTTTCTGCATCTTCGTATACTTCGCCCAAGGCGATGGGAAGTCCCAATTGTTGGGTGGAGAAGTTGAGCATCGCGAACTGGTCATCTGCAACCAGCCATGGTGCTTTGAGAAAGATAAAAGAAATGCTGTCAGTCGCAGGGTCAGCAGGTGTGCCGATATTGTTAAAGTTTGCAAAGTTCCAGATGAGCAAAGGGTCTGCGGATGAATAGACGTTTTCAACCGACACACCCGAGGTAATCCAATCTCCAGCTGTTCCATTCAGCATGAAGCGTGCTACAGAAGCCTCGCTAGACGCGGCTATAAGCGTAGAAGCCAGAACGATTGCCTTTGTAATTTGCGTTGGGGACATCAAGGAATCCTCACGAGTGTAAAAATGCAAATTATGCAAATAACATTCCATCATGCCGTGCGTGGCATTAATGACCGAGAAATCAATGGCTTGTTGGTTAATAAAATGCCATCTGTCATCGTATGGCCGGCAATGTGTAAATTTATTCGACAATCAATGAATTGCCACGGCTCGCTGCAAGCAGCTGCTGGTGCTATTGCCGGAGGAGCGCTACGGCTAAGTCGCCGGCCGGCACTGGGTTGTCCTACAAATCTGCACCGTGCTGGATCTTCGGATGCGTGATGGGAATGGCATCAGCTGCTCAGGGGGAGTGGAGTAGGCTACGTTTGGCGCCAGGAACGCGGTGGCCTTTGGGCAATGGAATGGAGATTGGGTCGCAGCAACCAATCTGCTTTGCTCATTTCGGGCGATGGCTTGCCGGAGCGCCTCCGGTCCGCAGATCACCAAGCGGAACAATGTAAGAATTTGGCCAGTCTGGCGACTAATGGGAACTACGGCTCGAAACGAACCGTCCACTCAGAGCAGCAGGGTGCTGCCAGCGAAAGGTAATGCGATGTTTTCCCGTCAAACGATACGAGGTGTAATTTTGGCCATCTCCACCAGTTTTCTGATCAGTGCCGGCGCCGATGACAAGGTATCGGCCAATGCCGGCAAGGCACCGGCGAAAGCGGTGGCTGTTGATTCCATCGTCCTTGGCATGGGCTGTTTCTGGGGTGCCGAAAAGCGCATGGCGGCGATCCCGGGTGTGCTCGATGTCGAAAGCGGCTATGCCAACGGCGATGTCGCCGGGACCTATCAGTCCGTCCTGAGCCACGAGCAGGCCTTGCGCGCCGGCAAATCGACCCGGCGCAACCATGCCGAGGTGGTCAAGGTCACTTTCGATCCGGCCAAGGTCGATCTGGAAAAGGTGTTGATCACCTTCTGGGAAAGCCACAATCCGACCCAGGGCGACCGTCAGGGCAACGACGTCGGCAGCAACTACCGCAGCGCCATCTACACCCATGATCCGGCGCAACAGGCCGTCGCGCTGCGCACCAGGGAAATCTATCAGGGCGCCCTGAAGGCAAGGAAGTTGGGCGCTATCACGACCGAAATCGCACCGCTGAAAACCTACTTCACGGCCGAGGAATACCATCAGAACTATCTGGTCAAGAATCCGGACGGCTACTGCGGCCTGGGCGGCACCGGCGTCAAGTATCCGACCGCTCAAGCAGGCACGTCGACGATCCAGCCGGCGGCTGCCAAGGCGCCGCGACTGGACGGCAAGGCGCTGAATGCCGAGCGGCAGCTGGTGATCTTCGAGAGCGAGGACTGCGCCTATTGCCGCCAGTTCAAGGCTGAGGTGCTGGATCACTGGAAGTCTCCGGTTGCCGTCGTGCGCACGCTGAACCCCGAGGCGCCGACCGGCTGGACGCTGGAAAAGGCCTTGTTCGCCACGCCGACCATCGTGCTCTTCGAGAAGGGCAAGGAGGTTTCCCGCTACACCGGCTACAACGGGGAGAAGGCCCGCTTCTGGCAATGGCTGGGCTATCGCCTGCTGACGCCGGAACAGCAGAAGATCGCCTTCGAACAAGGCACCGAACGGCCCTTCACTGGCTCCAATCTGGATGAGAAGCGGCCGGGCACCTTTGTCGATCCTGTCAGCGGTGCGCCCTTGTTTCGCAGCGACACCAAGTTCGAGAGCGGCACCGGCTGGCCGAGTTTCTTCAATCCGCTGCCCGGTTCGATCACGCTGCACGAGGATGTCAGCCTCGGCATGAAGCGCGTCGAGGTACGCAGCGCCAGTTCCGGTATCCACCTTGGACACGTCTTCAACGACGGTCCGCCGCCGAGCGGCAAGCGTTACTGCATCAACGGCAATGTGCTGAAGTTTGTGCCCGACGCCGGCAAGTAGGGCGGTAGCGGCGTGTATTCGACGGGGCCTGTGGGCCCCGTTGTCATTTTGGCTTGTCGCAAAGTCGACAATCGGCGCTACCCCGGAACCCGCCGGGCAAGGAATGGCGGGCTTTCGGTTATTGGCACTGCTCTTGCGTTGCTGGCTCATCCTGCTTTTCGAGCTTCCAATGCCATGAGTTCTGCCCAATCCGCTGCCTTCTCCTGCATTTCGGCCGCCGATGCGGTCGCCCTGCTGCGCGCCGAGCCGACTGCCACCGTCTTCGATGTACGCGACATGGCCAGCTACCAGAAGGCGCATGTCGATGGCGCCGCCCATCTGTCCGAGGATCGCCTGCTGAGCTGGACGCGCCGGCTGGCGAAGGAGGCGCCGGTGCTCATTTACTGCTATCACGGCAATGCGAGCAAGATTTACGCGCAGATGTTCGTCGATTTCCGCCATGCGCGGGTGTTCAGCGTTGATGGTGGCTACGAGGCGCTGGCGGCGGTGCTGGCTGGCACGGTCGCGGCATGACGGCGGAAGAAGTGGCAGCATGGGTCAGCGCGCATCCGCTGTCGGCCAGCGATGTCGATTGCGCCACGGCGGTCATGCTTAAAATTCTCGATGGCAAGTGCAAGATGGGCGCCGTGGACAAGGTGGTCATGGCCTGTCTCTACGATGCCGTGAAAGACCGACCCGGCCAGCGCTTTGGCGACGAATTCCATGCCCTGATCGCCAGCGCGCGCAGCAATGCCAGCGAGGCGCTGAAGAATTTCATTTACGAAAAGCGGGTGCTGGCCGAAACGGCAATTTCCCGCCCGGTCATGAAGACCTTCAAGGCGATGATCCGCCAGCAGGGACTGTTTGCTGGCCTGGGCGAAGAGGAGGTCGCAGAATGACCATGAAGTTCTACATGACGCCCGGCTCGTGTTCGACCGGCATCCACATCCTGCTCGAAGAATGCGGCCTGGTATTCGAGGCCCACATCGTCAACCTGCTGGCCGGCGACCAGTACAAGAAGGATTACGCGGCGATCAACCCCAAGGGCACCATTCCGGCGCTGGTCCTTGACGACGGCACGGCGCTGACCGAGTTTTCCGCCATTGCCTGGTGGCTGGCTCGCAGCTACCCAAAACGCAAGCTGCTGCCGGAAAGCCTGGCCGACGAGGTGCAGGTGCTCAGCGTCATGAATTACGCCGTGCATACGCTGCACACGCAAGGCTTCGCCCGAATCTTCACCACCGAGCGCTTTGCGCCGAGCAGCGCCGACCACGAATCGGTCAAGGCACAGGGCCGGCAGATCATCGACAAGGCCTTTGCCATCGTCAGTCGCCAGCTGACCGGGCGGCAATACGTTGTCGACCATTTCACCATCGCCGACGCGGCGCTGTTTTACGTCGAATTCTGGGCCGAGCGCATCGGCATCCCGCTACCGGAAAACTGCGCCGCCCACTATCGGCGCATGCTGACGCGGCCCACGGTGCGCCAGGTGCTGGCGGAAGAGGGGTACGCCTCGGTTCTACGCTGAATGCTACGGTCGGCCTGAAAAAAAGGCCAAAATCAAAATTCCGGTCTAATGGCCGAAAACGCTGACTGGAAGCCGATTTCGGCCAATTGCCCAGTTTGTAGGCAGGGTGTCTAACTCCTTGTTGTCTTAGGTCTTATAGAGGACTGCCAACGGGCAATGCACAGACTTATCCACAGAAACTGTGAATTAACCGGGGTTAACCCGTGACTGGCAGGTGGATCGAAACTTGCTGGATTCAATCTAAGCAGTGCGTTCTTCCTTGCATTTGTCGTTAACCAAACCGGAGGTGCATCATGAACCATTCACAACAGCAGTTTTCCCGGCTTGCGACCGGCAACCGCCCATACGGCTCCGTGATCCGGAACCTGGCGGCTTCCTCGATGCCCTCAGGAGAACCGCGATGCCCTCCCGCCTGAATGAAGAAATGATGTTCTGGATGCGCCTCGGCGCCTTTGCCTGTTTGTCGGAATACGTGCTGTCGACCGGCGCTTCGGTGGAAGACGCGGAGGAATTCCTGCTCGGCTGCCACAGCCTGCCGAGCAGCTTGCCTTCCCGCTACGCCTGCCTGTCCGGCGGCGCGGCGAATACGACGGTTTACGGCTAGGCGCCTGCACCGGATTCGACGCTTGCGCACTGCCGTGGTGCGGGTTGGAGATTCGGGAGACGCAGAACGGACTGCCGGATTTACGCCGGGGCATGGGTATGTCGCCGGGCCGGCGTCGGCTCATCCTGGCCTAAGCCACTGCCGGCGCGGAATTGACGGCGCTCAGGTTCAATTGCTTGTCGTGGTAGACCTCCAGCGTCGTTCGGTGGGCTACGCTGACCAGCGTGCAGTCAGGCAGGCGTTCGACCAGCAACTGGTACATGCGGGCCTCGGTAGCGTTGTCCAGCGCGCTGGTGGCTTCGTCCAGGAAGAGGATGTCCGGCTTGTAAAGCAGGGCACGGGCGAAAGCCAGGCGCTGTTGTTCGCCGGGCGACAGGCGATGGCCCCAGCGTGCTTCTTCATGCAGACGGTTCGCGAACTGGGGCAGGCTGCAGTCGATCAGGATTTGGGTGCAGGTTGCGTCATCGACGGCATCGGCGGGCATCGGATAGGCCAGGGTCGCTTTCAGCGAGCCATCCGGGAGGTAGTTCTTTTGCGGGGTGAACATCACGCGCGCTTTGCGAGGCAGGCTGATGTGCCCTTTGCCAAAGGGCCAAAGACCGGCTATCGCGCGAAGCAGGGTGCTCTTGCCGGTTCCTGACGGGCCGCGCACCAGCCAGCGTTCGCCCGGGGCAAAGGCTACGCCATCCACCGCGGTCAGTGGCTTGCCGTCGGGCAGGGTCAGCAAGACGTTGGTGGCCTCGACGTCGGGCGAGGAGGATTTATTGCTGAATTCAATGCCGGTTGGGGGCGGCGCCGAGATGGCGGCATCCATGCCACTGAGGCGCTGGGTCACTGCTGAAAGCTGGAAAAGATCGCCATAGGACCTCGCAAACCAGGCAATCGCTGCCGCCGTTTCGGTAAAAGCGGCGACATCCTGCATCAGCGTGCCGATGCCTAGTTCTCCTGAAAGCACCTTGGGAGCGATCGCGATGATGGGAACCAGCAGCGATACGACGGCAAAGCCGCCGGATGCCATGTTCAGGAAGATGTGATAGCGCATGAGTTCCGACCAGTTGCGCCGGATTTCCGAGAACAGGTGGGCAAGACGTCCCTGCTCGACGCTCTCGCCGCGATAGAGAGCGATCTGCTCGGCAGCATCGCGTACCTTGGCAAGCGCAAAGCGGAAATCCGCTTCAACCTTGTGTTGTTCGACCGTTACACCGGAAAGCTTGTGACCGGCCAGATGAGTGACGATGGTCTGCAGGACGCCCCAGAAAATTGCCAGCCAGAACATGTATCCGGGGATGGTCAGCGAACTGTCGCCGATGTTGAAGGTCATGGGGCCGGCCGTGTGCCAGAGAATCCAGCCCATGGTGCCAAGCGCCCCCAGGTTGGCGACGAAGCCGAGCGTCAGCTGGATCATCAGGTGGACGTATTCCGTCATGTCCTGCGTCAGGCGCTGATCGGGGTTGTCCAGGGTGTTGTCGCGTTCGATCCGGTAGTAAGTGCGATCCTTGAACCAGCGACCCATCATGCTGTCGGTCAGACTCCAGCGCCATTTCATTTCCAGCGCCTGCTCCATGTAGCTCTTCGTGACGGCGACGGCAACGATGAAGGCGATAGCCACGAAGAGCAATACAAGATTGGCGTTGAACGCCGCAGCATCGCGGTTTTGCAGCGCGTCGTAAAAACCCTTGGTCAACTGTGTATTCCAGGCCATCAGGCCGGTATTTGCCGCGACAAGGACAAGCAGTACAGCCAGCAGGAGCCAGGCAAGTCGGCGTGCTTCTGAATTTAGCCAGAATGGTTTTGCAAGGCGAATTATCTGTGCGGAGCGAGAGATCATGGTGAATCGCCGAATCAGGGGTTATCAGGGAGATTGCTACAAGGGCCATGGCGGCTTTCGGCTTCGCCATGGCCGGTATTGCCACGATACAATCCAGCCAAGTATGAACGAATTGTATTCACAGGGAATAATTTTATGACGGATCAAGGCGTTCGCTCGCGGAGCTTGCGACAAATTCTTGTCGGCATCCTTGAGTCTATCTTCGCTCGCCTTCCTGTTGCAGATGGCGGTCGTGCTGTGTGTGGGCTGCTGCTTGGCACGGCTATCCATGGCTGCGTGTGGGCGACAGCCGACGGCCCTGATTTTTATCGAGTTGGCTCGCTACCGCAGGCGAGCGCCCTGTTTTTGCGGGAAGAGCCTCGCCTGGATGCAAGGCGCGTCGCCGACCTGCCGGGTGATGCGCAGTGCCTGCGCAGTCTCGGATGCCAGGGAGGGCTGAGTTTCCAGGAATTCAACACGCTTCCTCAGGATGCAATACAACGGCGAGAGGAAGAGAATCCACGCTGGTGCAAGCTTTCCTATCAAGGCGTTACCGGCTGGGTGGAAGGACGTTTCCTTGCCGAGGCGGGATGTTCTTCGGCAATGCCACAAGCGGCGAGCGCGGTGAAGATCGATTTTGGCGGAGCGCCTGGTCGTCGGAGCGTCAAGGGACGTATCCGGGGAAGGCAGGACGTTGATTACCAGTTTCAAGGTGGGGCCGGCCAGACATTGTCTGTCGCGCTGATGGCCACGAATCGGCAGCAGTACTTCAACATCATTCCTCCGGGCGTTGACGAGGCGATGTTTATCGGCAACCTTTCCGGAGGTCGCTTCAAGCGTCTGCTGCCGGTCGACGGCATTTATACCGTACGAACCTATTTGATGCGTGCAGCCGCGCGCAGAAACGAATCGAGCAAATACTCCTTGCACATGGAACTGGGCGGTAAGCCCCTGGCGGCGCGGCCGGCAAGTGCCGACGCCCTGGTTCACGGTACGCCGTATCATGCAGTTGCCAGAATTGCCTGTGCCGATGCGCCGGCGAGCACTCAGCTGCAGTGCGAGGCGTTCGTCGTTCGCCGGGGTTTCGATGGCGCCGCAACACTGGAGGTTCGTCGGGACCTTGGTAGTCAACGCCAGATTCGGCGCATCCTGTTTCTGAAAGGCCTGCCCGTCGCTTCTGATTCAACTGAGCCGCTCAGTCATGTGCGGAAAGGCGATCTGACGATCCTGCGCATTGGCGAGCAGGAGTACATGGAAGTTCCCGATGCGCTTATCTTTGGCGGGTAGATTCGTACTCCTGTCGTTGCCGGCAGTTCGCTCCGTGTGACACAGTCGGCAGAAGCCGATGCCCGGCGGAGGGGGCTATTCCGCCACTCCACCTGATTGGGGAGGCTTTGCTGGCGACAGGTACCAGTTTGACTCCGGTACGACCTTCGGTTTTTTGGGGTCTTCGAAATACTGCGGTGACATGATCTGGACGCCATGTCGGTTGAAGGCATCCTGTATGGCGGCGTGCAGTCTGCTCATCACCATGGCGCGTACGCTTGGCTGCTCGCTGTCAACATAGACCACCAATTTGTAAATTACGTAGAAGTCCGACAGGGCCGATTGAACGACAAATGGCTCCCGCGATCCAGAGATTTCGGGAATTTGCTGCGCTGCTTCCAGCAGCAGCGCGTGCACCTGACGCCAGGGAGTGTCGTAGCCAATCGATATCGAGGTGTCCAGCAAAAAGCCTTTGCCTGTGCTCTCGCGGGAGAAATTTCGGGTGACGTTGGAGAGCACCAGCGAATTGGGCAGGGCGATTTCTTCTCCGGTCCCCGTACGCAAGCGGGTCACGAAGGTGCCGAGTTCGGTGACGGTGCCTTCGCAGTCAAGGATGCGCACGTACTCTCCCACGAGCAGGGCGTTGGTGTAGGCCAGCATGACGCCGCTGGCGATCTGTCCGATCAGGCCGGAAGCCCCGATTGACACCATCAGGCCGAGTATGACCGAGACCCCCTTGAATGCTTCGGTATGCGAGCCCGGCAGGTAAGGGTAGGCCATGGCGATGGCGAAAAGCCATAGCGAGGCATTGACCACCCGACGCGTTGCGGGGGCTGTGTGTCCGTTCAGGATGCCCGATCCTGGGGGGCGCGTTTCCACATGCGCAAAGAACTCGGTAGAAACTCGGGTCGCGCCCCAGCCGACCAGAAATATCAGCGTTGAAATGAACAGGCCCGGAAGGGAGTTGGTGATGCCATGCAGGATTTGAAGAAAGAGCTGGGAGACCGACTGCGAGAGGTTTTCACTTGCCGGCCTTGTGACTGCGAACTGACCCAGGCTATAGGTCAGGAACAAAAAGAGGGCAAGCAGACTCGATAGCCAGGCCGCAACAACCAGCAAACGCTCGACAGCGACGGGAATCAGGCTTGTTACCCGGGATCCGATGACGCCCGACGGCAGCGATTCAAGGTGTTTTTCCGTGAGCGCGGCAAGATGCCGCCGGAACCAGCGAGCACCTCTCTGAATGAGCAGGATGGCAGCTGCGAGAAGAAATGCGGCGATCAATACATGAAGTGATGCGCGCAGGGTGATTTCCGGATCGCGGCGCTCACGGGCCTCCTGCCAGACTTTCTGCAATATTCGCGAAGCCCGGTTGGCCAGTTCCTCGGGGGTTTCGCCGGCCAATTCATTGGCATCACCTGGCAACACATAAAACATCGGCTTTTCATCGAGGTCGACAACAAAGCCATTGGGAGTCGATTTCACTGAAGTCCATCCGGCACCCTCTTGTTCGAGTGCGCGCTCAATGCGCTTGCGGGCGCCCTCAGCCCGTTCCGCGGCAGTAAATGTGCCGAGCGGCGCACGAAAAACGTGGACGGTGCGATGGGCGATTGTCAGCGGCGCCTCGGCAGTTGCTTCTCGTGTGCTGACGTCGGCGACTGCGGACTGACTGAATGCCGGCCAGCAGAGGACGAATAAGAGCCCGGTCAGGCCAGGGGATCGCAGTAGTCGAGCAAGGAAGTGCGGCATGAGGGTTCCCGTATTGCTGATGCGTTTTGAGCCAAAAAGCTCACCGGCTTATGCGTCAAGGATTGAACCTCTTTCAATATGCCAGCGCAAGCCCGGCTTCGATTTGGCGATGGGAGATAGGCACAAATGATTCGGCGCAGGTTTGTGGGAGTGTCCTGGCTGGCCGATGTACCCGGTTCTCAGGGGCAGTTCATCGGGATCGAAAGTACAGGCGTCGGGATGTCACGCGTCGCAGCTTCCGGCAGGCCTTGCAAACAGTAGCGGCGACCGTCGGCGGTGGTGACGCGGACTAGTTGACCGGCCAGCTGTTCGACGGTTTGCGCCCGGGCGGCGGTAGCGCGTTCGAGCGGCGTCACGGTCGCCGGTTGGCGGGCTGCGGCGGCGAACATTGGGTCGAGCATTTGCCGGCGGCTGTCGGCCTCGATATCCGCCTTGCCGCGTGCGATCATGGCTTGGGTGTCGGATCGGGAGGTAGTTGGCTCGGGTGGGCGGGGGCTGGCTTCCATCGGTCCAGCCGGTCGCTCGGCTAGCCCCTGCGATGGCCGGCCGGCAGCCAATTGCCGGGAATCTGGCAACGGGCCAGGTGCGTTCTCAGACACTTGGCTAGCCGATTTCAGCTGCACAGAAAGCGGCCGAATGCTACGGTCGCCCTCAAAAAATGGCCAAAACTGAAAATGCATGGACAGCACCAGCCCATGCGCGAGCAGGGAAACGCCAACAAAGCGGCGCAGACGGCGGCCGCTGTCTGTCTTTTCAGCTGGCCAGCCGGGGCAGGCCGGGTTCAGCGACAGGGTCGGCATTGCGGCTGATCGGTAGCAGACGTTGCAGGGCTAGCACATAGTTTTGCAGCGCGGCCAGGCCGCTAGTCGTCAGCACGAAATACGATTGCGGGCGGCCGTTGCCGGTTTCCTTGCGGGCGGCGACGTAGTCGGCGGCGAGCAGCTTTTTCAGGTGGGCGTCGAGATTGCCGTCGGAAACATTGAGCTGCCGCTTGAGGTCGCTGAAGGTCTGCTCGCCGGCACCGGCCAGGAAGGCTACCAGCTGCGTACGTAAAGGCTGGTGGAGCAGGGGGTCGAGTTCTTCCATGGCTATTTGAGGTTGAATTCGGCAGCTATCTGTCCGGGGCTCTGGCCGTCCTGCTTGCCGTCCTTCCAGCCCGGCAACGTGAAGTTGAACGTGCCGACGACCTGGCTTGCACCGGCATGCCAGGTCTTGCCGTCAAAGCTGACCTGGTCGCGGTAGGTGTAGATGTCCTGCTTGATCCGAACCTTGAGCGTGGTCTGGTCGGTTTTGGCGAAGAGGCTGCCGTCTACTTTGGCGATGACCGGCAGGTCGGCGTCAGCCGGGTAGAGCAGCACGAAATTGCCGTCGGCCGGGGCAGGCTGGCCGAAGCGGACGACGGGCAGACGGGCGATGTCTTCCGCCGATGGGCCGGTCAGGCTGGCGCAGCCGGAAATGAGCAAGGCGGGAAGGGCGAGCAGGATGGGGGCTTTCATGGGCTTCTCCGGTGGAGGTTATTGGGTACGCAACTGGACGACCAGCTTGCCGGTGACGCGCGGACCACGTTCCGGTGTCAGGTCGGCCTTCAGCCATGGGATGCTGAGCCAGCGGACCTGTCGCGAGTCCTGCCACGGCGCGCCGGCGAAGCGGACATCGCCGGTCAGTTGGCCGTCGCGTAGCAGGAGTTCGATGGGTTGGTTCAGGGTCAGCGGCAGCACGGGGTTTTCGGCGGTGCCGGCGAAAATGTCGCCGCCCAGTTCGTTGTCGACGGGGATGGCCGTGCCGGCGGGTACGGCAACGGCCGTTTCTCCGGCCGCCGGTGCTTTTCCGGCCAGGTAGTCGGCGAGCGGGATGGCAACGATGTCGGGTAATTCGCGGTGGTGGATGCGCTGTTCCAGTGTCACGGGCAGGATCAGCACGACGGTCAGCCAGCCCAGCATCTGCGCCAGCCGGACCAGGGCCGGGCGATGGCGGCCGCGGTCGAGCATCACGGCAAGTAGCGGCAGGCCAAGGCCGAACACGGCGGCGGCGACCCAACGCATGGTTTCGTAGGGCAACTGGGCGAGCAGGCTGCCAATGCCGATCAGGATGGTCAGCAGGCCGGCCCATTCGAGCAACTCTTCGGAAAACAGGCCATGCACGTAGAGGCTGATGCCGAGAAAAACCAGCCAGACGGCGCACAGCATGTAGCCGCCGCCGTAGAAGAACATGGCGAAGGTGGTCAGCGTGGCCAGGCCCATCATCAGCCACAGCACCTTGAGTACCTGGCGGTGGATGAATGACCAGGCTTCGTCACGCGTGGCCTTGATTTTTCGCGTCCAGAACCAGTCGACCGTGGCGATCGAGACGAGTACGAACACCAGCAGCGCCAGCCAGGCCAATGCACGCTGGGTGATGTCGGGAAACTGGCTTGGGGTCAGGATCAGTTCAGAGATGGCAAACAGCAGGCCGGCCGGAATACCCCAGAGCAGCAGCGTATGGCGCTCGATACGCAGATTTCGGTGGCCGGCGGAAAGCATGGCGTGGATGGCATCCAGTTGTCGGGCAGGGGCGGTCATGGCATTCCGTGTGGGTAACTCTGTGTTGCAAAGTTTATAGCTCTGCAATTCAGAGTGTCAACGGCTTTATGCGTTGCGAATCAATTCAATCCGGCGTCAAGTCGTCACTTTTCCGTGGTCCATGACGATGCTCTTGGCTTTCCTGCGCCGCTCAAAAGCCATAAGCGCGAAATCGCACCGACGGCATTTGCCTCGCTTGTTAGTCTCGGTGTTGTGTCGCGGATCGGCCTGGCTGATCCGGATGCCGCTCCCCGGGGCGTTGCGTTTGACTATTGCTGCGCAAGCATCGGTAGGGATGGCAGCGTGAGTGGGGCGGGCGATTGGCAATTCCGCCAGTCTGATACCAAAGACTTGGAGTCCTGATATGAGCTGGAACATCGATGCAGAAGCCTGGAATCTGGTGCGGGGCAAGCTGAAATCCCGCTGGGGAAAAATCAACGAAGCGGCACTGGTGGCCATCGACAGCAAACGTGAAGGCCTGGTCAGCAAGCTTCAGGAACTCTACGAGCTGAGTGCCGAAGAGGCAGAAAAGCAGGTCGCGAGTTTCGAGTCGCATACCAAGGAACTGCGCCCGAAGGCCGCCGCGTAAGCGGCCGTGATGGCGGGGCGATCATGCCGCGCCTTCGCCGATCTGGCTTGCCCGGAAATCAGTCCGCTTGGTCGGCCGGCTTCCGGGCAATACCTTGGGCCAGCGGCAGGCTGGCGATGAACTGGCGGTAGCGCATTTCCGATTGTTCCAGGGCCAGCAGCGCGTTGCGTTGTTCGGTGATGTCCATGACGACCATCCGGCATTCCTTGCCATCTTCGTCCGGGACAGCTTCGATCCTGACCGTCGATGCCGGGCGCAGCGCGGTGGGGGGCAGAGCAACCTCGCAGAATCGAGTTGTTTTCTCGTTCAGGACCTGTTCGACGAACTGCATGAAAGCAGCCTGACATTCCGTTGCCAGATAGGTGGCGAAGCGGTGCCGGCTTTTCTGTGAGCGTTTGAGTCCGAGCAGAATGGCGCCGGCCAGATTGAGTTCGAGTATGTTGCCTTGCGCGTCGAGTGTGAAGTAGCCAATGGGCGCGAAATCGTAGATGTCGGCATAGCGCATGCTCAGGGCATCGGCTTCGTCGTGCGCCTCGTTCAGTGCTTCATTGCTGATTTCCAGCTCGATCTTGCGGATCTCCAGTTCATGCTGCAGATAGGCCGCTTCCGTCGAGTCTTCCGGCGGGACTGTGGGCAACTCGCGCCAGCGGGCTTCGGCGCGATGGCGCAGGCTTGCCGGGTTGGCGCGAAATCGGGCGGGCGTGCCAAATGCTACGGTCGCCTGCAAAAAACGCTCATTTTCCATTTTTAGTGCGCCATAGCATTCGCAGCACCAGGCCTCCAGGCCCGGCCGGTCGAGGACGTCAATCCGCCCACGGCTGTAACGGATCAGACCTGCCGCCTGGAGCTTGCCGGCCGCGTCGGTAATCGCTTCGCGGCGGACGCCGAGCAGGCCGGCAATCCGTTCCTGCGTCATGCTGATCCGGTGGTCGGGCAGGCGGTCAAGACAGAGCAGCAGCCAGCGACTGAGTTGGTGCTCGACGGTGTGGAGGCGGGCGCAGACCAGTCCCCGGCCCATCTGTACCAGCACGGACTGTGCGTAGCGCAAGGCCAGCTGCTGCAGACGCCCGCCCTGGGCCAGTTCCCAGGCCATGGTTTCCGCCTTCAGGCGCCAGGCCTCGCCGGCATGCTGGACGATGATCTTGTGATCGGCCAGCTCGTCGCCCAGGACCAGCGAAATGCCGGCCAGTCCTTCGTGGCCGGTCATGGCGAGCTCGGTCGAGGCGCCGCTGCGGGTACTGGCGATCAGTGAAACGATGCTGTCCGTCGGGAAATACACGTCGGTGAGCTTCTCTCCGAGATCCTGGAGCACCTGGCCCGGTCGCAGCGAAACCAGCGCCATGTCCTCACGCAGCCGGGATTGTTCGCTTTGGCTCAGCCCGGCGAGCAGCCGATTGTGCAGCTGTCCGGACAGGGGTTGAGTAGGCATGGCGTTCCTGGGTGAGCTGCCGGTGGCCTGAAAGTCGAGCCGGGAAGGGCAGTGCTGTCAGCCTAACCCCAAAATCATCGTCCGGGTGGATTGCCCCCGGCGAATGGCAAGGCTACTCTTGGTGCCTGCCGTCGAAATGCCCTTCAATTCGGCAAACCATGCACCCGAGACCTTCGATGATTGCCCATCAGGAACGCTTCAACCACGCCATTTCCCTGTTCGACGCCGCCAACGCCGAAGACCCCAACCAGGATGACGGCCAGCCAAAGGAGCTGCTGTACGCCCGACGGATGACCGAAATGCTCGGCCGCTTCGCCCCGCAGGCCGGCGAAGTCGCGCAACTAGCCGTGCGCGCCCAGCACATCCGCCGGTGGACGGTGCCGCGCAGTAACTACCCGCTCGGCAAGCCGGGTTACTTTGCCTGGCGAACGGGCCTCTATCGCTTCCATGCCGACACGGCCGGCGAACTGATGCGCCAGGCCGGTTACGACGCGGCGACCATCGCGCAGGTCAAGGCGGCGGTGGGCAAGGAGGGGATCAAGACCAATCCCGATACCCAGTTGCTTGAAGATGTCAGCTGTCTGGTGTTCATCGAGCACTACATGCTCGGCTTTGCCGGACAGCAGGCCGAGTACACGGAGGAAAAATGGCTCGGCATCATCCGCAAGACGTGGAAGAAAATGTCCGAATCCGCCCAGTCATTTGCCACCAGCGGTGGCATCAAGCTGCCGGAAGCGCTGGTGCCGCTGATTCTGAAGGCTATTTCCGAAATTTGACCGGCCTGTTTGTCTGGCTATCTTCCTGATGCCTGTCGTTCCCAGAGGCCAAAGACCATGACCATCGAAATCTCCCCCGACGCCAGCAAGGCCGCCATCGCATCGATCCAGCGTTACTTCGCCGAAAATCTCGACGAGGAAATCGGCAGCCTGACCGCCGGTGCCTTGCTCGGATTCTTCCTCAAGGAGATTGCCCCGGTCGTCTACAACCAGGCTGTAGCCGACGCCCAGGCCCGGCTACAGGCCCGGGTCATGGAACTGGATGTCGAGGTCTATGAGGAGCCATTCCTGTTCTGGACCAAGCCGGGGCGGGCGGGCAAGCGCCATGGATGAGCTGAATGCCCTGTCGGGCATGGGGCTGGTCTTGCCCACACCGGCCTATATCTTCGGTGCCATCCTCTTCGGCCTGATCGGCTTTGCCGCCTATCGCTACGGCAAACGCACCTCTCGCCCCAAGGTCAAATGGATCGGTGTTGCGTTGATGCTCTACCCCTACGCCATTTCCGGCACTGCAATGCTGTATTTGGTCGGTACAGCGTTTTGTCTGGGGCTCTACGTCTGGCGTGACTAGACGCCGACGGGGGGTATCCCAAATGCTACGGTCGGCCGGAAAAAAAGCCATATTTCCGGATTGAGCGTGGCAATTGTGGCGTTGTTGGGGGGCCAGCGATTGGATTCGCGCCAAAGCCCGGCACCACCCCGGCCTCAGGTATAATGCCGGCCTCTCCGCCTAACCCGAAATCACTCTCCAATGGCCGACATTCTTTGCCTCAAGGGCGACGCCGCCTTTTCCGCCTTCCGTCTGCAACGCCTGCAAGCCCGCCTGGTCGCGGCCGTGTCGGACATCGAACGGTTAAGCGCCGATTACTGGCATGTCGTGGCGCAGAAGCGTGCCCTGAATGCCGACGAGCGCGCCAAGCTGGCGACGCTGCTGGAAGAGAAGGCAGCCGGCGCCGAAGCCGGTGAACTGTTCCTTGTTGCGCCACGTATCGGCACCATTTCGCCATGGTCGTCCAAGGCCACCGACATCGCCTGGAACTGCGATCTCGACGCCATCGAGCGCATCGAGCGGGTCATCGCATTCCACGTTGTGGTCAAGGGTGGCCGCGCCCTGACTTCCGACGAAAAGAAGTCTGTTGCCGGCCTGCTGCACGACCGGATGACCGATTCCGTCCTGCCTGGTTTCGATGCTGCCGGCGAACTGTTCCGCCACTTCGAGCCAAAGCCCCTGGCGACGGTCGATGTGCTGAAAGGCGGCAAAGCTGCACTGGTCGAGGCCAATGCTTCGCTCGGCCTGGCCCTGTCCGACGACGAAGTCGATTATCTGGTCGACGTTTTCACCAAGGCCGGCCGCAACCCGACCGACGTCGAATTGATGATGTTCGCCCAGGCCAATTCCGAACATTGCCGGCACAAGATCTTCAATGCCTCGTGGGTGATCGACGGGCAGGCCAAGGACAAGACCTTGTTCGGCATGATCCGCGAAACCCATGCCGCCGCGCCGCAGGGCACGGTCATGGCCTACGCCGACAACGCCTCGATCATCGAAGGCGCCACCATCCAGCGCTTCTACCCGGATGCCGACCGTGGCTACAGCTACAAGGAAGAACTGACCCACATCCTGACCAAGGTCGAGACGCACAACCACCCGACCGCCATTTCGCCGTTCCCCGGCGCTTCGACCGGTTCCGGCGGCGAAATCCGTGACGAAGGCGCCACCGGCAAGGGTTCCAAGCCGAAGGCCGGCCTTTGCGGTTTCTCGGTCTCCAACCTGAACTTGCCGGATGCGCCGCAGCCCTGGGAAAAGGCTTACGGCCGTCCGTCGCGCATCGCCTCGGCGCTCGACATCATGCTCGAAGGCCCGATTGGCGCCGCTGCGTTCAACAACGAATTCGGCCGCCCGAACCTGACCGGCTATTTCCGCACCTACGAACAGGATGTCGCCGGCACGGTGCGCGGCTACCACAAGCCGATCATGATCGCCGGCGGCCTCGGTTCCATCCAGGCCGAACAATCGTTCAAGGAAGAAACCTTCCCGGTCGGCACGAAATTCATCCAGCTCGGCGGCCCCGGCATGCTGATCGGTCTGGGCGGCGGTGCCGCCTCGTCGATGACGGCCGGCTCCAATGCCGAAGACCTCGATTTCGCGTCCGTCCAGCGCGGCAACCCGGAAATCCAGCGCCGCGCCCAGGAAGTCATCGACCGCTGCTGGCAGATGGGCAAGAACAATCCCATCCTGTCGGTGCATGACGTCGGCGCTGGCGGCGTCTCCAACGCCCTGCCGGAACTGGCCCACTCGGGCGGCGTCGGCGCCATTTTCGATCTGCGCAAGGTGCCGACCGAAGAGCCGGGCATGTCGCCGGCTGAAATCTGGTCCAACGAATCGCAGGAACGCTACGTCCTTGCCATTCCGCCCAACCGTATCGCCGAATTCCAGGCCATGTGCGAGCGCGAGCGCTGCCCGTTCGCTGTCGTCGGCGAAGCGACTGGCGACGGCCACCTGACCGTCACCGATGCCCATTTCGGCGTCAATCCGGTCGACATGGAAATGGAAGCGCTGCTCGGCAAGCCGCCGCGCATGACGCGCGACGTGACGCACCAGCCGGAAACCTTCGTTTCCTTCGACGCCACGGCCATCGAACTCAAGGACGCGGCCTATCGCCTGATGCGTCTGCCGACCATCGCCGACAAGACTTTCCTGATCTCGATCGGCGACCGCTCGGTCGGCGGCATGACCGCCCGCGACCAGATGGTCGGCCCGTGGCAGGTGCCGGTGGCCGATGTGGCGGTCACCACGATGGGCTACCAGGGTTATCTGGGCGAAGCTTTCGCCATGGGCGAGCGCACCCCGCTCGCCGTGTTCGACGCCCCGGCCTCCGGCCGCATGGCCATCGGCGAAGCGCTGACCAATCTGGCCGCCGCCGATGTCGGCGAGCTGGGCAAGGTCAAGCTGTCGGCCAACTGGATGGCGCCGTGCGGTGTTGCCGGTGAAGATGCCCGTTTGTTCGACACCGTCGAGGCTGTCTCCGACCTGTGCAAGGCGATCGGCGTGTCGATTCCGGTCGGCAAGGATTCGCTGTCGATGCGCACCGCCTGGGAAGATGGCGGCGTCAAGAAGCAGGTCGTATCGCCGCTGTCGCTGGTCGTTACTTCGTTTGCTGCGGTCGACGACGTGCGCAAGACCAAGACGCCGCAACTGGCCGTCGACCAAGGCGAAACCGAGCTGCTGCTGCTCGATCTCGGCCAGAGCCGCCTCGGTGGTTCCTGCCTGGCGCAGGTGTACAACGCCACCGGCAGCGATGCGCCGGATGTCGATGATCCGGCCAAGTTGAAGGGCCTGTTCGATGCCGTGCAGAAGTTGAACCGCGACGGCCTGCTGCTCGCCTACCACGACCGTTCCGACGGCGGCCTGTTCGTCGCCGCCTGCGAAATGGCCTTTGCCTCGCGTCGCGGCGTCTCGCTCGACCTCGACGGCATTTGCTACGACGCCGGTGCCGGCGATGTCGATGGTTCGGAAAAGCGCCCGGACCTGCTGGCCGGCCGCGACTTCGAGCACATCGTGCGCGCCCTGTTCAACGAAGAACTCGGCGCCCTGATCCAGATCCGCCGCGCAGACCGCGAAAAGGTCACGCCGATCCTGCGCGCCCTGCGTGTGCCTTACCATTTCGTTGGCACGCTGAACGAGTGGGACGAAATCCGCGTCACCCGCAACGCCAAGCGCGTGCTGCGCGAGAAGCGCGTGGACCTGCAGCGTGCCTGGTCGGAGACCAGCTTCCAGATGCAGGCCATGCGCGACAATCCGGAATGTGCCCAGCAGGAATTCGACCGTATCCTCGACGTCACCGACCCCGGCCTGACGCCGAAGCTGACGTTTGATCCGCAGGAAGATTTCACCCGGGTTTACGGCCAGGTCAGCGGTCGTCCGCGCGTCGCCATCCTGCGTGAGCAGGGCGTCAACAGCCATTACGAAATGGCCGCTGCCTTTGACAAGGCCGGCTTCGCCTCGGTCGACGTGCATATGAGCGACATCCTGGCCGGCCGCGTCAGCCTCAAGGACTTCAAGGGGCTGGTTGCCTGCGGCGGCTTCTCCTACGGCGACGTGCTTGGCGCCGGCCTCGGCTGGGCGCGGACCATCCTGATGCATGACGGTTGCCGCGACGAGTTCGCTGCCTTCTTCAACCGTCCGGACACCTTCGCGCTGGGCGTTTGCAACGGCTGCCAGATGATGAGTGCCCTGAAGTCGATCATCCCCGGCGCCGAACACTGGCCGGCCTTCCGCCGCAACCAGGTCGAGCAGTTCGAGGCACGTTTCGTGATGACGGAAATTCTCGATTCGCCGTCGATCTTCTTCGCCGGCATGACCGGTTCGCAAGTGCCCATCGTCGTTTCGCACGGCGAGGGCAGGGCGGTGTTCGACAATGCTGATGACCAGAGCAAAGTGCTGTCGGCCGTCCGCTACGTCGACAACAAGGGCGAGCCGACCGAAGTCTATCCGTACAACCCGAACGGTTCGCCGGGCGGCCTGACCGCGGTGACCACGGCCGACGGCCGCTTCACGATCATGATGCCGCACCCGGAGCGCGTTTTCCGCACCGTGCAGATGTCCTGGCACCCGGAAAACTGGGGCGAGGATTCGCCCTGGCTGCGCATGTTCCGCAACGCCCGACGCTGGGTCGGCTGACCGCTTAGACGCCATTTGCATAACCCGGGGGAACTTCCCGGGCGTTTTGCCGTCCTCTGTACAGGGAGCCATCAGCTTGCGCCGTGCCGGGCGCAGCGTGACGATGGCCGGCAGGTGCCAACGCTGCAGCCTGCAGCGGATATCGGCAGCCTGCGATGACAGGGGGCGTCTGGCATGGACGGCATTTTCATCAGTTATCGGCGCGATGACTCGGCGGGTTATGCCGGGCGCCTGTACGACCGCTTGGCTGCGCACTTCGGCGCCGACCGGGTGTTCATGGATGTCGAGGGGATCGAGCCGGGGCTCGATTTCGTTGTCGCCATCGAGGAGGCGGTCGGTTCCTGTCGTGTCCTGATCGCCGTCATCGGCGACGAATGGACAAATTCGAAGGATGCCGCCGGCCGGCGCAGGCTGGACGACCCCAACGATTTCATCCGGCTGGAAACCGGTTCAGCACTGCAACGAGGCATCCGCGTCGTGCCGGTGCTGGTCGGCGGTGCCGTGATGCCGCTGGCGCCCGATTTGCCGGATGACCTGAAAGCATTGACCCGGCGCCAGGCCATCGAGATCAACCACAAGCAATGGGAAGCTTCGACCGGCGAGTTGATCCGCACGCTGGAGAGCATCCTCAAGGCACCTGCGGCCGATGCCTCGTTGAAGGAAGTCAAACCGCAGGAGGATGTGCCGGCCGGGCCTGTTATAACCGGCGACGGCGCGGCGCCCCGCGAAAAAAAGGTGGTTCAACCAGACGACCGGGAGCAAGAAAGCAGCACCGGAAAGCGCTGGATCTTGCCGCTCGCCGCGGCGGCCGCCCTGCTGGCGGGCATCGGCCTGTGGCTGGGGCAGGGCGACAGAAAATCGACGACGGTGCCCGAAGCGCCGGTCGTTGCCAAGGCGGTGGAGCCATCCCCGGCCAAGGTGCCGCGGCCGGCCAGCAAGCCGGATCGGCCACCCGTGGTTGAGGAAAGGCCGACGGCAGCACCGGCGGTAGCGATGCCGGCCCCGGCGCCCGCGGCCAAGCCGGAAGTGCCCCCGGCAACCGCCGTCGCGGCCCCGTTGATTCGCGAATTCAAGGCCGAGGTGGCGGCGCAACGGGCGCGCCTGTGCTATCGGGTCAGCGATGTGGAGAGCCTGACCCTGTCGCCGCGTCCTGGCGAATTGCGCAACCTGGGTGAGGATTGTGTCGTGGTCATGATCGATGGCCCGACAACGTTCACGTTGCTTGCCCGCAATGGCAGCAAGACGGCCCGCCGGACGCTGGCGGTGGCGCCCAAGCCTTCGGCAGCCGGAGCTGTTCAGCCCGAGGCACCGGCCAGCCCGGCGGCAGCTGCAGCCGGACCCGGCCATGCCGCTGTCGCCTTGCCGGTACGCGGGGAGCGCTGGATTTACAAGGCGTCGGGCAAGTGGCCGACCAGCTTCAAGCAGCGCTTCGAAGTCGTCGCCCAGTCCGTGGCCGACAGTCTGGTGACCGACGAACTGCGCGTGGCGGACGGCAGCGGCGGGCCGGAGTTGCGCCGGTCGCGTGGCAGCAAGCCGGATTTCGTCGCGTGGACTGCTATCGGCATGGAGTTCAGTCCGTACTTCGGGGCCTATGGCGATCTTGCCCGGCAGGGATCGCTGACCAACCTGCCGACGCCTGACTTTGACCCCCAATGGCGGGACTGGCATTCTTCGGTCGAAGTGCTCGGCCGCGAGTCGGTCAGCGTGCCGGCCGGCACTTTCGATGCCTTCAAGGTCCAGGTCTGGAGTAACCGGCGACAGACCGGCTCGGCGGCGACGCTGCAGGTCGAGCCGGTCAGGGTGCGGTTCGTCGTCTGGTACGCGCCGCAGGTCAAACGCTATGTGCGGATGCAGCGCACGGTGGTTTCAGCGAACAACAGCGAGATCGAAGTCGATCTGTTCGAACTGGTGGCGCATCGCGCGCCCTAGGTGAAACCGGGTGGGGAAATGAAAATGGCGCGGTTTCGTTCCGCGCCATTTTTGCCTTTTAAGGAGGCCGACCCTGGGGCCAGCCGTTGTTTCCATGGTCGTAGCATTTGGCGGCAGGTGAACGCCGTGCAGCCTTAACCGTCGCGTTGTTCGCGCAGCTTGTCGAGTTGCCCGACCAGCAGGTGCGAGGCTTCGTTGAGTTCGGGCAGCAGCAGGTCGGCCGAGTCGCCCAGACCGTTGTTGCTGAGGTCGATGATGTCGTTGGCGATGGCGTGGAAACGGTCGTGGATGGCGATCAGTTGCGGACAGACGTCGGCGTCCTTCAGCACCTCGTCCAGCGTGCAGCTGCGGTGTTCGGACAGGGGCATGTCGGCATAGTCGCCACCGGCGAACGCGTTCATGAACTGGCGTCGCCAGAGGGTATGCAAGCGTATGGCGCCATCGATATCGATACGCTTCATGGGCTGGTTCTCCGGGTGGTTGATGGCGGGCGGCTTGATTGCCGCTTCTCGCCGCAGACCGAATTATGCCGCAGGGGCGTTTATCGGCAAGGGGCGGCGAGCGGGTTCAGGCAGCAAATTGCTGGTGATCGACGAATATTTCCAGCTGACGGGCGTCGAAAAAGACCAGCCTGACCTCGTCGAGCGTCGGGATTTTCGGAACTAGAGCGTTCAGCGTACGCGAGACGACGATAGCCGCCTGGGCAGGCGGGTAGCCGTAGACGCCGGTCGATATGGCGGGAAAAGCGATGCTGCGCAGCCCCAGGCTGATCGCCAGTTCGATGGCGTTGCGATAGCAGTCGGCAAGCAGGGTCGCTTCGTCGCCACCGTGCCGGCCCCAGATCGGGCCCACGGTATGGATGACATGGCGGGCCGGGAGATCGCCGCCGACGGTGATTACCGCCTTGCCGACCGGCAGGCCGTCGGGCCACAGACTGCTGCGCAGAGCGCGACAGGCGTCGAGGATGGCCGGGCCGCCGCGGCGATGGATGGCGCCATCGACCCCGCCGCCGTAAAGGCTGCTGTTGGCGGCATTGACGATGGCGTCGACGGCGTGATCGGTGAGATCGCCGACATAAAGGCGGACGCGGGCATCGAGATAGCGGTGCAGGGCAGTGTTCATGGCGGGCGCCTCAACGTTTTCACAATGCTACGGTCGGCCGCAAAAAAAGCCAAAAAGCGAAAACCGGCGCACGTCAGCCAGGGTGCCAGGGCCAACGAAATTTGCCAGAATCAATATCATCAATTTAATATATAAACCAACGCTTATTTATAGGCGTTCGACCATCGATAATAATGAGGAGGAATCATGTTGAAGAAGCTTTTGCTGGCCGCTGGCCTGGCTACGCTGGCCCTGGGCGTTGCCGCACAGGACAAGGAACTGCTGCGCATCATCGGCGAGGACAAGCAGTTCGTCGTCCAGACCAAGAACGGCCCCTTTGTCATCACCCGGACGATGACGCCTTGTGCCAAAAACAAGGGCTGGCTGCAGCCGCTGATTCCGGTGCCCGGCGTTCACCCGGTGACCGAGATTGAATTGCTGCATGCGATGAACGACAAGGACGCAATGATCGTCGATATGCGTGAGCCGGATGACCGCATCAAAGGCACCATCCCCAATTCGTACCATATCCCGTACACGCTGGTCGCCGGCCGCATGGACGAACTGGGCTGCGCGAAGAGTGCCGGCAAGTGGGATTGCAGCAAGGCGAAGAAGGTTTACGCCTTCTGCAACGGCCCGGTCTGCCCACAGAGCCCGACGGCAATCAACGCCATGGTGCGCGACGGCTTCCCGGCCGACAAGATCTACTACTACCGCGGCGGTATGCTGGACTGGGATGCGCTTGGCTTCCCTATCGTCAAGGACGAGTTCTGATAGGTCTTTCGGCCAGCGGTAAAAAGGCGGCTTCGGCCGCCTTTTGCATTATTTGCCGATGCGTTGGGTCCGGCGCCAGCAGGCCGGAATCTGCAGCGCCGCCACGTCGGGCGACGGTGCCTCGAAGATGGCCTTGGCACGGGCCAGGCGTGCATCTTCTTCGGCAGAAATGCCAGCCAGCAGCTCGAAAAGTTTCTGAATGCGTTCCATGGTGATGACCTCCGGCAAGGGTGGTTGATGACTGTATGGATAGCCAGTAATGTGGCGACGGGCGAACAATAACCGATAACTGTACAGATGTACAGTATTCGGTTTTTATTTATTCGGAGTTAGCCTTGCAACGTCCAGAACACAGGGAGCAGCGCATCATGCCCCGCGTCAAAGCCCACTGGCTGCCCAATGCCGGTACCGTCGCCACCTATCGTGGGCGGAGCAGCAAGACGGCCCGTAACGTCCGGGTTATTGCCGAAGCCTCTGGCGGGCGGATGGTGGTCGAGGCCATCGGCCGCAAGGGCGTGCCCGTCCGCCTGACCGTCAAGCAGGAAAATCTGGTACCGATGCAGCCTGGTCTGTTCGACTGAGCACCATCCCGCCGGCAAGGGGTTTCTGCCGGAGCAGCCTGTCGAACCAGCCCCCGTTTTCTCGCTGCGCCATCTCTAGGCGTACCCGTCCTTCTCCGATGCTTTCAATCAGGGCCAGGCCCTGGTCGCTGATCCGGTAGCTCTGGCCCGGCTGAAGGAAATGATCGGCCGGCTCTCCGGTGACGGTTATCCAGATTTGCCCTGCAAGGCAATCGACCCGCACGCCCGCTGCCCGGGCAAGGCGAAGCGGTTGTCCATGCCGCAGGCAGAGTTCGCCGGAACCGAGATCGATTTTCATGGTGCGCTCCGCATAGATCATGGGTGCAGTGTAGGCTGCTGGTATTCGGTGATACAGTCTCAATAAAGTTAAATTGTGATCAATACAGTTAGATTGTTTTAGAACTGTGCCGGTTATCCAACACGCGATCTGTATCGGTGGGCCATGAACGAAGAACCCTTGCTTTACGAAAAACTGGCCGGCGAGCTGGCCGGGATGATTACCGGCGGCGTGCTGGGGCACGGCGACCGCCTGCCGTCGGTCCGTCGTTTGGCGAAGGACAGGCGCCTATCGGTGTCTACGGTGGTTCAGGCCTTGCGCCAGCTGGAGGATGGGGGCCTGGTCGAAGCCCGGCCGCAGTCCGGGTTCTTCGTCCGGCGGGCGTTGGCAAAGCATGCCGAACCGCTGGCCCGCCCGACGCCGGAAGCGCCGATGCCGGTCGATATTTCCCAGCGCCTGGTCCGCGTGCTGCAGGCCGGAACCCGGCCCGGCGTGGCGCCGCTGGCCGCAGCACTGCCGGCCTCCGAACTGATGCCGCTGGCCGCCTTGCACCGCCTGTACGCCGGCGTCGCACGACGCCATCCGAGCTTGCTGGGCAGCGAGAGCTATTTCAATGTCAATGAACCGGCGCTGGTCCGCCAGTTGGTCCGCCGCTCGCTGGCCTGGGGCGGGCCGTTGGCGGCGGAAGAGTTCGTCATCACCAATTCCTGTACCGAAGCGCTCGGCCTCTGTCTGCGGGCGGTGACCAAACCGGGCGATACCGTCGCCGTCGAGTCGCCGGCCTATTACCTGATGTTGCAACTGCTCGAAACGCTTGGGTTGAAGGCACTGGAAATCCCGACCGATCCGCGCACCGGCATGTCGGTCGAGGCGCTCGATCTGGCCAGCCGGCAGGGGGGAATCGCTGCCTGCCTGATCGTCTCGAACGGCAGCAATCCGCTTGGTTGCGTGATGCCCGACGAGAACAAGCGGCGGCTGGCCGCACTGACTGCCGCCCGCGGCATCGCCGTGATCGAGGACGACATCTATGGCGACCTGCATCTCGGGAACGACCGCCCGTGGCCGATCAAGGCTTTCGATCAGGCCGGCAACGTCATGCTTTGCGCATCGTTTTCCAAGAGCCTGTCGCCGTCGCTTCGCATCGGTTTCGTCGCAGCCGGCCGCCATCGCTCGGCCATCGCTTTGCAGAAGACGATCACCAGCGGCGGGACCAATCCGCTCACCCAGCAGGTGTTGGCGGAATATCTGGAATCGGGTGCCTATGAGCGCCATCTGCGCGGTCTGCGCCGGGCCTATGAGCGGCAGGTCGAGGCCATGCGTCAGGCCATCGGCCGCCATTTCCCGGCAGCGACGCGGATCACCCAGCCGCAGGCCGGCTTCGTGCTGTGGGTCGAATTGCCCGAAGGCATCGATACAACCGGCCTTTACGAGCGCGCCATTGCCGAGAGGGTGGCCTATGTGCCCGGCGAATTGTTTTCGCCGAGCGGCATGTACCGCAACTGCCTGCGCCTCAACTGCGGCAATCCGCATACGCCGGAAATCGAGGACGCGGTGCGCCGTCTGGGCGTCATATTCGCCACGCCCTAAATCAAATTGGCGAGCATCAAACTACGGTATGATTGCCCCTTTTTGGCAAGCCGCTTTTGCCTTTTTGAACGCATTCAAGGATTTTTCTGCTCATGTTCGACGCAGTCCGCAACAACAAAAGAATCGTCCAGGTCTTTCTCGCGCTGATCACACTGCCGTTTGCCTTTTTCGGTGTCGATTCCTACATGCGCAATTCCGGTGCCGGCAGCGATGTCGCTGCTATCGGCGACGTCAAGATCACCCAGCAACAGTTTCAGCAGACCTTGCGCGAGCAGCAGGAGCGCCTGCGCGCCCAGCTGGGCGACAAGTTCGATCCCAAGATGCTGGACCAGCCGGAAGCCCGCAAGGCGATCATCGATGACATGATCAGCCAGCGCCTGCTGATGATCGACGCCAGCAAGAAGCGCATGTTCGCCAGCGACGATGCGGTGCGCCAGACGATCGGCTCGATCGATGCCTTCAAGGTTGACGGCAAGTTCTCGAACGAGCGCTACGAAGCGGCATTGCGCGCCCAGGGCATGTCGCCGGCCGGTTTCGAAGCGCAGTTGCGCCAGGATTTGACCCTGCAACAACTGGCCGGCGCCGTCGGTCAGTCCGGCATTGTCGCCCGCACGGTCAGCGACCGCCTGCTGGCGCTGCAGACCGAGAAGCGCGAGGTCATGGAGTTCCGTCTCAACGCTGACAGCTATCTTGACAAGGTCAAGCTGGCCGACGACGCCGCGAAAAAATATTACGATGAAAACGGCAAGAAGTTCGAAATGCCGGAGCAGGCCAAGGCCGAATTCGTCGTGCTGTCGATGGAAGCCATTGGCGGCCAGCTGGCAGTCACCGAGGCCGAGGTCAAGGCATGGTACGACGGCAACAAGGAACGTTTCCGTCAGCCCGAAGAGCGCCGCGCCAGCCACATCCTGATCGGCTCCGAGAAGCTTGGCAAGGACAAGGCGAAGGCCAAGGCCGAGGAACTGCTCAAGGAGATCCGCAAGAATCCTGGGGCTTTTGAAGATCTGGCAAAAAAGAATTCCGACGATCCGGGCTCGGCCTCCAAGGGCGGCGATCTCGGCTTCTTCGGCCGCGGCATGATGGTCAAGTCCTTCGAGGAAACGACCTACGCGCTCAAGGATGGCGAGATTTCCGGCGTCGTCGAGTCCGATTTCGGCTTTCACATCATCAAGCTGACTGGCATTCACGCCGCCAAGGAAAAACCGCTGGCTGACGTCAAGGCCGAGATCGAAGCCGAATTGAAGAAGACCGGCGCTGCCCGCAAGTTTGCCGAAGCGGCCGAAGCCTTCAGCAATATGGTTTACGAGCAGGCTGACAGCCTCAAGCCGGTTGCTGACAAGTTCAAGCTGACGGTCAAACAATCCGAGTGGATGGGCCGTCAGGCCAATCCAGCCAACGGCCCGCTCGGCAATGCCAAGGTGCTGGCTGCGCTGTTCTCGGACGATTCGGTCAAGAACCGGCGCAATACCGAGGCCGTCGAAATCGCCCCGAATACGCTGGTCGCCGCACGCATCGTCGACTACAAGCCGACCGCCCTGCAGCCTTTTGAAGGTGTCAAAACGGGGGTCGAAACCATGCTCAAGCTCAAGGAGGCGCAGGCGCTGGCCGTCAAGGATGGCGAGGCCCGCCTTGAAGCCCTGAGGAAGGGCGACGACAAGCTGACCTGGGGCGCTGCCAAGGCTGTTTCTCGCATCGATGCCCGCATGCTGCCGCCGTCTGCCGCCCAGGCCGTTTTCCGGATGGATACGGCCAAGGTGCCGTCGTACACGGGCGTCGAGGTGCCGGGGGCCGGCTACTCGCTGTTCAAACTGTCCAAGGTCACCGCTGGCGAACAACTTGATGCCGGGCGCAAGAAGGCGATGCTGCAGCAACTGGGCAACCTGGTCGCCCAGGAAGAGGTGCAGCTCTACCTGGCTGCGCTGCGCGGCCGCTACAAGGTGGACATTAACCAGGCAGCGCTGGAAACCAAGGACAGGTAAGCGCCGTCAGGCGTCACACAAAGCGGGCTGCGGCCCGCTTTTTTATTGTCCGCGCCATTATTCAGGCCAAAGAAAAACGCCGACCGGTTTTATCCGGGTCGGCGTTTTTTGATTTTTGCCCTTTTTTCAGGGCGACCGTAGCATTTGGCCGATGGCGCCTCAGGCCGGTAGCGGGTCGGCGTTGCCCAGCGCGGTGGTGTTCATGCCGCCGTCCACATACATGATTTCACCAGTAATGCCGCTGGCCAGGTCGGAGAGCATGAAGGCGGCGGCGTTGCCGACCTCATCAATGGTCACGTTGCGGCGCAGCGGGGCATTGTGCGAGTTGTAGGCGAGCAGCTTGCCAAAATTGCCGATGCCGGAGGCGGCCAGGGTCTTGATCGGGCCGGCCGAGATGGCGTTGGCGCGGATGCCTTCGGGGCCGAGGCAGAAGGCCAGGTAGCGGGTGGCTGCCTCAAGGCTGGCCTTGGCCAGGCCCATGGTGTTGTAGTTCGGCATCGTGCGCTCGGCGCCCAGGTAGGAGAGGGCGAGCGCGGCACTCTTGCGGCCCTGCATCATAGGCCGGGCGGCCTTGACCAGCGCCGGGTAGCTGTAGGACGAAATCTCGTGGGCGATACGGAAGGCGTCGCGCGAGATGCCGTCCAGGAAGTCACCTTCGATGGCTTCGGTCGGGGCGAAGGCGATGGAGTGAACCAGGCCGTCCAGCCCGTCCCAGCGCTTGGCCAGTTCGACGAACAGATTGTTGATTTGCTCGTCGCTGGCGACGTCGACCGGAATGGTGATGTCGCTGCCGAACTCGGCAGCAAACTTCTTGATGCGGTCTTCGAAGCGCTCGTTCTGGTAGGTAAAGGCGAGTTGGGCGCCTTCACGATGGCAGGCCTTGGCGATGCCGTAGGCGATGGAGTGCTTGGACAGCAGACCGGTGATCAGTATTTTCTTGTCGGCGAGAAAGCCCATGTGTTGTTCTCCCTTTGGGGTTTAGCCGAGGAATTATAAACCGGGAATCACTGTTTCGCGGCATGCAAACGTGGTTTTGACCGACGTTCTACATATTTGGGTAGGTCGGGCCTTCGCCGCCCTGCGGCACGACCCAGGTGATGTTTTGCATCGGGTCCTTGATGTCGCAGGTCTTGCAGTGCACGCAGTTCTGGGCGTTGATCTGCAGGTGTGGGTTGCCGCCGTCGCCGTCGTGCAGGATTTCATAGACGCCGGCCGGGCAGTAGCGCTGCTCCGGCGCGTCGTACTGGGCCAGATTCACGCTGACCGGAATGGCAGCGTCCTTCAGTTGCAGGTGGCAGGGCTGGTCTTCTTCATGGTTGGTGCTCGACAGGAAGACCGAGGAGAGGCGGTCGAAAGTGATCACACCGTCCGGCTTCGGGTATAGGATCTTCGGGCAGTCGGCGGCCGGCTTCAGCTTTGCATGGTCGGGCGTGCGGTTGTGCAGGGTCCATGGCGCCTTGCCACAGAGCAGCAACTGGTCAATGCCGAACATGATCGAACCGAGTTTCAGCCCCTTGTTCATCCACGGCTTGAAGTTACGTGATTTATGAAGTTCATCGTGTAACCAACTGTTTTTGAACAATTGTACGTAGTCTGAAAGTTCGTCCTGGCAGCGATCGGCGGCCAGCGCGTTGAAGCAGGCTTCGGCGGCCAGCATGCCGGACTTGATGGCGCAGTGCGAGCCCTTGATGCGGGCAGCATTCAGGAAGCCGGCATCGTCGCCGACCAGCACGCCGCCGGGGAAAACCAGCTTGGGCAGCGATTGCAGGCCGCCGGCGGTCAGTGCCCGGGCGCCGTAGGAAATGCGCTTGCCGCCTTCGAGGAACTTGCGGATTTCCGGATGTGTCTTGTAGCGCTGGAATTCCTCGTAGGGCGACAGGTGCGGGTTGATGTAGCCGAGGCCGACGACAAAGCCGACGGCAACCTGGTTGTTCTCCAGGTGATAGAGGAAGCCGCCGCCGTAGGTGGCATTGTCCATCGGCCAGCCGCCGCTGTGGACGACGAGGCCGGGCTGGTGCATTTCAGACGGGATTTCCCACAGTTCCTTGAGGCCGATGCCGTAGGTTTGCGGATCGACGCCGTCGCGCAGCTTGAACTGCGCTTCGAGCTGCTTGCCGAGGTGACCACGGCAGCCTTCGGCGAAGAAAGTGTATTTGGCATGCAGTTCCATGCCCGGCTGGAAGTTGGGGCCTTCCGAACCGTCCTTGAGCCGCCCCATGTCGCCGGTGGCGACGCCCTTGACGGCGCCATTGTCGTCGAACAGCACTTCGGCGCTGGCAAAGCCGGGGTAGATGTCGACGCCGAGCGCTTCGGCCTGTTCTCCCAGCCAGCGACAGAGATTGCCCAGCGAAATGACATAGTTGCCTTCGTTGTGGAAGCACTGGGGCAGCAGGCTGTTCGGGACGCGGGTCGAGGCGTCTTCAGTGAGAATGAAGAAACGGTCTTCGATGACCGGCGCATTGAGCGGGGCGCCGGATTCCTGCCAGTTTGGCAGCAGTTCGGTCAGGGCGCGCGGATCCATGACGGCGCCGGACAGGATGTGGGCGCCGATTTCGGCGCCTTTCTCGATCAGGCAGACCGATAGTTCGCGGCCTTGCTCGATTGCCAGCTGCTTCAGGCGGATCGCCGAGGCCAGCCCGGCCGGGCCGCCGCCGACGATGACGACGTCGAATTCCATCGATTCGCGTTGCATGCTGTCTCCTTGATTATTGTTAGACTATTTTCAATACGCTACAGTATGGAAAAACATTCGGCAACCCCCCAGAGAGCGAGCTTATGGAACACCACAAAAAACTGATCCACGTCACCAGAATGCCCATCCGCTGGGGCGACATGGATGCCTACGGGCACGTCAACAACACCGTCTATTTCCGCTACATGGAGCAGGCGCGGGTCGAATGGCTGGAGCAGATGGACCTGCAGGTGCGACCGGGCGGTGACGGGCCAGTGATCATCAACGCCAGCTGCACCTTTCTGGTCCCGATGACTTATCCGGGGATGGTTGAGGTACGTACCTTCGTCGGCGCAATCGGCCGCTCCAGCTTCCAGACCTTCGTTGAAATGCGCATCGACGGCGATGAGAGACTCTACGCCGAAGGGGCCGCCAAGGTGGTGTGGATGAATACGCTGACCGGAAAATCGGTGCCGGTGCCGGATCACGTGCGGGCCGCGCTGGAAGCGGAGTAAACTCGCAGCCCATTGCATCAGTGAATCCAAAGCGCATGGGCCAACGAAAAATCTGGGAAAAACTGCTGTCGAGCGAACGCCTGGGCGCCGGCAAGGCGCCGGGAACGGCGGAACGCACCGCCTTCCAGCAGGACTACGACCGCATCGTCTTCACTTCCGCCTTTCGGCGCATGAAGGACAAGACGCAGGTTTTTCCGCTGTCCAAGAGCGATTACGTCCGCACCCGCCTGACGCACAGCCTGGAAGTCAGTTGCGTCGGCCGTTCGCTGGGTGCCGTGGTCGGCCGCGAGATCATTGCCCGGCACGGCTTGCAGCATGTCGAATCGGGCGATTTCGGGGCGATCGTCGCCGCCGCCTGCCTGGCCCACGACATCGGCAATCCGCCCTTCGGCCATGCCGGTGAGGATGCCATCCGCGAGTGGTTCCGCAATTCCGGTCTGCTCGAACGCCATGATTTCACGCCGGCCCAGAAGGCCGACTTCGAACGCTACGAGGGCAACGCCCAGGGTTTTCGCATCGTCAGCCGCCTGCAGAGCCCGGCCAATCCGGGCGGCCTGCAACTGAGCAGCGCCGTGCTGGCGACTTTCACCAAATACCCGCGGCCGTCGCATCTCGACAGTGAACTCGACGGCAAGAGTGGCAAGAAATTCGGTTTCTTCCAGCAGGACATCGATAATTTCCGGCAAGTGGCACGGTCGACTGGCCTGGTCGAGCGTATCCCCGGTACTGCCTGGCGGCGCCATCCGCTGGCTTTCCTGGTCGAGGTGGCCGACGATACCTGCTACCTGATCGTCGATCTGGAAGACGCAGCACGGCTCGGTTTCGTACCCTACAAGGACGCCGAATGCCTGCTTGGCGACCTGGCCGGCAATACGGTCAGCGGCGGCCGGCTGGACCGTCTGCATGATCCCAAGGAGCGCCTCGAATACCTGCGTGCCAAGGCCATCGGCCGTTTACTGGAGAGTGCCGCAGCGGTTTTCCTGGAAAACGAGGATGCCATCCTCAGCGGTGAATTTGACGATGAACTGCTTGAGAATTCACCGATCGCCCATCCCTTGCAGGCGATTCTCAAACTGGCCAAGGAAACGATCTACACCGCTCGCCCGGCACTGGAAATCGAAACCGCCGGCTTCGAGGTGCTCGGCGCCTTGCTTGGCCTGTTTACCAATGCCGTCGAGGCGAGGGCGGGGGTTGAAGGCACCCGTTTCACAACCCGCGAGCGTATGCTGCTCAAACTGCTGCCGACCCAGTTTCTCGGCCACGGTGGCGAGCCGGATGCCGACCCGTATGTTCGCCTGCTCCAGGTCGCCGATTTCGTCGCTGGCATGACGGATTCCTACGCGGTGGACATGTTCCGCAAACTGAAGGGCTTCGATTTGCCGACCTGATTTTTGCGCGATTGCGATAAATACTTCGAACTGCGACAATTTGCGCCAAAAAATGAGCTATAACTTTTGGCTGGAGCGAAAACGTTCGGCTAACCAATTATCGGGGGCAACATGTTTTTTTCTGGTGGCAAGCAACTAGCAGCGCTGACGCAGGAACTGGAAGCATCGAGGGCGAGGGAAATGGCTTTGGAGTCCCAGGTCCAGGGTCTCAGGCGCGACCTGAGCGTGCAGGAAAATGCGACTACCCAGAAAGACCGGGAATGCGATGCTTTGAAAGGCATTCTCCGCAATCTTGCCTCGTTCAGCGAAACGCTGGGCGGCTCGCAGGCCAGCCTGGCCCAGATGGCCGGCATGCTGAAGGATGAGCGCAACCAGGCCATTGAGGCGACCGAGGTGTCGATTGCCAGTGGACAGGCGACCACTGAGATTGCTTCCAATCTGCATCGCCTGGCCGAGGATTCGGCCGTGACGGCCCGGGAGGTCGAAGGCCTGGCCACCCAGGCCGGCGAAATCGGCAAGATCGTTCAATTGATTCACGAAATCGCCGACCAGACCAATCTGCTGGCCCTCAATGCCGCCATCGAGGCGGCGCGGGCTGGTGAGGCAGGCCGCGGTTTCGCCGTGGTGGCCGACGAGGTCAGAAAGCTGGCTGAACGCACCTCCAAGGCGACGGCCGATATCGAAAGCCTGGTCTCGGGCATCACCCAGAACTCATCAACGGCCAAAGATGCAATGGAGGATCTGTCGCGGACGGCTGACGATTTCAGCAAGCGCGGCAGCCGGGCCACCGAAGATATGCAGCAACTGATGAAGTTGTCCCGGAAGATGGAAGAAGTCATCGCCGGCGGCGCCCTAAAAAGCTTCATCGAAGTCGCCAAGGTCGATCACCTGGTCTTCAAGTTCAGGGTCTACATGGGCCTTTTCGGCCTGATCGAATTGCACGGCGGAGATGTCGCCTCGCATACCGCCTGCCGGCTCGGCAAGTGGTACTACGAAGGCGAAGGGCGTGATTGCTTCAGTCGTCTGGCGGGTTACCGCGAGATCGAGGCGCCGCACATCGAGGTGCACAAAATGGGCATCGCCGCCCTGGATGCCAAGCACAAGGGCGATGTCGAGGCCATGCTGCGGCATGTCGAACTGATGGAGCGGGCCAGCGTCAGCGTCATCGACAACCTGCAGCGCATGGCCGATACGGCCATGACCGATCCGGCACTGCTTTGCCATGGCTGAGTAAATCTTCCCGCCGCTCGGGAGCGGCCTGATTTTCCGCTTGCCAAAAAGCGATTACTGTACAAAAATACAGTCAATGGTTTTTAGCGGAGACAGGCCATGAAACTCACGCCACGGCAGCAGGAAATTCTCGACTTCATCAAGAGCACGCTGGAAGTGCTCGGCGCGCCGCCAACCCGGGCAGAAATCGCCAGTGCCTTCGGCTTCGCTTCGCCCAATGCGGCCGAAGATCACCTCAAGGCCCTGGCCAAAAAGGGCGCCATCGTGCTCGAACCCGGCTCGGCACGCGGCATCCGGCTGGTCGAGCAGCTCGGCCTGCCGCTGATCGGTAGCGTCGCCGCCGGTTCGCCGATTCTTGCCGTCGAAAACGTGCAGGGGCGCTATGCGCTCGACGCCAGCCTGTTCTCGCCGAAAGCCGATTTCCTGCTCAAGGTGCGCGGCCTGTCGATGATCGACGCCGGCATCTTCGACGGCGACCTGCTCGCTGTGCACAAGACCACGCAGGTTCGCGACGGCCAGATCGTCGTCGCCCGGCTTGACGAGGAAGTCACCGTCAAGCGCCTGGAGCGCAGCGGCGGTCAGATCCGCCTGATCGCCGAGAACCCCGATTTCGAGCCGATCATCGTCAATCCGGAAGAGGTCGAGTTCGCCATCGAAGGCATCGCCGTCGGCCTGATCCGCGGAGCTGTTTCGAAACTCTCATGAACGTCATGCCGTCGCCGATCCCTTTGGCCGACGTGCTGGCCCGGGGCGATGTCTGGCGCGGCGACACGCTGGCTTCGCTGCAGGACAGCGCCATCCCGAGCGGCCATGCCGAACTCGATGCCGAACTGCCGGGCGGCGGCTGGCCGCGCGGCAACCTGACCGAAATCCTCGTCGACCGTAGCGGGGTCGGCGAAATGAGCCTGCTGCTGCCGGCGCTGGCTCGACTGTCGGCCGCTGGCGGCTGGCTGGCGCTGGTGGCGCCGCCTTGGTTGCCACATGCACCGGCCTGGGCGGCGGCGGGGGTGGCGCTGGAGCGGTTGGTCGTTGTCCGTGCCGGCAAGCAGGTTGGCTGGTGCGTCGAACAGTTGCTGGCCTGCGGCGGTTTTGCCGGCGTGCTGGCCTGGCCGGAAGCCGGCATCGATGCGCGGGCCTTGCGTCGGCTGCAGGTGGCGGCGGAAGGGCGACCGGTTTTTGCCTGTTTGTGGCGGCCGACCGTAGCATTTCGGGCGCCGTCGCCAGCGCCGCTGCGTCTTGCGCTGGCCGCCGGTGACAACGATCTGTCGGTGCGTATCGTCAAGCGGCGCGGCCGCCCGGTTTCCGGGCCGCTGGCCTTGTCCGTTCCCCGTCCTCTTGCCTTTGCCGGGAGAAACCCGCGTGCTGTGGCTGGCCCTGCATTTTCCGCTGTTGCCGATCGAGGCCTTGCCGCTGCGCCAGCCGCCTAGCGCCGTCGTCGCTCGCGGGCGGGTGCAGGTGGCCGACGAGGCGGCGGTGGCAGCCGGGGTTTGCTCCGGGCAAAAGCTGTCGACGGCGCTTGGCTTGCAGCCCGGGCTGGCTGTTTTCGAGCGCGATGCCGGGCGTGAACGGCAGGCGCTGGAGAGCCTGGCCTGCTGGGTAGGGCGCTTTACGCCGACGATCAGCCTGCAGCCGCCGGACACGCTACTGCTCGAAATCGGCGGCTGCCTGCGCCTGTTCGGTGGCGCGGAGGCGATTATCGCGGCGGTGCTCGCCGGTTGTGCCGAGCAGTCCTATTCGGTGCGCTGGGCAGCGGCGCCGACGCCGCTCGGTGCCCGCTGGCTGGCGCGCGCCGGCGGCAGCATCAAGGTCGACACGGCCGGCTTGCCGGCGGTGTTGGCCCCTTTGCCCTGCCGCGTGCCCGGCTGGCCGGGCGAGGTGACGAACCGTCTGGAATCCTTTGGCCTGAAACGCCTTGGCGAGCTCTACCAAATGCCTGGCGCCGGCCTGCGGCGACGCATCGGCAATGGGCCGGTCGACGATCTGCTGCGCGCCTGGGGCGATTTGCCCGATCCACAACAGGCCTTCGTCTTCCCGGAAAGCTTCGCGGTTTCCATTGAATTGCCAGCACGCGTCGAACATGCCGAGGCCCTGGTCTTCGCCGGCCAGCGCCTGTTCGCGGCGCTGGCCGGCTGGCTGCATGGCCGGCAGTTGCTGGTTCGCCGCTGCACCCTGCAGCTAAGTCACGACGACGGCCCGCCGACGGCGCTGGCCCTCAATTTCGCCGAACCGGCGGCCGACGAGGGGCGTTTCATCCGCCTGCTGCGCGAGCATCTCGGCCGGCTGCAACTCTCGGCGCCGGTCGAAGCGCTGCGCCTGCAGGCCGACGAACTGGTCGACAAGCCCGGCGAGAGCGCCCATCTTTTTGACCAGGCAGTGGCCGGCGAGGGCGCGCTGGCCTGCCTGGAACGCCTGCGCGCCCGGCTCGGCGAACAGGCGGTGCAGGCGCTGACGCTGGTTGCCGATCATCGGCCGGAATGTGCTACGCACGAACACGATGCCGTTTCCGGTTTTGGCCAAAATTTCGGGGCGACCGTAGCATTCGAGGAACAAGCCGGTCAGGCGGCCGTGCCGTGCCGGCACCGTCCGTTGTGGCTGCTGCCGGTGCCGCAGGCGCTGGCCGAGCAGGGCGGCAGCCCGCAATGGCACGGGCCGCTCAAGCTGCTGTCGCGGGCCGAGCGTCTGGAAAGTGGCTGGTGGGACGAAGGCGAAGACAGGGCGACCGGTGATGTCCGTCGCGACTATTTCGTCGCCCGCAACCCGCAGGGCCAGCGGGCCTGGGTTTTCAGGAACGCCGAAGGCTGGTTTCTGCACGGCCTGTTCGCCTGATCGGGCAGGAATGAAACCATGTCGCTGCCCGACTACGCCGAGTTGCACTGCCTGTCCAATTTCAGTTTCCTACGCGGCGCCTCGCACCCGGAGGAACTGGTCGGGCGGGCCGTTGCCCAGGGCTATGGTGCGCTGGCACTGACCGACGAGTGTTCGCTGGCCGGCGTCGTGCGGGCGCATCGGGCGGCGAAGGATGCCGGGCTGGATTTCATCGTCGGCAGCGAAATCACGACCGCGGATGGCCTGAAACTGGTTTTTCTGGCCTGCAACCGGCACGGCTACGGCAACCTCTCGGCGCTGATCACGCTCGCCCGGCGGCGCGCGGAAAAGGGCACCTACACCTTGCAGCGCAACGATCTGGAGGCGGTATCGCCGAGCGGCGCGGTGCCTGATTGCCTGGTGCTCTGGGTGCCGGGTGATTCGCCGGCGACCATAGAATCAACGGCTGGCCCTAGGGTCGAGGACGGCCGCTGGCTGGCCGAGCGTTTTCCCGGCCGTTGCTGGATCGCCGTCGAGCTGCACGCAGGGCCGGACGACGCGGCGAAGCTGGCCGGCCTGCAGGCGCTTGGTGTCGCCTGTGGCCTGCCGCTGGTTGCCGCCGGCGACGTTCATATGCACGTCAAGGCGCGGCGGCCGGTGCAGGACGTGCTGACTGCGCTACGCCTTAAACGCACGGTGTTCGATGCTGGTTACGCGCTGTTCCCGAACGGCGAGCGCCACCTGCGTTCGCGGCTTCGGCTGTCGCGGCTGTACCCGCCGGAACTGCTGGCCGAGACGCTGAACATCGCCGCCCGCTGCGCGTTTTCGCTCGACGAACTGCGCTACGAATACCCGGAGGAGATCGTCCCGGCCGGCGAAACCCCTGCCTCCTGGCTGCGGGCCGAAACCGAGCGCGGCCTGGCGCGGCGTTACCCGGCCGGCGTTCCCGATAGCGTCCGCGAGCGTGTCGAACACGAACTCAGGCTGATCGCCGAGATGGCCTACGAAGCCTATTTCCTGACCGTCTACGACATCGTCTGCTTCGCCCGCGGTCAGGAAATCCTGTGTCAGGGGCGTGGCTCGGCGGCCAATTCGGCGGTTTGCTACGCGCTCGGCGTCACCGAAGTCGATCCGGCGCGTTCGGCCCTGCTGTTCGAACGCTTCATTTCGAAGGAGCGCGGCGAGCCGCCGGATATCGACGTCGATTTCGAGCACGAGCGGCGCGAGGAAGTCATTCAGTACATTTACCGGAAATACGGCCGCGAGCGGGCGGCGCTGGCCGCGGCGCTGATCACCTACCGGACCAAGGGCGCGTTGCGCGACGCTGGCCGGGCGCTCGGTTTCGGCATCGCCCAGATCAACGCGCTGACCGCCTCGCTGGCCTGGTGGGACCGGCGCGATCAACTGCCGGAACGCTTCGCCGAACTCGGCCTCGACCCGCAGGCGCCGCGCGTCGAGAAGTGGCTGGCCATCGCCGAGGCACTGCGCGGCTTTCCGCGTCATCTGACGCAGCACGTCGGCGGCTTCGTCATCTCGCGCGGGCCGCTGTCGCGGCTGGTGCCGGTCGAAAATGCCGCGATGGCCGAGCGCAGCGTGATCCAGTGGGACAAGGACGATCTCGACGCGATGGGCCTGATGAAGGTCGACATCCTGGCGCTGGGCATGCTGACGGCGATCCGCCGGATGCTTTCGATTTTGGCCAAAATTTCCGGCCGACCGTGGCATTTGCAGGATATCCCGGCTGAAGACCCGGCGACCTACGAAATGCTCTGCCACGCCGACAGCATGGGCGTCTTCCAGGTCGAGTCGCGGGCCCAGATGGCCATGCTGCCGCGCCTCAAGCCGCGCAATTTCTACGATCTGGTCGTCGAAGTCGCCTTGGTCCGCCCGGGGCCGATCCAGGGTGACATGGTCCATCCCTACCTGAAGCGGCGGCAGGGCAGGGAGCGCATCGAGTCAATTTCGCCGGCCGTCGACAAGGTGCTGGCGCGCACCTTTGGCGTGCCGATCTTCCAGGAACAGGTCATGCAACTGGCCGTCGTCGCCGCCAATTTCACACCCGGCGAGGCCGACCAGTTGCGCCGGGCGATGGCGGCCTGGAAGCGCAAGGGTGGCCTGGAACCCTTCGAGCATAAGCTGCGCGCCGGCATGGCCGCCAACGGCCTGCCGCCTGCATTTGCCGAGCGCATCATCATGCAGATCCAGGGCTTCGGCGAATACGGCTTCCCCGAGTCGCACGCCGCCAGCTTCGCGCTGCTCGTCTATGCCTCGGCCTGGCTCAAGCGCCACCACCCGGCCGCCTTCCTGTGCGGTCTGCTCAACAGCCAGCCGATGGGCTTCTACTCGCCGTCGATGCTGATCCAGGACGCCCGCCGTCACGGTGTGGTCGTGCTGCCACCGGATGTCACGGCCAGCGACTGGGACAGCCGTCTCGACGAAACCGGCGCCGTCCGCCTCGGCCTGCGCGAGATAGTCGGCCTGCCACAGTCGGCCGCCGAGCGGATTGCTACGGTCCGCCAAAAAAACGGGCCATTTTCAAATGTCGCCGATCTGGCATCACGCGCCGGCCTGCAACGTCGCGACCTCGACCTGCTGGCCGCGGCCGATGCCCTGCAAAGCTTGGCTGGTCATCGCCGCCAGGCCGCCTGGGCCGCCAGCGTGGAAAAGGCGGCCGCAGTCGTGCAGGGCGACCTGTTCGATGGCCTGCCGCTTGCTGAACCGGCAGCGCCGCTGCCGGCGCCGAACGAGGGCGAAAACCTGGTTGCCGACTACCGCAGCCTCGGCCTGACCCTGCGCGCCCACCCGCTGACGCTGCTGCGCCACCATCTCGCCGGGCGCCGCTTCCTGACCGCCGCCGCGCTGAAAGCCGCCGGACACCGTGCCCTGGTCCGCGCCGCCGGCATCGTTGTCGGGCGCCAGCGGCCGGGCACGGCGACCGGCATCGTCTTCGTCACGCTGGAAGACGAAAGCGGGCTGACCAACGTCGTTGTTCATCCGCAACTCGTTGAAAGGCAACGTCGCGAACTGCTTGGCGCGACGCTGCTCGGTGTCTTCGGGCAACTGCAGATCGAAGGAGAGGTCGTCCACCTGGTCGCCAAGCGCCTGGTCGATCTTTCCGCCTGGCTCGGCCAGCTGGAGACCTCGAGCCGCGACTTTCATTGAATCTTCCGGGCAAATAGCTGACAAATTCAGTCGAGTATTTTAAAATCGCCACAATTCAAACAGGGAGATCAGGCTTCATGTTCGGGCATCTGCGTGAGGACATCCGTGCGGTTTTTGACCGCGATCCGGCGGCGCGCTCGTTCTGGGAGGTTCTCACCTGCTACCCGGGCATTCACGCCCTGATCATGCATCGCCTCGCACACTGGCTGTGGGGCCATCGCCTGCGCTGGCTGGCCCGCTTCACGGCCCATCTGTCGCGCTTCTTCACCGGCATCGAAATCCACCCCGGCGCCACCATCGGCCGCCGCTTCTTCATCGACCATGGCATGGGCGTCGTGGTTGGCGAAACGGCGGTGATCGGCGACGACGTCACGCTCTACCACGGCGTCACCCTTGGTGGCACCTCGTGGAACAAGGGGCGGCGCCATCCGACGCTGGAAAATGGTGTCGTCATCGGCGCTGGCGCCAAAGTGCTCGGCCCCATCGTCATCGGGGCGGGGGCCAAGGTTGGCTCCAATGCCGTCGTCACCAAGGCCGTGCCGCCCGGCGCGACCGCCGTCGGTAATCCGGGCCGCATCCTTGATCGTACCGAGCAAAGCCGCCAGCGCGAGGAACAGGCCGAGAAACTCGGCTTCTCCGCCTATGCCGTTGCCCGCGATCAGGACGATCCGCTGGCCAAGGCCATCCACGCGCTGCTCGATCACGCGGCCGAGACCGACCGCCGTCTGGCCTCACTGGTCAAGGAACTCGACGCCCAGGGCGTCAAGTGCGACCAGGAAGTCGAGCAGGCGGATTCATTCGATCCCAAATACTTGAGTAAAATAGTTGACTAATTTTGTCTGGTTTCGATATAGTTGACTACGATACTAGGTTATTAGGAGTTCGGAATGCGTTTGACGACCAAGGGACGATTCGCGGTGACCGCCATGATGGATCTCGCCATGCGTGGCGAAGAAGGGCCCGTGGCGCTGGCCAGCATCAGTGAGCGGCAGAAGATTTCTCTGTCCTACCTAGAACAGTTGTTCGGCAAGCTGCGTCGCCACAAGCTGGTGGACAGCGTGCGCGGCCCCGGCGGCGGCTACTGCATCGCCAAGCCGCTTGAACTGGTGCCGGTGGCCGAGATCATTCGCGCCGTCGACGAGCAACTCGATGCCACCCAATGCGGCGGCCGCGAAAACTGTCACGACGAGCACCGCTGCATGACCCACGACCTGTGGACGACGCTGAACACCAAAATGTTCGATTACCTTGCATCGGTGACGCTGGCCGATCTGGTCCGAAGCGAAAAGCAGAAACGTGGTGCGGGCGCCGCTGTCCTCGAGGACAAGCGTCGCCTCGGTCCGCAACCGCGTGGCCGCGCTGGTCAAAAGGTTCCGGCCGTCGCCTGAGCCCCATCATGTTTCGCCCCGCCTATCTCGACCACAACGCCACGACACCGCTCGATCCCACGGTGCTGGCGGCCATGCTGCCCTGGCTGGAAAGCCAGTACGGCAATGCGTCGAGTCGTCACGAATACGGCCGGCGAGCCCGTCAGGCCATCGACGAGGCACGCCAGCAAGTTGCCGCGGCGGTCAATGCGCATCCGACCGAGGTGGTGTTCACCAGCGGCGGTAGCGAAAGCAACAACCTGTTCCTGAAGGGGGCTGCCGCCAGCCTCAAGCCGGGCTTGCTCGCCGTCAGCGCCATCGAGCACCCCTGCGTGCTCAAGCCGGCTGCCCAGTTGGCCAGGCAGGGCTGGCAGATCAGAAATCTTACGGTCGATGCCGCTGGCAGGCTAAAGACCGACGACTATGCCGAGGCCATGCTGGCCAAGCCGGCGCTGGTGTCGGTTATGCTCGCCAACAATGAAACCGGCGTCATTCAGGACATTCCGGCCCTGGCCGATGCCGCAAAGGCTGGCGGCGGCTGGTTCCATACCGATGCCGTGCAGGCACTGGGGAAACTGGCCGTCGATTTCCGTGCCCTCAACGCTGCCGGCGTCCACGCCATGACGCTCTCGGCGCACAAGGCCAACGGCCCGAAAGGCGCGGCGGCGCTGGTTCTCGACAAGCGCGTCGAGTTGCAGCCGCTGATCGCCGGTGGGGGCCACGAGCGCGGCCTCCGCTCCGGCACCGAAAACGTCCCGGCAATTGTTGGATTCGGCGTGGCCGCGGAACTTGCGGCGCAACGCGTTGCCGAACTATCGGCTCGCTTGCGGGCCATGCAGGCGAAGCTGGAAGCCGGGCTGGCTGGACTGGGTGCCCGGATATTTGCAACGGAGGCAACGCGTTTGCCGAATACCAGCTATTTCGCCTTCCCCGATATCGATGGCGAGACGCTGGTTGGCAAACTCGACCGTGAGGGCTTTGCCGTAGCCAGCGGCGCTGCCTGCTCCAGTGCCAACCCGGAGCCGTCGCATGTTTTGCGCGCGATGGGCGTGGCGCCGGAAATTGCCCGCGGAGCGGTGCGCGTCAGCCTTGGCGCGGCCAATACCGAGGCGGAAATTGAACAATTCATCAACGCCTTGCAGGCTACAGTCGGACGCCTGCAGGGACTGACGGCGATGGCCGTTTGAACAACCCGACTTAGCGAGAATGACGATGAAACTCCCGATCTACCTGGATTACTCGGCCACCACCCCGGTTGACCCGCGCGTTGCGGAAAAAATGATTCCCTACCTGTGTGAACACTTCGGCAACCCGGCCTCGCGTTCGCACAGCTTCGGCTGGGTGGCCGATGCCGCCGTTGAAGAAGCGCGCGAGCAGGTTGCGGCGCTGGTCAATGCCGACCCCAAGGAAATCGTCTGGACTTCCGGTGCCACCGAGTCCAACAACCTCGCCATCAAGGGCGCCGCCAATTTCTACGCCGGCACCAAGGGCAAGCACATCATTACGGTCAAGACCGAGCACAAGGCCGTGCTCGACACCGTCCGCGAACTGGAGCGCCAGGGTTTTGAGGCGACCTATCTCGACGTCAAGGAAGACGGCCTGCTCGATCTCGACGTCTTCAAGGCGGCGATTCGTCCGGATACCGTGCTCGTCTCGGTGATGTACGTCAACAACGAAGTCGGCGTCGTCCAGCCGATCGCCGAACTCGGTGATATCTGCCGCGAGAAAGGCATCATCTTCCACGTCGATGCGGCGCAGGCCACCGGCAAGGTCGATATCGACCTGAATGCGCTGAAGGTCGACCTGATGAGCTTCTCGGCCCACAAGACCTACGGCCCGAAGGGCATCGGCGCCCTCTATGTGCGCCGCAAGCCGCGCGTTCGTCTGGAAGCCCAGATGCATGGCGGCGGTCACGAACGCGGTTTCCGGTCGGGCACGCTGGCCACACACCAGATCGTTGGCATGGGCGAGGCTTTCCGTCTGGCCAAGGAAGAGATGGCTGAAGAAAACAAACGGGTCGGCGCCCTGCGCGACAAGCTGCTCAAGGGCCTGCAGGATATTGAGGCGACCTACGTCAATGGTGACCTGACACAGCGCGTGGCGCACAATCTGAACATTAGCTTTGCTTACGTCGAAGGCGAATCGATGATCATGGCGATCAAGGATTTGGCGGTCTCCTCCGGCTCGGCCTGTACCTCGGCCAGCCTGGAACCTTCCTACGTGCTGCGTGCCCTGGGCCGCGATGATGAACTAGCCCACAGTTCCATCCGCTTCAGCATTGGTCGCTTCACGACGGATGAGGAAATTGACTATGCAATCAAATTGTTGCATGCGAAAGTTGGCAAACTACGCGAACTTTCGCCGCTATGGGAAATGTACAAGGACGGCATCGACCTCAGTACCGTTCAGTGGGCCGCACACTAACAAGAACGGCCAAGAGATACCCCTGGAAATAATGGAGAATTAACATGAGCTATAGCGTAAAAGTCATTGATCACTATGAGAATCCGCGTAACGTCGGCTCCTTCGGCAAGGAAGACGACGGCGTTGGTACCGGTATGGTCGGCGCACCGGCCTGCGGCGACGTCATGAAGCTGCAGATCAAGGTCAACAAGTCCGGCGTGATCGAGGATGCCAAGTTCAAGACCTATGGTTGCGGTTCGGCGATTGCCTCGTCATCCCTGGTCACCGAGTGGGTCAAGGGCAAGACGGTCGATCAGGCGCTGGCCATCAAAAATACCGAAATCGCTGAAGAACTGGCTTTGCCGCCGGTTAAAATCCACTGTTCGATCCTGGCCGAGGATGCCATCAAGGCAGCCGTGGCGGATTACAAGAAAAAGCACGGAGAATAAGCATGGGCGTCACCTTGAGCGACAAGGCGGCACAACACGTCGCCAACTTCCTGACAAAGCGGGGCAAGGGCATCGGCCTGCGCCTCGGCGTACGGACCAGCGGCTGTTCCGGCATGGCCTACAAGCTGGAATTTGTCGATGAGGTGAATCCCGACGATATGGTCTTCGAACAAAAGGGCGTCAAGATCATCGTCGATGCCAAAAGCCTGCCTTACCTCGATGGGATGGAGCTTGATTTCGCCCGCGAAGGCCTGAACGAAGGCTTCAAGTTCAATAATCCGAACGTCAAGGATCAGTGCGGCTGCGGCGAGTCCTTCAACGTCTGATGGATTTCAAGGCCGATCACTTTGCGCTGTTCGGAATCAAGCCGGCTTTCCGGCTTGATCTGTCCGATCTCGATTCCCGCTATCGCGACATCCAGGCGCAGGTGCATCCGGACCGTTTTGCCCATGCAGGCGAAGCCGAACGTCGTCTTTCCATGCAGTGGGCAACCCACGCGAACGAGGCCTACCAGTCGCTGAAAAAGCCGCTGGAACGGGCCAAGTATCTGCTGCACCTGGCTGGTCATGACATCCAGGCCGAAAGCAATACCGCGATGCCGGCCGATTTTCTGATGGAGCAGATGGAATGGCGCGAAGCCGTGATGGAAGCGCGTAATGGCGGCGATCACCACGAACTCGAACATCTGCATAACCGGCTACGTGGCGACATCAACGACCGTTACGATGAACTCGGGCGCTTGCTGGACGATGCTGGCGATCACGCCCAGGCGACCGATCGCGTGCGTCGCCTGATGTTTCTGGAAAAACTCCTGTACGAAATCGACGACGCGCTGGCGTCGCTGGAAGAATAAAAAATGGCTCTGTTTCAAATCGCCGAACCGGGTGAGTCGGCGGCACCGCACGAGCACAAGCTCGCCATCGGCATCGATCTCGGTACCACCAACTCCCTCGTTGCCACCGTGCGCAGTGGCATTGCCGTCTGCCTGAACGACGAGCATGGTCGCCCGCTGCTGCCGTCCGTCGTGCGTTACCACGCCGATGGCACAACTGAGGTTGGCTACGACGCGCAAAAGAATCAGGCGGTCGACCCGAAAAACACGATCGTTTCCGTCAAGCGCTTCATGGGGCGGGGTATCAAGGACATCGCTCATGTCGAGGCAATGCCTTACGACTTCGTTGAGTCGCCGGGCATGGTCAGGCTGAAGACACACGCCGGCATCAAGAGCCCGGTCGAAACCTCATCCGAAATCCTCAAGACCCTGAAAACCCGTGCCGAAGCGGCGCTGGGTGGCGAACTGGTTGGCGCCGTGATCACCGTGCCTGCCTATTTCGACGACGCGCAGCGCCAGGCGACCAAGGATGCGGCCCGTCTGGCTGGCCTGAACGTCCTGCGCCTGCTCAACGAACCGACGGCAGCCGCCATCGCCTACGGGCTGGATAATGGCGCCGAGGGCGTCTTCGCGGTTTACGATCTTGGCGGCGGCACCTTCGATATTTCCATTCTCAAGCTGACCAAGGGCGTGTTCGAGGTCATGGCGACCGGTGGCGATTCCGCTCTGGGCGGCGACGACTTCGACCACCGCATCTATTGCTGGGTCATCGAGCAGGCGAAATTGCAGTTGCTCTCGCCGGAAGATGCTCGTCGCCTGATGATGCGCTGCCGGGAAGCCAAGGAATTCCTGACCAATCACCCGGAAGCGCCGATTTCGTTGCGTTTGTCGTCCGGCGAAATGGTTGATGTGAAGCTTGATGTAGCCACCTTCGCCAATATCGCCCAAACGCTCATTTCGAAGACCATGCAGCCTGTCAAGAAAGCCCTGCGTGATGCCGGCCTGCGCGCCGAAGACATCAAGGGTGTTGTCATGGTTGGCGGCGCGACGCGCATGCCGCAGGTGCAGAAGGCGGTCGGCGATTTCTTCCGCCAAGAACCGCTGACCAATCTCGATCCGGACAAGGTGGTCGCCCTCGGCGCCGCGACCCAGGCCAACCTGCTGGCCGGCAACAAGACCGGTCGCGACGACTGGCTGCTGCTCGACGTTATCCCGCTGTCGCTTGGGCTGGAAACCATGGGCGGCCTGACCGAGAAAGTCATTCCTCGGAATTCGACCATCCCGACGGCGCGCGCTCAGGAATTCACCACCTTCAAGGACGGCCAGACAGCCATGGTTATTCACGTCGTCCAGGGCGAACGTGAAATGATCGCCGACTGCCGGTCGCTGGCACGCTTCGAACTGCGTGGCATTCCACCGATGGTGGCTGGTGCGGCACGCATCCGCGTAACCTTCCAGGTCGATGCCGACGGTTTGCTATCGGTAACAGCCCGCGAGCAAACGACAGGTGTCGAATCGAGCATTACCGTCAAACCGTCCTATGGGCTGTCCGACGACGAGATCGCTGGCATGCTTAAGGATTCGATGGAACATGCCAAGGATGACGCGATGGCGCGTGCCTTGAAGGAGGCGCAGGTCGAGGCGCAACGGATGATCGAGGCGACCGAGGCGGCGCTGGCCGAAGATCCGCATCTGCTCAACGAGGCGGAGACCGCCAAGATCAAGGCGACGATCGCCAAGCTGGCTGAAACCATGGCAGGCGACAATCGCCGGCTGATCAACATCGCGATGGACGACCTCGGTTTTGAGACCCAGGCCTTCGCCCATCGCCGCATGGATCAAAGCATCAAGAAAGTGCTGTCCGGCCGCAAGGTCGACGACATCAAAATGGGAGAAGAGGGAGAAAAGGCATGACGCAAATCATCGTACTGCCACACGTCGAGCTGTGCCCGGACGGCGCTGTGATCGACGCCGAAGAGGGCAAGTCGATCTGCGAGAACCTCTTGGCCAACGAGATCGAACTCGACCACGCCTGCGAGATGTCCTGCGCCTGCACGACCTGCCACGTCATCGTCCGCGAGGGTTTCAATTCTCTGGAGCCGGCCGAGGATATCGAGGAAGACCTGCTGGACAAGGCCTGGGGGTTGGAACCGAATTCCCGGCTCGGTTGTCAGGCTATCGTACGGTCGACGCCGCTGACGGTCGAAATTCCGAAATACAGCATCAACATGGCGAAGGAGGGCCACCGCAAATGAAATGGACCGATATCAACGACATCGCCATCGAACTGAGCGATGCCCATCCGGCCATCGACCCGCTGAAGATCAATTTCGTCGATCTGCGCGACTGGGTCATGGCCTTGCCCGATTTCAACGACGATCCCAAGCACTGTGGCGAAAAGATACTCGAAGCCATCCAGCAGGCCTGGATCGACGAAGTCGCCTGAGTCGCCATGAAAACCCGTGACCTTCCGGGGCGTGGCAACCAGCTCAACGTGCTCGGCGGGCCGCTGCTGACTTGCAGCGACAAGCCGGTTACCGGATTTTTCCGCGACGGCTGCTGCAACACCTCGGAAGACGATTTCGGCAGCCATACTGTTTGCGTCGTGCTGACCGACGAATTTCTGGCCTATTCGAAGGCGGCCGGCAACGACTTGTCTACGCCGCGTCCGGAATTCGACTTTCCCGGCCTCAAGGCCGGCCAGCGCTGGTGCCTTTGCGCAGCGCGCTGGGTTGAGGCCTATCGTGCTGGCAAGGCACCGAAGGTTTCACTGAACTCGACCAACCAGGCTGCCCTGGAAATCGTGCCGCTCGACCTGCTCAAGCAGCACGCAGTCGACCTGCACTGAATGATGCCGTCTAGCCGGGAAGATCCCGAAAACATCACCTGCGAAAAATGCTCTGCCTGCTGCTGCCAGCTGGAGGTCATGTTGATGGAAGGTGACGACGTGCCGCGTCGCTTTTCCACCCAGGATGACTGGGGCGGCTGGGTCATGAAGCGGCTCGACGACGGCTGGTGCGCTGCGCTCGATCGTGACACCATGCGATGTACGATCTACGAACGCCGGCCGGACAACTGCCGGGTGTTCGAGATGGGCGACAGCGACTGCCAGCGTGAGCGCGCTCTGTTTTACGCGCCGATCTGTTAAACCAATATTCATGTCCGAACAACAAGCCAACAACCCGCTTCATGGCCTGACGCTGGAAACCATCCTGACCCGGCTGGTTGCCCGTTACGGCTGGGCCGAACTGGGGCAAATCATCGAGATCCGCTGCTTCAATCTCGATCCGAGCATTTCGTCCAGCCTAAAATTCCTGCGCCGCACCCCGTGGGCCCGCGAAAAGGTCGAGGCCCTCTACATTTCCACAGATTTCGATACGCCATGACCTACGAAGAGCACCTCGACGAAGTGACCACGCTGATCACAGAAAAATACGATGTCGCTGATCAGGCGGCGATCAAGATGGTCATGCGCGCGCAGGCAGACGATTTCTTCAGCGGCCACGATGACGATCCTTCGATCTGCACGCTGGACCGGGCGCACCTCGACGCCAAGGCTGTTTACAAGAAATACAAGTAAGTTGCGCTCAACTCGTGCCACTGCCGCAGTCGCTCGGCTCAACGAGCGCAGCGAAGGCCGTCGCTACCTGATGGTGATGACTGGCGACGGCAAGTTCGTGCTGCGCGAGCGGCTGGATGGCGGGGACCAGGATGTCGCTGAAGCGCTACCGCTCGATGACTTTGTGCGTCTGGTCAAGGCCACCGGGCCGCAGCTCGCACCGCGTGTGACCAAGAACGACGCGGCTTTCGCCAAACAACTGATTAAAAAGAGCTGACCTTGGACTGCTCAATCGAACAGATTGAGCAGCGAATCCAGGCCGCCGAAATTGATTGCCACGTCGGCTTTGGCACGGGTTGCCGGCTTGGCGCGGAAGGCTACCGAGAGGCCGGCCTGGGCCATCATCATCAGGTCGTTGGCGCCGTCGCCGCAGGCGATGACCTGATCCCTGTGCAAGCCGAGTTCGTCGGTCAGGCGGGCGAGGTGGTGGGCCTTGGCGGCAGCATCGACGATATCGCCGACGACCCGGCCGGTCAGCTTGCCACCAGAGATTTCCAGTTCGTTCGAGGTGGCGAAGTCGAAGCCCAGTTCGATGCGCAGGCGCTCGGTGAAATAGGTGAAGCCGCCGGACAGGATGGCGGTGCGCAAGCCCGCATTCTGGCAGGCTTCGAGCAGTTCGCGGGCGCCGGGCGAGAGCAGCAGGCGTTCGCCGAAGACGCGGGCGAGCACGCGGGCATCCAGCCCGGCGAGCAGGGCCAGGCGACGCCGCAGGCTTTCACGATAATCGATCTCGCCGCGCATTGCGGCTTCGGTAACGGCCGAGACTTCTTCCTTTTTGCCGGCGAAATCGGCCAGTTCGTCGATGCACTCGATAGTGATCAGCGTCGAATCCATATCGAAGCAGATCAGGCCGAAGTCGGACAGCTTGCGGTCGGTGGCGGTGAATGCCCAGTCGAGCTTTTCGGCCTCGATCAGCGGGATCAGCGCATCGAACTCGGCCGTACGGCTTGCGCCCTTCAGGCGGACGACCTGCGGCGGCCGGGGTTCAACCGTGCTGGCGCCGGTCGCGGCGACGATGCGTTCAAGCAGGAAGGTGGGCAGGGCGCCGCCCTGGATGACGAGATTCATGATGGTCAATTCAGACAGATGGCCTGGTCAGCGGGCGACGCGGCCGCGCTTGAAACGAAGAAACATACCGAACGCGAGTAGCCCCAGAATGCCGGCCAGCAGAAACTGGCCGAGCGCCAGGGCAATGGCCGATCCGGAGATCAACCCGAGCCGGATGGCGCCATCGATCAGCTGGGCCATGCTTTCGGCAATGACCGTGAATCGGGCGCCTTTCCGGTTATCCACGGGCATGCCTGGGCCGTACCCGCTGTTCGATCAGCCCAGGCGTTCCGGCAGCACGTCGCGCAGTAGCACGGCGGCGTCGCGGATGGTCTTTTCAGTGGTTTCCCAGCCGATGCAGCCGTCGGTGACCGAGCAGCCGTACTTGAGTTGGCTGAGGTCGGCGGGGATCGACTGGTTGCCGGCTTCGATGTTGGATTCGATCATCACGCCGAGGATGGACTTGTTGCCGGCACGAATCTGGTTGACCACATCGGCCATGACTAGCGGCTGCAGCTCAGGCTTCTTGGAGCTGTTGGCGTGCGAGCAGTCGACGACGATGTTGGCCGGCAGCTTGGCCTTGGCGATGGCGGCTTCGGCCATGGCGATCGAGACGGTGTCGTAGTTCGGGCCGGATTCGCCGCCGCGCAGCACGATGTGGCCGTGCGGGTTGCCCTTGGTGCGGACGATGGCGACGCGGCCGTCGTTGTTCAGGCCGAGGAAGGAGTGCGGACGCGAGGCCGACAGGATGGCGTTGGTGGCCACGGTCAGGTCGCCGCTGGTGGCGTTCTTGAAGCCGACCGGGGTGGACAGGCCGGACGACATTTCGCGGTGGGTCTGCGATTCGGTCGTGCGGGCGCCGATGGCGGTCCAGGTGATCAGGTCGCCGTAGTATTGCGGGCCGTAGGGGTCGAGCGCCTCGGTGCCGGCGGGCAGGCCGAGTTCATTGACCTGGAGCAGGAAGTCGCGGGCTTTTTCCATGCCGACATTGACCTGGAAGGAGTCGTCCATGAACGGGTCGTTGATGTAGCCCTTCCAGCCAACGGTGGTGCGCGGCTTTTCGAAATAGACGCGCATGATGATCTGCAGCACGTCGCCGACGTCGTCGGCCAGCGCCTTCAGGCGACGGGCGTAGTCCATGCCGGCGACCGGGTCGTGGATGGAGCAGGGGCCGACGACGACGAACAGGCGGTGATCCTTGCGGTCGAGGATGTTGCGCAGCTCGTTGCGGCCGTGATTGACGGTCTTGCTGGCTTTTTCCGAAATCGGCAGATGGGCGTGGATTTCCGCCGGTGTTGGCATTGCGTCGAAGGCGGAGACGTTTACATTTTCGAGGGGTTTGGTCATTTGGTCAGCTCGCGAATCATGTCTTTTACCGCCGCAACCTTGTCGTTCAAGGCCGGGCAGTGGCGTAAAAGGGAAATTTTATCCTGTCCAGACAACTTATAGCTGCGATTGTTCTGAATCAAATTGATTATCCTGATCGGATCGATAGGCGGATTCTTGGAAAACTCCGGCCCGAACTGGATCAGGATCTGATCGGCCGAGGCATCCAGCTTCTGGATGCACAGCGGTTTGACCAGGATGCGCAGGCGGTGTGTGGCGAGCAGCGACTGGCCTTGCAGCGGCAGCTCCCCGAAGCGGTCGATCAGTTCTTCCTGCAGGGTATCGATTTCCTCGGTGGTTTCGCAGTTGGCCAGGCGCTTGTACAGCGTCAGGCGCTCGTGGACATCCGGACAGTAGGCGTCGGGCAAGAGCGCCGGGGTGCGCAGGTTGATTTCGGTGGAAATGCCCAGCGGCTGGGTCAGATCGACGGTGTCGATGGCCTTGCCCTGCTTCAAATGGGCGACGGCGCGGTTGAGCATTTCGGTGAACAGGTTGAAACCGACTTCCTGCATCTCGCCCGACTGGTTGTCGCCGAGCACTTCGCCAGCGCCGCGGATTTCCAGATCGTGCATGGCCAGGAAGAAGCCGGAACCGAGCTCCTCGGACATCTGGATGGCTTCCAGCCGTTGCTTGGCCTGCTTGGTCATCGCCTTTTCGTCTTGCACCAGCAGATAAGCGTAGGCCTGGTGGTGCGAACGGCCGACGCGGCCGCGCAGTTGGTGCAACTGGGCGAGGCCAAACTTCTCCGAGCGGTTGATCAGGATGGTGTTGGCGTGCGGGTTGTCGATGCCGGTCTCGATGATGGTCGTGCACAACAGGACGTTGGCGCGCTGGCCGGTGAAGTCGCGCATCACGCGCTCCAGCTCGCGCTCGTTCATCTGGCCGTGGCCGATCACGATGCGCGCCTCGGGGACTAGTTTTTCCAGCTTTTCCCGCATGTTCTCGATGGTGTCGACCTCGTTGTGCAGGAAATACACCTGGCCGCCGCGCTTCAGTTCGCGCAGGACGGCTTCGCGGATGATGCCGTCGGAGAACTTGGAGACGAAGGTCTTGATCGCCAGCCGTTTCTGCGGAGCGGTGGCGATCACCGAGAAATCGCGCAGGCCTTCCATCGACATCGCCAGCGTGCGCGGGATCGGCGTCGCGGTCAGGGTCAGCACGTCGACCTCGGCGCGCATCGCCTTCAGCGTTTCCTTCTGGCGCACGCCGAAACGGTGTTCCTCGTCGATGACGACCAGGCCGAGGCGCTGGAACTTGACGTCCTTGCCGATCAGCTTGTGCGTGCCGATGATCACGTCGATCTTGCCTTCGGCCAGCTCCTGCAGCGCCTGCGCCGATTCCTTGGCGGTCTTGAAGCGGGAGATTTCGGCGATCTTGACCGGCCAGTCGGCAAAGCGGTCGACGAAAGTCTGGTAATGCTGTTCGCAGAGCAGGGTGGTCGGGCACAGCACGGCGACCTGCTTGCCGCCGGCGACGGCGCAGAAGGCGGCGCGCAGCGCGACCTCTGTCTTGCCGAAGCCGACGTCGCCGCAGACCAGGCGGTCCATTGGCTTGCCGGAACGCATGTCCTCGATCACCGCGGCGATGGCCTGCGCCTGGTCGGCGGTTTCCTCGAAGCCGAAGCCGTCGGCGAAGGCCTCGTAGTCGTTTTCCTGGAATTCGAAGGCATGGCCCTGGCGGGCGGCGCGGGCGGCGTACAGGGTCAGCAGTTCGGCGGCAGTGTCGCGCGCCTGCTCGGCGGCCTTGCGCTTGGCCTTTTCCCACTGGCCGGAACCGAGCGTGTGCAGCGGCGCTGCCTCCGGTTCGGCGCCGGAATAGCGCGAAATCACATGCAACTGCGCCACCGGCACGAAGAGCTTGGCCTCGTTGGCGTAGTGCAGTTCGAGGAATTCCTGCTCGCCGTTGCCGAGGTCCATGCGGATCAGGCCGCGGTAACGGCCGATGCCGTGGCTTTCATGGACCACCGGGTCGCCGACCTTGAGTTCGGTCAGGTCCTTCAGCCAGTTGTCGAAACTGGCCTTGCGCGCGGCCTCGCGGCGGGTGCGGCGTGGCGCGCCGGCGTATAGCTCGGTTTCGGTGATGAAGGCCAGATTGGGCAGGGCGAAACCGCCGTGCAGCGGGCCGACACCGAGGGCCAGCGGCGCATCGGTGGCCGCGAAACCGGCGAAGTCAGCTGAGGTGGCGGGGCGCAGGCCGTGTTCGGTCAGCATGGTGGCCAGCGTTTCGCGCCGGCCGGCCGATTCGGCCAGCAGCAGCACGCGGCCCTTGAAGCTGGCAAGATGGTTCTTCAGCTTGCCGAGTGGGTCTTCGGCGCGGCGGTCGACGGCGATGTCGGGCAACGCCGTCGCCGCCGGATTTTCGGTTTTGGCCGAAAAAACGAGGCGACCGTAGCATTTGGCCGCCGTGAAGAACGCTTCGTCGGTCAGGAACAACTGCTCCGGCGGCAGCAGCGGCCGGGCCTTGTCGCCCTGCAGCATGGCGTAGCGTGAGCGGGTGTCGTTCCAGAAGGCGGCGATGGCGGCCGGCGCGTCGCCGTGCGTGACGAAGACCGCATCCTTGGGCAGGTAGTCGAAAACGGTGGCCGTTTCGTCGAAGAACAGCGGCAGGTAGTACTCGATGCCGGCGCTGGCGATGCCCTGCGAAATATCCTTGTAGATGCCCGACTTGGCCGGGTCGCCCTCGAAGGTCTCGCGGAAGCACTGGCGGAAATGCGTGCGCCCTTTGTCGTCCATCGGGAATTCGCGCGCCGGTAGCAGGCGCACCTCCGGCACCGGATAGACCGTGCGCTGGGTATCGACGTCGAAGGTCTTGATGCTCTCGATCTCGTCGTCGAACAGGTCGAGCCGGTAAGGCAGTTGCGAACCCATCGGGAACAGGTCGATCAGCCCGCCGCGAATCGAATACTCGCCGGGCGACACCACCTGCGTCACATGCGCATAGCCGGCCAGCGTCACCTGGCTGCGGAACTTCTCGGCATCGAGCGTTTCGCCCTTCTTGAAGGCGAAGGTGTAGGCGGCCAGAAAAGCCGGCGGCGCCAGCCGATAGACGGCGGTGGTGGCCGGCACGAGCAGGATGTCCAGCTCGCCCTGGGTCGCTGCCCACAAGGTCGCCAGCCGCTCGGACACCAGGTCCTGGTGCGGCGAAAAGGTGTCGTAGGGCAGCGTTTCCCAGTCCGGCAACAGGCGCACGCGCAGGTTCGGCGCGAACCACGGAATCTCGTCGAGCAGCCGCTGCGCATCGGCCGCATTGGCGGTGACCACGGCGAGCAGCTTGCCGGGGTTGCCGACGGCAATTTCAGCCAGCGCCAGCGCATCGGCCGACCCGGCCAGCGACGGCAGATCGATACGGGCACCGGCCTTCGGCAGGGCGGGGAGGGAAAGCAGGGGCTTGGAAGCGGACACTAAGCGGTGGGCGGCGTTACGGGGCTTGGATTATAGCCGCTTCGGGCGGGGTGGGTTTTGTGGGGCGGGAGCGAGTAAAGCGTTATGGCGTGGTGGTAAGATGCCAAGTGAATTGATTTCAATTTGAACTGAATTTTTTGACGCAAAACCACCATGCTCAACGTCCATACACGCCTCCTAGCCGTTCTTTCGGTGTCCCTCACCCTCGTAGCATGCGCCGGTACGCAGGATGGACAGTCGTCCTGGTCCGGCCACGCAAGGCATCAAAAGCTATCCGAAACTGACTTCATTGTTACTAGCATTACAAATGAAGCTGCAGGCCCCGCGAGGCTTCGCCCGCTAATTGTGACTCATGCTCGCGAAATTGCTTCGTCGGCTGGGTATAGTGGCTTCATCGTCCGAGATCCTAGCTTGGAACGCCCACGGGGCGGCGACGGTCATGTTGCTACAGCAGCAGTTCGGTTGGTCGGGAGCAAGCCGACGGGGGAGGTTGGATTCGAGTACTTTTCGGCATCGCCTTCTTCAACTGAGGCAACATCCCTACCGTTGACTGAGCAACCCACGCTTGTTGGTTCGACAACCTTAGAATCCAGCGATATGAAAGGTAGCTTCTCTCCATGGTACGTCGATGCGGTGGAGTCGACAGGCGGATTCTTCGAATCCCGATCACTCAAACTGCGTCCAGGGAAACAATTAGTCGGAGTTTACTACTTCGTCTGCAAACCATACTTCGCCGGATGCAGACAGGGAAATGTCATGCTTCGCGTTACTCTCGCTGCAGGGGGCTCCTATCGGGTGGCAGGAGAATTCAAGAACAACACAGCCTCAGCATGGATAGAAGACACAAAGACCGGAAGCAGGTTGCAACAATAGAGGTCAGATTGCCAGGGAGCCATAGCCAAAGGGTTCCGAGATATTTTGTTTTCTGACCGGGGAACCGCTTTAAATTCGAGTGAGAAAACTAAGGGCGAAAATCCTAAGCCGGTGTCTTCCTGTACCGTGCTTCGCGCGTTAGGGTGAAAGGGATGCGAATTGGCTATTGCGCAAAATGCGATTGCCGCTGGGATTTCCCTTGCATCTGCTCTGGACTCAATGTTCTCCAACTGAAAGGATTAACACAATGACCAATACCAACTCGCTGCTCCGTTCCCTGATCGCTATCGTCGCCATTGCGGCGGCAGTTGCCGCTTGCGGCAAGAAGGAAGATCCCGCTGCGGCGGCCAACAAGGCGGCTGAAGAGGCGGTCAAGGCGGCGGCGGAAAAAACGGGCGAAGCGGCCAAGGCAGTCGGTGAGGCAGCCAAGGCCAACGTCGAGAAGGCTGCGGAAGGTGCCAAGACTGCCGCTGCTGAAACCGCCGACAAGGCCAAGGAAACGGCGGGCAAGGTCGTCGCCGAGACCAAGGAAGCTGCCGCCGAAGTCAAGGCAACTGCCGAGGCCGGTGCGCAGAAGGCGAAGGACGCCGTCGCCAAGTAATCGAACGCCGCGTTTCAATGAAAATGGCCCGCCTGAGTGCGGGCCATTTGCTTTTGCGAAAGCGAAAAAAACTTTTTAGTCGGCCCGATGCAAATGCAGTTCGCCGGTATTGCTGCGGCTGGCGTTGATCAGGACTGTGCTGATCTGGACAACCGGCTGGACGTTCGTGTAGTTGGGGATGTCGGCCATGATGGCCGCGTCGTGAGGGCCGAAGGCGGCCTGGAAGGCTTCGACGGTTTCGAAGAAGAGGTGGCAGACGGCGGCGTAGGGCGCGTCGTTGCCTATGCCCTGATCCACGGCGATGCCTTTGCAGGCGTTGCCCAGCTTGTCCTTGACCATGGGCATGTGCTGATTGCAGTAGTAGTCCATGTCGAAATGGCTGCCGGTGGTGTTGGGGTACAGGACGCTGACCTTGATCATGGTTGATTCTCCGGTAAATGGTGTTGGTCGGTGGCGCTCGGTGCGCCTCCGGCTATCGTAGCAGTTCGTCGACGGGGCGGTAGTTGCCCGGCAATTCGCTTGTGAATTTTCGCGAGGCAATCAGCCGATGGGTTGTCGGGCAATTTGCCCTCGTCATGAGCCGGGGCTTCGCAATACGCTTTCCATACTCAACCCGAGTATGCGAAGGAGATGCAGATGACCGGACTTTCCACTGTTTTCAGGATTCGTTTTTCACGCTGGCTGATGGTTTCCGGCCTGGCGTTTGCTGCCAATTGCCACGCCCAACTGGCGGTCGAGGAGGTGGTTTTGGGCGGAGTCCTCAATCCGAGCGACACTTCCTGGCATTACTACCTGGACCAGATGAAGCGCTTCCCCGACCGCCTGGGCTTCATTTGCGTGAATGGTTACGAACTCGACAAGACGGGTGATCACGTCGCTGGCCGGGCTTTCCTGACCGAGTGTGCGCAACGCGGCAACGCGCCGTCGATGATTTACCTCGCCGAGATTCTGGAGGCCGGGCTGGCCAGCGATAGCGGCGCCGACCCGGAGGGCGCGATCCACTGGTTGCGCAAGGCGGCGGAAACGGGGTATTCGGTCGCCCAGTATCATTTGGGCGCGGCCTTGTTGCTGGGCCGCGGCGTGGCGCCTGACCGGCAGGAAGCCGAGAGGTGGCTGCGCAGGGCAGCCGCTCAGGGGGATGACGACGCACGGGCTTTGGTCCGGGCGAGTTTCGACCGCGAGCTGGCGGCGACTTCGCGGCCGGTGTATGGCGGCAAGGGGGCGGTCTTTTTGGATTGATAGCCGGCAAGTGCGCAAGATTCGGGTCGCCGAAAGGTTATTTGCGGGCGAAACTGTCGTCGTACCGCGCCGAACGGCCGGTGTACCATCACTGGACCATGCCCATGACCGACTACGAGCGCATTGCCAAGGCTATCGCCTTTATCGCCCTTCGGGTCGACCGCCAGCCGACGCTGGAGGAAGTCGCGGCGCACCTGCATTTGAGCCCCTTCCATTTCCAGCGCCTGTTCAGTCGCTGGGCGGGCGTGACGCCGAAACGTTTCCTGCAGGTGCTGACGGTGGCGCGTGCCAAGCGCCTGCTCGGCGAGGCCCGGCCGCTGCTGGAAGTGGCCGACGGCCTCGGCCTGAGCAGCGCGTCGCGCCTTTACGACCATTTTGTCCAGCTTGAGGCGGTGACGCCGGGGGAGTTCAAGACGCGCGGTGCCGGGCTGGTCATCCGGTTTGCCGTGCAGGAGACGCCTTTCGGCCCGGCCTTCATTGCGATGACGCCGCGGGGCATCTGCCATTTTGCCTTTGTCGATGGTGGCGGGATCGACGTGGAACTTGCCGCGCTGCGGGCGCAGTGGCCGCTGGCCGAGCTGTGCGAGGACGGCCGGCCATCGCAGGCGGTCATCGATGCGATGTTCGGTGCATCGGACCGTCGGGAGCTTCGGCTGCCGATTTCGCTGCATGTGTCCGGCACCAACTTCCAGATCAGCGTCTGGAAGGCGCTGCTGAACATCGCGCCGGCGACGGTGGCGAGCTATGCCCAGGTGGCCGAGGCAATCGGCCGCCCCAAGGCAGCGCGCGCCGTCGGACAGGCGGTTGGCGCCAATCCTGTTGCCTTGCTGATCCCGTGTCACCGGGTGATCCAGCAAAGCGGTGCATTGGGCGGTTACCACTGGGTCACTAGTCGCAAGCAGGCGATACAGGCGTGGGAGTTGGTGCGCGATTCGGTGCGCCACGATGAATGCTACGGTCGGCCGTAAAAAACGGCAAAAACCAAACCGATTTCAGGCTTCGCGCGCCAGCATCGCGTCCTTCTCGGCCTTGACGGTCGGGTGATAGCACTCGGCAGGCTGGGCGCCGAGGTGGCCGACACAGCCGCTGCAATCGACGCAGTGCGGGCCGGGCTGGTTGTCACGGGTGTGGCGATAGAAGAAAGGGTCGGCGATGTAGGCCCGGCCGGCCGAGACGGCGTCGCACTTGCCCTGGGCGATGGCCGCTTCCATGGCGTCGCGGGTACGGAAACCGCCGACGCAGATGACCGGGATTTTCAGCTTCGCCTTGAATTGCGGCGTGTAGTCGAGGTTGTAGCCCTGGCGGCCTTTCCAGAGGACGTTGGAGGCTAGGGTGACAAGCGGCCGGAAGACACGCAGCAGGGTGCGGCGCGGCTCGGGCAGGTAGGCCATGCTGCCGTTGACCATGTGGCGCAGGCAGAGGTTGAAGGTGCCGCGCACCATCGGGAAGCCCGATTCGTAATGGCCGACCGAGATTTCCACGGCATCGAAGCCGGCGTGTTCGAAGTGGGTGGCAGCCTCGACCAGTTCGCCAGTTTTCAGGCCGTCCCGGAGCGGCAGCCAGTCCGAGCCGTTCATCTTGATGATGACCGGGAAATCGGGGCCGAGGCGGCTTCGGATCGCGGCGAGGATTTCGCGGTGGAAGCGGGTTCGGTTTTCCATGCTGCCGCCGTATTCGTCGGTGCGGCGGTTGGTGTATGGGGTGAGGAACTGGCTGAGCAGGTAGCCGTTGGCCGAGTGCAGTTGCACGCCGTCGAAGCCGGCACGGTGGCAGCGTTCGGCGGCATCGGCGTAGCAGCCGATCAGGCGTTTGATCTCCGGGATGGTCAGGGCCTGCGGCCGGGTGCCGGTGAGCAGGTCCTTGACGGCGGAAGCCGAGTAGGCGACCGGCGACTGGGCGAAGCGGGGGATGACCTGCCGGCCGCAGTGGTTGAGCTGGGCGAAAAACTTGCCGCCGTGGGCATGCACCGCAGCGACGACCCTGGCGAGGGCGGGAATCTTGTTGTCGTCGTCGGCACCGAGCTGCATCGGGGCCGACTTGCCGTCGCGGCAGACATAGATGTTGCCGGTAATGATCAAGGGCGTTTCGCCGCGGGCGATCAGGGTGTAGAAATCGATCACCGCCTGGGTGGCATAACCGTCTAGCGTGGCGCTGGTTTCGGCGGTGGCGGTCTTGAATAGCCGGCCGGGCAGCGTGAGTTGCCCGATGCGGATTGGTGTGAAGAGAACACTGCTATCGGTCGTCATGTTGGGCTCCTTCCCGGATTGCATATCGGGTTCGAACCTTGATATTCCAATTGGTTCACGTCAGGATGAGGTTTGAATAAAAATTGCCCGGTGCGAGCTCTGCGTCGGCGAGGCAAGCGCTTCGATACCAATCATTCGCACAAGGAACAACCATGGATTCACGCAGCTACGAACCGCTCCTCGGATTGCTGATTGTGGTTCCCGTGGTAGCCGCCGTGGCCTGGGTTTTCATGAAGGGGCGGAAATGCATTGCGGACTGGAGTGAACGCGATCGTCGGCAAATTCTCGATTCTCTGGGCGCCGTTTCCGAACCAACCCGAGGCTATGTCCATGTGGTGGTGCCAAGCTATGTCGGGCTGTTATTCACCTGTTCCGAATATCGGACTGATGTTTGGGTGCCGCAGCCGGAAGGATCGCGTGCCGTCAGTCAGCTCCTGTTCCTCTCGCTAAAGTATGGGCTTGTCACGATCTGGGCACCCTGGGTGCTGCTCAATCTGTTGCTCAACTACGTTCTGGCGCAGCCAAAACTCAAGTCACCCTCAATTTAGTCGTGGCAGTGGGCCATTTCCATGCACATTCCATTAGGCAACCTGACTTACCGCGAAGGCGTCGATTTTGGCTTTCCCGAACATCTTTGCTGCAACTGCGGCGGCAAGCACGATCTGCAGGTGATCGAGCAGGATACGCGGCGGACCACCTATCTGCTGGCGGGTGGAACGGAAACGACTTTCCGTTTGCCGCTGCCGTTTTGTCCGCGCTGTGCGCCTTCGGCGAAGCGGCGCCCGAAAAATTTTGTGCATCGCCTGTTGCAGTTTGCGCTGGCCTTCGGCCTCAGCTTCCTGGCACTGCTGGTCCTTGGCGAGTTTCATCCGGACAGTACGGTGCTGGCAAAATACCTGATTCCCCTGTCCCTGTTTTTCGCGGTGATCGTCATGGCCGTTGTCGTGATGCGAACCCGGCCATTGCCGGGGCAGTCGAGCTACTTTCAGCCGGTGCGGATTCCGGTCCTGAAGCGCGAATTCCTATCCGGTGCCGTGACCGGCATCGGGTTTGCCTTCACCAGTGCCGACTACGCCCGGGCCTTCAGGCAGCTGAACAAGGAGGCCATCGGGCGGAAACAGGTGTCGGTCGAGCGCGCTTGAATATGAATGCGACTTCGCAGGGTACAGCCCGGTGATCATCGAACGCATTTATATCTGCCCGGTGCACGGTGGCGTACAGGTCGAGTGCGAGCAAGTGGCGCTCGAGGCGGGCAGGGGGATTGTCGGCGACAGGAGTTTCGGGAAGAACGCCTATCCCGGGCAGAGCGTTACGCTGGTCGAGGCCGAGGAGATCGAGCGCTTCTGCGTCGAGCAGGGGCGGCCGGTCGATCTGGCCATGACGCGGCGCAATCTGGTGACCCGGGGTGTTCGGTTGAACGCTCTGATGGGGAAAGAATTCAGCGTGGGGACGGCAAAGCTTAAAGGCGTCGATCTCTGCGAGCCTTGCTCGGCACTGGGTGATCGGCTGGCCGATACCGCGCTGGCCCCGGCCGACGTGGTCCGGCGCTGGGTGGGGCGCGCTGGCTTGTTGGCAGAGGTGCTGGCGTCGGGCGTCATCGAGCCAGGTGCCCGGATCGAAGCAGGCGATTAGTCGCCTGCCGGAACGCGTAAGTAGCCCAAATGCTACGGTCGGCCGGAAATTTTGGCCAAAACCGTCATTCACTTTTCTTCCAAATGACGCCATGATATGCCTGTGAAATATATCAATACGCTGATGGGCGACGAATATTTCATGTTCTGTTCGTACGGCACGGTGGATGGCGGTACGTGGTGAGCCACCGTTGAACGCAATCTTCGATGGGGAGGCAACATGGCAATTTTGCAATGGCGTAACGACGCCGATGGCTTTGCTTTTATCAATTCCTGGGAATTCGATTCAACCGAACGGGCGGCGTTGACCGCACTGGTTCAGCCGCTGGTTCCTGGCGTCGTGGCGACGGTGGCCGGCGTGGTGCCCGATCCACTGATCCTGACGGCGGTTGCCGTGGCGGCCAGCGGTTACGCGGCCGTCGGCAAGCTGGATACCTATGGTTTGTGTGGCGGTATGGCATACGCCGCGCTGGACCACTGGCATGCGAGAGTGCCACTGCCGCGCGGCGCCCACCGGAACGACCAGCCGCAGCGCACGGCGCCCGCGCCGGCGGCGATCCGTGCATCGCTCTGGGAGCGGCTGCTCGACAGCCTGACGCACGGCGACGTTCTGCGCCGGACAATCGAGTGGTCGATCTTCCTCAATCAGGTGCCGACGTGGTTCGGCGGTGGCGCGGAGGGGTTGAAGGCGCGGACGATACCGGAATGGGATACGGTGCGCCGTCATATCGACGCCGGCCGGCCGTGGCCGATTGGGCTGATTTACACCAACCGCAGTGTCTGGTCGCAGCACCAGGTGCTGGTTTATGGCTACGAGAATACCGGCGTGAGCCAGGGCAAACTGTATGTCTATGACAGCAACGCGCCTTCGCAATTTGCCGACGAGAGTCACAGCGAGATCACCCTGGATTTCCGGGGCACGACACTGGTGGCCACCTCGCCTTCTGACACCGCGGGCGTGGACAGTCTGGCCGGATTTTTTTGCAGCAACTATTCGCCGGCCACGCCACTCGGTCGGGCCAAGGAATACGGCGAATTCTTGGCCTGGGTGCGTGACCGGCGGACATTCATGGTCACCGATGGCGCGCGTATGCAGGTGGCGGGCGCCGGCGAGTTCTCGGCGCTGGGCGGCGTTACCGCCAATGTTCGGTCTACCGCGGTGACGCTGTTGGCACACCATACCCGGCCGCGCGATGGCGCCTGTTTCCGCGAGCGCAGTTCGGCACCGGTTTACCTGTTTGCCGGCGGCATGCCGTTCTGGATTCCCGATCAGGTCTGGATGCAGCGCTTCGGCGGCTTTGGGCAGGTGCGCATCGTGCCGGACGGGGCGATTGCGGCTTTCCAGAAAGTGCCCGACGAGGGAACGCTGCTTCGCGAATGGTCCAGTCCCAAGGTCTGGCGCATGATGAACGGGTTCCGGCGGTGGGTGACAACGCCTGCTGAACTGGCCAAGTGGGGAGGCATGCCGTCCGTGCGGGTTGTCCCGGATGATGGCTTGAAACCCATCCCGGTCGGGCAACCGCTGCCGACGCCATCCGCCAATGAGTGCGCCGCGCTGCGGGCAACCATTGCGCGTCTGAATTCGGACATCCCGCGGCTGGAAGCCTCCCTGGAGAACCTCGAAGGGCGCGCACTGGCTGGGGCCAAGGTCCGTTTGCAGAATGCGCGGGTGGCGAGGTCTACGGCCCTGGCACGAGCGGCGGCGCTGCAGTGCCCGTGATTTGATGCGCTCACGGCTACTCGGCGTGCAAATGCGACGACCATAGAATCAACGGCTGGCCCCAGTGTCGGCCGGAAAATCGGGTCAAAAATGAAAACGGGGCAAGAGCCCCGTTTCTTTGGCGTGCAAGCAGCGCGGTTTGCTACATGCCGAGCGAGCGAAGCAGTTCGTCCTGGTCGCCGGATGCGGCAGGCGGCGTGGCGGCGGGCTTCTGGGCGTGGTACTGGGCGATCAGTTCGTCCGGGTCCGGCGCCTCGGTGGCTTCGAAGTCGTGCAGCTTGATGAACTCGGTCTTGTCCATCGCCAGTTCGAGGTAAAAGATGTTGTTCTGGCCGGTGTAGAAGGTGACGCGACGGGCTTCCGGCTTGTCGAGATTGGTGTCGACGCTGAGCATGACCTGCTTGTTGAGGACCAGCATTTTTGGCTGGTTCTGCGTGATGTGGGTCTGCAGCTCGCGCGCCACCTTGCCGGTGAAGTCGCCGACGATCTGGTTCATCAACTCGCCCATCACGTTGCTGACTTCGTCGGCCGTATGCGTGGTGGCCAGCTCGCCCTTGGCCATGCCCATGTGCAGCATGTAGCTCTCGTAGAGTTCCATCGCGGCACTGGCCGAGAAGTTGATGACGACCAGGCCGGAGAAGCCGCCGTCGAACAGCACGAAGCAGCCGATGTCGGGCTTCAGGCAGGTCTTGCTGATGCGCTGGACCATGCCGGAATAGTGAATCTGGCTCTGCGTGGCGATGGTCAGGACTTTGGTCACCGAGTTGCACAGGCTTCTCAGGATATCTTCGGTGCCGTAGATGACGGCGCTGTCTTGGCTGCTCATGGCTGTGGATTTGTCCGACGATGAAAGTGGCTGCATATATAGCACAGACGGGCCGGTCTGCGTTTCGACTCAGCGCGCCGGCTTGCTCCAGACTTCGCGGCAAGTGTTGATTTCCTCGTCGGTCATCACCGGCTTGATCTGGCAGCGCGCTTCCCAGGCGGCTTGTGCTCTCTGGCGTTCGAGTGCGGCAAGTTCCTTGTTCTTGATGCGGTCGGCCGCGTCACGGCGCTTCTGTTCCTCGGCTGCGGCGATGGCCGCCTGTTCGGCCTGCTGGCGGCGTTTTTCCTCGGCTGCAATTTCAGCTGCCTTGCGCGCGGCAAGGTCTTCGGCATCCGACTTGGCGCGGGCAGCCGCCCTCGCTTCGCGGATGCGGCGCTGGCTCGGGTCCTGCTCGTTTTCGGCTGCCGTCGGTGCCGGGCTGGCGTCGTTGCCGCTGCCGTTGTTGTCGGACCGTCCGGAGCGGCTGACCACGCTACGGACGACACCGCCGCCACCACCACCGTCGCCGGCATGGGCATCGTCGGCATGATTCGGGTGGCTGCTGGACGATGAATGGGACGATGCGTGGGATGAGCCGCGCGATTTAGCCATGGCATCGGCCGAGATGCCGATGGACAGGGTGACAAGGGTGGCGACAAGGGCGGCAATCTTCATGGGGTTTCACCGGCTGGGTTGGTTTCAAAATGGCAGTCATTCTACACAGCCTGCTCGGCGGGGGAAGCGAGGGGTATGACCACAAGCTATGCCAGGATGCTAATATTCGGCCGGTTGGAAATATTCCAGAAATTTATTTTGGCGAATAATGTCCATTCTCATTGAAAAGCGCTCGGGCGCCGATCGGCGCCGGAAAGCCGGTTTCCCTCCCACGGATCTCGGGGAGCGACGCTGTGCGGATCGGCGGCAAATCGTGGTGACGGACATTTCTTTTTTTCAATGGGCGACCCATTTCGCATCGTTCCAGCGAGGGCTGGCGATGCCGGAGGCGGGACATTCGGGGAGCAGCCGCGGGAGCGCGGGCAACAACGAGACGGACACGAACGATGGAAACAAATCAGAACACTGAACGTCGCAAGAGCAGGCAACGGCGTCATGCCGATGCGGGCCCGCCGGCCGGCATCGGGGAGCGGCGCATCAATATCGAACGACGCCTGTTCAATGTCGATTTTGGGCAGGTGGCAAGCCGGCGCGTTGCCGATGCTACTGCCATCGGCCAGCGAGCGCCGGATTGAGTTTCTTGCCAGTCGGTCTCAGTGACTGGCTGTTTTGGCCGCGCTTAAGTCTGCTGAGCTGGCTTCCTCGCTGATTCCGGTAGTTTCGGTGAAATAGCCGCACAAGGGGCATTTGAAGCCGGGCGGACAGTTGTGTTCGCGGGCGCACTGGGCCTGGGTTTCATCGGTCAGGACCATCTGGCGGACGGCCTCGCAACGGGCGATCGGGGAATCGAAAAAGGACATCGGAGTCTCCTGAATTGGTATGTGTACTTTCAGTCTAGTCCGGATGCCATGGATTACCAACGTCATGGCCAAATGCTACGGTCACCCCCTCAAATAACGCGAAAACCACGCGGCAACCCGCATTAACGGGTCTTCTCCGATCTCCAGCACGTGCATCTCCTGGATGCACGCAAGGTGCGCAGTGGCGCGATGGAAGGCGGCAAGGCCGAGGCTGTCTTCGTTGTCGATCAACATCAACAGCGGTGCGGAGAGCAGATCGAGCGCCTGGGCGCCGGCGCGGTCGATCAGTCCGCCGTGGCAGGCGACGGCCCTGACCTGGGTGTCGCGCTGGGCGGCAGCGCGGATTACCGCCGGGGCGATCTCGCCGCTGGCGAAAATGCCGAGCGGCAAGGTCAGCATGTCGCCGTCGTTGCGCGCCAGGTCGAGAATGTCGATCAGCCGCTGGGTCAGGCGCGGCACATTTTGCGTTGCGTCGACGAACTGCAGTTCGTGTGCGGTCAACAGTTCCATGGCCAGGATGGCGTAGCCGTGCGCCGCAAGATGGGCGGTGATCGTCGCGTCGACAGGCACCGGGTGCGAACGGGCGAGCAGGATCAGGCCGCGCGGATTGTCGGGTATTTCGAGCTGGCCATGCAGCGAGCCGTGCGGGGTGTGCAGCGTGAGGTGACGATTCATGCAGACAGACGGACCGGAATGCGGTTGGGGCCGAAGGCCTTGCCGCCCCGGCCGAGCACCTTGCCGAAACGGCCGGCGATGGCCGTCTGGCAATGCGGACAGCGGCCCTCCGGCGTCAGGTCGTAACGGCGGATTTCGTACCAGTCGCGGACGATCAGCGCGGCATGGCAGTTTGGGCAGAAAGTGGTGCCGCCTTCCGGATCGTGGACGTTGCCGGTGAAGACATGGTGCAGACCGGCGTCGAGGGCGATGCGGCGGGCCTGGATCAAGGTCGCCGGGGGCGTCGGCGGCAGGTCGTTCATCTTCCAGTCGGGGTGGAAGGCGGAAAAGTGCAGCGGCACGTCCGGTCCGAGTTCGCGGGCGACCCAGGTTGCCAGTTCGTTGATCTCGGCCGGGCTGTCGTTCTGGCCGGGAATCAGCAGGGTGGTGATTTCCAGCCAGCAGTCAGTCTCGTGGTGGATGTAGGCCAGCGTATCGAGCACCGGCTGCAGGTGGCCGACGCAGAGCTTGTGGTAGAAATCCTCGGTGAAGGCCTTGAGGTCGACGTTGGCGGCGTCCATGACGGCAAACAACTCGCGGGCCGGTTCGGGGTGGATATAGCCGGCGGTCACGGCGACATTGCGGATGCCCTGCTCGCGGCAGGCCAGCGCGGTGTCGATGGCGTATTCGGCGAAGATGACCGGGTCGTTGTAGGTGTAGGCGACAGCGTCGGCGCCGTAGCGCCGGGCGGCGCTGGCGATCATTTCCGGGCTGGCGGTATCCATCAAGCGATCCATGTCCTTGGATTTGGAGATGTCCCAGTTCTGGCAGAAGCGGCAGGCGAGATTACAACCGGCGGTGCCGAAGGAGAGGATGCTGCTGCCCGGGTAGAAGTGGTTGAGCGGCTTCTTCTCGATGGGGTCGATGCAGAAGCCCGATGAGCGGCCATAGGTCGTCAGTTGCATGGCGCCATTGACCATCTTGCGTACGAAGCAGGCGCCACGCTGGCCTTCGTGCAATTGGCAGTCGCGCGGGCAAAGGTCGCATTGGACACGGCCGTCGGGCAGCGCATGCCACCAGCGGCCGGGGAACAGGGATTCGGTAGTGCTCATGGCGCAGCTTCCTTCCATTTCCTGACGGTGTAGCGCTCAATGCCGACGTCCGGCCCCCAGTAGCTGGCCGGCAGCCCGGCCTTCTGCTTCAGGTGGGCCATGAAGGCCGCCGGTTCGGGGAGTTGTTCCCAGACCTGCGGCAGGAAGGTCGACCGACGATGGCCGGCGCTGAAGATCACGCCATCGACGTTCGGGCGCAACTGGGCGAGGGCGTCGGCTTCGCTGGTGAAGCTCATCGGCTCGGCCGGGGTCAGCAGCGAAACCTCGACGCGGGTTTGCGACAGTTCGCCGGCGCTCAGCGGCTCGAAGCGCGGGTCGCGGAAGGCAGCGGCGAGCGCGTTTTCGCGGACGTCCTGGGCGAGTGGTCGCCAGGCTTCGAGGCTGCCGATGCAGCCGCGCAGGTTGCCGTGCTGGGTCAGCGTGACGAAGGTGGCGCCCGGTTTTTGCAGTTCTGGAGCATCGACCGTAGCATTTGCGGGGAAACCGAAATGCGCGGCGATGGCGTTGTGGGCCAGCGTTAGCAGCGTGGTGCCGAGGTCAGGCATGGTGTTCGCCCTCGCTGAAGGCAAAGGCCGCGTAGCCGACGACGCGGCTCTTGTCGCCAGCCGTGTCGCCCGAGTTGCAGAGGCCGAGCAATTCCGGCTTCAGACCCCGACGGCGGGCGGCGAGTAGCAGGCCGTTGATCGGAAAGGCGCCGCAAGCCTGTTCGGGATTGAGGTGACCGTCGAGTTGCAGGATATGCCGGCAGGTGTTGCTGTCGACCTGCTGCGCCGTGCCGTAGGGCAGGAAATGCGACAGGTCGGAGCTGACCACGATCAGCGTTTGCGGACCGTCCCACAGCAGGTCGAGTACTTCGGCGACGGCCTCCGGCCTAGCGTGGCCGACGGCCAGCGGGACCAGCGTGAATTGCCCAAGTACGCGCTGCAGGAAGGGCAGGTGCACTTCCAGCGAATGCTCGAAAGCATGCACCTTGTCGCTGAAGACGATCTGCGGCAGGTCGGCGATCACGGTGATGGCCTGCGCGTCGAGCCGGATGGTGCCGAGCGGGGTCGCAAAGGCTTCCGCTTCGGGCAGCGCGATGCCCTCGACGGCAACCCGGTGGGTCGGGCCGAGCAGGATCACGCGGTGGATGGATGCCGCCCACGGCGCCAGCGAGGCATAGGCCGCGGCGGCCGTCGAGCCGGAATAGATGTAGCCGGCATGCGGGACGATCAGTGCTTTGGGCTGCCGGTCGGTTGTACTGCTCGCTTCGCCGAGCAGTGCGTCGACGGTGGCGGTCAGCGTGGGCGGGTCGCCGGGGTAGAACATGCCGGCGACGGCGGGAGGGCGGGTGGCGATCATGATCGACTCCTCAAACAAGCATCAGTCCGGCTGCCATGCCACCACCGATGACCAGCAGGCCGGGTAGGGCGTGGCGGGCGAGCGGGCGGCCGCCAATGCTGAGCACCAGCCCGATCTTGAAAACCAGGTTGGCGAGCAGCGCCAGCGTGACGGCAACGACGGCTTCGCTGCCGCCGACCGTCGCCAGATTGAACAGGCGCAACGTGGACAGCACGCTGGCGTCGGCATCGGTCAGGCCGGAAACCAGGGCGACGATGTAGAGGCCGCTGCTGCCGGCGATGTCCTGCAGCCAGGCCGAAGCGAGCAGGACGATGGCGTAGAGCAGGCCGAAGGATAGGGCGGTGCGCAATTCGGTCGGATTCTTGACTTCCGGCATTGGCAAGGCGCCGGCGGCGCTCAGTACCTTCCAGCCAACCAGCGCCATGGCGACGCCGGGAACGATGCCGCAGGCGAAAACGATGGCGATCGGCGTCGCCAGTCCGGGCGCGACGACGCTGGCGACCAGCCACAGCCGGATCATCACCATGACATTGGCGATCAGGATGACGATCGCCGACATGTGGATCAGATGGGGTTGGTCGCGGGCGTGGCGCGAGAACATCATGGTCGTCGCCGTCGACGAGGCCAGGCCGCCGAAAATGCCGAGCAGTGCCGCGCCATGCTGCGCCCCGACAATGCGCAGCGCGAGGTAGCCGGCCAGCGCCAGGCCGGAAATCAGGACGACCATGTACCAGATCTGGCGCGGGTTGATCGCGTTGTACGGCCCGAAATCCTCGCTCGGCAAAATGGGCAGGATGACCAGCGAGAGCACTGCAAACTGCAGGATCGAGTTGATGTCCTTCGGCGTCGTCCGTTCGCTGAACTGGCGCAGCTCAGCCTTGAAATAGAGCAGCACGGTGGTGGTAATGGCGAGCATGACGGCCAGAGTTGAATACCCGAACCAGACTGCAGCACCCAAACCGTAGGTGGCGATGATCGCCGCTTCCGAGGTGAAGCCGCGATACTGCTCCTCCTGCTGGGCCGAGAAATTCGAGGCGACCATGCTGCCCGAGATGACCAGCAGGCCGACTGCCAGCAGCCAGGGGCCGCCGGTTTTTTCGCCGAGCAGCGCAAACAGGCAGCCAAGCATGGCGACCAGCGCAAAGGTACGCAGGCCGGCGGACGCATCCGGACGACGTTCGCGCTCCATGCCGATCAGCAGACCGATGCCAAGCGCCGTCGCAAAAGCCTCGACGGGCGCTGCCAGCTCGGGGACGACAAAGGTCATGCGACTCCTCTTTTATGTGCGTTCTTCAGTAAAATTAAGTCATGCCACGCCATTACGCAATCGTTCCCGCTGCCGGCAGCGGATCCCGCTTCGGCAGCGAGAAGCCGAAACAGTATCTCGACCTGCTCGGCCGCCCGCTGATCTATCATACGCTGGCGGCGCTGACCGCCTGCCCGGACATCGAACGCGTCTGGGTCGTTCTGGCGCCGGATGACCCGTGGTGGCCGCAATACGACTGGAGCGGGCTTGGCGCCAAGCTGGAAACGGTGCGCTGTGGCGGTGCGACGCGGGCCGAAAGCGTGAGCAACGGCCTACAGGCAGCGGCGATGGTCGCCGCCGACGACGACTGGATTCTGGTTCACGATGCTGCACGCCCCTGCCTGTCGGCGGCGATGCTCGAAGCCTTGTTCGACGAACTGGCTGACGATCCGGTCGGCGGCATTCTCGCCGTGCCGGTGGCCGATACGCTGAAGCGAGCCGATGCCGAACAGCGTGTCGCCGCGACCGAGGCGCGCGAAGGCTTGTGGCAGGCACAGACGCCGCAGATGTTTCGCTACGGTCAGCTGCAGAAATCGCTCGAAAATGAAATTTCCGTGACCGACGAAGCCGGTGCCATCGAGGCGGCCGGACTGAAGCCGAAGCTGGTGCGCGGCGATTCGACCAATCTGAAAGTCACCTGGCCGGCCGACCTCGCGCTGGCCGCGATGATACTGAGGGCACGCAAATGAATTTCCGCGTCGGGCAGGGCTACGATGTGCACAAGCTGGTCGAGGGCCGCAAGCTGATCCTCGGCGGCGTCGAGATTCCGCATCCGACGGGGCTGCTCGGTCATTCCGATGCCGACGCGCTGCTCCACGCGATCACCGATGCTCTGCTCGGTGCCGTGGCGCTGGGCGACATCGGCCGCCATTTCCCGGACACCGATCCGCGCTACAAGGGTGCCGACAGCCGGGTGCTACTGCGCGCCGCCGTCACGCTGCTGGCCGACAAGGGCTGGCGGCCGGTCAATGTCGACGCGACGCTGATCGCCCAGCAGCCAAAACTGGCCCCGCACGCGGCTGCCATGGTCGCCAACGTGGCCGCCGATCTCGGTATCCCGGCCGATTGCGTCAATATCAAGGGCAAAACCAACGAGCGCCTGGGATACCTGGGCCGTGAGGAGGCCGTCGAGGCGCAGGCCGTCGTGCTGGTGGAACGTGCCGGCTGATCGCCGGCCGGAAACTCCGCACCGGCCGGCAACGGCCAGAGTCTTTTTCGCCCTCTGGCCGCCGGCCGAGGTGGCCGAACGCCTGGCCGAAATCGCCGGCGAGGCGGCAGCACGCTTCGGCGGACGGGCCACCCGCCGTGACACCATCCATTTGACCCTGGCCTTTCTGGGCGACGTGCCGGAGTCGCGCCTTGCTGAACTGGGCGATGTCGCGGCCGGCGTGACGAGCGCCGCCTTCGAGATGAGCCTGGACCGCCTGGGCTTCTGGCAGCATAACCACCTGCTGTGGGCCGGCGGCGAGATGCCGGCCGCCCTGGATGCGCTCCACGGCGCCTTGCGCAAGGCGCTGACCAGCAACGGCTTCAAGGTCGATGGCACAGGGCGAAGCTTCGCGCCGCACGTCACGATGGTCCGCAAGGTGCCGCCGGCCTGCCAGCTAGAGGCGGGGCAGGAAATCCCCATGCCGGCATTGGCTTGGCCTTGCCAGCGATTTTTTCTCGTCCGCTCCCGGTTGTCGTCCGCAGGTTCGGAGTACCTGATTCTTCGCGCGTTTGCGCTGGATTAAATCCATTGCGCATAAACCGGAAGCCGGGTTTCTGATTTTCGTTGTCAGGCAGCGCTAAAGTTTTTCGAAATGATGTCGGTAATAGATTGAATGTCAGTCACCACAAGCCATTCAGCGTTTCCATAGCGGGCGGGAAGCGGAACCAGGGGAAATCGTTTGGGGGTAGTCAGCAGTTCTGAAAGCGCTGCAATCCTTCGGGTATTGCTGATCGAGCCGGATGGTCGGGATGGCCAGCGCCTGCTCGAAGCCCTGCATGGCGGCGGCCATGTCGTTCATGCCCGCCAGGTGGCCCGGCAGGACGAACTGATTCAGGCGCTGCGCGAGGAGCATTGGGATACGGCGCTGCTGAGTTGCAGCCTGGAAGATCTGCCGGTGGCGGCAGCCATGGATTTGTTCCTCGAACTGGCACCGATGCTGCCGGTCATTCTGACCGTTGAGCGCGGATCGCCCGATTTCCCATTCGAACTGCTCGACAAAGGGGCCTGCGATTTCGTCTTCAAGAGCAATCCATCCCGCCTGCTCGCCGTAGTCGAGCGCGAATGTGCCCGCGCCGGCTTGCTGCGCGAAAAGCGGGAATCTCTGGTCGGCAGCGACATGTTCGGGCAGATCGATGAGGCAGCAGCCCGGTTTTTCCAGCTGGCCAGCCACGTGCCCGAATGCTACTGGCTGGTGGACGCCGATACACAACGGGTCACCTACGTCAGCAAGGGCTACGAGCAGATCTGGGGGCGCCACGTCGAAGCGCTGTACGCGCACCGGCTGGACTGGTTGACCTACGTTCACCAGGATGACCGAGAACGGGTTCTGGCCGAGGCGCGGCTGCACCGGATGGGCACCCTGGACATCAAGTTCCGCGTCGAGCGTCCTGGCGACAGTCTGCGCTGGCTGCACGTCCGCAATTTCCCGGTGCGCGACGAGCGGGGCGATATCGTCAGTGTCGGCGGCGTCGCCACCGACATCACCAGCTTGTTGGCCGACAAGTGGAAAGCGCCGTTCTTCGCCCATTTCGATGCCCTGACGGCCTTGCCCAACCAGTTGATGTTCCACGACCAGATGCAGCGGATGCTCGCGCTGTCGCGGCGTAAGCGCCTGCCGCTGGGGGTGATGGTTGTTGACGTCGACCGCTTCCGCGAACTCAATCAGACCTTCGGCCACACGTCGGGCGACGAATTGCTGCGCCAGATCGCCGGACGGGTTTCCGGCTCTCTGCGCGAATCCGATGTTCTTGGGCGGATCGGTGGCGATGTCTTTGGCGTCCTGCTGCCGGATGTCGGCGATATCCAGCATGCCGGCATTGTTGCCCGCCGGATTATCGATGCGCTGATCATGCCAGTCCGGGTGGACGGTTGCGACGTCTTCGCAACGGCAGGTATCGGCATTGCGTTCTATCCGCAGGATGGTCGGGACGTTCATGAGATGGTGAGCAATGCCGAGATTGCCTGCCGCCACGCCAAGAGCCTGGGGCGCAACAATTACCATTGCTACAGCCCGGAAATGCAGGAAAGCATCCGGGACCGGATGTTCCTCGAGATCGACTTGCGTAATGCCACGCTGTGCAAGGAATTCATTCTCCATTTTCAGCCCAAGGCCAGCTGTGCCAACGGCCGGATCACGGGAACCGAAGCCCTGTTGCGCTGGGCGCATCCGCGGCGCGGCGTGGTCGGGCCGGACCAGTTCATCCCCTTGCTGGAAGAAACCGGGCTGATCGTCCAGGTCGGGCGCTGGGTGCTGGAAGAGGCTTGCCGCCAGACAGTTGAATGGCAGGCGGCCGGGCTCGATATTCCGAGCATTTCGGTCAATCTTTCGGCTCGCCAGTTGCAGTCGGACACGCTGCTGGCGGACGTCGCGGCGACCCTGGAGAAGACCGGCCTGAAGCCAGCCTGCCTGGATCTGGAAATCACCGAAAGCATGCTGATGGACAACGCCGAGACAGCGATCAGCACGCTGACGGCGCTCAAAAAAATGGGCGTTACCATTTCGCTCGATGATTTTGGTACCGGCTATTCGAGCCTGGCTTACCTGAAGCGCTTCCCGATCGACACGGTCAAGGTCGATCGCTCCTTCGTCCAGGATATCACCGCCGATTCGGACGATGCCTCGATCACCCGTGCGGTGATCACCATGGCGCATCATCTTAAGCTGAAAGTGGTGGCCGAAGGCGTCGAGACCCAAGAGCAACTGGCCTTGCTGATTTCGCACCAGTGCGACGTCATTCAGGGCTATTTCTTCTCACGGCCGCTGGCTGCGCCGGGCATGATGGACCTGCTGACCACCGACAAGCGCCTGCCGAACAATCTGCTGCGCTCGGGCACCCGCAAGCCGATGGCCCTGTTCGTGGCGGTCGAGGGCTTCGGGGATGTCATTGCCGGTTTGATCCGGGAGGGGCATCGGGTTTGCGAGGTGGCGGACGTTCAGGGGGCGGTGCAATGGTTTACCGGCAATCTCGTCGATGTGCTGGTTTGTGGCGCACCGCGCAAGGATTTCGATGCCGCGGCGCTGATCGAGTTGGCGACACGGGCACAACCGAAGTGCGAGCGGATACTGGTGGCCGACAGCCGCCAGTGGAATCGCAAGGCAGTGGCGGCCTTGAGCGCCTCCGGCCAGGTCCATCGGGTGATCCGGGTGCCGGCCGATGCAGCGTCCTTTCACCAGGTAGTCGATGAGGCGCTCAGTCGTCGCTACATCTCCGACGAATACAGCCGCCTGTCGCACGAGGTCGAAGTGGCCGAGCGGGAAATGCTGCGCATCGAGGAAGACCGCAAGCGCCTGGAAAGCGAGAACCTCATGCTGCGGGAACAGGCCCACGGCGGCTACCGGATTCTGCAGGATGTGCTTGCCGAACTGCCCTGGCCGGTCATCGGGATCGACGAGGCAGGGCTGATCGTGCTGGCCAATGACGCTGCCTGCGAGCGGTTTGTCGCACGTGGCTTCGCGCCCGGAATCGCCATGGCGGCCGTTTTGCCCGAAGTCGGCAGCTTCGACAGTGCCGTCCGCGTCGAACTGGATGGCGTGAATTATCGCTGCCGCTGGCGGCACTCCGGAGGCGACGGGCCCGGCGGCGGGCGCATTCTGGTACTTGAAGAGGAGGCCGGATGACGGCACGGGATGTCATTGCGCTGGTCGAGGCGCGACCGGGTATGCGGCTGGGCATCGCGCTTGCCGACAGGGCCGGGCAGGTGCTGGTGCCTGCCGGTGTCGAGTTGACGGAAAGCCTGCTGCAATCGCTGCTGCGCCGGGATATCGCCTCGATCTGCGTCGAGCGCGAGGTTGCTGAAGACCCGGCTGCGCAGGAAGCCAGGCTGGCCGCTGTCAAGGCCGCAGCCGACCATCTGTTTCGCGTGGCGGGCGGTGGCATTGCGACCCGAACGCTCTATCAGTGCATCGTCGATTTCCGCTCGGAGCCGCGGCGATGAACACGCTCAAGCCCGAGCAGGTCCTGGCTTGCCTGCATTCGCTACCGGCGCTGCCGGCAGTGGTCACTGACCTGCTTGCCTCCTTCGACAACGAAGATGTCGATGTCGGCGCCCTGGCCCGGCAGATCGCGCGCGACCAGGCGCTGGCCGCGCGTTTGCTGCGCGTCGCCAATTCATCGTTCTACGGCTTGCAGACGCGGATTTCGTCGATCAACGAAGCGGTTGTCGTGCTTGGTTTTCGCGCCGTGCGCAGCATGGTGATCGCGGTCGGTGTCGGGGGTGTGTTCCGGGCCGAACAATGCCCCGGATTTGGTGTGCAGGCGCACATCCGGCACGGCGTTGGCGTCGGATTGGCAGCGCGCGCGCTGGCACTGGCGACCCGGCGTAATCCTGAAATTGCCTTCACCGGCGGCATCCTGCACGACATCGGCAAACTGGTGCTGGCCAGTTGTTTCTCCCCGCAATACCAGCAGGCGCTGACTTATCGCGAGCGCCACGATTGCCCGGTGGTCGTCGCCGAGCGCGATGTGCTTGGTCTCGACCACGCCATCGTCGGCGGCCTGCTGGCCGACGCCTGGCGCTTCCCGCCGGCACTGCGTTCGGCGCTTGCCGAACATCACTCGCCCGCGGCGGCGACGGCCGATTCGCTGGCTGACCTGATCCATGTCGCCGATGCGGTCGCGCATGGTCTGGGCTTGGGTCAGACGGCCGGTGAGCTGGTCATGCCGGTCGATCAAACAGCGTGGCAACGCCTCGGTGTCAGCGGCGAAACCATCACGCAGTTGCTGCCGCAAATCGCCGACGGCGTAGACGAGACCTGTCTCGCCTTCAATGCCTGACCGGCAGCACCAGACGGGCCAGTAGCCCGCCGCCGGGATTGGGCAGCAGGTCGAGACGTCCATCGTGCAGCCGGGCGATGCGCTCGACGATGGCCAGCCCGAGGCCGGTGCCGGAAGCATTGGTGCGCGCCGACTCCAGCCGGGTGAAAGGCCGCTTCAGCCGCTCGAATTCAGCAGCCGGTACGCCCGGGCCGCGATCGCTGATTTCGACCCGAATTTCACCCCCGACCGTAGCATTTGTCAGCGAAATCTCGCCGCCGCCGTATTTCGCGGCGTTGTCGATCAGGTTGGTCACGGCGCGGGTGATCGCCTTCGGGCGGAGCAGCATTTCCGGCGTCGATTCGATCTGCGCAGCAATTGGCCGGCCGATGCAAGCCTGACGCTCGACGATACTGGAGAGCAGGGCGGCCAGATCGGTGGACACCGGCGTTTCACCGGTTTCGGCACGGGCATAGTCCATGAACTGCGAGATTACCGCTTCCATCTGCTCGATGTCGGCGACCACCGCCTGCCGGGCACCTTCGTCGGCGACGCTCATTTCGGCTTCGAGACGCAGGCGCGTCAGCGGCGTACGCAGGTCGTGCGAGATGCCGGCCAGCACTTCGGAACGGTCCTTTTCATGGCGCTGCAGGTCGGCGGCCATGGTGTTGAACGCTGTCGCCAGCCGGCTCAGCTCCTCGGCACCGCCTTCCGGCAAGGGTTCCGGTATCTGCCCGCGACCGACCGTTTCGGCAGATCTGGCCATCGCTTTCAGCGGCCGGCTGATGCGCGAGGCGATCAGCCAGGCGACGGCCATCGCCAGTACGAAAGCCAGCAGACCCCAGGCTAGCCAGTGACTGGCGAAGTCGCGGGCGGCCCGTTCGCTGGGCAGGATCAGCCAGTATTCTTCCTCGTCGGCATCGTCCAGCCGGAAGCTGACCCAGAAGCCGGGGATGCCGTCGACGCTGGCCGCGATCCGCGTATGATCGCCCAGCCGTGCCGTCAGCTCTCGTTGCAGCAGGCGGATGAAGCGACCTTCGGGCATTGCCTCGATCTTGTCTTCCGGTTCGGCCGGCAGCAGGCGGATGCCTTCGCGGGTCGAGAATTCGGTGAACAGGCCGAGGCGCTTTTCGGGCGCTGCCGCAAACAGCGAGGCGCGAATGAGATTGACGGCAGAGGCGGCCAGCTGGGCGGTTTCCCGCGCCCGCGGCTCGGCGTCGATGTAACGGAACAGGCTGAGCCAGGCCGCCGTGGTCAGCAGCACCAGCATGGCGAGCAGCAGAAAGGTGCGCGCCAGCAGCGTGCGCGGCATCATTCCTTGGCAGCGCCGTCCGGTACGAAGACGTAGCCGAAGCCCCAGACCGTCTGGATGTAGCGGGGCTGCGCCGGGTCGGTCTCGATCAGTTTGCGCAGACGGGAGACCTGGACGTCGATGGCGCGGTCAAACGGGCCCTGTTCGCGGCCGCGGGCCAGGGTCATCAGCTTGTCGCGCGACAGCGGTACCCGCGGGTGCTGGAGCAGCACCTTGAGGACGGCGAATTCACCGGTGGTCAGCGCCTGCAGTTCGTTGCCACGGGTCAGCGTGCGGGCGGCGAGATCGACCTCGACGTTGCCGAACGTGATCTTTTCCTGGTCGTCTTCCGGGGCGCCCGGCGGCTTGTTGCCCTGGCGGCGCAGCACGGCGTGGATGCGGGCGAGCAGTTCGCGCGGATTGAAGGGTTTGGGCAAATAGTCATCGGCGCCCATTTCCAGGCCAACGATACGATCGACCTCGTCGCCCTTGGCGGTCAGCATGATGACCGGCGTCTGGTCGCCCTGGCCGCGCAGGCGGCGGCAGATGCTCAGGCCGTCCTCGCCGGGCATCATCAGGTCGAGGACGATCAGGTGGTAGTGTTCGCGGGCGCGCAGCTTGTCCATCTGCTGGCCGTCGGCCGCGGCCTTGACCTCAAAGCCCTGTTCGCCGAGATAGCGGACCAGCAGGTCGCGCAGGCGGGCGTCGTCATCGACGACGAGGATGTGGGAGTGTTGTTCGTTCATCCTTGAAACCTCAGTTGGACGCGGCAGATGGGGCGTTTGGACGGGGTGGCCGGCGCGAAGCGACGACGCGGCAGGCTCGTGCCTGCAAGGAGGAGCGACAAAGCCGGACGCCCGGCCAGACGTGCCAGCGGCCGCGTAGCGCTGCCACCCAATGGGTGAATCTCTTCGAAGGCACAAAGATCAGTGTTCATGCGGCTGGCCAAGGATGGGTAAGCGGTCAACTGAGGTTTCGAGGATCGTGCTGGCAAGGATAAGGGCGGACAGTGAATGGAACGCGGCAAATGGTAACAAGCTTTTGCGGAGGGTGGCCGGGAAACATATTCTTACATCTCGCGATGCTTGCCTGTGGCTGGCGGATGGACAATGATCGCATCTGAATCCTGTCCTGATCCACCGCCATGAAACGTCGCCTTGCCATTGTTCTGTTGTTCCTGAGCCTGCTCGGATCGGCGGGCGGGGCATGGGCGCAGGCCTACTGGCGGGACCTGCCGCCGGACGAGCGGCGCCAGTTGCGCCAGCAGATGCGCGAGCACTGGCAGCAGGAACGGGAAATCCGCCGCGACGAGGGCGCCCCGCGCTGGCGTGACGTGCCGCAGGAGGATCGCCGCCGGCTGCGCGACGAAATGCGCGAGCAGCGTGGCTGGGAAGATCGCCGCGAGTTGCGCGACGGGCGTGGCGGCGGCCGAGGCTGGCGTCGCGATTGACCCCCCGGCGCCGACCAGCCTCCGGTAAAATGCCGGCCCATGCTGATCCTCGCCCTTGAGACCTCCACCGACTTTGGTTCCTGCGCCCTATGGCGTGATGGAACCGTATCCGAACGCATTTGCCCGGCCGGAAAACCGCATTCGGAAACGCTGCTGCCGCTGGTTCGCGAACTGCTTGCGGAGGCCGGCGTGACGGTCGGGCAACTCGATGGCATTGCTTTCGGGGTTGGTCCCGGCGCCTTCACCGGGCTACGCGTTGCCTGCGGTGCGGCGCAGGGCTTGGCAGTCGCCGCCAATGTGCCGCTGCTGCCGGTGACCAGTCTGGAAAACCTGGCCGCGCAGAGTGGCGCCGACCGAGTGCTGGCCTTGCTTGATGCGCGGATGGGCGAAGTCTATTCCGCGGCGTATGCGCTTGTCGGCGATGCCCACGTGTTGCAGGGCGAGATTCGCGTCTCAGCGCCGGAGGCCGTCGCCTTCCCCGAAGCGCCCGGTTGGCTGGCCTGCGGCAACGGCATTGCGGCCTACCCGGCCTTGCTTGAGCGCCTGATAGCTGCGGCCATCCCGGTCCGCACTGACCTCCTGCCGACGGCGGCTACCGTGGCGTCGCTGGCCGCGCCCCGCGCCTTGCGCGGCGAGGGTATCGATCCCGCTTTGGCGGCGCCCCTTTACATCCGCGACAAGGTGGCAAAGACGGTGGCCGAGCGGCTCAGCGAGGGCGGCCGGGCGTGAAATTGCCGGAAATCGCCGCCGAGTTCTTCCCGATGAACGAGCGCGATCTCGATGCGGTCGCCGCCCTGGAGGCCACTCTGCAGGTCTTTCCATGGTCGCGCGGCAATTTCGAGGATTCGCTGACGGCTGGCTACAGCGTCTGGGTGTTGCGCCTGGGCGGCGACCTGATCGGCTTTTCGGTGGTCATGTCGGTGATCGACGAGGCGCACCTGCTGACCATCGGCGTCTGCAAGCGTTACCAGGGGCAGGGCTACGGCGCCCGGTTGCTCCGCCACGCCATGGAGTGCGCGCGGCTGGGCGGGGCGCACAAGCTGTTTCTCGAAGTCCGGCCCTCGAACGAGCGGGCGGTCGAGCTGTATCGCCATTTCGGATTCAAGCAACTCGGCACGCGCAAGGGCTATTATCCGGCCGTGGTCGGGCGCGAGGATGCGCTGATCTTTGACAAGGAACTGGGATGAGCCTGAGCCGCGAACAGATGCTGATTGAGATGGGCATTACGCCGATCTGGGTGTTGCGCGACGCAGCGTCCGAGCCATCCGTATCCGAATCCCGCCCCGAGCTTCCTGTCGCAGCCGAAGTTGCTACGCCGGCAGTTGGGCGAGCCCCGGAACCCAGGCCGACGGAAGTCAGGCCACAACCGCCGATGGGGCCGGTCGAAACGCTGGACTGGCCGGCACTGGCCCGGCAGGTTGCGGATTGCCGGGCCTGCGCCTTGTGCGAACAGCGCAAGCAGGCGGTACTCGGGGTCGGCGACCTCAATCCTGACTGGCTTTTCATCGGCGAAGGCCCGGGCGCTGAAGAGGACGTCAAGGGGGAACCCTTTGTCGGGCAAGCCGGCAAGCTGCTCGACGCCATGCTGGCCTCGCTCGATATCGCCCGCGGCAACCGGGCCTACATCGCCAATGCGGTGAAATGCCGGCCACCTGGTAATCGTACGCCGGAAGCGGCGGAGATGGCTGCCTGCCGGCCCTATCTCGAACGCCAGATTGCGCTGCTCAAGCCGAAGATCATCGTCCTGCTCGGCAAGGCCGCGGTGCATGCGGTGCTGCACGACGACAAGTCGCTCGCCTCGCTACGCGGCCAGCGTTTCGAATATGCGGGAATCCCGGTGGTGGTGACCTATCACCCGGCCTACCTGCTGCGCAACCTGCCGGACAAGGCCAAGGCCTGGGAAGACCTGCTTTTCGCCCGCCGCACGCTGCGCGAGCAGATGACGCCGGAACTGCCGTTCTAGGTTGAAGCGAACCCTGCGCCGCCGACCGGCAACGCGTTAGTGGTGCGCTGAATCGTCGAGGTGCTGGACGTCGTCCCGCGCCGCCTGGTTAGCGAAATGGCGCTGGCGGATCAGGTACATCAGGCCGCTGACGAACAGCCCGAACAGGGTGACGACCCAATAGATCGACATGTCCATCTTGATCATCAGGTAGTACAGCCCGGTCATGATCAGGATGGAGATGTTTTCGTTGAAGTTCTGCACGGCGATCGAGTGGCCGGCGCCCATCAGGATGTGGCCGCGGTGCTGGAGCAGGGCGTTCATCGGCACGACGAAGAAGCCGGACAGCGCGCCAATGATGATCAGCAGCGGCACGGCCAGCCAGATTTCATGGACGAAGTTCATGGCCAGCACGATCAGGCCCATGGCGATGCCGAGCGGGATGACGCGGACCGATTTTTTCAGGGTGATGAACTTGGCGGCGGCAATCGCGCCGACGGCGACGCCGACGGCGACGACACCCTGGAGCATCGATGATTTGGAGAGCCCCAGGCCGAGCGAGACTTCGGCCCACTTGATGACGATGAATTGCAGCGTCGCGCCGGCACCCCAGAACAGCGTGGTGACGGCCAGCGAGATCTGGCCCAGGCGGTCGCGCCAGAGGAGGGCGAGGCAGTGGTTGAATTCGTGGATCAGGAACCAGGGGTTTTTCTTCAGGACCTTGTGGTCGACGCCGGTGTCCGGAACGTAGAAGTTGAAGGCGGCGGCCAGCAAATACAGCACGGCAACGACCGAGAGGGCCATTTCGCCGATGCTGTCGACGCCCGTTTCGATCAGCGGGAAATCGAAAGCCAGCAGGTGCTGGGCGACTTCCGGGCGGATCAGCATGCCGCCGATGACGACGCCGAGGATGATGGCGCCGACGGTCAAACCTTCGATCCATCCATTGGCGACGACGAGCAGTCGGTGCGGCAGGTATTCGGTCAGGATGCCGTACTTGGCGGGCGAATAGGCGGCGGCGCCAAGGCCGACAACGGCATAGGCGACCAGCGGATGGGCGCCGAAGAACATCATGCTGCAGCCGACGATCTTGATGCCGTTGCTGATCAGCATGACCCGGCCCTTGGGCATCGAGTCGGCAAAGGCGCCGACGAAGGCGGCAAGAACGACGTAGGAAACGGTGAAGAAGGTTTTAAGCAGGGGCTCGTATTCGGCCGGTGCGTGCATCTCGCGCAGGGCGGCGATAGCGGCGATCAGGAGGGCATTGTCGGCCAGCGCGGAAAAAAACTGCGCGGCCATGATGATGTAGAAGCCGAACGGCACGAAATATTTGTCTCTTATATTACTTTGGGCGAGGTTTATACCACGCTCAGGATTGGATACAAGACTTGCGCCGTCGTCTTTGATGTGCATCGTCTCGCCATTGCTGCGGAAAACAGTGAGTCTGTGTCCGGCCGGTTAAGCCTTGATGACGGCAAATGCTACGGTCGCCCCCAAATTTTGGCCAAAATTGAAGGAAGGAGCGTGGAATGTGATTGAATATCGGCCGCACACCCTTCTGGAGAAACATCATGGCTGACCGGCGTTTACAGGTATTCCATGCCGTCGCCAAACATCTGAGCTTCACGCGTGCCGCCGACGCCCTGTTCATGACGCAGCCGGCCGTGACCTTCCAGATCAAGCAACTGGAGGAGCAATACAGCACGCGCCTGTTCGAACGCCGCCACGGCAGCATTTCGCTGACCCCGGCCGGTGAACTGGTGCTGTCCTACGCCGAAAAGATCCTCGCCCTGTCCGACGAGATGGAAACCCGCCTTGGCGAGATGACCGGCGAAATGCGCGGGCCGCTGCTCGTCGGTGCCAGCACGACCATCGCCGAATTCATGCTGCCGCGCGTGCTCGGGGAATTCAATGCGCTGTATCCGCAGGTCCGGGCGCGGCTGATCGTCGCTAACTCGGAAAGCATCGAAAGCCGCGTTGCCGAGCATACGCTCGACGTCGGGCTGATCGAGGCGCCGGCCAAGCTCGGCGGCCTGACCAGCCAGATTTGCTGTGAGGACGAATTGCGCGCCATCTGCGCCCCGGATTATCCGTTGGCCGGCATGAAGTCGGTGACACCGAAGGCGCTGGCCGACTATGAATTCATTTCCCGGGAGCCGGGGTCGGGCACCCGTGAGATCACCGACACTTATTTCCGCAGTCACGGCATTGCGCCGGACAGCCTGAAGATGCAGATGGAACTGGGTAGCCCGGAAGCCCTGAAGGGCGTCGTGTCCACTGGCCTCGGCTTCGCCATCGTGTCGCGCGCCGTGGTCGAGAAGGAAACGCTGCTCGGCGAACTGCTTTCGATTCCCCTCAAGCCGCCGCTGACCCGCAGCCTCTACCTGGTCTTCCCGGCCGATCGCTTCCAGTCGCGCCTGACTTCCACCTTCATCGAGTTCGCCAAAGGCAAGCTGAAGGAACTGGCCTTATGAAAACCTCGCGGCCCATCCGCGCCCGCATTGCGCCGACGGCCATCCTTCACAATTACCGGCTGGTCAAGCAACTGGCGCCGCGTTCGCGCGCCTGGGCAGTCGTCAAGGCCAACGCCTACGGCCACGGCCAGTGGCGCGCCGTCGAAGCCCTGCGCGGCGAGGCCGACGGTTTTGCCCTGCTCGAATGCGAGAACGCCGTCGCCCTGCGCGAGGCCGGCGTCAGCCAGCCAATCCTGCTGCTCGAAGGCGTGTTCAGCGCCCGCGACGTGCGCGCCGTTGCCGGGCATGGCCTGAGCTGCGTCGTCCATTGTCCGGAACAACTCGAATTGCTGCTCGGCGAAGCCGGCGACTCGCCGCTGTCGATTTACCTGAAGCTGAATACCGGCATGAACCGCCTCGGCTTCTCGGCGAGCACGCTGCCGGCGGCGCTGGCCGCGGTGCGCAGCCGCCCGGCGACGGCAACGACGTTGATGACCCATTTTGCCGACGCCGACGGCGAGCGCGGCGTGGCCTGGCAGGTCGAACGCTTCAAGGCGATGACCGGCGACTGGACTGGCCCGCTCAGCCTGGCCAACTCGGCCGCCATCTTCGACCACCCGACGACGCACGCCGACTGGGTGCGGCCGGGCATCATGCTGTACGGCGCCAGCCCGTTCGCCGAACGGAGCGCCGCATCGCTCGGCCTGCAGTCGGCAATGACGCTGGAGAGCGCGATCATCGGCGTCCAGGAGCTGGCCGCCGGCGAGCGCGTCGGCTACGGCGGCACCTTCACGGCCGAGCGGCCGATGCGCATTGGGATCGTCGCCTGCGGCTACGCCGACGGCTACCCGCGCCATGCGCCGACCGGTACGCCGATTGCGGTCATGGGCCAACGGACGCGGACCCTCGGCCGGGTCTCGATGGATATGCTGGCCTGCGATTTGACGGAAATTCCCGAAGCCGGCATCGGCGCCCCGGTCACCTTGTGGGGCCGCGGCATCGCCGGCGAGGTACCGGCCGACGAGGTGGCCGCTGCGGCCGGGACCATCGCTTACGAGCTGTTCTGCGCCCTGGCGCCACGCGTCCCGGTGCTTGTTGACTGAATGCTACGGTCGCCCCTAAAAAATGGCCAAAATCAAAACAATTTATAGCTGCACCGAATGCGGTGCGACCAGCCCGAAATGGCAGGGCCAGTGCCCCGGCTGCAACCAGTGGAACACGCTGGTCGAAACCGTTGCCGAGAAGGCGCCGACCAACAGCCGCTTCGAGTCGCTGGCCCCGGCAGCCAAATTGCAGAATCTTTCCGAGATCGAGGCGCGCGAAGTCGAGCGGATTTCCACCGGTATCGGCGAATTCGACCGCGCGCTCGGCGGCGGCCTGGTCAATGGCGGGGTCGTGCTGATCGGCGGCGATCCCGGCATCGGCAAGAGCACGCTGCTGCTGCAGGCGCTGGCGCATCTGTCGCTAACCAACAAGGTGCTTTACGTCAGCGGCGAGGAATCTGGCGAACAGGTGGCGCTGCGGGCGCGCCGGCTGGGCTTGGATACCCGCCAGCTGCAACTGATGGCGGAAATCAACCTGGAGCGCATCCTGGCCACGCTGCAGGCCGAGCAGCCGGTGGTTGCGGTGATCGACTCGATCCAGACCCTGTGGTCCGACCAGCTGTCCAGTGCGCCGGGTTCGGTGGCGCAGGTCCGCGAATGTGCGGCGCAGCTGACGCGGCTGGCCAAGCAGTCCGGCATCACGGTCATCCTGGTCGGCCATGTGACCAAGGAGGGCGCGCTGGCCGGGCCGCGCGTACTCGAACACATCGTCGACACGGTGCTTTATTTCGAGGGCGATACCCATTCCAGTTTCCGGCTGGTCCGCGCCTTCAAGAACCGCTTCGGCGCGGTCAATGAACTCGGCGTCTTTGCGATGACCGAAACGGGTCTCAAGGGCGTCAGCAACCCGTCGGCGCTGTTCCTGTCGCAGCACGGACAGGATGTTGCCGGTTCCTGCGTGATGGTGACCCAGGAGGGCACACGGCCGCTGCTTGTCGAAATCCAGGCGCTGGTCGATTCCTCGCACGGCAATCCGCGCCGCCTGACCGTCGGCCTCGATCCGCAACGTCTGGCCATGCTGCTGGCGGTTTTGCATCGCCATGCCGGCATTGTCTGCTTCGATCAGGATGTTTTCGTCAATGCCGTCGGCGGGGTCAAGATCACTGAACCCGCCGCCGATCTGGCGGTACTGCTTTCGATTACATCATCGTTAAAAAACAAGCCATTGCCATCCAAACTTATAGTATTTGGTGAAGTTGGCCTGGCCGGCGAAATTCGTCCGGCACCCCGCGGCCAGGAGCGTCTGAAGGAAGCCGCCAAGCTCGGCTTCACCCGGGCCCTGATCCCCGAGGCCAATCGCCCGAAGCAGGCCATCCCCGGCATGCAGGTCGTCGCCGTCAAACGCGTAGAAGAGGCGGTGGCGCGGATCCGCGAGATGGAATAAGCTGCCGAAATACACTTTTCGGCCTCTATGTTTAATCTTTCGCGCTATTTCTCGACGGTCAGCTTCATCCTCATCGTCCTGGCCGCGGGCGTTCTGGGGCCGCTGTACCGACAGCTGTCGTTACAGCAGATGCAGGATCTGGCCGAAAGCCGCAATGTGGCGATGGCCCAGGTCCTCCAGAACTCCCTGCGCACGCCGCTCGAAGCTCTGATGAGCGACGCCGTCGGCCGCGACGACGAGTACCTTCGCCAGTCCGAAAGTGCCGCCAGCCTGCAGGCCAGTGTCCTTGAACTGTTGCGCGACACGGCGGTGGTTAAGGTCCGGATCTACAACCGCCTTGGCAACACGGCATTTTCGACCGATCCGGCGCAGATCGGCGAGAGCCGGCTGGACAGCCCGGGCTTTCGTACCGCCATGCGCGGTACGGTGGCCAGCGAACTGGCCCATCAGGATCGTTTCGACACCTTCGCCGGCACGCTGTCCGACGTCGAAGTGTTCTCCAGCTACATTCCGATCGTCGGCAAGGACAAGGCGGTCGAGGGCGTTCTTGAGCTCTACCAGAACGTCACGCCTTTCGTCGCCCAGTTGCACCGTAGCCTGTGGTGGGTCACGGCTGGCGTGGTGGTGGTCTTTGCGCTGCTCTATCTGATGCAGTTCCTGGTCGTGCGCCGGGCGCAGGGCATCCTCGAAGACCAGGAAGGCCGCATCAAGGCGGCGCGCGATACGCTGGAAATCCAGGTCGCGGCGCGCACCGACGAACTGAAACGGACCAACAGCCAGCTCGAGGGCGAGATTTCCGAGCGTCGGCAGGCGCAGAGCAAACTCAATTATCTGGCCTACCACGATCCGCTGACCGGGCTGGCCAACCGCCGCTGCTTCATCGAACGGCTGGAGGAGAGCCTGCGCGAAAACGGCCGGCATGGCGAGCGGCTGGCGGTGCTGTTCATCGACCTTGACCAGTTCAAGCAGGTCAATGACTCGCTTGGCCACGGGGTTGGCGACGAATTGCTGGTTTCCGTTGCGGCGCGGCTGTCCGAGCATGTGCGCCTGATCGACATGCTGGCCCGCCTGGGTGGCGACGAATTCATCTGCCTGATGGAAGCGGTGCGCAGCGAAGACGAGGTCGCGATGCTGGCCCGCGAAATCCTCGGCGCATTCGAGCAGCCGTTCAGTCTCGGCGACCATGAACTGTTCCTGACCGCCGCCGTCGGCATCTGCCTGTTCCCCGGCGACGGCGACAGCGTGCTCGACCTGATGCGCAACGCCGACACGGCGATGTATCGGGCCAAGGCGCAGGGGCGGGGCAATTTCCAGTTTTACACCCCGGAAATGACCCGCGATGCCCAGGTTCGCATCCGCATGGAAAACCTGCTGCGCCGCGCGCTCGACAACGGCGAACTGAGCGTCCACCTGCAGCCGCAGGTCGACACGCAGAGCGGCCGGCTGGTCGGCGCCGAAGCGCTGGTCCGCTGGAACAGCCCCGAGCTTGGCGAGGTCATGCCGATGAGCTTCATCCCGATGGCCGAGGATTCCGGCCTGATCGTCGGGCTCGGCAACTGGGTCCTGCGCGAAACCTGCCGGCAGTTCGTCCAGTGGCGGGAGAGTGGTTTCGAGTTGCCACAGGTATCGGTCAACCTGTCCGTCAAGCAGCTGGAGCGCCCCGAATTCATCGACGTCCTCGAGCAGATCCTCGACGAAACCGGCATGGACCCGACCTGCCTGAAATTCGAGCTGACCGAATCGGTGGTCATGGCGGTCGGTGATTCCTTCACGCTACTCGAACGCCTGCGCGAACTGGGCATCAGCCTCGCGCTCGACGACTTTGGCACCGGCTACTCCTCGCTCAGCTACCTGAAGATGCTGCCGATCCAGCAATTGAAAATCGACGGATCCTTCGTCGAAGGCATAGGCCGCAACACCGGCGATGAGGCGATCATCCGGACGGTCATGGAACTGGCCCGCAGCCTCGGCTTCGAGGTCGTCGCCGAGGGCGTTGAAACCGAGGCGCAAGCGGCTTTCCTGGCGCAACTCGGTTGCGAGCAACTGCAGGGCTACCTGCACGGCCGGGCCGTGGCGCCGGCCGAATTCCGCGCCCGCTGGCAGATCCGCCCCTGATGTCAGCATTCGCCTGGCGCCTGCTCGGCCGGGAAATGCGCTCCGGCGAATTGCGCCTGCTCTTTGCCGCGCTGGTCGTCGCCGTAACCGCCGTGACCGTGGTTGGCTTTTTTGCCGACCGCGTGCGCCATGGCCTGGAGCGCCAGGCCCGACAGATGCTGGGCGGCGATCTGGTGCTGGTCGCCGATCACGCGCTGCCCGAAACGCATGCCGGCGAGGCGCGCCGGCGAGGCCTGCAAATCGCCGAAACCCTCGTTTTTCCGAGCATGGTCATTGGCGCCGGGCAGGCGCAGCTGGCCGACATCAAGGCGGTGACCGGCGGCTACCCCTTGCGCGGGCAACTGACAGCCATTGATGGCAACAAGGCCTCGTTCAACGGTCGCCCGCAGCCGGGCACGGTCTGGCTCGACGAGCGGCTGGCCAGCGCCCTCGATGCCGCGCCGGGCGACCGCGTGACGGTGGGTGCCCGGCAATTCGTCGTCGCCGCCATCCTGATCCAGGAGCCGGACCGGGGGATCAATTTTTTCAGCCTGGCACCGCGGCTGATGATGCACGCCGACGATATCCCCGCCACCGGGCTGGTCCGCAACGGTTCGCGGATCAGCTACCGGCTGCTCGTCGCCGGCGAAGACCGGGCGGTGGCCGCCTATCGGCAATGGCTGGGCGACCGGTTGGCCCGCGGCGAACGCCTGGAGGAAGTCGGCAATGCCCGGCCCGAACTACGTTCGGCGCTGGATCGGGCCGAGCGCTTTCTTGGTCTGGCAACGGTGCTGACTGTGGTCCTTGCCGCGGTGGCGGTCGCCATGGCCAGCCGCCGATACATGCAACGCCACCTCGATGCCTGCGCCGTGATGCGCTGCCTGGGCATGACACACGGCCGGCTGCTGCGCCTGCACGCGGCGCTCTTTCTCTGGCTGGCGCTGCTGGGTGCGGGCGTCGGCAGCCTGCTCGGTTTTGCCGCGCATTTTGTCCTGATCCGCTGGCTGAGCGCATTGCTGGCGATCGAACTGCCGTATCCGGGCTGGTTGCCGGTGGCGGCCGGATTCGGCGTCGCCGGTGTGCTGCTCTTTGGCTTCGTCATTCCGCCGCTGCTGCAACTGGCTCGCGTGCCGACCCTACGCGTGCTGCGCCGCGAACTCGGTCCGCCGCAACCCTTCCTGCTGGGCGGCTACACGCTCGGGCTTTGCCTGCTGGCCGGCCTGATCGTGCTGGTTTCCGGCAACCTGCGCCTTGGACTGCTGACGCTCGGCGGATTCATCGTCGCGCTCGGCGCGTTCTGGGGCTTTGCCCGGCTGGCCATCATGCTCGTCGGGCGTTGGCGGGGCGGGGCTGGTTTCGGCTGGCGGCAGGGGCTGGCGGGGCTGGCCCGGCATCCGGGCGCCAGTGCCGTGCAGGTAGTGGCGCTGGCCATCGGGCTGATGGCCATGTTGCTGCTAACGGTGACCCGGGCCGAATTGCTCGATGCCTGGCAGAAGTCGCTGCCGGCCGATGCGCCGAACCGTTTTGCGATCAACATCCAGCCCGACCAGCGCGCCGCCGTCGAACAGGCGCTGAACGCTGCCGGCATCCACAGCGAACTGCAGCCGATGGTCCGCGCCAGGCTGGTCGCCATCGGGGGCAAGGCGGTCGGTGCTGCCAGCTATCCCGACGACGACAAGGCGCAGCGCCTGATCGAACGCGAATTCAACCTGTCGTGGCGCAGTGCCTTGCCCGAGGGAAATACGGTCAGCGCCGGCCACTGGTTTTCGTCCGGCGAGGCGGGGCAGGGGCTGGCTTCGGTCGAGGTTGGGCTCGCCGATACGCTGGGCATCCGGCTCGGCGACGAGCTGGTCTTCATGGCCGCCGGCGTCGAAAAACGGCTGCGGGTAAGCAGCCTGCGCAAGCTCGCCTGGGATTCGATGCGCGTCAATTTCTTCGTGCTGGCGCCGCCCGGCATCCTCGACGATGCCCCAGCCAGCTACATCACCAGCTTCCACCTGCCGGCCGAACGGGCCGAAGCGGCGTCCGGGCTCGTCCGCCAGTTTCCCAACCTGACGCTGATCGACGTCGGTGCCATCCTTGGTCAGTTGCAGTCGGTGATCGGCCAGGTCGCCGGTGCGGTGCAGTTCGTTTTTCTCTTTTCGCTGCTGGCCGGCGGCATTGTGCTGTATTCGGCCCTGCTGACAGCCTTCGACGAGCGACGCTACGAACTGGCCGTGATGCGCGCCCTCGGCGCCCAGCGGGCACAGCTACGCCAGGCATTGCTGGTCGAGCTGGCGCTTATCGGCGGGTTGGCCGGGCTGATTGCCGCCCTGGGCGCCATGGCGCTCGGCACGGTGGTCGGCCGCCAGGTGTTCGATCTGGATCTGGCCCTCCGGCCATGGTTGCCGGTGCTGTCGGCAGCGGGCGGGGCTGCGTTGGCGATTGCCGTCGGTTGGCTGGCGATACGCCGGCTGGTCGTCGTGCCGCCCCTGCTGGCGCTGCGCAACGGCGTCTAGATTTCCAGTTCTGTAACGTTCCGGCCGTCGCGGTAGTCGTGGCGCAGTGCTTTGCACAGTCCACGGATCAGCGGGAGGCCCAGACCGCCCAATGCTACGGTCGGCTCGTTTTTTGGGCCATTTTCAGAAAAATCGAAGGGCGGGGCTTCGTCCTCGTAGCGCGCGGCCAGCGCTTGCCCATTGCGGCCGACGGAAAGGCGGACGGAATGGTCGCTGTCGCCGCCGTAGCCGTGGCTGATCGTGTTGGTGAATAACTCCTCAATGACCAGTTGCAGGCGCTTCGCATCGTCTTCCGTGGCGCCCACTTCGGCGGCTGCGCGGGCGGTCGCCGCGAGCAGGCCGGGCAACTCGGAATAGCGTGCGTTGACGGAAATCTCCGTAAAATGACAGGACATTGAATCGACTCGGGTTTTCTTATGATTAAAACACACTGGGCTGCCCTTTGCGTGCTGGCGGCCACCATCGCCCCGGGGATGGCCGCCGCCGGCGACGCTGCCGGCATGGTCAAGGTCGTCAAAGGGACGGTCAGTATCGAGCGGGACGGGAAGCGGCAGGCGGCAGGCGTCGGCATGCCGGTCGAGGTCGCCGACCGCATCCGGACGGGGACCGACGGCTCGGTGGGCGTCACGCTGCGCGACAACACCCTGCTGTCGGCCGGGCCAAATTCACTGGTCGTGATCGACAAGTTCGCCTTCGACAACGCCACGCAGGACGGCCACATGTCGGTCGGCATCCGCCGCGGCACGCTGTCCGTCGCCTCGGGAAAGATCGCCAAGCGGACCCCGGAATCGGTCGATTTCCACACGCCGACCTCGGTGCTCGGCGTACGCGGTACCGAGTTTGTCGTCGAAGTGGCGGGAGATCGCGATGAATAGGCTCAAGCTCTCACTGGCGCTGGCCGGGTTGCTCGTTCTCGCCGGCTGCACGACCGAGCGCGTAGTGCTGCTGCCGTCGGCCGATGGCACACGCAGCGCCGTCGTCGTCCGCGATGCCAAGGGCGAAGTGTCGCTCGACAAGCCCTACGCGGCGGTCAAGCGCAGCCTGGATGCCAACACCGGCTACCAGTCGTCGCCCGACGAGGTCAAGGCGCGTTTTGCCGGCGCCCTGGCTGCCCAGCCGGCCCGTCCGGCCAGCTACGTGCTGTATTTCGAAGCCGGCGGCAATGTGCTGACGCCGGAATCGCAGGCGGCATTGACCACTATCCGCCAGGAAATTGCCGAACGGGCCGCCTCGGAAGTCATGGTCATCGGCCATACCGACCGTGTCGGCAGCGTCGAGGGCAACGACAGACTATCGCTGCAGCGGGCCGAGGGCCTGCGCGACCTGCTGGTCGAGTCGGGCGTGCCAGCCGAAAAGATGGAAGCCGTTGGCCGCGGCGAGCGCGATCCGCTGGTGCCTACCGCGGACGAGGTGGACGAACCGAAGAACCGGCGCGTCGAGATCAGCGTGCGATAGGTCCGCACCAGCGCATCAAAAGCACGGTCAGGTCGTCCGCTGCCGGCTGGCCTGCCTCGAAGCGCCGTACGCTGTCGCGCAACGCGTCAGCGGCATCCTGCAGGCTACTCGTCGCCGGAATCTCGGCCAGGCAGTCCAGCAGACGGTCGCTGCCAAACAGCTTGGTACCGTTCATGGCTTCGGTCACGCCATCGGTGAACAGGCAAAGCAGGTCGCCGGGCTGCAACTGCGTCCGCGCGGCGACATAGGGGTAGCTGCCGGCGGCACAAAGCGGCGGGCCGGCAATGGCTTGCGTGTCGATCCGCGACAGGCTGCCCTGGCGGCGCAGGATAGGCGCATCGTGGCCGGCGCAGACGTATTCCATGGTCCCGTCTTCGACATCGATGACGGCGATGAAGGCGGTGACGAACAGGTATTCCGGGTTTTCGCGGTTCAGCTCGGCCTCGATGTCGCGCAGGGCCAGACCGAGGTCGGCGTGACGACGGGTCAGCGTGCCGGTCAGGGTTTTCGAGATGGCCATGAACAGGCTGGCCGGCACGCCCTTACCGGACACATCGCCGATCGCCAGGCAGAGCCGCCGCTCGTCGAGCATGAAGCAGTCGTAGTAGTCGCCGCCAACGGCACGCGCCGGTTCGAGCAGGGCGGCGACCGAAAAGCGGCTTTCGCCTGCAAACAGCGTTGCCGGATCGGGTAGCAGGCCCATCTGGATGCGCCGGGCCGCATCGAGTTCGCCGTTGATCCGGGCGGCCTCTTCGCGGCTCGCCTGCAGTTGCCGCTCCGCTTCGCGGCGCTGGCTGTCGGCGGCAATCAACGTGTTGCCGAGCAGTGAAATAAAGACCGGGCTGAGCAGCAGCAGTTGCGACGCGCCGTCGAACAGCCAGCGACCGGCCAGGAAGGCGAGGTGTCCGCCGGCCAGGATCAACAAGGTGACCGCGGCGAAGCTGAGCACTGCGTAGCGCCGCGCCCGCAGCGCCGGAATCGTCGCGATCAGCAGCAACCCGCCCATCAGCAGCGTGGCCATTTCCAGGCGCGGCATCCAGTACGGACGCCGTAGCGCCTGGCCAGCCAGCGCGCTTTCGATGACCTGGACGTGGATGTCGATCCCGGGCAGGCTTTCGCCGCGCGGCGTGACGATGCGGTCCTGCAAGCCGGTGCTGTTAAAGCCGATGATCACGAAGCGCGAGCGAAAGAATTCGGGCGGATGAACGCCGGCCAGCACATCGGCGGCTGACAGGTAGTAGCTGGAACTGGCCTTGCCGAAATGCAACAGCAACTCTCCGTTGGCCTGGGTCGGCAGGCGGTAGTCGCCGATGCGGATCGCGGTCATGCCTTCCGGCCCGCCTTCGGTGACGACGGTGCCACCTTCGCCCAGAGCCTGGCGCAGCATTTCCAGCGGCAGGGACAGGAAAGGCAGGTCGTTGATCAGGGCCAGCGTCGGCACTCGACGCAGGACGCCACGCTCGCTGTTTGCCTGCAGCGGGCCCGGGCTGGCGTTGATCAGCCCTTCGCCGGCAGCGGCCTGTTCGAGCAGCGGGCGGCTGGCCAGGGCAGCGGCGAAGCGGGGGAGGTCGCGGCCGCTCCCGGTCTCCTGATTGAAGGCGGGCAAGGGGCGAGCCGGTTGTGTCGAGCCTGGTAGAGGATTGCTCAGGCCGACAACGGCGAGGACGGCCGGCGGGCCGGCCAGTGCCCTGGCCAGTTGGCGGTCGGGATCTGGCAGGCTCGCGATGCTTGCCGCGGGCAGTTCGGGATAGCGCGCGGCCAGCACTTCCGGGCTGTAGCGGTCGCGCTCGGCAAAAACGACATCGATACCCAGCGCCAGCGGCTTGCCGGCCTGGATGCGATCCACCAGCCGTCCGAGCAGGTCGCGCGACCATGGCCACTGGCCGTGCTTGACCAGGCTCTGGCTGTCGATGCCGACGACGATGACCGGTTCGCTGTCGCGCTGACGCGGCATCAGGCGCTGATAGAGGTCGAACTGGGTTTCGCGGACGCTGAGCAGCGGCGTGTTGTCGATGCCGTTGAGGATCAGGGCGGCGATGACCAGCAGGAGCAGCGGCAAGGCCCGGCCGCGTCCGGCACGGAACACGGCGAGGGCTGGTCCGCTCGGCTTGCTCACAGTTCGATGGTCAGGCCGTCGTAGGCGGAAATGATTTCGAGCGGCGCCCGGCTGCCCCGGGTGATCTGTTCCAGGCGCCGGGTTTCGGCGACCAGCCGCGACAGCTGCTTGTCGTCATGGACCGGCTCATGGTGAAACAGGGCCAGCCGCCGGGCCGCAGCCGCCTGGCAGAGCTCGACGCCGACGACGTTGCTCGAATGGCCCCAGTCGGCCTTGACCGAGACCGCCTCGGCCAGCGAATACATGGCGTCGAAAATGACCAGATCGGCCTTGGCGAAGAAGGCGACGAATTCGTCGTGTTCGGCCGGGTCGTCGAGCCGGTGTTCGGAGTCGGTCGAGTAAACGACGGTGCGCTCCAGGCTTTCGAAGCGGTAGCCGTAGGAGTCCCCGGCGTGCAGTTGCTTTTTTGGCGTGACATTGATGCCGGCAATGTAATGCGGCTTGTCCGGTGTCATCAGGTCGAATTCGATGCGGGCGCCGGCCTGGGCGTAGTCGACCGGAAAACTGGGTGCGCGCATCTGGAGGCGAATCGATTCTTCCAGTTGCTGATGGCAGCCGTGGATGACAATGCGGTTGCCGGGGATGTACATGGGCGCGAAATACGGAAAGCCCATCAGGTGATCCCAGTGCAGGTGGGAAATGAAGATGTGGTAGGTCTGCGGGGCCGGTACGCCGTATTTGGCGATTTTGGCCTGACCGAGCGGACGGGCGCCGCTGCCCATGTCGCAGATGAAATGCTCGGGGCTGTCGCCGACGATCTCGACGCAGGCCGAGTTGCCGCCGAAGGTGCCATTGGTGGCGAAGGGGAGCTGGTCGACAAATTCGTCGAGTGCCTGGCGGGTTTTGAAGGTCTTGCCGTTGGCTGCGGTCAGTGCGGAGACGATCTTTTCGCGAACGTCGCGGTGGGTCAGCGCCACCGGCAGGGAACCGCGCGTTCCCCAGAAAACGACCCGGTTCATGCGCCGAGAACCTTGCAGGCGCTATCCACGGAGGCGTAACAGGGAACGATCAGGTTGAAGCGGCTGATCGCGAACACTTCCTGAACCAGCGGCTGCAGCGAAGCGATGGCAAAGGCACCCATCTGGGCCTTGGCGCGGCGCGAGGCCATCATCAGCACGCGCAGGCCGGCGCTGCTGATGTAATCGACGCCGGAAAAATCGAGCAGGACCGGCGGATGCCCCTGGGCACACTGATCGAGCAGGGGATTGAGCGCATTTGTGAACTCTTCGCTCGCCGTGTGGTCAATGCGACCGCTGACTGAAACAATCAGGACGCCAGCCTGTTCGCGTGTGGGAAGAATCATTGTCGCGTACGGGATAGGGGTGTTTTGGAAGCGGCAAGTATGCCATGCCGGTCGGCCCACTCGGGTAAAATAGTGTATGAATTCGAATCAGCAGTCTGTCAGTCAAATGCCGCGTCCGCTCTTTGGTTATCGCAAATTCTGGGCGCACCGCTTTGGCCCGGCGCCCTTCCTGCCCATGTCACGTGCCGAAATGGAGGCGCTAGGCTGGGATTCGTGCGACATCGTCCTGGTTACCGGCGATGCCTACATCGACCATCCGAGTTTCGGTATGGCCTTGATCGGCCGCCTTCTCGAAGCCCAGGGCTTCCGCGTCGGGATCATCTGCCAGCCGGACTGGAATTCGGCCGCGGATTTCAAGAAGCTGGGCAAGCCCAACCTGTTCTACGGCGTCACTGCCGGCAACATGGATTCGATGGTCAACCGCTACACGGCCGACCGCAAGATCCGCTCCGACGACGCCTATACGCCGAACGGCGAACCGAACAAGCGGCCGGATCGTACCGTCACCGTCTATGCCCAGCGTTGCCGCGAGGCTTTTCCGGGCGCCGCCGTGATTATTGGCTCCATCGAAGCCAGTCTGCGCCGCATCGCGCACTACGACTACTGGTCGGACAAGGTGCGCCGTTCGGTCCTGCCCGATTCGAAGGCCGATCTGCTGGTCTTCGGCAACGCCGAACGGGCCATTGTTGAAGTGGCACACCGACTGGCCAAGGGCGAGAAGATCGGTGATATCCGCGACCTGAAAGGCACGGCCTTCATGGCCTCGCCAGGCTGGTTGCCGTCGGATGACTGGGAAGCCATGGACTCGACCTCGGTCGACACCCCGGGGCCGCTGGTCAAGCATGCCGATCCGTATGCCATGGAAAATGGCCCCGCCCAGGCACCGACCGTAGCATTGCCCGGCGAACACGCCGTACGCATCGTTTCCCGCGAGGAACGCCTGGCCGCGCGGCGCGACCGCCGGGCACACACGGTCATCCGCCTGCCGTCCTACGAGCAGGTTGTGGCCGACCCGGTGCTCTACGCCCACGCCTCGCGCACCTTCCACCTCGAATCCAATCCCGGCAATGCCCGGGCGCTGGTTCAGGCCCACGGCGAACGCGACGTCTGGCTGAATCCGCCGCCGATCCCGCTGACCACTGAAGAACTCGATGCGGTCTACGAACTGCCCTATGCCCGACGGCCGCATCCGGCCTACGGCGAAGCGAAGATTCCCGCCTGGGAGATGATCCGTTTCTCGGTGAACATCATGCGCGGCTGTTTCGGCGGCTGCACCTTCTGTTCGATCACAGAGCACGAGGGGCGCATCATCCAGAGCCGTTCGGAAGATTCGGTGATCCGCGAAATCGAGGAAATGCGCGACAAGACGCCGGGCTTCACCGGTGTCGTCTCCGACCTCGGCGGCCCGACAGCCAACATGTTCCACCTCAAGTGCAAGGACGAGAAGATCGAATCGGCCTGCCGGCGTTTGTCCTGCGTCTATCCGGACATCTGCGAGAACATGAATACCGACCACTCGAAGCTGATCTCGCTGTACCGCAAGGCGCGTTCGCTGAAGGGGGTCAAGAAGGTGCTGATCGGCTCCGGGTTGCGCTACGACCTCGCCGTGCGCTCTCCCGAATACATCAAGGAACTGGTCACCCACCACGTTGGCGGCTATCTGAAAATCGCGCCGGAACATACCGAGGAGGGTGTGCTCTCCAAGATGATGAAGCCCGGCATCGGCTCTTATGACCGCTTCAAGCAATTATTCGACCGTTTTTCGCGCGAGGCCGGCAAGGAGCAATACCTGATCCCGTACTTCATCGCAGCCCATCCGGGGACAACCGACGAGGACATGCTCAACCTGGCGCTGTGGCTGAAGAAGAACAATTTCCGGCTCGACCAGGTGCAAACCTTCATCCCGACCCCGATGGCGATGGCAACGACGATGTACCACAGCGAGCGCAATCCGCTGCGCAAGGTCAATCGCAGTAGCGAACACGTCGGGGCCGTGCGCAACGGCCGCCAGCGCAAGCTGCAGAAGGCGTTCCTGCGCTATCACGATCCGGCCAACTGGCCGCTACTGCGCGAGGCGCTGAAGGAAATGGGCCGGGCCGACCTGATCGGCAACGGCAAGAAGCAGCTGATTCCGGCGTGGCAACCTGCAGGGACGGGCGGTGCATCGGCCCCGACGCGAACACCGGTGCGGCGCAGTACCCCCCCGCTGCGCGGTGCGCCGGTCCGGCGTACGAGGCCCTCCGGGAAGTAGCTACACGGTAATTTGACGGGGCAGGAGCAGTGACGATACCCTGCCGGTATATATCGTTGTTTTCGACAATCCGGGCGCCATTGATGCCCTGATTGACCCCGTTGAACGGCAGTGCCGCGCATGGCCGGATAGCTGGAGTTCAGATGTACACCGAAAGAACGCACAACCGGCGTGACCGTTGTGGCCGACGCACCAGCGACCGGCAGCACAGCCTCGCCCAGCGTATCGGCCAGGTCTTCCTGACCGGCTCGGAGCGTCGGCTTTCGTGGGAGGATCAGCGCGCCCAGTACTGGACCCGGTTGCTGTTTTGTGGGCTGGCATTGATGTATTTCAACGTTGGCGGCGAAATTCAGGTTCGTCCATGGACCAGCCTGTTTCTGGTCAACCTGATCATGTCGGCCTACGGCCTGCAGATACTTTTTTTCATGTGGCACGCAGCGAACAAGCCACATGCGCCCTGGCGCCAGCATCTGACCATGTGGGTCGACATTGCCGCGGCAACCTTCGCCGCACTGGCCGATTCGACACTGAGCTCCCCCGGGTTCCTGGTCTTCCTGATGGTCATCCTCGGCAACGGCATGCGCTACGGCCTGGCGCTGTTCGGCGAGGCCGTGATCGGCTGCCTGGGCGCCTCGATCCTGATCGTCTGGCTGCGGTTGCCGGACTATCTGGGCATGTTCTCGGTCAGCGCCATCTTTTTCCTGGTTTTCTTCACCATCATCGTTCTCTATTCCTACTCGCTGACCGCCAAGATCGAGCGGGCGCGATCCAAGCTGGCACACGAACGCAATGTCGATGCGCTGACCGGGATGCTGAACCGTCGTGCCTTGATGGAACGTGCCTCACATTTGTTCCAGTCGCCGGAATCGCATGGCGGCGAAATCGTCGTGCTGTTTGCCGACCTTGACGGCTTCAAGGCGGTCAACGATACCTACGGTCACCACGCTGGCGACCGCGTGCTGGTTGCAGTTGCTGAGGCGATTCTCGAGAACGTGCGCGATGTTGACCTCGTCGCCCGCTATGGTGGTGATGAATTCCTGCTCGTCCTGCCCCGGACCTCGCTGGAGGGGGGAGAAATCGTCGCCCAGCGCGTGCGCCAGGGCATCAACGAATGGGCGCGGCAAAACAAGATCGACTTCAACGTGTCGATCGGCCTCGGTTCTTATCCGGCGCATGGTCATGATCTCCAGTCGGTGATCGCTTCGGTGGACAAAGCCATGTATCGCAGCAAGACCGTGCACGGCGGTGGCGGCATCCTGCACGCCGAGGTTTCCCCGGCCGACGCCTGATTCTGCGAGCACGGTAATTCTCGGCAAGTGCCGGCGCATCCGGTAAACTCGCCGCGCCAATGACGAAAGATCGCGATGACTACCCAGACGGACACCCCAACCACCTATGAAAAAATCGGCGGCGAAGCTGCCGTCGGCAAGCTTTGCGACCGCTTCTACGAGCTGATGGCGACGGTACCGCAGTTCGCTGAATTGCGGGCGATGCATCCCGAGAGCCTGCAGGGCTCCCGCGACAAACTTTTCATGTTCCTGTCGGGCTGGTTCGGTGGCCCGGACCTGTTCGTTGAGAAATTCGGCCACCCGAGGTTGCGGGCGCGGCACATGCCGTTCCAGATCGGTGCCCGCGAGCGCGACCAGTGGGTTGCCTGCATGGTGCTGGCCATGGAGGATGTCGGTATCGAGGAAGGCATCCGCGCCAAGTTGCTGGAGAACTTCTTCAATACCGCGGATTTCATGCGCAACAAGACCGAGTAGGGCCTATTGCGCTTCCGTCGCGTGGATTTTTCCTTCCTCAACCCGCTGGTCGGGCTGGTATATCGCGCTATCGAGCCGCTTGGCTATCGGCCGCTCACCCGGGTTCAAAGCCCCTTCGTTCCTCCAGTGGCTGCCCGTATGACCACCATGTTGCGCGAAGGCAAGCACGACACGCTGCGTTTCACCCTGAGCAAGCTGCACCGCGACAGTCAGCGCAGCAGCATCGAAGCAATGCTGCAGATTCTGGACGATGCCGAAAACGCCGATCAGTGGATTGAGCGACTGTGGCGGTGGTACCGGGAAAACCGCGAATTCCATGCGAGCAACGTGCTGGCGAGCGGCCTGGTCAAATATGCCTGGCTGAACCGCGGCAACGGCTCGCCCACTCGCCCCACTGAGCGCCAGATGGATGCTGCCCGGGAGGCCTTCGAGGAAGCGGAGCGGCTGATCGACAAGGCAGTGGCCGCGCAGCCCGACAACGTCGACCTGTTGTGCCTGCGTCTGGATACGGCCCGTGGCCTGGGGCTGGATTCCACCCAGCACTGGGCGCGCTTTCGGACTCTGATTGCAGTCGATTCCGGTCACTATCGTGGTCACCTGGCCATGCTTGAAAATCTCAACGCCAGGTGGGGTGGCAGCCACGATGCGATGTTCCAGTTCGCGCGGAGCCGTGCGAAGCAGATGCCTGACGGCCATCCCCTGAAGGCGCTGGTCGTATTCGCCCACTTCGAGATGCGCAACGCGCGCTACTGGTCCGGCGATCCGAATGCCGACGAGTATTTCCTGGCACCGGAGATCGCCACCGAAATCGAGCAAGCCTGGGATGAGTCGGTCAATTCGCCGCAGTTCCGGGACGAATCACGAGCTGACGAGCTGCACAACCTGTTTGCCGCAGCCCTCTATCTGGCAGGGCGCCATGCACCGGCGCGCGTTGCGCTGGGCCGGATGGATGGTCGATGCCTGCCGATGCCGTGGGGCCCGATGGGCGCCACGCCGAAAGAGCAGGGTAACCCGGGCTGGGTGGTGGACCGGATTCGGGCCGAACTGAACCCGGTATAGGCAACTATTTTTGCCTGATCAATGGCTTGACAGGCAACAAAGGATGCTGCAGCGCAGCACCGGATGCTAGAATATCGCCTTTGTCTTTCAGGCCGTCTTCCATGTCCGCTCGCCCCATTCGCAACATCGCCATCATCGCCCACGTTGACCACGGTAAAACCACGCTGGTCGACCAATTGCTCCGCCAGTCCGGTACCTTCGCCGCTCACCAGCAGCTGGTCGAGTGCGTCATGGACTCCAACGACCTGGAAAAGGAACGTGGCATCACGATTCTTTCCAAGAACACCTCGGTCGAGTACGAAGGCGTTCACATCAACATCGTCGATACCCCGGGTCACGCCGACTTTGGTGGTGAAGTCGAGCGCGTGCTGGGCATGGTCGATGGCGTCGTCCTGCTGGTCGATGCCGCCGAAGGCCCGATGCCGCAAACCCGCTTCGTGACCAAGAAAGCGCTGGCTCTCGGCCTGCGTCCGATTGTGTTGGTCAACAAGGTCGACCGCGATGGCGCCGATCCCGACCAGGCCGTCAATCTGACTTTCGACCTGTTCGACAAGCTGGGTGCCACCGACGAACAACTCGATTTCCCGATCGTTTACGCTTCCGGCCTGAACGGCTGGGCTGCCATGGAACTCGATCAGCCGCGCGAAAACATGAAGCCGCTGTTCGACACCATCCTGCGCCACGTGCCGGCCCCGGACACCGATATCGAAGCGCCGCTGCAGCTGCAGATCACTGCCCTGGATTACTCGTCCTACGTCGGTCGTATCGGCGTCGGCAAGATCAATCGCGGCAAGGTCAAGACCGGCCAGAACGTGCTGGTCATGTTCGGTACCGAAGAAGAAGCTGCTGAACATGAGCGCACCCCGATCAAGGCCAAGATTGGCCAGGTCTTCGGCTACAAGGGCCTGAACAAGGTTGAGCTCGAAGAAGGCCACGCCGGGGACATCGTCCAGATCACCGGTATCGAAGACCTGGTGCTGGGTTGCACGGTGACCGATCCGGAGCAACCGGAATCGCTGCCGCTGCTGAAGATCGACGAGCCGACGCTGTCCATGCAGTTCATGGTCAACACCAGCCCGCTGGCCGGCACCGAAGGCAAGTTCGTCACCAGCCGCCAGCTGCGCGACCGCCTGCACAAGGAACTGCTGACCAACATGGCGCTGCGCGTCCATGACACGCCGAATGGCGACGTATTCGACGTCGCGGGCCGCGGCGAACTGCACCTCGGTATCCTGCTCGAAAACATGCGTCGCGAAGGCTACGAGCTGGCCGTCGGTCGCCCGCGCGTCGTCAAGAAGACAATCAACGGCGTCGAGTGCGAACCGTACGAACTGCTGACCGTCGACGTCGAGGAAGACACCCAGGGTGGCGTCATGGAAAGCCTCGGCATGCGCAAGGGCGACCTGCAGGACATGGTGCCGGACGGTCGCGGTCGCGTCCGTATCGAATACCGGATCCCGGCCCGTGGCCTGATCGGTTTCCAGGGCGAATTCATGAACCTGACCCGCGGCAACGGCCTGATGAGCCACGTCTTCGACGAATACGCCCCGGTCAAGGACGGTACGGTCGCCGAGCGCCGCAATGGCGTGCTGATCTCCCAGGACAACGGTGAAGCCGTGGCCTACGCGCTGTGGAAGCTGCAGGATCGCGGCCGCATGTTCGTCAGCCCGGGCGAAAAGCTGTACGAAGGCATGATCATCGGCATCCACAGCCGCGAGAACGACCTCGTGGTCAACCCGATCAAGGGCAAGCAGCTGACCAACGTCCGCGCCTCCGGCACCGACGAAGCGGTGCGCCTGGTGCCGCCGGTCCAGCTGAGCCTGGAAGCAGCCGTCGAGTTCATTGCCGAGGACGAACTGGTCGAACTGACGCCGAAGTCGATTCGTCTGCGCAAGCGTTACCTGACCGAAATCGAGCGCAAGCGGGCAGTTCGCGGTTTGTAACCAGGCGAAAGCCGACAAAAATGGCGACCCGCTGGGTCGCCATTTTTTTGAGTGCCGATATCTGTGGCGGATTTCGGGAAATCCATTCCAGGCAGCATTTAAGGGATGCTTTCCCCCAAAATGCTACGGTCGGCCAGATATTTTGCCGAAAATTCAGCGGCATTGACCGGCCGTCCGGTCAGGTAGCCCTGAATCGTTTCGCAGCCCAGTGATTTGAGGAATTCAAACTGGGCTTCAGTTTCGACGCCCTCGGCCACCACTTCCAGCGACAGGCTCTGCGCCATGGCGACGATGGCGCGCACCAGTGGTTCGCTCCCGCCGGTAGTGCCATCGAGGGGCAGGGCGTTGATGAACGAACGGTCGATCTTCAGCGTGTTGATCGGCAGGCGGTGGAGGTAAGAAAGGGAGGAGTAGCCAGTCCCGAAATCGTCAAGTGCAATGCGTATGCCGGCATCGCGCAGGCGCATCAATTCCTCGATGCAGCCGCTGTCCGCATCGAGCAGCACCGATTCGGTGACCTCGACCTCCAGGGCGGAATTGGGTACGCCAGCCGCCAGAAGGGCATCGATGATGTAGCGCGAAACCGACGGGCGCCAGAACTGCCGGGGCGAAAGGTTGATCGTGATCGGGACCGGATCGGCATACTGCTCTCGCCAACGGGCAATCTGGGCAATGGCGCGATCGATGACCCATTCTCCGATGGGGAGAATCAGGCCGCTTTCCTCGGCGACGGGGATGAAGCGATCGGGGGGGACCTGTTTTTCGCCATCGTGCCAGCGCAGTAGAGACTCGGCACCGACGAGCCGCCGGCTGAGGGTGTCGACCTTGGGCTGGAAATGGAGATCGAGCTGGTTGTCCTGAATTGCCCGTCGCAAGCTGATTTCCAGACTCATACGGGAAACCACGCGCTCATCCATCTGCTGGGTATGCGTCCGGATGGCGTTCCCGCCAGCCCCCTTCGCCTCATACATCGCAGTATCGGCATGGCGCAACAGGGTTTCGCCATCGCCCGCATCGTCAGGAAAGAGGCTGACACCGATACTTGCGCTGGTGAAATAGTCCGTTTCATCCCCGGTAATCGGAGTGGCGATGACTTCCTTCACCTTGCTGGCTACCGATAGCGCAGCTTCGGCATTAGCCACCGGCGCCAGAAGAACAATGAACTCGTCGCCTCCCTGACGATACAGTCGGCCGTTCCCGGCCAACTTGTTGCCAACGCGTTTGGCCATCATTTGCAACAAGCGATCTCCTGCACGGTGACCCAACGTGTCATTGATGTTCTTGAAGCGGTCCAAGTCGAAAAACAGCACGGCTAACTGATGATTCATGAGCTTTGCAGCGTTGATCGCTTCGCTCAGGTGCTCAGCAAACAGCAGGCGATTGGGCAACCCGGTCAGCACATCGTGCCGGGCAAGAAACTCCAGTTCGTCCTGATGATCTCGGCGCTGAGTGATGTCGGTCACCGAGCCGACCATCTGGTAGGCCAGCCCCTGCCTGTTGCGCACGGCAAGGCCACGTGAGGCGATCCAGCGATAAAGTCCGTCGCTGGCCAGTACGCGGTACTCGCAGTAGAAATACTCGCTATCTCCTTTCAGATGCAGCGCGACTGCCCGGTTATAGCTTGCTACATCGTCCGGATGCACCAGACGAAACCAAGCGTTGGTATCGGGGAGGAAATCCTCGTGATAACCCAGGATTTGTAGCAGCCGCCGCCCGACATGAAGCGCCTTGGTTTGCGGATTCCATTCCCAGAAGCCATCGTGCGCCGCCAGCATTGCCATCTCGTAGGCACGGCTGACCGACTGGAAATGTCGCCATTCCTCGACGACGATCCAGGTTATCGCCAGCAATACGAGAACCAGAGACAAGGCAGTTCCGATTCCCGGCGCAAGCAGGTATGCGGCCAAAGCAACTGCCGCCGCGACTGCCAGGGCCATCAGATGAAACTTGCGGTTGCCTTGTAGCAGCGGTGACCAGTTGGGTCGGGATAACTGCCGGCCGGTTTCCGGCATGGGTTCAGCCGCCGGTCATCGACATGAAGCGAACGACCTGCGGCGCATCCATCTGATGGGTGAAATCGTGTCCGAACGGTTTGATTCCCATGCTGTCAACAATGGCCTGGCGCAAGGCAAGATCGTCACTTCCGCTACGCAGGATGGTCAGCAAATTTGCGGCATCGTTCTGACCAAGGCAGGGATAGAGTTCACCCTTGGCGGTAATCCGCACACGATTGCAGGTATCGCAGAAGTTATGGCTGTGCGGTGAAATGAAGCCGACACGCGATTCGCTACCCGGAATTCGCCAGTAACGCGCGGGGCCGCCGGAATTTTCGGCAGAAGGAATCAGTTCGAAATGCTGCGCCAGCAGATCCCGGGTTTCTTCGGAGGAAATATAGGTATTGCTGCGACCAAGAATTTCACCAAGCGGCATTTCTTCAATGAAAGAAATATCGAGTTCGTTGTCGACCGCAAAGCGGACCAGGTCGACAAATTCGTCGTCGTTGGTTCCACGCATCATTACCGCATTCAGTTTGGTTCTCCGGAAACCGGCAGCGCGAGCGGCATCGATACCCCTCAGTACCTTGCTCAAATCGCCAATCCGGGTGATTTTCCGGAAACGCTCCGGCTTCAGGGTATCCAGGCTGATGTTGATACGTTTCACGCCGGCGGTACGCAACGGTCCAGCAAACCTGTCCAATTGCGAACCGTTGGTGGTCAACACCAGATTTTCCAGACCCGACATTGCCCCCAGGCGCTCGATCAGCCACATTGCGTCCTTGCGAACCAGCGGCTCCCCCCCCGTGATCCGCAATTTGGTGACGCCAAGGCCAACAAAAACCGAGGCTACACGCAAGCATTCCTCCAGGCTCATCACTTCCTGGCGAGGCAGAAAAGTCATGTCCTCGGCCATGCAGTAGGTGCAGCGGAAATCGCAACGATCAGTGATCGACAAGCGAACGTAAGTGATGCGTCGTCCGTATTTGTCGAGTAGCGTTCCTTCACTGTAACCCGTCGCCGGCATGGCGATTTTGGGCGTGAATCCTGCGAATCCTTCGGGTGTAACTTCGGGCTTCAGTGTTTCGTTTTGCATGGTGGACGGTGGCTTTCAACGGTCTGCAAAATACGCGGACGCGACCTCTGTGGGAAGATTATCGACCCGCCGTCGCTTCTCTACAAGTAGAGAGATCAAAAATCGAAAAGTTCGTCGAAAAATCGCCAAAGATGTTACCGAAGGCTGAAATGATATTATCATCAGCGATGATAAAACACCCGTTCCAACCGAGAGAGCAACAAATGCAGGTCAGACAGCGATCTAGAAATGCAAAAAGCCCAACCTTTGGGCTGGGCTTTTTGACAGGAAATTCTGGCTCCTCGACCTGGGCTCGAACCAGGGACCTACGGATTAACAGTCCGGCGCTCTACCGACTGAGCTATCGAGGAACAGAGATGCGCATTCTAGGAGTAGAATCCCCTACTGTCAAGCGTTTTGTGACTTTTTAACAACAATAAACATCAGCCATGGACCCGAATCTCATCTACGCAAAAACCCCAACTGGCGACGAGGCAGTGCGTCAAAGCACACGTGTCGTCCAGCGTAATTTGCGCATGGTGCTGGTCCTGGTTGATGGCAAGGTGAGCGTCGCGGAATTGTCGGCAAAAATCGGCAATCCACGCCTGGTTGAATCGGCTTTGCGTGAGCTGGAAGAGGGCGGTTACATCGCGCCGACTATCGAAGCCGTGTCAGTGTGGGAAGAAAGCCGCAAGAACGCTCAAAACGAGTCTCCGCAGGCGGTTGCTTCAGCAATGTCGGAATTTTCGACATTCGGCCCAAAATCGCTCAGTGGTGCAGCTTCTCGATCCGGACAAAGTGCTGCCAGCAATTTTTCTTCTTTCGGAAAACCGATTCTGCCCACTGCGAACGGCTTTGATATTCCCCTGGTACCTTTGGAGCGATCGCCGGCAAGAGAACCCGAGCCGGTGGATGACATTGAAAAATCGCCGCTTTTTCGCGTGCGCTCGGTCATGCTGGGTGGCGCGGCCATTGTCGTTACGCTTTTGGGCGCAGCGCTGTTCTACCCCTACGAGAAATTCAAACCCGGCCTTGAGACAACAGCGTCGCAACTCGTCAATGCTCCGATCAAGATAGATCACGTGGAGCTTGCATTTTTTCCCAGCCCACATCTGAAATTGACGGGCATCCGGATAGGGGAGCCATCCGACGGAAAGATTGCCGAAGTCAGGGTTTCATCGCCGTTGTCCCTGCTTGGCGGAGCGCCGCACAAGATTTCCAGAATCGACATTTCCGGCGCGGCGATATCATCCAATCGCCTGGTTTCCATGCCCTTGTTTCGCGGCAGCAAGTTGAGCGACGGCGGCATCGAGGTGTCGAGAATCCATCTCGAGCAATCGCAGATATTGTTGGGTGAGCAACTGGCCCTGAGCGATATCTACGGCAACCTCGATATTCGTGCCGATGGCAAGTTGGAAAAAGCCGTCTTTGAAACAGCCGACCGTAGCCTTTTGGTCGACGTGACGCCAAGCGCCGCAGGAATTGTGCTGGGCATCGAGGGACGGGCCTGGAAGCCTTCGGGCAGCGCCATACTGTTTGCTTCTTTGCAGGCCAAGGGCCTGTTGCAGAACGACAAGCTGTTGGTCGAAAAGATCGATACCACCTTTCTGGGCGGAATACTTCGCGGCAATTGGCTGCTCGACTGGAGCAATGGCCTGTCGATGGCAGGTGACGGAACACTGACTCGACTGGATAGCCGCAAGGTCAGCGAGGAGTTTGCGCCGTCCCTGAAGATCGAAGGCGACATGACAGGAAGCATTCGTCTGCGTTCTGTCGGGAGCGACTGGGAAACCCTGTGGCGCAACACTGAAGCCTTGCTGACTACAGAGATTACTCGGGGCATCCTGCACGGTGTTGATCTTGGCGAAGCGGCTCGCCGTGCCGGAGGCTCGGAAGTCCGGGCAGGGAGCACCAAGTTCGACCGGTTGCGCTCGACGATCAGTATTACCCCACGGCAGGTGGTTGGGCGCGAAGTACGCATGGACGCCGGCATGGTGACGGCAAACGGGCACTTCGTGGCCGAACGGAATGGGCAGGTCGATGGCACGATGGCGGTCACCCTTCAGAGTTCCGTATCGAGCCAGCGTGCCGCGGTCCGCGTTACTGGTGTCCTGCCGGATTTGACTGCGACAGCCAGCAAATAAAAAGGCGGAACCGAAGTTCCGCCCTTTTCGTGCAGCCAATGGCCGGATAAATCAGGGCTTGGTCACTGCTGCAATAGCCTTGGCCACGTAGTCCAGATTCTTGGTGTTCAGCGCGGCCAGGCAGATGCGGCCGGTTGAAACGGCGTAGATGCCGAACTCTTCCCGCATGCGATCTACTTGGGCGGCAGTAAGGCCGGTGTAGGAGAACATGCCACGCTGCTGGGCGACGAAGGAGAAGTCCTGGGCAACGCCTTGGGCCTTGATGGCATCGACCAGACCAGTGCGCATGGCGCGGATGCGGTCACGCATGCCGGCCAGCTCGGTTTCCCACATCTGGCGCAGTTCAGCCGAGGCCAGTACGCCCGCAACCAGCGCACCGCCATGGGTCGGCGGGTTGGAGTAATTGGTGCGGATGACGCGCTTGACCTGCGACATCACCCGGGCCGATTCGTCCTTGCCAGCGGTGACGATGGACAGGGCGCCGACGCGCTCGCCGTACAGCGAGAAGTTCTTGGAGAAGGAGCTGGAGGCGAAGAACTGCAGGCCGGAAGCAGAGAAGGCGCGGACGGCCACGGCATCAGCATCGATGCCGTCGGCAAATCCTTGATAAGCCATGTCGAGGAAGGGCACCAGGCCGCGTTCCTGGCAGATGGCGACGACTTCGCCCCACTGGGCGTCCGATAGGTCGGCGCCGGTCGGGTTGTGGCAGCAGGCGTGCAGGACGATCACCGAACCGGCGTCCAGCCCCTTCAGGCAGGCCTTCATGCCGTCGAAATTGACGCCACGAGTGGCCGCGTCGTAGTACGGGTAGTTTTCGACGACGAAACCGGCGGACTCAAACAGGGCACGATGGTTTTCCCAGGACGGGTCGCTGATATAAACCTTGGCGTTCGGGTTCAGGCGTTTCAGGTAATCGGCGCCGATCTTCAGGGCGCCGGTACCGCCGAGGGCCTGGGCGGTGATAACTTGGCCGTTGGCGATCAGGGCGGAGTCCTTGCCGAGCAGCAGGTTCTGGACGGCGCTGTTGTAGGCCGGATTGCCTTCGATTGGCTGGTAGCCGCGCGGCAGTGCTGCCTTGACGCGAGTATCCTCGGCGGCCTTGACGGCGGCGAGCAGCGGAATCTTGCCGTTGTCGTCGAAATACACGCCAACGCCGAGGTTGACCTTGGTGGTGCGCGCATCGGCATTGAAAGCTTCATTCAGACCGAGGATAGGATCGCGCGGGGCCATTTCCACCGCAGCGAAGATCGAAGAGGACATAGAGACTCCGTGGAATAATACGAACAGTGTCCGCACGGCCAACCGGCCGCACAACGAGAAACCTGCAAATTTTACCATGAGCGAAACCAACACCGGCGCGCCAGTTGTCTGTTATGAGGGTAGTCCCTATCGACTACATCAGCCATTTCCGCCTGCCGGCGACCAGCCCGAGGCAATCCGGCAGCTGGTCGAAGGGTTGGAAGACGGTTTGTCGTTCCAGACCCTGCTTGGAGTGACCGGCTCCGGCAAGACCTACACGATGGCCAACGTAATCGCCCGCACCGGGCGTCCTGCCTTGGTGCTGGCGCCAAACAAGACGCTAGCGGCGCAGTTGTATTCCGAGTTCAAGGAATTCTTTCCGGAGAACGCCGTCGAGTATTTCGTCTCCTACTACGACTACTACCAGCCGGAAGCCTATGTGCCGTCGCGCGACCTGTTCATCGAGAAGGACAGCTCGATCAACGACCACATCGAGCAGATGCGCCTGTCGGCGACCAAGAGCCTGATCGAGCGACGCGATGTGGTGATCGTCGCCACGGTATCGTGCATCTACGGTATCGGCGACCGCGACGAATACCACAATATGATCCTGACCATGCGCGTCGGCGACAAGCTGGACCAACGGGCGATCATCAAGCGCCTGTCGGACATGCAGTACGAGCGCAACGAGATGGATTTCCATCGCGGCACTTTCCGTGTGCGCGGCGACATCATCGACATTTTCCCGGCCGAACATGCAGAACACGCTATTCGCGTCTCGCTGTTCGACGACGAGGTCGAGGCACTGCAGTTTTTCGACCCACTGACCGGCCATTTGCTGCATAAGGCCCTGCGCTTCACGGTGTTTCCGGCCTCGCATTACGTGACGCCGCGGGCCACGGTCGTTCGGGCAATCGAAGCGATCAAGGACGAGTTGCGCGAGCGAATCGACTTTTTCACCCGCAACAACAAGCTGGTCGAGGCGCAACGAATCGAGCAGCGCACCCGTTTCGATCTCGAAATGCTCGACCAGATTGGCTTCTGCAAGGGAATCGAGAACTACTCCCGGCATTTTTCCGGGAGAAAAGCCGGCGAGGCGCCGCCGACGCTGATCGACTACCTGCCCCCTGATGCGCTGATGTTCATCGATGAGTCGCACGTCTCCATCGGCCAGGTTGGCGGTATGTTCAAGGGCGACCGCTCGCGCAAGGAAAACTTGGTCGATTACGGTTTTCGGCTGCCTTCGGCGCTCGACAACCGACCGTTGCAGTTCAACGAGTTCGAGGCGCACATGCGCCAGACCATTTTCGTTTCGGCGACACCGGCCGACTACGAACAGCAGCATGCTGGCCAGGTCGTCGAACAGGTGGCCCGGCCGACCGGCTTGATCGACCCTGAGGTCATCGTTCGTCCGGCATCGACTCAAGTTGACGATCTGCTGGCTGAAATCGGCAAGCGGGTCGCCGTTGGCGAACGCGTGCTGGTTACGACACTGACCAAGCGTATGGCCGAGGACCTGACGGACTTTCTGGCCGACAACGGCATCAAGGTGCGCTACCTGCATTCCGACATCGACACCGTGGAGCGCGTCGAAATCATCCGCGATCTGCGCCTGGGCGAATTCGACGTGCTGGTTGGCATCAACCTGCTGCGCGAGGGCCTGGATATTCCGGAGGTTTCGCTGGTGGCGATTCTCGATGCCGACAAGGAGGGCTTCTTGCGCTCCGAACGCTCCTTAATCCAGACAATTGGCCGCGCGGCGCGCCATATCAATGGCACAGCATTACTCTATGCTGATACGATTACACAATCCATGCAGCGCGCCATTGCCGAAACCGGGCGGCGACGGGAAAAGCAGATCAGCTTCAATCGCGAGCACGGCATCATACCTCGCGGGGTGTCCAAGAAGATCAAGGACATCATCGACGGGGTTTACGATGCCGGATCGGCCCAAACCGAACTAAAAGCGGCCCAGCAGCAGGCGGTGTACGATGCAATGGATGAAAAAACAGTGGCCAGGGAAATCAAGCGCCTCGAAAAGACGATGTTCGAGTGCGCGAAAAACCTGGAATTCGAAAAAGCGGCGGCGGCCCGCGACGAGTTGTTCCGACTCAAGGAACGTGTATTCGGCGCGGCACAGCACGACCCCGACGGAGATGGGACAACATGAGCTTTCGCGTGCTACTTGTCTGCATGGGCAATATTTGTCGCTCACCGACAGCCGAAGGTGTTCTTAGGCATTTTATAAAAATCAATAACCTCGGCGATAAAGTTGAAGTTTATTCTGCGGGAACGCATGGCTATCACGTCGGCGAAGCGCCTGATTCGAGAACCCAGCGGGCCGCGTCAGCCAGAGGTTACAACCTGTCGCAGCTACGTGCCCGCAAGGTAGCCCGGCAGGATCTGGATTATTTCGATCTGATTCTGGCCATGGACAAGAGCAACCTTGACAACCTCAAGCGCCTGGCCTCGCCGGAGCAACAGGATCGCATCGGGCTGTTTATGGACTACTCACGGAATTTTGATGACGACGAGGTGCCCGATCCCTATTACGGGTTGGGCCATGGATTCGATCTTGTTCTCGACATGGTCGAGGACGCAGCGCTCGGCCTGGTCGAGGACATCAAAAAGAAACTGAATCGCAGCTAGTCTGGTCGGCTTGCGGAAATGAGAAGGGGCACCCGCGGGTGCCCCTTCTCATTGGGATCGAATGACGTTTATTTGCCGGTTTCGACCATGACCAACGGTTCGCTGTCAGTGTTTTCTGAAACTGGCTTCTGCTTGCGCGGACGGCCCAGTTTGACCGGCAGTTCAGCCGGTGCCATGGCAACCGGAGCGGCCGTGGTCTGCACCATCACCAGCCCACTTCCGGCCAGTGCCGCATCGATGTCGACCGGCTCGGCAACAGGTGCAGGAGCAGATTCGATTTTTTGCACTTCCAGGGCATCGACCGTAGCATTCTCGGTAGCGACCGGGGCAGGGGCGGCCACTTCGACGATCGGAGCAGGTTCGCTGACGACGGGAGCCGGCTCGACCGCCTGGGCAATCGGTTCCGCCTCGACAATCGGTTCTACTGCGGCCGGAATCGTGACGACGACGGGTTCTTCGACGATTGCTGCTTCAACAGGTGCTTCCGTTTCGACAGCCATTTCGGTAACCGGCGCGACGGCAGCGTTGTCCGCCTCATTGCGACGCTCGCCACGGCCACGACCACCGCGACGACCGCGACGACGACCGCCTTGCTCTTCGTTACCCTGGCCTTCGGGCGCTTCGCCACCTGGCAACGGTGCAACGACGGCCAGATCGCTCACCGGCGCCTGAACCAGCTTGCTTTCTACTGCTTCCGGTTGCTGACGCTCACGACGCTCCTTGCGTTCGCCGCGCGGACGGCGCTCCTGGCGCTCGCCATTGCCGGCAGCAGACTCATCGCCCGGGGCTTTTTCTGCATTGCGCTCGTTGCGATTGCCGCGTTCCTTGTTGCGTTCGCCGCGCTCTTCGTCGCGCTTGTTGCCGTTGCGGCCGCCACGACGGCCATCGCGGTCGCGACGGCCATCGCCACGGCCTTCACGCGGCTTCTTGGCCGGGGCCGGTTCGGCGACCGGCTCCACCGGCTTGGCCGGAGCACGGAACCACGAGAAGATTTTCGAGAACAGGCCGCCTTCCGGCTGAACTGCGACCGGAACAGTCGCGGCGACTTCAGTCTTTTCCGGAAGGTTCGGTGCCGGCTGATCCGGCGAAATGCCCTTGATGGCGGCTTCCTGGCGCGGTTTGGCGGCTTCCATCTGGGTTGCCTGCTTGATGGCTTCTTCAAGCGGCATGTCGACCATCTTGTAGGACGGTTCGCGGACATCGTCCTGGTTCAGGTCGTCGTGGCGCAGACGGGTGATCGTATGGGCCGGTGTTTCGAGATGAACGTTCGGGATCAGCAGGATGGTGACCTTGTGGCGCAACTCGATGGCCTGGATGTCCGGACGCTTTTCGTTGAGCAGGAAGGTGGCGACATCGACCGGTACCTGGACATGCACGGCGCCGGTATTTTCCTTCATCGACTCCTCTTCCAGGATGCGCAGGATGTGGAGTGCAGCTGATTCGGTGGAGCGGATGTGGCCGGTGCCGGTGCAGCGCGGGCAGGGAATGTAGCTGGTTTCGGCCAAAGCCGGGCGCAGGCGCTGACGGGACAGTTCCATCAGGCCGAAGCGGCTGATCTTGCCCATCTGGACGCGGGCACGGTCAAAACGCAGCGCATCGCGCAGGCGATTTTCGACTTCGCGCTGGTTTTTGGTGTTTTCCATGTCGATGAAGTCGATCACGATCAGGCCACCCAAGTCGCGCAGACGCAACTGGCGGGCCAGTTCTTCAGCGGCTTCGAGGTTGGTCTTGAACGCGGTTTCCTCGATGTCGGAACCCTTGGTGGCCCGACCGGAGTTGACGTCGACAGCGACCAACGCTTCGGTGTGGTCGATGACGATGGCGCCGCCAGACGGCAGGTTAACCTGGCGAGCGAAGGCCGTCTCGATCTGGTGTTCGATCTGGAAGCGCGAGAACAGCGGCACGTCGTCGCGGTAGCGCTTGACGCGATTGACATTGCCGGGCATGACCGTGCCCATGAAGGCGCGGGCCTGCTCGTAAACCTCGTCGGTATCGATCAGGATCTCGCCGATGTCCGGCTGGAAGTAGTCACGGATGGCGCGAATGACCAAGCTGCCTTCCAGGTAGATCAGGAAAGCGCCGCTCTGCTGCTGAGCGGCGCCGTCGATGGCGGTCCACAGTTGCAGCAGGTAGTTAAGGTCCCACTGCAGTTCTTCAGCCTGGCGGCCGATAGCGGCGGTGCGGGCGATCAGGCTCATGCCGTTGGGCACTTCGAGCTGATCCATGATTTCGCGCAGTTCGGCGCGTTCGTCACCGTCGACACGACGGGAAACGCCACCGCCACGCGGGTTGTTCGGCATCAGCACGAGGTAGCGGCCGGCCAGCGAAACGTAGGTGGTCAGGGCGGCGCCCTTGTTGCCACGTTCGTCCTTGTCGACCTGGACGATCAGTTCCTGACCTTCCTTTAGCGCCTCCTGAATCTTGGCGCGGCCGACGTCAGTACCCGGATGGAAAAAAGCGCGGGAAACTTCCTTGAACGGCAGGAAGCCGTGGCGATCGGCACCGTAATCGACGAAGCAGGCTTCGAGAGACGGTTCGATGCGGGTAATGACACCCTTGTAGATGTTGCTCTTGCGTTGTTCCTTGGCGGCGGACTCAATGTCGAGATCAATCAGTTTCTGACCATCGACAATGGCGACACGGAGTTCTTCCGCCTGTGTCGCATTGAATAGCATGCGTTTCATTTATTTTCGGGCTCCAGCGCACGGAAGCACGCAGCAACGAAACGCCCTGGCAGGCAGCGACTTATCTAGATCGGGTTGCGTTCATGTGTGGGATGAGGGCAAAGGCGATTTGAAGGTGCTGATCAACAAACGGCCACGTGTTTTTTATTGAAATGCGTGGCCTGAAAATTCCTGCAACGGGCAATCCGTGCGTGCTTACAGTGGGCTTATCCATTAACATCACTACTTTTGGTGAGTGAACTTAACCAGTCGTTTCACGTTGGTCTGGCCTGTGCAGTTGGCGCAGGTGAGACTTCGAGCCTGCCGCAGGGCGGTCGCGCTGTTAGCGCGAGGGCACAAACGGTCTGACGGTTCGGCATCTCTTGCAAACCGAGACGTAGAACGCAGGCAGTATATTAGAAAATGAACGTGGCAGGGAACAAATCGGTCGCCCATGTAGTGATTGCCGAAGAAGAGCAGGGCCAGCGCCTCGACAATTTTCTGATCAGGCGTTGCAAAGGCGTCCCGAAAAGTCATATCTACCGGATATTGCGCAGCGGCGAAGTGCGGGTGAATAGCGGCCGGGTTGATGCGACCTACCGCCTTTGCCAGGGCGATAACGTGCGCATTCCGCCGATCCGTATTGCCGAGCGGCCGCAGAACGAGGTCGAGGAAGCAGCCAAGGAACGTGTCGATCTACCGATCATCTACGAAGACGACGCAATGCTTGTCATCGACAAGCCGGAGGGCATTGCCGTCCATGGCGGCAGCGGTGTCAGTTTCGGCGTTATCGAAGCCCTGCGCCGGCAGCGACCGCAGGCCAAGTTCCTCGAACTGGCGCACCGCCTGGACCGGGAAACCTCGGGCGTCCTGCTCGTCGGCAAAAAGCGCCTGGCGCTGACCGCATTGCACGACATGTTCCGCGAACACGGCGCTGGCGCCGACAAGCGCTATCTGGTGCTGGTCAAGGGGCGCTGGATGAACAATACCCAGCACGTCAAGCTGCCGCTATACAAATACTTGACCGAAGGCGGCGAGCGTCGGGTGATGGTGCGCGACGACGGCAAGGCATCCCACACGGTATTCCGCCTGCTCGCCCGCTGGCCGGAGATGAGCCTGCTCGAGGCGCAACTGAAGACCGGGCGCACCCACCAGATTCGGGTGCATCTGGCGCATCTGGGTTTCCCCATCCTCGGCGACGAGAAGTATGGCGATTTTCCGCTGAACAAAGCCTTGAAACGCGATGGCCTGAAACGCATGGCCTTGCACGCCTGGCGGATGGCTTTCCGTCACCCGCTGAGTGCAGTGCCTGTCGAATGTGTCGCGCCATTGCCTGATGGCCTTAGAAGCTACATTGCTACGGTCGATGCCCAAAAAGGCCGTGAATTCACCGCCGAAAATCTTGAATCGATACTCTCCCAACGATGAAATATGAACTGATTGTTTTCGACTGGGACGGCACCTTGCTGGACTCCGCCGGGGCCATTGTCAAAGCCATCCAGTCCGCCTGTCGCGATCTCGACTTGCCGGTGCCTGCCGACAGCCAGGCCCGGCATGTCATAGGTCTCGGGCTGGTCGATGCCATGCGCCATGCCGTTCCTGACCTGCCGCCGGACCGCTATCAGGCCATGGTCGACAGGTATCGCTTTCACTATTTGGCCGGCGACCATCAACTGACCTTGTTCGAAGGCGTGCCGCAGATGCTGGAGCGTCTGCAGGGAGCGGGCCATATCCTGGCCATTGCGACCGGCAAAAGTCGGCTCGGGCTGGACCGGGCACTGGATCACTCTGGTCTGCGTCCGTTTTTCCAGGCCTCGCGCTGCGCCGATGAATGCCATTCGAAGCCGCACCCGCAAATGCTGGAAGAACTGACAGCCGAGTTCGGCATCGCCAACGGGGCGACGGTCATGATTGGCGACACTTCGCACGACCTGCTGATGGCCAGCAACGCGGGAATCGACGCACTTGCCGTGACTTACGGGGCCCATCCTCACGATCACTTGCTGGAACATAAACCGGTAGCCTGCCTGCACAGCGTAAGGGAACTTGACGGTTGGCTGCTCGACTTCGCCTGATCTGTGCCGGTGTCGACCTGCCAGAGTCGGGCAAGGGCGTCCGTTTCACGGTGCAGCGCTATGGCCGTGAGGTGTCTGCCTTTGCAGTTCGGTATCGCGGGCAGGTTCATGGCTATTTGAACGAATGCGGCCACGTACCGGCAGAACTCGACTGGCTGCCCGGCGAATTCTTCGATGATTCCAAGCTATACTTGATTTGCTCGATTCATGGCGCGCTTTATGCTCCGGATACGGGTAGATGTCTCAGTGGACGTTGCCAGGGCAGGGGTCTGAAACCCTTGGCAATGCACGAGATCGACGGTCAGATATTTTTTGAACAAGACGAGAATCATGGATAACCCCCAATCCCCCAACAACGACACCGCCTGGGAGCGCAAGGTCCTGGAAAAGCTGGCCTTCGCCGCGCTTGACGAGCAGCGGGCCCGGCGGCGCTGGGGTAGTTTTTTCAAGGCCCTCGGATTCGTATATCTGCTGGTCGTGTTGGTCGCCGTCGTAGACTGGGGTAGCGGGGCTGAACATCAAGTCCGACATACTGCCATCGTCAATCTGAACGGCGTCATCGAAGCCAAGGGCGAGGCCAGTGCCGAGAATCTCGTTACCGCACTGAACAGCGCTTTTGAGGAAAAAAATGTTGCGGGCGTCATCTTGCGCATCAACAGCCCGGGCGGCAGCCCTGTCCAGGCAGGCATCGTCAACGACGAAATCCGCCGGCTGCGAGGCAAGCACCCGGACAAACCCCTTTACGCCGTAGTCGAGGACATGTGCGCCTCTGGTGGCTACTATGTAGCGGCCGCGGCCGATAGCATCTATGTCAACAAGGCCAGCATTGTTGGATCAATCGGCGTGCTGATGGATGGTTTTGGGTTTACCGGCACGATGGACAAGGCCGGCGTCGAACGCCGCCTGCTGACGGCCGGCGAGAACAAGGGCTTTCTCGACCCCTTCTCACCCCAGGCGCCGCAACATAAGGCGCACGCCCAGCTGTTGCTGAACGACATCCACAAGCAGTTCATCGACGTGGTGAAGACCGGGCGCGGCAATCGCCTCAAGGAAACGCCAGAAATGTTCTCGGGCCTGATGTGGACGGGCGCCCAGAGTATTCAGCTTGGTCTCGCCGATGACTATGGCAGTGTTGACTCAGTTGCCAGAGATGTCATCAAGGCCGAAAAGGTTCTCGATTATTCTGTCCAGGACAACATTGCCGAGCGCTTTGCCAAGCGCCTCGGCGCCAGCACCTCTGCCGGTTTCTGGAAGGGCGTTTCGGAAAGCGTACTCGGTAGCGTCCGTCTTCGCTGACGGTCAGGCCAATAGCAAGAACACCGTCGGACGCCGCTCGATTTCGGGCGGCGTTTGTTTTTTCCATTGCTGGATGGTCCGCGTCGATACCGACTCCCCGGGCAGTGTCAGGTCGGTCGCAACCGTCAGGCGGGTTCCGGGGTGGCAGGCTTGCAGGATTGCATCAAACATCGCCCGGTTGCGGTAAGGCGTCTCGATGAAGATCTGCGTTTGCTCGCGCTTTCGAGATTCAAGTTCAAGATCACGCAAGGCCTTCGAGCGGTCAGCATCCTTGGCTGGCAGATAACCCTGAAAAGCGAAACGCTGCCCGTTCAATCCGGAGGCCATCAAGGCCAGCAGAAGGGATGAGGGGCCAATCAGCGGCACAATGCGAATATCTTCCCGCTGTGCCAATGCGACCAGATTGGCGCCGGGGTCGGCTACGGCAGGGCAACCCGCTTCGGAAAGGAGGCCAACGTCATGTCCGGCCCGTAGCGGGGCGAGCAGGCGATCCAGTACATCGGCGCGCGTATGCTCGTTCAATTCTTCAAGTTGCAGTTCCTGCAAAGGCTTGTCGGTGCCTGCTGCTTTCAGGAAGGCGCGTGCTGTCTTGGCCTGCTCGACAACGAAGTGGGTCAGCGGACGAACTGTCGACAAGACACTCGGCGGCAGTGAATCCTGTGGCGGTGTCGGGCCGAGCGGTACCGGGATCAGATAGAGGGTGCCTGCCATCAAAGGACCGCCACACCCTGGCGACGCAACATGTCACACAGGGCGATCAAGGGCAGGCCGACCAGGGCATTCGGGTCGTCACCACGCATGCTCTGCAACAAGGCAATCCCCAACCCCTCAGACTTTGCCGATCCGGCACAGTTGTAGGCCGGTTCGCGGCGCAGGTAGTTCTCGATTTCAGCATCGCTGAGCGAGCGGAAGGTAACCAACGTAGGAATGCCCCGGACATCGGCCTCGCCGGTTCGCGCGTTGAGAAGACACAATCCGGTGTAGAAATTGACAGTCTTCCCAGATAGTGCGCGCAACTGCTCGACGGCGCGTTCGTACGTTCCAGGTTTTCCGTAAATTTTGCCTTTGACAGTAGCAACCTGATCGCTGCCGATAATCAGTGCATCGCCATGGCTGTCGACCACAGCCCTGGCCTTGGCTTCAGAAAGCCGCAAGGCCATGGCTTCGGGTGTTTCCCCTGGGAGCGCGGCTTCGTCGGTTTGCGGATTGGCCACTTCGAAAGGCAGGCCGAGGCGGCCCAGAAGTTCACGGCGGTAAGGCGAGGTCGAGGCTAGAATCAGTTTCTGCGGCATGAAAGACTCGTTACAACAAAGTGTTGCGATGAATACTTGAAGCAGCACTTTGTTTTGACTTGGAAAGCCAAAAATAATATCATTCAATGTTTAAGTCGCAACAGATCAAGATTGAAAAGGATTTCGGACGCTTTCGCATTTGCTAGGGATGGTCGTGTTCTCGAGGGAACGCTGGCCGTCGCCGACCTTGAACGCCTGCATGACTTGCTGGCTGAATTGGCAGGAGAGGTAACTTTCCGCCTTCAAGGATTCAAGGGCGAAAACGGAGAACCCATGCTGCACTTGGTGGTTTCGGGGCTTGTTCCCTTGGCTTGCCAGCGCTGCCTGGAACCCGTGCCTTGCGATCTTGATGTCGACACCCTGCTGGAACTCGTTCCCGAAGGTGCCGATTTGTCGCAAGACGAACTGGAAGACGACACCCGGGATTTCCTGCCGGTGGTACGCGAACTGGATGTGGCCGAGTTGGTTGAGGATGAAATCCTCCTCGCCCTGCCAGTGGCGCCGCGGCACGAAAAATGTGGTTTGCCTGGTGCGGCCGATGCGGGCGAACGGATCAATCCGTTCGCTGCATTGTCCGGGCTAAAAGGCAAGCCGAACTGATTTTTTTGGAGTATCAACATGGCCGTTCAACAGAACAAAAAGTCCCCGTCAAAGCGTGGCATGCATCGCGCTCACGATTTCCTGACCACCCCGCCGCTGGCCGTAGAGCCGACCACTGGCGAAGTGCATCTGCGTCACCACATCTCCCCGACCGGTTTCTACCGCGGCAAGAAGGTCGTCAAGGGCAAGGGCGAGTAATCGTTCAATGAAGGGCAGGCTGGCTCTACCTTGAGCCGCCTGCCTTTTCTTTTGCCCATATGACAACCCGCATTGCCATTGATTGCATGGGGGGTGACCACGGTCCGTCTGTGACGGTGCCGGCGGCCATTCAGTTTCTTGCGGAGCATCCGTCAGCCAATCTCGTCCTGGTCGGTCAGGAGGAAGTATTGCGCCCGTTGCTCGGCAACCATGCCAACGATTCCCGCATTCGTCTTGTTCACGCCACCGAAGTTGTTGGCATGGACGAGTCGCCGGCCCTCGCGCTGCGCAACAAGAAGGATTCGTCCATGCGGGTCGCTATCAACCAGGTCAAATCCGGAGATGCAGACGCCTGCGTTTCTGCCGGCAATACTGGTGCCCTGATGGCGATTTCCCGCTTTGTACTGAAGATGCTTCCTGGCATCGACCGGCCGGCTATCTGTGCGCCACTGCCGACCGTCAACGGCCACACCCACATGCTGGACCTGGGTGCCAATGTTGATTGCGGCCCGGAGCATCTGCTGCAGTTCGGCATCATGGGCGCCATGCTGGTCGCCGCCATGGAGCACAAGGATCAACCTACCGTCGGTATCCTCAATATCGGCGAAGAGGAAATCAAGGGTAACGAGGTCGTCAAAGCCGCAGCCGAACTGCTTCGTGGTTCTGATCTGAACTTCATTGGCAATGTCGAGGGTGACGGCATTTACAAGGGAGATGCCGACGTAATTGTTTGCGACGGCTTTGTCGGAAATGTTGCCTTGAAGACTTCCGAGGGGCTGGCCCAGATGCTGGCTTCATCATTGCGTGGTGAGTTCAAGCGCAACTGGCTGACCAAACTTGCTGCCCTGATTGCCATTTCGGTGTTGAACAATTTCAAGAAGCGTTTCGACCATCGTCGCTACAACGGCGCCATCCTTCTGGGACTCAAGGGTATTTCCGTCAAGAGTCACGGTTCGGCGGATGTCCTGGCTTTTGGCAACGCCATTTCGCGCGCCTTCGATGCGGCCGAGAACCGTGTGGTCGAACGAATTTCTAGCCGAATCGCCGCGATGATCCCGGCCCCCGCTACCGCTGTGGAGAACGTCTGATTATGTACGCACGCCTGATCGGTACTGGCAGCTATCTTCCGGGCAACCCCGTCAGCAACAACGACCTGGCTGCTCGCGGCATTGATACCAACGACGAGTGGATCGTTACCCGTACCGGCATTCGTAGCCGTTATCTGGCTGAGCTTGGCACGACTTCAAGTGAACTTGGCCTGATCGCCGCTCAACGGGCGCTGGAAATGGCTGGTGTGCCGGCAGCAGACCTCGACCTGATTATTGTCGCGACCTCGACGCCTGATTACATCTTTCCCAGTACCGCCTGCCTTATTCAGGGAAAACTGGGTAACAAAAGGGCGGCCGCTTTCGATGTTCAGGCCGTATGCGCCGGGTTCACCTATGCCCTGGGTATCGCCGAAAAATTCATACGATCAGGCAGCCACAAAAAGGCTCTGGTCATCGGTGCGGAAGTCTTTTCACGTATTCTCGACTGGAGCGACCGTGGCACCTGCGTGCTGTTCGGCGATGGTGCCGGCGCAGTCGTTCTCGAAGCGTCAGACAAGCCGGGAATCCTGGCCACTGCCATGCATGCCGACGGTAGCCAGAACGGCATCCTGAACGTACCCGGACAAATCTGTGGCGGTCAGGTCACCGGTGATCCCTTCCTGCGCATGGACGGCCAGGCTGTGTTCAAATTCGCAGTGCGTGTGCTGGCCGAGGTAGCCGAGGAGGTTTGCCATACCGCTGACGTCAAAACCACCGATGTGGATTGGCTGATACCTCATCAGGCGAATATCCGGATCATTGAAGCCACCGGCAAAAAACTCGGCGTTGATCGCAACCGGGTCATTGTTACCGTTGACCGTCATGGCAATACTTCAGCAGCCTCGGTACCGCTGGCGCTGGATGAGGCGGTGCGCGACGGACGAATCCAGCACGGACAGAAAGTTCTGGTCGAGGGCGTCGGCGGTGGCTTCACCTGGGGCGCTGCCCTGTTCGAGTTTTAAGAGGACGATACCATGTCTTTTGCATTTGTATTTCCTGGTCAGGGCTCGCAGAGCGTTGGCATGATGGCTGCCTACGGTGATTCCGCCGTGGTCCGCGCCACCTTTGACGAAGCTTCCGCGGCCCTGGGCGACGACCTGTGGGCAATGGTTGCCGAAGGACTGGCCGAAGCGTTGGCTCAGACGGTGAATACCCAGCCGGTGATGTTGACTGCGGGTATCGCCGTATGGCGCCTATGGCAGGAAAAGGGCGGCAGGATGCCGGCAATTCTTGCTGGTCACAGTTTGGGCGAGTATTCGGCCCTGGTCGCTGCTGGCGTCATCGAATTGAAGGATGCGGTTCCGCTGGTCCGCCTGCGTGCCGCGGCAATGCAGGAAGCCGTTCCGGTCGGGACGGGTGCCATGGCAGCCATTCTTGGTCTGAACGACGCGGGTATCGCCGCCGCCTGCGCTGAGGCTGCGCAAGGAGAGGTTGTCGAACCGGTCAATTTCAATGCCAATGGGCAAACCGTCATTGCCGGCCACAAGGCGGCAGTCGAGCGCGCCATGGAGGCCTGCAAGGCCCGCGGTGCCAAGATGGCCAAGGCACTGCCGGTATCGGCACCGTTCCATTCTTCGCTGATTCGCCCGGCTGCTGACAAGCTGGCTGCTCGCCTGGCCGAACTGACCCTCAATGCACCGCGTATTCCGGTCATCAATAACGTCGATGTTTCAATCGAAAACGATCCGGGGCAGATCAAGGATGCGCTGGTTCGTCAGGCCTACAACCCGGTACGCTGGGTCGAGATCATTCAGGTGATGGGGTCGCTGGGTGTCCAAACCGTGGCCGAATGCGGCCCCGGCAAGGTGCTGGCCGGCTTGACTAAGCGTTGCGCCGACGGGGTCGTCGGCGTAGCGCTGGCCGATATCGCCTCAATAGAAGCCAATCTGGGCCTGGAGTAAGCATGCTGACCGACAAAATTGCTCTCGTTACCGGCGCGACTCGTGGCATTGGCCGCGCCATTGCCCTGGAACTCGGAAAGCAGGGTGCGACGGTGATCGGCACGGCGACCAGCGATGAAGGGGCTGGGAAGATTTCCGCCTATCTGTCCGACGCCGGCATCAAGGGGAAGGGCGTTGTGCTCAACGTTACCGATGTTGCGCAGACCGATTCGACCTTGTCCGATCTTGCCAAAGAATTCGGCGCCATCGCCATCCTGGTCAATAACGCCGGCATTACCCGCGACAACCTGGCAATGCGCATGGGGGACGATGAATGGGATGCCGTCATTGATACCAATCTGAAGGCGGTTTTCCGGCTTTCACGCGGCGTCATGCGCGGCATGATGAAGGCGCGTTTCGGCCGTATCGTCAATATTTCTTCGGTAGTCGGTTATTCCGGCAATGCCGGCCAGGCCAATTACTGCGCCGCCAAGGCTGGCGTCGCCGGCCTGAGCCGTTCGCTGGCGCGCGAATTGGGCAGCCGCAACATCACTGTCAATTGCGTTGCCCCGGGCTTTATCGCAACCGACATGACGCACGCCTTGACCGATGAACAGAAGGCCGCCATGCTTGCATCCATTCCGCTGGCCCGTGCCGGTACGCCGGAAGATGTTGCGGGCGCTGTCGGCTTCCTGGTTTCTCCTGCTGCCTCGTATGTCACGGGAACCACCGTGCATGTGAATGGCGGCATGTTTATGGATTGATATCGCTAAGCCTCGGCTTTTGGTAGAATCACAACGTTTTTTTTCGTACCCCTGAGGGGAAGGAGTTTTTCTAATGGATAACATCGTAGAGCGCGTCAAGAAGATCGTCGCCGAACAACTGGGCGTGAACGAAGCGGACATCAAGAACGAGTCCTCCTTTGTGGACGATCTGGGCGCTGACTCCCTGGATACCGTCGAGCTGGTCATGGCTCTGGAAGAGGAATTCGAGTGCGAAATCCCCGACGACCAGGCTGAGAAGATCACCACGGTTCAGCAGGCTGTCGATTACATCCTCGCCAACAAGAAGTAAGCCAATTCCGGTTTGAACCAGGCAAGGCCGGCCTCATGGGCCGGCCTTGCTACATTTGCTTTCGGAGTGCATCTTGGCACGTCGCAGAGTCGTCATCACTGGCCTGGGTTTGATTTCCCCGGTCGGCAACAGCGTCGAAGAAGGCTGGCAGAACATTATCGCCGGCGTTTCTGGTATCGCTCCCGTCACCCGTTTCGACACCTCCACTTTCCCGGTCAAGTTTGCCGGCGAAGTGAAGAATTTCGATATCACCCAATATATTTCCGCCAAGGATGCCCGTCGTATGGATAGATTTATCCATTACGGTCTGGCGGCTGGCATGCAGGCCGTGCGTGACGCCGGACTGGACAAGGAAGGCTCGGCCGACCCGGAGCGTGTAGGCGTCGCCATTGGCTCCGGCATTGGCGGCTTGCCGCTGATCGAGGAAACCAAGGACGAATACATCGCTGGTGGCGTGCGCAAGGTGTCGCCATTCTTCGTGCCCGGGTCGATCATCAACATGATCTCCGGCAACCTGTCGATCGAATATGGTTTCAAGGGGCCGAACCTGGCCATAGTGACGGCCTGCACGACTGGTACTCACTCCATAGGCGAAGCGGCGCGTCTCATTGAGTACGGCGACGCCGATGTTATGGTCGCCGGCGGTGCTGAATCGACGGTGTCGCCGCTCGGTATGGGTGGATTCAGCGCGGCCCGTGCGCTGTCGACGCGCAATGAAGATCCGACGACGGCCAGCCGTCCGTGGGACAAGGATCGCGACGGATTCGTGCTGGGCGAGGGAGCTGGTGTGCTGGTCCTTGAAGAGTACGAACACGCCAAGGCACGTGGAGCCAAGATCTACGCTGAAGTGGCTGGCTACGGCATGAGTGCCGATGCTTACCACATCACGGCACCGAACATGGATGGCCCGCGCCGTTCGATGGTCAACGCCCTTAAAAATGCTGGCGTTTCCCCGGCCGACGTTCAGTACGTCAATGCCCATGGCACTTCGACGCCGCTTGGCGACAAGAATGAATCGGATGCCATCAAGGCTGCCTTCGGCGACTCCGCCTACAAGATCGTCGTCAATTCGACCAAGTCGATGACCGGCCATCTGCTCGGTGGTGCCGGTGGCGTCGAGTCGTTGTTTACAGTTCTGGCGATCCATCACCAGATTTCACCGCCAACCATCAATATCTTCAATCAGGATCCGGAATGCGATCTGGACTACTGCGCCAATGCAGCGCGTCCGATGAAGATTGATATCGCGCTGAAAAACAACTTCGGCTTCGGCGGAACCAACGGTTCGCTGGTCTTCAAGCGCATCTAACTAAGTCTTTTTCGCAGGGAATCGAACGGTGCAGTTTCCGGTCATCATCGGACTGCACCGTTCCAGCTTTCTGGATGCCGGATTTGGCATTCTCCTCGTATCCGCAGGGGCGCTAACGGCGGCCTGGCCTCAAACCGAGCCATATCGCCTGCTTCTCCTGGCATGGATAGCCGTGGCTGGGCTCCTTACGTGGAGGCGCCTGACACCTGCATTTTCTGCGATAAGACTCGAGCACGACGGCCGAATAATGGTGATGCGTTGCGGCGAGGCAGAATTCGTTGCCGCAGAACCCCAGCCCGGCGCGATCGTCCATCCTTGGCTATGCGTTGTTCGCCTGAAAATGGCCGATGGCCGAGTCCGGACCTTGAATGCTACGGTCGGCCCTAAAAATTGCCAAAATTTCAGACGCTTGCGCGTTTTCCTGCGCTGGCGCGCAAAATTCAACGAACCGGCTGACGACGCCTGAGTACTGTGTTTTTAGCCTTGGCAGCCATTTCCGGATAGTCCCGGGAGAAGTGCAGGCCACGACTTTCCTTTCGCTGCATGGCACAGCGCACGATGAGGTCTGCAGTAACCACGAGGTTGCGCAATTCTATGAGATCGTGACTGACCCGGAAATTGGCGTAGAACTCGTCGATTTCCCGCATCAGCAGGCCAATACGGTGTTTGGCGCGTTTCAGGCGTTTGGTCGTCCGGACAATCCCGACGTAGTCCCACATGAAGCGCCGGAGCTCGTCCCAGTTATGGGAAATGACCACTTCTTCGTCTGCATCGGTGACCCGGCTTTCGTCCCACAAAGGCAAAACCGGAATCGCATTGTCTTTCTGGTTCAAAATATCATTGACCGCAGCTTCGGCAAAAACCAGGCATTCGAGCAGCGAATTCGAGGCCAGGCGATTGGCCCCATGCAAGCCGGTGCAAGATGCTTCACCAGCCACATAGAGACCGACGACATCGGTGCGCCCGTGCAAGTCACTGACGACGCCACCGCAGGTGTAGTGCGCGGCTGGAACGACTGGAATGGGGGTCTGCGTGATGTCGATGCCCAATTCAAGGCAGCGGGCATGGATATTCGGGAAATGACCACGAATGAATTCCTCACCCTTGTGCGAAATATCGAGGAAGACGCAGTCCAGACCGCGCTTTTTCATTTCGAAGTCAATGGCGCGGGCGACTACATCACGGGGAGCCAGTTCGGCCCGGTCATCGTGCTCCGGCATGAAGCGCGTGCCATCCGGCAAGCGGAGCAGGCCACCTTCGCCACGAACTGCTTCGGAAATCAGGAAGGATTTCGCTTGGGGATGATAGAGGCAGGTTGGATGGAACTGGATGAATTCCATGTTTGACACCCGGCAACCCGCCCGATAAGCCATGGCAATTCCGTCACCGGTCGAGGTATCCGGATTGGTTGTATAGAGATAGACCTTGCCGGCACCGCCAGTAGCGAGAAGGGTATTCGACGCGCCAACGGTGACGACTTCACCGCTACGGTTGTTCAGCAAATAAGCGCCGTAGCAACGCCGATCACCCTTGCCGAGTTTTTCGCCGGTGATCAGATCGATGGCGATGTGGTCTTCGAGGATGGTAATGTTGGGATTGGCGCGAACCTTCTTGGTCAAGGTGTCCTGCACTGCGAAGCCTGTGGCATCGGCAACGTGGATGACTCGGCGGGCACTGTGGCCGCCTTCGCGGGTCAGGTGATAGCCTGAGGAGTCCTTGGTAAAAGGCACGCCCTGTTCGATAAGCCAATCTATGACGCGGCGGCCATTTTCGACCACGTGACGGGTGGCTTTCTCATCGTTGAGCCATGCCCCGGCGACCAGGGTGTCCCGGATGTGTGCCTCGATCGAGTCCTGGCTATCCAGAACTGCAGCGATCCCTCCTTGGGCCCACCCTGACGCGGAATCCTCAAGACTGCGCTTGCTCACCAAGGCCACGCGACAATGCGGGGCGAGTCTGAGAGCGGCAGATTGGCCAGCCAGGCCACTGCCGATGATCAGGACATCAAATTTCTGCACGGCTGTTCTCTGTAAGGGGAATTTTGAGCCAAATATAGCACGCATGAAACGATTGATCCCGTTACAGTCAGTCACAAATAAGGAGAATTCCCTGTATTCTGCTGAAAAATGGCTGCGCTATACTGTGTTCAATAAACATACTAACGACCACCCCCAGGGAAAATGAGAACCATGAGTGAGCGCGAAATCGATCAGTTGCTGGTCGAACGGGCGCAAGGCGGAGATCAGCACGCCTTCGACCAGTTGGTAGGCAAATACCAGCGCAAGCTGGGGCGATTACTATCGCGCTTTATCCGCGACCCGGCAGAGGTCGAAGATGTTTCGCAGGAAGCATTTATCAAGGCCTATCGGGCATTGCCGTCGTTCCGAGGGGAAAGCGCGTTTTATACCTGGCTATATCGCATTGGCATTAACACAGCCAAGAATTATCTGGTTTCGCAAGGAAGGCGTGCGCCGACCAGTACCGAATTCGATACCGAAGAGGCTGAATCTTTCGAGGACGCAACCCAACTCCGGGACATCAATACCCCGGAAAGCCTGCTTCTGTCGAAACAGATTGGCGAAACTGTCAATGCAGCCATGGATTCCTTGCCTGAAGAACTGCGCACGGCAATCGTCCTGCGCGAACTTGAAGGGCTGTCATATGAAGAGATTGCCGGCATAATGAATTGCCCGATCGGCACCGTTCGTTCGCGTATCTTCCGTGCTCGTGAAGCCGTTGCGGCCAAATTGCGCCCATTGCTCGATACGGCACCGGACAAGCGTTGGTGACCATGGATACAGATCAGGTAATCGTCCGAGCGGTTGTCCGGGCGGTAGACGGTGAGTCAGCCTTGGTCGAAGTGGAGCAAGGCGGTTGCGGCCGCTGCCATGAAGAAGGCGGTTGTGGTGGTCAACAGCTGACGCAGATGTTCTGCAGTGGTCCGAAAAGCTATCGCGTAACCAATGCAGTCGGCGCCATGATCGGTGATCGGGTCAAGATTGCCGTCGCACCGGGGAGCGTCAGGCGCACTGCGAATTTGGCCTATATTTTGCCGCTGACCGTAGCAATTGCCGGCGCAGTTATTGGGATGCCGTTCGGCGGGGATATCGGGGCGATCGTTGGCTCGGTCTGCGGGATTTTTGCAGCCTATCTGTATATCCTTTTTCGTACCCGGCAGGGGGCTGGAAATATGGCTGAGGGTCCCCATATCATTTCCCGTTCTTGATTGAATCCGGAGGTCATATTGCCCATGAAACGCCTGGTCGCACTCATTTCCCTTTGGCTGCTGTGTTCGCTGTCGTTTGCGCAGTCGCGCGGACTGCCCGATTTTTCCGAGTTGGCAGAAAAGCAGGGGCCAGCAGTCGTCAATATCAGTACGACGCAGGTCGTCCGCGGGCAGGCACAGATGATGCCGTTCCCGCTTGACGAAAGCGATCCCGCCTTCGAGTATTTCAAGCGTTTTATCCCCCGTTCTCCGGGCGGGGCAATTCCGCGCGACTTCGAGAACAAATCGCTGGGTTCCGGTTTTATCATCAGTGCGGATGGCTACATCCTAACCAATGCCCACGTCGTCGATGGTGCTGACGAAGTGACGGTGCGCCTGACTGACAAGCGTGAGTTCAAGGCCAAGACCATTGGTGCCGACAAGCGCACCGACGTTGCGCTGATCAAGATCGAGGCATCCGGACTGCCGACGGTCAAGTTGGGCGATCCCGCACAGTTGAAGGTCGGCGAATGGGTGGTTGCGATCGGCTCGCCGTTCGGCTTTGACAATTCGGTGACAGCCGGAATCGTGTCCGCCAAGGGGCGCGCGTTGCCGCAGGAAAACTATGTTCCCTTCCTGCAGACCGACGTGGCCATCAACCCCGGCAATTCAGGCGGGCCGTTGTTCAACATGCGCGGCGAAGTGGTCGGCATCAATTCACAGATTTATAGCCGCTCCGGCGGGTACATGGGGGTTTCCTTTGCCATTCCGATCGACGTGGCAATGGACATCCAGAACCAGTTGCGAGCTTCCGGCAAAGTCAGCCGCGGGCGCCTCGGTGTCGTGATTCAGGAAGTCAGCAAGGAATTGGCTGATTCCCTTGGTCTTGCCAAGCCCATGGGAGCAGTAGTCAACGCGGTCGAAAAAGGCGGCCCGGCTGACAAGGCGGGATTGGAGCCCGGTGACGTCATCCTGAAGTTCGATGGCAAGACCATTGCTAATTCGGCCGACCTGCCTCGTCTCGTCGGCATGACCCGACCGGGAAGCCGTTCCGTTGCACAGGTGTGGCGCAAAGGGGTGACACGCGAGATCAGCGTGACTATCGGCGAGATGCAGGACGACAAGCAGTCCAGCGCCAAACAAACCCGTAGCACAAAGCCGCCCGAGCAGGTCGCAAACCGCCTCGGGCTGGTAGTCAGCGAACTCACTGCAGACCAGAAGCGCGAACTGAAGTTGAATTCAGGCCTGCTGATCGAAGATGTCCGCGGCTCGCGTTCGGAGCTTCGTCCCGGCGATATCATCATTGCGGTAATCAGCAAGGGGGCGACGACCGAGGTCAAAACCGTCGAGCAGTTGAATAAACTGCTGTCTCTGTTCGAAAAAGGCAGCAATATCACTCTGTTGGTTCGACGCGGAGAAATGCAGACCTTCATCACGATCAAGGGGCTCAATGGCGGGAATTGAACTGACGCTGATGAGCCGAGGGTACTGCCATCTCTGTCATGACATGGAAGTAGCACTTGCTCCGCTGGTTTCGGAATTTGGCGCCACCGTAACGGTACTGGACGTCGATGCCGATCCAGATCTCGAGGCCAAATACGACGAACTGGTACCGGTCTTGTTGCATGGCGACACAGAGCTTTGCCATTACTTTCTGGACGAAGCCAAAACCCGTGAATATTTGGCCCAAATCCGCTAGAATTCAGGGTCTTCTGAAAAGGGAAGGGCGCCAGACAGCGCCCTTTTTTACTGGCAGCAATGGATCACATTAGAAATTTCTCCATCATCGCGCACATCGACCACGGCAAATCGACGCTGGCCGACCGTATCATCCATCTTTGCGGCGGCTTGTCCGATCGCGAAATGGAGGCCCAGGTGCTCGATTCGATGGATATTGAACGCGAACGCGGCATCACCATCAAGGCACAGACTGCCGCGCTGAACTACAAGGCGCGTGATGGCAAGGTTTACAACCTGAACCTGATCGACACCCCCGGACACGTCGACTTCTCCTACGAAGTTTCGCGTTCGCTGTCGGCCTGCGAAGGTGCCTTGCTGGTCGTCGATGCCTCTCAAGGTGTCGAGGCGCAGACGGTGGCCAATTGCTACACGGCACTTGATCTCGATGTCGAGGTGGTTCCTGTGTTGAACAAGATCGACCTGCCTTCGGCCGATCCGGAAAACGCTCGCCAGGAAATCGAAGATGTGATCGGGATCGATGCTTCCGAGGCAGTACTCGCCTCGGCCAAGACCGGCCTCGGCGTAGAGGATATCCTTGAGGCAGTTGTTGCCCGCATTCCTCCACCTAAGGGTGATCCGGACGCGCCGCTCAAGGCCTTGATCATCGACTCATGGTTCGACAACTACGTCGGCGTCGTCATGCTAGTCCGCGTGGTCGACGGTGTCATCAAGCCCAAGGACAAATTGCTGTTCATGGCCACTGGTGCTCAGCAATTGTGCGAGCAGGTTGGCGTCTTCGCTCCGAAATCCGAGTCCCGTGAGACGCTGCGGGCCGGTGAGGTCGGCTTCGTCATTTCCGGCATCAAGGAACTGAAAGCGGCCAAGGTTGGCGATACCATCACGACGATGGACCGCAAGGCCACCGAGGCCTTGCCTGGTTTCAAGGAAATCAAGCCGCAGGTATTTGCCGGTTTGTACCCTGTGGAGTCCAACCAGTACGATTCACTGCGCGAATCGCTGGAAAAGCTCAAACTCAATGATGCATCGCTGCAATACGAACCCGAAGTATCGCAGGCCCTGGGTTTTGGCTTCCGTTGCGGATTCCTGGGTCTGCTACATATGGAGATCGTCCAGGAACGACTGGAGCGAGAATTCGATCAGGATCTGATTACGACCGCACCGACGGTGGTTTACCAGGTCGTCATGCGCGATGGTTCGATTGTTGAGGTCGAAAATCCGGCCAAACTACCGGATGTCACCAAGACTGAAGAGGTACGCGAACCGATAATCACGGCGACCATCTTTGTGCCGCAGGACTATCTGGGCAACGTCATCACGTTGTGCAACCAGAAGCGCGGCAATCAGGTCGACATGCATTACCACGGTCGCCAGGTAAAGCTGGTTTACGAAATGCCGATGGCCGAAGTGGTCATGGATTTCTTCGACAAGCTGAAGTCCTGCTCCAAGGGTTACGCCTCGCTCGACTATGACTTCAAGGAATATCGCGCTGCCGATGTCGTCAAACTAGACATCCTGATCAATAGCGAGAAGGTCGATGCCCTGTCGTTGATCGTACACCGCGCCAACGCTCAATATCGCGGCCGCGAACTGGCCTCCAAGATGCGGGAACTGATTCCGCGCCAGATGTACGACGTGGCAATCCAGGCGGCCATCGGCTCGCACATCATCTCGCGTGAGAACGTGAAGGCGATGCGTAAGGACGTATTGGCCAAATGCTACGGTGGCGACATCTCACGCAAGAAAAAGCTGCTGGAAAAGCAGAAGGCCGGCAAGAAGCGCATGAAGCAGGTCGGCAGCGTCGAAATTCCGCAGGAAGCCTTCCTGGCCGTACTGCGCGTCGATAACTGAGAATAGCGATGAACTTTGCCCTGATCCTTTTTGTACTAATGGTTCTTACCGGCGCGCTGTATGCGGTGGACGTGTTGAAGTTCAGGAAATTGCGCGCCAGGGATGCCAAGGAACCGCTCTGGGTGGAGTGGGGCGCCAGTTTTTTTCCGGTCATCCTGATTGTTTTCGTCTTGCGCTCTTTCTTGTTCGAACCCTTCAAGATTCCATCCGGGTCAATGATTCCGACGCTGCTGGTTGGCGATTTTATTCTCGTCAACAAATTTACGTATGGCATCCGTCTGCCGGTGATCAACAAGAAGGTGATCGATCTGAATTCTCCGCAGCGCGGCGATGTCATGGTGTTTCGTTACCCGGAAGATCCTTCGCTCGATTACATCAAGCGCGTGGTGGGACTGCCTGGCGATACCGTGGCCTACCAGAATAAGCGACTGACGATCAACGGCAAGGCCGTGACTACCCAGAAAATTGGCGATTATCTGCACCCGGAACGTCTGTACTACTCCGAGCAGTTTCTCGAAAAACTGGGCGAAGTCGAACATCGCGCCCTGAATGACGCCGATGCGCCGGCATTCATTCCCGATGCAGCTCGCTTCCCGTACCGCGAAAATTGCACTTACAATGCGGCAGGTGTGATTTGCAAGGTGCCACCCGGACACTATTTCATGATGGGTGACAACCGCGACAACAGCCGCGATAGCCGCGCCTGGGGATTCGTCCCCGAGGAAAATATCGTCGGCAAGGCGTTCTTTGTCTGGCTCAACTTCAGCGATTTCAGCCGGATTGGTTCGTTCCGGTAAGGGGAAAACAGATGAATAAACAGCGTGGCGTTGCCCTGTCTGGGCTCCTGTTCTGGGGTATCGTTCTTGTTCTGGTTTCTGTGCTGGGCATGAAGGTCACACCGACGTACATTGAGTATTACAAGATTCTGAAGGATGCCAAAGCGACTGTTGAAAAGGCCGGCCCGGATTCAACCGTATCGGATGTTCGAAAGTCATTCGACAAGTTTGCCGAAGTTGACCATCTCGATTTCAAATCAAGCCAGCTCGACATTTCCAAGGATGGCGGAAGAATCGTTATCGAATTCGCCTACGAAAAGCGTATTCACCTGTTCTGGAATGTCTCGCTGATCATTGATTACCAAGGATCGACCGCTGGTTAACAAGTCATGACCTTGGAATACGTCGCCAGGAAACTGGGGCATTCCTTTGCCGATCAATCTCTGTTCCGCACTGCGCTGACCCATCGCAGCTTCGGCGTACCGAACAACGAGCGCCTTGAATTTCTGGGCGATGGCATTCTGGACTTCGTTATCGCAGACGCCTTGTACCGTCGTTTCCCGGACTTACCAGAGGGTGATCTGTCACGCTTGCGGGCGAATCTCGTTCGTCAGGAAACGCTTCACCAGATCGCGCTGACGCTCGGCGTCGGCAAATTCCTCCGGCTAGGTGAAGGCGAATTGAAGAGTGGTGGTGCGCAGCGCCCATCGATCCTGGCCGATGCCCTGGAAGCCATGTTCGGTGCCGTATATCTCGATGCCGGCTTTCAGGCGGCCCAAGCGGTCATCGAAAGACTTTATGCGCCTTTGATGAATGAATTGAAACCTGGGCAATTCCAGAAGGACGCAAAGACGCGTCTTCAGGAATGGCTTCAAGGGCGAAAAAAGGCCTTGCCGCGTTATCAGGTGATCGAGGCAACCGGTGCCGCGCATGAACAGCGTTTCGAAGTGGCCTGCGAAATCGACAATCCCCCTGTGAGCACCGTTGGCCATGGCTCAAGCCGGCGTATTGCCGAACAGGTTGCGGCCGAGAAGGCCTTGAAAGAACTCAACGCATGAAAAAGCTCCGCTCCGGCTATATCGCCATCGTCGGCCGCCCCAATGTCGGCAAATCGACGCTGCTCAACCGGCTGGTTGGCGAAAAGATCAGTATCGTCTCGCGCAAGGCACAGACAACTCGGCACCGGATCACCGGCATTCTGACCAACGACGATGCCCAGTTCGTTTTCGTCGATACGCCGGGCTTCCAGACCAAGTTCTCGAATGCTCTGAACCGGGCGATGAACCGCGGTGTGACGCAGACGCTGAACGACGTCGATGTCGTACTGTTTCTGGTCGAGGCGGGGCGTTACGACGCCAAGGACAAGGCAGTCGTTCGCCTGCTGCCGAAAGACCGGCCGGTCATCCTAGTCGTCAACAAGACCGACCAGATCAAGGATCGCGCCTCGCTGTTCCCATTTTTGGCCGAGGTCGCCGCCGATCACGACTATGCCGCCGTGGTGCCGATCAGCGCGGCCAAGGGCAAGCAGACCGACGAATTGCTGGCCGAAGCCCGGAAGCATCTGCCGAATGAAGGCCTGATGTTCCCGGAAGACGACCTGACCGACAAGAGCGAACGTTTTCTGGCTTCCGAGTACATCCGCGAAAAGGTCTTTCGTCTGCTCGGCGACGAATTACCTTACGCGACGGCCGTCGAGATCGAAAAGTTCGAGGTCGAGGGCAACCTGCGCCGGATTTTCGCCGCCATCGTCGTCGACCGTGAGGGACACAAGGCCATCGTCATCGGCAAGGGAGGTGAATCGCTGAAGCGTATCGCCAGCGAGGCGCGTCAGGACATGGAGCGCCTCTTCGACGGCAAGGTTTATCTGGAAATCTGGGTCAAGGTGAAGTCTGGCTGGAACGACGACGAGCGCCTGCTGAAAAGCCTCGGCTACGAATGAACCTGCGCAGCAAAGTCGACGGCCAGCCGGCTTACGTTCTGCACACCTATCCCTTTCGGGAAACCAGCCTCATTGTCGAAGTCTTTTCCCGCGATTTCGGGCGGATGGCCCTGCTGGCCCGCGGTGCCCGCCGGCCCCGGGCAGCGATTCGCGGCCTGCTGATGGCATTTCAGCCGCTGGAAATCGGCTGGGCCGGCAAGGGCGAGGTGCTGACTCTGATGAAGGCCGAATGGCAGGGCGGCCAGCCCTTGCTGGCCGGCGAAGCCTTGTTCTGCGGCTACTACCTCAACGAATTGCTGATGCACTTACTGCCGCGCGAAGACGCGCATGAGCGCCTGTTTGCCCGTTACACCGAAATGCTGGCGCGGTTGGCCGCCGACCCTTCTGGCAAGGTCCGCGAAGCCGACCTGCGAAGCTTCGAGAAGGCCTTGTTGCAGGAACTGGGTTACGGCCTGACCTTGAACCACGACAGCGATGCCCGCGCCATCGATACGGAAGCGTTTTACACTTACCGCATGGAGCAGGGGCCGGTTCGGCTGGAGCACGACGAGGGCGCAGCGCAAGTGGTGAGCGGGAAGACGCTGCTCGATCTCGAAGCCGAAGATTTTTCCGATCCGCGTTCCCGCCATGAGGCCAAGGCGCTGATGCGTACGCTGATGGCTTATTATCTCGCCGGCAAGGAACTGGAAACCCGCAAGATATTCAAGGAGTTGCAAGAGCTATGATCGAACTTGGCGTCAACATCGACCACGTGGCGACTATCCGCCAGGCCCGCCGCACCTACGAACCCGATCCCGTCTGGGCAGGCGTCGAGGCCCATCTCGGTGGCGCCGACGGGATCACCGTCCATTTGCGCGAAGACCGTCGCCATATCCAGGACGCCGATGTCCGACGCCTGCGCGAGACCACGCAGATCAAGCTCAATCTCGAAATGGCGGCGACCGACGAAATGGTCGGCATCGCCTGTGGCCTGAAGCCGGAAATGGCCATGCTGGTACCCGAGGGGCGCCACGAAGTGACGACCGAAGGCGGCCTCGACATCCTGGCCCAGGAAGCACAACTGAAGCAGGTCATTTCCCGTCTGGCCGACGCCGGCATCGTTACCAGCGTCTTCATCGACGCCGAACTGGGGCAGATCGAGGCGGCTGCGCGGATCGGCGCCCGCGTCTGCGAGATCCACACTGGCCCCTACGCCCACGCCTTCTACGAAAAGGGCCGGGATGCCGAAGCACCGGCGGTGCTCGCTGAACTCGCCAAGATTCGTCAGGCCGGGCTGGCTGTTCGCCAGCTCGGCATGCGTTTTAACGCCGGTCATGCGCTGAATTATTACAATGTCCAGCCGGTTGCCCGGCTGGAAGGCATCCGCGAGCTGCACATCGGGCATGCCATCATCAGTCGGGCCATTTTCGTTGGCCTGCGCGAAGCCGTGCGCGAAATGAAGGCGCTGATGCGCGAAGCGGCGAATTTGCCACCGGTGAGCGGCGAATGATCTACGGTATCGGCACCGATATCGTTGCCGTTGCCCGCCTGCGCGGCATGTGGGAAAGGCACGGCGAACGGGTGCTGGACAAACTGCTGGCTGCGTCCGAGCAGGCCGATTTTGCCAAGGCACCTGACAAGGGCCGTTTTCTTGCCAAGCGTTTTGCTGCCAAGGAAGCCTTCGCCAAGGCCCTGGGCACCGGCATTCGTCCGCCGGCGACACTGACGGCCATCGGCGTCGGCCACGACGATCTGGGCAAGCCGGTCATTGAATGCTACGGTCAGCTCGAAAAAATGGTCAAAATCAAAAACCTGAAAACTCACCTTTCGATCAGCGACGAAGCCGACTACGCCGTCGCCTACGTGATTCTGGAGCAAGCATGACGCACCTGCCGCTCGGCCCGCTGATGATCGACATCGCCGGCACCGAACTGACCGATCTTGACCGTCAGCGCCTCTGCCATCCGCTGGTCGGCGGCATCATCCTGTTTTCGCGCAACTACGCCGATCCAACGCAATTGTCGGCCCTGAGCGCCGCCATCCATGCCCTTCGCTCGCCGGCGCTGCTGATTGCCGTCGATCATGAAGGGGGCAGGGTGCAGCGCTTCCGCGACGGTTTCACCCGCCTGCCACCAATGGCTGCACTGGGTAAGCGCTGGGATGATGATCCGCAATCGGCACTGGCCGCCGCCCGTCAGGTCGGCTATGTGCTGGCCGCCGAATTGCGCGCCCGCGGCGTCGATTACTCCTTCACTCCAGTCCTCGACCTTGATTATGGCCCGTCGCGCGTCATTGGCGACCGCGCCTTCCACCGTCAGCCGGTCGCCGTCATCGCTCTGGCCGCTGCGCTGGGCGAGGGTTTGCGCCAAGCCGGAATGGGTAGTTGCGGCAAGCACTATCCGGGGCACGGCTACGTCATTCCGGATTCGCACGTCGAGTTGCCGGTCGATGATCGCGCCTTCGAAGCAATGCAGGAAGACATCCGCCCCTACCGCGAACTACCGCTCGACGGCATCATGGCCGCCCACGTCATCTACAACTGCATGGACTGCAATACTGCTGTATTTTCAAATAAATGGATAAGTTATTTGAGAAACGACATTAAATTTAATGGGGTGGTTTTTACCGACGATTTGTCGATGGCCGGCGCCGGCGTGGTCGGCGGCATGCTCAATCGTGTCGAGACCGCCTACGCCGCCGGCTGCGACATGCTGCTCGTTTGCAATGCGCCGGACGTGGTCGGCGAGGTGCTGGATAACTGGCACCCGGAAGTCGACCCGCAACGCGGCAAACGAGTCGAGGCGCTGATTCCCAAACGGCCCGCTCTGTCCTGGGATGCACTTCAGGAGGACGCTACATACCAAGCCGCGCAATTGACCATCGCCGAATTGATGGCCTGAAATGCATTCGGGCAGCCGAAGCTGCCCGAATCAAACACTGAAGAATCCGCGGATTACTTGACGCGGTTCTTGTATTCGTCGGTGCGGGTGTCGATTTCGATCTTGTCGCCGATGCTGACGAAGGCCGGAACCGGCAGTTCGAAACCAGTGGCCAGCTTGGCCGGCTTCATGACCTTGCCGGAAGTGTCGCCCTTGACGGCGGGCTCGGTGTAAACCACTTCGCGCACGACGCTGTTCGGCAGTTCGACCGAAATCGCCTTGCCGTTGTAGAAAACGACTTCACAGGCCAGACCGTCTTCCAGATACTTCAGCGCGTCGGTCATGTTTTCGGCTTCGACTTCGTACTGGTTGTAGTCGGCGTCCATGAAGACGTACATCGGATCGGCGAAGTAGGAGTAGGTCACTTCCTTCTTGTCGAGGACGACCACTTCGAACTTGTCGTCGGCCTTGTAAACCGCTTCGGAAGCGGCGCCGGTCAACAGGTTCTTGAGCTTCATTTTGACCACGGCAGCATTGCGACCGGACTTGTTGTACTCGCTCTTCTGAACGACGAGCGGGTCGGCACCGACCATGATGACGTTGCCGGAGCGGAGTTCCATTGCGGTTTTCATACGGGATTCTCTAAGATCGGAAAAAGATAAACGTTAAATTATACCTTGGCGGCACAGAATTTGACGAGTGCCGTCGCCAAATCGGGGGCCGTAGCCAGTTGATCCGCCCAGCGACGGTTGTGGGCGGCGATTTCTTCTTGGCGGTCGAGAAAATCGCACCATGCCGGGGCGACACCAACTCCCGTATTCCAGGCCAGGAACATTCGGCGGACGACGCCTTCCAGCACATCGCTCATCCCCCGGCAATAGCGTTCGAGAAAAGCCTCCAGCTTGACCAGATGCGCCTCGTCATCCTGTCGATAGACCTGCCAGATGAAAGGCTTGGCAGCCCACTGAGCGCGCACGAACGAGTCTTCACCACGCACGAAATTGACATCGCAGGCCCACAATCGCGGGTCGTAATCATCCATGGGCACAAAAGGGACCGGCTTTATCGATGCATTGCCGAGGTGCCACGGACCACTTCCGCCCAGATACGCGGCCACAGCTGCCTGGGGTTTGCCCGGAAACACGTGGCAACGCACCGGCCCGGCAGATGCGGAGAGAGCTTCGAGCAGCGGACCGAGCGGCGCCGTTTCATAGCAGAACAGGCTGATATCGATTTCGTTGCCATAAGGAAGGATGGACAGATATTCATCCCGCTCGCAAAGCAACTCCTTTTCGCGCAGCAATCCACCGGTGGCTGAAGAAAAGCCCGGAAAGAAAAAATACTTGGTCAGCGGCAGGGTGGGGTGGGGCGACGCCATGCCGTGACACTCTTCGGCCCAGCTTTCGGCCGTCAGATATTCCAGATTGATCCAGCACGGCTTCCGTTCCGCGGCCGCCATCGCTTGAACATACGCCGGCGGAAGTTCGCAGGCAAAGGCTTCGATTATTACCTCTGCAGGAGGGGTGACCGTAGCATTTGCCGTCCAGTGGCGAATTTCGACGCCGGCAACCGATTGGCTGGCCACCGATGGATCGACCTCGGGGCAAAGCGGGCTCAGACTCGCAACATCGTCTACCCACAGGCGTACCTGGCGCCCATGTTCGGCTACCAACTGACGGGCCAACCGCCAGCACACGCCGATGTCTCCGTAGTTGTCGATCACCCGGCAAAAGATGTCCCAATGAAGCTGCATGGCCGCCATGCTAACATCCCCGCCATGTCCCGATTCCAAGACCCCACCGACTGTACCGCCTGCGCGCGGCTGGCCGGACACCTCGCCGGCATTCGTCAACGCGACCCGGATTGGCATGCCTTGCCGGTGCCGGCCTTTGGCGACCTCGATGCCGAATTGCTCGTCGTCGGCCTCGGCCCTGGCGAAAAAGGCGCCAACCGCACAGGTCGCCCGTTCACCGGCGACGTGGCCGGCGAATTGCTCTACCCGGCACTGCACCGCTTCGGCTTCGCCAGCAGCCCGGAACCGCTTGGCCCAGACCACTGGGCCAACCCGGCCATGCAGCTAAGCAATTGCCGGATCACCAATGCTGTGCGCTGCCTGCCGCCGGCCAACAAGCCGACGACACCGGAAATCCGCCAGTGCAACCGGCATCTCCAGGCCGAACTGGCCGCCATGCCCAATCTCAAGGTGATTGTCGCCCTCGGCGCCATCGCCCACCAGGCGCTGCTCTGGGCCTATGGCTTGAAGCTCAAGGATTTCACCTTCGGCCACAACGTACGCCATCAGTTGCCGGATGGACGCTGGCTCGTCGACAGCTACCATTGCAGCGGCTATAACTGGCGGACCGGGCGCCTGACGCGCGAGAGCTTCGAGGCGGTGTTTGCCGGCGTCAAGGCGCAACTCGCCTAAGCAATCTGTCCATGGGTTTCGACGCCAAGGCCTTCCTGGCCACCCTGACTGATCTGCCGGGCGTTTACCGCATGCTCGACACAGGCGGCAACGTCCTCTATGTCGGCAAGGCAAAGAACCTCAAAAAACGGGTCGCGTCCTACTTTCGCGAGAATCTGGCCAGCCCGCGCATCGCCCACATGGTCAGCCAGATTGCGGCCATCGAAACAACGGCAACCCGCACCGAAGCCGAAGCACTGCTGCTCGAAAACAACCTGATCAAATCGCTGGCGCCGCGCTACAACATCCTATTTCGCGACGACAAATCCTATCCGTACATCGTTCTCAGCAAGAACAAATTCCCCAGACTGGGTTTCTTTCGCGGAAATCCCGACCGCAAGGCCGACTACTTCGGCCCTTACCCCTCGTCCTGGGCGGTACGCGACAGCATCCACCTATTGCAGAAGATGTTTCGCCTGCGCACCTGCGAAGACACCGTGTTCTCGAACCGTTCCCGGCCCTGTCTGCTCTACCAGATCAAACGATGCAGCGGCCCCTGTGTCGGCCTCGTTTCCCCGGACGACTATGCAGCGGATGTCCAGCTCGCCGCCATGTTCCTGAATGGCAAGCAACAGGAAGTCACCCGGCGCCTGAACAAAGCCATGGAGGAAGCTTCGGCCCGCCTGGCTTTCGAGCAGGCCGCCATCTTTCGCGACCAAATTCAGTCACTCCACCAGGTCCAGGAAAAACAGTTCGTCTCCAGCAGCAAGGGCGAGGACATCGACATTCTGGTGGCGATTCGCGAAGCAGGGCAGCTGTGCGTCAATCTGGCCATGGTTCGCGGTGGCCGGCATCTCGGCGACCGGCCATTCTTTCCGACCAACGCCGGCGACTCCGATTCCGCGGAAGCCTGCGCCGCATTCATTCGCCAGCATTACGCCGTCCATCCTGCACCGACGCGCATCCTCGCCCATCCCTTGCCGGCCGAAGACGAACAGGGTGAAGCCGAGGCGACACTTGCCGAACTGGCTGGCCGTCCGGTACCAATGCAGGAAGCCCGGGGCCTGACGCACAAGGCCTGGATCAACATGGCACTGCAGAACGCCCGGCTCGCCGTGCTGGCCAGGAACCAGGCCACCGCCCAGCAGGAACAGCGGCTGGCCGCCCTGCAGGATGCCTTGCAACTCGCCGAGCCGATTTCGCGCATTGAATGTTTCGACATCAGCCACACCATGGGCGAAGCGACCGTCGCCTCCTGCGTGGTGTATGAGGGCAATCGCATGAAGAAAAGCGATTACCGTCGCTTCAACATCCGCGACATCCAGCCCGGCGACGACTACGCCGCCATGCGCCAGGCCGTCACCAGACGATACGATAGCCTGGCCACGGGCGAAGGCACCGCGCCGGACCTGATCCTCATCGACGGCGGGAAAGGGCAAGTCGCCTCGGCGTTTGCCGCGCTGGCCGATCTAGGCCTGACTCAATTGCCGATGATCGGCGTCGCCAAGGGGGAAGAACGCAAACCCGGGCTGGAAACGCTGATTTTCCCGGAAGGCCGCGAGTCCCTACAATTGCCGCCGGAACACCCGGCACTGCACCTGATCCAGGAAGTCCGCGACGAAGCCCACCGCTTTGCCATCACCGGCCATCGTGCCCGGCGCGCCAAGACAAGAAAGACGTCAACGCTGGAAAGCCTGCCAGGTATAGGGCCGGCCCGCAGAAAAGCACTTGTCGCACGCTTTGGCGGCCTGCCTGGCGTCCTCTCAGCGAGCCCGGAGCAACTGGCCGAAGTGCCCGGTATCAGCCAGGAACTGGCCGAAACGATATATTCCGCATTACACTGAACCATGCCCTTCAATCTGCCCATCTTCCTGACCTGGCTTCGCATCATTGCCATCCCCTTGCTGATTGCCGTCTACTACCTGCCGGCTGGGTGGGCCTCCGCGCACGAACGCGATCTCGCAGCAACGCTGATCTTCGTATCAGCGGCTTTAACCGACTGGGCAGATGGCTATCTCGCCCGCAAGCTGAACCAGACCTCCGCCTTCGGCGCCTTCCTCGATCCGGTCGCCGACAAACTGATGGTCGCCGCCGCCTTGATCGTTCTCGTTCAACTCGGCAGAACCGATGCCATCGTCGCCATGATCATCATTGGCCGCGAGATCACCATTTCGGCGCTGCGCGAATGGATGGCCAAGATCGGTGCCGCGAAGAGCGTTGCCGTTTCCATGCTGGGCAAGATCAAGACCGCTGCCCAGATGCTGGCACTCCCCATGCTACTTTTTCACGCCCCATTGGCTGGTATCGACATGAAGGAATTAGGCAACTGGCTGATCTGGGTTGCCACCCTGTTGACCCTCTGGTCCATGGGTTACTACCTGCGCATGGCCTGGCCGGAAATACTCAAAAGGAGTGCAGAAAAGTAGGGGGGCAATGTTGACATTCCCCTTGTGTCGCCTATAATGCGCGCTCTGTTTGACGCGGCAGTAGCTCAGTTGGTAGAGCGCAACCTTGCCAAGGTTGAGGTCGAGAGTTCGAGACTCTTCTGCCGCTCCAAGAATTTCGGAAAAAGTTTCGGCTTTTCCCAAGCAAGCAGGACTAGCAGTAACACAAAGTTCGTAGGCGGGGCGCGGTAGCAAAGCGGTTATGCACCGGATTGCAAATCCGTGTAGGTCGGTTCGACTCCGGCCCGCGCCTCCAGAATACGCGGCAGTAGCTCAGTTGGTAGAGCGCAACCTTGCCAAGGTTGAGGTCGAGAGTTCGAGACTCTTCTGCCGCTCCAAATTCGAAAGGGAAAGCGCCGGTCGCTTTCCCTTTTTTCACATCAGGACGCCGATATAATCGGCACTCCCGCCCGGGTGGTGAAATTGGTAGACACAAGAGACTTAAAATCTCTCGCTCTTTGAGTGTACGGGTTCGACCCCCGTCCCGGGCACCAACCAAGCGTTTAACGTAGTCCAAGCAAGTCCAGAGAACCCGCCTAAGTGCGGGTTTTTTATTGGTTATTTGTTTTCATGGGTGTAATATCGTCCAACAACATCCGGGTTTCAGTGGGGGTAACCATGGGGGTAAGTGGAAACACCTCAGAGAGTGTTACCCCCTGATTGCTCGGATTTCCCCCTGATGCACGGACGGAGTTACCCCCAATGCCTTTGACCGATACCGCGATCCGCACAGCCAAGCCGGGAGAAAAGCCCTATAAGCTGGCCGATGAAAAAGGACTTTTCCTGCTGGTCAATCCCAACGGCTCGAAGTGGTGGCGCCTTAAGTTTCGTTTTGGTGGAAAGGAAAAGCAGCTTTCCTTCGGTACCTATCCAGAAGTTGGGCTGAAAGATGCCCGAGGAAAACGAGACGAGGCCCGGAAAATGCTCGCCGATGGCGTTGATCCTGGGGAGAATAGAAAGGCACAGAAAACGGCCAAGAGCTTCAGTGCCGCAAATTCCTTTGAGGTTGTGGCCCGGGAGTGGCTGGATAACCGGCGTGATTCGGTTACTCCGGGTCAAACAGCCAAGACCTTGGCTATTTTCGAGAATGACGTTTTCCCGTGGATGGGTACGACGCCCATTGCCGAAGTTGATGCAACTGCCGTTCTTTCCGTAATGCGGAGAATTGACCAGCGTGGCGCTCGCTATACCGCCCACCGGGCAAAGCAACGAATCTCACAGGTAATGCGCTATGCCATTGCGACGGGGAGGGCGCAACGTGATCCTTGCCCAGACTTGAAAGACGCCATTCCGCCCGCGAGAAGCGAGAATTTTGCATCCATCACTGATCCAGCCGGCGTAGCCGAAATGCTTCGAGCGTTCGATGGTTTCAAGGGTACGTTTCCAGTCCGTTGCGCTCTCTTGGTTGGCCCCCGAGTATTTGTCCGCCCCGGAGAACTGCGGAAAGCCGAGTGGGCCGGCATCGATTTGGATAAGGCCGAATGGCGCTATTTGGTCACCAAAACTAAAACAGAGCACCTGGTTCCTCTGGCCGCCCAAGTCGTGGCGGTTCTGCGAGAGCTTCACCCCCTGACCGGACATGGTCGCTACGTCTTCCCGGGACGCGATCCGCAGAAGCCCATGAGCGAGGCAGCCATCAATGCCGCCCTGCGTCGAATGGGCTACGACACCAAGACGGAAATCACCGGGCATGGCTTTAGGGCAATGGCCAGAACGATCCTGCACGAGGAATTGCACATCAAGCCGGAAGTCATCGAGCACCAGTTGGCGCACACCGTACCTGATGCCCTTGGTACTGCCTACAACCGCACCAAGTTCCTCAAGGAGCGCATAGCGATGATGCAGCTATGGGCGGACTACTTGGACAGGCTGAAGGCCGGCGCGGAAGTCATTCGGTTACACGGGGGCGCCGTATAAAGCAGTTGCCTACGAGAGCGGTTTTCGTGCTCGCATTCCACCATGCGGTGCCACGCAACCGTAGAGGCTAATCATCCGCAGCAAGAAATATTGACGAAAAACAAATCAGATTTCACGTATCCGTTGCATTTGCGCAACTCAGACGGCGCACGAATTGCATATTTTTACGGGCGCTGAATTCCAGCACATTGATTTATATGGAATACAAACTGATTTCAATCAATTTGAATATACTCCGATGAAATATGGCATTCGTTGGTCATGTCGCCATTCTGCATAATTCACCGGATTATCATATAACGCCTTGTATTTAAATAAAATTTAATTACGCGGACCGTGTTGGTTGGCATAAGATTTCCCTGCACAAACGAAACAAGGAAATCTTATGTACCAACTACCTGAAAGCGGGTTTGTTCGCCTGCCGCAGATTATTGGCGACAAAAAGAGGGTCGGCCGGGAATCATGAAAAATTCCCCGAAAACCGCCTACTCTTCTGAATTAAAAAGGGAATTCTGACTGTCAACACTATTTTTCTTTGCGTTGACACTTTTCGTCAGCGGCGCCTGCAAAGCCGTGAGCTTTTCAAAAATCTTCTCGTGGCTGACGACAACGGCTTTTGCCGCCATCAGTTCGGATTCCAGCCGCTGCCTCGTTTCCACAGTCTCCTGCAGCTTGCCGACGTTCGCTTGGTTTTCCTTGTCCAGATCGGCCACCCGCGCATTGGCTTGCGCTAATTGCTCCGATAACTGCTGGTTTTTCACCTCGGTGACTGCCAACTGCTCTTTGGCCGAACGCAGTGATCGCACCTCACCCTCTTGTCGATGAAGTTCACTGCGTGCATTTCCAAGCTCACTTGATAGCCTGGCATTGCTTTCGTGGCTACTGATCAATTCTTGCTGCTTGGTATTCACCGAGTCCTTGGTAGAACGTAATTCGCCCTGCAGGAACTGAATCTGTTGTTCGGATTGCCGTTGATCCTGCTCCCGTTGTTCTTTGGCTGCAGTACGGAAATGCTCCAGCGCTTCGCGGGCGTGTTGATGCTTCTCTTCCAGGGAAAGACGATGCGTTTCCTCCTTGGCTAGTTGCCCTTCCATGTCCTGAATGCGCTGAGCCATTTGAGCACGGGCAATCCGCTCTTCCTGAAGCGCCGCCACGGTGTTCGCATGAGCGGTTTTTTCATTGGACAGATCGAGGGCTTGACGTTCGACCTGTCTACGGAACGATTCGACCTCGTTACGCAAGGCAGTCATGGCGTCGTTCAGAGACGCGATTTCCGCTTTGTGTTTGTCGGTCAGTGCGGTCAGACGCTGATCAGCTTCCAGGTGCAGACGTTCGGCCAGCCTGGCTGACAGATCCTGAATGGCATCGCTGACCGCGACCTGGGTGCCGGTGTTCCCGCCTTCCTCTTCCTCGATCTCCTTGAGGTAGCGGTGAATCGTGCCTTTCGAGCCGGTGTTGCCCAATTCGCCACGGATGGCGTCGATTGATGGGTAGCGCCCCATCGCCAACAGGTTGTCTCGCGCTCTTACCACTTCTGACTTGTATATTCCGGCTCTGGCCATGGCATCCTCGAATTTCGTACCGTATTACGTAATATGATATTACATACTAATTTAACGAAATTCAAGACTGCTTAAATCTTAATTATAAGACGCGATAATGGTTGATTATTTGTTGTGTTATGCGGCTGAGCAGAAAACTCATGTAGGAATGGTACGAAATCGACGGTTTGCTTCCTGACAATTTGCGTCCAAAAGCTTTCAAAAACGTAACGCGCGGGTCAGCGTCCTGTTGGTATCGGAATCCTAAGATGGCATCACGGTTGGACGAAATGAAGTCCGACACGATTAACCCGATGTCACAAGGAGAGAACCATGAAAACGAAATTTTCCAAACTTGCCCTGATTGCTGCGATCGGCCTCGCTGCTGCCGGAACGAGCTACGCTCACGAAGATTATTCCGAAGCCGGCACCAACCATTGGCTGAGCCACGTTTCGGAGATCAGGAGCGCACCGACGGCAAATCAACAGGCTTCGTTTGGCTACGCCGCCACGAAAAATGCCGACCGCGAAATCACACTGGCCGGCGGAAGCAAATATCTGAACGTGACGCGCCTGGAAACCGTCAAGATCAATGTCGGTGGCAAGAGCTTCGTCTGGACCTTCGATACCCTCGGCACCGCGCCATTTCCGCTCTCCAAGATCTTATCTGGAGCCGAAGGCATCACCGTCTATGTAACCGAGAACCCTTCCTACCAAGGCGGTTGATCAATCTGACGGCTGGGTGATGCAATCGTCACCCAGCCGTTGGCAAATTGTCAGGATCAACACCCTACCATTCGTATTGCAGTACAACTTCCTGAGGAGATTGAAATGATGAAAAAAATGCTGATGGTTGCCCTGGTGAGCGCGGTATCGGTTACTGCCTTCGCATCCGATGCGGCTCGTGAAGCGGCAAAACAGGTCATTGAGTTGAAGGACGGCTCGACGGTCTACATCTTCAAGGATGGAAAAATGGGTATGGAGGACAAACTTGGACGTGCGATGCGCATGAAGAAAGACTCCGTGATGGAAACCAAAGATGGTCAGAAGATCATCATGCACGGCGACGAAGTCATGCGTCTCGACAACCTGTTGCATGAAGGGCACCGCGGCTAACACAGGCCTTAAGTGCTTACGGCTCCTTCGGGGGCCGTTTTCATTTTGAAGCACCGTTCAAGCATCGCCTTCAATTCTAGAATCCATTGGGCGTGATCTCTGGACTGGCCTTGCTCGTATAGCACCGGGGCAATCTGTCGGAAGACGACATAGATCGCCGGATCGAAATGCTGCCCATCCTCTTGTCCCATGATGCTCAGCGTCTCGTCCAATGACAAAGCCGGTTTATAGGGACGAACGGAGGTCAATGCATCGAACACGTCGACAAGAGCAAAGATTCTTGCGGCAAGCGGGATCGCCTCTCCCGAAAGTCCGTCTGGATAGCCTTTCCCGTCAAAGCGTTCGTGATGATGCCGGATGGTCTTCTCGGCACCGGCCAACCAGGGATTCCCGGCGACGATCTCGATGCCCAACACGGCGTGCGTCTGCATGACCTGGAATTCTTCGCTCGTCAGCCGTCCAGGTTTCAACAGAATCTGATCCGGAATGCCAATTTTTCCAACGTCGTGGAGAAAGGCGCCCAGCACCAGTTCGGCAATGGTTTCCTTGTCTACGCCCACCGCTTCTGCAAGTGTGACCGCATAGCAGGTAACCCGGTAGTTATGGGCGTCGGTGTCCGCGTCACGCTTGGCGATGGCGTTTCCAAGAGAGCGCAGCAGTGAAAGATTGGACTCCAGGAGTCGAGACGACAATGCCACCGTTCGGCTCAGCAATCCTGACATAAATGGGTAAAGCAACAAGGCCGCAATGAATACCGATATAGAGGCCGTCAAGGCAGCCCAGCGAATCTGCTGTTTTCTCTCTTGCAGCGCCGACCGGGACACCAGGCTGATTCCCTCGACATAGCCTGCAAGACGACCGTCATTGGCGGTTATCGGCAGAATGACCTGGACCAGTTCCTCTCCTGCCACGGGGATTCGCTTGCTATGGCTATTGGGCGGGATTGGCCATGGATGGCGCTGCTGTCGGGCAACCTCTTTCAATGCTTCGGGTAGTGGTCGCCAGGCATCAAACAGCATCTCGGCATTGGGTGCAAAAACACGAATCCCGACAAACTCGTCGGTCAGCAACTGCGAAATCGCGGAGTGACCATCACCTTTCTCTCCGCTGACAGCCAATTGCATTGCAGGCGACTCGAAATGCCTGACCCCCGCAATGGCTTGCTCAAGGGTACGCTGCTCGACGCGGTACGATTCTACCCAGTAGGCAAGACCTCCCGCGAGGCTGCCAACCAGGAGCGAGCCGATGCCAAGGCGTCGCGCCAACATGCGGCGCAGTTGCCGGGGAGTTTCAGGAAGCTCGAAGGTTTTCATCTCAAATTCTGCATCAGTTCCATGAAGTGCTTGAAGTGACCGCTGACGCGATCCAGGGAAAACTGGTACATCAGCGAATTTTCCGAGAACTTCTGTCGCTCGGCATCCATTTCCACCGTATTGCCATCGGCTGCGGTTTGATACGGCACATGGTACTTCAGCGGGAACGGTGGCACCTGCATGCCCCCTGACAAATGGCCGGTAGCGGTGGTTGCCAATGGCAACGATCCCGATGCACCTTTGACAATTTGGGCGGCTTCTTCAATGTCTATATCGACGGCCTTGTAGCCAGGCGTATCGGCATTGGCGATGTTCGAGGCCAGAAGCTGCTGCCGATAGGCACGAACCCCCAGCATTTTCTGCTGAAAATCATGGCCGGTATGGCCACCTTGTCCGATTGAGAAGTGGTTGGGATGGGCAGATGAGGCGCCAGAGGCGGTCCCGGCAACTTGCCCGCCGTGAGCGCCATGGCTGCCTTCGGGATTATTGGCCTTTTGAGCAATCGCCTGATTCAATGCTTGGGAAAACGCCCCGTTGTCGGCGTTGGCCGGCGCCCCTCCATGCCCCTCATGACCGCCTTGAACCGAAGACAAAGGAGTGTTGGCCGCCGGGGGAAGGGATAGAATTCCTGCCATGATGGTGACTATCCGTTCATGATCAGGATGGCCTTCACTGGATCAATCTGGCCGACGTCATGCCATTTTCGATCGCTATCCACCACGACAGGCTCTGCCTGGCACCCATGGTTGCATTCGACGATCCAGTGTTTCTGAAGCACCGTCCGACAATAGTTGTAACTCAGCATCTTCGGGTCACACCCGACCGCCAGCGCCAGTGTGCGACACACACACCGATTGCCGTGCTCTGCCGGTTTGCGGATATCCATGGCTTAAATGATGAGGCCCCGATTCCGGGGCCTTTACTGGACGCTTACTTTCCATCTCGCGGATGGAAATGCTTGCTCTTGTCCTTGGCTGCGTTGGGCTTTTCGGCCTTGGCATCCGGCATACTTTGCGGCATGCCAGTTTTTTCCTGGACATGGGAATGCGGCTTGCTCGCGGTCTTGTCCATTTGGGCCTCAGCGGCCTTCGGGGCGGCGGCTTTTTCGTCGGCGAAGACGACGCCGGTCATCGTGGTGCCAGCAAACAGAACGGCGGCAATGAGGGAGGAAACTTTCATGATCGTGGCTCCTGAGTTTTGGGGATTTCAACGGTCCGAATCGAGTGGACCGTTACATTTTGTGCTTCCGTCACTGTCAGCAAGGTGACTTGCCGATTACATTGCTGTCAGGAAGCGCGGCCGAATACGGATTCACCAAATGCCCGACTGCCTCCGCAAGCGCATCACGCAATTGCCGTTCGCAACACCCCATCAGAATTCCGTCCTCCAGCGCATCCTGAGCCATCTGACGAAGCTCATCCAGGTTCTCGTTCAGCACCTTGATTTTTTCCGTACAGGCAATGACCTGGCCGGATGAGTCTTGCCAACGCGCCGGTCTTGACGGTCTCATCGAGTTCAATTTGCCGAATGTTGGGCCAGCGTCTGCAATACTTGATGTTGGTAATCCAAACTGTCGAGGGTGTATGCCTTCCAATACTCGATGGATGAAAAGCCGACGGCAGCCCACCATGCCCCTGCTTGCCCAGGCTCACCCAGAGAAAACGACGGTGTTCGCTCAAGGAGTTCCTTGAGCGGGGAAATCTGCGTGGAAACCATCTTTTCCAAACAGTCGAGATTCACGCCAACCAACCGGGCAACCAAATCCAAATGGAAGTCGGAAGGTGCATTGAAGATGGCGAACGAATTGTGTGCGGACATGATTTTCCCCCTGCTGCACGATCAAGGCCCATTGCCTCGTAGGGAGAGTTTGCCTGTGGGTAGCTGTCACGCCCATAACGGGCGCATTACAACCCGGTCACTGTTTCGTCAGCTTGTTGCCGTACGTCGCTGAGACGTTGTTTTTTGGGGAGGTGAAAGAAAAAGGAATAAATCGTACGTCAACTCAATACATCAACCTTGGTTGCCTTGATAGCCCTTTGCCAACCTGCGGTTTGCAGCATGCCCATGCGCTCCTAGAACGTGAGATGCCGTCTTGCCGCTAGGCGCAATCGCCTGAGACAAGCTGTCAAGAATGCCGCAGTGGGCAGCATCACGCGCTTCGCCACACCGCTCACGCAGGTCGTTTAGTTGCCTCTCCAATTCCTGGAGTTCTTGCATCCGTTGGGTGACGTGCCCAATGTGTCGCTCAAGCAGACTATTCACATCAGCGCAGTTTTCCAGGGGTGACTCCTTGAAGTGCAGCAAGACCCGGATCTCATCCAGCGTCATGTCCAGACCGCGACAACGCCGAATAAAAGACAGTCGCTGGACATGGGCTTCCCCATAGATGCGGTAGTTTCCGTCGCTTCGGGCAGGTATGGGCAGCAGCCCATCGCGCTCGTAATAGCGGATCGTTTCCACATTCGTCCCGGCAAGGCGGGCCAGTTCGCCGATTTTCATCTTCGCATCCTGACGTTCAAACGGGACGAGCCGGTTGGAGCATTATGATCGCCATACCGGCCAATGCGACCGCACTGCCAACAAGATCCCATCGGGTCGGCACAACGCCATCGATCCGCCATAGCCAGATCAGGGCAATCGCCACGTAGACACCCCCGTAGGCAGCGTAGATTCGCCCGGCTGCGCCCGGATGCAAGGTCAGTAGCCAAGCAAACAGGCCCAAGGAAACGGCGGCAGGAATCAAGAGCCAAACTGAACGCTGCTGGGTCAGCACCAACCAAGGCAGATAGCAGCCGAGAATCTCGGCCAGCGCCGTTAATGCGAACAATCCAAGAACTTTGACGAACTCAAGCATTGCTTTGGCTCCGATTATTTTCCTTTATTGTAATTGCTTGACTCTGTAGCCACTAAAGGGTTTCTAATGCAGATAAAGGAGAAACACCATGAGTCTTGAGCCCAACTCCAAGCCCCTTCAGGAACCCGCACATTGCGGATGTGCCGGTGGCTGTTCGGCAGCTGCGCCTGCAGTCGGCGAAATCCCGTCAGCCTCCAATCCCGCTCAGAATAATGGCGTGCCGGTTTTTCTGATTCCAACCATGGACTGCCCGAACGAGGAGAATGACATCCGTCGGGCGGTGGCCGGTATTGAGGGCATCCGTTCCCTGCGTTTCCAACTGTCGGCGCGTACCGTTTCCATAGATGCCACCACCGAAGCGCTCGATGCAGCCTTGGCCGCTATCCGCAAGGCGGGGTTTAGCCCCAAAGCGGTCTCGGCAGATCAGGCAGCAACGAAAAACGCCAGCCTCAGTGAACTATGGCGAAGTGTTCTGGCGCTATGTCTGGCCATCGGTGCAGAAGCGCTGGATTTCTTCGCGCCCGACACCTTGCCTTTCAAGGGCTTCGGTATGGCATTGGCCATCGCCGCCATCTGGCTGTCCGGCATTTCCACCTATAGCAAAGGCGTGGCGGCATTGCGGCGCGGGCAGTTGAACATGAACGCGCTGATGGGGGTGGCCGTGACCGGTGCCTTCCTCATTGGCCAGTGGCCCGAGGCGGCGATGGTCATGGCTTTGTATGCCATTGCCGAACTGATCGAGGCCCGCTCCGTGGATCGGGCGCGTAACGCCATCAAGGGCCTGCTTGACTTGACGCCGGAGACGGCGGAAGTTCGGCAGGTTGATGGAACATGGCGGGAAATACCCGCCGCAGAGGTAAAGCTGGAAGCCTGCGTTCGGGTCAAACCCGGCGCCAGGATACCGCTCGATGGTCAGGTGACGGCAGGAACCAGTGCGGTCAATCAGGCGCCGGTCACCGGCGAAAGCATCCCGATTGACAAGGTGGCCGGCGACCCGGTATTCGCCGGCACGATCAACGAAACCGGCATTCTGGAGTTCCGTGTGACGGCTGCTGCCGACAACACCACGCTGGCCCGCATCATCCACGCGGTCGAACAGGCGCAGGGGACGCAAGCGCCAACCCAACGCTTCGTGGATCAGTTTGCCGCAATCTACACCCCGGCTGTGTTCTGCATCGCACTTGCCGTGGCCATTT
>JAGOBB010000027.1 GCA_017983615.1 Azonexus sp.
CGTCTCTTCGAGCATAAAGCGTGAATGGTCCAATCAGGTAACACCCTACGCCGGCATCGTCTTCGACCTGACCCCGCAATGGTCGATCTATGCCAGCTACACAGATATTTTCAAGCCACAGAGTAACAAGGATGCCAGCGGTAGCTATCTCGATCCGCTACTCGGCAAAGCCTACGAATTGGGCAGCAAGGCGGAACTGTTGAGTGGCAAGCTCAACCTCGCGGCAGCGCTCTACCAGATCGAGCAGGACAATCTGGCTGTCTCGATTCCCGGTGTCCTGGCCCCGGACGGCTCGCAGGCCTACCGTGCCGCCGCCGGCACCAAGACGCGCGGCGTCGAGGTCGAGCTGGGCGGCCAGGTCGCACGCAGCTGGCAAGCCTCGGCGGCTTTTGCCCGCAACCTCTCGCAGGATGCCGACGGCAAGCTGCTGAATACCAACGTGCCGCAAAACACGCTCAAGCTGTTCTCAAGCTATAGCCTGCCCTTGGTCGGCAACGGCCTGACCGTCGGTGGTGGAGTGCGTTGGCAGAACAAGACCCGGTCTGATTTCACCTGGATGGCCGGCTCGCCGCGCGTCATCCAGGAAGCCTACACGCTGGTCGACCTGATGGCGCGCTACGAAATTACGTCGCAGGTCAGCGCGACTTTCAACGCCTACAACCTGTTTGACAAGTCTTATCAGACCAGTTCGTCTTCGGCCTACTACGGCGAGCCACGCAGTTTCCGGCTAAGCCTCGCCTATCGCTTCTAAGCGTTGCGGCGCGCATCTTCCCGATCGCCTCTCTCCCCTACCCGCCGAGGTCTGCCATGAACTCCCCGCTCGCCCCGCCACACTACCGCTTGGCACTTTTATCCCGTGTTGTGGCTGCCGTGATCGGCGGCTACTTGCTGGCATCGTTCAGTACCATTTTTCTGAGCTTCATCCTGCCGTCATCCCTGCCTGAGGCGGTGCTCGGTGCGACCTTGTTCAGCTTTGCCATCTACACCGCAGCCATCGTCTGGGTGTTCGCCGCCCGCAGCGCGACCCGCGCCTGGCTGGGCCTGCTGCTGCCGGGGGGCAGCCTGGCCACAGCCTCCTTCATCCTGTACCTCGCCGGAGCTGCAGCATGAAGCAGACCTTCCGTCAGTCGATGTCCTGGCTGCACACCTGGGGCGGCCTATGGTTCACCTGGATTCTGTTCGTCATCTTCCTGACCGGGACGCTGGGCGTATTCGACGATCCGATTTCACACTGGATGCGCGAAAAGGGGAAAGTGAGCGAGACTCCCCAGACGACTGCTGAAAGCCGCAGCCGGGCAGTCACACTGGCCCAAGACTACCTCGTCCAGCAAGCGCCGCGCGCCGAATTCTGGAGCATCGGCCTGCCTGACGACGAAGAACCGGCCTTACGCGTGTTCTGGCGGGAAGCTGAAGGCAAGCCTTTCCAGCAGCGCCGCCTCGACCCGCTCAGCGGCACGGAAATGAAGCCAGGCAGCACCCGCCAAACCGAAGGCGGCCACCATTTCGTGCACATGCATTTTGAGCTCCATGCAGGAACGGCTGGCATCTGGATTGTCGGTGCGGCAACGGTGGCGATGCTGGTCGCGCTGGTTTCCGGCATCGTTGTCCATAAAAAAATCTTCACGGATTTCTTTACCTTCCGGCCGGGCAAAGGCCAACGTTCCTGGCTGGACGGCCACAACGCGCTCGGCGTGTTGACCCTGCCCTTTCTGTTCATGATCACCTACACCGGGCTGATCATCTTCTGGGCGACCTACATGCCGGCCGGCATCCTGGCGCGTTACCAAGGTAACGAGGATGCTTTTTTCGCCAAATTGACTGAAGGTCCGGCGCCGCGCCCGCTGCAGCGCATTGATGCTGCGGTGCCCGATTTGGTGCCGCTGATGCTGCGCGGCGAAGCCGCTATCGAGCGCGAAGCCCGCTTCGTCGTCGTCGAACACGCCGGTGACCGCAGCGCTGCAGTACGCATCTTCGGCCGTTTTGACCCGGACGCCGAGGCTGACAGCCTGGTTGGTCGCAACAGCGGCACAGCCCTGTTCGATGCGATCACCGGCGAAACCATCGACATCCAGAAACCGAACACGGTACGCGGCGGCAACGTGCTTGCCACGCAGCGCACGATGAACGCGCTGCATTTCGTGCGTTTCGGCGGCTACCCGGTGAAGTGGCTGTACTTCCTCTCTGGCATGGCCGGTGCCGCGATGCTGGCGACCGGCGCGATCCTGTTCATGGTCAAGCGGCGCAAGAAAGCCGGTGACGAATTCGGCAGCGCGACACCACGCGTCTACCGGGTCATTGAGGCCATCAACACTGCCGCCATCGCCGGCCTGATGCTGGCCTGCATCGCCTATTTCTGGATCAACCGCTTGTTGCCACTCGACGTCACCGATCGGGCAACACGGGAAATTCAGCTGTTCTTTGCCGTCTGGCTACTTACGCTGGCTCATGCCGCGCTGCGACCGGCAAGGCAGGCCTGGGTCGAGCAACTGGCTGCCACCGCCTTGCTGTGCCTGACGTTGCCACTGATCAACCTGATCACTACCGGCGACTGGCTGTTCGCAGCACTCGTCCGCGGTGATGGCGAAACGGCCGGCGTCGAGCTGAGCGCTATCGCCTTCGGGCTGATCTTCGGTGCGGCACTGCGCCATCTGCAGCGCCGGTCAGCGAGCGAAGTCAGAGCGACAGCAGCGGCACCGATAGTCGAAGGAGCCTGACATGGACAAGCATTTCGCCGTTTATCTCGTCTTTTTCGCCTGCTACGGCGGTTTGCTCGGCCTGTGCCTGGCCATGAACAGGCATCACGTCCAGGTATTGCACGGCAACCCGGGACGCCCGCGTCGTCTGGTCCTGCGACTGGCTGGCTGGAGCCTGCTCGGCGTCGCACTGTGCTTGTCCAGCCAGGCCTGGGGCTGGGCGATCGGCCCGGTTGCATGGTTCGGCCTGCTCTCGCTGGCTGCGCTGGGCCTGGTTTTCCTGCTGCCGTATGCGCCGCGTTTCGCGGCCTGGCTGATCGTCGTCGGCCCGCCGCTGGTTCTGCCACCCTTCTTTCTCTGATATTTCCCGAGGATTGCCCATGAACTGCTTCTCTCCTGCCGGGCTGGCTCGGCGTTATCTGCTCATTTTTGCCCTGTTTTTCGCGTCGACCGTACAGGCCCAATATTTCTGGATCGATGGCGATGTCGACGGCAAGCGCATCCAGTCCGGCGAACTCAACAAACCGCAAAGCGAGGCGCTGGCCGTCCAGGGCGCCCGTGCCTTCTCGGCCGACGGCAAAGCTGTTGTACTGGGCGCCGCCGACGGCGCCTACAAGGCCGGCAACATCGGCAGCGACCTGCGCTTTACGGCCAATCGCACCGACGACAAGAGCCTGACCATCTACCACGCCCGCTTCGGGCGCCAGGAAACCAAGGCTGTCAGCGATATCGAACTGGTACCGACGGCGCCCGGCGGCAATACCTTCCGACTGTTCTGGAAAGGCAACGCGGTCGGCGCCTCGCAGGTGAATGTGCACACATCGGAAGGCTGGTCGCGCGTGCTGCGACCGGGTGCCGACGGCTCGATCGGCTTCAACCCGTCCTTCCCGGCACTCTACGTTCTCGAAGTCTCGGCCAAGGTCAATGGCGCCGTCACCGTCGACGGTAAGAAGTATGAAGACGTTCGCCACGTGGCGACCCTGAGTTTCCGGGTAGATCGCTGATGGCCTTGCTGCGCCGATTTCCATCTGTTACCACGGGCCGCGTCGCTATCGCCGGCGGCATCGCGTTCGCCATCGGCCTGATCTGGTGGCTCGACCATTCGCCTCTGCAATACGATGTTACGCCAGTTGTACGCGGCGACATTGAGGTCACGGTGACCGCCATCGGCACCCTGCAGCCGCGCCGCTATGTTGATGTCGGTGCCCAGGTCTCCGGCCAGATCGTCCACCTGCACGTCCAGCCGGGTAGCCGCGTAGCCAAGGGCGACCTGCTGGTCGAAATCGACCCTAGCGTACAGCGCGCCACCGTCGATGCCGGACGGGCTGCCCTCGCCGGCCTGCGTGCCCAACTCGCCGAACAGCAAGCGCAGCAACGCCTGGCCCAGCAACAAAATGCCCGCCAGCAGGAGCTGGCCCTGGCCGACGCCACCAAGCGGGAGGATGTGCAGACTGCCGAGGCGAATCTGGCCGCGGCCTTCGCCCGCCTTGACAACCTGAAGGCGCAGATCGACCAGACACAGGCGACGCTCAAGGCCGACGAGGCCCGCCTCGGCTATACCCGCATCTTTGCGCCGATGGCCGGCACCGTGGTTGCCGTCGAGGCGCGTGAGGGACAGACGCTGAACGCCACCTACCAGACGCCGAACATCCTGCGTATTGCTGACCTGTCGGGCATGACGGTGTGGACCGAAGTGTCGGAAGCCGACATCTCGCAAGTCAAACCGGAGTTGCCGGTCTATTTCACGACGCTCGGGGGCCATGGCGCAGCCAAGCCGCGCCGCTGGGAAGGCCGCATCCGCCAGGTTCTGCCGGCGCCGCCGGCGGTAGCCGCGGCTGGGGCGCAAGCTGGCGGCGGGCAGCCCCAGGGCATGAAAGCAGTCAACTACACAGTGCTGTTCGATGTCGACAATCCGGATGGCGCGCTGATGCCACAGATGACCGCCCAGGTCAGCATCGTCACGGCGCGTGCGAAAGAGGTGATCAACGTGCCCCTGGCCGCGGTCGACGGTCTGGCCGAGGATAAAACGACGGTTCGTGTGATGCGGGACAACGGCGATATCGAAACCCGAGTGCTGACGCTCGGCGTGCGCAGCCGCCACCTCGCCGAAGTGCTCGCCGGCCTTGGCGAAAGGGAAGCGCTGGTCCTCGGTGAAAAGCAGATCGAAAAGGGACCGCGGAGATTCACCTGGTGACCCCCTTGATCGAACTTTCCGGCATCCGCAAGCGTTATGGCGGTGGCGACCGGCCTGAAGTCGAAGTGCTGCATGGCATCGATCTCTGCATCTTCAGCGGCGAGTTCGTCGCCTTCGTCGGCGCCTCCGGTTCGGGCAAATCGACACTCATGAATTTGATCGGTTGCCTGGATCGCCCGAGTGAAGGCCGCTACCGCTTCGCCGGCCGCGATGTTGCCGATTTCGACGCCGATCGGCTGGCCTGGCTGCGCCGCGAAGCCTTCGGTTTCGTCTTCCAGGGCTATCACCTGATCGCCAGCGAAACGGCACGCGAAAACGTCGAAGTTCCAGCGCTCTATGCCGGACTACCGGAAGACGAGCGACGCCGGCGGGCGAGCGCGCTGCTCGAACGCCTGGGCCTTGGCGGGCGCCAGGACAACCGCCCGAACCAGCTCTCCGGCGGCCAGCAGCAGCGCGTCTCGATTGCCCGGGCGCTGGTCAACGGTGGCCGCATCATCCTCGCCGACGAGCCGACCGGCGCCCTCGATTCGCATAGCGGCGCCGAAGTCATGGCCCTGCTGCACGAACTTGCCGCCGCCGGGCATACGGTGATCCTGATCACCCACGACCGCGACGTCGCGGCCCAGGCCAAGCGCGTCATCGAGATCCACGACGGCCGGATCACCCACGACTCCGGTCCCTCCACACCCTCTACCGTCTTGCCGCTGCCCGAACTGGATGGCGCACCCGAGCACTCGGCCGGACTGCGCGACGAGCTGGTCGAGGCGACCCGCACCGCCTGGCGGGCGATGCGCATGAATCGCGGGCGCACCGGCCTGACCCTGCTCGGCATCATCATCGGTGTCGCCTCGGTGATCCTCATGCTGGCCATCGGCGAAGGCGCCCGCCAACGCATCGTCGAACAGCTGGGCAGCATGGGCACGACCATCATGTACCTGGGCAGCAAACCGCCGGCCAGCGGCGGCCCCGTCGGCACGATCAGCGAGGACGATCTGGAAGCGGTTCAGGGGTTGGCAGAAATCCGTCGCGTCATGCCGGTCATCGGCGACCCGATCCTGGTCCGCCACGGCAATGTCGAACGCACGATCTACGTCTTCGCCGGCAGTGAAGCGCTGCCGCAGATTTTTCGCTGGCCGGTCAAACACGGTCGCTTTTTCAACAGCCGTGAACACGCAGAGATGGCCCCGGTCGTCGTCGTCGGCAACAAGGCCTATCAGTATTTCTTTCCCGGCGTTGCCAACCCGATCGGGCGCCACCTGCTGATTGGCAACGCGCCATTCGAAGTGATCGGCGTCATGAGCAGTCGCGGCGCCGACGGCTGGGGCCAGAACTACGACGACATGGTCTTCATTCCCTACCGCGCCGGTCGGGCCAGGGTTTACAAAACTCAAACCCAGCCTGACTACACAGTCATCGACGTCGTTTCTCCGGCAGTGGTCGAGACGGCTGAAACGGCGATCAGTCGCCTGTTGACCGACCGCCACGGTCGCGAAGATTTCGGGATCGGCAACGCCGCCGCCAAGGTCAAGGCCGAAATGCGGACGCGCGACGCGATGACCGTCATGCTCAGCTTGATTGCTGCCGTCTCGCTGGTCGTCGGCGGCATCGGCGTGATGAACGTGATGCTGATGACGGTACGCGAACGGACCCGCGAAATCGGCATCCGCATGGCGACCGGCGCCCGTCAGCGCGACATCCAGCGCCAGTTCCTGACCGAAGCCGTGCTGATCGCACTGAGCGGCGGCCTGATCGGCGTCGCCGCCGGCCTGACCATCGGCGGCACGCTGCTGCTCTGGGGGATTCCCGTGGTTTTCTCGTTGAGTGCCATCGTTGGCGCCTTCGCTTGTGCCATCGCTACCGGGCTGATCTTTGGCTGGCTGCCGGCCCGGCAGGCCTCGCGGCTTGATCCTGTCGTTGCACTCGCCGGGGAATAAGGATGCGGATTTTTACTCTGATAGTTAGCCTAAGCTTGGGATTGGCAGGATGCGTATCGGTCACGCCCGAGCGTGCCAAACTCGAATTGCCGGCGCAGTGGCGCTTTGCGCCGGCACAGAAAAATGCGGTGATCGACCACACCTGGTGGCGAAATTTCGGCAGCGAAGAACTGGCGAATCTGGTTTGGGCTGCGCAGATGCAGAGCCTGGACATCGCCGCGGCCGAAGCCCGGATTCGCCAGTCGGAAGCGACGGCCCGGATGGTGGGTGCCGAGTTGTGGCCAAACCTGGGTGCACAGCTCGATACCCGTCGATCCGCGCGACTCGGCGGTAATGTGGAGCTTGCTGACAATACTTTCGGGGCCGGCTTGGCGGCGAGTTACGAGCTTGATCTCTGGGGCAGGCTACGCGCCAATCGGGATGGAGCGCTGGCAAGTCTGCAGGCCAGCGCCTTCGACCGAGACGCGGTGCAACTGACTGTAAGCGCTGCCGTCGCCTCGACGTGGCTGCAATCGGTGGCACTGCAGGAACGTAGCGCCATCGGCCAACGCAATCTGGCGAGTGCCGAGCGCTTGCTGACACTGGTCGAGACCCGCGCCCGCACCGGCGCGGCAACATCACTGGAAGTTGCTCGCCAGCAAGGGCTGGTGGCCACCCAGCGGCGTGCTCTGGCAAGTGTCCGCCAGCAGGCAGAGGATGCGCGAACGGCGCTGCAAGTGCTACTTGGGCAAACACAGGTGCTGGAAACCACCAGCAACCGGTTTGCCACCTTATCGCTGCCCGCCATCGGTGCCGGTCTGCCCTCTGAACTGCTGACCCGCCGCCCTGACATCGCCCGAGCCGAAGCCCAACTGGAGTCGGCCGATGCCAACGTGCTGTCTGCCCGCGCCGCGCTACTTCCCAGCCTGAATCTCGATGTCGGCTTGAGCAGCGGCGGAAATACCTTGCGCCGGGTCTTTGAGAGTCCGGTTTATGCGCTTGCCGCCGCGTTGACGGCCCCAATCTTCAATGCCGGCCATCTGGCCGCCGGGCGGGAACTGGCTGAGGCCCGGCGGGAGGAACTCCTGGCGAATTACCGGCAAAACATCGTCACTGCCTTCGGCGAAGTGGAGACAGCCCTGAACGCCACGACGCGACTTGATGAACAACTCGCGGCGCAGGCCGAGGAACTGGCCCAGGCCGAGCGCGCCCTGGCGCTGGCCGAAAGCCGTTACCGCGCGGGGGCCGAGACGCCCATCGTGCTGCTGGATACCCAGCGTACCTTGTACACCACCCAAGATGCGGCGGTGCAACTAAAACTCGCCCGATTGCAGGCCGCAGTATCGCTGTATCGGGCCCTGGGTGGCGGCTGGTCCCGACATGCTCGCCGTGCAGTGCGACGGTGAGCCGGCCCGGCACGAGCCCGTTAGGTCGCAGCCTTGACGATGAGTTCCTCGAAGATGTGTTCCAGCACGCTGCGCATGGCTGGGAGCAGGGCCTGTGGGTTCAGCTCTGGATTGCGGATCATGCGGATCGTGAGGCCCTCGAAGACGGCATAGAGCACTTCGAGAGGTCCTTCCATCTGGCTGTCGGAACAGGTGACGCCGCGGAACTCAAGTCCCTCGCGGACGAGCTCGACCAGGCGGTCGCGGGCCGTCCGATCAGCCGTGTGCACGATGATGGCGACATCTGGATTACGCGCCGCCTCGGCGATGATTTCCAGCATTAGCGGCGCGTCCTGGTCATTGGTGAGCTCTACAGTGCAGTACTGGATGTCGTCCACAATAGCCCGGAAGATATCGCCATCGGTGCTGGCGGCGCGGATGCGTTGGGTGATGCTCAGTAGTTTGAGCAGGTCGCGCTCGACGATCGCCGCGATGATGGCTTCCTTGTTCTCGAAGTAGTGATAGATGTGACCGACGCTCATGCCGGCGGCCTTCGAGATTTGCGCCATGCTCGCACCGTGAAAGCCCTGGCGTCGGAAGCACTCTGTGGCCGCATTCAGGACCTGGGTCTTGCGCGCCTCCGCACGCGGTTGCTCATGTTGTGCATAAGTTTGGGTGTTCATGTCTGCTTCTCCTCGTCCTCGTTTCTTCATGGAGCGCCCCTTACGTTGAGGGTCTGCCGTTTCTAGGCGTTGCTTATACCGGAAATTCTAATATAGAATGATCGCTCAAAAAAGAATGATCGTTCATTCTAATATATTCATCAAATATTTTTTGCGCCCCGAAAGGGGCCGATTTCGCGCCCAATCAAGGCAGGAAAGGTATTGAATATGCAGATCGAAGCGAAAAATGCGGTATGGTCTGCCGGGCTTCTCCTGGCACTGGGCTGCGTGGTCCTGACCGGTTGCGAGCAGCCGCAAGCGGCCGGTGAGGGAGCCCCGGCGGATCCCCCGGAAGTCGGTGTGGTGGAGGTCCAGCCGCAGAAAGTTGCCCTGACTACCGAGCTGGCGGGCCGCACCTCCGCATACATGGTCTCCGAGGTCCGTCCGCAGGTGGGAGGCATCATCCAGAAGCGGCTGTTCACCGAAGGGGGCGATGTCGCTGCCGGCCAGCCGCTGTATCAGATCGATCCTGCCACCTATCAAGCAGCTTTCGAAAGCGCCAAGGCCAGCGTGGCGAAGGCCGAGGCCAACTTGGCGAGTACCCGCAGCAAGGCGTCCCGCTACGAGGAGTTGGTGGCCATCAAGGCGGTCAGCCAGCAGGACAACGACGACGCCCAAGCCGCGCTTAAGCAGGGTCTGGCCGATGTGGCAGCGACCAAGGCTGCGGTCGAGACTGCGCGCATCAACCTGGCCTACACCAAGGTGGCTGCGCCGATCGCCGGGCGCATCGGCCGCTCGACGGTAACGCCGGGCGCACTGGTGACAGCCAGCCAGCAGAGCGCGCTGGCCACTGTACAACAGCTCGACCCTATCTATGTCGACGTGACCCAGTCTAGTGCCGAGCTGCTCCGTCTGAAACGCGACCTGACCAGCGGCAAACTCAAGAAGGCCGGTGCCGCCCAGGCGGCCGTCAAGTTGGTCCTGGAGGATGGCAGTGCCTATCCGCTGACCGGTAAGCTACAGTTCTCGGACGTGACCGTGGACCAGGGGACCGGCACCATCATGCTGCGAGCCGTCTTCCCGAACCCGAAGGGTGATTTGCTGCCCGGCATGTATGTGCGGACGGTGCTGGAGGAGGGGGTCGACGAGCAGGCCATTCTGGCGCCCCAGCAGGGCGTCAGCCGTGACACCAAGGGCAATCCGACCGCCATGGTGGTGGGGGCCGACAGCAAGGTGGAGCAACGCACACTCAAGACAAGTCGCGTGATGGGTGACAAATGGCTGATCAGCGAAGGCCTGAAGGCCGGCGACAAGCTGATCATCGATGGCTTGCAGAAGATACGTCCAGGCATGCCGGTCAAGCCGGTACCCGCCACCGTGGCCGACGCAGCCGTGCCCGTTGGGCTCGCTGTCGCCCCACGCTAAGGGAGTACGAGCCATGTCCCGTTACTTCATTGATCGACCCATTTTTGCTTGGGTCATCGCGATCGTCATCATGTTGGCTGGTGTGCTGGCGATCCGCACTTTACCCATTTCCCAATATCCACCGATCGCTCCACCCGCGGTATCGATCAGCGCGACCTATCCCGGCGCTTCCGCCAAAACCCTGGAGGACACCGTCACCCAGGTGATAGAGCAGAAGATGAAGGGCATCGATCATCTGACCTACATGTCGTCGACCAGCGATTCGTCAGGCTCGGTGACGATCACGCTGACATTCGACGCTGGTACCGATCCGGACATCGCACAAGTGCAGGTGCAGAATAAGCTGGCCCTGGCCACCCCGCTGCTGCCACAGGAGGTCCAAAAGCAGGGGGTACAGGTCGCCAAGGCCACTACTAACTTTCTGATGGTGCTGGGCTTCGTGTCGGAAGACGGCAGCCTGAGCGACATCGACTTAGGGGACTACGTCGCCTCCAACGTGCAGGACATCATCGCCCGCATCAACGGCGTCGGTGAAACCCAGCTGTTCGGCAGCAAGTACGCGATGCGCATCTGGTTGGATCCGGCCAAGCTCCTTAACTACAAGCTGACCCCGGCCGACATCAGTGCCGCCATCACCGCGCAGAATGCACAGGTTTCCGCTGGCCAACTCGGCGGAATGCCGTCGCTGAAAGGGCAGCGTCTCAACGCGACAATCACCGCTCAGAGTCGCCTGCAGACGCCCGAGCAGTTTGGTGCCATCCTGCTGCGCACGACTGCCGAGGGTGCCACCGTGCTTCTGCGCGATGTGGCCCGCATTGAGCTGGGTGGAGAGTCCTACGATGTGGTGGCGCGCTATAACGGCAAGCCGGCCACTGGCCTGGCGGTCAAGCTCGCCACCGGTGCCAATGCGCTGGATACCGCCGACGCGGTGAAGGCCAAGGTGCAGGAGCTTTCCAAGTTCTTCCCGCCGAGCGTGAAAGTGGTGGCGCCCTACGACACCACCCCCTTTGTGAAAGTCTCCATTGAGGAAGTGGTGAAGACCCTGGTGGAAGCCATCGTGCTGGTCTTCCTGGTGATGTACCTGTTCCTGCAGAACTTCCGTGCCACGCTGATCCCCACCATCGCCGTGCCGGTGGTGCTTCTCGGTACCTTCGGGGTGCTCGCCGCGGCCGGCTTCTCGATCAACACACTGACGATGTTCGGCGTGGTGCTGGCTATCGGCCTGTTGGTGGATGATGCCATTGTGGTTGTCGAGAACGTCGAGCGGGTGATGAGCGAGGAAGGCTTGTCGCCGAAGGAGGCGACCCGCAAGTCCATGGGCCAGATCACCGGCGCGCTGATTGGCATCGCGCTGGTGCTGTCTGCGGTATTCGTGCCGATGGCCTTCTTCGGCGGATCCACCGGCGTGATTTACCGCCAGTTCTCGATCACCATCGTGTCGTCGATGATGCTATCTGTAGTGGTGGCGCTGGTCCTGACCCCTGCCCTCTGCGCCACACTGCTGAAGCCGGTAGCCAAGGGCCATACAGCTGGCGAAGGCGGCCTGCTGGGCGGCTTCTTTATGTGGTTTAACCGGAGCTTCGAGCGCAGCAACGAAGGCAGCCGCTCCATCGTCGCCCGCATGCTGGGCAGCAGCAAGCGTTACTTGATCCTCTACGGCCTTCTCGTGGTCTGCATGGGGGCACTGTTCATGCGGCTGCCGACGGCCTTCCTGCCCGAAGAGGATCAAGGTTTCCTGCTGTCTCAGGTGATCCTGCCGGCCGGCTCCACTACCGAACGCACGCTGGCAGTCATGGAAAAGGTCGAGCAGCACTTCCTGGAAGAGCAGAAAGAGGCGGTGGACTCCATCTTCACCATCACCGGCTTCAGCTTTGCGGGTAGCGGTCAGAACAATGGCCTGGCGTTCATCAACCTGAAGGACTGGAGCGAGCGCAAGCGGCCCGATCTCAAGGTGGCAGCGGTGGCCGGTAAAGCCATGGGCTACTTCGCGACCTTTCGCAATGCAATGGCCTTCGCTTTCGCGCCGCCGGCGGTAGTGGAGCTGGGCAATGCCAGCGGTTTCGATTTCCAGCTTCAGGATCGGGCCGGCCTTGGCCACCAGACCCTGCTCGATGCCCGCAACCAGCTCCTGGGCATGGCATCCCAGAACCCGCTGCTGGTCGGAGTGCGCCCCAACGGCCAGGACGACACCCCTGAGTACAAGCTCGATATCGACCGCGCCAAGGCTGGCGCGCTGGGCCTGTCCCTGGCTGATATCAATAGTGCCTTGCAAACCGCCTGGGGTAGCGCCTACGTCAATGACTTCATCGACAAGGGGCGGGTCAAGCGGGTCTATTTGCAGGGCGACGCATCGGCGCGAATGCAGCCGGAGGATCTTGAGAAGTGGCACGTGCGAAACAGCGCTGGCAACATGGTGCCGTTCTCGTCCTTTGCGTCGGCTCACTGGACCTACGGTTCGCCGCGCCTGGAGCGCTATAACGGTCTGCCATCTGCCGAGATCATGGGCTCCGCGGCACCTGGCCACAGTACTGGCGAGGCGATGGCGGCGATGGAGGAGATGGCGTCCCGCTTGCCATCCGGCATCGGCTTTGAATGGACCGGCCTGTCCTACCAGGAGCGCCTTTCCGGCTCCCAGGCTCCGGCCCTGTACGCGATCTCGCTGCTGGTGGTCTTCCTGTGTCTGGCTGCCTTGTACGAAAGCTGGTCTATCCCCTTCGCGGTGATGTTGGTGGTGCCCTTGGGGATCATCGGTGCGCTGCTGGCGGCGATGTTGCGTGGGCTGTCCAATGATGTGTACTTCCAGGTCGGCCTGCTGATGACCATCGGCTTGTCGGCGAAGAACGCGATTCTGATCGTCGAATTCGCCAAGGAGCAGATGGAGCACGGCAAAGATCTGGTCGAAGCGACGCTGGAAGCGGTGCGCTTGCGCCTGCGGCCGATCGTGATGACCTCGCTGGCCTTCATTCTTGGCGTGCTGCCGCTGGCCATCTCCA
>JAGOBB010000028.1 GCA_017983615.1 Azonexus sp.
ATCTTGTCGCCCAGGCCCGGCGTCTCGCTGTGCTTGAGGACGCGCACGCCGAGCGTCTTGCCGTCACTGTCCACCGCCATCAGCACCTGGATGTCGCCGGCGTAGCCGCGCTGGGCGACCTTGAACAGCGCCGCCTTGACCACGCCGGCCTGGCGGGCCCGGTAGATGGTCACGGTTTTGCCCTCTTTTTCAAGCTCGACCGTATCCTTCAGGAAATCGTTGTCGGCCATGCCTTGCGGCAGCACTTCGGCCAGCGAATCGCGCAGGTCCTTGGCCTCGGCGGCAGCGATCGCCCCGCCGGTGGCATTCGATGCCCAGGCCAGCGCACCGCTGGCGAGCAAGGCGAAGACGCCGAGCAGGAGGGGCTGGTAAGCGATCTTCTCGCGGAAGGATTCGAAATTCATCTCAGGCTCCCTTGCTTTCCGGAATATCTAGCGGCTTGCCCTTGCGGTCGCGGCCGAGAATGCGCGGCTTGGCGAAGCGGTCGATGACCGGGGTCAGCGCATTCATCAGCAGCACGGCGAAAGCCATCCCTTCCGGGTAGCCGCCCCAGGTGCGGATCACCCAGGTCATCAAACCGATGCCGAGGCCGAAGACGATCTGCCCGGCCGCCGTATTCGGCGAGGTCACGTAGTCGGTGGCGATGAAGAAGGCGCCGAGCATCGCCGCCCCGGACAGCAGGTGGGCCGAGACACTAAGGTAATGGGCCGGATCGACGGCATGGCCGATGGCGGCGGGCAACGCCAGCCCGGCCAGCACGGCAACCGGGGTGTGCCAGGTGATGACGCCGGTGGCCAGCAGGTAGAGGCCGCCGCCGAGGATCAGTAGCGAGGCCGATTCGCCGAAGCTGCCGGCGCGGGCGCCGATCCACGACAGCACAGGGGCGTGGTCGCCGGCCAGCGAGTGGAAGAGATCGATGCCCCGCGACAGTTCGGTCTTCGAGAAACCGAGCAGCGAGGCGCTGGCCATTGCGTCCGGCTGCGGCAGGCTGGTCAGGAAGATGCGCAGACCGTCGATGAAATCCGGCGCCGCCAGCGTCGTCAGTGGCAGCGGATGCACCCACTGGGTCAGCGGTACCGGGAAGGACACCAGCAGCGCGACGCGGGCGACCATGGCCGGGTTGAAGACGTTCTGGCCCACCCCGCCGAAGACCTGCTTGCCGATCACGATGGCGATGAAGCCGCCGACCACCGCCACCCACCACGGCGCCCAGGGCGGCAAGGTCATCGCCAGCAGCCAGCCGGTGAGCAACGCCGAGCCGTCGAACAAGGTGGCCTTGATGCGGGTGACACCCATCATCTTCAGCGACAAGGCTTCGAAACCGAGGCAGGAGAGGATGGTCAGCAGCCACAGGAAGAAGGCAGGCCAGCCGAACAGCCAGAAGCCGTAGAGGGTGGCCGGGACCAGTGCGAGCTGGACGCGGAGCATCGTGCGCGTGACGGAGTTGCCGCCGTGGGCGTGGGGGGAGGCGACCGGCTGGGCGGTCAGGGCGGCCGGGTTCATGGGGTGGCTCCTTGTTTGTGCTTTTCAAGCACGGGTGTTGCTGATGGGGTTGGGGTTCTGCCCTGCTGGCGCTTTCCCGTTGTTAGGCATGGGTTTCCGCCTTGCTGGCGGGCGTACTTTTTCTTGCTTCGCCAAGAAAAAGTAGCCAAAAAGAAGGCGACCCCCAGGTCGGCGCCGGCTGCGCCGGTCCCTTGCGCTACTCGGCAGGCCGGGCGGCTGCGGAACTCGGGCCTTCGGCCCTCAAACAGTCCTCGCCGAAGGCCCCCGGCCCGCCTGCGTTGCTCAGCGCCTCTCAGGGGGACCCGAAAGGCGTTCCGGGACCGAGCAGCATCCGAGAAAAGGAATGCTACGGTCGGCCCGAAAAAATGCCCAAAATCGAAAAAGCCCTCTCCGGCCACGGATGGTTTACCGGGCCCCTTGGGAGGCGCCGAGCAACGCAGGCGTTGGCGGAAAAAGGGCGAGGACTGTCTGAGGCCCGCAGGGCCGAGTTCCGCAGCCCCCGCCAACACCGAGTAGCGCAGGGGACCGGGCGCAGCCCGGCGCCGACCCAGGGTCGCCTTTTCTTTGGCTACTTTCTTTTGGCGAAGCAAAAGAAAGTACGCCCGCGCCTCAAGCGCGGAAAACACAGCTTGAGAAAAGCCACCCACCCTCATACCACCTCCCCAGCCGAGGCCGAGGCAGGCGCAGAAGCCGCCGCCTTCGCCGCCGCAGCCGCTTCCCGCTCCGCCTTGCGCTTGGCATTGGCCTCCGCCTTCTCCCGCGCCTCCCGCTCCAGCCGTTCCTGCCTTTGCAAAGCGAGCTTCTTCGTCGCCTCGCCGCGCAGCTTGGCGCGATCCTGCGCGGCCAGCTCGCCCTTGGCATGGACAAAGTACTGGACCAGCGGAATCTTCGACGGGCAGACGTAGGCACAGCAGCCGCAGGCGATGCAGTCCTTGAGACCGAGGTTGATCGCTTCGCCGTAGGCCTCGTTACGGATGCGGGCGCTCATTTCGAGCGGCAAGAGCCCCATCGGGCAGGCCTTGACGCAGGAGCCGCAGCGAATGCACGGGTTCGGTTCCTGCTCGGCGACCTCTGCGGCCTCGAAGGCCAGGATGCCGCTGGTGCCCTTGACCACCGGCACGCGCCAGTGCGGAATCTGCATGCCCATCATCGGCCCGCCCATGACCCGGCGGGCAAGGCCCAGGCCATCGCCCTTGAGGCCGCCGGCGAAGGCGATAACCTCTTCGGCCAGCGTGCCGACGCGCACCTCGATGTTGCCCGGCGATGCCATGCAGCGGCCGTTGACGGTGACCAGGCGCGAAATCAGCGGCCTGCCATCGCGCACGGCGGCGCGCACGGCGAGCGCCGTGCCGACGTTATGGACGATGACGCCGATGTCGGCCGGACGGCCGTCGGCCGGCACCTCGATGCCGGTCAGCACCTGGATCAGCTGCTTTTCCGAGCCCATCGGGTAACGCGCCGGCACCGGGCGAATCTGCACCGCTTCAAATTCGGCGGCGGCCGCCTGCATGGCGGCAATGGCTTCCGGCTTGTTGTCCTCGATGCCGACCAGCGCGACCTGCGCCCCGGTGGCGTGGAGCATGATGCGGATGCCGTCTACGATGCCGGCCGCCGCGTCGCGCATCAGCCGGTCGTCGCAGGACAGGTAAGGCTCGCACTCGCCGCCGTTCATGACCAGCGTCGTCACCTTGGCGCGCGAGGCGCCAATCAGCTTGACGGCCGACGGGAAGGCGGCGCCGCCAAGGCCAACGACGCCTGCAGCAGCGACCCGCTTGCCGATTTCGGCCGGATCGAGGGCGAAGGGGTCGGCGCAGCCGTGCAATTCGCACCACTCGTCAGCCCCGTCGGCCTCCAGAATGATCGCCGGCAGCGTCAGCCCCGACGGGTGCGGCGCGGTGATTTCGGTAACGGCGGCGATGGTGCCCGAAGTCGGTGCATGGATCGGCGCCGAGACCATGCCCTGCGCCTCGGCGATCAGCTCGCCCTTCTTGACCTGCTGGCCAACCAGTACGACCGGCCGGGCCGGGCCGCCGAGGTGCTGCTGCAGCGGCAGGTAGAGCCTTGCCGGGACCGGCATGACGCGCACCGCCTGGTCGGCGGCCGGGCGCTTGTGGTCGTCCGGATGCACCCCCCAGTCGTTGCCGAGAAAGTGCTTGAAGAGGTTCATGAATCCCATGTCTTGTCTCACGCAGCGAGGGGTTTGGGCATCACCCAGTGTTGCAGGGTGACCGGCACCGGCTTCATGACCAGCGCCTCGGTCGGGCATTTCTCGACGCAGCTCGAACAGCCGGTGCAGGCCTCGCGGAAGACGTTATGCACCTGCTTGGCGGCGCCGATGATGGCGTCGGTCGGGCAGACCTTGCTGCAGCGGCAGCAGCCGATGCACAGTTCCTCGGCGACGACGGCGATCTTCGGACCGTCGTCGGACATCGCCGAGAGATCGACGGTCAGCCCGAGCTTGGCGGCGATGGCGGCAGCCAGCGACTTGCCGCCCGGCGGGCAGCAGGTCGGCGCCGCGCTGCCGTCGGCAATCGCCGTCGCCGCGCCGGAGCAGCCCGGGAAGCCGCACTGGCCGCAGTTGGAGCCGGGCATCATGGCGATCAGTTCGTCGACCAGCGGGTTGCCCTCGACCTGCAGGAACTTGTTGGCGACGCCAAGGATGATGCCGAGCGCGGCACCGAGGAGGGTCAGGCTGAGGATGGCGGCGATCATTTCATTCCTCCGAGGAAGCGTTTGAAAAATGAAGCGCAGCGGCCCGGCCAAGGCCTGCCGACGCAGACAGTACGAGTAGTACGGCAAGGAGGCAGAACGCAGGCAGGGTCATTTTGCAAACGCTTCCTAGACGTTGAGGCCCGAGAAGCCCATGAAGGCCAGGGCGAGCAGGCTGATGGTGACAAACGAAATCGGTGCGCCGGCGAAGGCGCCCGGCACGCGGGCCAGCGCGATGCGTTCGCGCAGGCCGGCGAAAATCAGCAGCACGATGGTGAAGCCGAGCGCCGAACCGAAGCCGTAGAGCAGGCTCTTGAACAGGCTGAACTTCTGCTCGACGTTGAGCAGCGCGACGCCGAGCACAGCACAGTTGGTGGTAATCAGCGGCAGGTAGATGCCGAGCGACTGGTAGAGGCCGGGGCTAGATTTCTTGATGAACATCTCGGTGAATTGCACCACCGCCGCGATGACCAGGATGAAGGTCAGGATGCGCAGGTAGCCGAGGCCGAGGGGCTGCAGCAGCCAGTTGTCGAGCATCCACGAAGCGCCGGCGGCCAGGGTGATGACGAAGGTGGTCGCCAGGCCCATGCCGAAGGCGCTATCGACGCTCTTCGAGACGCCCATGACCGGGCAGAGGCCGAGGAACTTGATCAGCACCACGTTGTTGACCAGGGCGGTCGATAGGAGAAGCAGCAGGAATTCGCTCATGGCAGTCGGGCTCGGGTTGTTTCGTCGCCTTCACTGCATAAGGCGTGCCAATAGACTGACTCGCCCTGCGAAGCCCGTCCCGATGCGGAATGCTACGGTCGCGCCCAAAAATGGTGCAATTTCGCGAAAAACAAATGTCGCAAACGCTACAGGAATTTCGTCGCATTTGCGCCGAAGCACCACCAGCTGGACCTTGCCGTTTCGTGAAACTGCGTGCGGCACGGATTCTGCTAAGAATGCCCCGACATGTCTTTCAGGAGTCTTCACATGACGGCGGTACAGCGCACCAAGACCATTGCCGATCCACAGGCCGGAATCACCCTGCCGCCGGAAGCCTACCGTCAGGCCGTTGACCAGGCTGACCTCGCCATTTCGATTACCGACGCCAAGGCCAACATCCTGTTCGCCAACGAGGCGTTCTCGCGAGTGACCGGGTACGACAAGACGGAAATCGTCGGCAAGAACGAATCGGCGCTGTCCAACCACACCACGCCACCCGAGCTGTACCAATCGATGTGGTCTGATCTGTCAGCGCAGAAGCCGTGGTCGGGCAAACTGCTCAATCGGCGCAAGGACGGCGATCTATATCTGGCCGAACTGACCATTTCGCCGGTCGTCGATGCGACGGGCAAGACCACACATTTTCTCGGCATGCACCGCGACATCACCGAATTGCATCGCCTCGAACGCGTCGTCGCCAACCAGAAGCACCTGATCGAATCGGTCGTCGATGCGGCGCCGATGGCCCTCGCCCTGCTCGACCCCACCGGCCGCGTGATCCTCGACAACCAGGAATATAAGAAGCTGGTCACCGACCTGCGCGTCAAGGAGCCGGCCCACGCCCTGCTCGACGGCTTGACGCCAACCTGGCGCGAAACCCTGGCCGACGATCCGCGGCAACTGGTCATGCACAACCGTGAGGCGCGGATCGACCGCGCCGCCGGCCGCGCCCGCTGGCTGTCGGTCACCTCCTCGGTGATCGGCATGCACAGCGATTGCGCCGACAGCTATTTCTGCGCCGCCGGCCAGCCCGGCCTGCTGCTGGTCATCGCCGACGTCACCAACCTGCGCGACGAGCAGGAACGCGCCCGTGCATCGGCACTGCAGGCGGTGCTGGCCGAGGAGGAACGCACGGCGGCGATCCGCGAAGGCCTGTCGGCCGCTATCTTCCGACTCGAAGAGCCGATGAACGTGATGACCTCGGCCATCTCGGTGCTCCAGCGCCGCGACCCGGCGACCGCGACGATGCTGCAGATGGCGCTGAACAGCAGCCGCGAGCACATCGAAACGCTGCGCCAGGTGATCCCGCAAAGCCCGCAGGAGATCGTCGTCAGCGTGAACATCAACGAAATCCTGCGTGATGTACTGGAAGTCAGCACCCCCCGCCTGCTCGGCGCCGGCATCGTCGTTGATTGGCAGCCGGCAACCACCCTGCCGCCTATCCTCGGCCGGCCGCTGCAACTGCGCATGCTGTTCAAGGCGCTGGTCGACAACGCCATCGAAGCAATGAACATCAAGGGCTGGAAACGCCGTGAACTGTCGCTGACCAGTGCGCTGAACGGCGACTGCATCGTCATCTCGGTCCTCGACAGCGGCCCCGGCATTCCGCACGACTGGCGACACAAGGCTTTTGAGCCCTTCTTCACGGCCAAGGGCGGCAGCGGCAAGCACATCGGCACCGGGCTTTCGCGTGCGCAACAGGTGGTCGCCGACCACGGCGGCATCATCGACCTCGACGAAAGCCCGAGCGGCGGTTGCGCCGCGATCGTCGAATTCCGCGTCGACGGCGACCCGATCTGAGAACAATAACGAGAACAGCATGCACGATCACATCATCAAGACTTTCGACGAGTGCCCGCCGACCGGCGGCTTCTGCCGAACGCACGAGCTGAACATCCAGCTGCTGGCCGCGCTCTATGCCGTCAGCCGGGTGCTCAGCCGGACCCTCGATTTCAACGAAACCCTGCGCGACGTGCTGCGCGTCCTGCACGACGAGGCCGGCCTGGCCCGCGGTCTGATCAGCGTCGTCGACCCGGAAAGCGGCAAACTCAACATCCACAGCATCTACAGCCCGGAAGGCCTGATCGTCGACGAGAACCAGTACGGCCCGGGCGAAGGCATCATCGGCCTGGTCCTCGAAAAACCCCGCACCATCAAGCTCGCCCGCGTCGCCGACGAGCCGCGCTTCCTGAACCGCCAGCAGGTCTATCAGCCGGAACTGCCCTTCATCGCCGTTCCGATCAAGGTCGGCGGCGACCTCAAGGGCGTCCTCGCCGTCCAGCCCGAGGCACCGGAAGACGGCCTGCTCGAGGAACGCGCCCAGTTCGTCGAGATGGTCGCCAACCTCATCGGCCAGAGCCTGCGCCTGGCCATGGACGTCGCCCAGGAGAAGTCGTCGCTGGTCGAAGAACGCGACCTGTTGCGCCGCACCGTTCGTCACCAGTTCGGCTTCGACAGCATGGTCGGCCGCTCGGCGGTCATGCGCCGGGTCTTCGATCAGGCACGAATGGTCGCCAAGTGGAACACCACCGTGCTGATCCGCGGCGAGACCGGCACCGGCAAGGAATTGATCGCCAATGCCATTCACTACAACTCGCCGCGCGCCCGCAACATGCTGGTCAAGCTCAACTGCGCCGCGCTGCCGGAAAACCTGCTCGAATCGGAACTCTTCGGCCATGAACGAGGCGCCTTCACCGGCGCCGTCGAGTCGCGCAAGGGACGTTTCGAACAGGCCCACGGCGGCACGCTGTTCCTCGACGAAATCGGCGAAGTCTCGCCGGCCTTCCAGGCCAAGATGCTGCGCATCCTGCAGGAAGGCGAATTCGAGCGGGTCGGCGGCAGCAAGACGATCAAGGTCGATGTCCGGATCATCGCCGCGACCCACCGCGATCTGGAAACCGCCGTCGAAATGGGCGACTTCCGTGAAGACCTTTTCTACCGCCTCAACGTCATGCCCCTCTTCCTGCCGCCGCTGCGCGAACGGATCGAGGACATCCCGGAAATCGCCCGCCACCTGCTCGGCAAGATCGGCAACGACCAGAAGCGCAAGCTGAAGCTGACCGACATGGCCAACCGCCGGCTGGCCAGCCACGACTGGCCGGGCAACGTCCGCGAACTGGAAAACTGCCTGGAACGGGCTGCCGTGCTCTCCGAGGATGGCAACATCGACGTCGACCTGATCCGCTTCCCGAGCGCCCGCGAACGCAGCAGCCCACGGCCGCTGCGCACGGCAAATGCTACGGTCACCCCGGAATTTTCGGCAAATTCCGAAATCGACATCGATGACCCGAATCTCTCGGAAAAGGAACGCGTCATCGCTGCGCTGGAGCAGGCCGGCTGGGTCCAGGCCAAGGCCGCCCGCATCCTCGGGATGACGCCGCGCCAGATCGCCTACCGCATCCAGACGCTGAACATCGAGGTCAAGCAGTTCTAGGGCTACAGTAACAGGCGGGACAGCGTTTAGCGGGTCGGGATGGGCACCAAGGCGCTAGTAGTGCCTTGCACGACATCTCAGCCTGCCCCTTGCGCTGCCCGCCGCTTGCTGTGAACACGCCCTAACCGCCCGGCGGGCGATACGGGGCGGCCATTGGCCCGACTGCTTGACGCACGTCAATGCGCAAATGCCTATTTCATCAAATACTGATATTTGATACCGACGCCTGATTCGATCCTGCCATTGTCCGCGTCTGTAAGGATTTGTGAGGATTTTGCGTTCAGGCCGATGCCCCCTAGTATTCGAATGAGATAATTTTGGTGTCATGGCTTTGTCGATTCGCTTGTTGCTCGCTCTTGTATTGTCGTGCCTCTGGTGCGCTTCGCCATGGGCGGATCAATCTGTATTCCCGCGCACCCTGCAGGGCATCGAGCAAAAGCGCGACCTCGATGGCGAAATTGACCTTCTGCGCGACCCGGAGGGGCGCCTGAGCATCGAAGAAGTCGCCGCTCCCGCCAGCCAGTCCCGCTTTAAACCACTGACCCGGGGCGTCGCCCTGGGCTTTACCCGCGATGTCGCCTGGTTGCGCATTCCACTCCGGCGCGCTGCCAATGCGCCCGCTTCCTGGCGCCTGGAAGCAGGCAACGCTGTGATCGACGACTTTCAGCTCTACGCCCCGGACGCAGATCAGCGCTATTCGCTGATCCTGCATACCGGCGACCGTCAGCCCTTTTCCAGCCGCTTGCTGCCCTATCGGCATCCACTTTTTCCGATCGCACTGCCCGATGAGCTGACGCGCGTCTATTACCTGCGTGTCGAAAGCGCATCCGCCCTGAATGTACCGCTCCGCCTGTGGCAACCCGAAGCCCTGCGCCAGTCCGGACAACGCGAGTTGCTGCTGGTCGGACTGACCCTCGGCCTGGTCGGCACGATCGCGCTGCTCAATCTCCTGACCTGGGTGACCATCCGCGAACCGAAGTACCTGATCTTTTCGCTCTCCGGCCTCTATCTTTTCGAGGCACTCGTCACCTTTCTCGGTTTTACCGCCCAGCATATCTTTCCCGACGCCCCGCTGATCGTCGATTTGCTGCACAACATCAACGTCTGCCTGATGCCCGCCTGGCTGCTGATTGCCATGCGACAGGCCATTGCCACCCCGACGCATCATCCGCGCCTGGATCGCTGGATGCTCTGGGCCATCGCCGCTTGCATATTGGCCGTATTCAGCCTTCCTTTCGGCACCTTCGGCCGAATTGCACCGTTCATGCACATTGCGCTTCTGCTCACAGTCTTCGTCACGGCCTGGGCCGCCTGGCAGGCCTATCGGCGAGGCCAGCCAGGAAGCCTGAGTTTTCTTGCCGGTGCCTTGTGCTTCCTGCTGCCGGCCAGCCTGACCACGCTCCGGGCCCTCGCCGGCTTTCCCTTCACCTTGCGGTGGCAGGAAGAAACCTGGATGCTGAACATCGTCCTTTTTTCGGTCCTGATGTATCTCGGCCTCATGCTCGACGTGCTGGCCATCCGCGAGAAACAACTGCTGACCGAGCGCGATGGGCAGCACAACATCGACATGGCGAATCAGGAACGCCGACTGCGCGACGAGCAGACCGTATTCTTCTCGTTCGTCGCCCACGAGTTGCGCAATCCGCTCGGCGTCATCATTTCCGGACTGGCCAACCTGCGTATCGGGCTTGCCGGCGCCGGCACCGAAGTCAACGAGCGCATCGCCCGGATCGCCTGGTCGGCAACCCATCTCAGAGAGGTGATCGACCGCCACCTGCGCCTGCAACGGCTGGCCAGTGCCGACTTCGAACCAGACATTACCGACTGCTCACCCCAGTTTCCTGCCCTCCAGGCCCTGGAAATGATTGGCCAGTCACGTCCGGAACGTCATATCGAGTACATCAGCGCCGGCAACCTGCCGGAACAGGTCATGCTGGACAGCGAACTGGTCACCCTCGCCCTTGCCAATCTGCTCGACAACGCCATCAAGTACTCGCCGGGCGATGCCTGCATCCAGCTCTCCATCACCCGCAGCATTGCCGGCCCCGAACGGATCGTTTACCGCGTCACCGACCACGGGCCAGGCATCCCTGCCGACGAACAAGCGCAACTGTTCCGGATCTTCACCCGGCAACACGGTAATGCCAAGGCCGGATTCGGCATCGGCCTGGCGCTGGTCGCCAATATTGCCCTGCATCACGGCGGAGAAATCCGCTGCGACTCAGCGCCCGGCGCCGGCTCAACCTTCACCATGAGCATACCGCCGCAACCGGGTTGCCACGGAGCGATCGCATGAGCCTTTCCGTCCTTCTGGTCGAAGACGACGCTGCATTGAGCTTCGAATTGGCGGCCTATCTCTCGCACGCCGGGTTCAGCGTCCGCTGTGCTGGCACCATCGCGGCGGCCGAAGCCGCGCTGGCCGAACCGGCCGACCTGCTGGTCATCGACATCAACCTCCCCGACGGCAGCGGCCTCGATCTATGCAAGCGCCTGCGCCAGAGCGAGCGCTCTGGCATCGTGATCTGTACCGCCCGCAACGAACGCGACCTCCGTATCACCGGCCTGAAGGAAGGCGCCGACGCCTATCTGGTCAAGCCGGTCGATGTCGAGGAACTCGAAGCCACCCTGCTCAGCGTCCATCGTCGTCTGCGCGCGCTCCCCGCCGGTTCTCTCTTGCAACTGCCCAAGCCCCATCCCTGGCGACTCGACACAACCCAGTCCCTGCTGATCGCCCCGCACGGGGTTGGCATCCTCCTGACGGCCAATGAATCGACCATTCTCGAGCGGCTATTCAGCGCCAGCGCCCAGACCGCCAGCCGTGCCGAGCTGATGACGCTTCTCGACAGCGCGGCAGACGCCGGCGGCGACCACCGGCTGGAGGCCCTGATCAGCCGCCTGCGGCGCAAAGTCCAGGACAAGGCCGGCATCAAGCTGCCCCTGATTTCCGACTACGGCCGCGGTTACCGATTTTCAGCGCAGGCTCAACATGTTCAATAACCCCGACCCGACCATCTTCGCCCCGGACGAATCCGTCGAAAATGCCGAGCCGCAGCGTGTATTCCTGTTGCGCGTCGATGTGATCGAAACAGCCACCGGCAAGTCGGCCGACAACGGCACCCTGGGCAAGCTCCTGCAACGCCGGCTCAAGCGTATCGAGCGGACCCTCGCCCCCCATGCTGGCATCCTGCTCCATTCGTTGCCGCAAGGGCTTCTCGCCGCCTTCGAAACGCTCGACTCCGCCATCCATGGTGCCTGCGACATGCAGCGCTGCTGCGCCGCCATTCCGCAGATTCCCGGCACCCGTATCGGCATCAGGATCGGTATCGACGTCGGTCCGGCAGACCACAGTGAGGCCACGACCACCAGCTCCGCCTCGCGCATGGCCATGCTCGGCGGCATGGACGCCATCATTCTTTCGAATGCCATCGCCGACGAACTGGGCTCGCCCCTGCGCCAGAAGGCATCCCGCCTGACCGACGCGGATGGCGGGATAGCGGCCTATTCGCTGGACTGGAAAAACACCACGTTGCCACCGCTGAAAACGACCAACGACACGCCAAAGTCGAAAAAGGCAGCACCTGCGCGCACGACCCATATCGTTCTGCGCATGGGCGGAAAGGCACTCTCGTTTCGCGACAGCCGGCGGGTCATCACGATCGGGCGCGACGCCGGCAACGACATTTCAGTCGATAACCCGGAAGCATCGCGCAAGCATTGCCGGATCGTCATCCAGCACGAAAGCTACGTCCTGGTCGACCAAAGCACGAACGGCACCTACCTCACACCCGACGAGGGCACACCGCGCTACATCAAACACAAGATGGCGACGCTCAATGGGGCAGGATGGATCGCCTTTGGGCATCCGCATGACCGCAGCAGCGACAACATCGTCGAATTCAGAATCCTGGGGGTGACATCATGAAATTTGCCATCATCGAAAGCAGTCGCAGGCAGGCTGAGATACTCAAGGCGCTGCTGAAGAGTGAAGGACACCAGAGCGAAGTCTTTGCCGAAGGCCGGGCCTGTCTCGACGTTCTGGACGAGGCCGCATTCGACTTCTTCATCTTCGACTGGGGCATGCTCGACATCAGCGGCAGCGAATTGCTCCAGGAAATCCGTCGCCGCCGCGGCTGGCAGGTGCCCGTGGTCGTCAGTTCGGCCCTGACCTCTGAGGAAAACGCCGCCGATGTCCTGCGAGCCGGCGCCGACGACTTCATTCCCAAGCCAATCCGCTACATGGAGTTCATGGCAAGGATCGAAGCCTTGCTGCGCCACAGCCGGCCGGACAATGCCACCACCTTGCGCGTCGGCAACATCGAAATCGACCTCGACACCCAGAAAATCCTGCTCGGTGGCGCCGATGTCGGACTGACCCGACGCGAATTCGATCTCGCCACGCTGTTCCTGACCAATGTCGGGCGTATCTTCTCGCGCGAAGAGTTGCTCAAGAATCTTTGGCAGGGAGAAATCGCCATCGACACCCGCACCGTGGACACCCATTCCAGCCGGGTGCGCAAAAAACTGGGGCTGGATGGCGGCAGCGGGCTGGTCTTGTCGTCGGTTTACGGCAAGGGCTATCGACTGGATACGGTGCAAACCGATTGACTCGTCGCCAAGGCGACAAATTGCGAATTTTTTTCCCCAGAAGCCCGTTTACCCGGGTTATCTGGTTATAATGCGCGCCCTTTCGCGTTCTTAGCTCAGTTGGTAGAGCGTCTGCCTTACACGCAGAATGTCGGCGGTTCGAGCCCGTCAGGACGCACCA
>JAGOBB010000018.1 GCA_017983615.1 Azonexus sp.
CGATTCATCAGATAGATTCCTGCCTGAAGATTGCGAGCGAAATGAGTTGATGGGACAACGGTTCAGACCGACGTGGAACAAGCCTGATAACGTGCTTGGCCGAAGTAAGGCCGCTCAGCTAATGAGGATTCCACGGAGCGAATGTCATCAGGGCCGGTGCCGACGGGCACCTCAGTAGGCCGGATAGATTCCTGCAGGCTGGTTCCGAAAAACCAACAACCCATCACCTTGCAATATCGGGGGAGTCCATAGATTCACGTTACTGCCCCGCGGAACTTTCCGCCTTGCTAATCTCCGTCAGCGTCAGGTAGCCGTCCTGGGTGTTCACCACCTTGTAGATGGCGTCGGGCTTGGCCTGGGCTTTCTTGAGCACGGCCTGCCATTCGACCTCGGCCGAGCGCAGACCGTCGATCTTCGAATGTAGGGAGGCCACGCTTTCGGCCAGTTCGGTCTTTAGTTCTTCGTTGAATTGCTCGACCTTTTTGGCGGTCGGGTTCATGGCGATCAACACGGTGTTGGCCAGCGTCAGCACGAGGGCGACGCCGACGAGGATCAATGTCAGCTTGTCGAATGATCGTACCTTTACCGGCTTTTCCTGGCTGTCCTTGCTTTCTTTTTCGCTCACTGTCTGTCTCCCGGTTGTGTTGTTCTATCAGCCATTACGGCCGAAGCGGGGGCGAACTTGAGCGTTTCGTAGGAGCGGTGCGGGTCGGAATGCTATCCCCCAGGGGGACTTCCTTCGGGGCGCGGTCGGCCCGAAAAAAAGGCCAAATTCGAAATCGGCCAGGAGGCGATGGCCGCGAGGTCAAGGTCCTGCAAATCCGCAATCACCCGCCAGGCGCCGCTGAAGTCATCGCCGGCGGTGTAGTCGTTGGGCGTGACCAGGCAGCGCAGGCCGGCGGCGCGGGCGGCGCGCAGGCCGTTGGCAGAATCTTCGATGGCCAGGCAGTTTTCCGGCGGCAGGGCGAGGCGGTCGAGCACCCAGCGGTAGATGTCGGGCGCCGGCTTCTTGGCCGGCACGATGTCGCCGGCGCCGATCACTTCGAACCATGCCTCGGCCCCGTCGCCCAGCGTGGCGCGGAGTAGGGCGCTGATGTTTTCCGGCGAGGTGGTCGTGGCGATGGCCAGGCGGATAGCAGTCCGCCGCGCTTCGGCGATCAGCCGGGCGACGCCGGGGCGCAGCGGCAGGCCGCCTTGTTCGACCAGCTGCACGTAATGCGCGGTCTTGGCGGCGTGCAGCTTCTTGACCAGGGCGTCGAAATCCGGGCGGGCCGCCACGTCGGGCGCGTGGTGTTCGGCGTAGTGACGGATGCGCTCCTTGCCGCCGGTGATGGCGAGCAGTTCGCCGTACAGCGCCTCGTCCCAGTGCCAGTCCAGGCCGTGCTCGGCGAAGGCGGCGTTGAAAGCGGGGCGATGGCCGTCGCGCTCGGTGTCGGCCAGCGTGCCGTCGACGTCGAAGATCAGGGCGTGCAGTGTGCTCATGGGTGCCGACGATACCGGGCGCGCGCCAGCACGCCCAGTCAGGATTTCTGAAGTCCGGGATAAGCGGTTATTTAATAAACGATGGCTTACTGCGTGCGTAAGAAAATCTGACTGTTGCTTAATTAAGAAGTCACTTATCGTTGGCTCCAATGCAGTAACACAAGAATGATTGGAGACATCATGCAATTCGGCCGCACGACCCTCTCGAAATTCGTCATCGAAAACACCCGTTCCAGCCACGGCGAGCTCGGCGCCTTGCTGATCGACGTCGCCGCCGCCGTCAAGACCATTTCGGCGATGGTCGCCAAGGGCGCGCTGGGCGGCAATCTCGGCGCGCTGGACAGCACCAATGTCCAGGGCGAGGTGCAGAAGAAGCTCGATGTGCTGACCAACGAAGCCATCCTGCGCCACTGCGAGTGGGGCGGCCAGCTGGCCGGCATGGCTTCCGAGGAGATGGACGAGCCTTATCCGATCCCCGCCGAATACCCGCGCGGCCGCTACGTGCTGATCTTCGACCCGCTCGACGGCTCGTCGAACAGCGACGTAAATGTCTCGGTCGGCACTATTTTCTCGATCTTCACCCGGCTGGCGGCCGGCGACGCTGAACCCGGCGATTACCTGCGCCCGGGCGCCGAACAGGTTGCCGCCGGCTACGCCATCTACGGCCCGTCGACCATGATGGTGCTTACGCTGGGCAAGGGCACGCACGGCTTCACGCTGGACCGCGAGAACGGCAACTTCATCCTGACCCACCCCAACATCCGGGTGCCGGAAGACACTCGCGAATTCGCCATCAACACATCCAACGAGCGCTTTTGGGAACCGCCGGTGCAGCGCTACGTCAGCGAATGCAAGGCGGGCAAGACGGGCGTCCGCGGTGCTGATTTCAATACGCGCTGGATCGCCTCGATGGTCGCCGAAGTGCACCGCATCCTGATCCGCGGCGGCATTTTCATGTACCCGAAGGACAGCAAGGACCCGAGCAAACCCGGGCGGCTCCGCCTGATGTACGAGGCCAACCCGATGGCGATGCTGATCGAGCAGGCCGGCGGCGCGGCCAGCACCGGCCGCCAGCGCATCCTCGATGTCGAGCCGGACAGCCTGCACCAGCGCGTGCCGGTCATCCTCGGCTCCAAGAATGAGGTCGAGCGCCTGGAGCGCTACCACCAGGAATACGACACCGGGGCCGACCGCCCCTTCGTCTCGCCGCTGTTCTCGGAACGCTCCCTGTTCCGCGACGAATCGCGCGCCTGAATTCAAATCAAAGGGAGAGCAACATGTCCGTCAAACACCCCATCATCGCCATCACCGGCTCGTCCGGCGCCGGCACCAGCACGGTGATGCAGAGCTTCCAGCACATCTTCCGCCGTGAAAAGCTCAACGCCCAGATCGTTGAGGGCGATTCTTTCCATCGCTACGACCGCCTCAGCATGCGCGCCGAGATGAAGGCGCAGGAGGCGCTCTGCAACCTCAACTTCAGCCATTTCGGCCCGGAAGCCAACCTGCTTGAAGAGTTGGAGGCGTTGTTCGTCAGCTACGGCCAGAGCGGCAGCGGCCAGGTCCGCAAGTATCTGCACGATGCCGCCGAGGCCGAGCCGTGGGGCCAGGAGCCGGGCACCTTTACGCCCTGGCAGGACATCCCGGGCGACACCGACCTGATGTTCTACGAGGGCCTGCACGGCGCCTGGGCCAGCGACAAGATCGACATCGCCAAACAGGTCGATCTCTGCGTCGGCGTCGTGCCGACCATCAACCTCGAATGGATCCAGAAGCTGCACCGCGACCAGAAGATGCGCGGCTACTCGCAGGAGGCGGTCACCGACACCATCCTGCGCCGGATGCCGGACTACGTCAGCCACCTTTGCCCGCAGTTCTCGCGCACCCACGTCAATTTCCAGCGCGTGCCCATCGTCGATACCTCCAACCCTTTCATCGCCCGCGACATCCCGACCGCCGACGAAAGCATGGTGGTGATCCGCTTCGCCAATCCGAAGGGCATCGATTTCGAATACCTGCTGACCATCCTGCACGGCAGCATGCTGACCCGCCCGAACACGCTGGTCGTCCCCGGCGGCAAGATGGGCCTGGCCATGCAGATGATCTTCACGCCGATGGTCCTGCGCCTGATGGACCACAAGCGTCGCGCCTGAACGGAAGAAAAATACTCATGAACCGCAGAGACGCGGAGGCGCGGAGAAAATCAGATGACAAAGATTGTTCTCTGGGCCTCCGTGCCTCTGCGGTGAGATTTTGAATATTTTGGAGAGAGACATGGATCGCAACCCGACCGAAACCACCTTCCGCCGTGAACTGGCCAACGCCGTCCGCTTCCTGGCCATTGACGCCGTCGACAAGGCCAAGTCCGGCCACCCCGGCGCCCCAATGGGCATGGCCGACATCGCCGAAGTGCTGTGGCGAGACCACCTGAAGCACAACCCGGCCAACCCGAAATGGCCGGACCGCGACCGCTTCGTGCTGTCCAACGGCCACGGCTCGATGCTGCTCTACGCGCTGCTGCATCTGACCGGCTACGACTTGAGCCTCGACGACCTGAAGAACTTCCGCCAGTTCGGCAGCCGCACCCCCGGCCACCCGGAAGTCGGCCACACCCCCGGCGTCGAGACGACCACCGGGCCGCTCGGCCAGGGCCTCTCCAACGCCGTCGGCATGGCGCTGGCCGAAAAGCTGCTGGCCCAGCGCTTCAACCGGCCGGGCTGCGCCGTCGTCGATCACCGCACCTGGGTCTTCCTCGGCGACGGCTGCCTGATGGAAGGCATCAGCCACGAAGCCTGCTCGCTGGCTGGCGTCTGGGGCCTCGACAAGCTGACCTGCTTCTACGACGACAACGGGATCTCCATCGACGGCCATGTCGAAGGCTGGTTCCGCGACGATACCCCGGCCCGCTTCCGCGCCTATGGCTGGCATGTCGTCGGCCCGATCGACGGCCACGATTCCTCGGCCATTGCCGCCGCCATCGCCGAGGCCAAGGCGGAGACAGCCAAGCCGACGCTGATCGTCTGCCGCACGCAGATCGGCTGGGGCTCGCCGCACAAGGCCGGTTCGCACGACGTGCATGGCGCGCCGCTCGGCGCCGAGGAAACGGCCGCCACCCGCGCCGCGCTTGGCTGGCCGTACGGTCCCTTCGAAGTGCCGCTCAGCCTGCGCGCCGCCTGGGACGGTCGCCCCGCCGGGGCCGACGCCGAGGCCGGCTGGCAGGCGAACTTCGCCAGCTACCGCGCGCAGTATCCGCAACTGGCTGCGGAGTTAGAACGCATCCAATGCTATCCCCCAGGGGGACTTCCTGCGGGGCGCGGCATGCCCGAAAAATGGCCCGAAATCAAAGCCGAGCTGCTCGCCGCCGCCGGCCGCAAGGAAGGCGCCGTCGCCACCCGCAAGTCGTCGCAGAACTGCCTCGATCTGCTGGTAGACCGCGTACCCGAACTGCTCGGCGGTTCGGCCGACCTGACCGGCTCCAACCTGACCGCCGGCAAGGGCAGCATCGCCCTGCACGAGGCCGGCGAGCGCGTCGCCAACTACATTTCCTATGGCGTGCGCGAATTCGGCATGACGGCGATCATGAACGGCATCGCGCTGCACGGCGGGCTGATCCCCTACGGCGGCACCTTCGCGGTGTTCTCCGACTACGCCCGCAACGCGATCCGGATGAGCGCGCTGATGAAGCAGCGCGTCATCCACGTGCTGACCCACGACTCGATCGGTCTCGGCGAGGACGGGCCGACCCACCAGCCGATCGAACACGTCAGCAGCCTGCGCATCATTCCCGGCCTCGATGTCTGGCGTCCCTGCGATGAGCTGGAAACGGCCGTCGCCTGGACGGCGGCGATCGAGCGCCAAAATGGACCTTCCGCCCTGCTTCTGTCGCGCCAGAACCTGCCGCAATACGGCGGCGCCACCGGCCGGGCGGAAGGTGCCAGCCGCGGCGGCTACGTGCTGGCCGAGGCCGACGGGCCATTGCAGGCGGTGATCATCGCCACCGGCTCCGAGGTGATGCTGGCCATGCAGGCGCGGGCCGCCTTGCAGGCTCAGGGCGTCGCCGTGCGCGTCGTCTCGATGCCCTGCACGCGGCGCTTCAATGCCCAGCCGGCCAGCTGGAAAAACGCCGTGCTGCCGCCGGACATCGTCCGCATCGCCGTCGAGGCCGGGCAGACCGACTTCTGGCACCGTTATGTCGGCCTCGATGGCGAGGTGCTCGGCATCGACGAGTTCGGCGCCTCGGCCCCGGCGCCGGTGCTCTACGAGCACTACGGCCTGACTCCGGCCCGCCTGGTCCAGAGCGTCCTCAACGCCATCGTCCGCTCGGGCGGCGCCGACGGGGACTTCTGATGTCCAGACCGCCCGCAGCCTAGCCGCGCACCAACCCATATTTCAGCTGTGCCGCACGCCTGCCAACGCGGGCGTAACGGGGCCGCTCGTCCAGGAATTCACAATCCACAGGAGATCGCATCATGCCCATCCGGGTAGCCATCAACGGCTTCGGCCGCATCGGGCGCATGGCCTTCCGCGCCATCGCCCGTGAAAAGGAGTTTGCAGACCTCGAGGTGGTCGCCATCAACGACCTCCTCGAACCCGACTACCTCGCCTACATGCTCCAGTACGACTCGGTGCACGGCAATTTCCCCGGCGCCGTGGCCGTCGACGGCCACGACCTGCTGGTCGACGGCCGGCGCATCCGCCTTAGCGCCGAGCGCCACCCCGAGGCGTTGAAGTGGGGCGAGGTTCAGGCCGACGTCGTGATCGAGGCGACCGGCCATTTCCTTAATCACGAAGGCTGCGCCAAACATCTCCACGCCGGCGCCCGCAAGGTCGTCCAGTCGGCACCGGCCCGGGACTCGACGCCGATGTTCGTCTACGGCGTCAATCACGACCGCTACGCCGGCGAGGACATCGTCTCCGCCGCCTCATGCACGACCAACGGCCTGGCGCCGGTGGCCAAGGTGCTGCACGATCAGTTCGGCATCAAGCGCGGCCTGATGAGCACCGTGCATGCCGCGACCGCCACGCAAAAGACCGTCGACGGCCCGTCCGGCAAGGACTGGCGCGGCGGGCGCGGCATCCTGGAGAACATCATCCCGTCCTCGACCGGCGCCGCCCAGGCCGTCGGCAAGGTGATCCCGTCATTGAACAAGAAGCTGACCGGCATGGCCTTTCGGGTGCCGACCTCGGACGTCTCGGTCGTCGACCTGACCGTCGAACTGGAAAAACCCGCCAGCTACGCCGACATCTGCGCGGCGATGAAGGCAGCCGCCGAATCCGGCCCGCTCAAGGGCGTGCTCGGCTACACCGGCGACAGCGTCGTGTCGACCGATTTCCGCGGCTGTTCGAAGCCATCGATCTTCGATGCCGGCGCCGGCATCGCGCTCGACCCGACCTTCGTCAAGGTCGTCGCCTGGTACGACAACGAGTATGGCTATACCTGCAACCTGCTGCGCCTCGTGCGCCACATTTCGGACGCGGCAACAAAATGATTCTGGCGTCGTTGCGCCGCCTTGCCGTACCCGACGTACTGTCTGCGGCGGCGCGCCTAGCCAGAACCGCTTCGCTTCCTTTTGTTACCGCTTCCCAAAAATATGGAGTACGAACATGGCTCTCATTTCCCTGCGCCAGCTGCTCGACCACGCCGCCGAGCACAGCTATGGCCTGCCCGCCTTCAACGTCAATAACCTGGAGCAGATCCAGGCCATCATGCAGGCGGCAGAAGCCTGCGATTCCCCGGTCATCCTGCAGGCCTCGGCCGGCGCCCGCAAATACGCCGGCGAGCCTTTCCTCAGGAAACTGGTCGAAGCCGCCATCGAGCAGTACCCGGACATCCCCGTCTGCCTGCACCAGGACCACGGCACCTCGCCGGCCGTCTGCCAGCAGTCGATGCGCAGCGGCTTCTCCAGCGTGATGATGGACGGTTCTCTGGGCCCCGACGGCAAGACGCCGGCCAATTACGCCTACAACGTGCTGGTGACCAGCAAGGTGGTCGAGATGGCCCACGCCATCGGCGTCTCGGTCGAAGGCGAACTCGGTTGCCTCGGTTCTCTGGAAACCGGCGAGGCGGGCGAGGAAGACGGCATCGGCGCCGCCGGCAAGCTCGACCACGCGCAGCTGCTGACCGATCCCGACGAAGCCGCCGACTTCGTCGCCCAGACCGGCGTCGACGCGCTGGCCATCGCCATCGGCACCAGCCACGGCGCCTACAAGTTCACCCGGCCGCCGACCGGCGAAATCCTCGCCATCGACCGCATCAAGGCCATCCATGCCCGCATCCCGAACACCCATCTGGTCATGCACGGCTCGAGCAGCGTGCCGCAGGAATGGCTGGCGGTGATCCGCCAGTACGGCGGCGCGATCAAGGAAACCTACGGCGTGCCGGTCGCGGAGATCGTCGAAGGCATCAAGCACGGCGTGCGCAAGGTCAATATCGACACCGACATCCGCCTGGCGATGACCGGCGCGATGCGCAAGGCGATGGCCGAGAAGCCCGAGGAATTCGATCCGCGCGCCTTTCTCAAGGCTGCCGTGGCGGCCGCACGCGACCTCTGCCACCAGCGCTTTGAGGCCTTCGGCAGCGCCGGCCAGGCCTGCCGCATCAAGCCGCTGGCGCTGGAAAAGATGGCCGCCGGCTACCGCTGATCACCCGGTTTCACTCTGCACCACTCCCTTGTGGTTTCCGGCCCCGAAATCCGGGGCCGCTTTTTTTGGAGCCCGCCATGAACCAGTCCGAATACGTCATCGCCCCGAGCATCCTGTCCGCCAATTTCGCCAAGCTGGGCGAAGAAGTGAGCAACGTCATCGCCGCCGGCGCCGACTGGATTCACTTCGACGTGATGGACAACCACTACGTCCCCAACCTGACCATCGGACCGTTGGTCTGCGCCGCGATCCGGCCGTGCACCACGGCCCCGATCGATGTGCACCTGATGGTCAAACCGGTCGACCGCATCATCCCCGACTTCGCCAGGGCCGGCGCCAACCTCATCACCTTCCACCCCGAGGCTTCCGACCACATCGACCGCAGCCTGTCGCTGATCCGCGATAACGGCTGCCAAAGCGGCCTGGTCTTCAACCCGGCGACGCCGCTCGATTACCTGGATTACGTGCTCGACAAGATCGACGTCGTGCTGCTGATGAGCGTCAACCCCGGCTTCGGCGGCCAGAAATTCATCCCTGGCACGCTGGCCAAGGCCAGACAGGCACGGGCCAAACTTGACGCTTATGAAAAGGAAAGCGGGCGGCGCATCCGGTTGGAGATCGACGGTGGCGTGAACCCCGCCAACATCGCCGAAATTGCCCGCGCCGGTGTCGATGCCTTCGTTGCCGGTTCGGCGGTCTACGGCGCAGGCAAGAACAGTGATCCGCATCGCTACGATTCGATCATCGGCGCCCTGCGTGCCGAGTTGCGAGGGATTGGGTAAATGCTACGGTCGGCCGGAAAAAATGGCCAAAATCGAAACGCATCTGGAGGAAGCCTGCGACGTTTTCGCTATTTGGACTTGCCCGGTGCTTTTTGAGGCGAACACCAATGCTTGTCGACGCGATAGCCGAGCACCGCGACGAGCTTGGCAAATGTCTTTTCTCCGTAGCGCTTGACGACGAAATCCGGAATTTTCTTGCGCAGTTCATGGTCCACCACACTCAGCAAGGCCTTTTCGCCGCTGTTGGCTTCCGCTGCGGCCGCGAAGGCTTCTTGAAGCGGCTTGCGCAGGACCGACGGCTGTATCTCCGGCGCGGGTTTTTGCTGGGCCTGTTTTGGCGGTGTTGCCGTTTTGGTGGCTTTGGGAGCGGATTGGGGCTTCGGCGGTTGCGCAAGCAATTCAACAGGAAGCGGCGCTGGTTTCTTAACCGGTTTCGGCGGACATTCGATCCGGCCTCCGGCGTTGATCAGCGCAGCCAGTTTTTCCTTGGGCGTCGCGTTGCCGAATGCCTGGTTAATCGAGTGGCAGCAAGCCACCGTATTGCCCTCGGAATTGTCGCCACCGAGCGCTTTGGCAATGACGTGGTCGACCGTGGCCTCGTCGAGGGCAAGCTTGTTGCCGCAGTAAAAGCATTTCCCGCCCTGCAGCATCAATAGTTTTGCGACATTCGCCATGTCGGATCGCACCGATCAAGAATCGTTGGTGCGGTAATTCTAGATGCATTTTTTGGTTAGCGGCAGTTTGAAGTACGTTTGCTGCTATCTGCGGAATGGCGCAGGCGGGATCGGCATCCTGCTGAAACCCTCATTCAGCCTGAACTGGTTTCCAGCAAAGGCGTCAGCACCTGCTCGGTGGCCGGCGGCACCTCGCCCTGCTGGGCCAGCCAGACGAAGCGACCGGTCGGGGCGCTGGCGGTGGCGGCCTGGGCGGCGGCGATTTCGGTGCGGTCGTTGACCAGCACGACGACGCGCTAGAGGCCGGGGGCGGTGGACAGGGTTTCAAGTTCGTACAAACAGCCTTTGTTGGCGGCGACGAAGTTGCGCAGGTCCATCAGCACGGCGTCGCTGCTGCGCAGCAGTTCGGCCAGGGCCAGTTGCCAGGTGGTGTCGTGGCAGTAGCATTCGTTGACCCGGTAGCGGCCTTCGGCGTCGGGCCGCAGTTCGAAGGCGGCCAGCCGGCGCGCCACATCTTCCGGGCGATGGATGAAACGTTCACTCAGCTTGCCGTCGAGGAAGGCGAAGATGTCGTCGGGGTCGATGGTGTGCGACAGTACGTCGGTGCCGGCGATCAGCACGGTGTTGCCGGTCAGCCGCCAGCGGTCGATGACGCGGTCGAACAGGTCCTGGACGTTGGCGTCCTGCTGGAAGACGCGCAGCACGAGCAGGGTTGGCGGTCTTCCGGACGGGCGTTGCTCTGCCTGGCTGCGCATCAGCCAGGCGCCGACGGGAATCCACAGCATGGGCAGGAACTCGATCAGTGCGCCCCACCCGAGGCTGGCGAGGGCGCCGAGCGCCGGCCCGGTCAGGGCGATGGCCCATACGGCGGTGAACAGGTAGAACAGTTCGGAAATCTGCCGCCGGGCGTAGGCGCCGGCGATCCAGCGGCCGAGGGCCTTGGCCGGCCACCAGGCAAGCAGCCACGGCGCCAGCGCGAACAGCGCGATGCCGGCAATCGGCGGCAGCCAGCTGACCACCCAGTAGATCAGCGGGCTTTGCTGCTCGACGAGCAGGTTCAGCAGGTCGACGCCGGCCTGCGAGGCCCAGCACAGCACGATGAAAACCGGCGCCAGCCAGGGGCCGACCGCGCGGGTGGCACCGCCGAGGCAGAGGGCGGTGACGATGATTAGCGGTAGCCCGATGTCGAAAGTCATCCAGAACAGAATCTGGGTGAAGCTGACGTTTTCATTGACCCGCCAACTGAGCAGCGCGATGGCAGCGACGAACCAGAGGAGCAGGGCGCCGACCAGCCGGCGGCGGCGCCAGCGGTCGATCACCGCGATCACCGGGACGACCGGCCAGGCGTAGGCGGCGCCCAGCGTCAGCACGGTTTTCCAGGTGATCGGGCCGTCGGCGATGATCTGCATGAGCAGCGTGCGGGTCAGCGCCATCAGCAGGGTCAGGCCGATGAAGCCGACGACCAGCTGGCGCCGGGCGCGCCGGTTGTCGTCCAGACTGACCGGTTGCGGCGGGTTGTCGGCTGCGACCGGCAGGGCGGCACCCGTGGCGCCAAATGCTACGGTCGGCACCAAATTCAGGGGCATTTTCATCAGCGCCTGCATCTTCGCCCGGTAGCGGCCGGCGACGACCAGCGCGGCGATCACCGACAGGATCGTCGCCAGAACAAGCAGGGTGGCGATTTTGCCGGCAAGCATCTCAGACCATCGCCGTCAGGCCGTCCACGTAGACCAGCCGGCCGCTGCCGGGGTCGCGCACGTAGCTCAGGCATTGCCGGCGGTTGGTGCCGCTGCCGGGCGCCTTCAGCGAGATGTGCACCCAGCCCGAGTTCGGCCCCTTGGCCGGGTCGTAGCACTCGCAGATGATCTGGTCGAAATCGGGCAGATGGTCGCGCGCCCAGGCCGCCAGTTCCAGCGTCGGCTTGGCGACGATCTCGATGTCGCAGGCTTCGCCACGGGCATGCTGGCTGGTCGTTAGCCAGGTGGACGGCTTGTTCTTCAGCGCCCGTTCGAGGTGCTGGCTGCGATAGACGCTGTTTGGCGAGAAGGAGCCGAATGCCTCGCGGACGGGTTGCAGCACCTGGCGGGCCAGATGGATCGCCGCGTGCAGCTCCTGCAGCGAGGCGAAACCGTTGTCGATGCCCAGCCGGTCGGCGAGATCGGAGCGCGTCAGTTCGTAGGCGCGGAAATTAGGCGAGATCAGCGCTCGTGGCGGCAGGTCGAACGGAATCTTCTCGACCGGCGTCTTCGAATAATCTGGTGCCGCGTCGTGGGCGGTCGCCGAACGGGTGGCACTGCGCCGGCGCAGGGTGGTCTTCGCCGCTGGGGCGGGGGCTTTGGGCTTGCGCGGGCTCATGACAGGTTCTCCTGAATCTGTTCGAGGATGCGCCGGTTCGCCTTGTCATCCGGCGACCACAGCTCGATCAGGAATGCGATGTGTTCGGCCACCGACGACACCTCGCGCGGGCTGGCGCCGCGGGCGATGGCGTTGCGGTAGGCAGCGAGGGCTGCCATGGCCGGCGCCGGAGAAGCCGCCGCGCCGCGTTTTCGTGGCGGCGGCGCCTGGGATAGCAGGCGGACCAGTTGCAGGTCGGCCAGGCTGGCGCTGTCCCAGAAATTCGGGTCGCTTTCGTTGCGGCGCGCCAGTTCGCGCACCATCGCGTCCAGTTCGCGTTGCTGGGCGGTGGCGTCGGTTGCCGCCTTGCCTTCGCCGCGCTGGGCGGCGAGCAGGCTGGCGGCCAGCCAGTTGGTGAAGGCGTAGGCATCGGGGCGGCGCTCGTGGGCCAGGCGGTAATGCTGCGCCATGTTGACCAGCGCTTCGGTTCGCCGCGGTCCTTCCTTCTCGACCAGCGCTAGCCGCTTGTAGGCGCCGCCGAGCAGGCTGAAACGCTCCACGGTCGGGGCGCGCCGGCACAGCATGTCGAGGTCGAGGATGGCCGATTCGATGCACTCGATCTGCGCCTGCCGCGTCTGTTCGCGGACCTTGGCCGTCTGGCGGGCAGCCTGTTGCCAGACTTCGGCGGCGTGGCGCACGCGGAAATTGGCGTACTGCTCGATGACGCGCATCGTGCAGTCGCCGCGGTCGGCGGTCAGCGACGCTTCCAGGCAGGCGATGGCCTCCGGCCAGTTGCGGGCTTCGCCCCAGGTCAGGCCAAGTGCCGCCTGGACATCGCCGCGGGCCAGCCAGCGGTTCTTCTGGCTGGCCGGAATGCGGGCCAGCCGGGCCTCGATCTGCTCGCCGGCCTCGCCCCGGGCACCGGCCCGCAGATCGGCCGCCAGGTTCTCGAACTCGACGACCAGTTCGTGGGCGGTGGCGAATGGTGTCAGTTTGCGTTGCGGCGCCAGGCCATCGCGATGGAAGCGGAAATCCGGGTCGCCGTAGCACTGGTAGGCGCCCCAGGTGTTGACGTCGGGGAAGCGCAGCCAGACATCCTCGCGGGCGACGCGGACGGCTTCGCCGAAGGTCTCGCCGGCCAGCATGCCGCGGTAGAAGGTGGCGGCGAAGGCCTGTCCGGCCCGGTCGTCGACCGCCCAGCCGGCGGCGACGACGGCGCGCACGCCCATGCGCACGAACTCCTCGCCGAGATTGGCGGCCAGGCCGAGGCGGTCGAGTTCGCGTCGGCCGTCGACGCGGCCGAGGTGGCAGCAGTTGATGAAGACGAGGTCGGGCACGAAGCGCATCTGGGCGATGTCGCCCGGCGTCAGGAAGCTGTCGGGGCCGATCACCATGCCGGAAACCGGCTTGCCGCCACCCGCCGGGTGCTCATGCACGCCGTGGCCGGCGAGATGCAGGATGCGCCAGCTGTCCTTGTGCAGCGCTTCGAGAATCGGCGTCGCCGACTGGTCGATGCAGTCGGTCACCGAATAGCTCTCGGCGCCTAGCTGCTCGGCCACCAGTTGGGCCTCGTCGCGGGCGCCGGGCAGGTCGCAGAAGTCCGGGCTGCCCTGGAGGTCCGGGTTGCCGATGACCAGGGCGGTGTTGGCCAGGCTGTGCGTCGGCCGCTGCCGGAATTCGGCGGTACGGAACTGGCGGACGAAGCCGGCGGCCACCGAGGGCGGCCGCTCGCCGACGCTCCAGCGATTTTCGAGCAGTTCCCACGGATAACAGGCCGACTGGCTGTCGACGATGACGACCAGATTGCCCTGCTGGGGCGACAGTTCGCGCAGGCGCAGCGGCAGCAGCATTTCGTACAGCGTCTTGGCAGCTTCGGAATTCTGGCCGGTGTCGCGGCTGGCGATCTGGACGAAGGCATCGGCCAGCGCCAGCTGGCCGGTGGCCAGCGTTTCCTCGGCACGGGCGCGGTCGGTCGGGAACAGGAAGCGCAGGCGGTCGTCCTGGCGGATGATTTCGAGGCGCTGGTACCACTCGTTCGGGGTATCGAAGCGGACGCGGCGACGGCCGGCCTGGGCCGTCTCGACGCAGGCGGCCGGCCAGATGATGGACGGGGCGAGCTGCTCGTTCTGCAGGATTCGGCCAAGCGCTTCGGCTGCCGAAATGGCGACGTCCTCGTACAGTTCGAGCAGTTCGAGGCGGTCGATCAGCACGCGGCTGTCGAGCGCCTGCTCGACCAGCGCCTGGTTGGTGGCGATTACGGCACGCAGCAGGGCTTCCAGGGAGTCGCCGACCGGCAGGCCGCCGGCACCGGTGCCGACCAGCAGGCAGGTGACCGCCGCGGAGCGCGGCCGGCCTTCCTCGCCAAAGCGGGCGTCGGGCCAGTAGGCCACCTTCAGGGCAAAGTCGAGCAGGGCCGCGCGGGCCGAGGATTCGAGCAGGCCGGGGCTGAGCCCCCCGATCTGGCCGAGACCGACGACGATGGCACCCATCGGCTTGGCGGTCGGCGAATCGTTGAGGAAAACGGTGTGGCTGCCGAGCGGCCCCGGGTAGATGCCGAGATCGAGGCGGCGCGTCAGATGGCCGCAGAGTTGGCGGTCGAGCACCGCTTCGGCGCTGACCACGGTATCGCCCTGGTAGTGGCCGACCAGCACCGGATGGCGGGCGTAGGTCAGGTTGCCGTGGCGGATGCTGATTTCGATCGGCGGCGACTGGCGTTCATTTTCGGCCATCTCCGTCCGTTGCCCCGAGAAGCTGAGGCTGGCGATGTCGTCCGCCGTCGGCATGCCATCGGTCGGTGGCGCCGGCGGCAGCACGAAGCGCTCCTCGCCCGTGGCAGCGCGGCTGCGGGCAGGCGGTGAGGCAGGCAGCAGGCTGGTCTGGCCGTGGACGAGGATGTCGAGATAGCCGGGAAAAGCCTTGGGCTGGGCGCACAGCATGTCGTGTGCGGTGTCGGCGACGTACCACATCGGCACGCCGGCCAGGCGGCCGGAATCCCAGGCCACCGTGCCGTCGCCTTCGTGGGTGGCGACGAACTCGATGCGCTTCAGATCGGGGCGATACTGTACCTCGCCGTCGACCAGCCGGTAGTCGATAACGGTGGCCGCCTGGCAGCCGGCGACATAGGTCATGTAGCGCGGATCGGGCGGTGCCTCGCGGAGGAATTTCCAGGTCGCCGCGGCTTCCTGCAGGTCTGCAGCCTGGGCGGTATCCCAGCCAGCGCCGACTTCCTTGCGCAAGGCGGACCAGCGCGCCACGTCGGCGAAATCCGGGTCGTCCGGTGAGAAGGGCAGCAGTTCGAGCAGGCCGGCGTAACGGCAGACGAGATTGATGATGTCGTCGGTGTTTTGCGTGACGTCGAGCAGCGACAGCTTGGACTGGGTCGGATTGAAGCCGGTCAGCCAGCGCACCGCCTCGTAGGAACCGAGGTTGGGCGTACCGAGCATCAGGAAGCGGCTGTCGGGCAGGCGGGTGATGCGCTTCCAGAGCGCCGAGCCGGCGCCGCCGTCGGCGATCATCGAGCGGACGACCAGACCGCCCATCGAATGGGCGACCAGGCGCAAGGGCTGGCCGGAGCGCTCGGCCTGGCTGACCAGCGGTTCGAGGGTGACGGCCAGCCGGGCGGCCGCCTTGCGCACCGAGAAGCGCCAGTCGTAGGGAAAGATTTCGACCTGATGGCTGCGCGCCAGAAACTCGACCAGCGGCCCGTAGAACTGGTCGACCAGCCCGACCGGAGCGATCCCGTCGCGGCCCATGGCGATCTTTTTCAGGCCGCCCTTGAGCAGCGCCCAGTAGTTCAGCCAGACTTCCTCGTCGCCGGCCTGCAACTGGCTGCCCATGGTGCCGGGCAGCACGACGGCGATTGGTCGCGGCTTGTTGCCGCTGCGGCTGCGCGCGATGGCCTCGGCACAGCGCGGGCCGGTGTAGGGTTTGGCGGCGATCGGCTGGAAGCCGCCGCTGTCGCCGTCGGCGCGCGTCAGGCCGGCACGCAGCCAGCGCACGCTCTGTTCGTTGGTGAAATAGCGGAAATGATTGACCTTGGCCCCGTCGTCCTGGCGGAAGCGGGCGCCTCCGGCCGGGCGCGGCAGGCCGCCACTCATTGAAGCGGTGTCGACGACGAGGTCGTGTTCGTTCTTGTAGAACCAGTCTGTGGCCAGCACCTTCAGCGTGTTCCACAACCCGTCGCCGGACTCGATGTCGCCGGCGATCACCGACAGATCGGCCGCGGTGACCAGGTCCGGCGTGCCATTGAGCAGGCGGGTCAGGGCCGAACCGGGAACCATCGCCTCGACGCCGGGCAGGGTGCGCGGGTCGGTACGTTCCTTGACGACGGCGAGCAGGAAGTCGAGGCCGCCGGTGAACAGGCCGCTGCCGGTGGCCGCCGTGGCGACGTAGTCGAGCACCGACAGCCAGCGGTCGAGCCGTCCGGAGGCCAGCGTCGTGCCGCGGGCCGGGCAGGCAACGCGGACGAAGCGGGCGAGCTTCAACTTTTTGCGGGCGAAGACGTCGACCAGTTCGAGCAGGCGCTTGCGGTCGGCATCATAGGCCGCGTCGCGCGCCTTTTTCTCTGCGTCGGACAACGGCATCAGGCCGAGTTGCGGGGCCAGCGTGCGGTCGGCGGCAAACAGCGTCTTGACGTGTCCGGGGGTCAAGGTGGCGGCCAGGTCGGCGCAGCCGGAGAGGGCCATCACTTCGCCGACCAGGCCGCCGCGCGAATGGCTGACCAGGTGGATTTCGGCGCCGTCAGGCAGGCGCTTGGCCAAGGTCAGCGCGTTGTCGATCGGGCTTTCCGTCAGGGTCCGGTGTTCGAGGCCGAAGACGCGGTTACCGTAAACCGGCAGCAAGGCTTGGCGCAGGCGCGAGCCCTCGCTGTTGCCCGCATCCCACAGCTTGCCGAAGCTGCCTTCGGTGGACGAGGCAGTGCCGTGCAGGAAGATCAGCATGGGGCCGGCGTCGGCCGGCAGTTTTTCACTGTCGGCAACGGCCTTCAGCGCAAAGTCGCCGGCCAGGTCGAGGCGATAGAGGCCGGGCGGGTGTTTGCCGAGCTGCTTTTCCTCCAGTAACTTGCCAAGCTTGGCTGCCGATTTTTCAGCCACGTCGACGCCGAAGAAGTCGAGTACGCGGATGGCCAGACCGACTGCGCCGCGCTGGGCATTGGTGGCGCGCTTGGGGGCCAGGCGACTGAATTCCCAGGCGCCGTTGCCGTCGCGTGCCGGTGGCGTACCGTATTCGCGCGACAGGTCGTCGACCCGGCTCCACAGCACGAAGCCGTTGTCGAGTTCGACGCGGACGACCGTGTCGCCGCCGACCTCGATGTCCTCGGCGGCACCATCGCGGGCGCTGCCGGGATGCAGGCGGAACAGGGGTTGCGGTCCGCCGGCGGTGCGGCGGGCGCTATCGTCGCGGACCCCGCGAATCTTGTAGAGGCGCTGGCTCATGACTTTTTCTCGGTGACTTCGGTTGGCGGGTTATTCGAAGATCTTGCCCTTGCGCGCGGTGGTGCTACCGACGATCTGTGGCGATTGCGGGTAGCTGGCCGATGGCAGGTATTTGGCGATGGCCTTGTGCCAGTCGGCGTAGCTGGCGCCTTCCTTCATGCCCTTCAGCGCCTTCAGCGCGTAATAGGTGAAGGCGCCGTTGAAGCGGCCGGCGATCCGCGCGTCGTAGCTGAAGTTGTTGGGACCTTCCTTGCAGCCGGAGATCAGCAGGTCGCCCAGCTTGTTCGAGTAGGCGCCGAAGAAAGGCGAGGTACCGGCGGCGCCGACCATGGTGGTCGCCGTCTTGCCGGCGCGGTTCTTCGGAAGCAGCTTTTCCGGTAGCCAGTTGCCCATCGGCATGAAGCGCGGCCGCGTCGTCGCATCTTTTTCTGCCTTGGCGGCGCGGGTCACGGTGCCCGAGTGGCAGCTGTCGGAGAGCAGCACGATGCGCACGCCGGCCTTGCGGGTCAGGAACAGATCGCGGATTTCGTCGTCGGTCAGCGCCTCGCCCTTGGTCTGCAGGTCGTAGGGGCAGAGCGCTTCGTCCAGGCCGTCGGCCTCGTCGCCGTCGGTGTCCGGCTGGTAGGTGCCGTGGCCGGAGAAGGTGATGACCAGCGTGTCGCCCTTGGCGGCCTTGCCGATCAGGTCGCCCATCGCCTTGATCATGGCCGCCTTGGTGGCCTGGTCGTCGAGCAGCTTGGCAACCTTGAAGCCGCGGGCCGCCAGCTCGCCGGCCCAGTCGTTGGCGTCGTTGACGCAGCCCTGCAGGTCCATGTGAGTGCCGGGGTAGTTGTTGATGCCGATGCAAAGCGCTTTCTTGGCCATGGTTTGGTCTCCTGAGCGCGGCCGTCGGGCCGCTAGCGATGGAAAGTGGAGCGGGAAAGGCAGGTGGCCGACAGGAGCCAATTGCTACGGTCGGCGGCAAAAAAAGGCGAAAAATGAAAAACGCTGCGGCGAGGCGGAAGGGCGGGAAAACGGCATGACATGCGGCGCAACATGTAGACCTCGCAGACTGGAGTGATGCGGTTTTGGATTTTCTGACGAAACAATGTTTAGAAAAACCAAATCAAACAAAAATGACACCGATATCACGCCCCGGTGTTATTGAAAAGTCATAAGCAATCGTAGTACGTTCGTTTGAATTTTGCCAGTGAAATTATTTCGAATTGACCGTGGTTCATGGCTTGGCGGGCGTTTTTTGTGGTGCTGGATTCTGTTTTGGCGGGCGCCTTCGACAGCCGAATTCGTTTCTGGTTCCGGCACTTTTTTGTCTGGATTCTGTCGGCCGGTATATTAAATTGGCATAATAAAAAATGTCAGTGACAAAGTTTTTGGTCTATGATTTACTGAAATGCAACATGTTGCGAGATTGTGTTTACACGTCTCGCCAACCTCGGCCCCTCGGGTCGAATAACTATCCGGTGAGAGAGAGTCGATGCTCGATGTCGCGGTTAGCTTTTTGGCTGAACAGTTCAATGCCTACCTGATCCGGCGCACCGGTTCGGCGTCGCTGGGCCAGGTCGTGCCGGGCGCCATCGTCGACGAGAACGGAAAGCTGGCCATCACCTCGGGTACGGTGGCGATGTGCATCGTCAACATCGAGGAAGAGCGGATCATGCGCGAGCAGTTGCCGGCGCGGGTCATGGTCGGCGGCCGCGAGATGACCCTGCAGCCCGAGTTGCGGCTGAACCTGACCCTGCTCTTCGCCGCCCGCATGACCAACTACGACATGACGCTGAAAGCGCTGTCGAACGTGCTGACCTTCTTCCAGGGTTCGCCGGCCTTTTCGGCCGAGGACTATCCGTCGCTTGACCCGCGCATCGGGCGCATTGTCATGGAGCTCTACAGCGTCGGGCCGGAAACGCTCAACCAGCTCTGGGCCGCCGTCGGCGCCAAGTACCAGCCCTCGGTGCTCTACCGCGCGCGGCTGGTCACCATCCAGGACCAGGAGCCGCTCGGCTTCGGCGAACCGATCACCGATATCGGCATCGACCTGCACGACCGATGAGCATCCATTTTCGCCCCCTCTGCGAAGTCGAGGTCGCCCACGGTTACTACGCGGCGCCCAGTGCCGATCTCGCCTTCGAGGTGCCGGCGGCGACGCCAGCCATGGCTGCGGGCAAGCTGCTGGTCCGCGTCCATCACGGCCGGCTGGTCGTGCTTTTCGAGGCCGACGAGGCAGGGCTGCCGCTGCGCGATATCGGCGGCCAGACCTTGCTGATCGGTCTCAAAGCCGTCAATCCCTACCTCGCCAATTTCACCGAATCGCCGGTGGCGCCGGGCAGCCTGCCGCTGTTTGCCAATCGCACCCAGCCGCGCTCGCTCGACACGCTGGCCGCCCGCCTGATCGCTCCCCGCCAGCGCATCGAGCCGACCTTGCCCGGCCGGCCGCTGACCCTGCGCTGGCGCCTCGGTACGCAGCTCGTTGCCGAACAGACCCTGGTTGCCGGGCAGTCGGTCGCCGAATTCGCCACCCGCGACTGGCCGGCCGGCTGCTACACGCTGACCGAAGACGACGGCGGCGTGCCGCTGGTCGGGCAGTGGGTCCTGCACCCCGAACTGGCCGGTCTGCGCCCCTGGGGTGTGCTGGCGGTGACCGTCACCAGCGCCTTCTACGCCGATCCGCCGCTTTTTTCGATCAGCCTCCAGCCGCGCCGCGAGCAGCTCAAGTATTACGTTGTCGCCCGCAACTACAGCGGCAGCGAATTCGGCCAGCTCAACGTCAATGACGCCGGGGCCGGCGAGCAGGGCCGGCCGCCGCTCGTCTTTGACCGCATCGAGGCCGACGATTTTGCCGACGACGACCTGCCGCCCGATGTGCTCGGCGACGCCGGCACGCGCGTCGTCCTCTTTCAGTCGCAAGGCGAAGCCGACCGCCGGGCCGGCGGATATCGCAAGCTGCAACTGCGCCGCAACAACGAAGTTCTCGTCCAGCATCTGCCCCAGGCCGGTTCCGACCGGGCGCAGGCGCGTTTCATCGTCCACCTCGCCAAATCCTGAGAAGGGGGTCTGTCCATGCCAACCTACCGCACACCCGATGTCTATATCGAGGAAATTTCGGTCTTCCCGCCTTCGGTGGCCGAGGTCGAAACCGCCATCCCGGCCTTTGTCGGCTACACCGAGAAAGTCGGCCTGATCACTGCCGACGACCTGAAGAACGTGCCGCGCCGCATCAAGTCGCTGCTCGAATACGAGAGCTACTACGGCAAAGGGCCGGTGCACACCGTCACCAAGGCCAATATCGACGAGGCCGGCAATTTCCTCAGTGCCGACATCTCGAACAGCTACGTCATGTACGACAGCCTGCGGCTGTTCTACGACAACGGCGGCGGCGACTGCTACATTGTCTCGGTCGGCGCCTACAAGACCGCCGGGTCGCCGGTCGACCGCGATGAGTTGAAGACCGGCGTTCAGGCCGTGGCCCGGGTCGACGAGCCGACCATCCTGCTCTTCCCCGATGCCGCGACGATGGTTGCCGACGACCTCGCCGCCGTCCAGCAGGAAGCGCTCAAGCAGTGCGGCGAACTGAAGGACCGCGTCGCCGTGCTCGACCTGCTCAAGGATGATCCGATGGGCGCCAGTTTCCGCGACAAGATCGGCATCAACAACCTGAAGTACGGCGCCGCCTACACGCCGTGGCTGAAGCTCAACTACAGCAAGAACGTCGGCTACGCGCAGGTCCGCGACAAGGTGTTCAAGAACGGTATCCAGACGCCGCTGTCCGACCTGACCAGCGAGCCGGCCATCCTCGCCACGCTGGACAAGCTCAACAAGGCGGTGGCCGACAACACGGCGCTCGGCGCCCGGGTGACGACGTTGGCCGGCGCCGGCGAGACGCTGTCGACCGCCTTCGCCAAGAAGCTGGCCGCCACCAAGGCCGCCCCGACGCCGGCCAACGCCGCGCTGCTGTTCAACTACGTATTCGGCATCGGCCGCCTGGTCGACGACCTGGTGCAGGACCCGAACCCGTCCAGTCCGCTGACCAATGCCGAAGTCGTTGGCGACATCAACACGGTGATCGGCGGTTCCCTGAAGCCGCTGTTCGAAACGCTGATCAAGCTCGAAAAGGAACTGGCCGCCGCCCTCAACGGGCTGGCCCCCGGCACCTACACGGCCGAATGGAATCTCAACACGCCGCCCGGCGCGCCGGCATGGGGCGGGCTGTTCGGCGGTGCCGGTCCGGCCGTCTCGGCCGGCAACATCCCGACGGCACCGGGCACCACCGCGGCGCAGATGGTCGACGCCGCGCTGCCCGGGTTGCAGAAGGCTTTCTCGGCGGCCAGCGGCGCCGTCGCCGGCATCGCGTCGAGCATCGCCAACTATCGCGGTCTCTACGAACAGAGCCTGTTCGATACCTTCGGCACCTTCCGCAATGTCATCAAGGGCATCAACTCGACGCTGACCGTCTGCCCGCCGAGCGGCGCCATCGCCGGCATCTATGCCCTGGTCGACAACCAGCGCGGGGTCTGGAAGGCGCCGGCCAACGTCAGCCTGAACGGCGTCATCGCGCCGAATGACAGCTTCGCGACCAGCGAGACCGATGCCCTGAACGTCGATGCCGTCGCCGGCAAGTCGATCAACGCCATCCGCGCCTTCGTCGGCAAGGGCACGCTGGTCTGGGGCGCCCGCACGCTGGCCGGCAACGACAACGAATGGCGCTACGTCTCGGTCCGCCGCTTCTTCAACATGGTCGAGGAGTCGATCAAGAAATCGACCTACTGGGCGGTCTTCGAGCCGAATGACGCCAATACCTGGGTCAAGGTGCGCGGCATGATCGAGAACTACCTGACGCAGAAATGGCGCGAGGGCGCGCTGGCCGGGGCGACCACCAAGGACGCCTTCTTCGTCCGCTGCGGCCTGGGCGTGACGATGAGCGCGCAGGACATCCTCGAAGGGCGGATGAACGTCGAGATCGGCATGGCCGTCGTCCGGCCGGCCGAATTCATCATCCTGAAGTTCTCCCACAAGCTGCAGACCAGCTGATCTCCCCCTAACGCGAGAGGAAACCCATCATGCCGCAACAATATCCCTTGCCCTCCTTCCACTTCACTGTCCAGTGGGGTGGCACGCGCGTCGGCTTCTCGGAAGTCACTGGCCTGACCCAGGAAAACCAGGTCATCGAATACCGCGATGGCTCCTTCCCGGAATACTCGTCCATCAAGATGCCCGGCCTGCGTAAGTTCAGCAACATCACGCTGAAGCGCGGCGTGATCAAGAGCGACAACGACTTCTTCAAATGGCTGTCGACGATCAAGCTCAATACCGTCGAGCGCCGCGACCTGGTGATCAGCCTGCTTAACGAGAAGCACGAGCCGGTGATGGTCTGGAAGGCGCACAACGCCTTCCCGGTCAAGGTCGAGGGGCCTCAGTTGAAGGCCGCCGGCAACGAGGTGGCAATTGAATCCATCGAGCTGGCGCATGAGGGCCTCGAGGTTCAGAACGATTAAGCGCTCATGGCCCAATACTATCCGCCCGTCGGTTTCCACTTCCTGGTCGAGTTCATCGGTCTGGCCGACAGCGCCGACACGCGCTTCACCGAGGTTGGCGGGCTGACGGTCGAGATGGGCAGCGAGGAAATTACCGAGGGCGGCGAGAACCGCTTCGTGCAGAAGTACCCGACCCGGGCCAAGTATCCGGAACTGGTGCTCAAGCGCGGGCTGCTCAAGAGTTCGGCGGTGTGGGACTGGGCCAAACAGTGCATCGTCGATTACCGGATCGAGCCGCGCAGTGTCGACATCAAGCTGCTCAACGACGCCCACGAACCGCTGATGACCTGGCACGTCGTCGGCGCCTGGCCGACCAAGTGGTCGGTCGCAGATCTCAACGCCAGCAACAACGCGGTGGCCGTCGAATCGCTGCAACTGGCCTACCAGTATTTCACCGTCGACAAGTCCTGAGGAACGAACATGCCCATCATCGTCGATGAAGTGGTGATCTCCGTCGAAGTCGGCAACGCCGAAGCCGGCGGCGCCAGCGCTGCGGCGGCGGCTGCCCCGGCCGGCGAGGAGCGTCAGGCGCTGGTCGAGGAATGCGTCGCCCGCGTGCTGGAAATCCTGCGCGACCGGGAGGAGCCGTAACATGATCCCCGCCGCCAGCGGCCGGCTCGAAAAGCTGCGCATCCAGGCCTTCACGACGCCCGACTACAGCGGCGCCGCGGCGCAGGAGTTCACCGCCTACGTCAATCCGGCCGAGATCACGCTCGGCTACGAGATCGAGTACGACGCCGCGCAGGGCTCGGGGACGACCAACAGCCGCATGGAGTTCAAGAAGATCAAGCCGGGCGACCTGACGCTGACCTTCTTCATCGACGGCACGGGCGCCAACGGCCAGCCGGCGGATGTTCAGGCCGAGGTCGAGAAATTCCAGACGGTGACCGGCTACAACGGCGACATCCACCGGCCGAATTACCTGAAGGTCGTCTGGGGCACGCTGCAGGTCAAGCGCTGCGTGCTGAAGAGCGCCTCCATCGCCTACAAGCTGTTCCGGCCGGACGGCGTGCCGCTGCGCGCCGTGATCACCGCCACCTTCACCGACAACTCCGACGACCAGACGCGGGTCGCCATCGCCCAGGACCAGTCGCCGGACCTCACCCATCGCCGCGTCGTCAAGGCCGGCGACCGCCTGCCGGCGATGTGCCAGAAAATCTACGGCGATCCGCGCCTCTACCTGCGTGTCGCCGCTGCCAACGGTCTCGACGATTTCCGCCGGCTGGAGCCGGGCAGCGAAATCTACTTTCCGCCGCTGGAGAAATAGCCCGTGCCCGAAACCCGCGCCCTGCCGATCGCCGCCGAACACCGCGAATTCACCGTCAAGGTGGGCGGCCAGGCGATGCCGCGCGAGCACCAGCTGGTCGCGGTCAGTGTCAATGCTACGGTCAATCGGATTTCTTCGGCAAAACTGGTTTACATCGACGGTGCCCCTGCCAGCGGCCAGTTTCCGCTCAGCGACAGCGATCTGCTGAAACCCGGGCAGACCGTCGAAATCCTGGCCGGGGCGGGCAACAACCCGGTCTCCATCTTCACCGGCGTGGTCGTCCGCCAGGGCGTCCGCGTCCGCGAGCGCGCCGCCTCGCAACTGGTCGTCGACTGCCGGCACGCGGCGATGAAGCTGAGCATCGGCGAGCGTTCCAGTGATTATTACGACCAGTCCGACAGTGAGGTCATCACCGCCGTGCTCGATGCCGCCGGCGTCGGTAAGGAGGTCGAGGCGACGTCGCTGAAGCACAAGCAACTGCTGCAATACCACGCCACCGACTGGGATTTCCTGCTCGCCCGCGCCCGCGCCAACGGCCAGCTGGTCTGGTGCGAGGGCGACAAGCTGGTCGTCCGCAAGCCGGCCATTTCCGGCGCGACGGCGTGCACGCTGCAATACGGCGCCACCCTGCTCGAATTCGAGGGCGAGATCGACGCCCGCCTGCAGCACCCGGCTATCAACGGCGCCAGCTGGGATCCGGCCGGCCAGGAACTGGTCGCGGTCGAGGCGGCCAGCCCCGGCTTCACGCCGCCCGGTAACCTGACTACCGATGACCTCGCCGCCGTCGCTGACCGCGCGCTCGACGTCCGTCACCCGGCGCTGACCGAGGCCGCCGCGCAGGCCTGGGTCGACGGCCTGGCCCTTTATCGCCGCCTCGACCAGGTCGCCGGGCGCGGCAAGTGCGCCGGCATTGCCACCCTCAAGCCCGGCGTCGTCGTCGAACTGGCCGGACTCGGCCGGCGCTTCAACGGCAAGGCGCTGGTCACCGGGGTGCGCCACGAATACAGCCTGATCCAGGGCTGGAAGACGCATGTCCAGTTTGGCGGCGTCGACCTCGATCCGCCACTCGCCGCGTCCTCGGCCGGCGGCCTGCTGCCTACCGTTTCCGGCCTGCAGGTTGGCGTCGTGACCAGCAACGAAGACCCGGACAGCGAACACCGCGTGCGCGTTCGCCTGCCGCTGCTCGGCCTGAGCGGCGACGGGCTGTGGGCGCGAGTGGCCAGCCTCGATGCCGGCGACGACCGCGGTTTCTTCTTCCGCCCGGAAATCGGCGACGAAGTGGCCGTCGGCTTTCTTGGTGACGACCCCAGCCATCCGGTCATCCTCGGCATGCTGCACAGCAGCGCCAAGGCGGCGCCGCTGGCCGGCTCCGACGACAACCACGAAAAGATGTTCAAGAGCCGTTCCGGCATGCGCGTGCATTTCGACGACGACAAGATCGTCATGACCCTGGATACCCCGGCCGGCAATTCCATCGTCCTCAACGAGGATGAGAAGTCGCTGACCCTGGCCGACCAGAACGGCAACAAGATCAAGCTGGACAGCGACGGCATCCACCTCGAAAGCGCCAAGGCTGTCGAATGGAAGGCCGGGACGGAAACCAAGATGGAGTCGAGCACCAGCTTCGAAATCAAGGCCGGTACCGAGCTGAAGCTCGAAGGCAGCACCAGTGCCGAGCTGGCGGGAGGCGGCAGCACCAAGGTGACTGGCGCCATGGTTCAGATCAACTAGGCCGGATAGAGGAGAGCGCGATGCCAGCAGCAGCCTGTGTCGGCGACACCACCAGCCATGGCGGCACGATTACCGGGCCGGGCGTGGCGACGGTCATGATCGGCGGCAAGCCGGCCGCCGTGCTCGGCGACATGCACGCCTGTTCTTTGCCGCCGAGCGGCCATCAGCCGACGGTCAGCCCGTTCACCGCCGGCAGCGGCACGGTGATGATAGCCGGCCGGCCGGCCCTGCGCGTCGGCGATGCCTGCGCCTGCGGCGCCTCGGCCGTGGTCGGCTGTCCGACGGTGATGCTCGGATGACGGCGATGTCCGGAAAATTTCGAATTTGGCCATTTTTTTGGGCCGACCGTAGCATTTGCGTGACGGCCGGCGGAGCGCGGGCATGAGCGACAGCGACGAACTCTATCAATCCTTCCTCGGCACCGGCTGGAGCTTTCCGCCGCGCTTCGCCGGGGGCGGGGTGGCGATGGCGGCCGACGAGGTCGACATCCATGAAAGCCTGGTCCTGCTGTTCGGCACCGCGGCCGGCGAGCGACTGTTCGAGCCGAAATACGGCCTCGACATGCACGAGCTGATGTTCGAGCCGATGAGTACGACCATGCGCACGCTGCTGCTCGACCGAATCCGCACCGCCATCCTGATCTACGAGCCGCGCATCAAGCTGCTCGACCTCAGCCTCGACCGTTCCGAACCGACCGACGGCCGGCTGGAGATCGTCCTCGAATACGAAGTGCGCGCCACCAATTCGCGCTTCAATCTGGTCTTCCCCTTCTACCGCACCGACAGCAACGAGCTGCGCGCCGCGGTGGCCGGGGTGGGCGGCACCTGATCGAGCACCATGGCCAGCGACCGCATCCTCGACAACGCCATCGCCCGCCCCGGCCAGAGCCAGGACGAGCGCACGCCGGTTGCCCTCGACCCGGCCCACGCCCCGGTTGATGCCCGTTCACCAACCGAACGCCTGGCTGAAGCCCGGCGCCTGGCCGAACATCTGCGCTACTACGGCTTCGACCCCGACAAGGCGGTCGGCGACTGGCGTGACTATTTTCCGGACAACGCCGGCGACCTGCTGGCCCGCGACGACGGCAGCGTGCCGCCGCACCTCGGCCTGTTCGGCGCCTTCCTGCACCAGCTCGAACCGGCGCGTGACGCGCTCAACGCGCTGACCGGCAGCCACCTCGATTTCCAGTACCGGCGCGTCCTCGGCTTCGAATCGCTGCCGGCCCAGCCCGAACACGCCCATCTGACGCTGGAACTGAAGAAGGGCGCCGCCGCGCTGGCCATCACTCCGGACCACCGCTTCAGCGGCGGCAAGGACGCACAGGGCGCCGAACGCCTCTACCAGCCGCTGCGCGAGACGGTAATCGGCCAGGGCAAGGTGACGTCGCTGCACAGCATCCATCGCTCGGCGACTGCCGGCCTGCGCTTCGCGCCGGTCGCCGATTCGGCCGACGGCCTCGGTGCCCCGCTCGATCCGCTGCGTCCGCACTGGCCGGCCTTCGGCCATGCCGGGCTGGCCGCGGCGCCGGTCGGCTGCGCGCTGGCCGGACCGGTGCTGCGCATGCGCGAAGGCACGCGCGCCATCGGCATCGACCTGACGCTGGCTTTTCTCGAAACCGGCCAGACAGGGCCGGCGCTGGCCGACAAGCTGCACGCCTACATCACCGGGCAGAGCGGCTGGCTCGGCCCTTATCCGCTCAGCGGCAGCCTGGCCGGCGCGACGCTGACCCTTGGCTTCTCGGTTGCCGCCGACGAGCCGCCAGTCATCGACTACGACCCGGCCGTGCACGGCGGCGCCTTCGCGGCTGGCGCGCCGGTCGTCCAGTTGCTGCTGCGTCCTGAGGCGGCAGCCAGCTACGCGTCACTCGCCCGCCTGCGCGTCGACAAGGCCGCGCTGCGCGTCAGCGTCGGCGGCGTGCGGGGCCTGAGCCTGGAAAACGACCACGGCACGCTCAACCCGAAAAAGGCCTTTCAGCCCTTTGGCCCGCAACCGGTCAAGGGGTCGCGCTTCATGATCGGCTGCGACGAAGCCCTGGCCAAGCAACTGACCGACCTCAAGGTGGCGCTGCGCTGGCAGGGCGCGCCGGGCAGCCTGTCCGGCTGGTACACCAGCTACCCGAGCGTCGGCCTGATGGCCAACGGGGTCAGCGCCCAGCTGGTTTACGCCGACCGCAGCGGCAACACGACCAGCCGCGAACTCGACCTGATGGCGCGCAGCGACGGCGTCACCACGCTCAGCCCGAGTTCGCCGCCGCCCGCCGCCTATGCCCTGCCGTCCTACGGTGGCTTCCTCTATTCGATGATGTCGGCCGGCAGCGCGGTCGGCCGGCTGTTCGGCAAGCGTTACGCCAAGACCCTGCCGGTCTTCCTGCGCGAGGACGTGCCGCCGCCGGCGGCGCGCAGCGGCTACGTCACCGTCGCCCTGGTCGACGACTTCCTGCACGCCGAGTACCGCAAGGAAACCCTGCGCCTGGCCAAGACGCCGGGCAATACGACGGTGCTCAACGAGCCCTACACGCCGACCGTGCAGGACATCACGCTGAGCTACGCCGCCGTCTCGCCGACCATCGACCTGACGTTGAAGGACGAGGGCACCTTCGCCGCCGGGCTGGAGGTCCAGTTCTTCCACGTCGGCCCCTTCGGCCAGCGCCGCGAGCATGGCTTCCTGCGCAGCCAGCTCGACTGGGTGGCCGACAAGTCGCTCAGCCTGCTGCCGGTTTTCCCGGAGGCTGGCGAATTCATCGTCGGCCTGGCCGGCGTCGGGGCCGGCGACAGCATCCACCTGCTGCTGCAGGTCGCCGAAGGCAGCGCCGATCCCGAACTGCCCGCTCAGACCGTGCGCTGGTCGGTGCTCAGCGACAATTACTGGCGGCCGGTCGCGGCCGACGAAATGGCCCTCGATACGACCCGCTCGCTGCGCGCCAGCGGCATCGTCGGCGTCGTCCTCGGCCGCACGACGACGGCCGACAACACCTGGCTGCCGCCCGGCCAGGTCTGGCTCAAGGCATCGGTGCCCGAACACCCTGCTGCCGCCTGCCGGCTGCTCGCCGTGCGCCCCAATGCCGTCGAGGTGGAGCGCCTGTGGCCGCAAGATACCGCTTCGCCGGCCGTCGATACCCTGCCCGCCGGCAGCATCGCCAAACTGTTGGCGGCGCCGGCCGGACTCAAACAGGTTGCCCAGCCCTACGCCACCTTCGGCGGCCGGGCGGCCGAAAGCGAGGCGATGCGCAACCGCCGCGCCGCCGAGCGCCTGCGCCACCGCCAGCGCTGCGTCACCGCCTGGGACTACGAACGCCTGCTGCTCGAAGCCTTCCCGGCCGTCCATCGGGTCAAGTGCATTCCGCACGCCAGCGACACGTCGTGGATGGCCCCCGGCAACGTGCTGGTCGTCGCCATTCCCGACCTGCGCAACCAGAACGCCGTCGACCCGCTGCAGCCGCGCGTCGATCTCGACACCCTGACGCAGATGGCCGAACTGGCTCGCCGTCAGTCCGGGCCGCAGGTCGTCGTTCGCGTCCGCAACGCCCATTACGTGCCGATTCGCCTCGATTTCAAGGTGCGCTTCCGGCCCTGCCTGCCTTTCGACTACAGCCGCCAGCAACTGCACGAGGCTTTGGTCCGCGCCCTGTCGCCGTGGGCCTTCAGCGATGCGCCGCTGCAATTCGGCGGCCGCCTGTACCGCTCGGCGCTGCTCGATTTTGTCGAGGAACTGCCCTACGTCGACTACGTCACCGATTTCCGCTGTGGCCTGGCCGGCCCCGGCGACCTGCTGCTCAACGATGTCGCCGAGATCACCGTCGACCGGCCCGATGCCATCCTGGTCTCGGCCGACCGCCACCTGATCGCCGAAGCGCCCTGAGCGAGAACCGACCATGCTGCTCCATCCGACCATCCCGTCCGTTCCCGAAACCGATCCGGCGCTCGACCAGCGGGCCCTGTTCGCCCTCGGGCTGGACCACGTGCGCCGCCTGTCGCGCCGTCAATGGACCGACCACAACATCCACGACCCCGGCATCACGACGCTGGAACTGCTCGCCTACGCGCTGACCGACCTCACCTACCGCGCCCGCTATCCGCTCGAAGACCTGCTGGCGGCGCCGGAAGACAATGCGGCGGCGATGGCCGGGCAATTCTTCAGTGCCCGGCGCATCCTGCCCGGCCGGGCGGTCAGCGAAACCGACTACCGCAAGCTGCTGATCGACCTGCCCGACGTCAAGAATGCCTGGCTGCAGCCGGCGCCGCGCACGCTCTACGCCAATCCGGGCGAAGGCTCGCTGGCCGTCGCGCCGACCGGCGAGCGGGGCGAAATCGAGGTCACCGTACGTGGCCGCTACACCGTCCTGGTCGATTACATGGATCAGGTGACGACGGCCGAACAGCGCGCCGCGACGGATCGCAACGTGCTCGCCACGCTGCACGCCAATCGCGGGCTGGGCGACGATTTCGTCGGCGTGTCGGCGGTCGGCGCGCAGGCCTACAGCCTGTGTGCCGAAATCGACATCGCGCCGGAAGCCGACGCCGACGCGGTGGCGGCGAGCATTGCCTTCGCCGTCGACCGCTTCCTGGCGCCGCCAGTCGCCAACTACCGGCTGGCCGAAATGCTGGAAAAGCCCCGCCGCGACGGCAGCCGGCGGACGCTGCCGGAAATCTTCGAAGGCCCGCTGCTGACCAACGGTTTCATCGACGACGACGAACTCGCCGACGCCGGCCTGCGCAGCGAAATCCGCCTGTCCGACGTGATCAGCGTGATCATGGACCTGCCCGGCGTGGTCGCCATCCGCGACATCGTGATGAACCCGATGGCAATGGTCGACGGCAAGCTGAAGGCCATCGAGCCAGCCGACAAGTGGCGCCTGCCGGTGCCGCCGGGCCGCCAGCCGCGGCTCTGCGACCAGTGCGGCCGGCTGGTTTTCTACAAACGCAACCTGCCGATTCCGCCCAGGGCCGAGCGGGTCGCCACCTTGCTCGACGAGCTGCGCTCGGCCGAACGCCAGAAGCTCGAAACGCCGATCACCGACGATCAGCCGATCCCGCTCGGCCGCTACCGCGCCCCCGGCGCCTACCGTTCCTTCCAGCACGAATTCCCGGTCATCTACGGTCTGTCCGAGATGGGCCTGTCACCGGGCGCAACGCCGCAGCGGGCGGCGCAGGCGCTGCAGTTCAAGGCCTGGCTGGTCTTTTTCGATCAGGTGATGGCCAACTACCTGGCCCAGCTGGCGCACGTCGGCGAGCTGTTCTCGATGCGCCCCGACCTCGGGCAGAGCTATTTCAGCCAGCTGGTCACGACTTTCCCGGACTGGCCGAAGGTTTACGCCGAAGGCTTCGACGCCGCGGCACTCGCCGCCCAGGTCGTCGAGCCGGGCGGCGCCGGTATCGTCCGCCGCAACCGCTTCCTCGATCATCTGCTGGCGCGCTACGCCGAGGATTTCCAGGAATACGTGGCGATCATGCAGGCCCGCTTCGGCATGGGGCCGGTCCAGGCCGCCGCGGCCAAAGGCCACTTTTTGCAGAATTTGCCCGAAATCGGGGCCGACCGTAGCATTGCCTACGACGCGACCCGGCGCGATCCGGCCGACCTCTGGAACAGCGCCAACGTCTCCGGTTTCGAGCGGCGCATCGCCCGCCTGCTCGACATGGCCAACCCGACGCGGCGCAACCTCTCCGAAGTGGCTTACGACACCTACGCCGAAATCGACAAGACGCCGGACGACGAATTCCGCTTCCGCGTTCGCCATCCGGTCGACGGCAAGATACTGCTCTCGGGCACCACCAACTACCTCTCCGAGTCCGCGGCGCGCGACGCCATGGAAACCGCCGTCGCCCACGCCCAGCGCCCCGAGGCCTACCAGCGGCGGACAGCCAGCGACGGCCGGCCCTACTTCAACATCGTCGATGCCGGCGGCGACATCATCGCCCGGCGCATCGAGTACTTCGCCACGGTCGAGGCGATGGAGAGCGCGATTTCGGCGCTGATCGCCCACCTGCAGACCTACTACAGCGGCGAAGGCCTCTACGTCGTCGAGCACATCCTGCTCCTGCCCGAGGAGTCCGGCGACCCCTTGATGGACATCTGCGTCGATACGGCCTGCACCGACTGCGCCGACGCCGATCCCTACACCTATCGCGTCACCGTGGTTCTGCCGGCCTTTACCGGGCGCTTCCGCGACATGGATTTCCGCCGCTTCGTCGAGGAAACCCTGCGCCAGGAAATGCCGGCCCACATCCTGCCGCGCATTTGCTGGGTCAACAGCGACGACATGGCGGCCATCGAAAAGGCCTACCGCGACTGGCTGGCCATCCGTTCCGGCGCCGCCACCGCCGGCCGGGCCGACAAGATCGCCGCCCTCAACCGCGCCCTGACCCGGGCCAAGAACGTCTATCCGAGCAGCGGCCTGCATCCTTGCGGCCAGCTCGAACCGCCGCCCTTCATGCTCGGCCGCACTGCCCTGGGCAGCGCCGGCGAGCCCCTCGATTCATAAACCGGGAGTCCGACCATGGCCGATCCCCTCAAAATCATCCGCCGCCTCGACGTCGTCACCACCGACTACGCCGTCTTCGAACGCGACCAGGTGCTGACCCACGATCAGCTCAACAGCGTCGCCGAATACCTCGACGACCAGCAGCGCCTGAGCCGCACGCAACTGCTCGGCGTCGGCATCGTCGGCGGCCTGAAACCGAGCCTCGGCAAGGAACAGATCAGCGTTGGCGCCGGCGTCGGGGTGACCACCGACGGCGACCTGCTCGGCCTGCGCGCCGACCGCGTGTTCACCAGTTTCCTGGCCTACGACGAAAGCGCCCCGGCCTACGAGCCGTTCTATGTCGACGGCAAGATGGTGCCGCTGCTCGAACTGCTGCCGGCCGATGCCAACGACAAGCGCGAAGGCAAGCCGCTGGCTGAACTCGGCGACCGCCTGAAGGATCTGGTCCTGCTCGCGTTCATGGAAAGCTACGAGAACGATCCCGACCTGTGTACCGGCGGCGACTGCGACAACCATGGCCGCACGGCACGCAACACCCAGCGCATGCTGCTCGTCGAGCGCAACATCGCCGAAAAGCTCGGCGGCGACCTGCTGACCGGCGAGCGCATCGCCGCCCGCCTGCCGCGCGTCGTCGCGGCACGGGCCAAGCTGGGCAACACCAAGAAGGGCACGCCGTCGGTGACCTCGGCCGAAATCTTCGTCGAACGCTATCTTGCTGCCTGCAAGTCGACTTTCGGCCAGCTGGCGGCCGCCATCGAGGCCCTGCAGAAAACCGTCGGCAAAAACTGGCCGGACGACCTGCCGAGCCCGGCCAACTGGCTGGCGGCGCTCGGCGACATCGACAAGAAAACCAGCGCGGCCAAGGTCGGCGTCCAGTATTACCACGCCTTCCTGAAGGATCTCGCCGCCACCTGGGACGATCTGCGCGAGACGCTGTTCGCCGATACCGGCGTCCTCTGCCCATCGGCCGACGCCTTTCCCAAGCACCTGCTGCTAGGCGCCATGGCCGACCCGGCGCAACTGCGCACCGGCCACTATCCGTCGCCCTGGCTGGTCGGCGGCAATGCAGTCCGCGAACGCCTGGCCTTCCTGCTCGGCAAGATCGCGGCAATGATCGAGCATTTCGCCATCCCGGCGACGCCGCAGCCGCGGATCGTTCCCAGCCGCCGCGAGACGGCGCCGCTGGAGTTGCGCGCCGTGCCCTGCTACTACGCGCCCGGACGCGACAACGCCATCCGCCTGCAGTGGAACGAACAGCGCCGGCGCCGCAACGAGGCGACCGACAATTTCGGCTACCACTGGACACCGGCGCCTGGCGGCAACGGCGACGATCCTTTCGAACGGGATCAGGGTAGCCACGATTTCTACCGCATCGAAGGCCATCTTGGCATGAAGGTGGAAGACGCCGAGGCGGCCATCGAAACGCTGGTCCGCCAGCGCAACCTGCCGATTGCCGTGATGAGCGTCGTCCTCCACAACGAGCGGAAATTCGTGCTGCGCGGCCCGAAATTCAAGAAGACCAGCCTGCACAGCCTGCATTACCTGCTGCGCCAGGACCTCGCCAGCCAGCTCAAGGACAACGTCGCTTTCAGCCAGTTGATGGTGGACGACGTGACCGCGGCGGCGCCGATCATCAAGCGTGACAAGGCGCTCAATCTCAACGTCGATCCGGTCAAGACGGTCGAGGCGGCGCAGAAGGCGCTGACCACGCTGCACGGCGACCTGCTCGGCAGCGACAGCAAGCCGGGGCCGCTGGCCGTGCGCAGCTACAAGGCCTACGGCAGCCAGCCCAAGAATTGGGACGTCCAGCTCGACCAGGTGGTGCTGACGGCGACCAAGGCCAAGTCCAGCCTCGGCGAGGTGCTGCGCAGCGATCTCGTGTCGCCGGTCGACAGCCTGAGCGTTTCCAAGTCGCATCTGTGGGTCAAGTGGCTGGGCGACATCCTCGACAAGCGCGACGACGACAAGAAGGACCGGCTGCTCTTCGGCACCCTGGTCGACGAGCATCCCGGGCTGGAACATGCCGGCGGCTGCGTGCCGGGCGGCACTTTCGTGCTGGCCTACAACGACGCCGGCGTCGTCATCGGCGACCTGACGCTGCCCTACTGGATCGACGATGTCGACGAGAGCGAGCACGAGGAACCAGCGCTGACCCTGCCCGACATCCACGTCCGGATTCCCAAGGATCTGCTGCCGATCAAGGTCATCCGGCCGTTCGATCTGCGCCTCGAGGACTTCAAGTTCGACAAGGTGCTGCCCGAAATCAACCTGCAGAAGGATTACCAGAAATTTTTCCAGGAATCGCTGGGCGGCCTCGGCGATGTGCTGAAGAACACCAAGGCCATGAGCGCCGTGACCGGCGCCGATATCGCCACCGGCGCCAGGGAGGCGACCAACGACAAATACATGCGGGCGGTTCTGGGCAAGGTCAAGTACGAGCAGCAGCAAATGCAGGACCTGAAGGAGGCCCAGGCCGACGAAACCCTGCCGGCTGCCGTGCGTGAAAAGGCTGGCCAGCAGGCCAAGGCGATGGAAGCGCAGCTGGCCGACACGGTTGGCGAGGCAACCCGGTACTTTGCTGTCGATGCCGGCGAGAGCGTGCGTTTCGAAGCCGACAAGACGGCGGTCTACGCCACGCTTGGCGGTGCGGCGGCGCAGATCAGCGATACCAAGGTCAGCGGCAAGCTGCAGGAAAAGGTCGCGGCCACGGTCGAAGCGGCCAAAATTTCGGGCGGTGGCTCTGCGCTGGTCGGCGACCAGTTGATGTCCAACGCCTTCCGCTTCAAGTAGGCGGAGCCGGCGCGATGCCCCGGCTCAGTTGCCCGCACCAGATCCACCGCCGCCCGGCGGTGGCGGGCCGGTCATGACGATCCATCGTATCCGTCGCCAGCGCTGGCAGGTCGCCGCCCCGGACGCAGCGACGGCCTTCGCCATGCGCTCGCTGCTGCGCCGGACGCAGGACAGCACGCTGCTGCCGGCGCTGGCGGAAGCCTTTGATGCCGTCGATGTCGGCGAACGCGAGATGTACATTCCCCGCCTCGAAGTCCGGCTCGACTTTTCCAGCGCCGAGGGCCTTGACCGCGCGCTGCCCGAGCGCCTGCGCGACGCGGTCAGGCAAGCGCTTGGCGAAGCCTTGCAAGGCGGCGGCGCCGGGCCGGCGGCCGAGGCGCCGCGCGATCTCCCGCCCGGCGAACGGCTGGTCGCCTACCTGGCCGGCGGCCGGCTGGCGTGGTTCGATGCCGGCCGCGAGTCGACTGAAACCCTGGCCCTGCTGGCCGGCGAAGCGGCGCGCTGGACCGCGTCGCTGGAAGCCGGCTGGGCACGCCTGCTGGCCGTGCCGGTCGCCGCAGGCCATGGTTTGGCCGAGGTCTTCTTCCGTTTCCTGCAACTGCTCGACGAGCCGCAGCGCGCCCTGTGGGCGCAGTTCGCCCGGCGACAGGCTGCCGGGCAAGGCACGACAATCGCCGAAGCGCTGGCGACGCTCGGCCGTCTGCACGCCAGCCGTTCGGCCGATCATCGTTTGCGGCTGCTGGCATTGGCGCTGCTCTGGCTGTCCGTTGGCGAGGACGTCCCGGCGGCGGCCGGGCAATGGCCGGCGGCGCTGGCCGCAGCCCGCACCGTGCTCGGACCGGCAGGCGAGGCCGAGGCACTTGAATGGCGCCGGATCGAGGTGGTCGGCCAGCTCTTCACGCAAGGCGCCCGGGGGGCGGCCGAACTCGCCGATTCCCCGGCAAATGCTACGGTCGCCCCCGAAAAAAGGCAAAAATCAAAATCCGACGAGCAGGCGGCGCCCGGCCTGCCAGTTTCCGCCTGCGGCCTGGTCCTGCTCCATCCCTACCTGCCGCGCCTGTTTGCCGGGCTGGGCTGGATCGCCGACGACCATCCCGTCGGCCAGCCCCTTCCGCCCGCCGTGCTGCCCCCAGCCGCGGCGTTGCTGCACTGGCTGGCGACCGGCCGCGACGAGCCCTACGAATTCGAGTTGCCGCTGATCAAGGTCCTGCTCGGCCTTTCGCCGGACGACCCCTTGCCGGTCGCCGCCGGGCTGCTCGATGCGGCGATGTGCAACGAGGGCGAGGCCCTGCTCGCCGCTGCCATTGCGCACTGGCCGGCGCTCGGCCAGACCAGCATCGCCGGGCTGCGCATTTCCTTCCTGCAGCGCGCCGGCCTGCTCTATCCGGCGTCCGATGGCTGGCTGCTGCGCCCGCAATCCGAAACCTACGACCTGCTGCTCGACCGTCTGCCCTGGGGGATTTCGCTGATCCGCCTGGGCTGGATGCGCGGCTGCCTGCACACCGAATGGACCACCGCCTGATCGCCACCGCGCACGACCTCGACGCCGAGCTGGCGTGGCTGGCGGCGGCGCTGCAACGCCGGCTCGACAGCTATTTCGGCAATCCCCCGGCCAATCCCGCGCTGCCCGGCGACCTGCCGCCGCCCTCGCTGATCAACGGCACCTCGCCTTACGCCGAGTTCGTCGCCGGCCACGCCTTGGGCGCTGCCCAGCGCCTGGTCCTGGCGCTGGCCCTGGCGCCCGTACTCCGCCCGCAACTGCTCGACGTGCTGTGGGCGCGCAACGAGGCGACCCAGCGCGGCTTCAGCGAATTCGGCGGGGTGCAGGGCGGCAACGCCTTCATCCCGACCGCCGAGACGGCCTGTTTCCTGCTCGCCGGCGACAATCTGGCCGAACGCCTGAAGTCCATCCGCCTGCTGGCCGCCGACGGGCTGGCCAGCGGTGAAGTGCTGCAGCCCCTGCCGCCCGGTAGCGGCGACACGCTGCTTGGCGCCCCGTTACGCCCGGCGGCGCCGGTGCTTGCGCTGTTCGGTGCCGATGCCGGGGTGGATGGCGAAGCATTGCCCGCCCAGCGGGTGACCACCGGCCTCGAATGGAGCGACCTGGTGCTGCCGGCGACTACCCTGGCCCAGCTGGAAGAAGTGCGCGACTGGCTGATCCACGGCGACACGCTGCTCCACGTCTGGGGCATGTTGAGCCGCCTGCGTCCCGGCTACACCTGCCTGTTCCACGGTCCGCCGGGCACCGGCAAGACGCTGTCGGCCTGCCTGCTCGGCAAGCTGTGCCAGCGCGAGGTCTATCGCATCGACCTGTCGATGGTCGTTTCCAAATACATCGGCGAAACCGAGAAGAACCTGGCCCGGGTCTTTGACATCGCCGAGCGGCGCGGCTGGATTCTGTTTTTCGACGAGGCCGACGCCCTGTTCGGCCAGCGCACGCGTGTGGACAGCGCTCACGACCGCTACGCCAACCAGGAGGTCAGCTATCTGCTGCAGCGCATCGAGGATTTCGCCGGGGTCGTGATCCTGTCGTCCAACCTGCGCGCCAATATCGACGAGGCCTTCCTGCGCCGCTTCCAGTCGGTGATCGCCTTCCCGATGCCGAAAGCGGCCGAGCGCCACCGCCTGTGGACCGAAGCCGTGCCGCGCCCGCTGGCGCCCGACGGCGATCTCGACTTCGCCGCGCTGGCCGAGCGCCACGAGGTGTCAGGCGGCACGATCATGAACGTCATCCGCTACGCCGCACTGCGCAGCCTGGTCCGCGGCGACCGCCGGCTGGCCGCCGACGACATCGGCGACGGCCTGCGCCGCGAACTTCACAAGGAGGGCCGGGGCTTTTAGTGATCTGCCTCGCAATTATCGGAATATGAAAACTTGTCTTTGCGTCCCTGGCGTTGTTGCTCATCCTCGCGATAGCGAAGGCTATCGCTGCGGTTCGCGCCTAGCCAGGAACACAAATCCGGCGTTTTCATTTAATTCCGATAATTGCGAGGCAGACCACTAACCCGGCACGCCATGGAAGCCGCCGCCCGTCTGGTCAATCGCCCCGCACCACCGGTGCCGGCGGCCGCTGCCAAGGTGGCGGAGAGCGTGGCGGTCCGTGCCCAATGCCAGAGCCTGCGTGTCTCTTCGCCCGGCGATGCGGCCGAGGTCGAGGCCCAACGGGTGGCCAGCGTGGTGGTCAACATGCCGGCGCCGGCCGGGGTGGCCGCTCGCGTCAGTCTGCCGGTTGGCACGCTGAGCCGGGCGCTGCGTCCGGGGGTGAGCATGCCGTCGCGCGCCGCACCGTCGCCGGCACTGCCCGGCATCCCGAGCGGCGGCCAGGCGCTGGGCGCCGAGGTGAGGCGCTTCATGGAGCCGCGCTTTGGCGCCAGTTTTGCCGGCGTCCGCATCCACACCGACGACACTGCGGCCCGACTGGCCGGGCAGATGCAGGCGCGCGCGTTCGCCGTCGGCAACCAGATTTTCTTCGGCGCCGGCCAGTTCCGGCCGGAGAGCCGGGAAGGTCGTGAACTGATCGCCCACGAGCTGACCCATACCCTGCAGCAAGGCGCTGGCCGTCAGCCGCAGAGCATCCAGCGCAGTTTCCTCGGCGACCTGGCCAAGGATATCGGCCTGCCCGACCCGCGCGACTACATCGCCGGCAAGGCCTCGTCGATCCGCGGCTTCGATTTCATGACCGTGGTCATCGGCAAGAATCCGATCACCGACGCCAAGGTGGACGACAGTGCGGCCAACGTGCTCCGCCAGGCAACCAAGGTCATGCCGGGGGGCGGCGACATCGCCAAGGCGCTCGACAACCACGGCATCTTCGACAAGGCCGGCAAGTGGATCAGCGGCAAATTCACGGCGCTGAAGAACCTCGGCAGCGAGATCAAGACCTCGGTCAGCGATTTCATCACCGGCATCAAGCTGAGCGACATGAAGAATCCGGGCGGCGTCTGGGATCGCGGCAAGGCGCTGCTGGTCGGCATCGTCACCGGCATCCTCGATTTCGTCGGCGGCATCGTGGGCGACATCCTCGACTTCATCAAGGACGCCATCCTCAAGCCGATCGGCGCCTATGCCCGGACGACCAGCGGCTACCCGCTGCTGTGCACGGTGCTCGGCAAGGACCCGATCACCGGCGACAAGGCGCCGCAGGATGCCGAGGCTTACCTCGGCGGCTTCCTGGTCTTTGTCGGCGAGAACGAGATCTGGGCCAACATGAAGAAGGCCAACGCCGTGCAGAAGGCGTTCGCCTGGTTCAAGGGGGCGGCCAAGGCGCTGGTCGATTTCGTCAGCGAAATTCCGACCCTGTTCATCGCGGCGCTGAAGTCGCTGACGATCAGCGACATCCTGCTCATCCCGAAGGCCTTCATCAAGCTCGGCAAGGTCTTCGCCGGTTTTGCCGGGCGCTTCATCAGCTGGGCTGCCAAGGCCGCCTTCGACCTGCTGGAGATCATCCTCGACTCGGTCAAGCCTGGGCTGATGGGCTACATCAAGCGCACCGGCGGCGCACTGAAGGGCATCCTGCGTAATCCGATGCCCTTCGCCGGCAACCTGATCGCCGCCGGCAAGCTCGGCTTCACCCAGTTCGCCGGCAACTTCCTGACCCACCTCAAGGCCGGGCTGATCGAATGGCTGACCGGCGCGCTGCCCGGCGTCTATATCCCGGCAGGCTTCGATCTGAAGGAAATCGTCAAGTTCGTGCTTTCGGTGCTCGGCATCTCGTGGGCCAACGTCCGCGGCAAGCTGGTCAAGGTCGTCGGCGAGCCGGCCGTCAAGGCCATGGAAACCGGCTTCGACATCGTCGTCACGCTGGTTCGCGATGGCCCGGCGGCGGCCTGGGACAAGATCAAGGAACAGCTCGGCAACCTCAAGGACATGGTGATCGGCGGCATCACCAGCTTCGTCGTCGACATGGTGGTCAAGAAGGCGGTGCCCAAGATCATCGCCATGTTCATCCCCGGCGCCGGCTTCATTTCGGCCGCCATCTCGATCTACGAGTCGGTCATGGTCTTCGTCCAGAAGCTGTCGAAGATCGCCGCCGTGGTCGGCGCCTTCGTCAATTCCATCGTCCAGATCGCGGCCGGCAACATCGGCGGCGCGGCCAAGCGCGTCGAGAGCGTGCTGGCCGGCCTGCTCTCGCTGGCGATCAGCTTCCTGGCCGGCTTCGCCGGGCTGGGCAAAGTCGCCGACAAGGTGATGGGGGTTATCAACAAGGTCCGTGCCCCGATCGACAAGGCGCTCGACGCGCTGATCGGATGGATCGTAACCATGGCCAAGAAATTGTTTGCCAAGGCCTTCGGCAAGGACAAAAACGACGAGCGCACGCCAGAGCAGAAACAGGCTGACCTGAACAAGGCCCTGGCTGAGGCGCAAGCGCTGCAATCGGCGCCCAAGGCGACGTCGGCGACGGTCAGGAAGGGGCTGGGAGCGATAAAGAGCAAGTACCGCATGCAGGCGCTCGATCTGGTCGTGGACAAGCAGGACGACGGCGAGGAAACCGTGCATGTGCATGGCGAGATCAACCCGAAGGGCGACACTGCAGCGGCCAAGTTCGCCAAGGACGGCACGGTCGGGCCGCTCGGCATTTCGCGCAAGATGCTGACCTGGGAGCAGGCGACCCTCGATCACTTCGTGAAGGACAAGATCTGGAAGGAATTCAAGGCTATTCCTGGCGACTACCTGTCGGCCGAGATCGATATCAGGCACAAGGTATCGATCAGCGACACCATCAAGAATACCGACGACAGCCTGGCTCCGAAGAAACCGCCTGAGGCGGCACAGATGCTGACCGAAAAACAGTACCCGCCGGTTGCCAAGGGGCCGGGCAAGTACGACAAGCCGGGCATCGTCGACGCGGCCCGCAAGCTGCTGCAGGCGGCCAACAACGACATCAAGAACCTCTTCCTCGGTGCTGCCTCGGTCAATCGCGGCATCGGCAAACGCTACGATCCGGGCGACGGCGGCAACGCAAGGGCGGCCAAGCACGACAAGCAGAAAGGCGATTTCATCGAAAAATGGGGCTTCAAGGACGAGGAGTTTAAAATCACCATCGAGCGCAAATCCGAAAAGCGGGGCACCGAGGATGAAGTTGAGGTCTGGAAATGAGTGAAGACACCGTCCTGTCTCACGGCGCTGCCTGTGGGCGTGACGCGGCGCTGTTCGATGCCATATCGGACCTTGCCGAAACGATGCGCTGGCCTCTACGTGCCTTCGAGCATCAGGGCGATCGGGTCGTGGTCGCCGGATTGGCCGACGATGCCGTGTTCGAACAGCTGGTCTGGATACGCGATGCGGCTGGTAGCAACCTGCGCTGCCTGCTGATCGTCCGCGGCGCTGTGCCGGCGGAGCGTCAGGCGGCGGTGTTCGAACTTTGTGCCCGCGTCAACGACGGCCTGATCCACGGCTGCCTGGAATACGATTTTACTGACCGGACGCTGGGCTTCCGCGACTCGACCGAACTTGCCGACATCCCCCCCGCTGCCGCCGTGGACCGGACGACGGCCCGGCTGCTGACTCTGGGCAGCCGCTACGCCGATGCCATCGGCCGGGTGCTGTCGGGTGAGCCACCCGGTGAGGCGGTAGGGGCTGCAGAGCGGGGGTAGTTGCGCGGCAAGTGGCCAATGGGGCGTTTCTCGAGCATGCGCCGTATATCGGCATTGGGCAGGCAAATGCTACGGTCGGCCCGAAAAAAGCGGCAAAAACCAAAACGGCAGTCGCGGCACTCGGCGGGGGGGATCATCCGGCAATGGTCGGCAGGCGATTTGCCGATTGCGCTTCGTGTGGAGCGCCGCCGCATAGTGGCCCGAGTTTTCCGACGAGAAACCGGGAGGGAGCGATGACAAGTGCCGGGGGAATCTGACATGATGGACGTTTGTCCCAAACCTAAAAGAAACCGGTCAGGATACGATGCAACCAGTTGTCATTTTCTATACGAATTGCCAGGGGCAGGGGCTGATCAAACTTCTGGCCGGGCATCCGGCGTTCGTGGATCACGAACTGGTATTCCTGACGGCTTGGCAACATGTTCGCCCGAGCGCGGAACAGATCGCGCGCTGCCAGGTGCTGATTTACCAGAACTCCTTTGGCACCCCGGACTTTCTCGATGAACTGCCGGCAGAGGCGACCCGGATAGTCATTCCGCTGATCACCTGCGCCTTCCTGTGGCCCTTCACCTTCGACCGGCCGAACGAACCGGTGGGTTGGCGTTTTCCGTACGGGGATCGGCAACTGATCGCGAGAATGAAAGGCGACGTTGCTCCGGAGGCCGCGGCGACGGAATACTATGCCCAGGATTTTGGCCGGCAGATGAACCTCAATCGCCTGCTCGACCTGGAGTTCCAGAAGTGGGAGAAGTATGACAAGGAAAGCGACGTGCGGCTGGGCGCCTTCCTGAAGGACCGTATTTTCAGTCATCGCCTGTTCTTTACGCCGGATCACCCGACCGACGTCGTCATGATCGAACTGGCCAACCAGCTGCTCGACAAGCTCGAATTGCCGCGGCTGGATATCGCCGAACGACCGGAGCACCAGAATGCGCTGGCCGGGACCGAAGTGCCGGTCCATCCTTCGATCATCCGGCATTTCGCGATCCCCTATCTTGCGGCGAATCACCCATATCCGCTGTGGGGTGGGTCCAAAGCCCTCGATACGCTGGGTTTCTACACCAGCTATTGCCGGGCGCTGGGCGCGCCCTCGATGGATGAAGCCTTGCGGGAAGCAGTCACCGCGATCTACAACCATGACGAGGCATCGGCCATGAACATCTGCACCCTGATCGGCCTGCGCTACCCGCAGCACCCGGGAGCCATGATCGTTTTGGCCCTGATTTCAGCGCTCAATGGACAACGCGAGATGGCTTGCCAGCTGTTCATCAATGCACTTCCCGCCAGCGAAGAATCGAGTCAAGCCTAGCAATGGCGATCATGGGGACGCTGTGTCAGGTCGTTGAGGAGCGGGCTCTTCGCGATCCGGGCAAAGTCTTTTGCCGTCTCCAGAAAGCTGGCGGCGAACAGGTCATCACCTATGGCGACCTCCTCGAGAAGGCCTCGCTTTATGGCGGGGCGTACCAGGAGCTTGGCATCGATCGGGGCGCAAACATCTTCATCCAGCTGAGTCTGGGCGAGGACCTCGTCTATTCGTTCGTCGGTGCGATGCTGGGCGGCTATATCCCGTCCTTCGTGGCGCCGCCCGGAGATCGCCAGGAACCGTCCCATTACTGGAAGCAGTTGCTTCATCAATGTCAGCGCGTCGAGGGGGCTCGGCTGCTGACCTCGCCCGACCTGGCCGGGCAGGTCAGCGCGATGCTGGGCGATACCGGCGTCACGATTTGGGCGACCGATACTGTCCGGGCGCATTTCCAGCCTGCATCGCAGCCCTCTGTGGCTCCGGATGAAGTCGCCCTGTTGCAGCACAGTTCCGGCACAACCGGCTCGCGCAAGGGCGTGGCCCTGTCGCATCGCGCCATCCTCGATCAGATCGGGCGATACGCACAGGTGCTCTCGCTCGATGCCAACGATGTCGTGGTCAGTTGGTTGCCGCTTTATCACGACATGGGTCTGATTTCGAGCTTCCTGCTCCCCCTGGTGACCGGGACGCCGTTGGTCCTGCTCGATCCCTTCGAGTGGGTCGCCGCACCCTGGACGCTGTTGAGCGCCATCTCCACCCACCGTGGAACCCTGACCTGGCTGCCGAATTTCGCCTTTCACTTCCTGGCCAGAATGCCGCTGGACCCAAGCCTGAAATTCGATCTGTCGTCCATGAAGGCCTTCATCAATTGCTCCGAACCCTGCAAGGCGGAAGCCTTCGACGCTTTCGCCGGACGTTTCGGGCCATTCGGTGTGACCCGGGAGCAACTGCAAATTTCCTACGCCATGGCCGAGGCGGTCTTTGCCGTGACGCAAACGCCGATTGGCAAGGCGCAGCAGCCCTTGCCGGTATCGGCCAGCCGCCTGCGCGAAGGCCGGTTGCAGACCGGGCCGGCGCCTGAGGATCGTCTCGATCTGATGTCCGTCGGCAGGCCTGTGGCCGGCGTGGAAATCAGGATACTGGATGAAGCCGGGCAGGACCTGCCCGCCGGCGCCGTTGGTGAAATCGCCCTGGCGGCGCCCTATCTGTTCGACGGCTATTACCGGGAGCCGGCACTGACCGCCGCTGCCATCCGCGATGGTTTTTATCTGACTGGCGATCTGGGCGCTTTGTTCGACGGCAGCCTGTATGTCACGGGCCGGAAGAAAGACCTGATTATCGTCAATGGCAAGAATTACTATGCCCACGATATCGAAGAAGTCACCGCTCAGGTGGCGGGCGTGAAACCCGGTCGATGCGTCGCGTTTGGTCTGCCCAACGCGGCGATGGGGAGCGAGTGCATCCATGTGGTCGCCGAGTCGGAGGCGCCCGAGGAACAGTTCATCCACATTGGCCGGGAAATCAAGAAGACGCTGCAGCAACAAATGGGCTTGCTGATCGCCCAAGCCAAGGTCGTACCGCCCAAGTGGCTGATCAAGACAACGAGCGGCAAGGTTTCCCGCTGGGGAAACCGCGAAAAATACCTGGGGGCCACCAAGGCCCAAGTTTCCTGAAAGTACGAAGATGACCCTCTACGCCAAGTTGCAAGACGTGATGCGCAATGTATTCATGGAACCGACACTGGAAATCGGACCGGAGACGACCGCACTGGACGTCCCCGGCTGGGATTCCTTGTCGCACACCCTGTTGATCCTGGAAATGGAGGCGGCGTTCGGGGTGCACATCGACCCGGACAAGGTTGCTCTCTGCAACAACATCGGGGAGCTGGTCGAGTACATCGAATCGCTCAAGGTACCGAGCGTAGACGACCTGACGCGTCACGTAATGGTGGATTCCGGCGGCCGCCAGTACCAGGTCGACCTGCTGCAGTCGGTGCGATTCAATACCCTGATCGTGGAGATCACCAGCCGCTGCAATCTGCGCTGCATCTTCTGTCCGAAAGCGATCAAGGACAACGAGAAGGTTCCGGGCAGGGATGTGGACATGGACGAAGCGACTCTGGCCAGCACCCTGCGCTTTGCCCGCCAGGCCAGTCCGGCCATTGCCTCGCTGGTTGGCGTCGGCGAGACCACGTTCCGGGACGACTGGAAGGAGGTCTGCCAGCACTTTTTCAACCTGGGCATGGCCTGCATCATCAACTCCAACTTCGGCCGCCTTTACTCGGAGGCTGACCTGGATGCCCTGCTGAAGTTTGCCAATATCACCATCAGCATCGAATCCGCGGATATCGAGCTGCAAAAGAAACTCAGGAAAGCAGTCGACCTGAAGGTCATCCTGACCAACATCATCGCCTTGCGCAGCAGGGCGAGGCTCAAGGGCGTGCGGCTGCCCCGCCTGACGGTCAATTGCACGGTCTCCGACCGGAACGTCATGGGCGTCAAGGAACTGGCCGCCTTCTGCGCCGAACTCGGGATCAATCAGTTGAATCTGAGCAGCCTGTACGAGATCGACGAATTGAAAGACAGCCAGATGCGTTCCATCGAGCATCTTGAGCCAGCCGAACGGGGTGAGGCGCGCAAGGTCCTGGAGGGGACGCAGCAGGTTCTGAAGGGCTCATCGACGCAACTCTGCGTCCAGCCGCGGCTGCTCCAGCTTTACAACGGAGCCTCCGAAGAAGGCCCCAGGGATGGCCTGACCCGGGTCTGCATGCAGCCATGGACGGCCTACACCGTGGGCGCCGACGGCCAGGTTTTCCCCTGCTGTGTTACCGCCGAATCTTTCGCCAAGATCGACGAACCCATGGATGCCCTGCTGAACGGCAAGGCCATTCGAAGGCTCCGGGCGCAACTGCTGGACGGCGATTTGCCCACGATGTGCCAGGCTTGCAGCAATGCGCCCTTGGGTTCAAAAGACGATCTGGCCAGGACGGTCGTTGCCGAAGCGCTGAATTCCGGCAAATTGATGCCGGCTTAGGCGCCGTTTGTGCCGAAAAGCGGCCTCGGGCAGGCAAATGCTACGGTCGGCCCGAAAAATGGGCAAAAATTGAAATAGATGGCGATGATATTGACGTGGGCATAATTTTCGATTCACACTGCCTCGTCAGGAAACGTCGCCCGGAAATGCGGCGTTCCTGTCCCTTTGGATGAATTCACTCGTTTGAGGAGATAGGGCAATGAACAAGCAAATGCTATTGCTGGCGGCCACATTGTTGGCCTTCTCGACGGCGTCCTTCGCGGCGGACACGGCGGCTGCCGGTGCCAGCGACAAGGGCGCCGCCGCGGCGGACACCGCCAAACCGCCGGCGGAAGCTTCCGGCTCCAAGGCCAGACGGCCGACTGTTCCGGAAACCGCGAAGGACAGGGAGAACAAGAAGAAATGCCGCAGCCTGGGCGGCACCTGGCAGTTGGGACATTGCAACGTCGGCTGATGCCCCGGATGCGCGGCTAGTGGTCTGCTTCGTAATTGGCGGGACAAAATAAAAACGCCGGATTTGTGTTCCTGGGTAGGCGCGAACCGGAGCGATAGCCGACGCTATCGCGAGGATGAGCAACAACGCCAGGGACGCAAAGACAAGTTTTCATGTTCCGTTAATTGCGAAGCAGACCACTGGCGCATCAATAGAGGCGGATGGCCATGTCGAAGTGCCAGGTCCGGCGAATCTCGATGACGTCGTAGTCGCGGGCCAGTCCCGGTTGAAACGGCTGGTACGGGGTCTGATCCAGCACGATGCGTCGGATGGCCTCGTCGATGGCGGGAGCGCCACTCGAGCGGACAAAGGTCACCGATTCCACGGAGCCGTCGCTGCGGATGGCGACGGTGACCATCGGGGCCGTATACGGTTGCTTCAACAGCTCACGCACACGCTCAAAGCTCGTGTTGAGCTGGATTCGCCGGCTCCATGCTTCCGCGTAAAGGAGCATCTCGGCGTTGGAGTCCGTACGTCCGAACAGCCTGCCTCGGCGCAATAGACTGGCGGAGGGCGAGCGACGTTGTGCCTCCTCCTGGGCCGCGCGACGGGCGGCCTCTTCGTCCAGCTGACGCCCCATCGCTCGCCGCGATGCATCTCTCCTCCTGGCATCCTCCTCGCGTTCTGCTGCCTGTCGAGCAGCCTCCTGACGAGCAGCCTCCTGTCGAGCAGCCTCCTGTCGAGCAGCCTCCTGTCGAGCAGCTTCCTGTCGAGCAGCTTCCTGTCGAGCAGCTTCCTGTCGGGCGGCTTCCTGACGAGCAGCTTCCTGTCGGGCAGCTTCCTGTCGGGCGGCGTCCTGACGAGCAGCTTCCTGTCGGGCGGCGTCCTGACGAGCGGCTTC
>JAGOBB010000019.1 GCA_017983615.1 Azonexus sp.
GACCGCGATCCGTCACCTGCTTGACCGCTTCGATCTTGAATTCTTCCGGGTAACGCTTGCTGCTCATGACTTCTCCTTTTGCCTAAGTTTAAGGCTTCGGAGCGTCTACTGGTTCCGGGGCGATTCATAGCAAGAGGAGCAGACTGCCTTCAAACAACACCATGAGCACCTAATGTTGCATGCCATCGCCCTTGTTTAAAGGCGCCAATCAATATCCGTGCTTTTGTTTCGGATACGTCCACATATGATCGGCCGTCCATGAAAAAATCATTCATGCCCGGAATATTCTCAATATCCTGCTTGGAGGCCTGAGGATAGCCCATGGTCCAGTCTTGAAAGTCACGATGCAAAATCGGCTCCTGGAGGATTTTTGTCACTCTGGAGTGTCGTTTATCCGCACTAATCGATTGGTAGAGCCCTTCAACCACACCCTGGTCACCCTCCAGTACCTGAAAAAAAGACCCGCCGTGAAACAGCAGTATCCCTGTTATCCCAAGTTGCGCATTCGTGACCCTGGCTTTTTCCAGCAAGGATTTCAAATCTGCTGCGCCGAACTTCGGATTGGATGACGCGCTGCAATAGATGCAATGTACAAGTTCCATAGGCGTACGGGCTTTATGCAGAAGTTCGATACAGAGGACTTTGGAACCCAGGCTCCACAAGAAATGCCAATCTGCCACCAATATATCATATTTCGCACTTTTGTTGCACTTGAAATTTCAAATTGGCCATCCTATCCAAGTGCCAACGCAATATCGTCGACAGGAAATCCGTGGCTCAGTTCGAGCCAATTTCCGCCGAGAGCGCTGCCAACGGACGTGTGGCAGCCTGCCACCCGTAGCGGGCAACCGGTAACAAGTACACGACGGCAAAGCCGCCCAGACCCCAAAGGCAAGCGGCTATTCGCCAGGCTAGCGTATCCGGATAGCCCTGGCCGTCGAGAGGCAGCGTTGCCACGGCGATCACGCCCAGACCAACCAGCGTCCAGTGGCCGCGCACACCGAGCCCCCAGCGCCAGCGGCGACTCAGGCGCAGACCCAGCCAGCCACCGGCCAGGCCAATCAGCGCGCCGGCCAGCACGTCGACAGGCCAGTGGGCGCCGACGGCGATGCGGGAGAAGCCGGCCAGCGCGGCAAGGATGACGACAGGAAGCGCGCGCCAGCCAGCCAGTGCCAGCCAGGGGACGACGAAGGCAAACGCGGTGACCGTATGGCCGGAAGGGAAACTCTGCGCCTTAAGCTTGGCACCGATAATGATGATCTGGCTGGCGTCGAGCACCGCCGCCGGGCGGGGCATCGGCAGCCAGAACTTGAAGCCGCGGCTGATCAGCGCGGCGAGCAGCGAACCGAGCAGCACAGCCCAGAAAACGCGAGGGTAGCGCAGGCAAAAGGGCAGCAGCAGGGCCATCTGGACGCGGCCGTCGCCGAGGGTAGTCAGGATTTCCCAGAACCAGCCGGGCAGCGCCGTGCTGGCCGACTGCGCCGGGATGAATCCGGCGTGCCAGTCGCCGCCGCCGAGCAGCGCCCCAAGGGCCAGCGCCAGCAACAGGCCGAGGCCGGCGATGGTGGCGTTGAAGGCCGGGTTGTGCCGATGCAGCGCGGCGTCGTTCATCGAGCTGCCTCGACCTCGACGCGGGCGAGCGTGACGAAGCTCTTTTGGTAGACCGGGCGCAGGATCTGGCCCGGGGCCAGCTTTTCCCGGACTTCATGCAGACGGTCCGTGCGCGTGAAAACCAGTTCGCCGGGTTCAGGAATGCGCGTCGGCGTCGCCGACTGGCGATAGACGCTGAAGCTCGGGCGAATGATCCGCCAGGCGACCACCGGTTCACCGCTGGCCTTAACCAGCAGTGCCGCTTCGCGCACCGGCCCCTGGGTGACGCCGATGGCGCGCGGGGCGACGACGCCGGCGACAATCGCCGCCTGGAGCAGGCCGGCCAGCGCCAGCCCCTGCCAGACCGGCAGCTTGCGCCAAAGTGCCAGCCCAATGGTGCCGACGGCCAGCAGCGGCAGCAGCCAGCGGGCCTCGTCGCCAAATGCTACGGTCAGTGCTTCCAGAAGGTCTTTTTCATAAGGCCGCGTCGTTTTGGCGGCGGCAAAGACGAGGATTTCGGGCAGCGCCGCAACCAGCAACGCGAAGGCGATCACCGGCCCCCAGGCGAGCCAGCGCCGTTCGAATCCGAGACGATGTCCGGCGAGCAGGATGAACAGCGGCGTCAACCCGTAGAGCAGGTAATGCGGCAATTGCGTACCGGAAGTCGAGAAGAAGGCGAAGACGACGAAGAACCAGAGCAACAGGTAGCGTTCGAACAGCCCGTTGCCCCTGGCCGAACCAAGCGGCGTGGCACGCGCCAGCCGGCCCAGTTTGCCGGCGATGGCGAGCAGCCAGCCGGTAAAGGGCATCAGAATGAAAGGCAGGACGACGAGGTAGTAATACCACTTGCCGCCGTGTCCCTCGAAGGTGTCGGCGTAGCGGTTGAGGTTGTGCTTGAGGTAGAAGCCGCGGAAGAAGGCGTCGCCCTGATCGAGATAGACGGCGACGTGCCAGGGCACGACGATGGCGAGAAAGAGCAGCCAACCGGGCCAGAACAAGACGGCTTTCAGCCAGTCGCGCCAGGCGCCGGTCGAGGCGAAGAACAGGCCGCTGATGGCCAGCGGGAAGACCACCGCAACCGGCCCCTTGGTCAGGAAACCGAGGCCCATCATGGCGTAGATGAAGAGCAGCAGGCGGCGCGTCTCGGCATCGCCCTTGGCGGTCTGGCGGGCGACGAAGAAATCGTAGATGCCGAACATCGTCAGGGCGATGAACAGGTTGAGCAGCGCGTCGGCAATCGCCGCCTTGGCGACGAAGCCGACGACCAGCGTCAGCGTCATGACCAGCGTCGCCGCCTGCGCCGTCCGCCGGTCGGTGTGGCGCTGGCAGAAGCGGTAAAGGGCGAGCAGCCAGAGTACGCTGGCAATGATCGAAGGCAGCCGGAAGGCAAATTCCTGCACGCCGAGCACGCTGACCGAAGCAGCCTGCGCCCAGTAGATCAGGATCGGCTTGTCGTGGCGGGGATTGTCGTTCAGCGTCGGCGAAACCAGATTGCCACGCGCCATCATCTCGCGGGTGGCTTCGGAAAAAGCGCCTTCATCGACGTCGGTTAGCGGCAGGCTCCAGGCATTGAGCACGAAGGCGAGGATGACCGCCAGCACGAGGCTGTAGGGGGAAAGCAGGAAGCGTTCGATGGTTTGGGGGAGGCGGCTGGATTGCATCGCGGCATTATAAAGGTTGCTCCCGGCCGGGAGCGGGGCTTAGTTGCCACTGCGCCTGAGGCGAAGGCGGTTTTTCTCAGGCCTTGTTTTCCGCCTTGAGGGCGTCTCACTTTTTCTTGCTTCGCCAAGAAAAAGTAAGCAAAAAGAAGGCGCCCCCCCGGGTCGGCGCCGGCTGCACCGGTCCCTTGCGCTACTCGGCAGGCCGGGAGGCTGCGGAACTCGGGCCTTCGGCCCTCAGACAGTCCTCGCCGACTGCCCCCGGCCAGCCTGCGTTGCTCAGCGCCTCTCAGGGGGACCCAAAGGCGTCCGGGCTCGGACAGCAGCATGAAAATTGGAATGCTACGGTCGGGCCGAAAAAATGCCCAAAATTGAAATTTCCTGTTTGGTCCGGGATGTTTTGCCGGGCCCCTTGAGAGGCGCCGAGTAACGCAGACGTTGGCGGAAAAAGGGCGAGGACTGTCTGAGGGCCGAAGGCCCGAGTTCCGCAGCCCCCGCCAATGTCGAGTAACGCAGGGAACCGGCGTAGCCGGCGCCGACCCAGGGTCGCCTTTTCTTTGGCTACTTTCTTTTGGCGAAGCAAAAGAAAGTACGCCCGCGCCTCAAGCGCGGAAAACCCAGGTCCAGAAAAGGCACAAAGGCCCGAGCCACAGATCAAGACGAACAACACTTGACGCCCCCCATCCCCACCCCCTAAATTCCCACGATTCCCAGCTCCCGAGGCACCTCAAATGAAAATCGGCACCCCGCTTTCCCCCTCCGCCCTACGCGTCATGCTCCTCGGCGCCGGCGAGCTCGGCAAGGAAGTGATCATCGCCCTGCAGCGCCTCGGCGTCGAGGTGATCGCCGTCGACCGCTACGAGAATGCGCCCGGCCATCAGGTCGCACACCGTGCCCACGTCATTTCGATGACCGACGGTGCTGCGCTACGCAAGCTGGTTGAACAGGAAAAGCCGCACCTGATCGTGCCGGAAATCGAGGCCATTGCCACCGACATGCTGGTCGAGATCGAAGCCGCCGGGCTGGCTGAAGTGATCCCGACTGCCCGCGCCGCCAAGCTGACCATGAACCGCGAGGGCATCCGCCGGCTGGCCGCAGAGGAACTTGGGCTGCCCACCTCACCCTATAAATTTGCCGACTCGCTGGCTGAACTGCAGGCTGCGATCGACGGTGGCATCGGTTACCCGTGCATCGTCAAGCCAACCATGTCCTCGTCGGGCAAGGGCCAGTCGCTGTTGCGCGGCCCGGAGGACGTGCAGAAGGCCTGGGATTACGCGGCAAGCGGCGGCCGGGTCAATCAGGGGCGCGTCATCGTCGAGGGCTTCATCGACTTCGAGTACGAGATCACCCTGCTCACCGTCCGGGCCCGGAATGCGGCTGGCGAGGTGTGCACTTACTTCTGCGAGCCGATCGGCCACGTGCAGATTGCCGGCGACTATGTCGAGTCCTGGCAGCCGCAGGCGATGACGCCGGCCGCCCTCAAGCGGGCGCAGGAAATCGCCGCTGCCGTCACCGGCAATCTCGGCGGGCGCGGCCTGTTCGGGGTTGAACTGTTCGTCAAGGGCGACATGGTCTGGTTCTCGGAAGTCAGCCCCCGGCCGCACGATACGGGACTGGTCACGCTGTGTTCGCAGCGTTTCTCCGAATTTGAACTTCACGCCCGTGCGATTCTCGGTCTGCCGGTCGACACTGCCCTGCGCGAGCCGGGCGCCTCTGCCGTCGTCTATGGCGGCATGGAGGCACAGGGCGTTGCCTTCGAAGGGCTGGAAGAAGCGCTGGCCGTACCGCGCAGCGACCTGCGCCTGTTCGGCAAGCCGGAATCCTTCAAGAAGCGCCGGATGGGGGTTGCCGTGGCCAATGGCGACACCACCGATCAGGCACGCGAACGGGCAAAGCTGGCGGCTGGAAAGGTCAGGCCGGTCAAGGGATGAGTCGGCCTGAAGAGCGCGAATTCGCCGTCCCGCCAGCCTTTTGCCGGGGCCGCATCACCTTCGATTGACGCACGTCAACACTGTTACAACGAAAGTCATATCTACTGCCACTCCTGACACAATAACTCAGGAGAACCGCCATGCCCATCGTCTGGGACAGCAAGCTAGATACCGGTATCGAGGTCATCGATTCGCAGCACAAGCGCATCGTCGAATACATCAACGACCTCGAAATCGCGAAGACGAAGGCGGACAAGCGCCTGGTCACCGATGTCATCGAGCAGCTGATCGACTACACGCAGTCGCACTTCGGCTTCGAAGAAGCGATGCTCGAAGAGGCGGGCTACAAGTTCCTGAAACCGCACCGGAAGGTGCATGAGCTGTTTATCAAGCGTGTCACGGAATTCACCATGCGGGCTGCCAAAGGCGAGGAAATCGCCGACGAACTGCATTCGATGCTGACCAAGTGGCTGCTCAACCACATCGCCAACGAAGATCGCGACTACGCGCAGGCCGTCAAGCAGATGACGGCGGCCACACCGACGGCCACCGAGGTGGCCGTGGTAGAAAAGCAGCCCACTCAGGGTTTCCTCAGCGGCTTGCTCGGCCGCTTCTTCCGCTAATCGCGGGGCCGGCGTTCAGACGCCGGTCACCCGGTTGGCCGGGAACCTGGCGGCAAAACGGCTACCAACGCCCGGCGTGCTCTTGATATCAAGTTGTGCCTGGTGGCGGTTCAGTGAGTGCTTGACGATGGCCAGGCCCAACCCGGTGCCACCGGCATCGCGCGAGCGGCCCCGGTCGACGCGGTAGAAGCGCTCAGTCAGTCGGGGGATGTGCTTGGCATCGATGCCGATGCCAGTATCCTCGACGGCAAATTCGGCACCTTGCGCGGTCGCGTGCCAGCTGATGCGGATGGTGCCGCCAGTCGGGGTATAGCGCACGGCGTTGGCCACCAGGTTGCCGAAGGCGCTGACCAGCTCGGGTTCCGAACCGCGCAGATCGCCCCGCCCGTCGGATTCGACGACGATGGTGTGACGGTCGGCCGACAGTGCTTCGGCATCGCGGCGCAGCTTGTCGAGCAGGTTCATCATGTCCACCGGTTCGTTGTCCGGCGGCGGCGCCGACTCGATCGACGACAGCGTCAGCAGATCCTGAACGATGGACTGCATGCGTTTGGACTGGTCGGCCATCATGTCCAGATAGCGCCGCTGTTCATCGCGGTCGATGTCGAATTCCTGCAAGGTTTCCAGGAAACCGGCAAGGACGGTCAGCGGCGTACGCAATTCGTGCGAAACGTTGGCGACAAAGTCGCGGCGCATCTGGTCGAGGCGGTCAGTCTGCGTGACGTCCTTGATTTGCATGAGACGGCGGTCGCCGGCATAGGGAATGACATGCACGGAGAAAACGCGATCCTCGCGGCGATCCGTACGCATGGTCAGCGGTTTGGCGTAATCCCCGGATTCCAGATAGGCGACGAACTCCGGCTGACGGACCAGATTGAGCACCGGCTGCCCCTGGTCGGTCCGGCTGACCAGACCCAGCTGCATTTCGGCGGTGGTATTGCAGAAAAGTATCTGGTTGTTGCGGTCGAGCAGCACGACACCATCAGTCAGCGCCTGCGTTGCGGCGATCAGCATGGCGATTTCCTCGTCGCGCCGGGAAATCTGCTCGCGCAGTTCCTTTTCGTGGCGGTAGAGGCGGCCAAAAATGCCATCCCATGCGCCTTCGCCCTCCAGACTGGCGTCGACGACGGGACGATACGACCAGCGGTCGAGACGGGAGAAGTTGCGAAAGTGGAAGGCCATCTGCAGGCCGAGGCCGATACAGAAGACCGTCCAGCCCGCCCAGTGGGCGACAAAATAACCGACCGGCAAGGCAATGACCGCCGAGAGCAAGGCGAGCAGCAGTGCTCGAATGACTTGCGACGACACCCGGGTCAGGCTCCCCGGAAGCGGTAGCCCGTACCGCGCACGGTTTCAACGCGCTCGTGGTTGCCCGAGGCTTCCAGGGCGGCGCGCAGGCGGCGGATGTGCACGTCGACCGTGCGTTCCTCGATGAAAACGTGGTCGCCCCAGACTTCGTCGAGCAACTGGGCGCGGGTGTAGACGCGCTCGGCGTGAGTCATGAAGAAGAACAGCAGGCGGAACTCAGTCGGCCCCAGTTCGATCGGCTGGCCGCTGGCCAGCACGCGATGGGTGGCCGGGTTGAGTGCCAGACTACCAATCTCCACCGCCTCGCCAGCCAGATGCGGGGCGCGGCGACGCAGCACGGCACGGACGCGGGCGACCATTTCCTTGGGCGAGAATGGCTTGGTGATGTAGTCATCGGCCCCGGCTTCCAGGCCCTGTACCTTGTCTTCTTCGTGGACGCGGGCAGTCAGCATGATGACCGGCAGTTCGCGGGTCCGTTCGTCGGCGCGAATCTTCTTGGCCAGCGCGACACCGGACTGGCCGGGCAGCATCCAGTCCAGGATGACCAGATCGGGCAGCGCGGCGCGGATGGCCGACTCGGCCTCCTCGGCGCTACCGGCACGCACGACGAGAAAGCCAGCGTGCTTCAGGTTGATCGTGACGAGTTCCTGAATGGCCGGCTCGTCTTCGACCACCAGAATGGTTGGCGTCACTTGACCTTCTCCTTGGTATGCCGGATGTCGCGGCCTTCGACGACATAGACGACCTGCTCGGAGATGTTCTTGGCGTGGTCGCCGATGCGCTCGATGGCGCGGGCAATCCAGATGATGTCGATGGACGTCGTGATGGTGCGCGGATCTTCCATCATGTGCGTGATCAGCTGACGAATGATCGACTTGAACTCGGTATCGACATCGGTATCGGCGCGGATAACGTCGGCGGCCTGCGGCGTATCGAGGCGGGCGAAGGCGTCGAGAGCCTGGCGGATCATGGCCAGCGCCGCTTCGGCGAGGTGGCGGATACCGACGCCGTACTGCCCCGGCAGGTGGCCGTTTTCGTAGATGCGTCGAACGCCCTTGGCGATCTTCTTGGCTTCGTCGCCAGCACGTTCCAGATCGGTGACGATCTTGCTGATGCCGAGGATCAGGCGCAGGTCTGAGGCGGTCGGCTGGCGCTTGGCGATAATGTGGGCGCAGTCGTCGTCAATCGCCTTTTCGAGTTCATTGACCTTGCGGTCGGTCTCGACAATGGTCTTGACGCTGGCCACCTCGCCGGTGGAATAGGCCTCGATGGCGGCGGAAACCTGGGTTTCGACCAGGCCACCCATCTGCAGCACATGGGTGCGCAGGCGGCTGAGCTCTTCGTCGAACTGGCTGGAAAGGTGTTGGGATTCGTTCATTTCTTTTCCTCTCTTAACCCATGCGGCCGGTGATGTAATCTTCTGTGCGCTTATCCTGCGGCTTGATGAAGATCTCGTCGGTCTTGCCGAACTCGATCAGCTCGCCGAGGTACATGTAGGCCGTGTAGTCCGAAACGCGGGCAGCCTGCTGCATGTTGTGGGTGACGATCAGGATGGTCACGCGCTTCTTCAGCTCATGGACCAGCTCCTCGATGGCGCCGGTGGCGATCGGGTCGAGGGCCGAGGTCGGCTCGTCGAACAACAGCAGTTCGGGATCGGTCGCCAGGGCGCGGGCGATGCACAGGCGCTGCTGCTGGCCGCCGGAGAGGTTGGAGGCGAGCTCGTTCAGTCGGTCCTTGACTTCGTCCCAGATCGCCGCGCCCTTCAAGGCGTGTTCGACCTTGTCGTCGAGTACGCGCTTGTTGTTTTCGCCGCGCACACGCAGGCCGTAGGCGACGTTCTCGTAGATCGACTTGGGGAAGGGATTCGGCTTCTGGAAGACCATGCCGATGCGCATGCGCACTTCGATCGGATCGACTTCCGGCGACAGCAGGTTGGTGTTGTCCGGGAAAAAGCGGATCTCGCCCTCGTAGCGGTTGCCCGGGTAAAGGTCGTGCATGCGGTTGAAGCTGCGCAGGTAGGTCGATTTGCCGCAGCCGGACGGGCCGATCAGGGCGGTGACCTTCTTGTCGTAGATCGGCATGTTGATGCCCTTGAGCGCCTTGGCTTCACCGTAGTAAAAGTTCAGGTTGCGGGCCTCGGCCTTGAGGGTCAGGTTGTCGTGAATCTGCATCAGAGACTCCAGTTCAATATTTTGATTTTGGCCATTATTTGGGGGCGACCGTAGCATTTTGTTTCTTGCGCCGGGGCGCCCTGGCGCGAAGACGAGCCGCAGACAGTGCGTGTGGCACGGCAAGGCGAAGTTGACAAGATCAGGGCGTTCCGGCGCATGAAATCACCACTTGATGTTCTTGCGCATCTTGTAGCGCAGATAAATCGCGATACCGTTCATGGTCAGCACCATGGCCATCAACACGAAGCCGGCGGCGGCCGCATTGACTTCAAAGGCCGGGTCGGGGCGCGAGGTCCAGTTGAAGATCTGGATCGGCATCACCGTGAAGGGCGACATCACCCAGTCGAACAGTCCCGCATTGACACCTTCGCTGACTTCGGTGAAGGGTACCGGCGGCAGGAAGGCAATGAAGGTCAGCGCGCCGATGGTGATGATCGGCGCCGTTTCTCCGATGGCACGCGCCAGGCCGATGATGACGCCGGTCAGGATGCCGGGCATGGCGTAGGGGATGATGTGGTAGCGGCAGGTCTGCCAGCGCGTCGCACCGACCGCCATCGAGCCTTCGCGGATCATCGCCGGAATGGCGCGGATCGCTTCGCGGGTGGAGACGATGATGATCGGCAGGATCAAGAGGGCCAGCGTCAGGCCGGCCGACAGGATGCTCTGGCCGAAGCCGAAGGTGTAGACGAAGATGCCGAGCGCCAGCAGGCCGTAGACGATGGACGGCACGGCGGCCAGGTTGGTGATGTTGATCTCGATGATCTCGGTCAGCCAGTTGCGCTTGGCGTATTCCTCAAGATAGACGCCGGCCGCGACGCCGAGCGGCACGGCGGCCAGCGCGGTGACCAGCATGACGAGCAGCGAACCGACCCAGGCGGACAGGATGCCGGCCTGCGTCGCCCGGCGCGAGGCGAAGTTGAGGAAGAAATCGAGCGTGAAGCGCTCCGACCCCTTGGCCACCATGTCGGAAACGAGCAGGACGATGACCAGCAGCGCGACGGCCAGACAGAAGATGCCCATCGCCTTGAAGATGGCATCCTTGAGCTTGCCCTTGGCGATCAGGGCGCGGATTTGTTCGGTAGTCAGGGAAGTCGGTTGCATCAGTAGTTCTCCCGGAATCGGCGGCGCAGCCACTGGCCGAGGATGTTGAAGGCCAGCGTGATCAGGATCAGCGTCAGGCCGGCGGCGAAGATGGTCTGGTAGCCGATCGAGCCGTGCGGCAGGTCGCCGAGCGCCACCTGGACGATGAACGAGGTGATCGTGGCGGCTGGTTCCATCGGGTTCCAGGTCAGGTTGGGCTGCATGCCGGCGGCCACGGCCAGGATCATCGTTTCGCCGACGGCGCGGGAGATGGCCAGGATGTAGGAGGCGGCCAGACCGGAGAAGGCAGCCGGGACGACGACGTGGAGCGCCGTGTGGAGGCGGGTCGAGCCCATCGCGTAGGAACCTTCGCGCAGGCTCATCGGCACGGCACGCATGGCATCCTCGGACAGCGAGGCGATGTAGGGCACGATCATGATGCCCATGACCAGACCGGCGGAGAGCAGCGAGAAGCCCGGCAGTTCGGGAAAGATCTTCTGCAGCAGCGGGGTCACCATCAGCAGCGCGAAATAGCCGAAGACGATAGTCGGAATGCCGCCGAGCAGTTCGAGGATGGGCTTGGCGACTTCGCGCACCTTGCCGTTGGCGAACTCGGACAGGTAGATGGCGATGATCGTCCCCATCGGGATGGCAAGCGTCAGCGCCACCGCAGAGGAAACCAGGGTCCCGGAGACGAGCACCATGATGCCGAAATGGGCATCATCGAACAGCGGCGTCCATTGGGTGTCGGTCAGAAAATCAACGATGCTGACATTCTGAAAAAAGTGGATCGACTCGGAGACGAGCACATAGACGATGCCGATCGTCGTCAGCACCGAAACGGCGGCGGCGGAAAACAGCAGCGCCTCGATGACCCGCTCGCTGGCGTGGCGCATGGCGTTCTTGGCCAGGCGATCGCTGACCACGGGCAGGTCGGAAGGAGTGTTTGCAGACATGGCTTGTGAATTCACCGGAGGAATTCCCTATGATAAAAGCCCGCCCCTTTCGGGGCTGGCTTTTTTTGCGGAGAGGTGCAGCAAAAATCAGTTCTTCGCTTCGCGCTTCATCACTTCCTCGACGGTGATACCGATTTCATTGTGACCACCGAAGACAGTGCCGAGCTTTTTCTTCTTCATGTGCTCGACGTTGCCGGTGTAGGCCGAAGCCGGCAGCGGTACGTACTTCACTTCCTTGGTCAGCGTGGCGCCGTTCTTCATGTAGAACTCGATGAATTCCTTCACTTCCGGCTTCTCGAGGGACTTGGCCTTGACGTAGATGAAGATCGGACGCGACAGCGGCGCATAGGTGCCGTTCTCGACATTGGCGGCGGACGGCTCGACCGCCTTGCCGGTCTTCGGATTGACGATCGGCAGCGCCTTCAGCTTGGCCTTGTTCTCGGCGTAGTAGGCGTAGCCGAAGTAACCGATGGCATTGACGTCACGGGAGACGCCCTGAACCAGCACGTTGTCGTCTTCGGAAGCCGTGTAGTCGCCGCGCGAAGACTTTGCCTTGCCGACCATGGCTTCGGTGAAGTATTCGAAGGTGCCGGAATCAGCGCCGGCGCCAAACAGCTTGATCGGCGCATCCGGCCAGGCCGGGTTGATCTGGTTCCACTTGGTGATCTTGCCCTGGGCAGCCGGCTCCCACAGCATCTTCATTTCCTCGACAGTCGCCTGCTTGAGGAAAGCATTCTTCGGGTTGATGACGACCGTCAGGGCGTCAAAGGCAACCGGCATTTCGACGTATTCGACGCCGGCGGCCTTGCAGAGCTCCATTTCGCTCTTGGTAATCGGACGGGAAGCGTTGGAAACGTCGGTTTCGTCGCGGCAGAACTTCTTGAAACCGCCGCCGGTACCGGAAATGCCGACCGTCACCTTGATGGCGTTCTTCTTGGCTTTCTGGAATTCCTCGGCCACCGCTTCGGTGATCGGGTAGACGGTCGAGGAGCCGTCGATCTTGATAACCTGGGCCTGGGCGGATTGAGCACCGATCAGGGCGACACCGGCAACGGCCAGGGCGGAAACGAGCTTGGAATACTTGAGCATGGGGTAACTCCTGCACAGGGTTGGACTGACTACGCTGTGCAGATTACCCATCGTTTGTTACAGCCAAATGACAGGCTGTAACAAACGGGAAAAACTACTACTTTTGGCCTATTTTGTCGGGCGCCCGGTCTTGATCCGCTCGACGCGACCCATCACGGCTTTCAGCTCGGCATCGTTGAGTGCGGCCAGCACAGCAATGCCGCCACGCAGTAATTCGCTCTTCTTGACCTCGGCACCGAGCCCGACCAGGCGCTTCTTCAGTTCGCCGATGCGGGCATACTCGGTTTCCGGCATGGCGTAGCTGTCACGCACCAGCTTGATTTTTTTGGCCTTGGCCGGCTTTTCCGGCTTGGCAGATTGTTTCGCAACCGGCGCTGCCTGTTTCATCACCTTGGGCTGGTCGTACTTGATCGCCTGCGCCTTGACCAGCGCATCGGCCAGCACCTTCTGATTCTTGGCAACAGTCTCCTGGACCTTGGTCGGCTTGCGGACCGGCTTGGCCTTGACGGCAGCAGCCGCGGTTGCGACCGGCGTTGCCAGCTGGACTTCCGCTGCCGGCTCCTGGACCGCCGGTTTGGCTTCGGCCTTCGGGGCCGTGCGCGGCACCAGTTTTTTTGGTGGCTTAGGTGCTGCGGCCGGCTTGGCAGCAACGGGCTTTTTGTTTTGTACGGTCATCTCTCTACTCCCTTAAAACGGTATGAGCAGTTTAATCAGATTAAACCATTGAAAAATTAAACTTTTATGACAATTTGGCGAGCGCAAAAAAGGTAAAATGCGCGCCAAATCTCTCAAGAGCACCGCCATGACCCAGGACGAACTCAAACAAGCCGTTGCCCAGGCCGCCGCCGACTATGTCGCGCAAACCGCGCCGGCCGGCAGCATCATCGGCGTCGGCACCGGCTCGACGGCCAATTTCTTCATCGACGCCCTGGCGCCGCTGAAAGACAAATACAAGGGCGCCGTCGCCAGCTCCGAAGCCACCCGCAAGCGACTCGAAGGGCACGGCATCACGGTCTTCGACCTCAATGACGTCACCGACATCCCGGTCTATGTCGACGGCGCCGACGAAATCGACGCCGGCCTGAACATGATCAAGGGCGGCGGCGGCGCGCTGACGCGCGAGAAGATCGTCGCCGCCGTAGCACGTGAGTTCGTCTGCATCTGCGACGGCTCGAAGCTGGTCGACACGATGGGCAAGTTCCCGCTGCCGGTCGAAGTGATCCCGATGGCCCGCGCCTACGTCGCTCGGGAACTTGCCAAGCTGGGCGGGCAACCGCAGGAACGTACCGGCTTCGTCACCGACAACGGCAACCTGATCCTCGACGTGCACGGCCTGCAAATCACCGATCCGAAAGGCCTGGAAGCTCAGATCAACCAGATCACCGGCGTTGTCACCAACGGCCTGTTCGCCATCCGCCCGGCCAACCTGCTGCTGCTCGGCACGGCCGAAGGCGTCCGGACGATCCGCTGATTCATTTTCTTGTCACATCGGGGCGCTAGTCTGGCGGAAATTCAAGTCCCCGGGAGCGCCCCATGTTCTTGTCCGCCCATGAAATTGCCCGCAGCCGCGAGCACGCGCTGACCAATCTGTTTGACCTCTCCACAGCCTGCCTGGAAGCCGGCCAGCGCTTTTCCGAGCTGTTTGCGTCGACCAGCCGCGAGGCGATCCATCACGGCAGCAAGCGCTGGTCGCATTTTGGCCACGGCCAGGTCGAGTCGATGACCCAGTGGCCGGCTACCGTCTGGCTGGAAACCTCGGCCCGGACCAGCCGACTGCTGGACAACACACTGGAAATCCTCGGCGAAGCCCAGAAGGCGATGATCCGCAGCGCCGAAGCCCAGGTTCGCGTCGTCGATGAAATCGTCTTTGCGACGATCAACCGTGCCACCAGGACCAGCCCGTGGGAAGTCGAAATCGGCTTACGCGCGATGAAAACCTCGCTGGAAACGGCCGAGACCACCCTACAGGGGATGAGCGCCGCCGCCATCGAAACCGTCGATCTGGCCGAACACGAAGTACACCAGATTGCCAAGACCGTGGCCGATGCCAAGCCGGCCACCCGCAAACGGACAGCCACCCGGCCGTCAGCAAACCAATAAGCAGAAGGGTAGTCTCCATTCCCGCCCGGCCAGACCGGGCATTTTTTTGTCCACTTTTCCCGTTCCAGGCCTTAACCTGACCTGACTGACACCCGCCAGCGGTTTTTGGCCTTTTTTGGGATCGACCGTAGCATGTTCTCGCCCCACGGAAAATCAAGCATCCTCAATCTTGCGCTGCAAGGAGGTGGCGCACACGGCGCTTTTACCTGGGGGGTGCTCGACGCACTGCTGGAGGACGGGCAGTTCGACGTCGAAGGCGTCAGCGGCACCAGCGCCGGGGCGATGAACGCGCTGTGCCTCGGGCATGGCCTGATGACCGGCGGCCGCGATGGCGCACGCGAAACGCTGGCCCGGTTCTGGACTGGCGTGGCTGGCAGCTCCCCCTTCTCTGCCAGCGGCGACCCGGACCCGAAAATTTCCGCCGCCTTGAAGCTGATGCTGCAATGGACCGACTATCTGAGCCCGGGGCAGCTCAACCCGCTCGACCTGAATCCGCTGCGCGACATTCTCGGCGAGCAGTTCGACTTCGCCCGCCTGCGCCGCGAGTGCCCCGTGCGCCTGTTCATTGCGGCCACCCACGCCAATTCGGGCCAGGTTCGAATCTTCCACAACCACGAACTGTCGGTCGATGTGCTGCTCGCCTCGGCCTGCCTGCCGACCATACACCGGACCGCTGTCATCGACGGCGAACCGTACTGGGATGGCGGCTACAGCGCCAATCCGGCAGTCTTTCCACTGACCTGGCAGTGCCGCTCGCCGGATATCCTGCTCGTCCTGCTCACCCCGCTGCGCTATGCCGATACGCCGGAATCGGCCGCCGACATTCGCCAGCGCCTGCTCGAATTGTCGTTCAACGCGACCTTCCTGCGCGAAATGCGGATGTTTGCCCACCTGCGCGAGCAAGCCGGCAAAGCCTGGTTGCCAAGCTGGCTGACGACCGGGCGGCTGGAAAGCCGCATCGCCCAGCTGCGCTTTCACGCAATCACCGCCGACCGCTTCCTCGGCGAACTGCCGGCTGAAAGCAAACTGGCAGTCAACCTGCCCTTTTTCGAACACCTACGCGACAACGGCCGGGAACATGCCCGCCAATGGCTGGAGACGCATCGGGCGGATGTCGGAAAACGGAACTCCCTGGACCTGCGCAAACTGTTCTACTAAACACCATGTCTTCCTGACCTTGGGTACGCAATAGCCCCCGAGTTAACATTGTCAAACATCGGGTTTTCGGGAGAACATTGGGGCCAAGGCCGCCAAGGAACCTGCATGGACACTCCACAACATCGATCCGAATTCCGGACGATCCTCGTCATTGATGATACCCCGTTCAACCTGACGCTGATGTCGGCTGTGCTCAGGAAGCACTACCACGTCAAGGAGGCATCATCCGGCCAGCAGGCGCTCGACATGCTCCAGTCCGCCCCCCGGCCGGACCTGATCCTGCTCGATATCATGATGCCGGTCATGGATGGCTACGAGGTCTGTCGACGCCTGAAAGCGGACCCAGTCACCACGAACATTCCGGTCATTTTCCTGACCGCCAACGTGTCGAGTGACGATGAGGAAAAGGGCTTCGAGCTGGGCGCCGTCGATTACATCACCAAACCCATCAAGCAGCGCGTCGTTCTCGCCCGGATCAGGACACACCTTCAGCTCAAGGCGGCTTCTGACTTCCTGGAGGACAAAGCCGCCTTCCTGGAAAGCGAGGTCGCTCGCCGCGCCCAGGAAATCGAGGCCATTCAGGACGTCACCATCCTGGCCATGGCCTCGCTGGCTGAAACGCGCGACAACGAAACCGGCAACCACATCCGCCGCACCCAGTTCTACGTGCGTACCCTGGCTGAGAAGCTGCGCCCCCACCCCCGTTTCGCCGGCTTCCTGAACGACCATACGATCAAACTTCTGTTCAAGTCGGTACCCTTGCACGACATCGGCAAGGTCGGCATTCCCGACCACATCCTCCTCAAGCCCGGAAAATTCACACCGGACGAGTTCGAGATCATGAAGACGCACACCACGCTCGGCCGGGACGCCATCATCACGGCCGAGCGCCGCCTCGGCATCAACGTCGAGTTTCTCAGCTATGCCAAGGAAGTCGCCTACAGCCACCAGGAAAAATGGGATGGCAGCGGCTATCCGGAAGGCCTGGCCGGCGACGCCATTCCCATCTCGGCGCGTATCATGGCCGTCGCCGATGTCTACGACGCCCTGATCAGTCGCCGCCCGTACAAAGAACCGATGCCCCACGACAAGGCGGTCAGGCTGATCGTCGACGGGCGCGGAGCCCACTTCGATCCCGACATCGTCGATGCCTTCATCGATCTGCAGGACGAGTTCTTCGCGATCAGCCAGCGCTATGCCGATACGGATGCCGACATCGAGGAAAAAGCCCGCCAGATCGACCGTGTCGTGGCGGGCGGGCTGGACATCCGGCAAATGTAAATTTACCCTCCGAGCGAATCACGATAAAATTCACAAAAATTGCATAAATAGTATTTTTCTCTGGGAGTCATATCGATGTCGCGTTTTCTACTTGCTGCTCTCATCGCCTGGCTTGCCACCGCTCCTGCCGTTGCGCAAGAAGCGCCGAGCTATCGCTTCTCACCGGTCAACCAGTGGGACATCAACAAAACAGCCGCCTACTGGAACCCGATCATTAACTACGTTTCGGAAAAGAGCGGCGTTCGCCTGCAATTGAAAATCGGCCGCACCTCAGCCGACACGACCAGCTACGTACTGGCCCAGGAAGTCGAATTCGTGTTCAGCAATCACCTGTTCAGCCCGGACCGCGAGAAGTTGGGCTGGAAGGTCTTCGGGCGCCGTCAAACATCGCCGTTGCATGCCCAGATCGCCGTACCGGCCGATTCGCCGATCACCAAACTTGAACAGTTGAAAGACCAGGAAATGGCCTTCGCCGGACCGGAAGCCTTCATCGGGTACAAGGTACCTTACGCCCACCTGCTGTCGAAGGGCATTGACGTCAAGGTGGTCTTTGGCGGAAACCAGAACGCGGCCTTCGTGCAAATGTTCGCCGGCAAGGTCAAGGCCGTCGGCAGCAACTCTCAACTGATCGAAGGTTACGAAAGGCGCGAAAAGAAGGCTTTCCGCGTCCTCTGGTCTTCCGATGGCTATCACGACCTGGCCCTGATGGCCTCGAGCAAGGTGCCGGAAAAGGACATCAAGGCGGTTGCCGCGGCTTTCAATGGCATGGTCTCCGACCCCAGGGGCCGGGAGATCATGCACCAGGCTTCGCTCGGCGCCGGTCTGAACGAAGACGCTTACTTCATTCCGGCCACCACCGCCGATTACGCTAGCTACCGCAAGTTCTACCAAACTGCGCCGACGTCCCTGCGCTAAGGTGGCATGCCCCCCAAGATAAAGCACCTGCTCCCGCGTCTCCTTCCGGAGTCGCTGGTTGCCCGCGTTTACCTGCTTTACTCGGGAACCTTGCTGCTCTTCATCTGCATCGGCCTGGGTGTTTTCTACCAGGCCCAGATTCGCCTGAGCGTCCAGGATGCGCAGGACTCCTCGACCATGCTGATCGAAGTGGTAGCCCAGGTGATCGGCGAGAGCGCCGTGATCGGCGACTACGACACGATCAAACGGACACTGGACAAGGCGGTAACCCGATCCCAGTTCGATTCGGCGACCTTCATCGACCTTGATGGCGGCGTCATCCGCAGCAACGACACACGCCGGCCGTCGATCGAACCTCCGGCGTGGCTGCACGAACGCATTGCTGCCCAGCTGTACGATGTCAATCGCAACATCTCGGCTGGCGGTATCGATTATGGCGTACTGCGCCTGACCTTCGCTGTCGATGCCATTGCCGGCGCCCTCTGGGAATTGCTGATCACCGCCGCCGGGCTGGCGCTGGCCGGTTTTGCCGGCGGATTGTTGCTGATCTGGTTTCCGCTCAAGCGCTGGCTGAGCAGCCTGGACCGGATCCGGCTCTTTGAACAGCATGCGGCCGAGCGATCGGAGACCGACGAGCCGCTGTCGATTGCTGATATTCCGCTGGAGTTTCGCCCGACCTTCGAATTGCTCGAGCGAACCGCGACCAGCCTGCGCAGCGAGTTGGCCTCCCGGGAGACAGCCCTCGTCGCCCTGCGTGAACTGCTCTCCGGCCTCGGCCACCTGCCGGACAGGGAAGCGCCAGTCAGCGACGGCGACATCGCCGAACTGTCGGCAACCATCTCACGCCTGGTCAACGAACGCGAAGCCAGCCGCCAGGCTTTGACCGCGGCCCGTGATGCTGCCGAAGCGGCCAACCGCGCCAAGAGCGAATTCCTGGCCAACATGAGCCATGAGATTCGGACGCCGATGAACGGCATCATTGGCATGACCGATCTGGCCCTCGACTCCGACCTCTCCGCTGAACAGCGCGACTACCTGCAAACCGTCCGCTCGTCGGCCAATGCCTTGCTGAGCATCATCAACGACATTCTCGATTTTTCCAAGATCGAGGCCGGCAAGCTCAGTATCGAAATCGTTGCTTTCGAACTCCGGGCGCTGATCGAGGAAACGATGCGCCCCCTGGGGCCACGTGCCACGGAAAAGGGTCTGCACTTCAGCTGCACTGTCGGCGATGGCGTTCCGGACCGCGTCCAGGGCGATCCACTAAGGCTTCGGCAGGTACTGCTCAACCTGCTTGGCAACGCCATCAAATTTACCGACCGGGGCGAAGTGGAACTTCGTGTCACCTCCGAACGGTGCCAGGACAGTAGTGTTCGCCTGCATTTTGCAGTGCGCGACACTGGCATTGGCATTCCCGCCGACAAGCAGGCGCAAGTCTTCGAAGCCTTCGCCCAGGAAGACAGCTCGACCAGCCGCCGCTTCGGCGGGACCGGCCTCGGGCTGTCGATCTCGCGCCAACTGGTCACATTGATGGGCGGTCGAATCTGGCTGGAAAGCGCCGCCGGCCAGGGTAGTACCTTTCACTTCTCGGTCGACATGGCAAGCGGCGACCCTCATGACTTGCCCGCCGCGCCCGACAGCCCGGCCATCTTGCCCACCGAAGCCGGCAACGCCGATATCCTTTTGGTCGAAGATAACCGGGTCAATCAGAAGGTCGCCATCGCCCTGCTCGAGCGGAGAGGTTATCGCGTCACCGTTGCCGAAAATGGCGCCCTGGCGCTGGAACTGGTCACCGCGCCCGACGCTCCATTTGCCCTGATTTTGATGGACATGCAGATGCCGGTCATGGACGGCCTGGAGGCGACCCGGCAAATTCGCAGCTTCGAAGCAGCCCACGGACGCCCACGGCTACCCATCGTCGCCATGACCGCCAACGCGATGCAGGGCGACCGCGAGAACTGCGTAGCGGCCGGAATGGACGATTACGTTTCGAAACCGATCAGGGCCGACGCGCTGTACGAGCGCATCAACCATTTCCTTAAAAAAGGCTGATTTTGGCCATTTTTTCCGGCCGACCGTAGCATTTTCCCCAATCAATTCAGGGCGTGCCGCGCGGCGCCCTCGACCTCGCCATAGCAACCCACCCGACGCCGCTCCACGAACAGGCTGCCGCCCATCGCTTGACCGCCGATGTCCTTGGCTTTTTTCTTGGCCTGCTTCTTGGCGGCAGAAGCCGCCGCGGCAACCTCCCGGTGGGACTCGCAATCGCCGGGTACAATCCGCACCACGCCGATCGATAGCGTCGGCAAGGCCTGGAAACTCAACTCGCCACGGCGATTTTCGGCCATGTAGCCGCCGCGCAGGCGCTCATCGACACCCAGCAGGCCGGACACCGCATCGGCAAAGGCGCCGATCAGTTGCCAGCAGCGCATTTCCCAGTCCGCGCTGCGGAATATCACAAAGAAATCGTCGCCGCCGATATGACCAACAAAGTCGAGTTGCTCGTCGCTGGATTCGCAGATCAGGCGGGCCAGCATCTGGATCACGTCATCGCCGCGCCGGTAGCCGAAGCAGTCGTTGTAGGGCTTGAAGCTATCGATGTCGATGTAGGCGGCAACGAAGGTCGTTCCCGCCGCCAGCATGCGGTCGACGTGCTCGTTGATCGGCACGTTGCCCGGCAGCTGGGTCAGCGGGTTGGCGTAGCGGGCGGCGCTGATCTGCATTTCGGTGATCGTCGCCATCAAGTCGTGGCTGCTGCCGACGCCGAGATACTTGCCGTCGCCGGTGACGACGAAACCGTCGTACAGGTAATGCTTGGGGGCCAGCGAGAGCATCATCGCCAACTCCTGGATGGTGGCATGCTGATCGACGATCAGCGGCGCATGATCCATGAAAAGTTCGCAACTCTTGCGGCCGAACAGCTCCTTGCGAAACGGCCGGGCAAAGCGGTCGATCATGCTATGCCGGTTGATCATGCCTACCGGTTGCGTGCCTTGCACCACGGGCAGGACGTCAAGTTCCGGATCGGCCTCGAAACGCTCGATCACCGTCGCGTTGGTGGCGCTCATCGGCACCGGCGCGATCGGGCGGGCCAGATGGCGCGCCGTCGGGAGCTTGCCCGGCCCGCCGGTCAGCGGCGACAGCGAGAGCGATTGCTGGTCGAGCGCATTCAGCGTCTGGACCAGCAATTTGCGTATCGGGTGGCTATTTGGACGGGCGATGAAAAAGCCCTGGCCGCAAGCGATCCCCATGTCGCGAAGACAGATGAAATCCTCAATACATTCAATGCCCTCGGCGACCAGAGAAGCATTGCAGATTTCCGCCAGATCCTGCATGGCACGCACGAAGTGAAACTTGATGCGGTCGTCGGCGATCCCGCTGACGAAGTGCTTGTCGATCTTGACGAATTCGGGCCGCAACTCGGACCACATGCGCAGGTTGGCAAAACCCTCGCCGAGATCGTCGATGGCGATCTGGAAACCCCGTCCACGATAATGCAGCAGGGCATCGTGGATGCCCGGCATGTCGGTAATCTGCTGATTCTCGGTTAGTTCGAGCACGATGCGATTTGGCGTGATGCCGAGATCGCTGAGCAATTCACGGGTATGACCGTCCATCAGGCGCGGGTCGAGCAGGCAGCTCGGCGTGACATTGAGAAACAGGCGACCGGCCAGGCGCTGCGCGGCAAATGCCCGCAGGCTGGCTTCGCGGCAGGCGTGTTCGAGATCGAGCGACAGGCCGCAGCGAGCCGCCGCCGCAAATAGCTGGTCCGGCCGCTGCAGCGAGCTGCCCTCGGGACCGCGAATCAAGGCCTCGTAACCCAGGATGGCCCGCAGGCGAAAGTCGAGGATGGGTTGAAAGACGGGGCTCAGCAATCTTTCTGCCATGACCCAGCGCAATTCATCTGCTTCATCGTCGATCATGACAATCATCGCGCTCGTTCCTGATTAACTGGACAGCCAGTTTAGAAAGCCGATGTTTCATCGCAATGACACCAGGAAGGCCGCGGCGCTTCGGTCATCTTTCCGCAACATGGCGCCCCCATAGTGGTCTCCACCTTTGATAACCCGAGGTTGCGATGACCGATACACTGTTCTGCTACTGCTGCCGCGTTCATCACCCCAAGGATCAGATGCGCCTTTTTCCAACCCGGCAGGGTAATCGCTGGCGCTGTCTGCGCAGTATCGAAGCTGCCGCCAGCAACCGCGGCGAGCGGGATGCTTTCGGTCGCCGCCAGACCGACATCAATCGCGATATCGCGGTGCGCGCCGCCGAATACGCGCTGCGCCTGAACCGGACCGGTCTTCAGCCCGGGTAGCGGCCATGGGTTTTCGTATCGACACGCTGGACACCAGCAGTCCTGCCCTCGTCGACGCCTGCATCACGCTGATCGTCAACGCTTTCGCCGATCCCGAGCGCTATAGCCGCGAACGCCTGAGCCGGGAAATATGTGCCGGCGACCCGATCTTCTACCGCCAGTTCTTCGTCGCCATGCAGGCCGGCGAAGTGCTCGCCGTCGGCGGGGTCAAGGCTGCCGACTGGGCGACCAAGACGCACCTGCTGTATCTCTCGGCGGTAACCCCGGAAAGGCGAGGTGAAGGCATCGGGCGCGCCCTGATCAAGGCGCGCATCGAGTGGATCGAATCGACTTTTCAGTCCGGCCGGATTTTGGTTTCAGCCGCCAGGACGCGACGCTTTCGCGACCTTGGCTTCCGCGAAGTCCGCAACAGCGCCGTCGGCGGCAAGCATTTGCTGATGCGGCGCTTCTAGCAAACAAATGTTAAAAAAGGTCAATTTCTCCGGCCGACCGTAGCATTTCGCCTGAGCCACCGGCATTGAGCCGAAACTTGCCGATCGCCTGACGCAGATCGCCGGACAATCCTTCCAGCAGGCGCGCCGAGTCGGCTGCGCTGGTCAGCGCCTTGCCATTCGCCAGCGACAGTTCGGCGATCCCGGCCACCAGCGACTCGATGCGTTTGGTCTCGCCACGGTGCGTCACCAAGGCCGCATTGATCCGCTGGCTGGCCGCCTCGACCAGGCACGCCTGATCCCGGACCCGGCCCATCGCGTTAGCCGCTTCGCCGGTCTTGACGTTGCTGGTCTCGACATGGCTGGCCGCGGTGCGTACTGCGGCAGCCGTCTCGCCGGCAATGCCCTGCATGCCATTGATCATCTGACCGATTTCCTTGGTGCTCTGCGCCGTCCGCTCAGCCAGCTTGCGCACCTCGTCGGCCACCACGGCAAAGCCGCGACCGCTCTCGCCGGCCCGCGCCGCCTCGATGGCGGCATTGAGCGCCAGCAGATTGGTCTGCTCGGCAATGCCGGCAATCACCGCAACCACCGTCGACACCTGGCGCGTTTCTGACTCCATGCGTTCCAGGCAAGCCGTCGCCTGAACGATATCGGCGTTCATCTGTTCCAGCACCGCCTTGGCCGAACTGACCGAGTCCAGTCCGGAAGTCGCCAGTTCGTCCGAGCTGCGCGCCACGGCGTCGCTTTCGCCCGCCGCCTGGGCAATTTCGTCGACCTGTCGCCCGGCCGCCTCGACTGCGCTCACCACTTGCAGCGTACCGCCTTCCTGCTGGCGCGCCCGCTCCGCCGACGAGGTCGCCGCGTGAGCAAACGACAGCGAGCCGGTGGTCAGCGCATGGGCACTGTTGGCAATATCGGTGATCAGGCTGCGCAGGCCGTCCCTGACTGCGCGCAGCGATTCGGCAATGCGTTGCAGTTCGTCCTGCCCGGACAGCTCGATGTCCACCGATAGGTCGCCGGTCGCCAGCTGACGCGCACCGTGGGCCAGCACGTCGATGTTCGACGCCAGGCGGGTGTAAGCCAGATACAGCCCGCCACTGGAAGCCAACAGACCGCCGAGCACCAGCATCAGCGTCACGACCAGGCTGTTGCGCTCGGCCGCCAGCTGTTCATCCAGGCCCGCCAGCATCACTCGCTCGCTCTGGCGGAAGATTTCGTCGACCTGAGCCAGTGGCTGACCGATTCCCTGGTCGAGTTCCGCGCTCGAATACACCGTGCTGCTCAAGGCCAGCCCGTAGGCCAGCGTTCGGGTCAGTTCGAACTGCCCGGCCAGCGCAGAAGCGTTTTCGCTCAGGTCGGCCAGCGCCTTGTTCCGCGCGACAAAGGGCGCCAGTTCACGCTGCACACCGGCCAAAGCATGCGTCGCCACGGCAATGGAAGCCGACAGCTCCGGCCGCATCTTGTCCGCCACCATGCCCTCCCGCGCCGCCAGGCTGGCCAGCACCGACAACCTGGACAGCGATTCGCGAAGCAATGGCAAGTCCTTCAACCAGACAGCCGATACGGCTTGCTGGCTGTCCCCGCCAAGGCTTTCAACCCGGCCGAGGCGCTCGCTGATCTGCGACTGCAGCCGGTCGATCTGGCCTCCAAAATCGGCAAACAACTGCATCCGCTTGCGACCGGCCGCATCTTCCGGCATTGCCGAAAAGAGCGCCCGCGTTGCGTCGTCGGTGCCTCCAAATGCTACGGTCGAGGTGCTTTTTTGGGCAATTTCCGCCGCCGCGGTAGCATCGCCCGCACCGGCCAGAAACAGTCTGGCCCGCTGGCGCTGCAAGTCACCGATCAGCGTCCGCGCTGCCAACGTCTGGCGAATTGCCTCCAGGCGCTGCTCGGCGCCACGCATGCTCTCCCAGCGCGAGAGCAGATAGGGTAGCGACACCGCCAGAAAAGCGGCGGCAAACACCCCGCCAATCACCACGAACAACCCCCGAAAGCCAAGCCTGCCCAACAAATTACCCGATTGATTCTTAAGCACTCAGTTATCCGATATGGCGATGAAGACGGCCATCAGCCTAAGTCGGCACCATTAAGGGAACGTGACAGAAACCTCAAGAACTCGTCACGCCCATGCAACATTGGCTGGCGATAGTGACGCCATTCGCTTCAAGGAGTTCTGCATGGACAAGCAAAACCACAATGACATCGCCGCCTTTCCCGAGCTGTTCGACGGCATGGAGCAATTCATCGAGGAACAAGCTGCAGGTATCAAGCGCACCAGCGTCATCCTGGCCATGATCGCCCTTCCCGCCGGCATGTTGATCGCGTGGTGGCTGAACCGGGTCGCCTGAAAAGCAAAACCCCGCCGCAGCGGGGTTTTCGGGAGCCCGATACCTGATCAGGCCTTGGGCGGCACGTAGCCCTGAATCTGGTCAGCGCCATCGCCGAAGAAATGCTTTTCCAGCTGCTCGGCCAGGTATTTGCGATGCTTGGCATCGACCAGGTTCAGGCGATTCTCGTTGATGATCATCGTCTGCACCTTGATCCACTGCTGCCAGGCTTCCTTCGAGACATTTTCGAAGATCCGCTGGCCAAGCGCACCCGGATAGGGCGGCATATCGAGGCCATCGGCCTCACGGCCGAGTTTGATGCAATTGACGGTACGTGCCATATGAAACTCCGTGAAATGGGGTTGGCGAAATTATAAGGTTTTGAACAGCACCTTGGAGCGCCGTTGGTAGTTGTACATATCGCGCTTGTTGGCCGGCAGGTCGTCGACCGTACCCAGCTTGAAGCCGCGCTCGACGAACCAGTGCTCGGTCCGCGTGGTCAAGACGAACAGCCGCTTGATACCCGCCTTGCGGGCCCGCTGCTCGATGCGGATCATCAACTGCTCGCCATAGCCCCATTCGCGATGCTCGGCGCTGACGGCCAGGCAGGCCAACTCGGCCTCCTCGTCTGAATGCATGTAGAGCGCCGCGCAGCCGACAATGATGCCGTCGTGCAGCATGATCGAGAAGCGGTCGATTTCGCGCTCGAGCAGTTCGCGCGGCCTGTGCACCAGGATGCCTTCCTGCTCCATCGGCTCGATCAACGCGATCAGCGCGGCGATGTCGTCGGGCTTGGCTTCGCGAATGTTTTCCAGCGATTCGCGGGTAACCACAGTGCCGACACCATCGTGCGTAAACAGTTCGCGCAGCAGGGCGCCGTCCTGTTCGAAGCCGATCAGGTGCACCCGGCCGACGCCTGTCCGGCTGGCCCGGACCGCGCAGGGCAAATAGCGTTTGATGTCGGCCGACAGCCAATCGGCATCGCGCAGCAGTTGCGAGGCCTCGTCGGCAGTCATCGCATCGAGCAACTGGCCGCCGTTGTCGGTAACGCCTGTGCTGTCAGTCAGGTACACCAGCTTGTCAGCCTTGATCGCGACGGCCACCGCTTCGGCCGCCTCCTCCATCTGCAGGTTGAAGATTTCGCCGGTTGGCGACGGCCCCTCGCAGTTGAGCAGCACGATGTTGCCCAGCCCGAGCTGGGCGTTGATCCCCTCGCCGTCCACCTTGCGCACCTTGCCGGCGTAATGCATGTCGATACCATCGAGCACGCCGATCGGCTGACCGGTGATGAAATTGCCGCCAATCACGCGGATACGGCTGTTGGCCATCGGCGTATTCGGCAAACCCTGCGACAGCATGGCCTCGATTTCCAGATAGACGCTGCCGACCGCATCGAGCACACAATCGAGCGCTGCCGCATCGGTTACCCGGTAGCCGCGGTGATATTTCGACTCCAGGTTCTTTTCGCGCAGCTCTTCCTCGATCTGCGGCCGGGCACCATGCACCAGCACCAGCCGGATACCCAGGCTGACCAGCAGGTTGACGTCGTAAGCCAGCGTCTTGGCGAACTCGCTGGCCACCGCCTTGCCCCCGAAGGCAATGACGAAGGTCCGCCCGCGAAAGGCATTGATATAGGGCGTGACCGCCCGAAACCAGGAGACGAAATGCTCGTCGTAAGGGGTATCGCTCATTTTTCCGTATATTTTCCGTCGTCGTCCTTGAGTGCGGCTTCCAGGCGCTCGCACAGCGTTTTCAATACTTTAACCCGGGCAAAGTTCTTGTCGTTGGCCTCAACCAACGTCCAGGGCGCCAGACCCGTTGACGTACGGTCGACCATGTCGCACACGGCCGACACGTAATCGTCCCACTTCTCGCGATTGCGCCAGTCCTCGTCGGTAATCTTGAAGCGCTTGAATTCGGTGTCCTGACGCTCCTTGAAACGGCGCAACTGCTCGTCGGCACTGATCTGCAACCAGAACTTGACCACAATGGCACCGGAATCAACCAGCTGGTGCTCGAAATCGTTGATCTCGGCATAGGCGCGCAGCCAGTCGGCTTCGGCACAGAAACCCTCGACACGCTCGACGAGCACACGGCCATACCACGAGCGATCGAAAATCGCCGCCCGCCCGGTCCGCGGCAGGTGGCGCCAGAAACGCCAGAGGTAGGGCTGGGCGCGCTCTTCCTCGGTCGGCGCGGCAATCGGAATGATCTGGTACTGCCGGGCATCCATGGAGGCGCCGACCCGCCGGATGCTGCCGCCCTTGCCGGCTGCATCCGCCCCCTCGAAGACCAGCACCAGCGAGCGCTTGCCGACGAATTTCGGATCGCGGACCAACTCCGAAAGCCTGGCCTGGTATTTGGCCAGTTGCGTCTCGTAGCTCTTCTTGGTCAGCTTCTGCGTCAAATCGAGCTCGCTGAGCACGTTCTTCTTGTCGATCGGATGCACGATAGGCGGCGCCACCGGCACGCGCTGCACCCCTTCCTGTCCCAGCCGGCGCTTCATCGCGTCGAGGACGATGCGGCCAACCGTCAGTGAGCGGTATTCATCATCCGTCCCCTCGACGATGATCCACGGCGCATGCGCCGTATTGGTCACACGCAACACGTGGCCTGCGACTTCCTGCAGCTTGTTGTAGGTCTTCAGGCGCTCGTAGCTCTCCTTGGTCACCCGCCAGGCTGTCCGCGGATCCTTCTCCAGCGCCTTGAGGCGCGTCCTCTGGCCATCCTTGGAAAGGTGGAACCAGAACTTCAGAACCAGTGCCCCTTCGTTGACCAGCATCGCCTCGAAGCGGTTGATGTCGTCGAGCCGTTCGTCCAGATCCGAGCGCCGCATGCTGCCGGTGATACGGTCGGTAATCGGCTGCGAATACCAGGAACCGGCAAAGATGCCGACCTTGCCCTTGGGCGGCAGGGCACGCCAGTAGCGCCACATGGTGGGCCGCGAACGTTCCTCGTCGCTCGGTTCCGAAAAAGCAAGCGTGGAAATGTGGCGCGGATCCATCCACGAATAGAGCAGGTTGATCGTTTCGCCCTTGCCGCTGCCGTCGACCCCACTGATCAGGATGACGACCGGGAATTCCTTTTTCTCCAGCATGTCGTACTGAACGTCGAGCAACTCGGCGCGCAGCTTCGGCACTTCGGTCTTGAAGGTCTTCTTGTCGACCGTATGGCCCAGCTCTGCAGATTCGAACATCGCCTACCCCTCCCTGAAATCACCCCACAACGCCTGCAGCGCGGCCAACGCGGCCAGCCCCGCCGTTTCCGTGCGCAACACGCGCGGCCCCAGGCGAACCGCCTGAAAACCCGCCTGCTGCGCCGCCAGCACCTCCTGCGGATCAAGCCCCCCTTCGGCCCCAATCAGCAGTTGCACTTCCCTGGCTGGCGGGACTTCCGCCAGCGTCTGCGCCGCGTCGGGCGCCAACATCAGCCGCAACGCGCCGTTAGCCGGCCGGGCCAGCCAGTTTTCCAGCTTTTCCAATGGCGCCACTAAAGGCACCTGGTTGCGCCCGCATTGCTCGCAGGCCGAGGCCACCACGCCCTGCCAGTGCGCCACCCGCTTCGCGGCACGCTCGCCGGCCAAGCGCAACACGCTGCGCCGGCTCTCCACCGGCACGATGTCGCGCACGCCCAGCTCAACTGCCTTCTGGATGGTGAAGTCCATCTTGTCGCCGGCCTGCAGGGCCTGGACCAGCGTGACCGCCAGCGAAGACTCACGTTCGATATCCTGCCAGGCCGCCAGCTCGGCATAGACGCGATCGCGCTCAATGCGCTCGATATGCGCCGGATACTCGCCCCCCCGACCGTCGAACAAGACCACCGGCGCCCCCGGCGGCAGACGCAATACCCGAACGGCATGGCGCGCCACCGGCTCCGGCAGTTCGACGTGTGCACCGGGCGACAAGGCTTCCCGACAGTAAAAACGAGGCGAATTCATCGGTGCTATTATGGGCGAAATGCGTTTTGGAGTGGAGAAACATGGTCGCCCTCAACCCGCCGGGGTGCAATTTTGGCGCTTCGGCCATCGATTTCAACCTGCCGGACATCGATGGCAAACTTCACACGCTGGCCAGTTGCCGCGGCCCGAATGGGTTGCTGGTAATGTTCATCTGCAACCACTGCCCCTACGTCAAGGCGATCATCGACAGGCTGATCCGCGACTGCCAGGAACTTGCCGGACAAGGCATCGGCAGTGTCGCGATCATGAGCAACGACATTGCCGCCTACCCGGAGGACGCCCCGGAAGCGATGCGCCGCTGGGCCCGCGAACTCAACTTCCCGTTTCCTTACCTGTACGACCCGACACAGGAAACTGCCCGGGCCTACGGCGCCGTGTGCACACCGGACTTCTTCGGCTACAACGCCCGCCTCGAACTGCAATATCGCGGACGACTCGACGCCTCTGGACGCAACGCTGCTCCACCTGATGCAAAGCGCGAACTGTTCGAGGCCATGAGCGAAATAGGCCGCATCGGAAAGGGCCCGCAAGAACAACTGCCCTCCATTGGATGCTCTATCAAATGGCGCACTTCTGACAACTAATTGTCACATTTATAAAAAATACCTCAGCACTTGGTCAGGGCAAATAGAGTGGGCTATTATTCAGTGTTACCAAATTGAATCGCGCACTCAATTGACCTCTCCGGAAGCATCCTCTCCACCGTCGACCGAGACAAGCCGCAAGCTGGCCTATCTCCAGAGTGTGGTCTCGAGCATGCCCCAGGGCATTGGCGTTTTCGACGAAGGCCTTCGCCTGTGCATCTGGAACCAGGGTCTGGTAGACATTCTTGGCCTGCCTGCCGACATCGTCTCCGAAGGCACCCATTTCTCCGAACTGATCCGTGTACTTGCCGCCCGAGGCGAATTCGGAACGGGCATCGTCGACGAAATTGTCGAGCAGCGAGCGGCGCTTGCCGCCAAGTTTGAGCCCTACACTTACGAACACACCGGCCCCAGAGGGCGCACCCACCTGTTTCAGAGCGAACCACTGCTGATCGAAGGGGAGGTCGCCGGATTCGTCGTCACGTGCACCGACATCACCGAGCGCCGAACAAGCGCCGAACGCGAACAACTGGCGCAAAAGGTGTACACCCACACGCCGGCCGGCATCATTTTCACCGACGAAGCGCACCGCATCCTGGCGATCAATCCGGCCACCACCCAGATGACAGGGTACGAGTCCTTCGAACTGCTCGGCCAGACCGTCTTCGGGCTGATCGAGCTGGAACAGGAAGAGTCGCTGGAGGTCTTCCAGGAAAACATTGCGCTGCATGGCGCGTGGAGTGGCGAACTCCACGTCACCCGGAAAAACGGCGACCACTTTCCCGCCGGCACGCGGGTCAACCGGGTCGATGATCCACAAAGCGGCCTCCCCGCGAATTACATCTGGATCCTGGCCGACATCACGGAACGCAAGCAGGCCGAAGAGCGGATGCGCCATATCGCCCAGCACGATACGCTGACCGGCCTTCCGAACCGGCTGGCGCTGCTCATGCGCCTGGCCCAGTTGCTGCCCGAGGCGCGGCGCCACAACTGGAAAGTGGCGATCATGTTCCTCGACCTGGATCGCTTCAAGATTATCAACGACACCCTGGGTCACCAGGTCGGCGACGAATTGCTGCGTGAGGTCGCCTGCCGCCTGTCCAGCGTCGTCCGCGAAACGGATTTCGTGGCGCGCCTCGGCGGCGACGAGTTCGTCATCATTCTGCCCGGCATCGTCTCTCCGGCCGATGCCGCCAATGTCGCCGGCAAGGTCATAGTTTCCCTGTCTTCGGCAATCGAAGCCAACGGCCACGAACTACACACCAGCCCGTCGATCGGCATCAGCGTTTTCCCGGATGACGGCCAGGATGGCGACATCATCCTGAAGAACGCCGACACGGCGATGTACCACGCGAAATCTGCCGGCCGGAACAACTACCAGTTCTTCGCCAGCGAGATGAACCTGGTCACCTCCGAGCGCCTGAACATCGAGCACAAGTTGCGTCATGCCATCGCCCGCAACGAACTCGCGCTCTGCTTCCAGCCGCAATTCCGCGCTGGCGACGCCGTACCGACCGGCGTGGAAGCGCTGCTCCGCTGGCATCATCCGAGCGAAGGAATGATCTCGCCATCGCGCTTCATACCAGTCGCCGAAGAAACCGGGATCATCGTCGAAATCGGCGAGTGGGTGCTCACCAACGCTTGCCGCGAGATGAAGCACTGGATCGACGCCGGCCTCAAACCAATACGCATTGCTGTCAACGTCTCCGCTCGCCAGTTGCGTCGCCGCGATTTCTGCGAAACAGTCGCCAGCGCCCTGACTGCCTCCGGCTTGCCGGCCGACCTCCTCGAACTGGAAATCACCGAAAGCGCGGTGATGGAAAATCCGAAGGAAGCCATCATCATTCTCGAACGGCTGGGTCGCATGGGCGTCACGCTGGCCATCGACGACTTCGGCACCGGCTACTCCTCGCTCGCTTACCTCAAGCTGTTCCCGATCGACCACCTGAAAATCGACCGCTCTTTCGTCGCCGATATCGAAACCGATCTCAACGACCGTGCCATTGCTTTCGGCACGATTGCCCTGGCTCACTCGCTGGGCCTGAGGGTCATTGCTGAAGGCGTCGAAACCGAGGATCAGCTGGAGTTGCTGCGTTCCAATGGCTGTGACGAAGTCCAGGGATTCCTGTTCAGCAAGCCATTGACCAGCGCAGCAGCCTTCGCCTACCTGCACGCCCGCTGCGCCGCGGGTTAAAATCCGCCCTTTGCATTTCGCATCGAGGCAGGAGTCCCCATGGCACAGCGCACGCTGGCACGTTATCTCACCGAAGAACAACGCAACAAGGGCGTCATCACCGGCGACCTGAAGTTCCTGATCGAAATCGTCTCGCGGGCCTGCCAGGCCATCTCCGTAGCCATCGGCAAGGGCGGGCTGGGCGGCGTACTCGGCGAAGCCGGCAGCGACAACGTGCAGGGCGAAGCACAGAAGAAGCTCGACGTCCTGTCCAACGAAATCCTGCTCGACGCCAACGAATGGGGCGGCCATCTCGCCGCCATGGCCTCCGAGGAAATGGACCTGCCGCACCTGGTCCCCCACCGCTATCCGCAGGGCGAATACCTGCTGACCTTTGACCCGCTCGACGGTTCGTCGAACATTGACGTCAATGTCTCGATCGGCACCATCTTCTCGGTGCTGAAATGCCCGGAAGGCGCCGACCTGTCGACGCCGGAGGCGGCCGAAGCTGCCTTCCTGCAGCCAGGCACCGCCCAGGTCGCAGCCGGCTACGCGGTTTATGGCCCGACCACCTTGCTCGTCCTGACCGTCGGCGACGGCGTCGTCGTCTTCACGCTTGACCGCGAGCAGGGCCAGTTCGTGCTGACCCAGGAAAACGTGCAGATTCCGGCCGACACCAAGGAGTTCGCCATCAACATGGCCAACCAGCGCTTCTGGGAAGCGCCGGTCCAGCGCTATGTCGGCGAAATGCAGGCTGGCAAGGAAGGGCCGCTGGGCAAGGACTACAACATGCGCTGGGTGGCCTCGATGGTGGCCGACGTGCATCGCATCATGACCCGTGGCGGCATCTTCATGTACCCGCTCGACAGCAAGCTCAAGGACAAGGGCGGCAAGCTGCGCCTGATGTACGAGGCCAACCCGATGGCCTTCCTAGTCGAGCAGGCCGGCGGCGCCGCAACGACGGGTCGCCAGCGCATCCTCGACATCGCCCCGGAAAAACTGCACCAACGCGTGCCGGTCATTTTGGGATCGAAAAACGAGGTCGACCGCGTGACCGGCTACCACGCCGCTTGATCCCTCCCCGGAGGGGATCGCGCCGGCAATCCGGCCTGACGACCTCCGGTGACAGCCGCGGAGATCCGTCACCGATTATGACTTGTGGATTAAGAAAAACTGATCGGTGACAGCCCGGAAAACCAGCCACAAGAGCAACTTACCCTACCCAAAACGCGGGTTTTCCCGGATAATTTAGCCTTTTCAGCAGGCTGGATTTCCGGACATGAGCGTCAGCACCCTCCCCAAGTTTTCTCCCCTGACCGGCGCCATCCGCGCCCTCGCCATGGACGCCGTCCAGCAGGCCAATTCCGGCCACCCCGGTGCGCCGATGGGCATGGCCGAAATCGCCGAGGTCCTCTGGCGCCGCCACCTGCGTCACAATCCGGCCAACCCGCACTGGCCGGACCGAGATCGCTTCGTGATGTCGAACGGCCACGGTTCGATGCTGGTGTATGCGTTGCTGCACCTGACGGGCTACGATCTGTCGATCGACGACCTGAAGAATTTCCGCCAGTTGCATTCAAGAACCCCGGGCCACCCGGAATACGGCTACACGCCTGGCGTCGAGACAACCACCGGCCCGCTCGGCCAGGGCATCACCAACGCCGTCGGCTTTGCGCTGGCCGAGAAGGTGCTGGCCGCCGAATTCAACCGCCCCGGCCACGAAATCGTCGATCACCACACCTACACCTTCCTTGGCGACGGCTGCCTGATGGAAGGCATCTCGCACGAAGCCTGCTCGCTGGCCGGCACCCTCGGTCTGGGCAAGCTGATCGCGTTCTGGGACGACAACGGCATCTCCATCGACGGTCACGTCGAAGGCTGGTTCACCGACGACACGCCAAAGCGTTTCGAAGCCTACGGATGGCATGTGGTTGCCGGCGTCGACGGCCATGACAGCGACGCCATCGAGAAGGCGCTGCTGGCGGCCAAGGCCATCACTGACAAGCCTAGCCTGATCTGCTGCAAGACGACGATCGGCGCTGGTTCGCCGAACAAGCAAGGCTCGCACGACTGCCACGGTGCGCCGCTCGGCAAGGACGAAATTGCCGCCGCCCGCGAATACATTGGCTGGAACCATCCGGCTTTCGAAATCCCGGCCGACATTTACGCCGCCTGGAACCGCAAGGCTACCGGCGCCGCGCTGGAAAACGGCTGGAACACCCGTTTCGCGGCCTACCGCGCGGCCTTCCCGGCCGAAGCCGCCGAGTTCGAGCGCCGCGTCATCAAGGGCGAACTGCCGGCCAACTGGGAAGCCACCAAATCCGCCTACATCGCTGCCTGCCGCGAGAAGGCCGAGAACATCGCCACCCGCAAGGCGTCGCAAAACGCCATCGCCGCGCTGGTCCCGGCCGTGCCGGAAATCTTCGGCGGCTCAGCCGACCTGGCCGGCTCCAACCTGACCTTCGTCAAGGGCAGCAAGGGCGTCACCCGCACTGAGGGCGGCAACTATTGCTACTACGGCGTGCGCGAATTCGGCATGACTGCCATCGCCAACGGCATCGCGCTGCACGGCGGCCTGGTGCCCTACACCGCGACCTTCCTGGTCTTCTCGGACTACGCCCGCAACGCGATCCGCATGGCCGCGCTGATGAAGCAGCGCCAGATCATGGTCTACACGCACGACTCCATCGGCCTCGGCGAGGATGGTCCGACGCACCAGCCGGTCGAGCATATTCCGTCGATGCGCATCATCCCGAATCTGGATGTCTGGCGCCCGGCCGATGCCACGGAAACCGCCATCGCCTGGACGTCCGCGGTGGACCGGAAAAATGGCCCGAGCATCCTCGCGCTGTCGCGCCAGAACCTGCCGACGGTCACCCAGAAAATCGCCGACGCCGACATCGCCAAGGGCGGATACGTGCTGTCCGACTGCGAAGGCGATGCCCAGATCACCTTCATCGCCACCGGCTCCGAGGTCAAGCTGGCGCTCGACGCCCAGGCCGCCCTGGCCGGCGAAGGCATTGCGACCCGCGTGGTCTCCATGCCCTGCACCAACGTTTTCGACCGCCAGAGCGACGAGTACAAGAAATCCGTCGTCGGCGCCTGCAAGACGCGCATCGCCATCGAGGCCGCGCATCCCGATTTCTGGCGCAAGTACGTCGGCCTGCACGGCGCCGTGATCGGCATCGACCGCTTCGGCGAGTCGGCACCGGCCGGCCAGCTGTTCGACATGTTCGGTTTCACCGTCGCCAACGTCGTCAAGACGGCCAAGGCACTGTTGTCCTGATTTTTTAGAGAGGAGTTAGATTCATGGCTATCAAGGTTGCAATCAACGGTTTTGGTCGTATCGGTCGCTGCACGCTGCGCGCCATCTACGAGCAGGGCCTGCAGAACGAATTCGAAGTCGTCGCCATCAACGCCTCCGGCGATCTGACGACCAACGCCCACCTGCTCAAGTACGACACCACCCACGGCCGCTTCCGCACCTCCGTCGAAACCGAAGGTGAAAACTGCATCATCATCGACGGCAAGAAGATCGCTTTCTACTCGACCAAGGATCCGAAGGGCGTCAACTGGGCCAGCCATGGCGTCGACGTCCTGCTCGAATGCACCGGCGCCTACACCACCAAGGCCAAGGCCCAGGCGCTGCTCGACCAGGGCGCCCAGCGCGTGCTGATCTCCGCCCCGGGCGGCGACGATGTCGACACGACCATCGTCATGGGCGTTAACGAAGGCGCGCTGAAGCCCGGCATGACCGTCGTCTCCAACGCTTCCTGCACGACCAACTGCCTGGCCCCGGTCGCCAAGATCCTGGCCGACAGCGTCGGCATCAAGCAGGGCCTGATGACCACCATCCACGCCTACACCAACGACCAGGTCACCGTCGACGTCCGCCACAAGGACCTGCGTCGCGCCCGCGCCGCCGCCGCCAACATCATCCCGACCAAGACCGGCGCCGCCAAGGCCGTCGGCCTGGTGCTGCCGCAACTGGTCGGCAAGGTTGACGGTTTCGCGCTGCGCGTGCCGACCATCAACGTCTCGCTGGTCGACCTGACCTTCACCGCTGACCGCGCCACCACCAAGGAAGAAATCAACGCCTTGATGACCGCCGCTGCCAACGGGCCGCTGAAGGGCATCCTCGACGTCAACAACGAGCCGCTGGTCTCCTCTGACTTCAACCACACCACCGTGTCCTCGACCTTCGACGCGACGCAGACCCGCGTCATCAAGAGCGAAGACGGCTCGGTGCTGGTCAAGGTCCTGGCCTGGTACGACAACGAGTGGGGCTACTCCTGCCGCATGCTCGACGCCGCCCGCGCCTGGATGGCCGTCAAGTAAGACATAAAAAGCTGCACCCCTCGCCCCGCTGATGCGGGGCGAGTCGTTTCAAACCGGAGAGAGCCGAAGAACCCACTGCCCTTCAGGAGATCGAAGTGAATTACCGTTTCGCCCGCATCACCACCGCAGCCCTTTGCCTTTCCCTGCCCGTCGCCACCACGCTGGCCGACGAAGCCAAACCCGCCGAAGCAGCCGCCGTCACCGGCAACCCGCCGGCCGACAGCCCCTTCGCTAAAATCAAGCCGGGCATGACGTTCGAAGAAACCGTCGCCATCCTCGGCAAGCCGACCTCCGAGCGCGCCTTCTGCACCGGCAAGCACTGGATTCCGTTCTATGGCGGCCGCGACCGCGCCTACACCGAGCACTATTTCCAGGGCCAGGGCGTCGTCGTCTTCTACACCGACATTCGCAGTTTCGGCATCGGGCGCTACAAGACCTGCTCGCCGACCACCCCGCTCGAACTGGCGGAAGTCCATTACGATGCGAACGCCAGCGGCATCGCGCCGAAGGATGCGCCGGAACCCAAGAAGGAGCCGGCCACGGCCGCCAATTAAGTTGCAAAAGCCACTGCGTCTTGCCATCAACGGATACGGCCGCATCGGCCGTTGCTTTCTGCGCGCCCAGCAGGAGTCGCCGGTGGCCCACCGCCTGCAGGTAGTCGCCATCAACGAACCGGCCAAGCTGGACAGCATGGCCTACCTGACCCGTTTCGACTCGACCCATGGCCGCTTTCCCGGCACCGTCGAAGTTGAAGATGACGCCCTGCTGATCAACGGCCAGCGGATTGCCGTCAGCCACGCCCGGACGCCGGAAGGCGTCGACTGGCGGGCGCTTGGCATCGATCTGCTGGTCGAAGCCTCCGGATGCTACGGTCAGCGCGAAAATCTGGCCAAATTCATCGAGGCTGGCTGTCCGCGCCTGCTGCTCTCGCATCCTGGCGCCAGCGGTGAGGATGTTGACGCGACCATCGTCGCCGGCATCAACCAGCAAACGCTGACCGGCGCCGAACAGCTGGTCTCGGCCGCCTCCTGCACGACCAACGCCATCGTCCCGCTGCTCGATCTGCTCGACCGCGAGGTTGGCGTCGAACAGGCGCTGCTGACCACGCTACATTCGGTCATGAATGACCAGCCGCTGATCGACGGCTATCATCACGACGACCTTCGTCGGACACGTTCGGCGATGCAGTCGATCATCCCGGTGTCGACCGGCCTGGCCCGCGGCGTCGAACGCCTGCTGCCGCAACTGGCCGGCCGCGTCCAGGCCAAGGCGATCCGCGTGCCGACGACCAATGTCTCGGCCATCGACCTGACCATCAGCACCCAGCGCCCGGTCTCGGCGCATAGCGTCAACGCCCTGCTCGCCGAGGCTGCCCGCGGCCCGCTCAAGAAGCTGATCGCTTATTCCGAGGCGGCGCACGCCTCGATCGATTTCAATCACGACCCCCATTCGGCCATCGTCGATGGCAGCCAGACGCGCACCGCCGGCACCCATCTGGTCAACATCTTCGTCTGGTTCGACAACGAATGGGGCTTCGCCAACCGCATGCTGGAAGTGGCCGACCACTGGTCGCGCCTCTGGCCAAAACAAGATAACTAACCTCAAACTCTGGAGAAGACCATGAACGTCATCAAGCTGACCGACCTCGATGTTTCCGGCAAACGCGTTTTCATCCGCGCCGACTTGAACGTGCCGCAGGACGAAGCCGGCAATATCACCGAGGACACCCGCATCCGCGCCTCGCTGGCGTCGATCAAGTACTGCCTGGAAAAGGGCGCCGCCGTGATGGTCACCTCCCACCTCGGCCGTCCGACCGAAGGCGAGATGACGCCGGAAGACACGCTGATGCCCGTCGCCGTGCGCCTCGGCCAGATGCTGCATACCTCGGTGCGATTGATCCAGAACTGGGTCGATGGCGGCTTTGACGTCAAGCCGGGCGAAGTCGTGCTGCTCGAAAACTGCCGCGTCAACAAGGGCGAAAAGAAGAACAACGAAGAACTGGCCCAGAAAATGGCCAAGCTGTGCGACATCTACGTCAATGACGCCTTCGGCACCGCCCACCGCGCCGAAGCGACCACCCACGGCATCGCCAGGTTCGCGCCGGTCGCCTGCGCCGGCATCCTGATGGGCGCCGAAATCGACGCGCTGGGCAAGGCCCTGCACGAACCGAAGCGCCCGCTGGTCGCCATCGTCGGCGGTTCCAAGGTGTCGTCCAAGCTGACCATCCTCAAGTCGCTGGCCGACAAGGTTGACCAGCTGATCGTCGGCGGCGGCATCGCCAACACCTTCCTGCTCGCCTCCGGCAAGCGCATCGGTGAATCGCTGGCCGAAGCGGATCTGGTCAAGGAAGCCCACGCCATCATGGACATCATGAAGCAGCGTGGCGCCGAAGTGCCGCTGCCGGTCGACGTCGTCGTCGCTGACGAAGTCTCCGCCCTGGCCCGCGCCAACAAGATTTCCGTCGATGACGTCGCCGCCCACGACCGCATCCTCGACGTTGGCCCGAAGACCGCCGCCAAGCTGGCCGAAATCATCGCCAACGCCGGCACCATCGTCTGGAACGGCCCGGTCGGCGTTTTCGAACTGCCGCAGTTCGCCGGCGGCACCAAGATGCTGGCCTCGGCCATCGCCCACTCCGAGGCCTTCTCGATCGCCGGTGGCGGTGACACGCTGGCCGCCATCGCCAAGTTCCACATCCACGACGACGTCGGCTACATCTCGACCGGCGGCGGCGCCTTCCTGGAATTCCTCGAAGGCAAGACCCTGCCGGCGATTGCGGTGCTCGAAGAGCGCGCCGCGAAATAATCCGGCAAAAATCCGACCGTAGTATCGCAATGCTACGGTCGGCCCCAAAAAACATCCAAAATCAAAAAAGCCAGGGAAGAGAAGAGACATGTCACGCCACACCAAGATCGTTGCCACGCTGGGCCCCGCCTCGTCCACTCCGGAAGTTCTCGAACGCATGGTCCAGGCCGGCATCGATGTCGTCCGGATGAATTTCTCGCACGGCACGGCCGATGACCACAAGGCCCGCGCTGACGGCATCCGCGCCGCGGCGGCCAAATTCGGCCGGACGGTCGGCATCCTCGGCGACCTGCAAGGGCCGAAGATTCGCGTTGGCAAGTTCGAGGGTGGCAAGATCACGCTGGTCGTCGGCGCAGCCTTCATCCTCGACGCCACCTGCACGCTGGGCAACCAGGAGCGGGTCGGCCTCGATTACAAGGATCTACCCAAGGATGTCGTCAATGGCGACATCCTGCTCCTCGACGACGGTCGCCTGAAGCTTGAAGTCACCGGCGTCCGCGGTCAGGAAATCCACACCCGCGTGCTGGTCGGCGGCGACCTGTCGAACAACAAGGGCATCAATCGCCAGGGCGGCGGCCTGACCGCGCCGGCGCTGACCGCCAAGGACATGGACGACATCAAGACGGCGGCCCAGATCGGCGTTGATTTCGTCGCCGTCTCCTTCCCGAAGAGCGCCGCCGACATGTACATGGCCCGCCAGCTGCTGCGCGCCGCCGGCAGCTCCGCCGTGCTAATCGCCAAGATCGAGCGCGTCGAGGCAGTGACCAACCTGGAAGAAATCCTCGACGCCTCGGACGGCGTCATGGTCGCCCGCGGCGACCTCGCCGTCGAAGTCGGCGATGCCTCCGTCCCGGCCCTGCAGAAGAAGATGATCCGCCTGGCCCGCGACAAGAACAAGCTGACCATCACAGCCACGCAGATGATGGAATCGATGATCCTCTCGCCAGTGCCGACCCGCGCCGAAGTCTCCGACGTCGCCAACGCCGTGCTCGACGGCACCGACGCGGTGATGCTGTCGGCCGAAACCGCGGCCGGCAAATACCCGGTCGAGGTCGTCGAATCGATGGCCCGCATCTGCGTCGAGGCCGAGCGCTCGGCCGAAATCACCCTCGACCGCGAATTCCTTGACCGCGTGTTCACCCGCATTGACCAGTCGATCGCCATGGCCGCCATCTGGACGGCGCACCACCTCAAGGTCAAGGCCATTGCCGCGCTGACCCAGTCCGGCTCGACCGCGCTGTGGATGAGCCGGATGAATTCCGGTGTGCCGATCTACGCCCTGACCCCCGATGCCGAATCGCTCGGCCGCATGGTGCTCTACCGCGGCGTCTGCCCGCTCGCCATGAAGCAGCAGCACACCGACCGCGACCGCCTGCTGGCCGAAGCCGAGCAACTATTGATCGACCGTGGGGTCGTAGAGAAAGGCGACCTGATTGCCCTGACCATCGGCGAACCGATCGGCACCACCGGCGGTACCAACACGCTCAAGATCGTCCGGGTGGGCGAACACCAGATCGCCTAGCCCTGTAAAATAGACCATTCAGCTAAACACGAAACCGAACAGGAGTTCCCATGCCGCTCGTATCCATGCGCCAACTGCTCGACCACGCCGCCGAAAACGGCTACGGTCTGCCCGCCTTCAACGTCAACAACATGGAACAGGTCTGGGCCATCATGGAAGCAGCCGCCCAGGTCGACGCCCCGGTCATCATGCAGGCCTCGGCCGGCGCCCGCAAATACGCCGGCGAGCCCTTCCTGCGCCACCAGATCCTGGCCGCCCTCGAAGCCTACCCGAACATCCCCATCGTCATGCACCAGGACCACGGCCAGAGCCCGGCCGTCTGCATGAGCGCCATCCGCTCCGGCTTCACCTCGGTGATGATGGACGGCTCGCTGCAGGCTGACGGCAAGAGCGTCGCCAGCTACGAATACAACGTCGAAGTCACCCGCAAGGTCGTCGAATTCGCCCACGCCATCGGCGTCTCGGTCGAAGGCGAACTAGGCGTTCTCGGCTCGCTTGAAACCATGAAGGCCGACAAGGAAGACGGCCACGGCGCCGAAGGCCACATGACCCGCGAAGACCTGCTGACCGACGTCGAGCAGGCCGCCGACTTCGTCAAGCAGACCAACTGCGACGCGCTGGCCATCGCCATCGGCACCAGCCACGGCGCCTACAAGTTCACCAAGAAGCCGACCGGCGACATCCTAGCCATCGACCGCATCGCCGAAATCCACGCCCGCATCCCCAACACCCACCTGGTCATGCACGGCTCTTCCAGCGTGCCGCAGGAACTGCTCGCCGAAATCCGCGAATTCGGCGGCGACATGAAGGAAACCTACGGCGTGCCGGTCGAGGAAATCGTCAAGGGCATCAAGCACGGCGTGCGCAAGGTCAACATCGACACCGACATCCGCCTGGCCATGACCGGCGCCATCCGCCGCTACCTGACCGAGCACCCGGACAAGTTCGACCCGCGCGACTACCTCAAGCCGGCCCGCGAAGCCGCCAAGAAAATCTGCCTGGCCCGCTTCGAAGCCTTCGGCACCGCCGGCAACGCCAGCAAGATCAAGGCCGTCGCCCTCGACAAGATGGCCGAGCGCTACGCCAAGGGCGAGTTGAACCAGATCGTTCGCTAAGCACCTGCCGGTGCCGAATCAAAAAGCCGCCCAAGGGCGGCTTTTTTGCGGGCGGGAAATAGCCCTGTTCGGCCAGAAGCGTTATGCCGTTTGCGTCCTTGTCTTGGTAATATAACTAAGCTAAATGAATTTAGCTGAAGACCTATTTGAACCGGGGTATTTCATGTCTCTCATTACGCGATTCTTCAGTGTTCCGATCCGTACCGGGCTTACCTGGAAGGAAGAGTGGCAAGGGGATGATCAAGGATTGATTGCGTGCTGGGAAGCCGGGCGAAAGCAGCGTCAGAGCAACCCTGAACTGGCAGCGAAAGCCGAAGCGGGATGTTTGGTGACACTGCCATGGAAAGGCGGCGTCGACCAAAAGAAGCCTCCAAAAAAGGCGAAATACGGACATATCAATTATTTGGCGATGTGGCAAGGCTTGCGCGGTGAGGATCTGGACGTCAACTTCGAAACCGAGCCGGAGCTAACCTGCACAAATACTGGAGTGAGCGTCGTCTATACCTCGATCTATGCAAAGTACTCCGGAACGGACGCCACAGAATCAGAGCCCGGGGAAGCAGAGGAGGATTTCCTTTGAGTACATTCGCGGTTCTCGACCTTGAGACAACAGGCTTATTTGCTGGACGCCACGATCGCATCGTTGAAATTGGCATCGTATTGGTCGATGAAACAGGGGATGAAATCGAAAGCTGGGCTACGCTCGTTAATCCAATGCGGGATATCGGTGCCACAGAGGTGCACGGAATCACCGCCGCCGATCTTTTTGCTGCACCAAAATTTGAAGACATCGCAGGGCATGTGATTCGATTGCTTCAGGGGCGTGTTCTAGTAACACACAACCTGCCATTCGATACCAATTTTCTAGCAGCTGAATTCGCCCGAATCGGTTTGCAGGTGCCTGTAAGCCGTGCATTGGGGTTGTGCACGATGCAACTAGCGGGTCACTACATCGATGGCGTTACTAGGCGTCTTGCCGATTGTTGCGAAGCCATAGGATATTCGATAGAGCATGCCCATTCGGCACTCGATGATGCTAAGGCGGCCAGTCAGTTGCTCGCTTTCTATCTGCAACAAGATCCGAACTTCCTTGCCGAATGGAGTGAGATTGTCGATCAGGCCCAAACCATGCCATGGCCGAAACTAGCAGTTAAAGACGTAAAACCTGTCACCCGTTCAGAGGTGGGCAGTCACAAAAATCTGCATTTCCTGAGTCGTCTCGCCTCCAAAGTTCCTCGCGATAATATCTATCCGGCCGCAAACAATTACCTGGCCGTTATAGACAAAGTATTAATGGATCGCTTCATCAGTCTGCACGAAGAAGCCGAGCTGATTCAGGTTGCAGAGGCGATTGGTCTATCTCAAGAGGAGGCGCTGCACTGCCACTACCGTTACCTTATATCACTCGCCCAAATGGCAAAGCGGGATGGGATCGTAACTGACAACGAGCGCGCCGATCTCCTGCTGGTGGCCAAGCTGCTAGGACTTACAAATAGTGATGTAGATGACGTACTGGCTGCGGATGCTGCCGAGGAAACGGCAGGAACAACGTCGATGTTGGGCTTTCAGCTTGGAGTAGGCGATGGGGTAGTGATCACTGGCACTGCATCTGACTTTGAGCGCAGTGATCTCGAAGCCGAAACGGTCAGTCGTGGATTGCGCTTGCTATCTTCGGTCAGCAAAAAGACACGCTTGGTTGCTGCGGGTGACCCGGATAGCTTAAGCGGAAAGGCTCGCAAAGCACGAGACCTTGGCATTCCGATCATTAGCTTCAGTTGTTACGCGAGCATGCTTGCCAAGCTTTGACTAAATTGGGTGTCGTCCCCCTATTCTTTTTGTGCACAGAGCCTGTACTCTACATAACCAATTGCTGGCTGCCCCACAACCGTTTCAGGCACATCACGTCGGCACCCGATTTTGATTTTTGCCCTTTTTTCGGGCCGACCGTAGCATTTGCCAAAGCAAGGCCCGGTTCTCTGCGATTCATCCTCGCAACACGAAGGGCGCCCCCAATTTTCTTCTGCAGACGAGCGCATGACAGTTTCGTTGCCCGTCTATCGACTCTGACCGCATAATCTGCCGATCAACGTCCATTCATTCAGGAGCATCGGTGTCAGCGCACATTCAGTCGATCGATTCGAGCCGATCCAGTGCGAACTTGATGATTGTCGGGCGCGCTCCGCGAACTGGGGTGCGACGTTGCCGCCTCACCCGAAGCGCTAAGGCGGGGCGCACTTGAGCATCACTGAATCCGGCAGCGCGGCAAGGCGACCATCCGGTCCGCCACCTGCCCCGGATTCCGGGCCACGCGGGCCTGGCCGGCAGACGGTCCGCCGGCCCCGTCCTCCGGCCCTGCGGCTGCGCTTTGCGTTGCTGCTTTCGATAGCCATCCATGCCCTCCTGTTAAGCCTGACCCTGACCGGGGAAGAATTCGGGCTACCGGGTCTGGCCTTTCCCTGGCAAGTCCGGCGGGTCCTGGCGCCGAGTCTGCTAGTCGCGCTGGCGCCGGCGCCAGCCGCGAGGAGCCTGCCAGCCAGTTCTGCCCCCCCTCCCGAACACAGCATCGAGCGGCTGATGCCCCCGGATTCCCAGCCATTGGCGAGCGCGGCACCGACTATCCCCTCGCCGCCGCTCCCGACACCGCCGCCATCGGTTGAACCAGCAGTCGAGCCAGCAGTCGCCACTTCGCCGGCAGTCGTAAGCTTCAGCCAGCCAGAACCTCCACCGCCAGCGCCCACGACAGTCGTGCCGGCCCCCGCCATTGCGGAAGCGGCCCCGCCCGCCAAGATGGCTGCCGCCGACCCCATCCCAAGCCCCCCAGCGGCCGTGGCCGCGCCGAAACAGCCGGCGCCTGCCATCATTGCGCTCGACCAGTCACCGGCACCCGAGTTCGTCGTCCCCGCGCCACCACCGGAGCCTTCGCCTGCCATCCTGGCCGCCCCCGACAATGCGGAAGCCGAAGCGCAGTCCCGCATCGAACAACAGGAACGGGAAAAGCTTGCCGAGGAAGCAGCAAGGGCCGCAGCCGCGAAACAGGAAGCGGAGCGTCAGGCCCTCGCAAAACAGGCGGCAGCGGAAGAACGGGCACGAAAAGAGGCAGCCAGACGGGAAGCCGAACGCCTTGAGGCAGCCCGCCTAGCTTCCGCAAGCGAGGAAGCTGCTCGACAGGAAGCCGCACGTCAGGAAGCCGCACGTCAGGAAGCCGCACGACAGGAGGCTGCACGACAGGAGGCTGCTCGACAGGACGCTGCTCGTCAGGACGCTGCTCGACAGGAAGCTGCCCGACAGGAAGCTGCCCGACAGGAAGCCGCCCGTCAGGAAGCCGCTCGCCAGGAAGCCGCCCGTCAGGAAACCTCTCGCCAGGACGCCGCCCGCCAGGAAGCCGCTCGTCAGGAAAGAGCGCGCCAGCGAACGGCC
>JAGOBB010000020.1 GCA_017983615.1 Azonexus sp.
GCTGGTGTCGATTGCTTTGTAGCGGGCCATGGCGCCTCCCTGAATTCAACTTCAGCTTGGAGTCTTGTTATTCCATATGGTTCACGGCACGATGCTGGCATGAATATACTTTTTCTACAGCGTCGTTCGGCGTCATAGGAAACAAACGTGGTTATAAATTCATCGCAGTTCTGGGGCACAGACTCGGATCACAACCCTCCGATCACAGACGAAATATTGACGGAGGCAGAAGGAATTCTTGGTGTCAATTTTCCAGAGGAACTAGTTGCCTTGTGGCGAGTGCAAAACGGTGGCTACACCCAGGGGTTCGTATACCCGACGCACCGAAAAACCACTTGGGCTGAAGATCATGTATCTTTTCACGAGTTGTTTGGCATCGGATCAACAGCGTCTCCGTCAGGTATTCACAACATCCTCAATAGCGAATACATGATCAAAGAATGGGGGTTGCCATCAAATCAGGTTTTGCTTGCTGGCGATGGCCATTGGTGGATTTCCCTAGACTATCGAAATAGCCGTATTCCATGCGTCACTTGGCTTGATGTCGCGGCTGGTCAAGACATCGAACTATCCCCCTCTTTTGGTGAGTTCCTATCAAAGCTGTTACCAGATAGCGCCGTTGATGAAGAAACATGCCGGCTAGCTCAATGACGCCGAACAAACCGCTCCAGCCGACCGTCAAAAAGCTGCGCTTTGTGCCGTCGGTTGAGCTTGCACGTTAGGCCGCAGAACAGAACTGTGCGCAAGCGCCCTCCACACTTCAGCAACCAGGCAACCGAGGCAAAGCGTGCTATGGAGCCGCTTTGCTCCAAGTTCGAACTGTCATTAGCCAAGTCGGAGGAGGACGCTTGGGGCCTAACCCTGGTGTACCAGAACTCAACTACTGGTCTGCAATTGGAGTACTCACCGGGCGAACAAGATGGTTGGCGCGCGGTAATCGGGATGCTAGTAGCCGGATCGTTCCCAAAGCATCCGATTCACATCACGGAAAACACTGCCTTGAAACGTTTCGACGTTCGCGATCTCGCCACCGAACGGATTCAATATCTACCGGAGTACCAGGACATCACTTCAAAGGCATCCCTAAATATCGGCGAGATCACTGACATTGTGAGTCGATCAGCGGCCGATCTCTTCGGTGGTGATTTCTCAGTCTTCTCCGCGTTGCAGTTGCGCGTGCTTGCTCGCCTCTATCCAGCGAATAATAGGGTTTAGCTCAACCTCCAATTGTTTTTCATTCCAACCTTGTCCTGAGCGCCAGCATCACTTATTTTTAGTGACGAATAGCAGGAGGAAAATCTTATGAGCCTCTTCAGACGCTTACCTGGCCACATGCCTCACGTTCGCCATTTGATCACCCTGCCAAGCCGCATGCTCGGATTGCTGTTTGCCTGCGTGATCGCCGCTTGTGCGACAACGCCACCCGAGGAGGCGATCAGCCGGATGACGGGTTTCGAGCTGGAAGTTCTCGACAAGCTCAAGACGCTGCGCAAGGGAATGACCCCGCAGCAGGTGGTGGCCATCATGGGGTCGAACGATGACGGAAGCCTGTTCGAGGAGGCCGCCCGGTACTGGGTGTTGTCTACGCGACCGATCGTCGTGGTTTTGCCACAGCCGGCGAGATTCGACTTGCTCGAATCGTGCATCGTCCAGAACAGCGGCAAGGTGGCCTTCGGCGTCGGCATTCTCAAGAGCAACGGAAAGATCTTCGGCATCATCAGGGATGAGAAAAAGCAAATCCCGACGGGAACATACCGCTGCGTACTGGATTCACCGAGCGCATTTAAGCGTTGGTACAGCAGGCTTACCGCTGAACTTCCCGCCGGCGCACGCCTTGAAACGCCGGTCGATCCGAAGGAACGGGATGCGGTTGCCAAGCTGGTGTTCGCCAAGGGGCAGCTGTCCAAGGTTTATCTGATTCATCCTGCGCCATCGGAGCGCGGTGCGTTCTATTACGCAGTCATGGAGTAGCGAGCGCATGTTCGCCGATCCGGGCCATTTTTTGATTTTGGGCATTTTTTCCGGCCGACCGTAGCATTCCGGTTGCGGACGGTTCAGCCACTACGCTCGGGCGTATTGGCTCGCCGGCATCGCTGTCTGGCCTCGCTTGAGCACGGCGGAATTTTCAGCACCAAAAAACGCCGCCCTGAAAGGCGGCGTCGCGTGACGGTAGCGCAGGCTTAGTGCTTGGCGCCCATCCACTGGGCATTCTTGCCATCGCTGGTCTTTTCGCAGACGACATTGACGCCGGAGATCGCAGCCTTGGTGCCGACATCCATGAACTGGCCGGCGTCGCCGTTCCAGCATTGCGGGGCTTTGGCGGCCGGCGCTGCCGTAGCGGCAGCCGGTGCAGGGGCGGGGGTCGGAGCCTGGCTGGCGCAGGCGGTCAGGCCGAGGGCGATGGCGGATGTGGCGAGGAAGGTACGCATGGAATTCTCCTGAATGGGTTTGTGACAGCAACGGGAGGATTCTCTTACGCCGATGTTTCAGTTTCGTTGCAGTCTGCCAATCGCATCGTTCTGGAACTGTTTTCGAACACGACGCCCTAAGACATGTGCAAGGTATAGAATCCGCCAGCGCCAGCCAATTTTCGGCTCGTCAGACCGGCGCCACCCGCCACATCACACGATTTCTCAGAAGGGAGATCAAGGTATGCCAGCAGTCAGGCAAGAAGCCGTCGAAAGAATGCGGCGGGACCACGCGCACATGCTGGAACTGATCCAGCGCATCGTTGCGCATTGCGACCAGCGCGAGCGGATAGTCAGCTGCAATGATTGCAACTCCGGTCAGAAACTGGTCTGCCACGGCAATATCGAACAATTGATCCGGACCTTCGTCGAAATGACCTTGAAGCACAATCTGGTCGAATCGATGTTCATGGAAGAGATCGCCCCGAGTGCGCACCGCGTTGCCCACAATCAGGCGCACATGGACATTGCCCGGCAATTGAAGGAGATACGGGTGGTGTTTTTCGCGGACGGCAACGGCATTCAGGCTATCGAAGGCATCGACCGGGTCCGGCAAACCCTGATGGAGCATTTCAGGGACCACGACCAGCAGCTGGAAGCTTACCTCGCTGCCACGGCCGAAACCGGGTGATGCCGGCCGGCCATCGGGCACCCCATCGGTAGCCCCAGAGCCCAGCGATGTACCCCGGAGAACGCTTCAATGCCTGGACGCACCTGATCGGTGCCCTGGCCGCGCTGACCGGGGCCATCTGGCTGATCGTCGCCGCCGCTGCAAGCGGCGACCTGCTCAAGACTGCCAGCGTAACGGTCTATGGCCTGACGCTGGTCATGCTCTACAGCATCTCGACCCTCTATCACAGCGTCCGCGGCCGGCTGAAGCGGGTGTTGCGCAAGCTCGACCACCTGTCGATCTACCTGCTGATCGCCGGCAGCTACACGCCCTTCTGCCTGATCAGCCTGCGCGGCACCTGGGGCTGGTCGCTGTTCGGCATCGTCTGGACGCTGGCGGCGATTGGCATGGCGCAGGAAATCAAGCCGCGCTCGGAAGCCCGCGTGCTGTCGCTGGTCATCTACGCGGTGATGGGCTGGATCGTGCTGATCGCCATCAAGCCGCTGATCGCCAGCATCGGCCTGGCCGGCTTTCTGTGGCTGGCCGCGGGCGGGCTGTTCTACACAGTCGGCATCGTCTTTTTCACCTTTGACGAGCGTTACCGGCACTGGCACGGCATCTGGCACCTGTTCGTGATCGCCGGCAGCCTGTCGCATTTCATCGCCATCCTGTTCTACGTCGTCTGATTCGGCGAAAATGCCGGCTGGCTATTTCCGACAAAAGCAGACATGCGGTATCAGGGACGGATCACGAACTGGAAGGACGAGCAGGGCTACGGCTTCGTCACGCCCAACGGCGGTGGCGAGCCGGTTTTTCTGCACATCAAGGCCTTTTCCGGACGACAGCCCCGGCCGGTCGGCGATGAAATCGTCACCTACGAGCTGAGCACGGACGCCCGCGGCCGTCCGCGCGCCACCGCCGTCCAGTTCGTCCGCGGCACTGGGCGAAAGCCGCCCGTCGCCAGCAACGCGCCCAGCCGCTGGCCCCTGGCGCTGGTCGCGCTGGTTTTTACCCTTTTGGCAGGGGCGACCGTAGCAAATCGGCTGCCCATCACTGTGGTCGCCCTCTACGCCTGCGCCAGCCTGATCGCCTTCATCACCTACGCCCTCGACAAAGCGGCCGCCCGCGCCGGGCGCTGGCGTACCCAGGAAAGCACACTGCACCTGCTGGCGCTGATCGGCGGCTGGCCAGGCGCGCTGCTGGCCCAGCGGCAGTTTCGCCACAAGACGGCGAAGGCGTCCTTCCTGGTTATCTTCTGGGCCACCGTCCTGTTCAACTGCGGCGCTCTCGGCTGGCTGCTGACGGCGAACGGCAGCCTGGCCCTGCGCGCAGCCCTTGGCGCCGGCTGATCAGGCTTCGGCGGTCAGTTTTTCCTGCAGCAGCGGCACCACCTGCGCCAGCCAGGCGTCGATCCGCTCGTCGGTGAACATCCCCTGCGTGCGCTGGTCGATGATCAGGCCGATGAAACGGCCATCGACTTCGGCCGCCGAGTGTTCATAGGTGTAGCCGTCGATCGGCCAGTCGCCGACGATCTCGGCACCCCAGCCCCTGAATTTCTCGACCAGCGCGAGAAGCGAGCTGCAGAAGCGGTCGGCGTAGCGTTCCTGGGCGCCAAGACCGAAGAAAGCGATGCGCTTGCCGCTGAAGTCCGGATTGACCGGCATCTGGGCGAGAAATTCCGCCCAGTTCGGCTCGAAGCAGCCGGAAACGCCGTTGCCCGGGATTTCGCCAACGCCGTAGCTCGGCGTGCCGAGGATCAGTGCGTCGTACTTGAGCATCTCGTCCGGCGTGATGCGATTGACGTTGATGGGCTTGTCGCAGACCTCGTCGCCCAGCTTTTTCTGCATTTTCTTGGCGATCAGGCGGGTAGTGCCGGTTTCGGTGCCGAAAAACAGGCCGATCTTGTTCATGAATCACTCCTTGAAAGCGGGGTGGCACGCCAGTTGCACGCCCCTGAATAAACCAGCGGCCGGCGTCGACTTTGCGACACGGCCGAAGAAACCACCCCAACCCCAACGGAGTCCGCCATGCCTGCCACCACCCTCGACTGCAAGGGCCAGACCGTCGCCCCGGGCGACTCGGTCCGCGTTCTCGGCATCACCCCCGACCCGGATCTCGACGAGGACGATCTCGACATGTTCATGGACATGGTCGGCGCGGTCTGCGAGGTCGAGCGCATCGACGCCGACGGCGCCGCCTGGGTGGCGGTGTGGTGGAACGGCTGCGAGGGCACGCTGATGACCCTGGTCGGGCTGGAACCGCGGCAGATGGAGAAGATGGCCGGCTGACTCACTCGTCGACCTCGGCGGCGCTGTAGTTTTTCAGCCGCTTCTCGGCCGCGACGCCAAGTATCTTCAGCAGCCAGGGCGGCGGCGATTCGACCATGGCCACCTGGAAGGGCTTCAGGATGTCGAGTGCCGGCCCGCCGTCGGGAATCTTGATCGGATAGATGTCGGCGCGGATCACCTTGGCCGCCGCCGGACCGCCAATCGACACCACGTAGCAGACGTGACAATCGCCGATCAGCCGGGCGCGCCACAGGTTCTTGTCGTCCGAAAACTCGGCATCCATGGTGTCGCGGATATCGACCAGCCGGATTTCGCTCGGTGACACCTGATAGACCAGAAAGCGCAGGCAGGAGCCGAAATGGCCGGACAGCGTGTCGCCCTTGTCGGACGCGATGGCGACGCGCACCGAGCCGGGCATCTCGCCATCTTCGTAGGACTCGATCTTGGGCAGCGAATCGTCGCCCTGCGTTTCGCCCCACAGGATGCGCACGGCCAGCTTCATCGCCTCCAGGCCGATGCCGATATCCTCGCCATCCTCCTCGCCGTCGGCGCTGGCGAAGCCGGTCTTCAGCATCGTGACGGTCACCTGGCGCAGCTTTTCCTCGTCGATTTCCTCGCCGAGACGGCGCTGCAACAACTCGATCAGTGCCGGCAGGCTGGCATTGGGCATGGCGCGGGCGGCCAGCGCAATGCGCAGCGCCGCCTCGCGCGTGACCGGCGGTTTCCTGGATTCGTCCATGGTTTTCTCCGTTGTTGGGGTTGGGGGGGTTATGCTTTATCGGTGGCCAGCCCCGCAAATGGCGACGCCGGCCACCTTCCCCTTGCAGAGATGGTGCCAGCCGACGCAAAGTCGCTAACTGCCTGATTTCACGCGGGCATGGCCCTTGCTGAATCCAGCCCAACCCCAGGAAAAATACCCCATCGTGTCGGATACCTCACAAAACGCCGCCGTCCTCCTCGCCTACCACGCGCGCACCAAGCACCGCTTCGAAGCGTATGCCGAAGGCCCAGGCCAGCTCGACTGGGACGCCCAGCCGGCGGCCTTCCGCCACTACCCCGGCGCCCCGGTGCTCGAATTGCCGCTGGCGGCAAGCCGTTTCGAACAATGCTACGGTCGCCTGCAAAAAAAGCCCGAAATTGAAATCCCCCCCGACCTCGACAGCCTCGGCGCCCTGCTCGAACTGAGCTTCGGCCTATCGGCCTGGAAAACCTGGGGGCCGAACCGCTGGGCGCTGCGCAACAACCCGTCCTCGGGCAACCTGCACCCGGTCGAGGCCTACGTGCTGAGCGCCGGCCTGCCCGGCATCCCTGACGGCCTGCACCACTACGACCCGGAACAGCACGTCCTCGAAGGCCGCGCCCTGCGCCAGGCCGACGGCAGCCGGTGGCTGGCCATCGGCCTGAGCAGCGTCATGTGGCGCGAAGCCTGGAAATACGGCGAACGCGCCTTCCGCTACTGCCAGCTCGATGTCGGCCACGCCATCGCGACGCTGTCCTACGCCGCCGCGCTGCTCGGCTGGCAAGTCGAAGCGCTGGCCGTACCGAGCGAGACACTAGCGCAGTGCCTCGGCCTCGACCGGCCCGACGACTTTCCGCCGTCGCGCTATGCCTTCACTGAGATCGAAGAGCCGGAAATCCTGCTCGCCATCAGCGCCCCCGGCCTCGGCGAAGTGCCAGCCGAACTCGCTGGCTGGCTGGCTGCGGCCCACTGGCAGGGACAACCAACCCGCATCGACCCCTCGCCCGGCTACCGCTGGCCGGCCATCGACCAGGCGGCCGCGGCCAGCCGAAGGCCACCCCCAAACGCCGGAATGCTATCCCCCAAGGGGACTTCCTTCGGGGCGCGGTCGCCGGCAAAAAAAGCCCCATTTCCAAATTTTCCAGCGTTGCCAACACACGCGACGATGGCCGGCGCCATGCAGATCATCCGCCAGCGCCGCAGCGGCCAGCGTTTCGACCCAAAATGCACGCTCGACAAGGCTGCCTTCTACCGGATGCTCGACGCCACCCTGCCCCGCCCGCTGGCCCCGTTCTCCGCTCAGGAAGCCGACCCGGCCATCCACCTGCTGCTCTTCGTGCTTCGCGTCGACGGCCTGCCCCCCGGCCTCTACCTGCTGCCGCGCACGCCGGCTGCCGCGGCCACCCTGCCCGGAGAACTGGGCAAAAGCGACGACCGGTTCGCCAGCCGCTGCCCGGTTGCCAACGTCGATCCCGACTGCCCGCCCCACCTCAACCTGACCCTTCTCGCCGCCCTCGGCCTGCCGGAAGTCCAGCGCCTGGCCCGCGCCCTCTCCTGTCACCAGGACATCGCGGCGACCAGCGCCTTCTCGCTCGGCATGCTCGGCGATTTCTCGACCATCGCCGATGACGGCTATGGCTACCGCGAGCTGCTGCGCGAAGCAGGCCTGATCGGCCAGGTGCTCTACCTCGAAGCCGAAGCCGCTGGCATCCGCGGCACCGGCATCGGCTGCTTCTTCGACGACCCGGTACACCAGGCCTTCGGCGTCGAGGGCAGCCGTTGGCAAAGCGTCTATCACTTCACCATCGGCACACCGGTCACCGACCTCCGCATCGAAACCGGCCCGCCCTATCCCCAGCGCAATCAGGAAAACCCATGACCCCGACCCTCGCCGCCTTCCTCGAACAACACGGCTTCCCGACCGACAATCTCTCCGCCCCTCAAGCCGACGGCCGTTTCACGCCGCTGATGCGCGCCGCCAAGGAAGGCCGTCTCGACGTCGTTAAGGAACTGCTGGCGCTGGGCGTCGATATCGCCGTGGCCAACGCCGACGGCTGCAACGCCCTGTGGCTGGCCTGCTACAACGGCAGCCACGAAATCATCGAAATCCTGATCGCCGCCGGCATCGACATCGACCTGCAAAACGGCAACGGCGCCAGCGCGCTGATGTACGTGTCGTCGAACAGCAAGCCCGACCTGGTCAAGCTGCTGCTCGAAAAAGGCGCCAACCCGAAACTGAAGAATTTCGACGATTTCTCGGCGCTCGACCTGGCCGCGTCGGTGGAATGCCTGAAGCTCTTGAAGAAGGCCGCCTAGGCCCAGATCTTCGTCGCCCCGACCGTCAGCAGGCCAAGGTAGGTCGCTGTCAGCGAGCCGATCAGATGCACGGAAGCGAGGCCGAGGGCCAGCGGCAACTGCCCGGCCAGCATGCGTTCGACGACTTCGGCCGAGAAGGTCGAGAAGGTGGTCAGACCGCCGAGAAAACCGGTGATTGCGAACAGTTTCCAGGCCATCGGGAAATGCGTGTTCATGTGGAAAACGCCGACCGCGATGCCGACCAGATAGCCACCGATCACATTGGCCGCCAGCGTACCGAGCGGCAGGGCGAGAAACAGCGGGTTCAGGGCTACCCCGAGCAACCAACGCGACCAGGCGCCGAGAGCCGCCCCCAGGCCGACGGCGAGGAAATTCAGGGCGGAGAGGTTGTGCAGGGCCGACATCCGGTGAATTTTATCGGATTCATGATGCCAACCGGTAAAATAGCGCGATTACGCAATGAGGTTTTACCGTGAGCAGCCCCAACAAGCCTGAAGCCGCCCCCGCAGCCAATTTCATCCGCAATATCGTCGAAGCCGACCTGGCCGCCGGCAAGCACGCCCAGCGCCGCTGGGCCGGCCGTCCCGGTACCGCCGCCGACCACGCCACGGCACCGCTCGACCCGGCGAAAATCCGCACCCGCTTCCCGCCCGAGCCGAACGGCTACCTGCACTTCGGCCACGCCAAGTCCATCCTGCTCAACTTCGGCCTCGCCGAACAATATGGCGGCCGCTGTCACCTGCGCTTCGACGACACCAATCCGGAGAAGGAAGAGCAGGAATATGTCGACGCCATCGTCGATTCGGTTAAATGGCTCGGCTGTTCGTGGGAGAAAGTCGGCGAAACCAATCTCTACCAGGCCTCCAACTATTTCGACTGGATGGCCCAGTTTGCCGAATGCCTGATCTCGGCCGGCCACGCCTACGTTGACAGCCAGTCGGCCGACGAAATGCGCGCCAACCGCGGCACGCTGACCCAGCCGGGCAAGGATTCGCCGTTCCGTAGCCGCAGCGTCGCCGAGAACATGGACCTGTTCAGGCGCATGCAGGCCGGCGAATTCGCCGACGGCACGCACATCCTGCGCGCCAAGATCGACATGGCGGCGCCCAACATCAACCTGCGCGACCCGGCCATCTACCGCATCCGCCATGCCACGCACCACAACACCGGCGACAAGTGGTGCGTCTATCCGATGTACACCTTCGCCCATCCGATCGAAGACGCGCTGGAGAACATCACCCACTCGATCTGCACGCTGGAATTCGAGGATCAGCGCCCGTTCTACGACTGGCTGCTCGAACGACTGGCCGAAGGCGGCCTGTTGCAGCGTCCGCTGCCGCAACAGATCGAATTCTCGCGCCTCAACCTGACTTACGTCGTGCTGTCCAAGCGCAAGCTGATCCAGCTGGTCGAGGAAAAGCATGTCGACGGCTGGGATGACCCGCGCATGCCAACCCTGGTCGGCGCCCGCCGTCGTGGCTACTCGGCCGAAGGCTTCCGCCTGTTCGCCGATCGCATCGGCGTGTCCAAGAACGACTCGCTGATCGACTACGTGCTGTTCGAAGACGCCATGCGCGAGGTGATGAACGAATCCGACCAGCGCCGCGTCGCCGTGCTCGATCCGCTCAAGCTGATCATCGACAACTATCCGGAAGGCCAGTTCGAGGACTGCTCGGTCACCAATCACCCGCTGCACCCTGAGCTGGGCACACGCACCATGCCCTTCGGCCGCGAACTGTGGATCGAAGGCGAGGACTTCCAGGAAGTGCCGGAAAAGGGCTTCCGCCGCCTCTTCCCGGGCAACAAGGCGCGCCTGAAGTACGGCTACATTGTCGAATGCACCGGCTGCGACAAGGACGCGAACGGGAAAATTACCGCCGTGCATTGCACCTACCTGCCCGACACCAAGTCCGGCACGCCGGGCGCCGACAGCATCAAGGTCAAGGGCAACCTGCACTGGGTCTCGGCGGCGCACGCCTACCCGGCCGAAGTCCGGCTCTATGACCGCCTGTTCAAGGTCCCGGCCCCGGGCGCCCGCCGTGAGGGCGACGCCCCTGAGCTGGAGCGCGACTTCCTCGACGACCTGAATCCCGAGTCCCGTCGGACGCTTACCGCTCAGCTCGAAGCCAGCCTGCGCGATGCCCTGCCTGAAGAACGCTTCCAATTCGAGCGCCACGGCTACTTCGTCGCCGACCGCGTCGATTCCAAGCCGGGCGCTCCAGTATTCAACCGGGCGGTCACGCTCAAGGACTCTTGGAGCAAGGGCGCCTGAGATGGCCGGCAGCTGGGGTTGTCCGCACGAAATCGGCGATCGCTGCACGAAGGTGAACAACCTTCCGTGCAATCCCGGCATGAAGGGCTGCGAACTCGCTGGCCGCTTCCGTTTTGCCGACGAGAGCAAGAACGAGCGCTACTGGGAAAAGAAGGCCCGGGCGCAAGCGGCGGCCAAGAACGCTCCTACCGGGGACGCATGACCCGCGACGTCGCCCAACTCGGCCAGGTGTTCACGCCGCCTAATGTGGTGGACTTCATGCTGGATCTTTGCCAGAACAAGGGCCGGACGCTGGAGCCTTCGGCCGGCGACGGAGCCTTCTTCAGCACCCTGCGCGAGCGCGGCGCTGATTGTGTCGGCATCGAGATCGACCGGCGGGTCTGCCCGACGGGAGCGAAACTCGGCGATTTCTTCGATTACCCGCTGAGCGAACAATTCGACACCATCATCGGCAACCCGCCCTACGTCCGCCTGCAGGATGTTACGGTCGGCACCAAAAAAAGGCTGAAATCGGACCTGTTCGACGGACGCAGCAACCTTTTTCTGTTCTTCATCGAAAAGTGCATCCGCCACCTGAAAGCGGGCGGCGAACTGGTTTTCATCGTGCCGCGCGAGTTCATCAAGCTGACCGCCGCCAAGAAACTGAACGCCTGGCTGGCCGAGCAGGGCAGCATCACGCATTTCTACGAAACCGGCGACGTCCGCGTCTTCGGCGACCACACACCGAACTGCGCCATTTTCCGCTTCGAGAAGGGGCGCCAGGACCGGCGCATGGCCGATGGGCGGACCTTTACCGAGGTCGATGGCCAGCTGATGTTCCTGCGCGACGATTACCGCGTACGCCTGGCCGACGTTTTCGAGGTCAAGGTTGGTGCCGTTTCCGGCGCCGACCAGATCTACACGCACCCCAAGGGCAACATGGAATTCGTCTATTCGAAGACTGTGGACACCGGCGAAACGCGGCGCATGCTGTACGGTATCAAGCACCCGCACCTCGACAAGCACAAGGCCGAACTGCTTGCCCGCCGCGTCCGTCCCTTCGACGAAAGCAACTGGTGGCAGTGGGGTCGCGCTTTTCCAATCAGCGAGCATCCGCGCATCTACGTCAATGGCCGGACGCGCAAGCCGGCGCCGTTCTTCCTGCACGACTGCAAGAGCTTCGACGGCTCCGTCCTGGCGCTATTTCCCAAGAACCGGCACATCGCGCGACGCGACCTGATCGAATGCACGATGATGCTCAATCATGAAGTCGACTGGCAGCAACTCGGCTTCGTCTGCGACGGGCGCTTCATCTTCACCCAGCGCAGCCTGCAGACCTGCCTGCTGCCGGACAAGTTTTCCCGCTATCTCCCGAAAGACTCCGCATGACCTTTATCAACCAACTGAACGCTGCCTGGCAGAAGAACAATTCCCTGCTCTGCGTCGGCCTCGATCCCGATCCGGCCAAGTTCCCGGCGCACCTGAAGGGCCGCGACGATGCCATCTTCGAATTCTGCGCCGCCATCGTCGACGCCACGGCCGACCTCGTCTGCTCGTTCAAGCCGCAGATCGCCTACTTTGCCGCCCGCCGCGCCGAAGACCAGCTAGAAGCATTGATCGCCCGCATCCACGCCAAGCACCCCGGCATCCCGGTCATTCTCGACGCCAAGCGCGGCGACATCGGCTCGACGGCCGAGCAATACGCCGTCGAAGCCTTCGGGCGCTTCAAGGCCGACGCCGTGACGGTCAATCCCTACATGGGCCGCGACTCGGTCGATCCCTACCTGGCTTACCCGGACAAGGGCGTCATCCTGCTCTGCCGGACTTCCAACCCCGGCGGCTCCGACCTGCAGTTTCTCGATGTCGGCGGCGAGAAACTTTATGAGCGCGTCGCCCGGCTGGCCGCCGGCGAGTGGAACACCTCCGGCCAGATCAGCCTGGTCGTCGGCGCCACCTTCCCGGCCGAGATCGCCCGCGTCCGCGAAATCGTCGGCGACGTGCCCCTGCTGGTGCCCGGCATCGGCGCCCAGGGCGGCGACATCGAGGCGACGGTCAAGGCCGGCCGGACGGCCAACGGAACCGGCTTGATGATCAACTCGTCACGTGCCATTCTCTACGCTGGCAAGGATCAAAATTTCGCCGCCGCGGCGCGCCAGGCAGCCCTCGAAACCCGCGACGCCATCAATCTCTACCGTTGAGAGTCTGTAAAATATTTGTTCACGCCCGCTCCCCGCGCCCAGACGAACCCGCTCGGCGTTGCAAATGCTCGCCATAGCCCAGACTATGGCGAGCATTTGCGCCTTGATCGTACACGCCTGGACACGTTGCTCGGGCGCGCCCAAATAATTCACAGACTCTGAGGAACCACCATGCGCATGGACGATTACCGCGAAAGTGACAACATCGAGGACCGCCGGGGCGGTGGTGGCGGCATCGGCCGCGGTGGCGTCGGCATAGGTGGCATCGTGCTGGCACTGGTCATCAGCTACTTCACCGGCATCAATCCGATGACCCTGCTCGGTTTCATCGAGCAAACACCGCTCGCCCGTCAGGAGGCACCGGCTGCCCAGCGCCCACCGGCCAACGACGAAACGGCCATCTTCGTCTCCAAGGTGCTGGCCTCGACCGAGGACGTGTGGACCACCGCCTTCCAGCAGAACGGCCGCCAGTACGAGACCCCCAAGCTGGTGCTGTTTACCGGCGCCACGCCGACTGCCTGCGGCACCGGCCAGACGGCGATGGGGCCGTTCTATTGCCCGGGCGACCACAAGGTTTACATCGACCTCGCCTTCTATCGCGAGCTGAAGGAACGCTTCAAGGCCCCCGGCGAATTCGCCCAGGCCTACGTCGTCGCCCACGAAGTCGGCCACCACGTCCAGAACCTGCTCGGCATCGCCGACAAGGTGCATGAAGCCCGCCAGCGCGCCGGCAAGGCCGAAGGCAATGCGCTGTCGGTGCGTATGGAACTGCAGGCCGACTGCTTGGCCGGCGTCTGGGGCAAGCGTACCGATACGATGAAGAGCGTCCTCGAACCCGGCGATCTGGAAGCCGCGCTGACTGCTGCCTCAGCGATCGGCGACGATCGTCTGCAGCAGCAGGCGCAGGGTCGCATCGTGCCGGAGAGCTTCACGCACGGCAGCTCGGAACAGCGCGTCCGCTGGTTTCGCCGTGGTTTCGAAACCGGCGACATGAACCAGTGCAACACCTTCAAGGCCGAGCGCCTGTAAGCCCCCGTTGACCGACGCCTCGTCCCCCGCCAGAAAGGCGCCACGCTGGCGCCGCTGGGCGCTTGAAGCGCTCGTCTTCGTCGCTCTGGTCGCCGCCTTTCAGGCCTGGCAAACGCGCAATGCACCGCGCGGCCCGGCGCCAAACTTTGCCGGACAACTGGTCGACGGCAGCCAGTTTGACCTGGCCGACTGGCGCGCCAGTCATCCGGGCAAGGCCGGGCTGATCTATTTCTGGGCCGGGTGGTGCGGCATCTGCAAAACGACAGCCGGCACGGTCAGCAGCATCGGTGCGGACTGGCCGGTGATCACGGTAGCCATGCAGTCCGGCGACGCCGACAAGGTCGCCGAGACCATGCGCCAGCAGGGATATACCTGGGCGACACTGCCCGACCCGATGGCCGCGGTCTTCCTGCAATACGGCACCCGCGTCGTTCCTGCCTTCATCATCGTTGATCCGGCCGGCAATGTCCGCGCCGTCAGCATCGGCTACACCAGCGAAATCGGGCTGCGCCTGCGCTTGTGGTGGGCCAGCCTGTCCGCCAATTGACGCATCGCACCCTGCTCCTCGCCCTGCTGCTCGGTTACGCCGCAGGCGCCTTCGCCCTGCCCCGGCACTCGCCAGTGCCCGGCGGCGTTGCCGTCGTCGACCTCGGCCCGGCCGGCCAGACCACACCCAGCGCCCGCTGGGGCGAGCAACCGGTCGCCGTCATCCGGGAAAACGGGCGCTGGTTCGCCCTGTTCGGCATTCCGCTCGACACCCTGCCGGGCGAGTTGGAAATTGCCGTTTTTTTCGGGCCGACCGTAGCATTGCGGCAAATTCCGGTGCACATCAAGAACTACCCGGAACAACGCCTCACCATCAAGGACAAGCGCAAGGTCGAACCGAGTCCGGAAGACCTGGCCCGCATCGAGCGCGAAAAAGAAACCACCGAGGCGATCAAGCGTCGCTTCAGCGCGCCCATTCCGGATACCGCCTTCGCGCTGCCGGCCAGCGGCCCGCTGTCATCACGCTTCGGCCTGCGCCGCATCTTCAACGGCCAGCCGCGCAATCCGCACGCCGGGCTTGATGTCGCCGCTGGCACCGGCACGCCGGTCAAGGCGCCGGCCGATGGCGTCGTCGCCAACACCGGCGACTATTTCTTCAACGGCAACACGGTGTTCGTCGACCACGGTCAGGGGCTGATCACCGCCTACATGCACCTGTCCCGCATCGATGTTCGTGCCGGACAAACGGTCAAAAAAGGCGAGTCGCTCGGCGCCATCGGCGCCACCGGCCGGGCAACCGGCCCGCACCTGCACTGGGCCGTGATCCTGAACAACACGCCGGTCGATCCCGAACTTTTTCTCGCCCGGCCGTAAACGGAAAGAGGCAGCCGCAGCTGCCTCTTCGTCAGACCAGACGTCCGATCAAACCTTGGGCTTGGCCGGCGTGCTCATCTGCTTTTCATCCTTCGCCTTGTCGCCGCAGGCCAGGGCCGAAACACTGGACAAGGCGAACACGGCGGCCAGCACGGCAGAAATCAGTTTGCTCATCGGAAACTCCTTCGAATTAAGGCCAAGGTTTGATCAATTTAGCCGGACATGGTTCATTACGCAACGTGCACCAACAAACCATCCACCTCCACGCCGCGGCGCCCGCCAAACCGCCTGAAGGCCAGCCCTGCAACGGCTGCGGCGTCTGCTGTGCGCTCGAAACCTGCCCAGCCGCCCGCCTGCGCTTCCTGCAGGTCAAAGGGCCGTGCCCGGCGCTGGAATGGGCTGCCAACGACAAGCGCTACGTCTGCGGCCTGCTGACCCACCCCGCTCACTACCTGAAGTGCCTGCCAAACCGCGGCGAGCCGATGGCCAGCCGCCTGTTCGCCCGCTGGATTTCGGCCGGCCGGGGCTGTGACTGCAGCGCCGACGTTCAGCCCTGAGCGACAGCGGCCGTCACCGCCATTTCGACACGAAAGCCCGGATTGGCCAGCCGCGCCTGCACGCAGGCCCGGGTCGGCGCCTGGCCGGCGGGCACCCAGGCGTCCCAAACGGCATTCATCGCGTCGTAGTCAACCATGTCGGCCAGATAGATGGTGACCATCAACAACTGCGAGCGATCGCTGCCCGCCTGTTCGAGCAGGCGATCAATCCCGGCCAGCAGGTTTTCGGTTTGGGCGGCAGCATCGCCTTCCAGGTTGGACGGCACCTCGACAAGGTATGCCGTGCCGTTATGGACGACGCTGTCGGAATAGCGGCGTGTCGTGCCGTGACGTTGAATCTGCATGGATGGCCCCAAAAAGCGTGAAGCCCATGTTTTTCAGGCATGGGCTTCGGTTACTGCAACCTTGGCACGCTCGGCCAAGGCATTCGGCTATTCGCCGTTACGGGTTGCTACACGGTAATCTCAAGAAATACTTCCTGTGACAACTGCCATAGAATCCCCAGCAGCGCAGCGGGTACTGCCATTTCATGTCTGACTTGCTGCAAATCCGACACAATTTCAGCTTAGCACTCTGGGCGAAAAAAGCCAGAGAGTTTTTCGCGCAACTAACGCCTGAAAATCACGTTTGCCCCCAGCGGGATTTTCGATGCAGGAACATACCCGACGGCCCCCGGCGTCGCGCCGATGTAGCTGAGCATTTCCTCAATCGAGCCAAACTCCTGCGGCGGCGCCCCCTTGCCGACATAGCGGCGGACCAGCCAGTAGCCGACATATTGCTCCTCGGTCTGCCCCAGCACCGCATCGAGAAACTGCTTCCTGACCGGGTCGCCCGGGGGCAGATTCAAGGGCATCGCCGCTTGCTGGCTGATCGAGACGATACGACCGGTGTACAAGCGCTGCAGGGTCACCTGGTCGGTCTTGGGCATGGCCGGATGAGCGATCACGGCAATACCGCCATCCGCCATGGCTGGCCAGCCCACACCCCACAAGAGGCCGATCAGGAGGAGAAAGAGGACTCTCACCGTTCGGTCTCAGAACGAAAAACTGTAGGACAGCGAGAAGACGTTGAGGCGCTTGTCCGCGCTGTCGCCGCCGGACGGTGCATCAATGAAGCTGGAAACGACGCCGGTACGCGTCTGCGCCCATTCGGCCTTGAGCAGGCTGCGCGTCGTGACCCGGTACGAAGTCCCTATCGCCCAGGTCCATTGGTCGTAAGGCGAGACGATGTCGGCATTCAGTTTCTGATAGTTGCTGAGCGGCTGCCCGAAATTGCCCGCATTCGCCTCGATCGCCCGATACAGATCCAGCGACGATCCGGATGACCGGGTCTTGGCGAACGACACATAGGGCGTCCAGCCCCCGAACTGGCGCGAAACGGCCAGATACGCCCCCCAGCGCGAGAATCCAGAACTGGCGCCGGAGAAACGCATGTGCGCCAGTTCGGAAGTCACGCGTACACTTGCTGGCAGCACGAAGCTCGCTCCCAGGCTCTGGACGGGGATCCGCAAGCCGTTTTCACGCACGCCATTTTGTACGTCGTAGTACCCGGGCACTGGCACGAAGGGGATGTCGCTGGTTATCCCGCCATCACGGTAGGCCTTGGCTTCGTGGATGCCCACACGGAACATGTTTTCCAGACCGCGAAAACTGACGACCAGGCCCGTGCTCCGCACATCGGAGTCGATGAACCAGCTCCCCGGCGCAGCCACGGTGTCGGTGACTTCACGGCCGTAGTAACGCGTCTTGTTGCCGGCTCGCCCCGTATAGGCCTCGACGGTCCATTCCATGTCGTTCGCCAGCCAGGATTTGCTGACACTCAGACCGACGAAATCGGTCGTCGGAATGATCGAATAGACCTCGATCGGCAGGCGCACGAAGTCATAGGTCACGCCGACATCGTGGTTTTCCGTATTCAGCATCATTGGAACCCGGAGCTTACCGAGGCGGATCAACACATCGTCCATCGGTCGCCAGGACACGAAGGCCCACGACAAGGTAGCAGCCACCCCAGAATCGTGATGGTCCGACGCGGCGATCTTTCCCTGGATTGCTGCCCCCCACTGCTGGTTGAAGCGCAAGTCCAGCTGGCCGCCGATCACACTGTCGCGCAACACGGTGCCGCCATCATCTATCCAGCGCTGATACCTGTACGCCTTGTCGGACTGCGCGTATCCGAGCGTACCAAAACCCGACCAGTCCATTTCGATAGCATTTGCGGCCAGAGGAATAAGCAGTCCCAGTGCTGAAAGATATTTTCGATTCATGGTCTTGTCAGGAGATCGAAGGGTTGGAGGCATCGTCAGCCAACTGAACGGAGATCCGGCTGAACGTTGATTCCAGGGCAAGAAACGCCTCTATGGCCGCCGGATCGAACTGGCGACCGACCTGCTCGCAAACCATCCGGACTGCATCCTCGTGGCTGAAAGCCACCTTGTATGGCCGGCGCGAGCGCAAGGCATCATAAACATCCGCCACGGCCATCAGGCGGGCCGCCAGGGGAATCGCCTCGCCGGCCAGCCCATCCGGATAACCTGTGCCATCCCAGCGTTCATGATGGCTTCGGGCAATCTGGCTCGCATAGCGGAGCATCATGTTGTCATCGCCGAGTTCGTGCCTTGAACGCAGCAACATGCTCTCACCCTTGACGCTGTGCGTCTTCATGATCTCGAACTCTTCCGGTGTATGTCGCCCCGGCTTGAGCAGGATGTGGTCGGGGATGGCGATCTTGCCGATATCGTGCAGGGGCGCAGCCTTGGCGATGTGCTCGATCTGTTCGCCACTGAGAACTGCCTGGTCACGTTCGTGCCGGCTTAGATACTCGGCCAGCAGGCGCACGTAATCCTGCGTCCGGCGAATATGGTTGCCGGTGCATTCATCACGGAACTCAGCCAGCGAAACCATGACCCTGATCGAGGCCTCCTGCAGGTGAAGCACCTCGTTGACGCGGCGTTCCACCTCGGCCTCCAGCCAGGCGCTCTTGTCTTCCAGGAAGGTCTGCCATGTCCTGATCTGCAGATGCGTCCTTACCCGAGCCAGGACGACCGATGGTGCAATGGGCTTGTGAATGAAATCCACCGCCCCCAAGGCCAGTCCCAGTTCCTCGTCTTCCGCTGCGACCTTGGCAGTCAGGAAAATGATCGGGATACCGGCCGTGAACGGATCTGCCTTCAGTCGCCGACAAACCTCGTAGCCGTCCATTTCCGGCATCATGATGTCGAGCAGGATCAGGTCCGGTGGTGAATTCGCCGCCAATTCCAGGCCCTTGGCCGGATCGTTGGCCAGCTTGACCCGGTAGTGCTCGCGGAGAAGCTGGTTGAGCAGGCTGAGATTGGCCGGCGTATCGTCGATGACCAGAATGCTGGCCCTGCCGTCAGTATTCACTGCGTTCCCCCTCGCTGCGGCGCCTCGTCCAGGATAGCCAGTGTCTGATCCAGATCCCAGTTGCCCAGCGCATGATCGATTGCGGCAATCTGTCGCGGCGAAAATCTGCCGGCCAGGCGAGCCTTGTTCAAACGCCAGAACTCCTCGGCTTCACCATCGCCTTCGCTCAACAGCCGACGCAACAATACCAGCACATCGGCAATCGGCAATCCCTCATCGTCCGAACTAACCTCCGACGGCCCATCCGGCATCTCGGCCAGCCAGCCCAGGATCGGCTGCAAACGGGCGTCGACCTCGGCAATTTCACCATAGGGCTCGACAATTCCACCCTTGATCGCATTTTCAAGTTCGATCAACGCCAGTTGCAAATCGGTCATCGCAAAAGTACCCGCCAGGCCCTTGAGCGTATGTACCTGGCGCTCTGCGGCTTCCATCTCGCCGCGCACCAACCTTTCCTCAAGAATACCTGACCATCCCCTACAATCGTCGGCGAAGCGCCGCAGGGCGCCAACCAGGAAAGGAAGCCGGCCGCTGAAGCGGCGCAGCAGCACGGTCGACTCGATATTTGGCACGCGCTCCAGAAATACCTCGAACGGGATATCCGGCTTGTCCGGCACTACTTCTTCGGCGGGCGGCAAGTCCACTCCCGGCCTTGCCACCCAATACGGCTGCAACATCCCCAGCAGCTCGTCAGGCTCAAAGGGTTTGGCAATATAGCCATTGACGCCCCGGGCCATGGAGTCGGTCATGCCATGGCCAGCAACATGGGCAGTCATCGCAATCACGGGCAGGCGCTCGAAATGCTCCTTGCCACGTATCCGCCGCGTAGCTTCCCGGCCATCCATAACAGGCATTTCGAGATCCATCAGAACTACGGCGTAGTGTTCAGGGTGGTACGCGTCGAGCCACTCCAGGGCGACCTGGCCGTTCTCCGCAATATCCACGTTGGCGCCCCAGCCCCTGAGTATTTCGCCAGCCACCTGTTGATTGACCTCGTTGTCCTCGACCAGCAGGATGGACATACCAAGCAGGCAGTCCGGCCGAGGTACTGCATATTCCGCCACCTCGGCCTCGTCGCTCCCCGCCGAAACACCGCAAATCCGGCGCAAGGCGTTCGGCAACAGTGGTTTCTGGATCACCTCGGTAATCCCCGGATGATTCACCTCATGCCGCAGCATTGTCGCGTCGGCGGCCGAAACGACGATGGTCTTTGATGGCAACGAGCTACCTGTCAATCGCAAGGCATCGAGAATTTCGCAGCCGGACATCTCCGGCATCACCCAATCGAGGACAAGCAGATCGTAGCCAGCCCCGCTGGCTGCAGCCAGTCGTCCGACGGCATCGAGTCCGCCCGGCGACTGGTCGACCTCGCGGCAGCCCATGGCCACCAGCATCGCGGCCATGCTGTGGCGCGCCGCCGGGTAATCGTCGACCACCAGGGCACGCATGCAGGACAGGTCTGCTTCCGCCCCGGATTCGACGACGTCCGATGCGACAGGCAGCCGAACGGAAAAATGGAATTCGCTGCCGCGGCCAGGCTCGCTCTCGACTTCCAGCACCCCGCCCATGGCGGAAACCAGGCGCCTCGAAATTGCCAGCCCCAGCCCGGTGCCCCCGTATTTTCGGGTCGTCGAGCCATCGGCCTGCGCGAATTCCTGGAACATCCGCCCGACCTGCTCGGCGTTCATGCCAATCCCGGTATCTTCGACATGGCAGGCGATCGAAATTGAATCGGCATGCCGCTCAATTTCGCGGATGGCCAGGCGCACATGGCCGGCCTCGGTGAACTTGACCGCGTTGGACAACAAATTGATCAGGACTTGCCCCAGGCGCAGCGGATCACCAACCAGACGACGAAGCGCCCGTTGCGGCCGATAGTCGAGAATCAGCTCGATCCCCTTGCCTTCGGCCTTTTGCTGGACCATGAACAGGGCATTCTGTATGACGGCTTCGAGATCGAAAGGCACGGACTCCAGCGCGACCTTGCCCGCTTCGATCTTCGAAAAATCCAGCACATCGTTGAGGATGCCGAGCAGCGACCGGGCTGCCGCATGAATCTTCGAGACATAGCCATGCTGGCGCGGCGGCAGGCCGGACTTCAGCGCCAGGTAGGCCATCCCGAGGATGGCGTTCATCGGCGTCCGGATTTCGTGGCTCATGTTGGCCAGAAAAATCGATTTCGCTTCGGCTGCCACCTCGGCCTTGGCACGAGCCTGGCGCAGTGCCCGTTGGACCAGTTCGCGCTGGGCAATATCTGCCTCGATGGCCGCAGCCATGCTGTCAATGGTTCTGGCCAGAGATTGCACCTCTTCGACGCCATGCAGATCGCCAACCCGTTCGCTGAACGACTTTTCGGCCAGTGCCCGCGCGGTTCGGTGCAGTGCCGTCAACGGTGCGAGCAAGTGCCGCTTCAGATAAAAATAGCTGAATATCAGCACGACACCGGCCCCGAGCAGGAGGAGCATGGAGGCAACGATCCACGTCTGCAGCGACTCGCCGGCAGCAACCAGGTCCCGCTTCGTCCGCTGATCAACCTGGCCTGCCAGTTCATCGACCGCGACCGCCAGATCGGCGCGCAGCTTCAGATAGCGCGGCTCATGGAGCAGCGCAGTGGCATATTCGTGCTGAGGCGTAGCCTCGGAAACAAATTCGCGCTTGACCGGGTCGTAGAGGCCCTGCGTGGCAGCGAAAGCAACCTGTTCGATCTCCTTCATCCACTCGGTAATCTGGTAGAGACGCTTGAGCACGGCCTGCTCACCGACATCGAAGCCGAGCCGGCTGGTCCTTTCGTACAACGCCACCCCTTTGCTCTCGGCCAGCGGCACGTGGGCCTGACCGCCCCCGATGACCTGCTCCCAATAGGTCGCCGGCACGCCATCCGGAGCACGCTTGGTGCCCTCGCGGATAGCCAGGATGTCGTAGTAGTAAATCAGATAGCGCGGGTTGGCCGTGCCGACATAGGAACCGACCAGCCGGCCGAGCAGATCGACTTCGTGGCGAACTTCATTGATCAGTGCCAGGGAGTTTTGCCGGTGACGCGCCGCCGCATTGGCGTCGTTATAGGCCGACAGGGCGCCAAATGTCGCACCGCCGATTGTCAGCAGCATCCCGGCCAGCGCCAGCAATACGGATAAGAACGCTTTCCGCAGGTTCATTCCGCTACCGCCCACCGCCCGTCGCCGCCTACAGATATGGCGGCCATCTTCGGCGACGAGCATTCCTCCGATTGGAAACGTTATGAATTTCGGATGATATGCCATCCCGCATATTTCTGCGCATGACCATCGATCTATTTCACGCGCCAATTGGACAAAAACCCCCAATCGTTCAGAATAGGGTTCTTCGCCCCCCACCCTTAGGTCCATGGACAATCTGATCAAGGACACTGCAACGCTGGAGCTCTTCTGCTGGCTGGAGCCAGGCGCCGAGTTGCCGGGCTGGGACATCCTGAAGGGCAGCCCGTTTGGCGCCACGCTGGCTTCGCCCGAGGGGGGCGCCCCGACGCCCGGCGACCAGTTGCTGTCGGTGCAGAACTACTTTGCCGAATACCACCTGGAATATTTCCGGCAGCGCCGTTACAACCATTTTCCCAGCCGCCTGCACGCGATGCTGCAATTCGCGACGCGCACCGATGCGATGACTTTCCGCAGCAAGCACCCGCAGCGCGTGTTCGGCAAAAACCTGGTTTGCGCCAAGACCAAGGGAGCCTATATCTGCTCCTTCCACGATGCCAGCTGGCTGGACTACCTGCGCCTGCCGCACAGCCTGTCGCTCAGCGCACTCGACGAGGTGGCCGAGCATTACTGGTCTGGCCGCACCGTCGAGGAAATCGGCCTGACCTTCATGAACGAGCCCTGGCCGGAACCACCGGTCATCGAGGCGCTCTACCAGGGGGCGCTGGAGCCCGTCTGGGGCCACGAGCAGTCGGGCTGGCTGCCCGGTTTTCGTTAGGAAATCATCATGCGCCGCATTGCTGTCATCGTTGCCGTCATCGCCCTTCTCGGGCTGGCCCTGTTCTGGTTCTCGCGCCCCAATCCCCTGCCGGTCGTCGTCAAGGATGTCGCCACGGGCAAGGTCGAGGCAACGCTGGCCAACACCCGCGCCGGCACCGTCGAGGCCTGCCAGCGCACCAAGCTGTCCACAATCATCGGTGGCCGCATCGAATACCTTGGCGTCAAGGAAGGCGACAAGGTCAAGAAGGGGCAACTGCTGCTCAAGCTGTGGAACGACGACCAGCAGGCCAACGCCGCCTTGGCCCAGGCGCAGATCACGCTGAGCGCGAAGCGTGGCGAGGAAGCCTGCATTGCCGCAGTCAATGCTGAAAAAGAGGCCAGACGGCAAGGCGAGCTGCGCGCCAAGGGCTTCGTCTCGACCAGCAAGGAAGAAGCCGCGCGCACCGAGGCAGAAGTCCGCCGCGCCGCCTGCAACACGTCCAAGGCCGACGTCGCCCAGGCCGAGGCCAGGTTCAAGGCGACCCGCGTCGAACAGGGCCGTGTCGCCCTCTACGCCCCTTTCGACGGCACGGTCGCCAAGATCGTCGGCGAACTGGGCGAATACTCGACCCCTTCGCCCCCCGGCGTGCCGACGCCACCTGCCATCGACCTGATCGACGACTCCTGCCTCTACGTCAAGGCGCCGATGGACGAGGTCGATGCGCCCAAGATACAGATCGGGCAGCCGGTCCGCATCACGCTCGACGCCCTGCCCGGCAAGGTCTTGCCCGGCAAGGTGCGACGCGTCGCGCCCTATGTCTCGGCCGTGGAAAAACAGGCGCGCACGGTCGACATCGAGGTCGACTTCGACAACCCGGCCGAGGCCGGCAAGCTGCTGGTCGGCTACAGCGCCGATGTCGAGATCATCCTGGCCGGCCGCGACAACGTATTGCGCATCCCGACCGCAGCCATCCAGGAAGGCGGCAAGGTGCTGGTCTTCAATGCCGACAGCGGCAAGCTGGAACAGCGGCCGATCAAGGCCGGGCTGGCCAACTGGGAATACACGGAAGTGCTGGAAGGCTTGCAGGCCGGCGAGCGCATTGTCACTTCGCTCGACAAGGAAGGTATCAAGGCTGGCGCCAAGGTGACGCCGGACGACAAGACCAAGGCCAAGTAGGCGCATGGCGCTGATCGAACTCTCCGGCATCGAGCGTCGCTTCCAGCTTGGCGACACCACGGTCAATGCACTGGCCGGGCTGAACCTGCAGATCGCGGCCGGCGAATACGTCGCCGTGATGGGTCCCTCCGGCTCCGGCAAGTCGACGCTGCTCAACCTGCTCGGCCTGCTTGACCGGCCGAACGCCGGCACCTACAAGCTCGAAGGCCGCGATGTCACGACCCTGTCGCCCGATGAACAGGCTACCGTGCGCAGCACACGGATCGGTTTCGTCTTCCAGAGTTTCCACCTGGTACCGCGCCTGACGGCCGCCGAGAACATCGCGCTGCCGATGACCCTGGCCGGCATTCCGCCCGCCGAGCGCAACCTGCGCGTCACCCAGGCGCTCAAGGATTTCGGCCTGGAAAACCGCGCCGACCACAAGCCGGATGAACTTTCCGGCGGCCAGCGCCAGCGCGTCGCCATCGCCCGGGCCACCATCATGCAGCCAGCGCTGATTCTGGCCGACGAGCCGACTGGCAATCTGGACCGCCACACCGGGGATGAAGTGGTGCACCTACTTGAAGCCCTCAATGCCACCGGCGTCACGCTGATCGTGGTTACTCACGACCCGGCCCTCGGTGCTCGCGCCGGCCGCCAGCTGGTCATGGAAGACGGGCGCCTGAAATCGGACTCGGGCGTCGCCAATAAGTCGGTTTTTGCCGAAATTTCGGGCCGACCGTAGCATTTGCCGCGCAGCCCCCGCCCATGCGCCTGACCGACACCCTCCGCTTCGCCCGCGACGCCGCCACCGGCACCCCGCTGCGCACGCTGCTCTCGGTGCTCGCCATGTCGATCGGCGTTGCCGCTGTCGTCATCCTGACCGCTCTCGGCGATGGCGCCCGGCGCTATGTCGTCGGCCAGTTCTCGTCGCTCGGCACCAATCTGGTCATCGTGCTACCCGGTCGCTCTGGCACCGGCGGTTTCAATCCGGCCAACGCCATCACCACCACACCGCGCGACCTGACCATCGACGATGCCGCCAGCCTGCGCCGCCTGCCCGGCGTCCGCCGCGTCGCGCCGCTCGCCGTCGGCACCTCGGAAATCGCCTTCGGTGGCCGCCTGCGCGAAGCCATGGTTGCCGGATCGACGGCGGAATTCATCCCGATCCGCAATTTCGAGCTGGCGCAAGGACAAGGCCTGCCCGAGGAGGACTGGAATCGAGGCTCATCGGTCGCCGTCATCGGCGCCAAGATCCGTGAGGAAATGTTTGGCAGCCAGCCGGCCATCGGCCAGCTGGTGCGCGTCGGCGACCGGCGGCTGCGCATCGTCGGCGTGCTGAAGTCCACCGGCCAGGGGCTGGGCATGAATACCGACGAACTGGTCATCGTCCCCGTCTCGCTGGCTCAGGCGATGTTCAATTCGAACACGCTGTTCCGCGTCATGGTCGAGGCCAGCAACCGCGATGCCATCGCCGGCGCCAAGGAACGGACATTGGCCACACTGAAGCAGCGTCATCGCGGCGAGGAGGACGTCACGGTGATCACCCAGGATGCCGTGCTGGCCACCTTCGACCGCCTGCTCGGCACCCTGACCCTTGGCGTCGCCGGCATTGCCGCGATCAGCCTGGCGGTGGCCGGCATCCTGGTCATGAACGTCATGCTCGTCGCCGTCACCCAGCGCACCGGCGAAATCGGGCTGCTCAAGGCGCTCGGCGCCACGGCGCGGACCATCCGCCTGGCCTTCCTGGCCGAGGCGGCGATGCTTTCGGCCGTTGGCGCGCTGGTCGGCTACCTGCTCGGCCAACTCGGCGCCTTTGCGCTGCGCCAGTTCTTCCCGGTCTTTCCGGCCTACCCGCCGGACTGGGCGGTGATCGCCGGACTGTGCACCGCTCTGGTCACCGGCCTGCTGTTCGGGGTCATGCCGGCCCGCCGCGCCGCCCGGCTCGATCCGGTACAAGCCCTGATGAAGCACTGACATGCTGGTCGCCGACTCACTCCAGCTCGCCACCCGCGCCATCACCGCCCAGCGCCTGCGCAGCTTCCTGACCCTGCTCGGCATCGCCGTCGGCATTGCGGCAGTAATCCTGCTCACCTCCATCGGCGAAGGCATTCATCGCTTCGTACTCAGCGAATTCAGCCAGTTCGGCACCAACGTCGTCGGCGTCCACCCCGGCAAAACCAAGACCGGGGGCACTCCGCCCTCCGGCCTGCCGAGCAGCGCACGGCCACTGTCGCTCGACGACGCGCGCGCCCTGACCAGCCTGCCACACGTCGTCGGCATGACGCCGAGCATCTGGGGCAACGCCGAGGTCCGTGCCAACGGCCGCCTGCGCCGGACTTCGATCTATGGGGTCGGCCCGCAGATGCTCGAAGTCTTCAAGGGCAAGGTTCGCGCCGGGCAATTCCTGCCCCCGGACGACGCATACAGCGCCCGCGCCCTGGTCGTCCTCGGCCCCAAGCTCAAGGATGAACTGTTCGGCGCCGAGAACGCGCTCGGCGCAAAACTTCGTATCGGTCCCGACCAGTTCCGCGTCATCGGCATCCTCGAACCCAAGGGCCAGTTCCTCGGAATCGACCTCGACGACACCGCCTTCATCCCGGCCGCCCGCGCCCTCGAAATCTTCAACCGCGACGGCCTCAACGAAATCAACCTGGCCGCCGAGGAGGGCGTGCCCTCGGCCATCGTCGCTGCCGCCGTCAAGGAGAGGATGATCGTCCGCCACGGCAGCGAGGATTTCACCATCGTCACCCAGGAAGAAATGATGGCCACGCTGTCCAACATCCTCAACGTGCTGACCATGGCCGTCGGCGCGCTGGGCGGCATCTCGCTGCTGGTCGGCGGCGTCGGCATCGTCACCATCATGACCATCGCCGTTACCGAACGGACCGGCGAAATCGGCCTGCTGGTCGCCCTCGGCGCCCGCCGGCGAACCATCCTCGCCCTCTTCCTCGGTGAGGCCGTCGCCCTGTCGGCACTCGGTGGCATTTTCGGGCTGATCCTCGGCATCGGCCTGGCCCAGCTGATCCATTTCGCGCTGCCGGCGCTGCCGGTCCACACGCCACTCAGCTTCGTCCTGCTTGCCGAAGGCATCGCAATCGCCATCGGTCTGGCCGCCGGCGTCCTGCCGGCTCGCCGCGCAGCCCGCCTTGACCCGGTCGAAGCCCTCCGCGCCGAGTAATCCAGCCGTAACCACCATACGCTAACGTATGCTAGAGTTAGCTTTCAAATTTCAATAGACCCGCAAGGAGCCCCGCCATGTCCTATCACATCGACCAGTTGCAGCCCGGCATGTCCGCCAGCGTCGCCAAGACCGTCACCGAAGCCGACATCATCCTGTTCGCCGGCATTTCCACCGACACCAATCCGGCCCACCTCGACGAGGAATTCGCCAAGACCACGATGTTCGGCGGTCGCATCGCCCACGGCATGCTGTCGGCCGGCTTCATCTCCGCCGTTCTGGGCAACAAGCTGCCGGGCAACGGCAGTATCTACATTTCTCAGACGCTGAAATTCAAGGCGCCAGTGCGTCCCGGCGACACCGTGACGGCCACGGCCACGGTCAAGGAAGTCAATGTCGCCAAGAACCGGGTGACGCTCGACACCATGTGCACAGTCGCCGGCAAGACCGTCATCGAAGGCGAATGCGTGATGATGCCGCCAGTGCGCGCCGCAGCACCGACCGGCACGGCCTGATTCCAGCCAGCCCCAATGAATAACGCCGGCATTTGCCGGCGTTATTCACAATGCTACGGTCGGCCCCAAAAAAGGGCCAAAATCAAAAAGCCTCGTCAGCGCGCAAAAAGCGCCACTGCCCGATTTCCAGATCGCCCAGCTTGACCCGGCCGATCCGCACCCGCTTCAGGCCGATGACCCGCAAGCCAACCAGTTCACACATGCGGCGAATCTGGCGCTTCTTGCCTTCCTTCAGGATGAAGTGCAATTGGTCCTCGTTCAACTGCTTGACCCGCGCCGGCTTCAGCGCCTGGCCGTCGAGTTCGAGACCGTGATTCAACAAGGCCAGACCACCGTTGATCATCTCGCCTTCGACCCGAACCAGATACTCCTTCTCGACCTGACTGTCGTCACCGATCAGCTTCTTGGCCACCCGGCCATCCTGCGTCAGCACCAGCAAGCCCGTCGAATCGATGTCCAGCCGCCCGGACGGCGCCAGATTGCGCAGCATCCACGGCTTGAACTCCGGGTCGCCCGACTGAACAACCTGGTTTTCCGCCGTGACCAGCGTGATCGCCGGCGTAAAGCCCGGCTCCGGCTGGCCCGAAACATAGCCGATCGGCTTGTTCAACAGCACCGTTACCTGCTTGGCCTGATCGTGCTTGGCCTCTTTCGAAATCGCAATGTCGGCATTCGGGTCGATCCGCGTCCCGAGTTCGCTGACCCGCTCGCCATCGACGAACACCCAGCCACGCTCGATCCACAGATCAGCCTCGCGGCGCGAACACATCCCGCGCTCGGACATCACTTTGGACAGACGCACGCCCTCGGGCGGCGGCCCTGTACGTTCGACCGGCGCCGACGCAGCCTTCCTGGCGACCGGCACCGGACTGGCCGGCGCTGGCTCTACCGCGACCGGCGTCGGCCGGGCGGGAGCCGTCTGCCTTTTCGCCACGGCGCCGCCGCGGATCGGTTTGCGTTTAAGCGGCCGTTCCGTCGCCACTGCCGACTTCCTGACGCCCAGGGTGCCTTCCGGCTTGACCCGCTCCTCTACCGGCACGACCGGAGCGGCCTCAACCGCCACCGGGGCCGGCTTCGGTTTCCGTTCGGCCCGCTTGCCTGCGTCACCCCACGGCGCGGCAGCCGGCTGCCTGGCCTTCGCAGGGGCCTCGCCACGCGGCGCGGCCGGCGCCTCGGGCTGGCGCCACTTGGCCCACGGATCGTCGCCGGCCGCCTCGACAGGCGGCCGCTTCGGTTTGGAATCCCGGTCGGAACCGCTCATCGGATGCCGAGGAGTTCAACCTCGAAAACCAGCGTCGCGTTCGGCGGGATAACGCCGCCAGCGCCCCGCGCGCCATAGCCGAGGTGCGGCGGAATGGTCAGCTTGCGCGTCCCGCCGATTTTCATGCCCTGGACGCCTTCATCCCAACCGCCGATAACCTGACGCATGCCGAGTGAAAACTCGAAGGGATCATTGCGGTCCTTGCTCGAATCGAACTTGCTGCCGTTGGTCAGCCAGCCCGTGTAATGCACGCTGACCTGCTGGCCAGCCTTGGCCTCGGCGCCTTCGCCGACGACGGTATCTTCATAGACCAGCCCGGAGGCGGTGGTGATTTCAGCCATGAGGAACTCCTTTTTCAAAGGCAGGCAGTTTACCACACCCCCTCGACAAGACTTTGACTTGTCAGAGAATTTCCGTATAATGCGCGGTTCTTTGTAGCACCCTTTGTATTATTTTCGGAGTCCAACCCATGTACGCGGTCATAAAAACCGGTGGCAAACAGTATCGTGTTTCCGCTGGCCAAAAACTTAAAGTAGAACAGATACCGGCAGACGTTGGCGCAGAAGTTACCCTTGACCAGATCCTCATGGTAGGCGAAGGCGAGTCGGTAAAGATCGGCGCCCCCTTCCTTGCTGGCGCCACCGTCAAGTGCACCGTGGTTTCCCACGGCCGTCACGACAAGGTCAAGATCTTCAAGATGCGTCGTCGTAAGCATTACCAGAAGCGTCAGGGCCATCGTCAGAACTACACCGAACTGCGCATCGACACGATCGCCGCTTAAGTTCAGACAAGGAGCTCATTAAATGGCACACAAAAAAGCAGGCGGTAGTTCACGTAACGGCCGCGACTCACAAGCCCAACGACTGGGCGTCAAGCGCTACGGCGGTCAATTCGTCCTGGCTGGCAACATCATCGTTCGCCAGCGCGGCACCGAATTCCACCCGGGCGAAAACGTCGGCTGCGGCAAGGATCACACCCTGTTCGCACTGAAGGACGGCGTAATCCAGTTCTCCGTCAAGGGCCTGAAGAAGCGTCGCGTCGTGACCATCGTTCCGGCCGCCGAATAATTCGGCCAGGCGGAATCAGAAAGAGCCCTATCCGCCGGATAGGGCTTTTTAGTTTATACGGCCGGTTTTTTCCGGCGACGGCATCGCAGATGTGAAGGCGGAACATGAAATTTATCGACGAAGCAAAAATCTACGTCAAGGCTGGCGACGGTGGTAACGGCGCGGCCACGTTCCGCCGCGAAAAATACATCCCGATGGGCGGCCCCAACGGCGGCGATGGCGGCCGGGGCGGCAGCATCTACGTAATCGCCGACCGCAACATCAACACCCTGGTCGACTACCGCTACACCCGAAAATTCATCGGCAAGCGCGGTGAAAACGGCGGCGGTGCCGACCAGTACGGCGCCGGCGGCGAAGACATCGTGCTGCGCATGCCGGTCGGCACGGTCATCAGCGATCTCAACACCGGCCACATCCTGGCCGACCTCGACGTGCACGACAAGAAAGTCCTGCTCGCCAAGGGCGGCAAGGGCGGCCTCGGCAACCTCCATTTCAAGTCCTCGACCAACCGCGCTCCGCGCCAGAAAACCAACGGCGAACAAGGCGAGGAATTCGAGGTCAGCCTCGAACTGCGCGTGCTGGCCGACGTCGGCCTGCTCGGCCTGCCCAACGCCGGCAAGAGCACCCTGATCCGCGCCGTCTCCTCGGCTCGGCCGAAGGTCGCCGACTATCCTTTCACGACGCTGCACCCCAACCTCGGCGTCGTCCGCGTCGGCGCAGAAAAGAGCTTCGTCATGGCCGACGTACCCGGCCTGATCGAAGGCGCTGCCGACGGCGCCGGTCTCGGCATCCGCTTCCTGAAGCACCTGCAGCGCACGCGCATCCTGCTCCACCTCGTCGACATCGCCCCGATCGATCCGGATGCCGACCCTGTACGCGACGCCAAGGCCATCGTCGGGGAACTGGTCAAGCACGATCCGGAACTGGCCGACAAGCCACGCTGGCTGGTGCTGAACAAGCTCGACCTGATTCCCGAGGAAGATCGCCAGAAGGCCATCGACAAATTCCTGAAGGCCTACAAGAAGGCCACCAAGTACGACGGCCCTGTTTTCCCGATCGCCGCCATCAGCGGTGACGGCACCAAACCGCTGATCTACGCCATCCAGGAAGCGCTCGAACAGATGGACCGCCCGGAAATCCCGGACGACGACACCGACGAAGAAGCCATCGCGGAAGAATGATGCCCCAGACCCGTCTCGCCCACGCCCAACGTCTTGTCGTCAAAGTCGGCTCGGCGCTCGTCACCAATAACGGTGCCGGACTCGACCTCGCCGCCATCGGCGATTGGGCGCGCCAGATCGCCACCCTCCGACAGCAAGGCAAGGAGGTGGTCCTCGTTTCCTCCGGCGCCGTTGCCTGTGGCGTCCAGCGTCTGGGCTGGGGCCGCCGCCCGAAGACGGTCCACGAAAAGCAGGCTGCCGCCGCCGTCGGGCAGGCCGGACTGGTCGAAGCCTACGAGGCTGCCTTCAACAAGCACGGCCTGCACACCGCCCAGATCCTGCTCACCCACGACGACCTGGCCGATCGCAAGCGCTACCTGAACGCCCGCTCGACGCTGACCACCCTCCTTGAACTCGGCGTCGTGCCGATCATCAACGAGAACGACACTGTCATCACCGACGAAATCAAGTTCGGCGACAACGACACCCTCGGCGCCCTGGTCGCCAACCTGATCGAAGCCGACGCGCTGATCATCCTGACCGACCAGACCGGTCTCTACACCGCCGACCCGCGCAAGGACCCGAACGCCACGCTGATCGCCGAAGCGACAGCCGGCGACGAATCTCTCGAAGCAATGGCCGGCGGCGCCGGCAGCCGCGTCGGCACCGGCGGCATGATCACCAAGGTGATTGCCGCCAAGCGCGCTGCCCGCAGCGGCGCGCACACCGCCATCGCCAGTGGCCGCGAAGTTGATCCGATCATCCGCCTGGCCGCCGGCGAAGCCGTCGGCACGCTGCTCGTCTCACAAACCCCGCCGCTGGCCGCCCGCAAGCAATGGCTGGCCGACCATCTGCAACTGGCCGGCCGCCTGTTGCTCGACAAGGGTGCGGTCGACGCATTAAAGAGCGGAAAGAGCCTGCTGCCAATCGGCGTCATCGCCGTCGAAGGTGAATTCGAGCGCGGCGCCGCCGTCGCCTGCATCGACCCGGACGGCAAGGAAATCGCCCGCGGCCTGAGCAACTACGGCAGCGGCGAAGCCCGCCTGATCGCCCGGAAATCGACCGCCGAAATCGAAGGCATCCTTGGCTACATCGACGAACCGGAAATCGTCCACCGCGACAACCTGATCGCCCTCGGCTAAACAGCCGGCGACCGTGTCGCTTCGCCGGCCGCTGGGTTAACATCCCGCCTTGCCACAACACGACAAAGACACGTTCGCCATGCAGCCCACCTCCGCCGCCAACCAGCCCCCCATTCCGGCCCTGGTCCACCTGCTGCAAACCGGGCAGTTCGACCTGCTCGTCAAGCAAGCCCGCGATTGCACCAGCCGCTGGCCGAACGTCGCGCCAGTCTGGCATCTGATGGCCTTGGCCCACCTTTCAGCCGGCCGCCCCGGGGAGGCAGTGATGCCATTAACCAAAGCAGCTCGGCTGCTGCCTCAGGACACCGAAATCCAGGAACAGTTGGCCGTAGCGCTCATGCAATCTGGGCGCCATAAGGAAGCGCTACGCGCCTTCGAGCGCTGCCTGGCCTTGGCCCCCAATCATCTTGGCGCAATGATCAATGCCGCAAGCCTGGCGAACGAACTGGGCGCTCACGACATCGCCCTCAAATACTGCCAACAGGCGCTCAAACTGGCACCAAGCCAGCCTGAAGCGCTGTTCAACCAGGCCCGCGCCCAGGCGGGGATGGGCAAGGCCGAGGCAGCCATCAACACTTTCCGCACCGTTGCCGAGCTGACCCGGACTGCAACCGTCGCCCAGAACGACATTGGCCTGCGACTCTTCGAACTCGGCGCCATCGGCGACGCCGAAGCCTGTCTGCGCCGCGCCATCGCTCTGGCACCGGACAATGCATTGGCCCACGCCAATCTGGGCAAGGTCTTGGAGGTCCAGGGCAAGCTTGATCTGGCATTAACTTCGCTGCAGCAAGCAACCCGACTCAATACCCGACTTGCCGGCGCCTTTGCCAACATGGGCGGCCTTCTCAACGCCCTGCGGCAATTCCGGGCCGCTGAAGACGCTTGCCGGCGAGCCCTCGCACTTGAACCAAAACTGACCGGCGCCCTCACCAACCTGGCTAACGCTCTGTTTGGGCAGCAACGCCACGCCGAAGCCGAAACCTGTTACCGCGAAGCGTTGACCGCCGAAAAAATGAATGGCGACGCCCTCAACAACCTGGGCAACCTTCTGCTCGACCAAAAGCGCTTCGCCGAGGCCGAAGCCTGCTATCGCAAGATCCGCGACGATCATGGCTACGCCCTCGGGCAAGCCTTTCACTGCGCCTCCCATCTCTGCGACTGGCAGCACCGCACAGCCGATGCAGCAGCAATCCGGGAGCGCTTGCGACGCGACGATACCTACTTCGACCCTTTCGGACTGCTTATCCTGACCGGATACGACGCACCGGAGATACAACGGCGCAGTAGCTGGCTCGCCGCAAAGAATCACCTCGGGCCACTACTCGAGCAGCCGCCCATGGTTTCACCGGCACATCATCCCGTTCATGACCGCATGCGTATCGGCTATCTTTCTGCCGACCTCCATGACCACGCCACCATGCACCTGCTGGCCGGCGTTCTGCAGGCGCACGACCGCAGCCGCCACGCCATCCACATATATTCATACGGCCCCGACATCCAGGACAGCTATCGCAAGCTGGCCATGGAAAATTGCGAAGCCTTCCACGATCTGAGGACACTCAGCGATCACGCAGCCGCAAGACAGATCGCCGACGATGGCATCGACATCCTGGTCGACCTCAAGGGCTACACCCGTGACAGCCGTCTCGGCATCAGCGCCCTGAGACCGGCGCCGGTCATCGTCAGCTGGTTGGGCTACCCCGGCACGCTCGGCCACGAACGGCTGGCCGACTACATCATCGGCGATCCGATCGTTACCCCGCTTGATGCTCCTGAAGGCTATTCCGAAACGCTCGCCCTGATGCCGAACTGCTACCAGCCGAACGACCGGAACCGCCCGATTTCCGCGGCTCCGCCACGCGCCGCAGAAGGACTGCCGGAGGATGCTTTCATCTTCTGCAGCTTCAACCAGAGCTACAAGATCATTCCGGAGGTTTTCGAACTCTGGTGCAAACTGCTTTCGGCCGTGCCGGGCAGCGTGCTCTGGTTGCTGGAATCGCCCCAGGGGGCCATGGACAATCTGCGCCGGGAAGCACGAGTGCGCAATATTGACCCGCAACGGCTCATATTCGCCGGGCGCAAGCCGCTGGCCGAGCATCTCGGCCGCCTGCAACTCGCCGACCTGGCACTGGATACTTTTCCGTATGGATCGCACACCACCGGCAGCGATGCACTATGGGCCGGCGTCCCGCTGATCACCCGACCGGGCAATACGTTTGCCAGTCGAGTCGCGGCCAGCCTGCTAACGGCAGCTGGTTTGCCAGAACTGATTACCGATACCTGGGAGGCTTATTTTGCACTGGCGCTTGAACTGGCCAATGACGCAACCCGACGGCAGGACCTGTGCCAACACATGGCCAGCCAGCGACTGAGCAGCCCGCTATTCGACACCCAGCGATTCACGACCGACCTGGAACAACTTTACGAGCGGATTTGGACTCAACACGCAACCGGCGAACGCGAGAGCATCACTTTCTCCGAAAAGCCCTGAGAGCCCCAGGTCGCTAACATTTGACCAGAATAAAAAACCTGAACAATAAAAAACGGGAGCCGAAGCTCCCGTTTTTGTTTCCAATTGACAGTTAAGTCAAATTAGAAGGTGTGGGCGATACCGAAGTCAACACCGACGGTGCCGTAGCCGGCAGAACCGTACAGGGCGCCGCTGTTGGCAGCCCAGGTGATGGTGCGGGCAGCGCCGTCGTCGTTCTTGATCTGGCCGTAGTTGGCGTAGACGTAGGTGCGCTTGGACAGGGCGTAGTCAACACCCAGAGCCCACTTCAGGGAGTCGGCATCGTCATTGATCTTGTCCTTGACGCCACCGATGTTGGCCTTGACCGTGAACTTGCCGATCGGGGCCTTGGCGCCAATCATCCAAGCTTGCTGCTTCAGGCCAGCATCCTTGTTCTTGATCTGGTCGATCAAAGCAGAGATCTTGACAGCGCCGAAGTCATAAGAACCGGCGGCGGTAGCAACCCAGGTCTTGGAGAAGTTCCGACCCGGGAAGGTGTCTTCTTCGTAGGCCAGACGGGCGCTGATCGGGCCGTTGTCGTAGGTACCCATGATGGTGTGCGAAACGGTGTCACCGTTGTTGGCGGAGGTTTCCGGACCGGCGACGTTAGACGAGTAAGCCAGAACCAGGCCGAAACCGTTGAAGTTCGGCGAGTTGTAGGCGATGGCGTTGTCGGCACGGTCATGCTGGATGGTCATTTGCGTGAAGTTGCCGATGGTGCCGCCAGCGAACGGATCGTAGGTGTTGAAGATGCCGTAGCGGACGATGTCCAGACGGCCAGCAACGACGGTACCGAAACCGCCGGCCAGGCCGACGTAGGAGTTACGGTTGGTCCAGGTGGCGGAGGAAGAGCGAGAGGTTTGGTCGAGGTCGATACCGAATTCGGATTGGAAGACAGCCTTCAGGCCGTTGCCCAGGTCTTCAACACCCTTGAAGCCGATACGGGAACCAGAACCGATACCGGAAGCGATTTCGTACTTGCCTTCGGTGTTGGCGACGCCGCCGGAATCACCGGTGCGGTAGGCAGCACCCAGGTCCATACGACCGTAGATGGTGACGTTGGATTGAGCGAAAGCAGCGGTGGAAGCCAGGCCAGCGATGGCCAGAGCAATAATCTTCTTTTGCATCAGAAAATCTCCTTAGTGGTTAGTTTTTGGTACCGCCTTGCGTTGGCACCAAGCTTTACCTCTCGGATCGAGAAGTTGGCATCGATTGTCGCAATAAGCAAAACGCCCTAGCAACCAGTGATTGCAGTCGCGGCAGCCATTTGTAATTTTTTGTTGTTTTAGCGCAACAACTTTCAGGCAAACAGCCGCGCCAGTTCCTCGCCGGGCTCGGGCGCCCGCATGAAGGCTTCGCCGACCAGGAAGGTATCGACCTTGTTGCTGCGCATCAGCGCCACATCTTCTGGCTTCACGATGCCGCTCTCGGTGACCACGATGCGGTCGGACGGAATGCGTGCCAGCAGGCCGAGGGTGGCGTCAAGGGTGACCTCGAAGGTGCGCAGGTTGCGGTTGTTGATGCCAAGCAAAGGGGTTTTAAGTTGCAAGGCCGCATCGAGCTCATCGCCGTTGTGGACTTCGACTAGCACGGCCATGCCGTAGCCCATGGCCTGCGCCTCCAGGGCCTGCATTTCGGACAGGTTCAGGGCTGCAGCGATCAACAGGATGGCGTCGGCACCCATGGCGCGGGCTTCGGCGACCTGGTAGGCATCGACCATGAAGTCCTTGCGCAGCACCGGCAGGGCGCAGGCGGCGCGGGCAGCCTGCAGGTATTCCGGGCAGCCCTGGAAATATTGGCGATCAGTCAGCACCGACAGACAGGCGGCGCCGTGCTGTTCGTAGCTGCGGGCGATATCGGCCGGGCGAAAGTCCGGGCGGATGACGCCCTTCGACGGGCTGGCCTTCTTGATTTCAGCGATGACCGCTGGCTTGCCTGCCGCGATCTTGCTGCGAATGGCACCGACAAAATCGCGCGGTGCCGACTGCGCAACGGCTTCGGCCTCGACGATGGCAAGGGACTTGGCGGCCAGCGCAGCGGCGACTTCTTCGCGTTTGGTGGCGATGATCTTGTTGAGAATATCGCTCATAGCCCGGCCAGTTTCTGCGTGGTCTGCACGAACTGCTCGACCTTGGCGCGCGCTGCGCCGCTGGCGATGGCCTCGCGCGCCAGGGCGATGCCATCGCCGATGCTGTTAGCGACATTGGCCACGTAAAGCGCGGCGCCGGCGTTCAGGCAGACGATCTCGCGCGCCGCGCCCGGCGCGTTGGCCAAGGCGGCGAGCAGCACCGCCTTCGACTCCTCCGCATTGCCGACGCGCAACTGGCGCAGCGACTGCATCTGCAGGCCAAAGTCCTCAGGATGTATCTCGTATTCGCGCACTTCGCCGTCCTTCAGTTCACCGACCAGGGTGGCCGCGCCGAGCGAAATTTCGTCGAGGTTGTCCTTGCCGTGCACGACCAGCACACGCTCGGCGCCGAGGCGCTGCATGACGCGCACCTGGATACCAACCAGGTCGGGGTGAAACACGCCCATCAGAGTATTCGGCGCGCTGGCCGGATTGGTCAGCGGGCCGAGGATGTTGAACAGGGTACGGATACCCATTTCGCGGCGCACCGGGGCGACGTGCTTCATCGCACTGTGGTGGTTGGGTGCGAACATGAAACCGATACCGCACTCGGCAATGCTGGCCGCGACCTGCGCCGGGGACAGCATGATGTTGGCGCCGAGCGCCTCGAGCACGTCGGCGCTACCCGAACTCGATGAGACGCTACGCCCGCCGTGCTTGGCCACCTTGCCGCCGGCCGCGGCGACGACGAACATAGAGGCGGTCGAGATGTTGAAGGTATGTGCAGCATCGCCGCCGGTACCGACGATGTCGACGAAATGGCGGTCATGCGGAACGACCACCTTGGTCGACAGTTCGCGCATGACGGTGGCTGCAGCAGCGATCTCGCCGATGGTTTCTTTCTTGACGCGCAGGCCGGTGATGATGGCGGCGATCATGACCGGCGTGACTTCGCCGCCCATGATCTGGCGCATCAGCGAAACCATTTCGTCGTGAAAGATTTCGCGGTGTTCGATGACGCGCTGCAATGCGGCTTGCGGGGTCATTGCTTATGCTCCTCGAGGAAGTTCTTCAACAGGTCGTGACCGCGTTCGGTCAGGATCGATTCCGGGTGGAACTGGACGCCCTCGACGGCCAGGGTCTTGTGGCGGACGCCCATGATTTCGCCGTCGTCCGTCCAGGCGGTGATTTCCAGGCAGTCGGGCAGCGTTTCGCGCTCGATGGCCAGCGAGTGATACCGGGTGCAGGTCAGCGGATTGGGTAGGCCCTTGAAGACGCCGACGTCCTTGTGATGCACCGGCGAGACCTTGCCGTGCATCAGTTGCTTGGCATGGACCACCTTGCCGCCGAAGGCTTCGCCGATCGACTGGTGGCCGAGGCAGACGCCGAGCAGCGGGATCTTGCCGGAGAATTCCTTGATGGCGGCCAGCGAAACGCCGGCCTGGGCGGGCGCACAAGGGCCGGGGGAGATGACCAGGTAATCGGGCTTCAGCGCGGCGATTTCGTCGATGGTGATCGCGTCGTTGCGGAAGACCTTGACCTCCTGACCGAGCTCTCCGAAATACTGGACCAGGTTGTAGGTAAAGCTGTCGTAATTGTCGATCATCAGCAGCAT
>JAGOBB010000029.1 GCA_017983615.1 Azonexus sp.
TTTGGCTCCTCGACCTGGGCTCGAACCAGGGACCTACGGATTAACAGTCCGGCGCTCTACCGACTGAGCTATCGAGGAAAAGGCGCGCATTATAAATCGCCTTGGCAGCTTTGCAAGTGCCCCGGGCCGGTGGTCTTCAGGTTTTTTGAAAGCGCTCAGGCTCGCCGGTCGACATCGCCGCGCGGATGTTGCCGCCGGTCAAGGCGCGTCGATTCGCGCAATTTGTGGCCGCGTACGACCAGCGCCGGGATCAGCACCAGGAAGAGAATGATGACGAGGGCGAGGAGCAGGTGGTTATTGAGGATGGCGTCGAGCATGGCTGTCTCCGGTCGGCGAGGGGCTGTGCCGGCATCCTTTGGACATCGTGGCAACCGCCAGGGTTCGCTGTGCAGGCGCGAGCGGGCTGCGTTGTCGCTTGCTGCCAGGGCATCTTACAACTGGACACAACTTGACGTCGATCCGCCGTAGGGCGGGTGCGTTATTCAGTTGTGTCTGATGATTTGGAGATGTCATGAAAAGGATTCTTGCTACCCTCGTACTTGTCGTGACCGTCGTCGGGTTGAGCGGTTGCTTCCCGGTTTTTGTTCCCGTGCATGACCATCACGGCCATCACCATCGCGGTTGGGGGCATCGCTGATGTGCCGGTGAGTTGGTTTCCGCCATGCCTGCAAGCGGTATGGGCGGGGGCTTAAAAAGACAATGGCCCGGCAGTTGCCGGGCCGTTGTCGCGGGGATTAAGCGTTTACTTCTGTTTGCGGCGGCGGGTCACCGCGCCCATCAGGCCAAGGCCGGCCAGGATCAGGCTGTAGCTGCCCGGTTCCGGCACGGCGTTGATCATCAGGGTACGGTCGATGCCATCGGCCGGGTGCTGGATATTCACGTAGGCGACGTTGGGGTCGAACTTGTCGAAGTACAGACCGGAGAATTCCGAGCCCGGCGTGCCGTTCGAGGCCCAGCGGCCCAGCCCCTCGCCGGCATCGAGCAGGTCGCCGTCGAGGTTGAGGTCGCGGGCGAACCAGATGTCGTCGTCCACGCCGCCATCGCGATCTTCGATGATGTAGATGTTGCCGTTGGCGTCGATAGCCAGGTTGTCGGCGTTGCGGAAACCACCGCCGACCGGCAGGCCGGTGGCGAGGTCGATGATCGAGGAGTCCGCAAAAAGACGGACTTCGCCGGTCTTCGTGTTGTATGTGTAGACGCGGCTGCGGCCATCGGCTGTGGTGGCGTTATTGTCGGAGTCGGTGGTGGTGAAGTAGATCAGTTGCGTGCCGTCCCCGAGTGTTTGGACTTCGAGGTCTTCCGGACGGTTGAAGCCGGTTGCCTGAACGTTGGCATGGTCGGCGGTGGTCCGTCCGTCGATGGTGCCATCGCCGAGCAGGGTGGAGACGCCGGCGATCGCATTGCCCACCGCGTCGGTGATGGCAACCCAGACTGAGGACCCGGTGATGGCCGGGCCGTTGTTGCCTTCGAACTGGCCGCCGGCACCGACCTTCAGGGCGAAGGTCTGGCCCTTGGCAAAATAATCGTCGCCAGTGCTGGCGTTGGGGTTGGCGGAAACGAATTTATACACGGAGCCACCGTTCAGTTCGTCGACGAAATACATCGACTTGGCGGCGTCGAAGGCCAGGCCTTCGTGCGAGACGCGCGGCACGATGCTGCGCTGGACGAAATTGCCACCGTTGGCACCGGCCGTCGTGGCATTGGTGATCTCGAACAGGCGGCCCTTGGTGCTGCCGGCGCCCCAGGATTCTTCGGCAGTCAGGTAGCTGCCCCAGGGCGTCCAGCGCGAGGCGTCGCCGGCAACGAAGCCGTTGGTGCCGGGGGCGACGATGGTCACGGTGCGGGTGTTGTAGTTCGGGTCGCGCAAGTCGATGCGCTGGACGCCGCCGCTCCCGGTTTCGAAAGGCATGAAGAGGTAGCGCCCGGCATTCGGCCCGGTTTCGTTGGCGGTGATCATGTCCCAGTTGCCGGAATTGGAACCCGGCGAGATGGCATTCTGGGTGGCGCGGTCGGCGATCGTGGTCTGCTTGAAATTGGGGCTGGACAGCGTCGCCGGTGTGGCTGGCGTGGCGGTGGGGCCGGCCGAGGCGGGCAGCGGCGTGAAGTTTGCAAAACCGGCATGGGCGCCGGTCGATAGTGCGGCTAAAAGGCTGGCTACGGCAATGGCGAGATATTTTTTCTGCATCGGATGCTCCTGGCTGGCAAATTGATGGGGGAGGCGTGTCGTGCCCAAGCAGCGGGGCATCCGAGGGGCGGGCGCCTGCTGCGGGCGTTACACGCCGGCCGGGACATGATGAGGGGTGGTTATTACAAACAGATTTATCGCCGCGGCTTTCGCTGATTGATTATTTCAACTATTATTGAAATATGGAATCGACAACTGCCGTTGCCGCGCTTGGAGCGCTGGCGCATGAAACCCGTTTGCAGATATTCCGGCTGCTGGTCCGCGCTGGCGCCGGCGGCATGGCGGTCGGCCGCATTGCCGGGGCGCTGGGCGTCGAGGCCAACGGCCGGCTGAGCTTTCACCTCAAGGAACTTGTCGCCGCCGGTCTGGCCGCCTCAAGGCAGGAGGGGCGTTTCGTCTATTACTCGACCAATTACGCGGCGATGAACGAACTGCTCCGTTACCTGACCGAGGACTGCTGCGGCGGTCTGGGCTGCGGCGAGGTCGTCGATGCCTGCAACCCGGAGAAATGTGCATGAAAGTCTTCAACGTGCTGGTGCTGTGCACCGGCAATTCGGCCCGGTCGATCCTCGGCGAGGCTTTGTTCAACCATCTCGGGCAAGGACGAATTCGTGCCTTTTCGGCGGGGAGTCAGCCGAGCGGCAAGGTGAATCCGGTGGCGCTGGAGACGCTGGGAAAACATGGCGTGCCGCTGCCCGAGGCACGCAGCAAGTCGTGGGACGAGTTTGCCGCGCCGGGGGCGCCGCAACTGGATTTCATCTTCACCGTCTGCGCCAGTGCGGCCGGCGAAACCTGTCCGATCTGGCCGGGCCATCCGGCGACGGCTCACTGGGGCATCGCCGATCCGGCCCATGTCGAGCCGCTGGAAGCGCGGCGGGCCGCCTTTGAAACCGCTTACGCCGAACTGGAAAGACGCATTTCGGCCTTTTTGAAAATGCCCCTCGAAACAATGCCGACCGTAGCAATTGTCGAAGCGGCCCGGAAAATCCACGCGGAGGCCTCGGCATGAGCGCGCAGTGCGAAGTGGCGATGAAGCAGGCGGCGTCTGCGCCGATGAGTGTGTTCGAGCGTTACCTGACGGTCTGGGTCTTTCTCTGCATCGTCACCGGCATTGCCCTCGGCCAGATGCTGCCCGGCGTCTTCCAGGCCGTCGGCCGGATGGAGGTGGCGCAGGTCAATCTGCCGGTCGGTCTGCTGATCTGGGTGATGATCATCCCGATGCTGGTCAAGGTCGATTTCGGTGCGCTGCATGAAGTCAGGCAGCATGTGAAGGGCATCGGCGTAACGCTGTTCGTCAATTGGCTGGTCAAGCCGTTTTCAATGGCCTTCCTCGGCTGGCTGTTCATCCGCCAGCTGTTTGCCGATTACCTGCCGGCCGAACAGATCGACAGCTACATCGCCGGGCTGATCCTGCTCGCCGCGGCGCCGTGCACGGCGATGGTCTTTGTCTGGAGCCGGTTGTCGAACGGCGACCCGCTATTTACGCTGTCGCAGGTGGCGGTTAACGACACCATCATGGTCTTCGCCTTCGCGCCACTGGTCGCCTTCCTGCTCGGCATTTCGTCGATCACCGTGCCGTGGGCCACCCTGCTGACCTCGGTCGTGCTTTACATCGTGATCCCGGTGGCGCTGGCCCAGCTTTGGCGCAAATCGCTGCTGGCGCGCGGCCAGGCAGCTTTCGATGCGGCCATGGCGCGGATCGGCCCGTGGTCGATCAGCGCCATGCTGGCGACGCTGGTGTTACTCTTCGCCTTCCAGGGCGAGGCGATCTTGCGCCAGCCGCTGGTCATCGCGCTGCTCGCCGTACCGATCCTGATCCAGGTTTTCTTCAACTCGGCGCTGGCCTACTGGCTTAACCGGGCGGTTGGTGAGAAGCACAACATCGCCTGCCCATCGGCCCTGATCGGCGCGTCCAATTTCTTCGAGCTGGCGGTCGCCGCAGCGATCGGCCTGTTCGGCTTCGAATCCGGCGCAGCGCTGGCCACAGTGGTCGGTGTACTGATCGAGGTGCCGGTCATGTTGCTGGTGGTGCGCGTCGTCAACGCCAGCAAGGGATGGTACGAAGCGACTTGATTGCCGGCATCGGCCGGCAGGGAAGGTGTCATGAACATCGTCGTCGAAGCGCTGCAGGGCGGGCTGGCCGGACTGGCCTCGTATCTCGCCGCCCATGTGCTGCTCTGCCTGGTGCCGGCCTTCTTCATCGCCGGTGCCTTGTCGGCGCTGGTGCCGCAGCAGTCCATCATCCGATTCCTCGGGCCGGATGCCTCGAAGTGGGTCTCCTACCCGGCCGCGGCCGGGGCGGGTAGCCTGCTCGCTGTCTGCTCCTGCACCATCCAGCCGCTGTTCGCCGGCATCTACAAGAAGGGGGCGGGGCTGGGGCCGGCCATCACCTTCCTGTTCTTCGCGCCGGCCGCCAACATCCTGGCGCTGTCCTACACCGGCGTCGCGCTCGGCGCCGATTTCGCCATCGCCCGCGTCGTGTTGGCACTGTCCTTCGGGATCGGCATCGGCATGATCATGGCCATCCTGTTCCGTGCCGATGAGACGGAGCGGCTGGCGCAAAGCGAGACCTTCAGTGGCGGCGAAGGTATCTCCAGGCAGACACTGATTTTCCTGGCGACGCTGATTGCCCTGCTGATCGCCGGCACGCTGAAGCTGGATTTCCTGAAAGCCGTTCTGCTCGACGTCGAGTTGCCGCTGCCAGGTGTTGGGGCCCTGCAGGCCATGCTCGACCGCCTGGTGCCGGTCGACGAGGCGACCGGGGCCGAGGGACTGAGCGTGCAGGGCCTGTTGCTGATCGGCCAGCTGCTGGCGATCGGGGCGGCGGCCTGGCGCGGACTCGGCCAGGTCGACAACGGGTTCAATCGGCTGACGCCGGTGGCGCTCGGGCTGACCTTGCTGACCCTGATGGTCGCCGCGCTAGGCGTCCGGGTTTCGGAAAATGGCCTGTTTTTGAGCCTGACCGTAAGAACGGTCCTGGTCGCCGCCTTGTGCCTCGCGCTGATTCCGCTGGCCCGGCGTTTCGACGCCTGGGACGCGCAGCAGTGGCTGTGGGAAACCTGGCGTTTCGTCAAACAGATCTTCCCGCTGCTCGTCGTTGGCGTTTTCCTGGTCGGCGTCATCCGTGTCTTCATCCGCCCCGAGTGGATCCAGGCGGTGGCAGGCAGCAATACCGTGCTGGCCAACATGGCCGGCGTCGTCTTCGGTGTCTTCATGTACTTCCCGACCCTGGTCGAGGTGCCGATCGCCAAGATGTTCCTCTCGCTCGGCATGCACCCGGGCCCGCTGATCGCCTACCTGATGGCCGACCCCGAGCTTTCCCTGCAGAGTATCCTGATCACCACGGCGATCATCGGCAAGCTCAAGGCGTGGACCTATGTCGGCCTGGTCGCGGTGTTCTCGACGCTGGCCGGGCTGACCTACGGCGCCTGGGTCGATGGCACATCGCTATGGATGCTGGCCTTGCCGGTTGGCGGCTTTGTTACGTTGCTGGTCATGCTGTTGCACTGGTTCGAGCGGGCCGCACTCGCCCGGACCGCCTGAAAGGAGTTGCCATGTTGATCAAGATACTGGGCAGCGGTTGCGCCAAGTGCAACCGCCTGGAACAACTGACCCGCGAGGTCGTCGCCGAACAGGGGCTGGACGCCACCTTCGAGCATGTGACGAAGATGGACGAGATCATGGCCTACCCGATCATGATGACGCCGGCGCTGGTCGTCGACGAGGCGGTCAAGGTCGCCGGGCGGATGCCGAGCAAGGACGAGATCGCCGGCTGGCTCAAGGGTTAGGGCGTGTTCACAGTAAGCGACGGGCAGCGCAAGGGTCTGGCGGGGATGCAGCGCAAGGCGCCACTCGCGCCGTGCAGTGATCTGCACCAGCGAGCGGCAACGCGGCGATGCGCCCCGCCAGACCCTTGCCCTTCGGGTTTGCCGGGGCGGGCGGTCGCCGGCGTTGCGAGGCTTGGGAATGGAACGACCATTCCCAAGCCTCGCGCCTTGACGCCCATCCCGCCCCGTCAAACGCTGTCCCGCCGGTTACTGTGAACACGCCCTAGGGCAGGGGCCGTTCGGCCCCTGCTGCGCCGATCAGGCCGAGACGGAGAGCAGGCCGCTCAGCGACGAATCGCTGCTGTTGTCGTTGAAGCTGCCGTAGGCATGCATTAGCTGCATGATCTTGAACATCACCTGGGCGTCGCTGTTGGCCGATGACGTGCCGCCGGCGCTTGCCGACGCGTTGCCGGCGGTCTCCGAGCTGCTGTTGTAGGCCTGCGCTTCGGCGAAGCTTACCTTGCCGTCACCGTCGGCATCGGCCGCCTCGAAGTTATTGACGACGTTGGCAATGAAGCTCGTGCGCTCGCTGTCGCTGCTGCCGATTTCCTCCAGCTGGCTGCTCAGTTCCTCCTTGGTGAAGCCGGCGTCGTTCTGCGGCGGCGGTGGGGGCGGCATGCCGCCCATGCCCTGCGGCCCGTGGCCGCCATGCCCTTGCAGGCGCATCTGGTTGAACTGGCTGTCCAGCTCTTCCTGGAGTTTGGTCAGCGTCGTCGAGAATTCGCTTTCCGTGACCTTGCCGTCACTGTCGCTGTCGAGGGCGGCAAAGACGTCCTCGGCCATCGAGGAACTGCTGTCCGAAGCGATCTTGCTGAAAGCCGAGACAAGATCGCTTTTTTCCAGGTAGCCCTGGCTCTTGGTGTCGAGTTTTGCGAATAGCTGGCTGATGGATGTCGCACTGCTTAGGCTGCTGACCATGATTACCTCCGTTTGGTTGATCAAAAATGGAAAGCCCGTGACGGGCCATCCTCCTTGAGCAAGTTATCGGCCAAAACCATTGAAAATTGGCGGTGTTTTGCGTTAAAAGAGGTAAATTTCGGTTAAGAAATCGACTTTAATTGCCAATTTTTGGTCTGTTTTTGTCTTTAGGTTGCAGAAACCGGCAATTTTTTGGGGGTAGGCAAAATCTGCCGCTGCTATTTTCCGCCGGAAAGCGGTAAAACTCTGTAAAGCCCGAGTGTTTTGTCTGGTTTTGCGCGATGCGCTTGGCTATCATCATTGTTTGCCGAACTACCGCGATAGGCCATGACACACATCCTGCTGGTCGACGACGACGTCGAGCTTTCCGGAATGTTGCGCGACTACCTCAATCAGGACGGATTTTTCGCGACGGCGGTTCATGACGGGGAAAGTGGTGTCAAGGCAGCGCTCTCCGGTGATTTCGGTATCGTCGTGCTCGACGTCATGATGCCTGGGATCAGCGGCATTGAAGCGCTCCGCCGCATTCGCGCCGCGAGCAAAGTGCCGGTGCTGATGCTGACCGCCAAGGGCGACGACATGGACCGCATCGTCGGCCTTGAGCTCGGTGCCGACGACTATGTGCCCAAGCCCTGTCTGCCGCGCGAACTGGCGGCGCGCCTGCGTGCCATCCTGCGCCGTACGCAGCCCGCCGATGCGGCGAGTGGGCCGATCGTGGTGGGCGCGCTGACCGTGTTTCCGGAACAGCGGCGGGTTGAATGGAGTGGCGCGCCGGTCGAACTGACCAGCACCGAGTTCAACCTGCTCGAAACGTTGGCCCGCAGTGCCGGACGCCCGGTCGGCAAGGCAGCCTTGTCGGAACAGGCGCTGGGGCGACCATTGCTCCGCTTCGACCGCAGCATCGACGTTCACCTGTCCAGCATCCGGCGCAAGCTTGGCACTTTGTCAGATGGCCGTTCCTGCATCCAGACGGTCTATCGGCAGGGCTACCAGTTGATCAAGGAATAGTGTGGGGCGTCTCTTCTGGAAATTTTTCCTGTTCATCTGGCTTGGCCAGATGGCGGCGGTGTTCGGCACCGGGATGTTGTTCTGGGCCGAGCGGAAAAATTTCGAGGTGCGCATGAATGGCGGCGAGGAGCAACCGCCAGCGGACGGCGACGCGCCAGATCCGTATCGGCGCCCGCCGCCACCACCTCCTGGCGAATTTGGAAATCCGCGGCTGCCCGGTGGATTCCGAGAGCCGCCGCATCTCCGGGAAGGGGGGGATCGACCGCCCCGCGATGGGCCCAAGGGGCCACCCGGCATGCACATCCCTGTTTTCCCAGCGATCGCTGGGTTGCTGGCCAGCATAGTCTGCGCGGCTGGTCTGGCCTGGTATTTTGCTCGTCCGATTCGCCAGTTGCGCAGCGGCTTCGAGCGCGTGGCTGACGGCGACCTGGAGGCCCGAGTTGCGCCAGGCATGCAGGGGCGCCGCGACGAACTGGCCGATCTCGGTCGGGATTTCGATCACATGACCGAGCGACTGCAAGGCGTGGTCGAAGGTCAGAAGCGCCTACTCCACGACGTTTCCCATGAATTGCGTTCGCCACTTGCCCGGTTGCAGGCTGCCATTGGCTTGGCGCGCCAGCAGCCTGTCCGGATGGACGACTGTCTGCAACGTGTCGAGTGCGAGAGCGAGCGAATGAACCAACTGGTCGGCCAATTGCTGACGCTGTCCCGGCTGGAAGCAGGCGTGATGGACGCGACGGAAACGGTCGACATGGCCGACCTTCTCGCCAGCGTGGTCGAAGACGCCCGTTTTGAGGCCGGGACACGTCATGTACAGATTGACTACGTACCCGGCGAAATGCACGAACTGCGTGCCAACTCGGAATTGCTGCATCGCGCGATAGAAAATGTGCTCCGCAACGCCATTCGCTTTTCGCCGGATGGCGGTAGCGTTCGCATAACGGCCGGCAGGAGCGGCGACGAGTTTCGCATTCGTGTAGAAGACCAGGGGCCCGGGGTTGAGGAGCATGAACTCGAAGCGATATTCAAGCCCTTTTTTCGCGGGAATTCTTCCCGTCCAGGCGATGGCCATGGTCTCGGCCTGGCCATCGCTAGCCAGGTGCTGCGGGCGATGAAGGGGGCCATCTGGGCCACCCGCGGAGTCGCAGGTGGCCTGATTGTTGAAATCGACTTGCCGGCCTGAATGGCCTTTACGATTTCTTACATTTGACGGAGTGGCTCTATCTATAATGCATCGCTACGAATGAACTACTCCCTTCGTCATTCATGAATGAAAGTATTTTGGGCGGAGGGCTCCATTACTCCGATTGTGGCCGCCCATGAAATACAACACCAGCGTATTGCTTGCTCTTGCCAGCTTCTCCGTATTTGCCCAGGAAGCTTCGCCACCGGGCGCCCCCGCCACCCTGAAGCAAGTAGCGCAGCAAGCGGTTCTGAACAGTCCGGAAGTGACCTCGAAATGGCATGCCTACCGGGCGGCTGATGAAGAGATCGGTGTGGCGCGTGGTGGGTATTTCCCGCGGGTTGATCTGACCGCCGGCACCGGCCGCGAAAGCCTCAAGCAACCCCCGGTCAGCACCCGCAACGACTACACCCGCACCGGCGTCCTGCTCAGCCTCAACCAGATGATCTTCGACGGCTTCGCCACCCGCAACGAAGTTCGCCGTCTCGACAAAGCCAAGCTGGTGCGCTACTACGAACTCCTCGACGCCTCCGAAGCCATCGCCCTCGAAGCCAGTCGCGCCTACCTCGACGTCCTGCGCTACCGGCACCTCGTCGACCTCGCCAAAGACAACTACATCCAGCACAAAGCCACCTACGACCAGATTGAGCGACGCACCCAAAGCGGCGTCGGCCGTCGCGTCGACTTCGAACAAGCCGGTAGCCGCCTCGCCCTCGCCGAAATCAACCTGATCACCGAAAGCGCCAACCTCCACGACGTCAGCGCCCGCTACCAACGCCTCGTCGGCAGCCAACCGGTTGACGCCATCGCCCCCCCCGTCCAGGTCGGCACCGCCTTCCCGGCCCAAGCCAAGGCCGCCCTCGACACCCTGCACCAAAAGAACCCGGCGCTGCTCGCCGCCACCGAAAACATCGAAGCCGCCCAATACGAAATCAACACCCGGCGCGCCGCCTACTCCCCCAAACTCGACTTCCGTGCCCGCACCGACCAGACCGACAACTACCTCGGCGCCAGCGGCAACCGCGACTACAACGTCGCCGAACTCGTCGTCAGCTGGAACCT
>JAGOBB010000021.1 GCA_017983615.1 Azonexus sp.
AGCAGTCGTACTTGCGGTTGCAGTAATTGCACTGGATGTTGCAGGCCGGGGCGACGGCCACGTGCATGCGGGCGAAGTAGTGGTGCGCTTCTTCCGAATAGCAGGGGTGGTCCTGCACCTTGGCGCGGATGTGGTCAGGGAGATGGCCCAGGGCGTCCGGCGCAGTGCCGCAACCGCTGGAAGAACAGCCGCCGCCTTCTGCTGCTTCGGACGGGGTGTTGCTGATGACTGGAAGTTCCACGATGAAGGCTCCTCGAATGCTGTGCGGAGCCTATTCAGCAATCGGTGTGCCAGTGGAAATTATTTATTTAAAACAGGATGATGCGCTTCATCGACCGGCCCATTGTCGGGGGCTTTGTCGCAAAGCAGACAGCCTGTCAGGCGGGCTGTGGGCAGAATGCTACGGTCAATGGCAAAAAACGGCCAAATTCAAAAAACCGTCGAGTGCTGCCCGGCTTCGCGCAGCTTATTCCCCGGCCTGGAATTTTTATGCACTCATGATTTTCGTGAGCTGAATGCAGCGTAATTCATGAACGAGTCAAAAGATGCAAAACATATACTGGTTTTGCCACTATCGATGGCAAACGGCGGCAGGGCAGCGCCGCTCCTACCAATCAAAACGGAAGAGACGACTACCATGAATAAAATCACGGCATCAGTTTTTACCATCTGCATCCTGGCCTCTGCAGCGGGCGCCTTTGCAGCGCAGGATACCAGCGACATCGCCTTCCCCGAAGGCTACCGCAGCTGGTACCACCATCATTCAACCGTCAACCAGACCGGCCACGACCCGGCCGGCAATGTCGGCATCCAGCACGTCTATGCCAACCCGGCCGCCGTCGAAGGCCTGAAGACCGGCAAATTCGCCAAGGGCGCCACCTTCGCCGTTGATCGCTTTACCTACGCGGAAAAGGACAACCACGTGATGGAGCAGGGCGCTCGCAAAGTGGTGGCCGTAATGGTCAAGGATGATGAACGTTACCCGGAAACTGGCGGCTGGGGCTTCCAGGGCTTCAAAGGTGGCGACCCCAAGGTCAAGGCGGTCAAGGATGGCGGAACGGCCTGCTTCACCTGCCACATTCCGCACGCCGACAACAACTACCTGTTCACGCGCGGCCAGTAACAGCGGCCAGGCCTGAATCGACCGGCGGTTTCCAGCGGCGGGACTAGTCGCCGGTCGACCGCCGCCCAGCCTTGATCGCCGCGCGCCGCCCCTTCTGCTCCAGCCGCCGCTTGACCGAACCATGCGTCGGCTTGGTCGGCCGGCGCTTGCGCGCTACCGTCGCCACGCTGGCCACCAGCAATTCCAGCCGCCGCAAGGCCTCGGCCCGGTTCTTCTCCAGGCTGCGGAATTCCTGTGCCTTGATCACCACCACGCCCTCCTTGCTGATCCGCTGATCGCCCAGCTTCAGCAACCGCTCGCGGATTTCCTCCGGCAGCGACGATGCAGCGATGTCGAAACGCAGATGTACTGCATTCGACACCTTGTTAACGTTCTGTCCCCCAGCCCCCTGGGCGCGGATGGCGGTGATTTCGACTTCGTCAGGCGGGATGGTGAGGGGCGGGTGCATCGGTGTAAGGCAGGAGTGTGATCGTGCAGTCTACGCCTTGCGTGGTGGGTTGCCCGGATGTTCTTTTCAGGGGCGGCTATATGCCCAATTCGGACCCAAGTATCTCAACTTGCTACGTCCGCAAACGCCTTTTACCTGCCGCTTATCACTGCTCAATTGCACAGTGGGCAAAGCTAAACCCACTCCCTCGCCTCTCGTAGTGTGGCAAAAAATTTAACCGGATAGGGGCTTAAGCCTAAATCTACATAACGGCTAACCATATCAGAGACCCCCGCATTAGCTGCAACGATGGCAATCTTTAGGAGCTTGCTCGTCCTACTAGCAGCCCCATCTATTGCAGCTGAAAATTCAACATCGTAGCTGCTTGGCGAAAAACTCTCGCACTTGCTGAAATCGTGAATAGAGTAGCGCACAGTGTCGAATTCAGGATGGCAATGGACTTGCTCCTGCATGTGAACCATTTCTGCATTAGTGGAATGTCCGTGCCACTCAGTCAGCAGACCGTGCAACTCCCATGTTGTTTTGTACGGCATAGACGTCTTCATTGAAAATGAAAATTTGGTCGCATCTTACCTTACTTGCTCGGTTGAAAAGGAAGCTATGACAAGCATCTCTTTTAGACCTGTTACCGACATTTGCGACAAAGAATTAAAGGTCTGCTACTGGCCGATTTTCGCCGCCGAAATGGTGGCGCCTAGTTCGAATTAGCCGCAGCTAACGCGCGCGAACCGCGTAATTTGCACGTCAACGGCCAACGAGATTTTGGTCAGCGCGGCCGCCCTTGCTCGGCCTTCGGCGCTGGCGCGGTAGAGGTGGGGGGTCATGGCGAGGAGGTCGGCGATTGGTTCGGCGCCGTCGAGGTCCAGCGTGTAGCGGACAGTGTCGCCGGGCAGAGGAGTGAAGCCTTGCGGTGCCTGTGGCTCGGCGGCGCGCTGCGGTTTCAGCGTCGGGTAGATGATTTCGCGCAGTTCGCGCAGGTGGTCCGGGCCGGCGTCGACCTGCAGCAGCTGGCCGCCAGGTTTGAGGACGCGGGCAAATTCTGGATAGACCGGGAAGCCGAACATGCAGAGCACGCGGTCGAGGGTGCCGGGCAGCACGGGCAGGTTGGCGTTGCTGCCGACGATCCAGTTGGGCTGCGGGTCCTGCTTGGCGGCGGCGAGGGTCGCCCACTTGGAAATGTCCAGGCCGAGGATAGCCAATGACTGGCCGGCGCTGGTCGCGGCGGCGGCCAATTGGCGCAGGTAGTAGCCTTCGCCGCAGCCGGCGTCGAGGATGCTGGCCGTCGTGCCGGCCGGCAGGTTGGCGAGTGCCGCGCGGCTGGCGGCGTCGGCAATCGGCTGGTAGTGGCCGGCGTTGAGGAAGCGGCGGCGGGCGGCAACCATTTCCTTGCTGTCGCCAGGGTCCAGAGAGCGCTTTTTCTGGACCGGCAACAGGTTGACGTAGCCCTCGCGGGCGATGTCGAAACAGTGGCCGCTGGCGCAGCGCCAGCTCGAACCGTCGCGTTGCAGCGTGTTGCCGTCGAGCGGGCAGGCCAGTGCCGGGAACGGGGTGACGGTCATGGCTGCCGACTGCCTGTGTTATCCGCTCAGGCGGCCCGCTTCTGGGTGGCCGAGGCTTCCTCGCGGACGCGTTTGGCTTCGTCGAGCAGGTAGCGCTGATAATCTTCGAGGTCGCCATCAAACGGCGCGACGCCGCCCTTGGAGACCAGCCAGAACTCGTCGCAGACCGAACGGAGCAGGGCGCGGTCGTGGCTGACCAGCATGACGGTGCCTTCGAATTCGTTGAGGGCGACGGCCAGGGCTTCGCGGGTGCTGAGGTCGAGGTGGTTGGTCGGTTCGTCGAGCAGCAGCAGGTTGGGGCGTTGCCAGACCAGCATGCACAGCACCAGCCGGGCTTTTTCGCCGCCGCTCATGGTGCCGACGGCCTGCTTGACCATCTCGCCGCCGAAATTGAAGGTACCGAGGAAGTTGCGCAGTTCCTGCTCGCGGCCCGGCACGTTGCTGCGGCCGGCGGCGATGGCTTCCTTGGCCAGGCGGACCATGTGTTCGAGCGGCGTGTCCTGCGGGCGTAGCACGTCGAGTTCCTGCTGGGCGAAGTAGCCGATGTTCAGGCCCTTGCCTTCGGTGACTTCGCCGCTGATCGCCTGCAGGTCGCGGGCGATGGTCTTGACCAGCGTGGACTTGCCCTGGCCATTGGCGCCGAGGATGCCGATGCGCTGGCCGGCCATCACCGAGCGGTTGATGCCGCGGACGATGACGGTCGGCGGCGTGCCGGCCGGTGCGTCTTCCGGCGGCGGATAGCCGATGGTGGTATCGACCATCGAGAGCATCGGGTTGGGCAGGTTTTGCGGTTCCTGGAATTCGAAAGTGAATTCGGCATCGGCCAGTACCGGCGCGATCTTTTCCATGCGGTCCAGTGCCTTGACCCGGCTCTGCGCCTGCTTGGCCTTGCTGGCCTTGGCCTTGAAGCGGTTGATGAAGGACTGCAGGTGAGCAATCTTCTCGGCCTGTTTGGCCATCGTCGCCTGCTGGAGCAGCATCTGCTCGGCGCGCATGTCTTCGAACTTGCTGTAGTTGCCGCCGTAGCGGACCAGCTTGGCATTGTCGATGTGCAGCGTGACGCCGGTGATGGCGTCGAGGAATTCGCGGTCGTGGCTGATCATGACCAGCGTGCCCGGGTAGCGCTTGAGCCAGGCTTCGAGCCAGACCAGGGCGTCGAGGTCGAGGTGGTTGGTCGGTTCGTCGAGCAGCAGGATGTCGGACGGGCACATCAGGGCGCGGGCCAGTTGCAGGCGCATCCGCCAGCCGCCGGAGAAGCTGTTGACCGGGTTGTGCAGCTCGCTGACCTTGAAGCCGAGGCCAAGGATCAGCGACTGGGCGCGGGCTTCGGCGTCGTGTTCGCCGGCGTCGTTGAGCGCCATGTAGGCTTCGGCCATGCGCATGCCGTCGTCGCTGGCTTCGGCGTCGTGCACCTCATTGCGGGCGGCGAGCAGGCGGGTGTCGCCGTCGATCACGAAGTCGGTGGCACTCTGCTCGGTTTCCGGCATGTCCTGCGCCACCTGGCCCATCTGCCATTGCTTGGGAATGGAATAGTCGCCGCCATCTTCATGCAGCGTGCCGTTGAGCAGCGCGAACAGCGTGGATTTGCCGGCACCGTTGCGGCCGACCAGGCCGACCTTCTCGCCGGGGTTGATGGTGACGGAAGTCTTGTCGAGCAGCACTTTCGAGCTGCGGCGCAAGGTGACGTTCTTGAGCGTGATCATGAGCGAACTTTCTGGGAAGCCGAGCATGATAGCCAGCGCCGGCCGGCATTCCTACGACTATTTGCCGATTCGTCGGTCGGGACTGCGGTTTTGTTGTGCGCTGCACCAATCGGCTGGCTGGCGTTGGGGAACATGTCGCATTTCCGACAAGGACGCCGATTTTATCGGCTTGATATTCAAGGAATATTTCTGGCGCCGCTTTTGCTTGTTATCGGCCATGAAAACCTTTCTCGACTGGTCGGCTTACGACACCTACGGCGTCGGCGACGCCTATGCCGGCATTCCGGCGACTGGCGGCAATTACGCCAAGGCGGTCGCCGTCTGCATGAACAACCACCAGTGCCAGCGCGACGGCAAGGGCGTCATGTGCCCGAGCTACCGCATCACGCACGACCCGGCGCATTCGACCGGCGCCCGGGTCAAGGCCTTCAAGGCGGCGCTCAATGGCGAGTTGACGCTAAAACCGGGCGATGATCCCTTCGCCCACCCCGATCTGGCGGCGGCGATGGATCTCTGCGTCTCGTGCAAGGGCTGCAAGAAAGAATGCCCGAGCGCCGTCGACATGACGCTGATCAAGACCGAATACCTGGCGCACCGGAACGAGTGCCTCGGCCTTTCCCGGCGGAGCAGGCTATTTGGTGGTCTGCCGCAATGGCTGCATCGCTGGCGCGCACCATTGGCCGTGCTGGTCCGCTGGCGCAATGCCTCGCCGATGATTGCCAAGTTGGCTGAACGCTGGCTGGGCATTTCGGCCCGGCGGCCGATTCCGGAGATCGTCGACCGCCCGATTGTGGCGCCAAACCCGGAATGCTACGGTCGGCCCAAAAAAGTGGCCATTTTCGTAGACACCTTCACGCATTACTACACGCCGGAAGTCGCCGAGGCGGCGATAAAGGTGCTGCAGGCCGGTGGCTACACGGTCGAAATCCTGCGCCCGGCGGCCGACGACGGCGAACCGGAACGCCCGCTCTGTTGCGGCCGGACCTACCTGTCGCAGGGCATGGTCGATGCGGCGAAACTGGAGGCGCAGCGAGTGATGGCCGCCCTCGGTCCGGCGCTGGCCGAGGGGACGCCGATTGTCGGGCTGGAACCGTCCTGCCTGCTGGCTCTGCGCGACGAGTTCTACAGCCTGTCGCTCGGACCGGACATCGGTCAGTTGAGCAAGCAGGCCTTCCTCTTCGAGGAATTCCTGATGCGCGAGGGCAACAAGGGCCTGAAACTGCCGCTCAAGCCGCTGCCAGGGGGCAGGGCCGTGGTCCATGGTCATTGCCACCAGAAGGCCTTCGGCGCGATGAAATCGGTGAAAAAGGTGCTCGGCTGGATACCGGAATTCGAGTTCGAGATCGTCGATGCCAGTTGCTGCGGCATGTCCGGCAGCTTCGGGCTGGAGGCCGAGCATTACGAGGCCTCGGTGGCGATGGGCGAACTGGCCTTGTTGCCGGCGGTGCGGGCGGCGCCGGCCGATGCGCCTATCGTTGCCGACGGATTTTCCTGCCGGCACCAGATCAAGGACGGCACCGGGCGGGACGCGGAGCACGTTGCCGTGCTCCTGGCGCGGGCGCTGGCCTAGGCGGGCAGGTAGGCCGGAAGCAGCGGGGCGCGGCCGGTGGCCAGGTAGGCCTGGCAGCGCTCGATGTATTCCCGCGTGCTCTTGGGCATGGCGGTTCTGGCGCGGGAAATGTAGAAGATCAGGTCGCGGCCCTGGCGGATCAGTTGCAGACCATCCGACAGATTGTAGGTGAACGGCGCGCTGTTAACACCCGGGCCGGCCAGCCATTCAATGTCGGCCAGGCGCTCGCCGGCGGTAACCATGCGGGCCCAGACGTCGAAGATGTCGCGGTCGGTACGCAGGGTTTCAGTCTTGATCTTGGCCGCGGTGGCCAGGTCGCAGACCGGGCCTTCGATGTCGGCAAAGGCCGGGATGCCGCTGAAGGTGTCGATCATCATCCGGGAGATCTTGTCGATGTCGCGCAGGGTCTGGCCGATCTTGATGTAGCGGCTTTCGTAGAAGTCTTCGAGCGGGATCGAGAAGGCGCGGAAGGGTTCTCCCCACAGCTCGTCGATGCCTTCTTCGCCACTGCGGTGCAGTACGCAGCGACCGAGTTCCATGGCGTCGAGGAGGCATTTGCCGCATTCGCGCATTAATGGGTTGTCGCTGAGGATTTCGATGCCGCAGGCCTGCAGTTCGACCAGTTTGCGGAAGATGTCGGCCGCCCGGTTGAACAGGGCGCCGGCCAGCATGGCACCCTTGACGCGCTTGCGGGCCGCATCGGTCTCGCTTTCGTAGCTCGTCCGTGCTTCAGCCAGGCGGGTGCCGGGAATGTTCAGGCCATGCTCGGTGTGATTGAAGAGGCGTCGGGTCAGGGCCTCGATCAGGCGCCTCTTGGCTTCCAGGGTATCGGCGGGTACCGGATAGGTCTTGATCCAGTAGCCTTCGTACAGCACGCGTTCCTGACCATCGATGATTCGGCGGGTGCCTTCCTGCGGGATTTCCATGTCGGAAGGGCCGGTTGTTGAAGATAGATGCGTCGTGGTCATGGTCAGGTCACTGGCTCGTTACGAGTTGAGACACCCAATTGCTGTGCAGCTAAATTGGACATTGGCGAATATTCAATGTTCCGGTCGATGTCGGCTATCAGCGAATGGGAAATTGTACCGCGACTATTAGGCCGTTAGTTATATCTGATGTGTCAAGTTTGAACTGGGCGCCATGCAGTTCGGCGATGCGCGCGACGATCGCCAGCCCGAGGCCGCTGCCCGGCTGGTTTCCTTGATCCAGTCGATGAAAGCGGCGAAGTACCAGTTCGCGGGCCGCGGGTGGAATGCCCGGGCCGCTGTCGCTGACGGTGAACAGGCAGCCGGTTTCGTTGCGCGAGACCGCGACGCGGACCAATCCACCCTGCGGGGTGTAGCGGACCGCATTGTCGACCAGGTTGCGGATCAGCATGCGTAGCCAGTCAGCCTGGCCGGTGACGACGCAGGCAGGCCCGGCGTTCAGGTCGAAATCGAGATTCCGGGCCAGGATCTGTGGCCCAAGATCGGCGCAGACGGATTCGGCGAGTAGCCCGAGGTCGACGGGCTGCGGATCGGGCAAGCCGGATTCGGGGTCAAGGCGGGCCAGTTGCAGCATCTGGTCGACCAGATGGGAGGCCCGGGTAAGGCCGCTTTGCAGTTGATCGAGCGAGCGGTCGCGCTCCGCGGCATCGCGGGCGCGGAGGGCAACCTGGACCTGCGCCAGTAGCGCGGCCAGGGGCGTGCGCAGTTCGTGGGCGGCGTCGGCTGTGAATCGGCGTTCGGCTTCCAGCGTGCGCTCCACCCGTAGAAACAGGCCATTCAGGGCATCGAGCAGTGGCTTGATTTCGGCTGGAGCGGTCGCCGGGCATACCGCTTGCAGTTGTTGCGGATCGCGGCTGGCAATCTGGCGGGCCATGCCATCGAGTGAGGCAAAGCCTTTTCGTGTGACCAGCCATACCCAAAGCCCGATGATGGGCAGACCGAACAGCGCGGGCAACAGCAGGCGCCAGGCGATCTGGCCGATCAGTTCGTCGCGGACGTGATGACTCTCGCTGACTTGAACCTGCAGGCTGCGATCATCGTTCCACTGGCTGAAATGCCGCCAGCGTCCTTCGCCATCCGGTGTTTCCGAGAAGCCGTCGGCGGCAGTGATCGGACCGTCCGGCGCGTTGTTCGATCGCATCAGCAGGCTGCCGTCGGCGTGCCAGATCTGGAAACGCAGGCGGCGCTGATACTTGTGCATGGCCTCGCCAAAATCGTCGATTTCGCCGCCATCGTTGCCCTCGTGGGCCTCGTGGCTGGCAATGGCGAGCAGGGTCTGACCAGCCTGGGCCAGTTGGGCGTCGAACAATTCATCGACTTCGTGGTGAGCGTCGAGGTAGCTGAAAACCATGGTGACCAGCCAGGCCACGGCGACGCCGCCGAGCAGCAGGCTGAGCAGGCGGCGACGTAGCGAGAACCAGACGGTGTTCATTTGCCGATCGTGTAGCCGACCCCGCGCAGGGTGCGGATCAGGTCGCTACCTAGCTTTTTGCGCAGGTGGTGGATATGGACTTCGAGGGCGTTGCTGTCCGGTTCGTCGCGCCAGCCGTAGACCGACTGTTCGAGCTGGGTGCGGGTCAGTACGCGGCCAGCGTTTTCGAGCAGCATCTGGAGCAGCGAGAATTCCCGGCTGGACAGTTCGACGGCTTGTCCGGCAAGGGTGACTTGATGTGCTGCAGGGTCGACCGACAGGTCGCCATGGACGAGCAGCGGTGCCGCTCGTCCGGCGCTGCGCCGCGTCAGCGCGCGGATGCGCGCGGTCAGTTCGTCGAGGTCGATCGGCTTCACAAGGTAATCGTCGGCGCCAGCATCGAGGCCAGATACCTTGTCGCCGGTGGCATCACGGGCGGTCAGAATCAGGATGGGCACGGCTTGGCCGCGGCTACGGGCGCGAACCAGAACTTCCATGCCCGAAAGACGCGGCAGGCCGAGATCGAGGACGACAAAATCGAAGGTCTCGGTCTGCAGCGCCTGGTCGGCTGAATGGCCGTCGCGCAGCCAGTCGACCGCGAACCCGGCCTGACGCAGGCCGACGGTCAGGCCGTCGCCGAGTTCGGGATCGTCTTCGACTAGGAGGATGCGCATGGCGTCGATTCTATCAGCTTGCGAGCCACCAGCTGGCGGTTGCGACCCAGGCCAGCAGGACGAGGGCGGCCAGTGGTCGGGCCGACGGAATGGCTTCGTCCGGTGCGCCGAGCTTGTGGCCGGTGAACATGGCGCGGACCATGTTCTCGCCGTGCAGGATGCTGCCGGAAATGACGCCGGCGACGTGCACAATGACGACAGTCAGCATCGTGGCCGCCAGGGCTTCATGAAACTCGGCCAGCCAGTCGTCACCGAGTTCGTTGTAGGCCGACCAGCCGGAGAGGCCGCTCAGGATGCCGAGGCTGAGCAGGGCAACGATAGCCCAGCCGCCGGCCGGGTTGTGGCCAGTGTGGTGGGCTGGTTGTAGATCAAGCATGCCTTCCAGATAACCGGCGACAGCGCGCGGGCCGCGGACGAAATCGACGAAGCGGGCGTAGCGGGAACCGATGAATCCCCAGGGGAGGCGGAAGGCCGCGACGGCGACGACGACCCCGCCGGACACCGCATGAACCAGCCGCCAGCTTTCGCTGTCTGCGGTCAGCCAGGCGACGATGAAGCCGCCGACCATCAACCAGTGGCCGAGGCGCACCGGCCAGTCCCAGACAAGAATTTTTTTCATGATCATTGAAACCTCAGTTGGACGCGGCTGATGGTGCGTTTGGGCGGGATGGCCGGCGCGAAGCGACGACGCGGCAGGCTCGCGCCTGCAAGGAGGAGCGACAAAGCCGGACGCCCGAGCAGACGTGCCAGCGGCCGCGTAGCGCTGTCACCCTATGGGTGATTGAATCGAAGGCACAAAGGCCAGGATTCAGGCGGCTAGCCAGAGATGGATAAGCGGTCAACTGAGGTTTCAATGATCTCTACTCCCGCAGTTCCGGAATGGCGATGTCGTGTTCTCCGTAGTTGCCGCTGGCCGCACCGCGATGGCAGGCCTCGCAGTTGGCGGCCGACTTGACGCGCGGATCGCGCCAGAACTTGGCAGGTACTTCGCGGTGCTTGCGCACGAAACGCTGGGTCTCGGTGATGCGCGGCGGGTTGCCGGCGCTGCCCAGGCGGCCAGCATTGCCGGCATAACGCTCAAGGAACGCGGTGATTTCCTGCCTTTTTTGGGGGGTGACCGTAGCATCGCTGCCGAAATGCTTGTCCAGGCCGGCCATGATTCGCCGCCAGTCGTCGGCGGCCAGCAAGGCGGGCTGGTAGGCGATGTGGCAGCTACTGCACTCGGCCTTGAAGCTGGCCGGTGCATTGGCCGGCATCGGCAGACGGTCGGCCAGGGCGGGCATGCTCAGGCCGAGCAGGGCAATCAGGGTGATGGTTTTCATGTTAGCGAACCTCGCTCATGTAGGTGACGAAATCGGCCTTCTCGGCCGGCGTGCAGGCGCGGCCAAGGACTTCCTTGCAGTTGCGGCCGAACCATTTTTCGACTTTGGCCGGATCGGTGAAACGTTCGGGATTGGCGGCGACGGCGATCGGCCGGATGCTCTTGCCGGTCACCGCATGCTGGCCGGCGTTGGCGGGGTTGTCGGTGTGGCAGCTGGTGCAGGCCGGCATCTTGTCGTTGATGGCGAAGCGCTGGCGGAACAGCGTTTCACCCCGTTTTGCGGCGGGCGCGAAGCCGGCTTGCAGGGCGACGGCTTCGGTCGCATAGGCCTGGCGGATCTGCTGCGGGGTTTCGGCGTGGCAGGCCAGGCTGGCGAGCAGCAGGCCGAGGATGGGGAGTGCTCTCATCGTCGTTCTCCTTGGGTTGTCCATGGAGAGCAGTGTAGGGAGCGAGTCTTAAAGCGGTCTTAGGCGAAGCTTAAGCCGGGATTAACACGGTGGCTTGGCTGGCTGCAAATCGAGCGGCTGCGTCGGGCACGTAAATGAAAAAGGGAGCCGGAATGTGCATTCCGTGCTCCCTTTTACGGCAATCTAATCAGTTCGGTGCTATCTGCCCATGTGCTGGAGAACCGTGTGCAGACGTTCGGCGGCATAGGCCGCTTCCGGGTCGTTTTCCGTCAGTTTCAGGACATCTGCCCAGTTGATGTAGCGATCAAGTCGAACAAGGGCATTGGCGCTGACCGAATCCAGGTTGACCGCTAAAGCGATGGCATCCCCGCTGCCGTCGAGCTTGTACTCAAACAAACCTTGCATGTTTCTTCTCCAGATTGTCGTTGGTTAGGCGCAGCCAGTTTATAGATCAGGCCGCGCAATTGAAATGCCGATTCGTCTGCCGGGCAATGTTTTTTCCTGCATTTTCGTGCTTTGCCTGCTGTCACAACGAGCGATGCGTTCAGGCAAACCGGAAAACATGGCTTTCGGGCGCCAATTCGCGCTGCCAGACGGTCAGGTCGGGCGGCTTCAGCCAGAGGGTCCAGCTGTGCTGAACGTTGCGGAAGGCTTCATCGACACCCCTGAATACCTGCGGCGTCAGGACGGCGAGACAGTTGCCCCCGGGGTGGCGGACGGACTGGTAGCGGATCAGTTCGACGCCGGCCTTGCGGGCCTCACCGGCGAGGTGCTGGGTGGCCGTGTAATCGGCCGGATCGGTCCACCGGGCGCGGTCGGCGACAAGCGGGGGTAGCGTGAGGTCGAGGGCGCGCGGGGTGGTGCCGTGGAATTCGAACAAGGTGATCGGGATCGATGCTTCGCGGCCAGCCAGGCCCTCGCTGTCCAGCCAGAAGCGCAGGCGCCAGTAGCCGCACTCGGCGCAGGCGGTCTTTTCGTCGTCGGCGCCGTAAAAGACGCCGGGGTCGGTGCGCGCCCGAAAGCGCGAACCGGCTGGTGGCTTCGGCCAGTAGCGGAAGGGTGTCGCCAACAGCCAGTGCAGGCCCCGGGCATCGCGGGGCAGGACGGGCTTGGCTTCCTCAAGAATGTTTTCGAGCAGAGACTGGTCGCCGAGGTCGCCATGAACCAGCGTCATCGTCGCCACCCGGTGCTGCGCCTCGACAGCCCGCCAGCCCTTGCCCAGCCAAGGCCGGGCTTCAGACGCGAGCGCGGTGGGCGTCCAGGTATTCACAGACGTGCAGCAGGCCGTCGACGCGTTTGACCACGTCCAGCGGATGGCGGTTGTCGAAAGCCTGGTTGGCGGATTTGAGCCAGCTACGGGCTAGGTCGTCGTTGCCGCCGACCAGCGAGGAAACCGAACGGTAGAGACGCACGAAATGGGCCGACAGCTCCCAGGTCTTGCTGCCTTCGGGGATGAAATACTTGCCGTTAAGCAGCCGCGAGGCCGAGGGCTGGCTGGTGCCGATGATCGCGTTCAGGTCGCTGGAACCCAGACCAAGGCGCCGGGCTGCTTCGATCACCGCGGTGGACAGCACGCGGGAGCGGTCGGAGCGGGGAAGGGCTTGCGGGGCAGTGGACATGATGGGTGTCGGCTGATGGAGTTGTATTTATTCTATAGAATAAATTATCGATTTCAATGTTTATTTGAATGAGCGATCATGCCGGGCGGTAAATCGTTCAGCCGATTGGGCGGCGTAGAATCCGCGACATGAAACTACCAATTCTCATTTTTATCGCCCTTGCCGGATGTTCTTCATGGCATTGGGAAAAGCGCGGCGCGCTCGACGGCGATTACGCCAGCGACGAGAATTTCTGCAAGCAGCAGGTCTATTCCGGCACCGACGGCGTGGTCACCAACGCGACCGTGCGCAACATGCACGCCTGCCTGATGGCAAAAGGCTGGCAGAAAGTAAGGAACTGACCCCGCCAGCGGGCGGCCATTTACTCGATGGTCAGGCTGCTAATCCAGCGCGAGTTGGGCGTGATCTCCGAGCGCTCACCCGGGCCGTAGGGCGGGATGGTGGTGTCGGCCGGCGGGGCGCCAATCATGACGAGATCGACGGCCTGCGGGGTGCCGATGATCCCCTTGTCGGTGATCTCCATCCGGTAGTACAGCCCATTCCAGAGCTTGGCGCCGAAATCCTTGGGCGCCTTGTAGAGGAAGAGCAACGAGTGTTCCAGCCAGCGCAGGTCGCCCCGATTGATGGTGCCCGGGTTGGGGTAGGGATAGGGCACGTGGCACTGAATTTCCTCGCCCTCCAGACATTTGAATTCCTTCATCGACAGGAAGAAATCCTTCATCTTGGCGTGGTCAAGATGCAGGGTGAAGGTGGTCGCGTCGCCCTTCGGCTTGAACTCGACGCTGCCGAGCGGAATGGTTTGCCCGTCCCGGGTGTGCAGCTTGATCTGCTTGCTGCCGGCCAGGTCCCAGGCCGAAGCGCTCAGCGGCAAGGCCATGGCGAGAAGAGCGGCAGAGAGGCCTGCGAATTGGCGCAGATACAGGTTCATGGCTTTGTCTCTTTCTGACGAGTGCGTCTGGCTATCATACGTTTGGACGGCCGATCTTGCTGGCGATCTGGCAGTTTGACAAGGCCGCCCGGCATTGGTTGGCGTCCTGTCGAATTTTTCGATGGCGCAGTTCAGCGCAGTGCGGAGAGGGCATGCAGGGTTTCCTGGCGCATAGCTTCGATTGACCGGCTCATGGTCTTGTTGGCCTCCTCGCTGGATTCCAGGCGGCCGACTTCGGTACTCCATTGGGTGCGCAGGGCCTGTGCGCCAGCCTCAACCTTCGGCGCGGTGAGATGGGCGAGGTCGCCGATGAAGATGACGCGGGTCCAGCCGGCGATGGCGTCGCCCTTTTGATGATCGTCGCTGTAGGTCAGGTGGTCGACCAGCAGTTGCAGGGTCGCCAGTTCCTGCAACAGAGCGAATCCGGCGGCGCGCTGGTTGCGGTTCTGCTCCGTCGCGTCGTTGCGCCAGGTGTTGTACGACAGGCTGGCCAAAGCGATCAGCAGGCTGATGATGGCCAGCAGATTGGCTTGCAGCAGTTTGCGGAAACCGGTGGCGGTCATGATGATTTCGCGCCTTACAGCACCTTGCGGCGCAGGAGATGATCGACCGACAGCTTGCCGGGGCCGAGCAGGATCAGCGGCAGCAGCATGCCGATGAACAGCATGGGCAGCTTGAAGTTGCCGAAACCGTTGTCGGTGAAGCCGTAGCCCATCAGCAGTTCGCCGTAGCTCGACCACATGTCGGGCCAATGCACGGCGGCAATGGCGACGACGGTCAGGATCAGCAGCGAGACCGAGAAGAAGCGGGTGCCCAGTCCGATGACCAGCGCGATGCCGCCAAGCAACTCGAACCAGGTGGACATCTGCCAGCTGATTTCGGGCGGCACCAGGTTGAACGGGAAGGGAAAGCGGTCCTGGATGTCGGCAAACCAGTTGCTGCCATTGAATTTTTCGAGGCCGGATTCGAAGAAATCCCAGCCGAGCAGCAGGCGCAGGCTGAGCATGCCGAGCCAGAGTCCTAGCAGGTCGAGGCTGGAGAAGGTGTGGGTGAGCGTGCGGTGGAGGGTGTTATTCATTTTCTGGCTCCGGGTATGAGGTGTCGGGGGGGGGGCGTGCCGCTTTCCGGGCGACAGACGCCCGGAAAGCATTCGCTGGATCAGTGTTTCTTGTCAGCCCCGCACTTGGCTTCACCGCACTTGCCATCCTTCTTCTTCTCGGCAACCTTTTTGTCAGCGCCGCATTTGGCTTCGCCACATTTGCCGTCCTTGGCCTTGCTGTCGGCCTGGGCTATTTGGTAACCGGCTTCGAGCTTGCTGGCGCCGAAGGGATTGTCGCCGGCCGCATAAGCCAGCGGGGTCAGGGTGGCTGCAGCAAAGGCGGAACCGATGGCGAGGGAAACGATCTTGGTGGTTTTCATTTTGAATCTCCGTTGAGTGAGGTCTTGATCAAGCAGCGATTGGCTACTTGAGCAATTAGTCGGAGAGACCCTGAAAATCCTTACAAGATATTCTTCTGATCGTCGAAATTCCGCATAGCGCGCGGCTTGCGGGCCATTGCGTGGTATTGGCCGCCGCTGATCGCGGTCAGTCCATGGCCCACAGGCGGTGGGCATCGAGCTGCAGGCGGTAGTGCAGCTCCAGGGCGTCCAGTTGCATCAGGCGGGCCGACAATCGGGCTTCGTTGGCCAGGCGCCGGGCGGCCAGCAGTTCGTTGAGACTGCCTTCGCCGAGCAGATAGGCACGGGCGGTCATGTCGGCAGCCTGGGTCAGGCGTTCGGCGGCATTGCGGCTGGCTTGCCACGACGCGAACGCGGCACTGGCCGTTTGGTAGAGCATCGCCGCTTCGGCGGAGATTTTTTGGGTAGCCGCCGCTTCCTGGAAATTGGCGACCTCGGCCAGGGCCGATGCCGCATCCGACGTGGCGCGGCGGCCGCCGCCGGGCAGCGGAATGCTGATGTAGGCGCCGACGATCTGGTCTTCGCCGGCCCGCTCGCGGGAAACATGGAGGCCGAAGGTCGGGTCGGGCAGGCGGTCGCCACTCGCCCGGCTGGCGGCGATGCGGGCGCGCTGTGTTTCGCCACGCGACAGTTCGAGTTCGTGGCTGTGTTCGAGGATGGCGCTCACCCAGTCGGCTTCGCTGCCCTCGACCGGCGTCGGATCGACAATGGCGGTCGGCGCGCTGATCGGCAGACCGGGATAGCGGCGCCGCAAGTCTTCGGCGGCAGTCTGCTGGCGGACACGGGCCTGGGCGAGTTGCGCGGCCGCCTGGGCCAGCGCCGCCTCAGTCTGGATCGTTTCGAGGCGCGCGGCGTCGCCCAGTTGCTGGCGGCGCTGGACCGCCTTGGTCTGCTTTTCCAGCAGTGCCAGCTGCTCGCTCCATTGGGTGCTGGCGGCACTTTCCTTGAGCCAGACAAACCACGATTTCAGCAGCTTGCGACTGGCCTCGTGCAGCGCGTCGCCATGCCCGGTTTCGGCCAGTGCGACGCCGGCGGAACCCAGTTCGCTGTCCAGCGAAGCCTTGCCGGGCAGCCGTACCGGGCGCTCAATGGCGGCGTTCCATTCGTTGAAGCGCTCGTCCGGCCCTGTGTTGGGGCGGCTGCGGCGTTGCTGGCCGCCCAGGCGAAGGCTCCATTCGTAGCTGCCCGCTTCCAGGCGGCTGCGATTGGCCTGTTCGACCCGAATCTGGCTGCTGGCCGCCTGTACCGACGGGTTGGCAAGCAGGACGCGGGAGACGACCTCGGCGGGCGGGAGGGCGCTGGGGGATTCGGCACAGAAGCCGGTGCCGCCGATGCCGCCAAGGAGCAGAAGGATCAGGCGTTTCATAGCCGTCCCGCCTCGATGACCGGCATCAGCCAGAAGAAGACGTTGGCCCGCGGCAGTTCGTGCTTGATCAAGGCCAGGACTTCCCGCATCGCCGACTCCGGTCCGACCGTCTGGATGCGGGTGCGGGGCGAATGTCCGCTCACCAGCTCGGCCGCTTCGACCAGGCTGACGACTGAACCGTGTCCTTCGGCCGGGCTGGCCGTGAACCCGACGACCAGGTCGGGGCGGGAAAGTAGCAGATCTTCGATGTGTTGGGCGACATCGTCAGGCATGAGCAGGTTGAGCAGGACATCAGCCATGCTTTTTCTCCGTGAAGCTGACGTTGGGTACAACGCCGAAGCGGCGGAACAGGATGGGTAGCAGGACCAGGGTCAGCGCGGTCGAGGTGAGCAGGCCGCCGATGACGACGATGGCCAGTGGGCGCTGCACTTCCGAGCCGGGGCCGCTGGCGAAGAGCATCGGGACGAGGCCGAAGGCGGCGATGCTGGCGGTCATCAGCACCGGGCGCAGCCGGCGTCGGGCGCCTTCGACTACCGCTTCGGCGACCGGCAGGCCGCGCCCCAGCAACTGGTTGAAATAGGTGACCATGACAACGCCGTTGAGCACCGCGATGCCGAGCAGGGCGATGAAGCCGACCGAGGCCGGTACCGACAGATATTCGCCGGAAATGAGCAGGCCAAAGACGCCGCCGATCATCGCAAACGGGATGTTGGAAAGGACCAGCAAGGCCTGACGCACCGAGCCAAAGGTCGAGAAGAGCAGGAAGAAGATCAGCGCCAGGGCGACCGGCACGACGACCATCAGGCGCGCCGCCGCCCGTTGCTGGTTCTCGAACTGGCCACCCCAGGCCAGTTGGTAGCCGTCGGGCAGCTTGACGTCGCGGGCAACGCTGGCCTTTGCATCGTCGACAAAGCCGACCAAGTCACGGTCGCGGACATTGGACTGGACGACGACATAGCGCTGGGCGTTTTCGCGGTCGACCTTGACCGGGCCGTCGATGCGTTCGAGGCGGGCAACGCTGGCCAAGGGCACGCTGCCGCCACCGGGCAGGCTCAGGCGCAGGGCCGCGAAATCGGCCGGCGAGGCGCGCAGGCTGTCCGGGCCGCGCAGGACGACCGGTACGCGGCGACCCTGCTCGATGACCGTCCCGACATTGCGCCCTTCGAGCAACGCCTTCAGGTCGTTCTGGATGGCATCGACATTCAGCCCGAAGCGGCCGGCGGCCAGGCGGTCGATGGCGATCCTGAGGTACTGCACGCCGTCGTTCTTCAGGGTGAAGGTATCTTCGGCGCCGCGGACCTTCTTGACGGTGTTTTCGACCTCGACCGCAAGCCTGTTCAGCGTGGCGAGATCGGGGCCGAATATCTTGATCGCCAGGTCGCCACGGACGCCAGTCAGCATTTCCGAGACGCGCATGTCGATTGGCTGGGTGAAGGAGAAGCCAACGCCGGGAAAATCGGCCATGACCGCCCGCAACTGGTCGGCCAGCCAGGCCGGATCGGGATTGCGCCAGCTGTCGCGAGGCTGCAGGACCATGAAGGTGTCGGTCTGGTTGAGGCCCATCGGGTCGAGACCAAGTTCGTCGGAGCCGGCGCGGGCGACGATGGCTTTGACTTCCGGTACCTGGGCGAGGATTGCCTGCTGGACGCGGCTGTCGATGGCGATGGTCTGGTCGAGGCCGATCGAGGGCAGCTTTTCCAGCTGCATGATGATGTCGCCTTCGTCCATGGTCGGCATGAAGCTCTTGCCGAGCAGCAGGAAGGCGCCGGCCGCCGCAGCCAGGGCAATGGTCGCGCCGAGCAGGTAGCTGCGGCTGTGGGCCAGCGCCGACGCGAGAACGCGCTCGTAGAGGGCGGCCAGCTTTTTGACCAGCCAGGGCTCATGATGGGCGCCGCGCCGGATCATGTAGGAGGCGAGCACCGGCACGACGGTCAGCGACAGCAACAGGGATGAAGCCAGCGCGAAGACGATGGTCAGCGCGACCGGGCCGAACATCTTGCCTTCCAGTCCCTGCAGGGTCAGCAGCGGCAGGAAGACGATGATGATGATGACGATGCCCGAGGCGACCGGTGCCGCAACTTCACGCGCGGCGCGGAAGATCAGGTGCAAGGTCGGCAGGTTGTCGGGGGCGTCGGCGAGCTGGCTCTCGACGTTTTCGACGACGACGACGGCGGCATCGACCAGCATGCCGATGGCGATGGCCAGGCCGCCCAGGCTCATCAGGTTGGCCGACAAGCCGGCCATGCGCATCAGGATGAAGGTGGCGAGCGCCGACAGCGGCAGCATCAGGGCGACGACCAGCGCTGCGCGCAGGTTGCCGAGAAAGGCGAGGAGCAGCAGCACGACGAGCACGATGGCTTCGAGCAGCGCCTTGGAGACGGTGCCGACGGCGCGCTGGACCAGGTTGCTGCGGTCGTAGAAGGCTTCGATGGTGACGCCGGGTGGCAGGGTCGGGGCGATTTCGGCCAGCCGGGCTTTGACACCGGCGACCACGGCCTGGGCATTGGCGCCGCGCAGGCCGAGCACCAGTCCTTCGACAGCCTCGCCGTTGCCGCTCTTGGTCACTGCGCCGTAACGGGTCAGGGCGCCGAGGCCGACCGTGGCGACATCGGCGACGCGAACGATGTTGCCATCCGTGGCCTGCAAAACAATCGCTTTTACATCATCGACCGTAGCAATTGCACCTTCGGCCCGCACCAGCAACGATTCTTCGCCATCGTTCAGGCGGCCGGCGCCGTCGTTGCGGTTGTTGGCTTCCAGCACGGCCTGCAGGTCTTTCAGCGCCAGTCCGCGCGCTGCCAGCAGTTGCGGGTTGGGGACGATCTCGAAGGTGCGGACTTCGCCGCCCAGGCTGTTGACGTCGGCGACGCCGGGAATGGTACGCAGTTGCGGGCGGATCACCCAGTCGAGCAGGGCGCGCTTGTCGGCCAGCGACAGGTCGCCCTCGATCGTGAACATGTACATCTCGCCGAGCGGCGTGGTGATCGGTGCCATGCCGCCGCTGACGCCGGGCGGCAGGTTGCCCATCGCGGCGGCCAGCCGTTCGCCGACTTGCTGGCGCGCCCAGTAGATGTCGGTGCCGTCCTCAAAATCGAGGGTAATGTCGGTCAGCGCGTACTTGGAGGTCGAACGCAGCAGGCGCTGGTGCGGAATGCCGAGCAGTTCCTGCTCGACCGGCACGGCAAGGCGGGTCTCAACCTCTTCCGGCGTCATGCCCGGCGCCTTCAGGATGATCTTGACCTGGGTCGTCGAGACATCGGGAAAGGCGTCGATCGGCAGGCCGAGGAAGGCCTGCACGCCGGCGCCGACGAGCATGACGGTGAGCACCAGCAGCAACAGGCGCTGGGTCAGGGAGAAGCGGATCAGGGCGGCGAGCATGATCCTAGAAACCGCAGCTGGAAGCGCTCGCCGGTGTGCCCGGGCTGGTGCATGGCGCGAAGCGACGACGCAGCAGGCTCATGCCTGCAAGGAGGAGCGACAAAGCCAGGTGCCGGTCCGGGCACACCGGCGGGCGCGTAGCGGACTCACTGATCGGGGGATCCTTGTCGAAGTTGGCAAATTCAAAGTTCATTCGGCGTCCCATACTGCAATGAGCGGTCAACTGCGGTTTCTAGGATCATTCCTTGCCGACTCCGGTCAGCATGGCTTTGAGGCCGGATACGCCCTTGACGGCGACGCGCTCGCCGGCCTTGATGCCGTCGACGGTGACGCTGTCGCCACCCTGGCTGACGATGCGCACCGGGCGAACGGCGAAGGTGGTTCCCTTGTCGTCGTTGGCCGTCTGTACGAAAGCGAGGGTGGAGCCCTGGTTGCGGGCGATGGCCGACGCTGGCAGGTGCTGCTGCTGGCTGGCCGGACCGGCGATTTCAACCTCGACGACCTGGCCGGGTCGCAAGATCTCGGCGCCCTTGGCGATTTCGGCGCGGAGCAGGACCGTCTGGCTGGCCGCGTCGACAGCACGCCCGACGGCGATCAGCCGGCCGACGACTTCGCTGCGAGCCAGCTTGACCGGGCTGCCTTCGCGCAGCGTCGCTGCCAGTTCCAGCGGGGCCTGGATTTCCAGCCACAGTGGCGACAGCTTGGCGATGCGATAGATCAGGGCCGAGGTTTCGACACGCTGGCCGAGCTGGACGCCCTGTTCGAGCACGACGCCGTCAATCGGGGCGGTCAGCGCCAGTTTGCCGCCCAGCTTGCCCGGCGCAGCGCCGGCCAGCGCCAGTCCCTGGCGCCTTTCGCTGGCCTGCGCGCCGGCCTGGGCGGCGGCGGCACGGGTGGATTGCAGCCGGGATTCCGCAATCAGGCCCTCGGCGAACAGTTGTTCGTCGCGTTTCAGGGTTTGTTGCAACAGCGCTGCCTGGCTGTCCGCCTGCAGGGCGTCGCGTTGCAGTTCAAGTGCTTGCGGGCTGGCCAGATGGGCAACGACCTGCCCGCGCTTGACGTTCGATCCGGGCGCCACGGCCAGCATTTCGATCATGCCGCCGACCGGGGCGGCGACGACGCGCAACTGCTCGTTGGGAACCAGCACGCGGGCGGGCAGGAGACCGCCTGCGGAGCCGGACTGGCTGACCAGCGCAGTCTCGATGCCCAGGGCCTTGAGTTGGGTAGCTTGCAGCGTGATCGATTCGCCGGCGCAGGCCAGGTGGCAGGCAGCGGCGAAAATGAGCGGAGACAGCAGAAGTTTGGGCAACATGGCTCGATCCAGGAACGGTCGAGCGAGTGTATTCACCCTAGATTAAGGCTCGCTTAAGTGGTGGTATTGCCGTGGAGAGGCTTGCGGGAGTTGGTTCGGCGATTGACCGCTGGCTATTAGATCGCGTCCCGATGTCATGCGCCGGGAAATACGGCTGGGGATATTGTGCGAAGCGCCGGAGGGCAAGAAGCGGGGCAGCTTTTTTGATTTTTGCCGTTTTTTCGGGCCGACCGTAGCATTCTGGAAAACTGGGGCAACGGCAGGCTTTTGGCGCGAGGGGTTAGTCGCGTACCCGTTCGAAAATAATCGAGGCTGGGTCGGCAACTTCATGCGCATGCACCATCCTCGGCTGCGTCTCGGCAAAAGAGATCGACCATTGGTCGTCGGAAAGTTCGACTTCACGGACGAAGGTGACGCGGCGCTCGTTGGTGCAGCGTCGCTCCTTCAGGCCGGTGGGGGGGCCGTAGTTGTTGCTTCGCCGTTCGCGTCGCTTGCGGCGCTCGCCATGCTGGGCGCGCGGAACCTCAATGTCGGGTAGCGGGGCTGCGCCATGCTTCAGGAGCAGGTCGACGACGTGCCAGTTTTTCCCCCGGGCGGCCATCCGCATGGGGGCGCCGGCGCCATCGGCATTGGCTGCATTGATATTGGCGCCGCGCTGGAGCAACGCTGCGACGATCGCCGCATGCCCCCTGAAACATGCGGTGCGCAGCGGCAGACCCGGGGTGCCATGCATGTCGGCGGCTTCAAGTTCAGCACCCCGATCAAGCGCTTCTTCCACTGCGGGAAGATTGCCTTGTTCGATGGCTTTCTGAAGTTTGCTGTTCATGGGTTTCGTCAAGTATCCGTTCCGGGTTTGCCTGGAGAAGTTGCAAATGGCATTTCGTGGATGTTGGCGAATCATACCCAGCCATGTCGATCCAGGCTGTCAAATATTTCACGTTCATGAGGAATTGCTTGCCGCTTGAGCGACAGTTTTCCGGGGTCAATGCCACGTCATATGTGGCTTCGCGGACAGAAGATTCCGGTGGTGGGCGATAGGCTGCCGGTTGAAGGCCGTTCTGCCACGGCCCGAAAAATGGGCTTGGTGCTTTCGGGCCCTGTATTACAGGAATCTGAAATGAAGTGGACTGTCAGTGACGGCGGCGGGTGCGGCATTCTGGGAATCGACGGGGTAGCCTGTGCCAGGTCTTCGCAACCTTCCCGCAAGGGATTGATGCTCCCCTTGGTGACACAATGATCGGGCTCTCGGACCGATTTGCCAGCCTGGAATCCGAATCAAGGCACTGTCCGCTTTGCAATGGTGCGATCAAGCGCATCCCTCGGCGTTTCATCGACCGCTTGCTGAGCATGTTCTCGCCCGTTCATCGCTATCGTTGCCGTTCAATGCGCTGCGGCTGGGAAGGTAACTTGCCGGAGAAGTGATTGGCGCCGAGTATCTTCATCCAATGAGGCACGAAAAAGCCGCCCTGAATGCCGGGCGGCTTTTTCGTGTGCGGGAAACGACTTACTGCTTGACGGCTTCGAGCGAGATGTCGATGGTCACATCGTCGCCGACATTCGGGGCATATTTGCCCATGTTGAAATCGGTGCGCTTGACGGTGGTGGTCGCGTTGGCACCGATCGCATCCTTCTTCATCATCGGATGTGGCATGGCCTGGAAGTTGGTGACCTTCAGGGTGACTGGCTTGGTCACGCCCTTCAGCGTCAGCTTGCCTTCGATGCTGACCGGCTTGTCGCCTTCGAAAACGACCTTGGTGGACTTGAAGGTGGCGGTCGGATACTTGGCAGTGTCGAGGAAATCCTCGCCCTGAATGTGCTCGTTGAAGGTCGTCGAGCCGGTGCTGATCGACTTGGTGTCGATGACGATGTCGACGGTAGCCGTCTTGGCAGCCTTGTCGAGGACGACGGTGCCGGTGGCCTTGTCGAAGCGGCTCATCTGGACCGAGAAGCCGAGGTGGCTGTACGAGAAGCGCGGGAAGGTGTGGTTGCCGTCGAGCGTGAAGGTTTCCGGCGCGGCGAAGCTCGGTGCGGCGGCAGCGAGGGCAAAGGCGAGGGTGGCGAGTTGTTTCTTCATGGGGATTCTCCGATGTGGTTGGGGGGTTATTTGCCTGAGGCGGTGATGCGGAATTTGATCTGGACGTCGTTGGCGACGATGTCGAACTTGGCCCAGGCGCCTTCGCCGATCGAGAAGTCGGCGCGGCGGATGGTGAAGGCACCTTCAAAGACGCCGCTGTTGCCCTGAGCAGTGAAGGTGGCCGGGACGACGACATCCTGCGTCTTGCCCTTGATGCTCAGTTGTCCGGTGACTTCGTAGCGGTTGCCGCCGAGCGCCTTGACGCTGCTGGACACGAAGCGGGCGGTCGGAAAGGCCTTGGTGTTGAACCATGGCTTGCCGGCAACTTCGTCGTCGCCTTCCGGGGCTCCGGTATCGACGCTGGCCAGCTCGACATCGAAAGTCGCTTTGCCGGCGGTCGGCTTGGCCGGGTCGAAACTGAGCTGGCTGGAAAACTTGCGGAATTTGCCATCGACGGCAACGCCCATCTGCTTGTAGACGAAATTGACGGCGCTTTTGTCGGGCTGGACCTGGGTGTATTCAACAGCGTGGGCAGACAGTGCGGACGCCAGTGCGAGCGATAGGAGGATGCGCTTCATGTCAGTTTTCCGTGGAATGGCGGGGCAGCATGCGGGTCAGGATGTCGTCGCGGTCGATAAAGTGGTGCTTCAGCGCGGCGCCGATGTGGCCGGCCAGCACGGCGACGAAGAACAGGTTCAGGCTCTTGTGCACCAGGGCCAGCAAGTCGCCCAGTTCCTTGTTCTTGTCGAGCAGGTCGGGAATGGGCAGGACGCCGAAATACACGGTCTGGAAACCCTTGGCCGAACTCATCAGCCAGCCGGAAATCGGGATCGCGATCATCAGCAGATAGAGCGCGAAGTGGCCGCCGTGGGCGGCGAGCTGCATCAATTTCGGCATGCTGTCGGGCAGGGCCGGCGGCTGATGTGTGGCGCGCCAGGCGAGGCGGACGAGCAGCAGCGCGAAGGCGGTGACGCCGGCCCACTTGTGCCAGGAATAGAGCTTCAGCTTGTCCGGAGACAGCGGCAGGTCGTGCATGTAGAAACCGAGTGCCAGCAGGCCGAAGATCAGCACGGTCATCAGCCAGTGCAGGCTCTTGGCGGTGGCGGTGTAGCTATTTCCCACGGTCGGCTCCTTATTTTGGCAAAAATGCGTAGGCATCCATGGCGATGACGTAATCATCGATACCAGCATGGAAGCGATTGACGGTGGCATTTTCTCCACCGGCTCCGAGTGCGACAAACAAAGGCAGGAAATGTTCATCGCTGGGATGGGCGCGTGCGCCGTGCGGGCATTGCTGACGATAGCCAAGCAGTGAATTCAAATCGCCGGCGGCCAGTCGGTTGGCCACCCATTCGGGAAAGTCGCGGACATAGGCCGGCGCCTGGCCATCATGGCGGGCAGCGAACTGGTAGTCGCGCAGGTTGTGCGTGACATTGCCCGAGGCGACAACAAGAAACCCTCGCGCAGCCAGCGGCGCCAGGGCACGGCCGAGCTTCCAGGCCTGTTCCGGGCCGCTGCAGCTCTGGATGGAGAGCGGAATCACCGGGACTTCGGCATCGGGGAACATCAGGCGCAGCGGTACCCAGGCGCCGTGGTCAAGGCCGCGGGCGGCGTCAGTTTCAACGGGCAGGCCGGCATTGCGGATCGCAGATACCACCTCCTCGGCAGCTTCGCGACAACCGGTAGCCGGGTAGCGGATATCGTACAGTTCGTCCGGAAATCCCCAGAAGTCGTGAATTGTTGCCGGACGCTCGGCAAAGCCGACCGTCGGCACGGCGGTATCCCAGTGGGCGCTGACGATGACGATGGCGCGCGGCGAGGGCAGCCTCTTTGCCGCCGCGGCCAGCGCAGCGCCTGCCGCGCCGGGGCGCAGCGCGAAGGTCGGCGCGCCATGCGGGACGAAGAGTGCGGGTTGGGTCTGTGTCATCGGTGCAACTCCTGAAACGATGGACGCACTGTAGTCCTGTTATTTGGATCGAAATAGCAGACAATAAGCAAATAACTATTGCCGAGATTGCAACAATGGACAGGCTGGATGCGATGCACGTTTTCGTTCGGGTCGCCGAACTTGGCAGTTTTTCGGCCGTGGCACAGCAGATGGGCGTTGCCCGGTCGGTGGTGACCCGACAGATCGCCGCGCTGGAAGCGCATCTTGGTGTCAAGCTGATGGCCCGCAGTACGCGCCGCCTGGCCCTGACGTCTTCCGGAACGGCTTATCTGGAGAAGTGCCGGGTCATCCTGAATCTGGTCGATGCCGCCGAAACTGGCGTGGCTGAGGAGCGCCTGACACCCCGTGGCCAGATTCGCATCAGCTTGCCCCTGAGCTACGGCCTGAAACGGCTTGCGCCGCTGTTGCTCGATTTCTCGCAGCGCTACCCGGAAGTGGCGCTGGACATGGACTACAGCGACCGGCGGGTCAATCTGATCGAGGAGGGCATCGACCTGTCGATTCGCATCACCAGTCGTCTCGAGGCCGGCGACGTGGCGCGCCGGATCGGTTCGAGCCGCATGCAGGTAGTCGCGTCTCCGGACTATCTGGCCCGTCACGGCTGCCCGGCAAGCCCAGCGGAGCTGGCACATCACGTCTGCCTGGGCTATACCAATGCTGGTAGTCGGCAACTCTGGCCTTTCATGGTGGATGGGCAGGTCAAGAACTTCAATATCCATAGTCGCCTGAATGCCAACAACGGCGACGTGCTGACCGAGGCAGCCGCACAAGGGCTGGGCATCACCTGCCAGCCCGATTTCATCGCCGAATCGCTTTTGCAGGCCGGCCGGGTAGAGGCGATACTGGCTGACTTTCCGATGCCGGAACTCGGCATCTACGCCATGCTGCCTGGCAACCGCCACGTGCCCCACCGTGTTCGTGTCCTCATGGATTATCTGGCCGAAAGGCTTGCGACCGGCTGACCCCCGGGACAAAAATCTTTACCGACCCATGACAACCGGCTTAATGCGAAAGCGTTAATATGGAAAACGTTGCCTGTCAGTGCATTTTTATAAAAAAGGAAAACCATGGGAATTGTCTGGACCATCGTGGTCGGCTTTGTGATTGGCGTCGTTGCCAAATGGCTGCATCCTGGCAAGGAAGGCATGGGCTTCATCCCCACCGTGCTGCTCGGGATTGTCGGCTCGGTAGTGGCGGGCCAGGCCGGCCAGGCGCTGGGTTGGTATCAGGCTGGTGAAGGCGCCGGTTTCGTTGCTTCGGTGGTCGTCGCCGTGGTCTTGCTGGTCATTTACGGCCGCTTGCGCGACAAGGAAATGCAATGAGCCGGCTGGCGATGCTCCTGGTCGCTGCTGCCTGCTACGGCAGCGCGCCCGTCCAGGCCGGAGCGCTGGTCGACCTGGCTGCCGAAGCCAGCCGGCCGGCCACCAACGACATGGTTCGGGCCAGCGTGTTCAGTGAAGCGAATGGCAAGAATCCGGCGGAACTTGCGCAGCGCGTCAATGCCGATATTGCCGAGGCACTGAAAGTCATTCGTGGCAAGAACGGCATATCGGTCAAGAGCGGCCACCAGTCGACTTATCCGGTCTATGGTCAGGCCCAGAAAATCGAAGGCTGGCGGATGCGTAGCGAACTGGTCATCGAGTCGAAGGACCAGGGCGGCGTTTCAGAGCTGCTCGGCAAATTGCAGCAGATGCGTCTGGCGGTTGGCGAAGTCTCCCTGATGCCATCGCCGGAAACCCGTCGGCAGGTTGAGGAAGAGGCTACCCGTGCCGCGATTCGCGCCTTCCAGGATCGTGCTGCCGTGGTCGCCGGCGAATTGGGCAAGGCCTGGAAGCTCAAGCAGCTCAATGTGCAGCAGGGCGGCGGCATGCCGATGCCGATGGTGCGTTCGGCCCGCGTCGCGATGATGGCCGAGGCGGCACCGGCACCCTTGGAAGCCGGCGAGAGCCTCGTAACGACGACGGTCAGCGGGCAGATCGAACTGGCCGACTGATTGCGCTCGTTGGCTCAGAAATGCAGCGTCGTCCGGAGTACGGCGCTGCGCCCCTGCTGCGGCAACTGCCAGCGGGTGGTCGGCAACTGGTCGTCAACGTCCACCGGGTCGCTGTAGCGCCGGTCGAACAGGTTGTAGATGCCGAGCGCGATATCCCAGCGGCTACCTGCCGGGGCGTAGCGCAGATTGAAATTGGCCAGCGCGTAGGAAGGCAGTCTGTCGCTGCCGGCATTGCCCAGGCGCGACGCAATCCATTGCCCTTCGATCGCGGCGGTCAGGCCGGGAAGACCAGCCGGTACGGCCAGGTTCAGTTTGGCCATGTGGCGCGGTGAGTTGTCCAGGCGTTGGTTTTCATCGCTCGCGTATTGCACCGAGTAATTGGTACGCAGGCGGCTGCCGTTGGCCCATTGGTGTTCGTATTCGAGTTCAGCGCCATGTCCGCAGGCATGGTCGCCGTTGATGTACAGGCCGGTGTTGTCCACCGTGACGATGTGTTTGATGTGGAAGTGATAGATCGTGGCGCTCAGCCGCGATTGGCGGGTGAGCCGCTTTTCCCAGGAGAATTCCAGCGAGCGCATGGCCTCCGGGCGCAAGTTCAGATAGCCGGAGTAGTCCAGCCGTTCAAAGACCGACGGTACCCGGAAAGCCGTTCCGTATAGCGTTTTGAACAATCCCCAGGCACCAGCATCGTGGATGAAACCGATTCGCGGACTCCAGAACGCCCGATAGCCTTCGTACTGGTTGTGGCTGATGCCTAGGGTCAGCAGGCTGCTGGCGCCGATCTGGATTTCATCCTGAGCCATCAGCGTCAGCTGTTTGCTCTGCTGGCGGCCCTCCAGGCAGGGGGTTGAGCTGTAGCCGTAGCAACCGTAGCCCTGGTCGAAATTGAGCTGGTCCTGGCGGGAATTGACCTTGTATTCGATGCCGAACGTCAGGCGCTGCCCACTCCAGGCGGTGTTGATCAGGCGGTTCTCAATGCTCCACCAGCTGCCGCGGGCCTTTTGAACGTTTATGAGGCGCGGGTCGGCCGGCAGGTAGGACGAATAGTCGTAGGGATACTTGCCGTCGTAGCCGTAGGCCCCGATGTTGAAGCGCTGTTCGAGGGTATTGTGGGCATCCAGTCGCCAGTTCTTGGCCAGCTGGAACAGGTCGTAATGATCGGATTCGACGTGGCCGCTGTCGTCCGGGATGGTGCCGTAGCTGCCGTGGGGAACGATGCGGTCGCGTTCGGCATGGATGAACGAGGCGCTCCAGTCGGTGCCGCGCGCTTTGATGAACAACTGGTTGCCGTCTTCGCCGCCGATGCCGTGGATGCGCTGCCCGCTGCCGTCGCCGGTCACGTCGTTGATGGTTCGGCTCCGGCCGTTGACGTCGAAGCCGGTGGCCGAAACCAGTACGTCGGCGCTGCCCACCTGGCCGCCCCAGGTCGCGCGCAATCGGCGGTCGGCTCCTGAGCCGAAACTCAGCCCGATTTCGCTGCCGTTGATGCTGTGTCCGTTGCGCGTCACGATGTTGATCACGCCGAACATCGCGTCGCCGCCGTAGATCGAGGCGCTCGGGCCGCGGATGACCTCGATGCGTTCGATCAGGCCGATATCGAGCGGAAAGGACGAGTCGACCGTGCTGCTGGCGTAGATATTGTCGTTGACCGACATGCCGTCGATCAGTATCTGCAGCCGCGGGCGGTAGTCGCCGGGCGCCGAGATGCCCCGCACCCCGGCGTAACTGTAGGTGGCGTCGTCAGTGACGTTGAAGCCCTGGAGGGTGCGCAAGGCGTCACCCAGGGTGCGCCAGCCGTAGAGGCGGATATCCTCGGCAGTCAGGATCGAGACGATGGAGGGTATCTGGTCGGGATTTTCGGCGAACTTCGGTGTGGAGATGATGTTGACCTTGACCAGTTCATCGAGCGTCATGTCAATGGCGTCGATAGCGGCCAGGGCGGGTTTTGGCGAAAACAACAGCGCGACGGCCATCAGCGATGGCACTGCGCGGTAGAGACATGCGAACCGGCTCATCGCGCTGCTCCTGCCATCGGCCTGGCCAGGCGCAGCATCTGTGGACTGGCTCTCAAACCGGCTCGGGTCAGTGTCTCGACGTTGACCTCGAACTGCAAGCGGCCTTCGGCGCGGACCAAGGCAATGCCGCCGCCTTCGCGGGTGAAAGTGTCGGCGTCGCTGACGGTCAGGATCGGTTGTTTGTCCACCCAGCGCAAGACGGCGGCCAGGCGGGCTTCTTCGGTATCGGGGATGAATAGCTCCTGGCAGTCGGCGATCTGTTCAGGGCTGCTGACCTTGCGGATACGCAATTCGCGCCCGCCGACCTGGCGGCCTTCGTAGCCGGCCAGGTAGGGACCGAGGCTGTCGCGGCCGAACAGGCAGAGGTTGACGACCGTCCGGGTACCCGGAAATTCCACGTATTTCAGGAAATTGACCAGATAGGCAGCCTTGAGCTGGGCCTCGGTGGTCACTTCGCCGAAGCTGGCCGGAATCGTAAACGCGAGGGTGGTCGCGAATGTGATTCGGGCTGCGAGGCGGAGAAGAATTCTGGCCGGCATGATCGATCAGAAGCGCCAGTGCGTGGTGAGCAGCCAGGCCGGCGCTATCTCGGTGGCGGCCGTCGGGATGTAGTCTGAGAGGTATTCGAGGCGATGTCTGCCAATCAGGTTGCGCCCGATCAGGGCAAACTCCATATCCTTGTTGACGCGATAGGCGTAGCGCAGGTCCATGGTGATGTAACCCGGAATACGCGTAAAGGTCGGGGCACCGGTAGCGCTCGGCACGGTGTCGACCAGGTTGAGGCGATCCATGCCGCTCGCTCCGCGCAGCCAGAGGTCGAATTGCTGGCTGGGGGTGATATTCCACTGCGAGCGCAGCGATGCCTGGTGGCGCGGGGAGGCGCGTTCCATGATCTTGCCGTCGGCATCGATGGTCGCATTGCTGTTGTGATCAACCTTCAGGTGGCTCCAGCTGTAAGAAAGCTGCAGGCGCCAGCCGGGTGTGACCAGCCAGTCGGCTGAGAGTTCTATGCCATCATTCCAGGCAGCCAGACCGTTGGTGGTCTGCATTTCGTTGAAGAGGACCGGGGTGCCGATGGGAATGCCGAAATAGGCGCATTTGGCAGCGTCGACGGGAATGCTGGACAGTGCGAACATCGGATGGCAGCCGAACATCCCGGTCTGCCGGCCGGAGCGGAGATCTGTGTAGCGGTAGCGATAGACATTGATGTCGGCGCTGATGGCAGTTGAGAGCTGCTTGCGGTAGCCCAGTTCGAGCACCTGTGATTTTTCGGGGGAGAGGCCACCACTGGCATTGACGTAGGTTACGACCGGGATATTGGCCGTAAAAGGAGGGAAAGGAATTGCCGTCTGGACGACCGATGCGCCGGCCAGGATGGAGACGTCGCGTTCGGCGCGAGCTGAGGTGCGCGGTGCCTGCGCGTACTTGAGCCAGAGCGAGTCGCTGCGCGACGGGGTCCACAGCAGGGTGGCATTGGTCGACACGTTGGTACCGTTGGCGGTCGTGGTGGCGACCCGTATCCCGGCGCCCAGCTTGAGTTTGTCGGGAATCAGCGTCCAGTCGTCGTGAATGAACAAGCCGGTATCGCGCTGGGTGGCAGACCGCCGGGTGAAAGCGATGTAGGGTTCGTTGGTCGAGATTTCGTCGCTGGCGCTGCGATGATTGAGTCCCCAGAGGATGTCGTGGCGGTCAACGGCGTAGCGGCCCTGATAGTCGAGGTCGACGGTGGTCAGAGTTTCTGTGACGAAATTGTCGATTTCGATCCCGGAGCGGGTCAGCGAGGCCTGGATCGACGATTCGATGCCGGTGTCGCCCAGCCAGCGGTAACGGCCGACCAGGCTTTCGCTGTTCAACACCTGGTTGGGGGTGATCGCACTCACATTCAGGCCGCCCTGCGAGAAGTCAGGTTGGGTATTCCATAGTTCGGTGGTATTCGAGCGGCTGGCACTGGCCCAGACGCTCAGGTCGCGGCCGGCGCCCAGGTCGTGGTCGAGGCGAAAGTCGATGACGGCGTTGTCGAGGCGGTCCACGCTGTCGGCGGAATTCACATATTGCCGCGAGGGTTCGATGTGTCGTGCCTGGGCCGACAGTTTCCAGCTCGAGTTGTCGCTGACGGATTGGCCAGTGCGGGCATAAAAGTCGGCGGTGCCCTTGGTGCCGCCGGATACGGTGACTGCAGTACCGGTCTGGTTGCGCGTATGCTTGCTGATGATGTTGATGACGCCGTTGACCGCGTTGGCGCCCCACATGACGGCGCCGGCGCCGCGAATGATCTCGATGCGCTCGATGTCTTCGAGTGGAATTGGGTCGAGTTCCCACATCACCCCGCCAAACAGCGAGTGGTATAGGCTGCGGCCGTCAACCAGTACCTGCAGCTTGGTGGCGAAGCGCCCATTGAAGCTGCGGGCCGTGACGGCGTACCGGCCGTTGTCGATCTGGGCGACCTGAATACCGGGGGCCATGCGTAGCACGTCGGGCAGCGCCCGGGCACCGGAGCGGCGGATATCCTCGGCGGTGATCACGAAGGCGGCGGCGGGTACGTCGGCCAGGCTCTGGCTCTTGCGGGCGACCGAGGTGATGTCGGTCTTGACCAAGTCTTCGAGGCTCAATTCGTCAAGCGAATCGCCGGCTGCGTGGCTACCGGAGGTGAAAGCGGCCAGGATGGCTATCCATAGCGTTGTTCGCTTCATTTAATGTCCCTGACGACAATTGAGCCACGGGTTGGCTTGGTAAAGCCCACGTGGTCGTGTTTTGATTTTTGATGAATGCAGGCGTTATTGTAACTAAAGTGATAACTATGATGCCTGTGAATTAATTCGCGCTTAGGCGAAGAGCGTGCAAATTGGGATGCGGGTCGATCTGGGAGGGGGCTCAGGCGAGCAGTGCGACGGCCTTGATCTGGGCGCGCAGGGCAAGGCCGGGACGGATGTCCAGCTTGTTGGCCGAGCGCTGCGTAATGCGGGCGAGCAGGGGTTCGCCAGCGACATCGAGTCTGACTAGCACGTGGCCCGGCGTGTCGGTTGGCGCCAGGTCGATGACGATGGCGCTGACGCAATTCAGGATACTGGTCTGCACCTGCGGGACGAGGGCCAGGCTGACGTCGCGGGCATGGATGCGGCAGCGCAGCCAGCTGCCGACCGGTTCCTGGCAACGCGTCACGTAGATCGAGCCACCGGGAAATTCTAGGCGTGTCAGGCCGTCCGCCTCATGCGCGGCGACCGTGGCTTCGATGACGACACCGGCATCGTCGGCGAAGGCGGCCGGCAGGTCGATACGGCTCAACACGTCGTTCAGCGCGCCACTGGCGACCACCCGGCCTTCGTCGAGAAGGACCAGATGGTCGGCCAGGCGGGCGACTTCATCGGGGGCGTGGCTGACGTAGACGATCGGAATGGCCAGTTCGCGGTGCAGGCGTTCAAGGTAGGGCAGGATTTCCTGCTTGCGCTTGAGGTCCAGCGCGGCCAGCGGCTCGTCCATGAGCAGGATTTTCGGCGCAGCGAGCAGGGCGCGGGCGATGGCGACGCGCTGACGTTCGCCGCCGGAGAGCTGGTTGGGCGAACGGTCGAGCAGGTGGCCAATGCCGAGCATGTTGGCCATTTCCGGCAGTGAAGCGCCAAATGCTACGGTCGCCCCTCTTTTTTGGCCAAATTCCATATTTCCGCGCACCGACAGGTGCGGGAACAGGCTGGCCTCCTGGAAGACGACGCCCAGCGCGCGCTGGTGGGGCGGCAGGAACAGGCCGCGGGCTTCGTCTTGCCAGACCTCGTCGCCGACGGCGAAATAGCCGCCCGGCGCCCGCTCCAGCCCGGCCATGGCGCGCAGGCAGGTGGTCTTGCCCGAGCCGGAGTGGCCGAACAGCGCCGTGACGCCTCGCCCGGGCAGATTCAGGTCAACATCGAGGCTGAAATCGCTGCGCTCGATACGGAGCTTTGCACGAACTCCCTGGCTCATGTTGTCTTGCGCCGCGCCGGGTTGAAGGTGTACAGCGCCAGCAGCACGACGAAGCTGAACAGCACCATGCCGCCGGCCAGCCAGTGGGCCTGGGTGTACTCCAGCGCCTCGACGTGGTCATAAATCTGCACCGAGACGACGCGGGTTTTCTCCGGGATGTTGCCGCCGATCATCAGCACGATGCCGAATTCGCCGACGGTGTGGGCAAAGCCGAGGATTGCGCCGCTTAAAAAGCCGGGCTTGGCCAGCGGCACGGCGACCGACCAGAAGGCGTCCCACGGGCTGGCGCGCAGGGTCGCGGCAACCTCCAGTGGCCGTTCGCCGATCGCCTCGAAGGCGTTCTGGATCGGCTGGACGACGAAAGGCAGTGAATAAAACACCGAGGCGATGACTAGGCCGGGAAAGGTGAAGGGCAACAGGCCGAGGCCGAGCGACTGGGTGAGCTGGCCGACCGGTCCGTTCGGCCCCATGACGACGAGCAGGTAAAAGCCGATGACGGTAGGCGGCAGGACCAGCGGCAGGGCGACAACGGCGCCGACCACGCCCTTGAAGACCGAGCGCGTGCGGGCCAGCCACCAGGCGATGGGCGTGCCGATAAACAGCAGCAACAGGGTGACCACCGTCGCCAGCTTGAGCGTCAGCCAGACGGCGGCGAGATCGGTGCTATCCATGCAGATCAGAGCCTGTGAATTTTTTGGACGCGCCCGAGCAACGTGTCCGGGCGAGCACGATCAAGGCGCAAAGCACAGCCATAGCTCGGGCTATGGTGAGCATTTGCAACGCCGAGCGGGCTCGCCTGGGCGCGGGGAGCGGGCGTGGACAAGAATTTCACAGGCTCTTTAGTGTCTTGAGAACAGATCGCGCAGTTTACACAGGCTGGTCGTGATGTCGAAGCGTGGATCGGCCAGCGCCTCGCCGGCCAGGATGCGGGTGATGGCGACGGCCGGATCAGGTTCGCCGGTGGTCAGTACGTCGGCGCCGCGTTTTTTCATGTGGCGGACGAAGCCATCGCCGGCGCTGGCGCAGACGACAAGATCGACGCCGTCGAGCGGATGCGGCCCGTCATCCTCGAATACGTGCAGCACCTGATCCTTGTCCAGATCGACCCGGTGCGGAGCGGGCAGTAGCTGGTTGGAACGGTGTTGCGACAGGTCGTAAACCAGCCATTGTCGGGTTTGCCCCGCATGGCCGCTGACTTCGGTGAATTCCTTGGTGGCGATGGCTATTTTCACAGGTCGTATCCGTAGGCTTTGATGATGCGTCGGGCCTTGTCGCCGCGCAGGTAGTCGAGCAGGGCGGTGGCGGCCGGCTTGCCGTTGCCGTTTCTGAGTAACTGCGCATCCTGGCGAATCGGTTGGTGCAGGCTGGCGGGCACGATCCAGCCCGAGCCGCCGGTCAGTTTGCCGTCCTGCCAGACTTGCGAGAGCGCGACGAAGCCGACCTCGGCATTGCCGGTGCCAACGAACTGGTAGGCCTGGGCAATGTTTTCGGCCTGGACGAAGGCGGGTTGAAGTTGTGCCAGAGCATCCAGTTTCTGCATGGTTTCGACGGCTGCAGCGCCGTAGGGGGCTGTCTTTGGATTGGCCAGCGCCAGGCGACGGATTGGCCCGCGTTTCAGAATCTCGCCCTGTGCGTCGACCTTGCCTTCCTGTGCGGACCACAGCACCAACCGGCCGATGGCATAGGTGTAGCGGCTGCCGGCGATGGCGTGGCCTTCCTTTTCAAGGCGTGCCGGCGTTTCGTCGTCGGCCGACAGAAACACCTCGAACGGCGCGCCATTGGTGATCTGGGCATAAAACTTCCCGGTCGCGCCAAAGGCAAGTTGCGCCTTGTGGCCGGTGTCACGGGCAAATTCAGCGGCGATTTTCTGCATTGGCGCCGTGAAATTTGCGGCGACCGCCACTTGTACCTCGTCGGCCCGGGCAGCGCCGAAAAAAATCAGGAGAAGGCTGAAAAGGAGCGGATTTCGCATGAGGTCAGGTATACCACTCAGGCGTCGAAGTGCATAGCCAGGCTGGCCAGCGCCTTGGGCAGCGGCAGGTTCTCCTCGGTTTCGAGGATGCCCGGCACCGGGTGCGGGTATTCGAAGAACAGGCCGTAGGTACCTGGCCGTTGCCCATGCAGATAGACATGGGCGCGCAGGGTTTCCAGTTCCGCGTGGCGCAGGGTGACGATGCACGGGTCGCTGCCGCTGTCCGGGGCGATGTCGCAGGCGTCGCCGACCCGTTCGTCGAGCGAGACAAGGAGGCGGCGCAGGGAACGTTCCTTGGGAATGGACCAGGGGTTGGTATTCATCGCAGCAGCTCCGGTTTGATCTGGCTCAGCCAGGTATCGATGCGTTGTTCGGTCAGCACCGGCTGGTGGTGCTGGTCGATAGGCAGGCCGAGGAATTCATCGCCATCGACCGCTTGCGAAGCGGCAAACTCATATCCGTCGGTCGGCCAGCGACCGACGACACGGGCGCCGGCGGCAACAAAGGCGTCGTGAAGCAGGCCGATGGCATCGACGAATTCCTCGGCGTACTTCTTCTGGTGGCCGAGGCCGAAAATGGCGATGGTCTTGCCGCTCAGGTTGGTACTAGCCAGTTGCGGCAGGAATTCCTCCCAGCTCGGCTGGCTGAGGCCGACTGACTGGCCGGGTAGTTCGCCGTCGCCCAGCGTCGGGCTACCGACGATCAAAGCGTCGTAGGCCAGAAAGTCGGCCAGCGTCGTGCGGCCGATATTGACCGGCGCGTCGGCGGCGTCGCCCAGCTTCTTGGCGATCTGCTTGGCTATCAGCCGGGTGCGCCCGGTGTCGGTGCCAAAATAAATTCCGATTTTTGCCATTTTTTCCTGCCGACCGTAGGATTTGCCTTCGATGTCATGGCTGCGCGTTCTGCGTCAATTCGTCCGGCAGGCAGCCGACCGGGTGGCCAAGGTTGCCATCCGGGCCGTTCTCGAACTGGACCAGGTAGATTTCCTTGGTTTCGTCCATCTCGGCAACGCCGAAATGAACCACCACGCCGCGCATGCCGGCGGGCGCGATCAGGCCTTCTTCCTCGGCGATGCCGGGCATGCCGCCGTCGTTGAGAATGTCTTCGGCCGCAAAGACCATGTCGCCGACTTCGTACTGGATCTTTTCCATGATCTCAGCTCCAGACATCGGCCGGCGCCAGCAGGCGCTCGACGGGTTGGTCGAACATCAGGTGCTCGTCGATGATCACGCCGACATCCTCCGGCTTGACGCCGGTGTACATGATGCCTTCCGGGTAGACCAGCACGCTCGGGCCGAGGTGGCAGGGGCCGAGGCAGCCGGTATTGGTCAGCTGAAAGCCGGAAGCCCACAGGTTGCGGGTGGTGAATTCGTCCGAAAATGCCTGCCAGGTCGAGCCGCAGCCCTTTTCCTGGCAGGAACCGCGTGGATGTCCGTTGGGGCGCCCCTGGACGCAGACGAGAACGTGTTTCTTGGGTTTTGGCATGGAGCTCTCCTTATCGATGGGTAAACCATTGCAAGGGGAGTGCCAGCTAAGTATCCAATGAATTCAGTGACTTGACGAAATCTGGCTATGTCGGGTTTGCGACAAGGCTGCAAGATGGCTTGCCGGCCTTGAATGGGCTGTGAATTTGATCACGGACGCTTTGTGGCAATTTGGAGAAAATTCGCGCATAGATTTACGAAAGAAAAAAATGTCCGTTTCAGCCTCCAAGACCACTCAGAATCTGACCGGCAGCGCAGCTGCAGGCAAGGGTGGGATGCACGGTGGCGACGGCGATTTCGGGGCTTTCAGCCTGCGCGATACGCTGAACGGAATTGTCGTTCGCGAGGCGAATTTCAGCGAATTCCTGGCAGCGCTGAAATCTTTCGGCATGCAGCCGACAAGGCAATAAGCCAGGCGCCGGAAGCTGGCGCGAAAAGGGTGGTGCCCATGGGCAGGATCGAACTGCCGACCTCTCCCTTACCAAGGGAGTGCTCTACCACTGAGCCACATGGGCAACCTGGTGCGTCCTGACGGGCTCGAA
>JAGOBB010000001.1 GCA_017983615.1 Azonexus sp.
AGCCGGAAATGGACCATGCCCATCCGCGACTGGAAATCCGCCCTCACACGCTTTACTATCCAGTTCGAAGATCGAATGACAGAGCGCTAACCTAAATCCCGTTTACACAAAATTCGGGACACCCTCGTTGGGCATTGAATAAAAATTACAAATTGCACCGATATCTTTCGTATCTTGCTCCAGTTGCTTAGAAGATGCCTGTAAAACATGTGATTCTGGCTTAGCAGATCCAGCGCTTTCTTCCCGCCCCCCCCGTTCTTGAGTCACATCGACAAATGAATTTTGCTTATTGTTAACAAAGGCATGCACGCCAAGCGAAACAAGAATAAAGAAGAAAAAAACACCAGCCCACTTCGAAAATATTTTCGATTTCACATAGATGGGTTCTCCAGTTTTTATCTTCTCCCATTCTTTTTTCAAGAGCCCTCGAGAAATAACAGCCAATTCATTAGTTTGCGTTGATATATCACCTCGAATCACAGCAATCGCCTTCTCGTCCTCATCAATCTCAGCAAGACGACGCAAATTCGCAAGGATTTCTTCCGTTAGGCGCTCAACTGACAGAAACATCGGATCATTTAGCTTGAAGTGCAACCGCGAATATCCGTAAGCTCGATGAAGCTCTTTTCGAGTTTCCAGAATTGACGTATTAGCAACCTCAAGCATATTTTTTTGATAGTCAAGAGCATGCTTTATCCGTTCTTTCTCTTCGGAATCTCCTTCATTAGCATGTTTCTCCGAGAGCTCGTTACACTTATTTGATCTGAATGTTCGCTCGGCAAAAAAATCACTTAAAGCTGATACTTTTGAAATCAGATCTGCTAAAGCATCGCGCGCGGAAGTAGTCCACTCTTGGCGGTGATCGGACACGCGCGCTTCCTTATCGTTTACGAGCTTTACAAAACTAACTACTGCAGTAATGAAGGCTGCCAACAATGCGAAAAAACTAGAAATTACAATCTTGTCCAAAACACCCCCTCCAACAATTAACGCCCACACAAGTAATACAGAGGGCTATGGATACATGGAAAATGGCAGATTACGCCGTTTGCATGAGCCGCTCAAGGCAAAACGACCGAATTCATGCTGAAATTGGCGACCTGGGTGGCGAAGGCATGCTTTAGGTAGGGCAGGCTCGCGCCCTGCAAATCATCCACCAGAAAACAAAAAAGCCACCGAGAACGGTGGCCTTTTCTTGAATCACTGGCGCGCCTGGCGCGATTCGAACGCACGACCCCTGCCTTCGGAGGGCAGTACTCTATCCAGCTGAGCTACAGGCGCTTGGGAGGGGCGATTCTACCCTTCCCCGGCGCTTGCGTCCATGTCGGGCTTTGGATTATGCTGTTGGTAATTATTAATTTTGACTAATACTGCAAATTCATCATGCCCATCGATCAGCATCGCGAGCTTTCCCACGAAGAAGTCCAGAAGGTGATGTCGACGGTCGACATTCCGTCCTGCCCGAATGCCGTAACCGACGCGATGAAGGAGGCTCAGAAGGATGAGCCGGACCTGAAGCGGCTGGCCGATGTGATCTCCGGCGACCCCGGCATGTCGGCCGCGGCGCTGAAGCTGGCGAACTCGCCGCTGTTCGGTGCCGGCAACCGGGTATCGAGCGTGCGCAAGGCGGTGGAGCGACTGGGCATCCAGAATGTGGTGTGTGTGGTGGTGGCGTCTGCCCTGCGCTCGAGCATTACCGGGCTACCGGCGGCGTGGATCGATCATTTCTGGAAGCGGACGACAATGCTGGCGCTGGTGGCCAGCCTGATCGCCCGGCGCCAATACGGTATTTCGCCGGATGCGGCCTATACCTACGCGCTCTTCCACGATGCGGGCGTGCCGTTGATGATGCGGCGCTTTCCAAATTACGGCGAGTTGCTTGAGCGATGCCGGGCGGAAGGCAAGTTGCTGGGCAACATGGAGGAGGAGTATTTCCCCTGCACGCATCCGATCATCAGTTCGCTGCTGGTGCGCAACTGGGGCCTGCCGGCCATCCTCGGCCAGGCGATCCGCTTCCATCACGACAACGAGGCTTATGACCTGCCGGACCGCACACTGCCGGGCGGCGCGCTGTCGCTGATCGCGGTGACGCAGGTGGCAGAGCGCTTGCTGGGCGAGCAGCTGGGAGACGATATCGAAGTCGGCGAATACCTGTTCGAGCGGGCGCTCGATTTTCTCGGGCTTTCGGGCGACGACGTCGACGAACTGCGCTCACGGATCGCCGCCGCCATCGAAAACCCGACGGACTGAGCCAACTCAGTCGAAGAAGGTGCGCGCCGTCTCGAAGCGCTGGGCGTAGTAGCTGTCGCTCAGCCGGTCGATACGGACGCGGCCGTTGGTCGCGGGCGCATGGATGAAGCGCGTGTCGCCGATGTAGATGCCGACATGCGACAGCGACCGGTTCAGGGTATTGAAGAAGACCAGGTCGCCGGGGCGCAGATCGTTGCGGCCGATGGGGCGGCCGTTGCGGGCGATGTCCGCCGCGCTGCCGGACACCTTGAGCCCGGCCGCCTGGCCGTAGATGTAGCTGACCATGCCGCTGCAATCCAGCCCGGCCTCCGGGTTCTTGCCGCCGAAGCGGTAGCCGGTGTCGATCAAGCCCATGGCATACATGACCACCTCGTTGCCCTTCTCGCTGACCGGGCGCGAGGCTTGCGCTATAGTTCCCGTCGATGCTTCGGGGCGCGGCGCCGGGCCGCTGCAGGCAGCGAGCAGCAGGGCCGAAAGGATCGTGGGAAGCAGGACGGTGACGCGCATTCTTGCAAGCTTTTTTCGGGAAACATCGGGTAACTTACCGTTTCCTCAGGATTTTTCAAGACCATGAACCTCTCGAACCCGCAAATGCTACGGTCGGCCGTAAAAATTGGCCAAAACTGGTGCGCCGCCGACGACGGTGCGATGCTGGCCGTGTTCAACCCGGCGACCGGGGAAAAGGTGGGCGACGTGCCGCTCTGTGGCGCGGCCGAAACCCGCCGCGCCATCGATGCCGCGAACGACGCCTGGCCGGCCTGGCGGGCGCAGACAGCGCGCCAGCGGGCGCAATTGCTGCGCGCGTGGTTCGAGCTGATTGTCGCCAACACCGAGGATCTCGCCCGGCTGATCACCGCCGAATGCGGCAAGCCGCTGGCCGAGGCGCGCGGCGAGGTGGCCTACGGCGCTTCGTTCATCGAGTGGTTTGCCGAGGAAGGCAAGCGCACCTACGGCGAGAGCATTCCGAGCACCGCCACCAACACGCGCCTGCTGGTCATCAAGCAGCCGATCGGCGTCTGCGCGGCGATCACGCCCTGGAATTTCCCGCTCGCCATGATCACCCGCAAGGTCGCCCCGGCGCTGGCCGCCGGCTGCCCGGTGGTCGTCAAGCCGGCAGAATCGACGCCGCTGACCGCGCTGGCGCTGGCCGTGCTGGCCGAACAGGCGGGCTTTCCCGCCGGTGTCTTCAATGTGGTGACCGGCAACCCGGCCGCCATCGGCGGCGAGCTGTGCGCCAACCCCATCGTCCGCAAGCTGTCGTTCACCGGTTCGACGGCGGTCGGCCGGCTACTGATGGCGCAATGCGCGCCGACCATCAAGAAACTGTCGCTGGAACTGGGCGGCAACGCGCCGTTCATCGTCTTCGACGACGCCGATCTCGACGCCGCGGTCGACGGCGCGCTGATTGCGAAATACCGCAATACTGGCCAGACCTGCGTCTGCGCCAACCGCTTTTTGGTCCAGGCCGGCATCTATGAGGCATTCGCCGCCAGATTCGCCGAGAAGGCGCGCAACCTGAAGGTCGGCGACGGCACCGAGGAAGGCGTCGCCCAGGGGCCGCTGATCAATGCCGCCGGGCTGGCCAAGGTCGAGGCACATGTCGCCGACGCGCTGGCCAAGGGCGCCCGCGTGCTGTGCGGCGGGGCACGCCACGCGCGCGGCGGCAACTTCTTCCAGCCGACCGTGCTGGCCGACGTGACGAGCGCCATGCAGGTCGCCCGCGAAGAGACCTTCGGGCCGGTGGCGCCGCTGTTCCGCTTCGAGACCGAAGCGGAGGCGATCGCCATGGCCAACGACACCGAATTCGGGCTGGCCGCCTATTTTTACAGCCGCGACGTCGGGCGCTGCTGGCGGGTCGGCGAGGCGCTGGAATACGGCATGGTCGGGGTCAACACGGGCCTGATTTCCACCGAGGTGGCACCCTTCGGCGGCATCAAGCAGTCCGGCCTTGGCCGCGAGGGTTCGAAATACGGCATCGAGGAATACCTCGAAATCAAATATCTCTGTTTCAACGTCGGGGGCTGAGCAGATGGCAAAACTGGTGATCATCGGCTTTCTGGCAGTGCTGGCTGGCGTTTTCTGGCGCAACTGGAGCCGTCAGCGGCGGGCGTCGTACATCGACAACTTCCCGCTCGAACGTTATCTCGACCAGCGGCTGGCAGCGCGCCGGCCGGAACTGAGCGCCGATCAGCGGGCGCAGGTGTTCGCTGCACTGAACGATTATTTTCACCTCTGCCACCAGGCCGGCCGGCGCATGGTCTCCATGCCCTCGCAAGCCGTCGACGATGCCTGGCACGAGTTCATCCTGTTCACCCGGCAATACGACACGTTCTGCCGCCACGCTTTCGGCCGCTTCCTGCACCACACACCAGCCGAGGCGATGAGCACGCCAACGCAGGCGAGCGAGGGGCTGAAGCGCGCCTGGCGGCTGGCCTGCGCCCACGAGAAGATCGACCCGAAGGCGCCGTCGCGCCTGCCCCGGCTGTTCGCGCTCGACGCAGCGCTGGGCATTGCCGGCGGCTTCGTCTATCAGCTGGACTGCCTGGCGGCCAGTGGTGGCGCGGCAGGCTCGGGATACTGCGCCAGCCACATCGGCTGCGGCGGCGGGTGTTCTGGGGATTCCGGCAGCAGTTCGGATAGCTCGGACGGCGGTGGCGACGGCGGGGGTTGTGGCGGCGGGGACTAAGCCGCCTCAGGCCGCATCGGCCGAGAACACGACGACCCGGTTGCGGCCGCCATTCTTGGCCAGGTAGAGGGCCAGGTCGGCCGACTGCGAAAGCTCGTCGGGTGTCTTGCCGTGATCGGGATAGGCGGCGACGCCGGCCGAGGTGGTGAAGGTCAGCTCGAACTTGCCGAACGGCACCCGGATGTCGGCGATCTGCTGGCGCCAGCGTTCGGCGCGTTCGGCGGCAATGGCCAGCGGCATGTGCGGCATCAGGATGATGAATTCCTCGCCGCCATAGCGACAAAGGACGTCCTCGTGCCGAATGTCGGCCCGCAGGGTTTCAGCGAGGACGATCAAGGCCTGATCGCCCGCCTGATGGCCATAGGTGTCGTTGATCTGCTTGAAGTGATCGAGGTCGAGAATGACCAGCGCCAGCGGGTAGCCTTCGCGGCGCGCCCGCGACAGTTCACGCTCCAGCGTTTCGTCGAGATAACGACGGTTGAAGCAGCCGGTCAGGCTGTCGCGGATCGCCTGTTCCTGCAGGGCGACATGCAGGCTCTCGATCTCGTCCAGTTGCTTGCGCAGCGTGTCGTTGGCTTCACGAAGCTGGGCTTCAACACGGCGCCGTTCGGTGATGTCGCGGGCGATGCCAAGTACCGAGTGCGGCGTGCCCTCGGCATCGACCAGAAAGCTGGCGACGACCTCGGAGAAGATGGTGCCCCCATTCTTGTGCGGCTGCTCGACTTCGGCCATCGCCGACAGGGCGCCCTTGTCGCCGGCGGCGATCCTTCGCAGATGTTCGTCAAGCATCGCCGTGACCTTGGTGTAGGACTCGGGCTGAAGGGTAGCGGACAACGGCTGGCCGATCACTTCATCCGGCTCGAACCCGCGCGCGCCCTGGATCGACGGACTGACGTAGGTAAACCGCCGGGTGGCCAGATCGAGGGTCCAGATGACGTCCTTGCTGTGCTCGGCCAGCTGCCGGTAGCGTTCCTCGCTGGTGCGCAGGGCGCGTTCAAAAACACGTCGCGAGATCATCTCGCGGCTGAGGCTGCGGGTGAGACGGGCAAAATACAGGGCAGCGATGGCGACGGCCAGGATGAGCATGATGGCGCCGGTGAGCACAAAACCAAACCATGGCGGCAGCTTGCGCTCCTCCGCTTCGAAGATCAGACCGGCGATTGAATGCTTCTCCGGCAGCATGTCCAGTTCGGCGTAGGTCTGGGCAATCTGCTGCCAGCGGGCAGCCGACTGTTGGCCGATCTCGACCAGTTCCGGCTGCATCAGGCGCTTGAGTTCGTTGGCCTCGAAGAGCAGATGATCACGATTGTGGCGCTGGGAATACTTCTTCAGGATCAGGTCGGCGATTTCCTCGGAATGGGCCATCGCGTAGGCCCAGCCCTGTATCGCCGCCGCCCGGAAGGCACGAACGCGGGCCACCGAGCCGCGGGCACGGGCCTCGCTGGTAAACAGGGTGTCGCCGTAGAAGTTGATGCCGGCGGCCGACGGGTTGAAGGCGAGATAGGGAAACCCGGCCTCGCGCAGGACATAGGGTTCGTCGGTCAGGTAGGCCGACAGGGCATCGACGCGACCGGAGATCAGATCCTTGGGGTCGAAGCTGTGCGCCACCGCCGTGTAGTTGGTGATGCCTTCCCGGCGCAGATAGGCAAAGAGTTCTGTTTCGTGTGGCGTCAGCATGATGCGGCCGCCTTTGAGCGCATCGACGCTGGTGACCTTCCGGCGATTGACGAGCAGGACCAGCGGTGAGTTCTGAACGATGGCAGCCAGCGCCACGACAGGCTCGCCCTTGGCCCGATGCAAGGCCAGTTCCGATGCGGCAACGCCGAAATCGGCCTCGCCCTCGAGCACGGACTCAATGGGATCGTGCCCTTCGCTCAGCTCCCTCAGACTGACGTCGAAGCCGGCATCGCGGAAGTAGCCTTTCTCGATGGCGGCGTAATAGCCGGCAAACTGGAACTGATGCTTCCAGTTCAATTGCACGACGACCCGCTCCAGCGCGGAGGCTGGCACCAGGAATATGGCGAGGAAAATAAGGACGAGGAGACGCACGAACGTAATTATGAATTAATTCGTGCAGTTTTGTTATTTATGATAAGTCCGACTGCTCCCGCCAGAGCCGCCATGACCGGGGTTTGCGACGTTGTCGAACAGGTTCCAGCCCTGCTGCTGGGCATAGGCAAAAAGCATTACGGCGAAGACGCCAGTGGCCAGCGTGAATTTATCGAACATCAGTCGTCGCCTCCGTCGGAATCGTCGCTGCTCACCGGCGCATGGTCGCTTTCTGCCCAGCGGCTGCCCTCGAAGGCGGCACGGCGCATCGTGGTAAAGATCGGGAAGACCAGCAGGAAGGCCATGACCAGCACGAAATTGGACCAGCCGGCGCCGGCGGTGTGCACTTCCAGCCGGTCACGAACGGCCACCGACTTGTCCGTCGCCATGTCGGGGTCGATGGTCAGGTAATAGGTGCCGGCCGGGATGTTCAGGAAGACCACCTCGTCGTCGCGGCTGCCTTCGGTCCAGGCGCCGTCATCGTAACCGCTGTAGAAAGAAAGCTCGCGGGCGGCCGGCCAGGCGGCGCCGGTGGCCTTGTTGACCAGCAGCAGGTCGAGACCGATCCAGTTGTTGTTCAGCGAGGTCGAATTGCTGACGGCGATTTTCTTCGGCTTGCCGGTGATCTCGAATTCGCGGGACTGGACTTCGTCGGCGTTGCGCGGTTCGAAGGTGAAGTCCTGACGTAGCAATTGTTTGCCGCCCAAAATGAACACGAAGAAGATCTGGACAACGATGGCGAGCAGCGCCAATTTGCCGAACAGGCTCCAGACCCGCCGGTTGGTGTCGTCCCACGGATTCGGCTGGTTGGCGAAAACACCGATCGGCTCGGGGAGTTCCGTCGGCAATTTGAAGGCTTCAGCGATGGTCTCCGGCGCCACGTAAAAGCCCTGCGTCCAGGTCAGGTCGTTGCCGGTAGATTCGCGCGACAGCATCAGGGGTGGCGCGACGTAATCGACGACGCGGTTGGTTTCGCCGCGTTTGACCCGCCAGGTGAATTCACCGGCGACCTGGATCACCTCGGCAATCGGCGTCGTCGCGAAATGCTTGAAGCTCTGGCCACTCCAGCGGACGTCGGCCAATTCCATCGCGCCGCTGCTGGCCGGCGGATTGGACAGCACGTCGGCGATATTCCAGTGGCCGTTGTACTCGGTCAGCCAGCGGTAGCTGCCATGCTCGCCGGCCAGCAGGTATTCACGCCAGTCGTAGGAAATGCCGTCGACTTTGGTCTGTTTGACCAGAAAGCCGATCACCTCGACCGGCTTGTCCTCCAGCCGGCCCTTGCTGCCCAGCGGCAGACGGGGGATGTATTTTTCATCGCGGTTGCCGAGGGCTTTCGACAGCACCTTGTAATTCTCGTCGGCCGTATCGACGACAGCGCCACAGGACACGCAGCCGACCGCAAGAATTTCTGCCGAGCGCGCCTGCATCGGCGAACCGCAGCTCGGGCAGCGGAAGACACGCGCTTCGAACGTCGACGTCGGTACCGCCATGCCGTCGCGCAGGTTGTTCATCTTCAGCGACTTGAAGGCGATGGCCTCGCCGACGAACAGCAGCGGTGGCGTTTCGGAGTAGTCGAGGGTGGCGAAATTGGCGCCATTGCGCAGGTCGACGGCCGAGACCGGATAACCGGCCCCGACCTTGAACGGCAACTCGCCCTGACCGGCGATGCACTCGGCGTTCTCGATGTTGCTGACCGTCCAGGTCTGGCTGGCCAGCACGAAGCGCTGGCCGATCTTCAGGTCGTCGAAAGGCGGCAGCGCTTCCGGGACATACTGCGCGAAGGTGAGCACATACTCTCCGCCGGCCTCCGACAGCCAGCCGGTGCGCATGTCGTCGAACAGCAGGTGCCATTCGTTCCAGATGCCTTGGCTGTACTTGATCTGGATGCGCCCGATCAGCGCGAAATGGACGCCCTTGTAGCTGCCTTCGGCACCCAATTGAAGCGGCGAGCGGTCTTCGACCAACGCCGCCATCTTGCCGATGTCTTCCAGGTTCTGGTCGTGGCGGACCAGTGTGCTCTGGCAATAGTCACAGACGGCAAAGACCGACGACGCCGATTTGAACGCAACCGGCGCGCCGCAGGAGGGGCAGGAGGCACTGAGAGCCAAAATGCTACGGTCAGCTCAATTTTTTGAGCAATTCCGCTTTCTTGGCGTCGAACTCGGCCTGACTGAGGATGCCTTTCTCAACCAGTCCGTGCAGCTTTTCCAGCGTCGCCACGACTTCGTCGGCCGACACCGGTGCGACCGGAGCCGCCGTCTGGTTCATGCCCTGGGCGGCCGAAGCCATCGCCTGGCCCATCACCTGCCCGAAGCCGACACCGGCACCCATGCCGACGCCGAGGCCGGCCATGCCGCCTTCGTTCTTTGCCGCTTCGGGGATGGCGTTGGCGACCTGGTACTGGGTGAAACGCTGCATGTCGCCGATCATGTTCATGCCGATCTTCTGGTCGAGGATCTTCTGCAATTCCTCCGGCAGTGAGACGTTCTGGACGACCAGCGAGTCGAGCGCCAACCCGAAGTCAGCGAACATCGGCGCCGCCTTGGCAAACATTGCCTTGCCGAATTCGTCCTGGTTGGCCGCCATGTCGATGAAGGGCACGCCCGATTCGCCGAACAGGTCGGTCAGGCCGGCAACCATGGTATTGCGCAACTGGCCTTCGAGCTCCTCGCGGCCATAGCTGTCGCGGGTACCGGAAATCTTCTGGTAGAACAGCTTCGGATCGGTCAGGTGGTACGAGTAGATGCCGAAGGCGCGCAGGCGGACGATGCCAAATTCCTTGTCGCGGATGGTGATCGGGTTCGGCGTGCCCCACTTCTGGTCGAGCTGGGTGCGCGTCGAGAAGAAGTAGAGGTCGGATTTGAACGGAGACTCGAACAGCTTGTCCCAGTTCTTCAAATAGGTCAGGACCGGCAGCGTCTGCGTCGTCAGCTTGTACATGCCGGGCGCGAAGACGTCGGCCACCGTGCCTTCATTGACGAACAGCGCGACCTGCGAATCGCGCACGGTCAGGCTGGCGCCGTACTGAATTTCCATCTCGGCCATCGGGAAACGCCAGGCCAGCGTGCCGTCGGCCTCCTCGGTCCATTGCAGGATGTCGATAAACTGTTTCTTGATGAAGTCCATCAGGGCCATGTCAGTCTCCTTGAGAGGTCAGGCGATGCAGCCGGCGTTGAGGATGCCGATGCCGAGGGAAAACGAAGCGAGGAATATTCCCGAGGCGACCTTGCCTTGCGGGATGGCGTGATTGATCTGGGGCAGCGCGAAACGCGCCAACATGTAGGCCAGCAGCTGCACGACACAGGCGACGACGCCCCAGCCAACCATGGCGCGAATGTCATGGCTGACGGCGACCGAGACGGCGATCGGCATGGCATAGCCAACGATGGCGCCGCCCAGGCTGACCGCCGCCGCCGTATTTCCCTCGCGGATCAGTGTCAGTTCGCTGTATGGCGTAATGAAGACATAGAGAACGACAAAAACGGCGAGCAGGCCGACAGCCGTCGCGAAATAGCCGGCAAAGGCCGGCAGGCTGCTGATGACCGGATCGAACATGGAATCTCCCGGAGGTGGCGCAATGACAGCGGATTGTCACCGCTCGCCGGTGTTTGTTCAAGCCTGACGGGTGCGATACCAGGCGATGAACTCGGCTAGCGGCATCGGTTTGGCGTATAGATAGCCTTGGGCGTCGGCACAGCCAAGGGCCTGCAACTTGTCGCGCTGAGTCTCGTCCTCGACACCTTCAGCCAGCGAGCGCATACCCAGGTCGTGGGTCAGGTCGATGATGGCGCGGACGATGCGCAGCCCCTCGGCCGAGCCGGACATACCGATGACGAAGGAACGGTCGATCTTGATTTCGTTGAGCGGCAGGGTGGCGAGATAACTCAATGAGGAATAGCCGGTGCCGAAATCGTCGAGCGCCAGCCGGATTCCGATATCCCGCAGTTTGCACATGACCGACAGGCCGCGCTCGCGGTCGACCATCATCGCCGACTCGGTCAACTCGAAGGTGAACCGATTAGCCGGCAGGCGCCAGGTTTCCAGACATTGGGCGACCAGTTCGGGCAGGTCGGTATCGAGCAGATCGCCCGCCGTCAGGTTCAGCGACAAGCGAACCGGTAATCCGACCGCGTCCAGTTCGGCGCAGGTCCGCAACGCGGCCCTTAGCAGCCAGTCTGTGAACTCGGCACGCCAGCCGTTTTCCTCGATCACTTCCATGATTAGCATGGGCGCTACCCACTCGCCGTTCGCCCGCCGCCAGCGCAACAGCAATTCGGCGCCAAAACAGGCGCCGGTACCGATATCGACCTGCGGCTGCAAGTGGACCGTCAGGGACTGATTGCGTAGTGCGTGGCGCAGTTCCTCGGAAAGCTGGTGGCGCCTCTGCCAATCGATCTTCATTGCCGCGTCAAACAGGGCAAAGGGTTCGTGCGAGGCTTGCAGGCTAGCCCGGGCCAGCCGGGCAGCGCGAACGAGTTCCTCGGCGTCGGTGCCATGCTCCGGCGCAATCGCAGCACCAATCGCAACATCGAGCGTGATACTGCGCCCACTGAGGAGTTCGACCGGATGGACAAAGGCACGCCGGATATGTGCAGCGGCCAAGGCCGGCTGGGCCATCGAGTGCATCTCGGAAAGGAGCAGCAGCCACTCCCCTTCGTGGCCGACATAGACCTTGTCCTGATGGCGCAGCAGGGCTACCAGCTGGTCGGTAAGCAAGCCCGGCATGCTTTGAAGTTCGCCGGCATCAAGATGAGAAAAGGCTTGGCGACTGACCATGGATACCGACAGCACGGCCGGCCGTTGACCTTGCTCCAGCAATTCACGCAAATTGTGCAGCGCTGCAAACTCACCGGGCAAGCCAGCTTCAGCATTGCGCGCCTCCTCGCCCAACTCGGTTGCACAACTGATCGCGGACATCACGCTGCGCCGGAGAATCCCGAAAAGATCGAGCTCGATCCGGGCAACCTGGGATGCGCTGCCAAACAAGTCAGCTTCGCTGATGGAAACGGCATCGCTGAAGAAACAGAAAATGTCGGCTACGGAGTAGCCCCGGCTCCTCAGTTTGTGCCAGGACTGCATCCAGCTTCGCTGCCAGCTCTCATCGGCAATCATCAGCGGCAGCTCGGACGTTTGCTCAAGAAATTCGGCAAGTGCCGCGTGCTCCCCAAAACGAGGAGCCGCCTTCGCGACTGCCGTGCGCCAAACCGCCGACAAGGCGCGCAGCGAGCGCAAGTCTTCCAGGCTTACGCCAAAGGCCGCATAGTCGATATAGTCGCTGCTATCCGAGATAGTAGTCATTGGCAGCCAGGCCGTAGGCATTGTTCGGCAGCGCCTTGGCTATGCGCAGACGGGCATTTGCCTCATCGCGCAACTCGACGATGCGATAGCTTGTCACCGGTTCCTTGTTCGCATCGAGCATCATCAGCAGCCGCGGCTTGGCCCGTTGCACCCGGTTCTGCTGGATCACCACGCCAACTTCGCCGGTATTCAGTTCAACCAGCGTGCCGCTTGGGTACAAGCCGACACACTGGACAAACTGCTCCATCAACGCCGGGTTGAACTGCTTGCCACGCTGATTGTGCAGCTCTTCGAGCGCCGCCTGATAGCCGAGCGCATTACGATAGGGTTTGTCCTTGAGCATCGCGCAAAACGAGTCTGCAATCCCGGCTATTTCCGCCGCCATCCCGATCTCTTCGAACCGCAGCCCACGGGGATAGCCACTGCCATCCCAACGCTCATGATGCCTGGACACCGTCACGATCACCTCTTGCGGCACATCAACCTTGGAATACAGGATTTCAAGGGAGCTAGCCACATGGGACCTGATCAACTCACGCTCCTCCGCCGACAGAGTGTCCTTCTTTGCCAGCAATTCGACAGGCAGTTCTATCTTGCCAATGTCCTGCATCATTCCGGCCAGGCCAAGTTCAACCAGGCGCTGTTCGCGCCAGCCAATATGGCTGCCAAGCAGGATCATGTTCACCGACACATCCATGGCATGGTCGAAACTGTACTGATCCCGCCGCTTCAGGCGCAGCAACCACATCACCGCATCGGCGTTGCGCTGCAGGCTGCTCGTGATATCTCTCAAGCCTTCCCGAACAGTATGTATTTTGACTTCCCGACCTTCGGAAAAAGCCTGAAACGCATGCTGCAAGGCATGCGTCAATTCATCGTAGCGGGGCTCGATATAACCCAGTTCACGCGACAGCGCCTGAGCATGTTCGTTGTCCTTCTGCGAATGGAGAAAATCGAGGAAACGCCGGCGACGCCCCTCTCGCCTGTCCTGCTCAGACAACGTAAACAGCGTGCTGCCTCCGCGCACATTTTCCGTATGCGAGGACTGATAGGGCGATGATTTCAGGGCTCGATCAAACCCCGGCTTTGGTGCTGCATAGTGCTCGTTCAGCGAACGGGAACGATCGATATACACAAAGCGGCACTTCTGCTGAAAAATATCGACCTGATCCGGCGTCGACAGGACGAAGCCCTGAAAAGCGAATGAAAACTCATTCCAGGAACAATCCGGCTCCGCGACGAACATGCCGATCTTGAGGTCGGCGACCGATACAATCTCCATAATCTTTCTAATTATTGGCGCTTCTCGAACGCGATTTGCTTCAGCCCTTCGAGAGGGAGATTGTGCGCGATGCGATGGGGGATGACAAGGAGATGTGCGAGTTGTTCGGCGTGACCGCCGGACAGCAGGCAGTCGCCCCCCCGGCTATTCAGGCGGGAGAAGATTCGCTCAATTGCCCCGGCCTGAGCCTCGATCAAACCGGAGACGATGGCATCGTCGGTGCAGCGCGGATGGATGGAGTACTCGCCACTGGCCATTGGCAGGGCGGCCGTTCCGCGAGCCAGCGAACCCGCCATCAGCTCGAATCCAGGGAGAATGACCCCACCGAGAAACTGGCCATCGGCATCGATCGTATCGATCGTTGTCGCCGTCCCTGCCATGACCACCACTGCAGCCCCCTGCACGAGGCTGCGCGCGCCAATCAGGGCGCACCAGCGATCAACGCCCAGGCTCTCGGGTTTGCTGTATAGATTCGTCACGCCACAGCACCGAGACGAGGAACGAACCTCGCTCAACACCGAAAGCCACGCCGAGAGTTGCTCGCGAATTCGGTCACCCGCATCCGGCCCGGCGACGTTCGCCAGCACGATTCGCTCCGGCTTCGGGCTGGCGGTGGCGAGTACCCCCCCCAACTGATTGACATCGGCTTGGGCCAGCGCTCCTTGCACAAGCCACTGGACACCGTCATGGACGCCCCATTTGATACGGGTATTTCCACTGTCGAGGCAAATGATCATGGGCGAGCGCCCCCAAGGGAATTTACCGCAGGACGCAGGCTGACATCGCCCGAGTGGATTCGCTCAATGCCAGCGCCGGTATCGAGCAGCAGGGCGCCATCATCGTCGACACCCATACAGCGACCATGTTGAGGCTCAGCACCATCGGCCAGAATCTGCACCATCTGATCCTGCCATGCGTGATAGCACTGCCATTCCGATTTCAGGCAAGAAAAGCCATCGACCGCAAACTTGTCCAGAACCACGGCCAAACGAGCAAGAATGGCTGCCAGCACCGCATGACGATCGGGCGGCAGCGAAGATGCCCGAGTCAGCCCCGTCACCGGCATCGGAAAATCGCCGCTTGGCGCGTCCAGATTGAGGCCAATGCCAATGATGGCCTGCGATCCGCGCCGGTCGCTCGTCAGTTCGATCAGAACGCCAGCCAACTTGGCAAATTCGCCTTCCGACTCGAGCAGGACGTCGTTCGGCCATTTCAGGCGAATGCCACGCACTCCAAGCCCCTCCAGCGCCTGAGCCAATCCGAGGCCGACGGCCAGCGATAATCCGCTCAATCTGGAAACAGGACCGGGGAAGCGCCAAAGCAGTGAAAAGGTCAAGCTTGACTCCGGCGACGACAACCACGTCCGCCCCCGCCGGCCACGCCCTGCGCTTTGCCGATCAGCCACGACCACGGTACCGGCCGGTGCCCCGCGGTCGGTCCGGCGCATCAACTCGCTGCTGGTCGAATCACATTCATCCAGTGCGTCCACATCGAAACGCCCGGACAGGCTACCCAGCCGGGCCTTGAGCAATACGGGGTCGATCAGTGCCATGCGGCGGATTCTACTCCGCCGCGTGCTCCTTGCCGCCATCGATGCCGAGTTCGGCAATCTTGCGGGTAATCGTATTGCGACCGATACCGAGCGCCTGGGCAGCCTCGATCCGGCGCCCGCCGGTATGCGCCAGCGCCCGCGAAATCAGGATACGTTCAAAGATTTGTGACAACACCCCATGCACATCCGGCACGCCCCGCGCCAGCATGCGGTCGACTTCCCCTTCGAGCGCACTTTCCCAGTCGGTGGCCAGCGCCACCGGCGTCGCATCACGCAGCTCGCCCGGCAGATCGCCCACCTCAACCTGCTGACCCGGCGCCATCACGGTCAACCAGTGACAAAGGTTTTCCAGTTGCCGAACGTTGCCCTGGAAGTCCAGCCCGGACAGATACTTCAGGGCAGTTTCGGAAAGTCGCTTGGTTTCGACCCCCAGCTCGCGGGCACTCTTCTGCAGGAAATGGCGCGTCAGCAGGGGGATATCCTCGCGCCGCTCGCGCAGTGCCGGCAGCCGGATACGGATGACGTTCAGGCGATGGAACAAGTCTTCACGGAACAGACCGTCCTTGACCCGCGTTTCCAGATTTTGATGGGTTGCCGCGATGACGCGAACGTTGGCCTTGATTGGCGAATGCCCGCCGACTCGGTAAAAGTGCCCATCGGACAAGACACGTAGCAAGCGGGTTTGAAGTTCGGAAGGCATATCGCCAATTTCGTCGAGGAACAGCGTGCCTCCTTCTGCCTGCTCAAAGCGACCGCGTCGCTGCGCCTGCGCGCCGGTAAACGCGCCGCGCTCGTGGCCGAAGAGTTCGGATTCCAGAAGATCTTTCGGAATCGCCGCCGTGTTGATCGCGATGAAGGGTTTGTCGGCCCGCGGGCTGTGTCGGTGCAAGGCACGAGCAACCAGTTCCTTCCCGGAACCCGACTCGCCGGTGATCAAAACGGTGGCGTGCGACAGCGCAAGACGGCCGATGGCACGAAACACCTCCTGCATGGCCGGCGCCTGACCGAGAATCTCCGGGACCAGCCCCTCTTCCTCTGAGGCACCGCTTTGGTGCATTGACTCATCAATGGCGCGCCGGATCAGCTCGACAGCCTGATCGACGTCGAAGGGCTTCGGCAGGTATTCGAAGGCCCCGCCCTGAAACGCCGCAACGGCGCTTTCCAGATCGGAATAGGCCGTCATGATGATGACCGGTACGGACGGGAAACGGGTCTTCACCTCCTGCAGCAATTCCAGCCCGGACTGGCCTGGCATGCGGATATCGGACATCAGTACCTGTGGCGGCTCGATGCCCTGCTCAAGCTGCGAAATGGCCTCGCTCGCGGAGGCATAGCTCTTGAACGGGATGCCCTCGCGGGACAGGGTCTTCTCCAGGACCCAGCGGATGGAACGATCGTCGTCTACGATCCAGACCGGTTTCATATTTTGTAGGCTCATCTTGTCGTTGGAATGCACCAAACAGAAGCAAAACTCAGGCCTGTTCAACCGGCAGGCGCAACGTGAAGACAGTATCTCCCGGGCGACTCGAACAATCGATCGTGCCGTGGTGGTGCTGGATAAAATTCTGGGCGATCGTCAGGCCAAGCCCGCTTCCCCCCTCGCGCCCGGAAACCAGCGGATAAAACATCCGTTCGCGGATTTCATCAGGAATCCCCGGACCGTTGTCGATCACCTTGATTTCCATGGCTAGGCGATAGCGCTTCTTGGCCAGCGTTACCTGGCGCAGCGAACGCGTCCGGAGAATGATCTCGCCCTCGCCGTTCATAGCCTGCGCCGCATTGCGGGCAATGTTCAGCACGGCCTGGATCAGTTGCTCGCGGTCGCCGACCAACTCGGGCAAACTGGTGTCGTAATCGCGCCGTACCTGCAGCGAACCGGGAAACTCCGCCCGCAACAGGCTGCGCACCCGTTCGAGGATTTCGTGGATGTTGACCGTCGTTGGCAACATCGCCCGATGCGGCGTCAAGAGGCGCTGCATCAGGTCCTGCAAGCGATCGGCCTCCTTGATGATGACCTGCGTGTATTCCTTGAGCGACGGGTTGGCCAGTTCATGCTCCAGCAATTGGGCAGCGCCGCGAATGCCGCCCAGCGGGTTCTTGATCTCGTGTGCCAGATTGCGAATCAGCTCGCGGCTGACCTGCTGCTGCTCGATCAAGCGCTCCTCCCTCGTCGCCGTCAGGTGATGTTCGATCGGCTGCAACTCCAGCAACAGCCGGACGCCGGGAGCGATATCCGGCCGCAAGGGAGTCACCGTGCAGTTGATGTGCAGTTTTTCGCCGTCGCTACGCAGCAATTCGATGTTCTGGCCGGTGTAACCCCAGTTGTTGTTGAGGCCATTGTCGAGCGCCGACTGCAGGGTTGCGGAACAGGTGCAGGCTGCCGAAAGGGTTTTGCCGATGACGGAACGACTGCTGACGCCCAAGAGGTTTTCGCCGGCCGCATTGATGTAGCGGATGGCCTGCCCCTCGTCGATCAGCAGCACGGCCGAGGCCAGCAGATCGAGGCCGGCAAAGGAAGCATGGGTGACATTCATGGCGATCATTGTAGCGATTTGACGCCGGCCTCTCATTAGAACTTGCGTTACTGACCGATCGTTCATTATCATGCATTACCCGCCACCGAATGCCGGAACCATGTTCACGACCAACCTCTCCTTGCCCGCCCTGCTGCTGGGCACAAGCGCGCTACTGGCGGGCTGCCACGCCGGCGACCCGCCGCCGCCCGCAACCCGCACCGTGCTGGTTCAGCCCGCAAGCAGCGCGCCGTCAAGCCCCGGGGTTTACACCGGCGAAATTCGCGCCCGCCACGAGGTCGACCTGGCCTTTCGAGTGGGCGGCAAGATTGCCGCCCGGCTGGTCGACACGGGAGCCGAGATCAAGGCCGGCCAGCCGCTGGCCCGTCTCGATCCGAGTGACCTGCAACTGGCCGCAGCCGCATCCCGCGCACAGCTGGCCGCCGCGGAGAGTGACCTGACGACGGCCCAGGCCGAACGTGATCGCCATGCTGGCCTGCTCACCAAGAAATTCGTCAGTCAGGCCGCGTTCGACACCAAGGAAAATACCTACAACAGCGCCCGTGCAAGGCTGGAGCAAGCCCGGTCCCAGAACCAGATCACTGGCAACCAGGCCGCCTACGGCACGCTAAGCAGTGAGTTCCCGGCCATCGTGACCGCCGTGATCGCCGATGCCGGCCAAGTCGTCAGTGCTGGCCAAGCCGTACTGCGCGTCGCCCGATCCGAGGAAAAGGAAGTCGCCATCGCCGTTCCGGAAAGCCGGCTGGCCGAACTCCGTGCTGCCAAAAGCCTTACGGTCGCCCTCTGGGCAGACCCAAAATCAACCATACGTGGAGAACTCCGCGAACTAGCCCCGGCCGCCGACCCTGCAACCCGCACCTACGCGGCCAGAATCCGGCTGATCAGCCCCCCCTCCGAAGTACGCCTCGGCATGACCGCCCGCGTGGCAATCGAAGGCCAAGCCAAAACCGATCTGCTGGTACCGCTGAGCGCAGTGATCGATGCTGGCCAGGGACCGTTCGTGCGCATCGTCAAGGAAGGGAAAGTCGCTTCCCGGCCGGTTCAGGTTGCCGCTTTCCGCGAAGATGGCGTGGCCATTTCCGGCGGCCTGGACGCAGGAGAACAGGTCATTGTCAGCGGCGCCAACAAGCTGGTCGATGGGCAGGACGTCAGGGCTCAAGCGACAACGCCCCCGGATCGGCAGCGTTAAGCCGTGAGCCAGCGCTTCAACCTTTCTGACTGGACCCTGCATCATCGGACGCTGGTCGGCTATTTCATGCTCGCCATCGCGCTGATGGGCATCTTCGCCTACGGCAGACTGGGCCAGGCCGAAGACCCGCCCTTCACCTTCAAGATCATGGTCATTCGCACCTTCTGGCCGGGCGCCACGGCCCGCCAGGTCGAGCAGCAACTGACCGACAAGATCGAGAAGAAGCTGCAGGAGACGCCGTATATCGACCGCGTTTCCAGCTTCTCCCGGCCCGGCGAATCAACCGTACTCTTCTTCGCCAAGGACAGCACCCCCCCAGGCGCGGTGCCTGACGTTTACTACCAGGTCCGCAAGAAGATTGGCGACATCCGCCAGACGCTACCAGCGGGCATCCAGGGACCGTTCTTCAACGACGAGTTCGGCGACGTTTTTGGCAATATTTTCGCGCTAACCGCAGACGGCTTCGACTACCCGCAGCTGAAGGACCTTGCCGAGCGCATCCGCGATGAATTACTGAGGGTACCTAACGTCGGAAAAGTGGAAATTTTCGGCATCCAGGATGAGAAGATTTTTGTCGAACTATCCAACACCAAGCTGGCGACACTCGGTATCGACCTAAGCGCCATCACCCAGGCACTGGCACAGCAGAATGCCGTCACCGGCGCCGGCTTTTTCGAAACCGACAGCGAACGCATCCAGATCCGTCCGGGAGGCGCCTTCGACAGCGTCCAGGCCGTTGGCGATACCCTGATCCGGGCCGGCAACCGGAGTTTCAGACTCGGCGACATTGCAACCATACGTCGGGGCACAATCGATCCACCTGCCACGCAAGTTCGTTTCGGCGGCAAGCCGGCACTGGCCATCGGCGTGTCGATGACGAAAGGCGGAGATATCATCCAGCTGGGCAAGGACCTGGGCAGCCGAATCACTATGCTTCAGGCCCGCTTGCCCGTCGGCGTCGAGATCGGCCAGGCGGCCAGCCAACCGGATGCCGTCAAGCGTTCCGTACAGGCCTTCGTCCAGTCTCTGGCCGAAGCTGTCGCTGTGGTGATGCTCGTCACCTTCATCAGCCTGGGCATCCGGACCGGCATGGTGGTGGCCGTTTCCATCCCGCTCGTGCTGGCAGCGACATTCCTGGCGATGGATCTGTTCAACGTGGGCCTGCACAAGGTATCCCTCGGTGCCCTGGTGCTGGCCTTAGGTCTGTTGGTCGACGATGCCATCATCGCCGTCGAGATGATGTGGGTGAAAATGGAGCAAGGCTGGGAGCGAACCCGCGCCGCGTCCTTCGCTTACACCAGCACGGCCGGCCCGATGCTCTCCGGGACGCTGGTGACCGTTGCCGGCTTCATCCCCATCGCGCTGGCCAAGTCGTCGACGGGCGAATACGCTTTCGCCTTCTTCCAGATCAACGTCGTCGCCCTGCTCATATCCTGGCTCGCAGCCGTCATCGCCATTCCCTGGCTGGGCTACAAATTGTTACCCGACCCTAGGGCGGCACGACAAGCCGGGCGCCTCGAACAGCATGCCCCGAGACTGGCCCGCCTGATCGACAAGCTCGGCCTCAACGGCCCGGCCCACGCGGAAGATCACGACGTTTACGGCACCGCCTTCTACCTCCGCTTCCGGCAACTGGTCGCCTGGTGCGTGCACCGGCGCTGGCTGGTTATCGGCATCACGGTGATGCTCTTCGTGCTTGCCATCGTCGGCATGGGCAAGGTCCAGAAGCAGTTCTTCCCGAATTCAACCCGCCTTGAACTCAACCTCGAGCTGCGCTTGCCTGAGGGTGCATCGATCACAGCCATCGATGCCGAAACCCGCAGACTGGAAGACTGGTTAAACAAGGACAAGCTCGAATTCGACCAGTTTGAGCACTACATCGCCTACATCGGCGCAGGAGCGCCGCGCTATTTCCTCAGTCTGGACCAACAGCTTCCTGCCAGCAACGTCAGCCAGTTTGTCATCGTCTCACGTAGCGTCGAGGCACGTGAGGCCTTGCGTGATCGCCTGATCCAACTCTTCGAAAGCGACGGCTTCGGCGCCCGGGGCAACATCGCGCGGATCGAGAATGGACCGCCGGTTGGCTATCCGGTGCAGTATCGGGTTTCCGGAGAGGACATCGCCATCCTGCGCAAGGCGGCCGCCCAGATCGCCGAAGTCATGCGAAAGGATCCAGAACTCTCGAACATCAATCTCGACTGGGGCGAACTCTCAAAGACCGTCGCCTTGGAAATCGATCAGGACAAGGCTCGGTTACTAGGGATTTCCAGTCAGGACATTGCCGCTCTTCTCAACATGTCGCTGACCGGCTATACAGTGTCCAGCTTCCGTGAAGGTGAAAAGAGTATCGATGTCGTTCTGCGTGGCGACCGAGAGGAACGCACACACTTGTCCTCGCTGGCCGATCTTTCCGTACCGACGCGTAGCGGCAGGAGCGTGCCGCTGAGCCAGATTGCCCGTCTCAAGCACGACTTTGAACCCGGGCTGATCTGGCGGCGCGACCGCCTGCCCACCATCACCATCCGCGGCAACCTCTATGGCCAGACCCAGCCTGCCACGGTGGTCAACCGGATAGAGCCGGAAATCGAGGCCATTCAGGCCAGCATGCCTGAAAACTACCGCATTGCGACCGGTGGCTCGGTCGAGGAGTCATCCAAGGGATCGAGTTCAGTAATGGCCGGTATTCCCCTCTTCTTGCTGGCGGTGATCACCATCCTGATGATCCAGCTGCAAAGCGTCTCACGAGTGGTCATGGTGCTGCTGACTGCCCCCCTGGGGATCATAGGGATTGCGCTGTTCCTGCTGGTGTTCAATCAGCCCTTCGGCTTCATGGCACTGCTTGGCACAATTGCGCTGTTCGGCATGATCATGCGCAACGCGGTAATCCTTGTCGACCAGATTGAGCAGGACCTGGCAGCGGGCAAGGCCCGTCGCGACGCCATTGTCGAGTCGACCGTGCGGCGCTTCCGGCCGATCGTGCTGACCGCCGCCGCAGCGGTACTGGCGATGGTGCCGCTGTCGAGAAACGACTTCTTCGGGCCGATGGCCGTTGCCATCATGGGTGGGCTGATCGTCGCCACCGCTCTGACCCTGCTGTTCCTTCCGGCGCTGTATGCCGCCTGGTACAAGGTGAGATGCTAGTCGTTAGCTATTAGTCGGTAGTCTTTAGCAAATACTGAGGGCGCCGCGGCGCCCTCAAACTTTACTAACAACGAATGACTAGAAACTGACCGCTACCTTAGATTGCCCAGTTCCTTCTGGATCGCCTGAATATTGCGTTCGTGCTGCCCAACACGATCCCGGTAAGGTGCGGCACGGTCAGCCGTTGCGCCCGCCGCCAGTTGCTCGGCCAACTCCCTCTTTGCCTGCTCCAGACTACGCTGCTCACCGGCGAGTTCCTGCTCTAGGATGTGGCGACGATCGCCATCACGCGCCTTTTGGGTGTCTTCCTGCACACGCGGAAAGCCAGCGGGAGAAGGATTTGCCGCTGCGCCAGACAGCCTGGCCTTGGGAGCGGGGAGGGCATTTTCAGGCCCACTCGAAATCGCCTTGCAGTTCTTGTCGAGTTTGGCGCTGGCGTAGGTGGTGCTACCGTTGGCATCGACACATTTGTAAATCGTCTGCGCAAAAGCCGTTAGCGGCAACATAGCAATAAGCAGGGCAAGCGGACTGCGTGTCATCGTCATGGTTCCTTGTAACTTTTTCAGTGTACCGGACTTAACGGCACGGACACGAAAAAGTGGACAAAAAAAGGGCGGGAAACCCGCCCTTTTTTGCCACAGCGCGAATTAGCAGCTGTAGTACAGATCGAACTCGACCGGGTGGGTCGTCATGCGAACCTTGTTCACTTCTTCCATCTTCAGGGCCAGGTAGGCATCGATCCAGTCGTTGGAGAAGACACCGCCCTTGGTCAGGAACTCGCGGTCCTTGTCCAAGGCAGCCAGGGCCTCTTCGAGGGATGCGCAGACGGTCGGGATCTGTGCGTCTTCTTCCGGCGGCAGATCGTACAGGTTCTTGGAAGCAGGATCGCCCGGGTGAATCTTGTTCTGGATGCCGTCCAGACCAGCCATCAGCAGGGCGGAGAAGCACAGGTACGGGTTGGCGATCGGATCCGGGAAGCGGGTTTCGATACGACGAGCCTTGGTCGAGGCGACGAACGGAATACGGATCGAAGCGGAACGGTTCTTGGCGGAGTAAGCCAGCTTGACCGGCGCTTCGTAGTGCGGGACCAGACGCTTGTAGGAGTTGGTACCCGGGTTGGTGATCGCGTTCAGGGCCTTGGCGTGCTTGATGATACCGCCGATGTAGAACAGGGCCAGTTCGGACAGGCCGGCGTAGCCGTCACCTGCGAACAGGTTCTTGCCGTCCTTCCAGATGGACTGGTGAACGTGCATGCCGGAACCGTTGTCGCCAACGATTGGCTTCGGCATGAAGGTGGCGGTCTTGCCGTACTGGTGGGCAACGTTGTGCACCACGTACTTCAGCATCTGGGTCTGGTCGGCACGCTTGACCAGGGTGTTGAACACGGTACCGATTTCGCACTGGCCGGCATTGGCCACTTCGTGGTGGTGAACTTCGACCGGGCAGCCGATGGCTTCCAGGGTCAGGACCATGGCGGAACGGATGTCGTGCAGGCTGTCGACCGGCGGAACCGGGAAGTAGCCGCCCTTGACGCCCGGACGGTGGCCGGTGTTGCCGTTGCCTTCGTTGCGCTCGCCGGAGTTCCAGGCCGCTTCGGCGGAATGGATCTTCAGGTTACAACCGGACATGTCGACATTCCACTCGACGCCGTCGAAGATGAAGAATTCGGGTTCCGGACCGAAGTAGGCGGTGTCGCCCAGGCCGGAGGACTTCAGGTAGGCTTCAGCGCGCTTGGCAATGGAGCGCGGGTCACGGTCGTAGCCGCGGCCGTCAGTCGGGTCGACGACGTCGCAGGACAGCACGACGGTGGTTTCGTCGAAGAAGGGGTCGACGTAGGCGGTGCTCGGGTCCGGCATCAGCAGCATGTCGGAGGCTTGAATGCCCTTCCAGCCGGCGATGGAGGAACCGTCGAAAGCGTGACCGTTTTCGAACTTGTCTTCGTCGAAGGCGGAGACCGGCACGGTGACGTGCTGTTCCTTGCCACGGGTATCGGTGAAACGGAAATCGACGAACTTAGCGTCGTTTTCCTTGACCATTTTCATCACGTCTTGCGGGGTTGCCATAAGCGTCAGTCTCCTAAGAAAACAAGGTGCCGGCTGATCCGGCGACAATCAAAAATCAACTCGAGAGAATTAGCAGAAACCATGCCAAACCCCCTGGAGCAATCTTTCTATTTTGCCACAAGGAGATGCCGGGTTTAAGCAAAGAATTAACGCACCCGGGTTGTGCATTACTGAAAACAAGCGCACTAATTTGGTGCAACCAGGCAATTCAATGACACGCGCCGGACGTTGGCATGCGCCTTCAGGCGATCAGCCATGTCTGCCTCTGCCTGTTTGAGCGCTTCGCCATTGTCGAAAAAATCGTGATTCAGGAATATCTCGATTTCTATCTGTCCGTTCAGATAATGCAAGATCACCTTTTCCGGTTTCGGCAAGCCGGCGAACAAGGGCTGCAGTTCTGCCAGCAAAGCCTCCCTCGCCGGCAGGCGCGTTGAGAACATTTCAGGGTCCATATCGTCCTCGGGGTCGATATGGACGAGTACGTCAAGGACTTCCGGGTGTTCGCGCAACACTCTCGCCCGCGCCGACTCGGCGATGCGGTGCCCTTCGGAAACGCTGATCCGCGCGTCGACCTGAACGTGGGCATCGACAAGCGCCTGATGGGCCATCCGCCGCGTGCGTAATTGATGGAGACCACGGACGCCCGGAGTCTTCAGGAGGGTCTGGCGGATTACCTCGACCTGGGATTCGTCGAGTCCGGTATCGATCAGCTCCTTGATCGCCCCCCAGGCCAGGCTGCCACCCATGCGCAGGATCATGAAGCCCATCAGCGCCGCGGCCAGCAGGTCGAGGAAAGACCAACCCATCAGCGCCCCGCCAATACCAACCACGACAACCAGCGCCGATGCAGCATCGGCCCGTGTATGCAGGGCATTACCGATGAGCAGTTGGGAACGCAAGCGTTCGGCGACGCGGATCAGGTAGCGATACAGCACCTCCTTGGAAACTACGGTAGCGATGGCCACCCACAGGGCAGAGAGTTCCACGACTGGGAGGTTCTCGATGTGCTGCAGACGCATCCCGGACTCCCACAGGATGCCCCCACCGATGAACATTAGCGAAGCGCCAAGCACCAACGTGGCGGCGGTTTCGACGCGGGCGTGACCATAGGGGTGCGCCTTGTCGGCAGGATGGGCGCTCTGCCGGGTGGCGTAGATGACCAGGAAATCGGACAGCAGGTCGGAAAACGAATGCAGGCCATGCGCGATCAAAGACTGTGAGTGTGCGAGCCAGCCCACGATCAACTGGGCGAGCGTCATCACCAGATTGACCGCAACGCTGACCCAGGTCGCCTTTTGCGCCTCGGCCGCCCGGTCGGCGGGAGATGTTGCCGCGTGGTGATGCTCGTTGCCCATGTGCTCTGCCCTATACTGTGAGCCTGTGATTCTAGCAGTTGGAAATTATGGGAAAGTTAACCGAAATCCTCAGCCTTGCCCGCACCCGGGGCGAGGCACTTGGGCGCCCCTACAAGGGCGAAGTGACGCCACAGGAAGCCTGCGAACTGTTGAAGCTGGCGCCCGGCGCCAAAATCGTCGACGTCCGCACCCGAGCCGAATGGGACTGGGTCGGCCGTGTGCCCGATGCGGTCGAGATCGAATGGAACCAGTACCCGGGCGGTGTACGCAATCCGAACTTCCTGGCCGAACTGAAGCGCCAGGTCGATCCGGAAGCGCTGGTCATGTTCCTCTGCCGCAGCGGCGCCCGCTCCATCGGCGCGGCGACGGCGGCGACCGAAGCCGGTTACAGCGATTGCTACAACATCCTTGAAGGCTTCGAGGGCGACAAGGACGCCAGCGGCCACCGCAACGCCATCGGCGGCTGGCGCAAGGCCGGCCTGCCGTGGATTCAGGGATAATCCTACGGTCGGCCCCAAAAAAAGCCATTTTTCAGAGAACAGCAGCATGCAGACAGCGACCATTTCCTTCGACCCGTTCAACAGCCTGTCCGACGAGGCCTGCCACGAACGCATCCGTGCCGCCCGCGCCAAACTCGGCAAACGGGCCGTCATCCTTTGCCACCACTACCAGCGCGCCGACGTTTATCAGTACGCCGACCTGACCGGCGATTCGCTGAAGCTATCCCGCCTCGCCTCGCAAACCGACTCGGAATTCGTCGTCTTCTGCGGTGTGCACTTCATGGCCGAAGTCGCCGACATCATGACGGCACCGAACCAGAAGGCCATCCTGCCCGACCTCGCGGCCGGCTGCTCGATGGCCGACATGGCCAACCTGGCCAAGGTCGAGCGCTGCTGGCGTGAGCTGAACAGCGTGCTGAACGCCGAAGAGGAAGTCACTCCGGTCACCTACATCAACTCGGCGGCCGACCTCAAAGCCTTCTGCGGCGAGCACGGCGGCATCGTGTGCACCTCGTCCAACGCTGGCACCATCGCCAAATGGGCCTTCGAGCGCCGCCCCAAGGTGCTTTTCTTCCCCGACCAGCATCTTGGCCGGTGGACCGGCCACAACATGGGCTTCGCGATGGACGAGATGGTCGTCTGGGATCCCGATCTCGAACTCGGCGGTCTGACCCCGGAACAGATCAAAAAGGCGCGCATCCTGCTGTGGAAGGGCCACTGCTCGGTGCACCAGATGTTCCAGAAATCGCACATTGATGCTTTCCGCGCCAAGTATCCGGAAGGCAAGGTCATCGCCCATCCGGAATGCAATTTCGACGTCTGTGCCGCGTCAGATTACGTAGGCTCCACCGAGCACATCGTCAAGACCATCAAGGAGGCGCCAGAAGGCACGCGCTGGCTGGTTGGCACCGAGCTCAACCTGGTCGATCGTCTGGCAAAGGAAGTCCTGCCGCAGAACAAGATCGTCCAGTTTATGGCGACCACTATCTGCATGTGCTCGACGATGCAGCGCATCGACCCGCAGCACCTGGCCTGGACGCTGGAAAACCTGGCCGAAGGCATGGTAGTCAACCAGATTGCCGTACCCGAGCACGAAGCCAAGCTGGCCAAGCTCGCGCTCGACCGCATGCTGGCGATTTCCTGATCCCATGACCCGGCCTGCGCTGCACATCACCACCTTCAACATCCACAAGGGTTTCTCGCAATTCAACCGGCGGATGATGGTGCATGAGCTGCGCGAGCGCCTGCGCCACCTCAACCCGGACATCGTTTTTTTGCAGGAGGTGCAGGGGCTGCACCTCGGCCATGCCGAGAACCACGACAACTGGCCCGATTCGCCACAGCACGAATTCCTGGCCGAAGACGTCTGGGCAGCCTCCGCCTATGGCCGCAACATGATTTACGACCACGGCCACCACGGCAACGCAATCCTCTCGCGCTTTCCCATCCTGCACAGCCACAACCAGGATGTGACGCACCTGCAGTTCGAGAAACGCGGCCTGCTGCATTGCCGGATCGAACTACCAGAAGGCCCTGCTGCCCATTGCGTCTGCGTCCATCTCTCGCTGTTCGGCTATTCGCGCCGCCGGCAGATGGATGCCCTGGCCGATTACCTCGACCGAATGGCCGAGCCGGACGCACCGCTGATCATCGCCGGCGACTTCAATGACTGGAGCAACCGGGCTGGCGAGCATCTGGCCCGGCGCCTGACATTGCAGGAAGTTTTCTCCGGCCACAACGGTTCGCCGGCGCGCAGTTTTCCCGCCGCGATGCCAATGTTCCGCCTCGACCGCATCTACGTCCGCGGCTTCGACATCAAGCGCACCGAAGTCCACCATGGCCTGCCGTGGTCGAACATTTCCGACCACGCTGCACTGTCGGCCCATCTGACCCGGCATGGCCATTGAGTTTCTGCCTGGCAACCGGCTGACACTGCTCGATTCGGGCAAAGACTACTTTCCCGCGCTGCTTGCCGCCATCGAAGCGGCCACTACCGAGATCTTCCTCGAAAGCTACATCTTTGCCGACGACGAAATCGGCCACGAGGTTGCCGGCGCCCTATGCCGTGCAGCCCAACGCGGCGTCCAGGTGAATGCTACGGTCGATGGCTGGGGAGCCCGTAATTTCAGGACCGATTTCCTGCCCATGCTGACCGAGGCTGGCGTTCGCGCGATGTTCTACCGGCCGGAAATTGGCCGCTTCCATTTCAAGCGCCATCGGCTGCGCCGCCTCCACCGCAAACTGGTGGTCATCGACGGTCGCATCGCCTTCGTTGGCGGCATCAACATCATCAGCGACGACAACGCCCCACCCGACCTTCGCCCGCACTACGACTACGCTGTACGTATCGAAGGCCCGACGCTGCAGCATATTCATCATGCCGCCCGACGCATGTGGGAAACCGTGTCCTGGGTCAATTTCAAGCGGCGCTTCCGGCTCGTCCTGCCCGCCTCGCCGTGCTGCGAACCGGCCGGACGACAGGCCGCGGCGTTCCTCATCCGCGACAACATCCGTCACCGCAACGACATCCTGCACGCCTACCTCGACGCCATCGATGGGGCCACCGATGAAATCCTGATCGCCAACGCCTACTTCCTGCCCGGCGTGCGCTTCGGCCGCGCGCTCTACGCCGCCGCCAGGCGAGGTGTTCGCATCACCATCCTGCTCCAGGGCAAGACCGACCACCATTTGATGCGCTATGCGACGCAGACGCTTTATGCCACAGCCCTCGCGGCGGGCATCCGCATATTCGAATACGAAAAAAGCTTCATGCACGCCAAGGTCGCCGTCATCGACGGCGAATGGGCCACCGTCGGCTCGTCGAACATCGACCCCTTCAGCCTGCTGCTCGCCAAGGAAGCCAACATTGTGGTCCGCGACCACAGGTTCGGCAACGAACTGCGAACCAGCCTCAAGCTTGCCATTGCCAACGGCGCCCGCGAATTGCTGCCGGCCGACATTGCCCGCCAGCCCTGGCATTCACGCCTGCTGCGCTGGCTGGCCTACGGTCTGGTCCGCGCCATGGTCGGCATCGCCGGCTACGGCCAGCGACACTGGCAGGTTCAGGATACTAGGCCGGAACGACGATAGCCGGGCAGCGGGGAATCGCAGCAAAGGCCCAGTTGGCCTTCGCCCAGGCCCAGACGTCGCCGACCGACGCTTTTGCCAATTCGTCGGGTACCGGCTGTCCAAGAAAGCGGAGCGCCCGAACCAGTTCGGCGGCCGCCCGATCGGTTTGCAGCGGCGCCGCCTGGGTCTGCTTCGAAAGCTTTTCACCCGCGGCATTCGCGGCCACCGGCAAATGGGCATACTCGGGGGTCGAATAACCAAGGCAGCGCTGCAGCCAGATCTGGCGCGGCGTCGATGCCAGCAGGTCGGCACCACGGACGACGCTGGAAATGCCCTGAAACTCGTCGTCGACCGTGACCGCCAATTGGTAAGCAAACTGCCCGTCCGCCCGCAACAGCACGAAGTCGCCGACATCGTAGTCGAGGCGCTGGGCAACTAGCCCTTGCAAGCGGTCCTCGAAAGCGACCTCCTCGTCATCGACGCGCAGTCGCCACGCCCGCACCGCTCTGCCCGCCGGCAAACCAGCGCGGCAGGTTCCTGGATAGGCCAGGCCGCCATCGATCGCAGCGTGCGTCGCCGAGTCGGCCACCTCCTTGCGCGAGCATGCGCAGCCGTAGGCCAGCCCGTCCCGCTTCAGCCGTTCCAGGGCCGCGACATAGGCGTCGAGACGGGTGCTCTGGAACAATACGCTGCCATCCCATTCGAAGCCGAAGGCTTCCAGCGTCCGCAGAATGTCGTCCGCGGCGCCGGGCACATTGCGCGGCGCATCGATGTCCTCCATCCTGACCAGCCACTCGCCACCCCGTACATGCGCATCGAGGCAACTGCCGAGCGCCGCGACCAGCGACCCGAAATGCAGGGGGCCGGTCGGCGAAGGCGCGAAACGCCCGCGATAGGGATGGCCGTGAACCGTCATCGTCAAAGAGGGCGGCCCGCAGGCCGCGCGAGTGAAAGAAGGCCGATTCTAGCGGGAACGGCCGGAATCGCCGACCGGCCCGTCGCTATTTGGCCGGCGCCTTGGTCCGCATGATCCCGGCGCTGTTCGCATCTTCCTTGTAGGCGTAGGTGACCTGGCCCTTACGAATTTCACCGAGGACAATCATGTTCACGGCAATCGCCTCGTGATCAGTGGGCGTGAACGGTCGTGAATAGCGCGACACCACTGTCGAGGTCGTATTGTGGGTCAGGTTTTCCAGCGCCGCCTGGAGCTGGGGTCCGTCGGTCGAATTCGACTGGAAGATGGCCAGCGAGATCAAACGCAGCGCGTCATAGGCCTGGGCTGCCGCAACGGCAGATGGAATCCGGCTGACATTGTTGATCTTGCGGTAATTGACCGCAAACTGGTTCTTGACCGAACTCAACTCGTTCTCGATGAACGTGACCGAGGTACGCACCCCTTCGGCACTCTTGCCGGCCTTGTCGATGAAAGTCTGTTGGGACAAGGTCCACGGGCCGACGATGGGCAGCTTCAAGCCCTCCTTCTCGGCTGTCTTGACGACGGTCACGGCGTCGGCACCCAGGCAATAAACTACGATGACATCGGCCCCGCTTTCCTTGACCCGTAGCATCTGCGCCTTCATGTCGCTCTCGCCGACCTTGAAGCCCTCCACCGCCACCGGCTTGATCTTGCGCCGTTCAAGTTCGGCCAGCACGCTCTGCCGGCCAAATTGCCCGTACGGCGACTCGTCATGAAGCACCGCAATCTTGTCCAGCTTGCGGCGGTCGATCACGTCGTTGAGGATAACGATGGGCTGCAGCGAATCGCTGGCCGATGTCCGGAACACATAGCTCACCGGATAGGCAGGCGGCATGAAGGTTTTGGTCACAGAAGCCCCGGTAGCGCCGCTCACAATGACCGGAATCTTCGCCTCCTGCAACACCTTGGCCGAAGGCAGCGCAACACCGGTATTAGCGAAGCCGACCACGGCGACCACCTTTTCCTTCTCGACCAGCTCCTTGGCCATGGCCGCGCCAACTTCCGGCTTGGCCTGATCGTCACGGATGACCAGTTCGATCTGCCGCCCCATCACCCCGCCGGACAGATTGATGTCTGACTGGAAAACCTTGGCGCCGCCAATGATGCTCAGCCCCATGTCCTCCGACGACTTCGCACTGAGCGGGCCGATCACACCGATCTTGATCGGCGGCAATTCAGCCCGTGCCGGAGCCCCCCAGACAAGGCTGGCTGCAGCAACCACGAAGCAAAGCTTTCCGAGCAGTTTCATTTGTTCCCCCAACGATGAATTATTGATATTTGAGCCGCTACAGTCTATGCCAATCAACTCGATCTTGCAGCCCCACGGAAGGACGAATCTTCACGCATCCAGAAGCAAAAACAGCCGGGAAATAAAACCCCGAAACTTTTCCTTTCGCTTAGCACTCTTAGGCAGCGAGTGCTAAAATGAAAGTGTGAATTGAAGGAGGAAATTACGCTATGACCCACGCCTTGGCGCTTCCCATCCCCTCGTCGGTTGGTAACATCGATGCCTATATCCAGGCCGCGAACCGTTATCCGATGCTGACCGAGGCCGAGGAATCCCGGCTGGCCGAGCGTTTCCACAGCGAAGGCGATGTGGAGGCGGCGCGTCAGCTTGTTCTCTCGCACCTTCGCCTGGTGATTTCCATCGCCCGCGGCTACCTCGGCTACGGCCTGCCGCACGCCGACCTGATCCAGGAAGGCAATATCGGTCTGATGAAGGCCGTCAAGCGCTTCGACCCGGCGCGCGGCGTCCGCCTGGTCTCGTTCGCCATGCACTGGATCAAGGCCGAGATCCACGAGTACATCCTGAAGAACTGGCGTCTGGTCAAGGTCGCCACCACCAAGGCGCAGCGCAAGCTGTTCTTCAACCTGCGCAGCCTGAAGAACGATTACGAAGGCGTCGACACGCTGTCCGGCACGCAGGCGGCCGAAGTCGCCGCCCGCCTCGGCGTCAAGGCAGAGGAAGTGGTCGAGATGGAAACCCGTCTCAGTGGCCGCGATGTCGCGCTGGAAGGCAATCCGGATGATGGCGACGAGGCCTTTGCGCCGATCGACTATCTGGCCGATTCGCGCTACGAGCCGACCCGCATGCTGGAAAACAAGGCGCTGGCCCGCCTGCAGAACGAAGGGCTGCATGAGGCTCTGGAAAGCCTGGACCCGCGTAGCCGCCGTATCGTCGAGGCCCGCTGGCTGCACGACGGCGAGGCGGCAACGCTGCACGACCTGGCCGCCGAGTTCGACGTTTCGGCCGAGCGCATCCGGCAGATCGAAGTCAAGGCCCTGCAGAAGATGCGCGGCGTGCTGGCGACGGCCTAAAGGCCGCCAAGGCCGGCGAAGAAATTTCGATTTTGGCCAAAATTTCGGGCCGACCGTAGCATTTGGCCGCCGACGGCCGGTACAGGAAACAAGGGAGCCCATGGCTCCCTTTTTCGTTTCCCCCAAGCCTCAGTTCTTTTTCTTGGCCGGCTTGGCGGCCTTGTTGGCAACCACTTCGCCCTTGAAGTCGTTTTCAACCAGTGGCGGCGCATCGACCTGCGGCACATGGCACTGGACGCAGTTGTGGCGGGCTGCCGATGCTTCCGGCAAGACCTTGCCCTCACGGTCGCGGAAATGGCTGTCGCCGATCTTGGGCGCCTTTTTCTTCTGGTAGGTTGCCGCGCTGTGGCAGGTCAGACACTGATTCTCTTCCAGCGTGATCTCGTCGAAATTTTCGACGGCATGCGGAATCACCGGTGGCTGACTGTTGAAGGTACGCGCCACTTTTTCCTGCCCGCCCGGCTTGCCGCCCAGGTATTTTTTGGCCTCCGGCGCCTGGTCGACCGCGGCCACATCGGCGCCGCGCATCGGCTTGGGCGCTTCCTGCGCAAAACCCTGCGAAGAGAAGCTCCAGAATACGGTAGAAGCCAGGATGGCCAGGGTCGTCTTAAGTGCTTGTTTCATGATGGGCGCTCCTCCTCAAGAACTCGATCATCACTTCGATTCGGACTGCACCGCGGAAAGCGGCACAGCAGATGCGGAATTGTTGAAACGCATGCCGAAGGTAAAGACATCCTTCGAACAGACATCGATGCAGCGACCGCAGTTGGTGCAATCGGCCGACAGAATGACCGGGCCCACCCCTTTTTCCTCACCCTTCAGGGCAGGACGGATAACCTGCGGCTCGGGACAGACTTCGAAGCAGTCCATGCAGTCATTGCAGGCGCGGCGTTGCGGCGCGGTGACGCGAACCGGACTCCACTGCCCGAGCAAGCTGTAGAAGGCGCCGACCGGGCACAGCCGGCCGCACCAGCCGCGGCTCATCACGAACAGGTCGAACAGGAAAATGGACAATGCTACGGTCCATGCCATTCCAAGGCCAAAAATCAAACCGCGATGCAGCATCGACACCGGATTGATCAGTTCCCACAGGACGACCCCGGTCAACGCCGAGCCGACCAGCGTCATGCCCAGTACCCAGTAGCGTGTCTGGCGCGACAGATGAACACTGCCCTTGATGCCCAGCCGGTTACGCAGCCAGCCGGCGGCGTCGGTGACGACATTGACCGGACAGACCCAGCTGCAATAGACCCGACCGCCGACCAGCAGATAGAAGCTGACGACAATCGCCACGCCGATCAGCCCGAGTGTTTCCGGCACATGGCCGGTAGTCAGCGACTGCAAGGCAACGTAGGGATCAGTCAGCGGCAGGACGCCGAGCGTGTAGCTGAAATTGAGGTTGCCCTTGACGATCCAGATGCCGGCCAACGGGCCGAGCAGGAACAGGCCGAGAATGCCGAATTGCGAAATCCGACGCAGGATCAGCCATTTGTGCGCCCGCAACCAGCCCTTTTCGGCCACCGCGTCGGCACCGATGCGCTTTTTGTGCAGGGCGGCGCTCATGGTTTGCCCCCCAGCCCCGGCGGCAAACTGGGAATGCCCCCCGCCTCGCTGCCCGGCATGCCGCGCGCTGTCGCCGTATTGCCGGAGGCCGGGTCGTAGTGACCGGGCAAGCTGGCCCCTTCGGGCAGGCGGTCAGGCAGATCAACCATCTTCGATTCGTCGATCAGTGAATGGCCGGCCTTCTTCTGCTCTTCCCAGCCGATGCGGTAATGCTTGCCAAGCTCGCCCTTGGCCAGCTTGGGCGGCAGGACACGAATGGCGGCTTCTTCCAGCACGCATGACTTCTCGCACTTGCCGCAGCCGGTGCAATGTTCGGAGTGCACCGTCGGCAGGAACATGGCATGCCGGCCGGTCCGCACGTTAGGCACCATGTCGAGGGTGATCGCCTTGTCGATGACCGGGCAGACGCGGTAGCAGACATCGCAGCGCAGGCCGAGGAAATTCAGGCAGGTTTCGTGGTCGATCAGCACCGCGACGCCCATCTTGGCCTTGTTGATGTCGGTCAGCGTATGATCGAGCGCCTTGGTCGGGCAGGCCTTGACGCAAGGGATGTCGTCGCACATCTCGCAAGGGATGTTGCGCGCCGTGAAATACGGTGTGCCGGTCGCCACCGGCGCTTCCGGCTTAGCCAGTTCCAGCGTGTTGTAGGGGCAGTCGCGAACGCACAGGCCACAGCGGATGCAGGCGCCGAGGAAATCGTCCTCGGGCAGGGCACCCGGCGGCCGCAGGGCGAGCGCCGGCAGTGCCTTCGATTGCTTGGCATACAGCCCGAGGCCAAGGCCGAGCATGCCAACGCCACAGGCCATGCGGGCGGAATCGAAGATGAACTGGCGGCGTGCCACGTTCGTTTTCGGGGAGTTGCTTTTCATTGCTCTCTCATGTTGCGGTCAGGCCAGTTGCGGATGGGCCCCTTTCCCACCCGCTTCCGGCGCTCCCTGATTGCCTTGCTGCTTTTGATTAAGCCTTGACCACCTTGCAGGCGCATTTCTTGAAGTCGGTCTCTTTCGAGATCGGGCAGGTGGCATCCAGCGTCAGTTTGTTGACCAGACGGTGCTCGTCGAAGAACGGCACGAAGACCAGCCCGACCGGCATCTTGTTGCGACCCTTGGTCTCGACGCGCAACTGGATTTCGCCCCGGCGGCTCGACACCTTGACCACGTCGTTGCGGGCCAGAGCACGCTTCTTGGCATCTTCCGGGTGCATGTAGATGACGGCATCCGGCATCGCCTTGTACAACTCTGGCACACGCCGGGTCATCGAGCCGGTATGCCAGTGTTCCAGCACGCGGCCGGTGCATAGCCACAGATCGTACTCGGCATCGGGCATCTCGGCCGCCGGCTGATAGGGCAGCGCGAAGGCGACGGCCTTGCCGTCCGGATAACCGTAGAAGCGAACACCTTCGCCCTTCGGCACGTAGGTGTCATAACCCTCGCGGAAGCGCCACAGCGTTTCCTTGCCATCGACCACCGGCCAGCGCAGGCCGCGCGCCTTGTGATAGACGTCGAAGTTGGCCAGGTCGTGGGCCTTGCCGCGACCGAAGATGGCGTATTCCTCGAACAGGCCCTTCTGGACGTAAAAGCCGAAGGCCTGCGACTCGTCGTTCATGTAGTCCTTGATGCCATGGGCGTTAACCTTGGCAACCTCGTCCAGCCCGAACTTGTTGACCTGGCCGTTGGCATAGAGCACGTCGTACAAGGTCTTGCCCTTGTATTCCGGATTCTTGTCGAGCAGTTCAGCCGGCCACACTTCCTCGACCTTGAAGCGCTTCGAGAACTCCATGTACTGCCACAGGTCGGACTTGCCCTCGCCCGGCGCCTTGACCTGCTGGCGCCACATCTGGCCGCGCCGTTCGGCGTTGCCGTACATGCCTTCCTTTTCCATCCACATGGCACAAGGCAGGATCAGGTCGGACGACATCGCCGACACCGTCGGGTACACATCCGAAACGACCACGAAGGCCTTCGGATTGCGCCAACCCGGGTAGATTTCGTCATTGACGTTCGGCCCGGCCTGCATGTTGTTGGTCGTCGAGGTCCAGTAGAAGCCGAGCTTGCCATCCTTCAGGGCGCGACTCTGGGCGACGGCGTGCAGCCCGATCCAGTCGGGAATGGTGCCGGCCGGCAGCTTCCAGATTTTTTCCGACATTTCGCGGTGCTTCGGATTCATCACCACCATATCCGCCGGCAGGCGATGTGCGAAGGTGCCGACCTCACGCGCCGTACCGCAGGCCGATGGCTGACCGGTCAGCGAGAACGGCCCGTTGCCCGGCTCGGAAATCTTGCCGACCAACAGGTGCACGTTGTAGATCATGTTGTTCACCCAGGTGCCGCGGGTGTGCTGGTTGAAGCCCATGGTCCAGTAGGAAACGACCTTGATCTTCGGGTCGGCGTAGGCCTTGGCCAGCGCCTCGAGGTTCTCTTTCGGCACGCCGGAAATCTCGTGCGCCTTGTCCAGCGTGTATTCGGAGACGAAGGCGGCGAATTCGTCGAAAGTCATCGGCGTCGAGTTGTTCGGGTTGCCCTTGGGCTTGCCGTCCTCGCCCGGGTAGCCGTTGTTCATCGCCACCTTTTCCAGCGGGTGGTTCGGACGCAAGCCGTAGCCGATGTCGGACACGCCCTTGGCGAACTTGACGTGCTTGGCGACGAAATCCTTATTGACCGCCCCCGTCGTGATGATGTGGTTGCAGATGTAATTGAGGATGGCCAGGTCGGACTGTGGCTTGAAAATCAGTGTGTTGTCGGCCAGTTCGCAGGAGCGGTGGCTGAAGGTGGACAGCACATGAACCTTGACGTGCTTGGCGGTCAAGCGGCGATCGGTGATACGCGACCAGAGGATCGGGTGCATCTCGGCCATGTTCGAACCCCACAGCGCGAAGACGTCGGCGTGCTCCGCATCGTCGTAGCAGCCCATCGGTTCGTCGATGCCGAAGGTGCGCATGAAGCCGGCGACGGCCGAGGCCATGCAGTGGCGGGCATTGGGGTCGAGGTTGTTGGTGCGGAAACCAGCCTTCATCAGCTTGGCGGCGGCGTAGCCTTCCCAGACCGTCCACTGGCCGGAACCGAACATCGCGATATTGCGCGGCCCGCCTTCCTTGAGCGCCGCCTTGCACTTTTCTTCCATGATGTCGAAGGCTTGCGTCCAGGAAATCGGCTTGAAGTCGCCGTTCTTGTCGTACTTGCCGTCCTTCATCCGGAGCATCGGCGAGGTCAGTCTGTCCTTGCCGTACTGAATCTTGGAGAGGAAATAGCCCTTAATGCAGTTCAGGCCGCGATTGACCGGGGCATCGGGGTCGCCCTGGGTGGCGACGACCCGGCCATCCTTGACACCGACCAGCACGCCACAACCGGTGCCGCAGTAGCGACAGACGCCCTTGTCCCAGCGCACGCCATCGCTACCCTTGGCTTGCGCCTGAGCCAGGCCGGGAACGGTAATGCCCGCCGTCGCGGCGGCCGCTGCCACCGCATTGCTCTTGATGAAATCACGCCGGGTCAGTTTTACTTGCATCATCTCAGGCCTCCTCGTCTGGATCGGATTCGTACTGGTGATACACCAGCGATGCCGAGAGCACTCCCGGCAACTGGCGCATCTGCTCAAAAGTGTCGACCGTGGCGCCTTCAGAGGCACTTTCGATGGAGACGATCATGCGTCCATCCTCGGCTACGGCATGAACCTCGACGCCATCGAGTGCCTGCAAGTCCCGGCGTACGCACTCGGCATCCGCCGGCTGCACGCCCAGGATGACACTGGAGATGTTGATCCCCTTGGCAGCTTTCATGTCCATTCAACGCCCAGTCAGTTCGATATCAGCTAGGGCAATCTACGCCCATAAGAGACCGCTTCTTTAGCGCAGATCAAATCGGAGGAATACCCCTGATTTTTTTACTGGAATGTTGACGCTGATCAAAGGCCGGGGATCACCCGGCGCGCGTTCGCCCCGGTCATTGCGACCACGTCGGCGTAGGTCATGCCGCGCAGTTCGGCCAGAACCTCGCCGATGCGCGGAAGTTCGGCGGGCGAATTGCGCCCGCCATTCAACCAGGCGGGCGGGATGTCCGGCGCATCGGTTTCGAGAACGATGGATTCGGCCGGGAGACTTCTCGCCAGTTCGCGGATGCGCGTCGAACCGCTGAAGGTCATCGCTCCGCCGAAGCCAAGCGCGAAGCCCAGCTTGATGAATTCGTCGGCCTGCTGGCGGCTGCCGTTGAAGGCATGTGCAATGCCGCCACGTGGCCGGAAGCGCCGCAACTGCTTGAGCACCGCATCGACCGCCCGCCGCACATGCAGGATGACCGGCAGGTCGAACTCGCGCGCCAGCTTAAGTTGCTCGACAAAAAAGAATTCCTGGCGTGCAGGGTCGACGTCGGTCACGTAAAAGTCGAGCCCGATTTCGCCAACGGCAACCGCCTTTTCCCGGGCGAGCCACTCGCGCAGGATCGTCAGATCGCCGTCCGGTGCCGGCATCACGTACAAAGGGTGAATGCCGTAGGCGGCCACGCAGCCGGCATAGCGCTCAACGGTGGTTTTTGCCATTTTCAAGGTGCCGACCGTAGCATTTGGCACGATGATGCGTTCCACCCCGGCAGCCAGCGCCGCTGCATGCACCTGATCGCGGTCGGCATCGAATTCGGCCGCGTCGAGGTGGCAGTGGGTGTCAATCAGCATTGCCGGAAGGGGAAATCCGGTTCAGGCAAGCGGCCGCTCATCATCTCGGCAAGCGATGCCGCCGAACCACAGGCCATCGTCCAGCCCAGCGTCCCGTGTCCGGTATTCAGCCACAGGTTGCTGTAGCACGAGCGGCCGATGATCGGAACATTCGAGGGCGTGGCCGGACGCAGGCCACACCAGAAATCCGGTTCGCCAACGATTTCCAGACGGGGAAACAACTGACGCGTACGATCGACCAGGGCCTGACAGCGCACCGGATTGAGATCGAGGTTGTAGCCATTGAACTCGGCCGTACCGGCAACCCGCAGTCGATTGCCGAGGCGCGAAAAGACCAGCCTGCGCTCGTCGTCGGTCAGGCTGACCGTTGGCGCCGGACTGCCTTCGGCCAAGGTCAGCGTCGCCGAATAGCCCTTGGCCGGATAGACCGGCAGGCTGATGCCGATCGGTTTCAGCAGCAAGGGCGAATAACTGCCCAGGGCAACGACATAGGTATCCGCGGTCAGCAATTCGGCGCCGTTTTCACCGCGCGCGACGACGCCGGCAATCTTGTTGCCGCCATTGGCAATGCGTTCAACCGTCATCCCGAAGCGAAAATCGACACCCAAGCTGCGCGCATGTTCAGCCAGCGCAACGGTGAATTTGTGGGCGTTGCCCGACTCGTCGGAACGCGTGTAGTCGCCGCCGACCAGCAGGTGCCGGGCATCGGCCAGTGCCGGTTCGATTTGCAAGCACTTGTCGACGTCGACCGTATCGCGGTCCAAGCCGAAGCGACGCATGACCCGAGCAGCCTCGATTGCCGCCGAGAATTCCCTGCTGTCGGTATAAATGTGCAGGATGCCACGCTCGAGCTGGTCGTACTGCAGCCCGAGTTCGTCACGCAAGGCACGCAAGCGCCCGCGGCTATAAAGCGCCATGGCGACGATCGCCGAGATATTGTCGCGCGTTCGGCCGGGCAGACATTCGCGGAGGAAGCGCAGCCCCCACGCCAGCTGGGCCGGATCAGCCCGCCAACGCCAAAGCAGCGGGGCGTCTTCGCACCCCATCCATTTCAAGACCTGCGGCAGAACATGCGGATTGGCCCATGGCTCGGCATGGGACACCGAAATCTGGCCGCCATTGGCAAAACTGGTTTCATTGCCGGCCAGTGGCTGGCGGTCGATCACCGTGACCTGATGCCCGGCCCGGGCGAGATACCATGCACTCGTGGTGCCGACCACGCCGGCGCCCAGGACGAGAACCCTCAAGTATCGCCTCCCCTTTCACGGGTGATCCGGGTCACTTCCGGAATATGCCGCATGCCACGCATCACGGCCGCCAAATGATTCCGGTGGGCGACCTGGATGGTAAAGCGGAGCAGCGTGAACAGGCGTTCTGGGTCGGCATCCATCGACACATGTTCGATGTTCGAGCCGGCTTCGGCAATTGCCGCCGCGACCTGCGCGAGCACGCCACGGGTGTTCTTGACCTCAACCCGGATGCGGATATCGAACAATTTTCCCTCTTCCGGCTCCCACTCGACGTCGATCCACTTCTGCGGCTCGGTCGACCTTGACTTGCGTATGCTCGGGCAGTCATGGGTGTGGATGACCAGCCCGCTGCCCTTCTTGATCGACCCGATGATCGGATCGCCGGGGATCGGCTGGCAGCAGCGCGCCAACTGAATGGCCATGCCTTCCGTACCGTGAATGGCCAGCGTCATGCTGCTCGGCGAATCCTGCGACATGTCCTCGCGGGCCAACAGGCGCCGGGCCACCACCGAGGGCAGGCGCTTGCCAAGACCGATCTCGGTATAAAGCTCTTCCATCGAGCGCTGTCCGCCTGACTTGACCAGGGCATCCCAGGCTTCCGTGGGGATCGAGATCGGCACCACTCCCAGCGACAGTAGCTCCTGGCGCAGCAGGCGCTCGCCGAGGCGGGCCGACTCCTCGTTCTGCATCGTGCGCAGGAAATGCCGAATCTTGCTGCGCGCCCTGCCCGTCTTGACGTAGGTCAGCCAGACCGGATTGGGGCTGGCCTGCGTCGAGGTCACGATCTCGACCAGATCGCCGTTGCGCAGTTCGGTCCGCAACGGCGAAAGCTCGTGATTGACCCGCGCCGCCGAGCAATGGTGGCCGACATCGGTATGGACCGCATAGGCAAAATCGACGACCGTCGCACCGCGCGGCATGGCCATGATCTTGCCCTTGGGCGTAAACACATAGACCTCGTCCGGGAAGAGGTCGATCTTGACGTTCTCGAAGAACTCCGACGAGTCGCTGGTCTGCATTTCGAGCAGCGACTGCAGCCACTTGTGCGTCTTGATCTGCAGGTCGGCACTGCTTTCGTCCATGTCCTTGTACAGCCAGTGCGCCGCCACACCCTCCTGCGCGACATTGTGCATTTCACGGGTGCGGATCTGGACCTCCACCGGCGTTCCGTACGGGCCGATCAGTGTCGTGTGCAAAGACTGGTAGCCATTGGCCTTGGGAATCGCGACGTAATCCTTGAACTTGCCGGGCACCGGCTTGAACAGGCTGTGCAGGGCGCCGAGCGCCAGGTAGCAGGTCGGCACGTTGTCGACCACGACCCGGAAGCCATAGATGTCCAGCACCTGCGAAAACGACAGGTGCTTGTCCTTCATCTTGCGGAAGATGGAGTAGAGACTCTTTTCGCGACCGAAAACTTCGGCATTCAAGCCGGCATGTTCCAGCTTTTCGGTAATCCCGTTCAGTATCTGGGTCAGCAGTTCATTGCGGTTGCCGCGCGCGGTGCTGAGCGCCTTGGCAAGCACCTCGGCACGGTGCGGGTGGATCAACTGGAACGATGTGTCCTGCAACTCGCGATAGAGTTTGTTCAAGCCCAGTCGCAAGGCAATCGGCGCGTAAATCTCCAGGGTTTCGCGGGCGATCCGGGCGCGTTTGTCGGCGCGCATCGCCGACATGGTCTGCAGATTGTGCTGGCGGTCGGCCAGCTTGATCAGCACGACACGCAGATCGCGCGCCATGGCCATCAGCATTTTGCGGAAATTCTCGGCCTGCGCCTCCTGATAGGAAGCAAATTCCATCTTGTCCAACTTGGACAGGCCATCGACCAGTTCGGCGACTTCCTTGCCGAATTTCTCGGCCAGTTCGTGCTTGGTTGCGCCGGTATCTTCCAGCACGTCGTGCAGCAAGGCCGCACAGACCGCGTCCGCATCCATCCGCCATTCGACCACCGCGCCGGCAACGGCCAGCGGATGCGTAATGTAGGGTTCGCCGGACATGCGCCGCTGATTGGCATGCGCACGGGCCGCAAACACATATGCGGCCTTGATTCTCGTTACATCAGTGGGGGAGAGATATTCGAGACTGTCGAGGAAAACCCGGTAGGCGGGTTCCTCATAGGCAGGCGGTTGAGGTGACGGCACGGAATCCATCAGTCTTCACCGCCCCGACCTTCAGGCCTGACCGCGATTCAGGACTTCCAGACCAATCTTGCCGGCGCCCATTTCCTTCAGTGCAACAACGGTCGGCTTGTGCTTCTCAGGATCAACCAGCGGCGTCGCGCCATTGGCCAGCTGGCGAGCGCGATGGGCGGCGGCCAGGGTCATCTGGAAACGATTCGGAATTCTTTTCAGGCAGTCATCAACGGTAACGCGGGCCATGGTAAACCTCAAAAATCAGATCAATCTTTCAAACAGGGCCGCGTGACGCGCACGCTGCGCCCCGAAGCTCAGGCGGGAAGCACGCACGACGGCGCGCAAATCCTCCAGTGCCTGCGCTAACTGGTCGTTAATAATAACATAGTCGAATTCGCCGACATGGCGCATTTCCGCGTGCGCCGCAGCGAGACGTCGGGCAATGACATCGGCGCTGTCCGTACCGCGGCCGGTCAGCCGACGTGTCAACTCCTCCATCGAGGGAGGCAGGATAAAGACACCAATTGCCTGCGTAAAAATCAAACGGACCTGTTGCGCCCCCTGCCAGTCGATTTCCAGCAGTACATCCCGCCCAACGGCCAACTGATCAGCAATCCACTTTTTCGAGGTGCCGTAGAAATTGCCATGCACCTCGGCCCACTCGAGAAACTCCTGACGGGCGATCATCGCCTGGAATGCCGTGGCATCCACGAAATGGTATTCGCGTCCGTCCTGCTCACCCGGCCGCGGGTTCCGCGTCGTATACGAAATGGAGAGATTGACACCCGGCTCCTGCTCTAGAAGCAAGCGAACCAGGGTTGTCTTGCCGGCGCCTGACGGCGCAGCGACCACATACAAATTTCCAGCCATCGAAGCACTCCTTGCCAAGCAGATCGACATTGTAACGGCCACTTGCCTTGCTCACTTGCCCCGCGTAGTCGACAATTCACCCCTCGATCACATTGCGATCTGCACTCCGGACAGGTAATGACTCCCGCCAATATCATCTGCATCAAGTGGGGCACCAAGTATCCCGCCTATTACGTCAACCGCCTCTACGCAGGCGTTCAGCGCCACTTGAGCCGGCCATTCCGCTTCTTTTGCGTCACTGATGACGCAAGCGGCATCCGCCCGGAAGTCGAGATCATTCCGTTGCCAGTCGAGCCATTTGCAGCACAGATCGCTACCACGCTAGCCGAAAGCAAACGCAAAGGTGCCTTCGGGAAAATTAGCCTTTTCAAGCCGGGATTGATCGACGCAAGCGGACCAATACTGGGATTCGATCTCGATGTCGTGATTACCGGCCCGCTCGATGAGTTGATCGACTTCGCGCCCGGCAAGATCTGCATGCGCCACGACTGGCTGGGCGCCCGTCGGGGCCGACCTGATGGTCACGGCTCGGTCTTCCGTTACGACCCGGGGCAGCATGGCTACCTCTACAATGACTTCGCCACCGACCCGGCCGGGTCAATCCGCAACCACAAGTTCTCCGAGCAGAAATACACCTCGTCCGTCGCTCAAAAACACGGTGATTTCGAATATTTTCCCGGCAAATGGATCGCCAGCTTCAAGCGCGACGCCATGCGCTTCCCGCCGCTCAACTTCCTGCTCGAACCACACCTGCCTGCAACCGCCCGCGTCATGTGCTTTCACGGCAATCCGAAGATGGAAGAGGCGGTCGAAGGTTTCAAGGCCGGCTTTTCGCGGCACACGAGGCCATGCACATGGCTACGCGAGCAGTGGGCCGAGAGCGATGCCGGGGTAAGCCGTTGAACAACCGCGCCCCGGCCATCGATGTCCTGATCACGGTATACAACGGCGAGCGTTTCATTGCCCAAACCATCGACAGCGTCATCGGCCAAACCTTCCAAGACTGGCGCCTGATTATCGTCGACGATCTATCGACTGACCGCACCGAAGAAATTATCCTCGGCTATGCCGCGCGCGATTCTCGCATCGTGCTGATAAAGGGCGAGCACAAGGGTATAGCCGCCGCCGCAAATATTGGCCTGCGTGCCGTCACAGCACCGCTGGTCGCCCGTCTCGATGGCGACGACGTAGCCCTGCCCGAGCGCCTGCAGGTCCAGCACGATTTCCTGCAAACTCACCCCGATGTCCTGGCCGTCGGCTCGGACGTCTACCTGATCGACGAAAACAACAAGCGCCTGCGCCGCCGCAAGGCGCCAGTCGGATGGCAAAACATCCAAAACATCCTGAAGACACGCAACTGCATGTGCCATCCATCGGCAACGATCCGCACATCAGCCCTGATGCAAATCGGTGGCTACCGCGACAAGTTCCGGAACTCGCTCGACTACGACTTGTGGCTGCGCATTTCCGAGATCGGCAAAATCGAGAACATCGCGCAGGACCTGCTGCTCTACCGGCGCCACGCCTCCCAGGTTTCGGCCTCGGGCAACGCCCACCGGCAGACCATTTACAGCGTCGTAGCGGTAACCGACCATTTCCTGAAGAAATACGGGTTTGCTGATATCGAGTGCGCGGTCGACGAGTCGAACAACGACGACATCGCGCACAAACTAGCGCTTCTATATCGCACTGGTATTGCCGCCAAAGATCTGCACTCTCTCAATCGCCACACCATCCGTCTGCTGCGCTACGCCAGGAGTTTGAGTCCCGTTGCACGTAAAGAATTGAGCGCTGCGGCCATTGCCTTCTTTTCTGTCGCCGAAAGAATCAAGTTCGCCCTCTACCGACTGATGTCCCCCAGTGTTCGCCGCACCTAAATCAGGGGACGCCGGGCCGGGTGATAGAATTTGGCGTACAAAGTAAAGCAGAAGCTCTTCTCAGACATCCGCGCATGCTGCCCGACAAAACTCCCGTACTAGCCCTCATACCTGCCCGTGGCGGATCCAAGGGAATACCCCGAAAAAACCTGGCCATGCTGGCAGGAAGACCTCTCATCGACTATTCCATCCAGGCCGCCCTTTTATCAGCATGGGTCGATGAGGTATGGGTTTCATCAGACGACGCAGAAATTCTTGGCGTTGCCGAGAACGCCGGTGCCATCCCCCTTATGCGCCCTGCGCACCACGCCAGCGATGAAGCATCTGCAGTCGGCGTAGTAGAGCACTTTATCGAGCAACTTCCAGACACCCTACGCAACCGAAACCCGATCGTGGTTTACTTGCAGCCGACCTCGCCCTTGCGCTGGGAGGAGCACATTGATGCAGCCCTCCGAACCATGGTCGATCAGCAGGCCCGGACCCTGCTGAGCGTCACCGAATGCGAGAAATCACCGTTCAAATCCTTCCGCCTCGATAACTCGCAACGCCTGATCTCCCTGTTCGACGAAAAACTCTCAAATGCCCGGCGCCAGGACCTGCCGGTGGTTTACCAGCCAAATGGTGCGATCTATATTTTCAGCGTTGACGACTTTGAGGCCAGGGGCGGGTTTCCGTCCAACGGCAGTGTGCCCTTCATCATGAATGCCCGCGACAGCATAGACATCGATACGCCCGACGACCTCGCTCGTGTTGCCCACATTATTGGAGAACAAAATGGCTGAATTCAGCATCGCCGGTCGACTCATCGGTGACGACCACCCTCCCGTCGTCATCGCCGAAATCGGCATCAATCACGAAGGCAGCCTGGACCTTGCCATCGCCATGGCCGACGCTGCCATCGATGCAGGTGCCGAGATCGTCAAGCACCAGACTCACGTCGTAGAGGACGAAATGTCGGACGAGGCGCGCTCGGTCATTCCCGGCAATGCCGATGTGTCGATATACGAGATCATGGAACGCTGCGCCCTGTCAGAGGCTGACGAATACAGGCTAATGCAGCATATTCAGGCGCGCGGCTCAATCTTCATCAGCACCCCCTTCTCTCGCGCTGCAGCGATACGACTGGCCAGTTTCGACGTGCCTGCCTACAAGATCGGCTCGGGCGAATGCAACAACTACCCGCTGGTCAGACACATTGCCCGTGCTGGCAAGCCGGTGATCCTTAGCACCGGCATGAACTCGATCGAAACGGTCAGGCCTTCGGTCGAAATACTGCGTACGGCAAAAGTTCCGTTTGCCCTGCTCCACTGCACCAACGTTTATCCAACCCCCCCCGAACTGGTCCGCCTGGCAGGCATACAGCACCTCAAGCAAGCTTTTCCCGATGCCGTGGTTGGCCTTTCCGACCATACCACCTCAAACTATGCCTGCCTTGGCGCCGTCGCCCTGGGCGCGTCGATTCTCGAACGCCATTTCACCGACCGTATGGATCGCCCCGGCCCGGACATCATTTGCTCAATGGATCCGGGGGCAATGAGTGGCCTGATCGAAGGATCGAAGGTCATTTTCGCCGCCCGCGGCGGCGAGAAGACGCCGATAGAAGCAGAAGCGCCAACCATTGCCTTTGCATTTGCTTCGGTCGTCGTGACCAAGGACCTGGAGGCCGGCCAATTACTTACCGAAGAAAATATTTGGTTGCGCCGCCCAGGCGGTGGCGATTTTTCGGCGAATGATTACGACAATTTGATTGGCATGCGACTGGCTCGGCCTATCGCGCGAGGCGCACGCCTTGCCAAATCCCATCTTGACCAGGGCTGAGATCCAATGCGACGCAAAATTGTCGTGCTAACCGGAACACGTGCTGATTTTGGCAAATTGAAGCCCCTGTTGCTACGCCTTGAACAAGACAGCAATTTTGAGTTGCATGTCTTTGTCACCGGCATGCATATGTTGTCCAAATATGGTTACACCTGTTCAGAAGTAGAGAGACTTGGATTCCACAACGTCCATAAGTTCATCAATCAGAACGCTTCCGATGCGATGGACCATGTTCTAGCCAAGACGGTGGTCGGCCTCTCCGACTATGTCCGGGAAATCAAGCCAGATCTGATACTTGTTCACGGGGATCGAGTCGAGGCGCTGGCCGGCGCCACAGTCGGCGCACTCAACAATGTGCGGACCGGACATATTGAGGGCGGAGAGGTATCCGGCACGGTCGACGAACTGATCCGCCACGCCGTGACCAAGCTTTCGCACGCCCACTTCGTTGCCAACGCCGAAGCCCGGACCCGCCTGATTCAGCTTGGCGAGCAACAAGACTCCGTTTTCGAAATCGGCTCTCCGGATATCGACGTGATGAACTCCGATGCCTTGCCAACGCTTGCCGAAATCAAGCAGCGTTATGAGATGGGTTTTGATCACTACGGGATTCTCATATTCCACCCGGTAACCTCCGAACTGGATGATTTGCGGCGGCAAATACAGGTCGTCGTCGACCGGCTGATTGCCTCTGAACGCAATTACGTGGTTATCTACCCCAACAACGATCATGGCACCGACATCATTCTCGAGGATTACCGGCGCCTCAAAGGCAACCCTCATTTCCGCATCTACCCTTCGATGCGCTTCGAATTCTTCCTCTCCCTCCTAAAAAATGCCGACTTCATCATCGGCAACTCAAGCGCCGGCGTCCGCGAAGCGCCGCATTTCGGCGTACCGACAATCAATTTGGGCTCGCGTCAGAATGCCCGCGTCCGCTGTGCCACGGTACTGGACATTCCGATCGAGGGTGCGGCAATTGACCAGGCACTGCGGACAGCCGAACGAATGCCCCGTCAGGCAGAATCCCTGTTTGGCGAAGGCAACAGTGCGGCCCGCTTCCACAAAATCATCGCGGAAGTAGAGTTCTGGCAGTTGCCAGCGCAGAAATACTTCGTAGACCGCCGCCTGGCCGACCCCCACTAATCAAGCCTTTCGCTGCTTGCGCGCGCCCCGGAAACGATGCCGGATGTACAAGAACAAGACAATTCTCGGTTTGATACCTGCCCGTGGCGGCTCCAAGGGAATTCCCGGCAAGAATATGGCTCGCCTCGGCAACCAACCGCTGATTGCCTGGACCATTGAAGCCGCATGCAAAAGCGCGCTCCTCGACAGTTTCATCTGCTCCACGGACAGCCAGGAAATACGCAAATTTGTGCTGAAACATGGTTGCGAGGCTCCATTTCTGCGCCCCGCTGCCCTTGCAGCCGACGACAGCAGGAGCATTGATGTCGCGCTGCATGCCCTTGGTCAAATCGAGCAACAGTTCGACTATATTCTGCTCCTGCAGCCTACATCTCCCTTCAGGCAAGCCTCCGAAATCGATGGGATAATTGCCCAAGGCATTTGCGAAGAAGCCGACCTGACCGTATCCGTGTCTGCCGTAAAAAAGCACCCCGGCGCCCTGTACCGACTGGAAAACGGTACATTGATTCCTTGGCTGAGCATGGATAGCGAATACACCAGACGCCAAGACATGCCAGCGACCTACGAACGGAACGGCAGCCTTTTCCTGGCCAGGCGGGAATACCTGCTGGCCCGACGAACCTACCACTCGGCTAGCGCGAGAGCATATTTGACGGCAGGGTATTCATGCTTGGACATCGATACACCGGACGACCTCGAATACGCAAACTATCTTGTCGACAAAGGAATGATTGAATGAAAATTCTGCACGTAGCCTCGTTCTGCGGCAACATCGGCGACAATGCCAGCCATCTTGGGCTGTACGCCATCCTGCGCCGTATCGTTGGTGAATTCACGATCGACCAGCTGGAGATGCGGGATTTCTATAAGAACCGGCCCCCAGCCGAACGCCGGTACTTCGATGGCGATTTTGCGGCACGCGCGAACAAATACGACCTGCTGATTTTCGGCGGCGGCGGCTTTCTCGACTACTGGGTCGAGAACAGCGCGAGCGGAACGACCATCGACATGACTGTCGAGAATCTGGCCAAAATCACGGTTCCCACCCTTTTTGCGAGCATGGGCAGTCACCCGCACAAGCCTGTCCCGCCTGGCAACATAGAGAAATTCAGAGGGTTCCTCGATGCCATCTGCGAAAAGAAAGCCATGCGCGTGCTGCCGAGAAACGACGGCTCGATCAAGCGAATCAATGCCATTCTCGACACCTCGAAGGCAATACGATGCAAGGAAATCCTGGACAACGGCTTTTTTTTCGAACCTGCAGAAACGGGCCGCTATACTGGCATTGAACCCGGGAAATACATCGCGTGGAACATCACCACCGACCAGTTGCAGATGAACAAGAACCTGCAGCAACAAGATGCGGCGGAAAACTTTTATCGAAACATTGCCAGTACGGTCGTTTCCCTCGCCAAGACGAGCGATCTTGCCCACGTCTTCGTGCCGCATATTGGCGCCGACATCAACGCCATTGCCAAACTGTTCGCTTACTTGCCTGATGAACTTATTCGCAGGAGAATCTTCGTCGCCCCTTATGGCCAGGGCGATGCTGCAGCGAGATTCGCCTTCAACGTGTACCGGGAAAGCCATGCGACAATTGGCACTCGCTTTCACACCAATGTCTGCTCCCTCGCCATGGGAGTGAATACCATCGGGCTAGGTGTTCTCGACCGGATAAAATACCTGTACGACTATTTCGGCATTGAGGAGCGTTGCATTGATGTCACAGAGGATTTCAGCCAGAAATTGCTTGATGCCTTATCCACCCCTTTCCCGCACGAATCAGTCCTGATCTCATTGGCGAGGCGCAAGGAAGAAAGCATCGCCACCTATACCGAGGCAATCAGCACCATCACTTCATGAGCTTGCCGGTATCGATCCGGCGACCAAAATCCATCGGCCGAACTCGGCCCGTAAGGCATTAACGTAGATGCATAAAAAAACCATACTGTTCACCATCGAACTCTCGGACAGGGAGCTATTTCCGAAATGCCTTTTGGCCATAGAAATGATCAAGGCTGGATTCCGCGTTTACATTGGGACATTCCGCTCAATTCATGAAACAAGAAACCGGATCAAGTCCTGCATCTTTTTCCACAAGAGCAGCTATGTAAGGCGCATTCAGCAGTACCGGCGTGCCATGGGGGCCGTCGTCGCAATCATGGACGAGGAAACCGGGGTCGCAATCCCGGCACACCGAATGACAGATTTCTGTCACGAACGATTCGGTAAGTTGCCCAGTCAGGATTACGACTATATTTTCACCATCGGAGAGGGCTACAGAAGCCGACTATCGGCCCTGAAAAATCTCGATGGCGTAAAGATCTTGGCGACCGGTTGGCCACGCATTGATCTGTGGCGCGAAGAGTACTCGGTCATCCACCAGAAGAAGCTGGAAGAAATCCGGCAACAACACGGTGACTACATTCTGTTCATCTCCAGCTTTGGTTTCACCTCGCGCACCGGCTACGAATTCAAGTTGAAGCGCGCCCCTTCAGAATCACGCATTAGGGCGCTGCACAATACTTTCAACGCACTAAACAACTACATCGAACTGATCAGCCGTCTGGCCGCTGAAACCCGGGAAAAGATCGTCGTGCGACCGCACATTTCGGAAAGTATCGAAGAATGGAAGTCGATATTTTCCGCCTACCCTAACGTCACTGTCTGTCGCGAAGGTGACGTTGCTCCGTGGCTACTCGGAGCAACCGGCGGCGTTATCACTTATCGTTCGACCGTCACACTACAAGCCGCCCTGAACGGTATCCCGACGGTTCAATACAAGATCAACGACATCGACGGCATTGACGATGTGCCAGTCTTCAAGGTGTCGAAATGCGTGGAAACCTACGAGGAGGTCGTGAGCCACCTCAATCGCTACAAGACCAACGCAGAACGCGACGAGCTGCGGCTGCAGGCCATCGAGGTACTGAGGGATGATGTCTCGTCACTCAGCGGGCAAACTGCCGCCAACAAGATTGCAACCATCCTTGCTGAGGTGGACGTTCAACCTCAGCCAGAAATATCCGTCCCTCCATTGATGAAAGCGATGTTTTTCGGCTGGGACCGCTACAAATACATGGAACACAGGACGAGAAAGCTGCTCTTCAAGAAAAGGGCATCCTACCGGCCAAGTCGTTTCGACAAGATTCCCAACGGAATTCGCACTGAAGAGATACGTTCAATAATCGACCGGCTAATTCAGGCCGACGATAGCGGCTGGTCCGGAGACAACATCTCCTGCCAGCAGGTATCCGTCAATCTGGTCATGCTCCAAGCTAGCGAATCACCCTCGGGTCTCGATAGCCGAAAAATTCCTGCACGGAATTAGCTGTCTTCAGGACGGTACGCGGACCACTCGCTGGGTATTGTCGCTGGACAGACCAGCGCCAAACTAGCTCGGGTCCGTTTCGTACCGACTGATAGCAGCATCAAGTCGGCATTTTGCTGAATCCTGCAAGCCGCTGAAAACGGCCATGCGACCGACATAGCCCTGAAGCACACCAAACTCGGGAAGCTCGTGATACTTCGACCGATTGACGTAGTCGTCCACGAGCAAGAGCCAGTCCGTCTGGTCCTGCAATGCCCTCAGCGCTTTCAGCGCACAAGCAACCCGAAAACGTCCATCGACCAGCACGAGATCCGGCAGAGGAAACCTGCTGCCGATTTCCTCAGGGAAATCAGAGTACTTTCGGAATTTGTTCAGGCGCTCAGGTGATGGCTCCCCGATGATCAGAGGCTTCCCCCAGCCGCCGGTAAGACCGATATCAGCATGGTGAAATACCTGCTCATTCTCGCGGTATAGATTTTCCTTCTTTATCTTGTTCTTGACGCTGTTCAAGAAGAATGGATCGGAATCAACAGACACAAAACGGACGCCATTTTTTGCGGCGAGGCAGGTTGAACCACCTGAGCCAAATTCAAGATACATCTTTGAAGCAGCGAGTTTCTGCATGAACCACTGCGTGGTCTCATCAGAATCGAAATGTGGTAGCGAAGGTACGTCAAAGTCGACCAGACGCTGCTTCAAGAGGATTCCCGGCACTTTCAAGGCAATCCGAAACGCACGGTATTTTTTGTAAAGGCGGGAGTTTTTATAGTTCGAAGGCATTGCATTCATCCAAAGCTATTGCAGCAGAAGCAGAGTGGGGCGATACGCCGAAAACCGCCGGAGGCCCCCGTCTTCATTCGAGATTCTGAATCTGTTCGCGCATCTGCTCAATCAGCAGTTTGAGCTCCATCGATGCCTGAGACACCTCGGTAATCGCCGACTTTGAGCCCAATGTATTCGCTTCGCGATTGAGTTCCTGCATCAGGAAATCGAGGCGCTTGCCGCAGGCGCCGCCTTGCTTCAGGACACGCTCAACCTCGTCGAGATGGGTATTCAGGCGGGTGAGTTCTTCGGCGACATCAATGCGCGTCGCGAAGACAGCGACTTCCTGCAGGATGCGGTCGTCGCTGGCGTTGCCCAGCGCTTCGGTCAGGCGCTGGCGAAGCTTTTCGGTGTACAGCGCCTGCGCTTCGGGGATGCGGGGTACAACCTTGCGGACGATATCGCGCATGGCGTTGACACGGTCGACGATCGTTTCGGCCAGCTTTTCGCCTTCGCGTCCGCGCGTCGCGGTGAAATCCTCCAGCGCCTCGCGGGCCAAAGCCATAACTTCAGGGCCCAGCGTGGAAAAGTCCATGCCCTGGTCGCCAAACATGCCGGGCCAGCGCAGGGTTTCGTTGACCGAGAGCGGCGTCGCATCGGGCATTTCACGGCGTACGCGGGCATTCAGATCCATCAGGGATGCCAGCAGTTCGCCATTGAGCTGCAGCTGATCGGCACGCGCAGCCGCAGCATTGAAGGAAAGACGGCATTCCACCTTGCCACGAGAAAGCCGGGCGGCGAGCAACTCGCGCAGCGGCATTTCCAGCGCGCGCAAATCTTCTGCGACGCGAAAATGAAAATCCAGGTAGCGGGAATTGACGCTTTTTAGTTCAAGTTGCAGCGTTCCACGCTCAATATCTCGCGTTTTAACCGCATAACCAGTCATACTACAAATCATTGTTGGGGGGTCTCCACCTTTACAGGCCGGACAACACGCCCGAAAATGCCTGAAACTGCATCATAACCGCGAGCTCCATGGCGCAACAAGCCAATCAGCCCTTACCAAACGGCTACCCCCTCGAAGAGTACATCATCGACCGCCAGCTCTCGCTCGGCGGTTTTTCGATCGTGTACCTCGCGACCGACCCCGAGGGCCGCCAGGTCGCGATCAAGGAGTATCTGCCGAACAGTCTGGCCCTGCGCACCCGCGGCGACATCAAGCCGGTGATCACAGCCGACCATCTCGGCGCCTTCCGCTACGGCATGAAGTGTTTCTTCGAGGAAGGCCGGGCGCTGGCGCGACTGTCGCACCCCAATGTAATCCGCGTGTTGAATTTCTTTCGCGCCAACGACACGGTTTACATGGTGATGGAGTACGAGCACGGGCGCACGCTGCAGGAATTCATCCAGAAGCATCAGGGCCACATTTCCGAGCGCTTCATTCGCGGTGTCTTCACCCGCATGCTGAACGGCCTGCGCGAGGTACATTCGAACAAGCTGCTGCACCTCGACCTGAAGCCGTCGAATATTTATCTGCGCGGAGACAACACGCCGGTGCTGATCGACTTCGGCGCCGCGCGCCAGACGCTGATCACCGACCAGCCCATCCTCAAGCCGATGTACACGCCGGGCTTCGCTTCGCCGGAGCATTACGGCACCCGCAAGGATCTCGGGCCGTGGAGCGACATCTACAGCGTCGGCGCATCGATGTACGCCTGCCTGGCCGGCGTTGCCCCTCAGGCAGCCGACCAGCGGATGAAGAAGGACACGCTGGCGCCGGCCATGCTGCGCTGGGACGGACAGTTCTCTGACCGCCTGCTCGAGATCATCGACTGGTGCCTCAACCTCAACCATCTTTACCGTCCGCAAAGCGTCTTTGCCCTGCAAAAGGCGCTGGTCGAAACCATTACACCGCCGCGCCCAAAGGCTAATCCCAACTGGATTGGCCGCTTCGTCGACAAAATCAGGAAGCCGATGAGATGAGATTCACCATTTATCAGGAAAGCCGCCAGGGCGGCCGCAACAACAACGAGGACCGGACCACCTACTGCTACTCGCGCGACGCGCTGCTGATGGTCGTCGCCGACGGCATGGGCGGACATCACTACGGCGAGATCGCGGCCCAGATCGCCGTCCAGACGCTTGCTGACGCCTTCCAGCGCGAAGCGCGTCCGCTACTCAACGACCCCTTCCGCTTCCTGCAGAAGAGCATGACCAATGCCCACCACGCGATCCTCGACTACACCGCCCAGCATCGCTTGAAGGACACGCCGCGCACCACCTGCGTTGCCTGCATCGTGCAGGACAACGTCGCCTACTGGGCGCATGCCGGCGATTCCCGGCTGTTCCTGATGCGCGACGGCAAGGTCATCGCCCAGACCAAGGATCATTCGCGCATCCGCCTGCTGGTCGAAGAAGGCATGATTACCGAGGCGCAGGCCGCCTTTCACCCCGACCGCAACAAGATCTACAGCTGCCTGGGCAGCCCGCACCCGCCGGAAATCGAGTTTTCCCGCAAGACGCCGCTCGATCATGGCGACATCCTGCTGCTCAGCACCGACGGCCTGTGGGGTGAGCTCTCCGGAGAAATGATGGCCGTCGCGCTGAAGGGCGCCAATCTTATCCAGGCGGTGCCGATGCTGCTCAACCAGGCCGAACTGAAAGGCGGCGCCCATGGCGACAACCTGTCGGTGGTTGCCGTGCGCTGGGAGGACACTTACGTCGAGGACGCCAGCAGCGCGATTTCCACCCAGACGATGAGCCAGCACGAAGTGACCACCCGCCTCGATGAATTCGGCCGCAATCCAGCCTACAAGAGCGACCTCAGCGACGACGAGATTGAAAAGGCGATCGAGGAAATCCGCTCCGCCATCGATAAATACACTCCGAAAAAATAAGGAATTCCATGCGCCCCAGCCAACGCCAGCCGGACCAGCTCCGCACCGTCCGCATCACCCGCAACTTCACCCGCCATGCCGAAGGCTCGGTGCTGATCGAAATGGGTGACACCCACGTGCTGTGCAATGCCAGCGTCGAGGAAAACGTGCCTCCCTTCCTGCGCGGCAAGGGCCAGGGCTGGGTCACCGCCGAATACGGCATGCTGCCGCGCTCGACGCATACCCGCACGGCGCGTGAAGCGGCCAAAGGCAAGCAGACCGGCCGGACGCAAGAAATCCAGCGCCTGATCGGCCGCGCCCTGCGCGCCGTGGTCGACCTCAAGGCCCTTGGCGAACGCCAGATCACGCTCGACTGCGACGTCCTGCAGGCCGACGGCGGCACCCGCTGCGCCTCGATCACCGGCGCCTGGGTGGCGCTGTACGAAGCCTGCGACAAGCTGGTCAAGGCCGGCAAGCTGCCGGCCAACCCCGTACGCGACCACGTCGCCGCGATTTCGGTCGGCATTTTCAAGGGCGCCCCGGTCCTCGACCTCGACTACCCCGAAGATTCCGGCTGCGACACCGACATGAATGTCGTGATGACCGGCAATGGTGGCATCGTCGAAATCCAGGGCACGGCCGAAGGCGAGCCGTTCAGCCGCGAACAGATGAGTGTGCTGGTCGACCTCGCCACGCTCGGCGTCCGCCACCTCGTCGCTGCCCAGCAAACCGCGCTCGCCTCATGAAGAAGCTCGTCCTCGCCTCGAACAACGCCAAGAAGATGAAGGAGCTGAACGCGCTGCTGGCGCCGCTCGGCTTCGAAGTCATTCCGCAAGGTCAGCTCGGCATTCCGGAAGCCGAGGAGCCGCACTGCACCTTCCTTGAAAACGCGCTGGCCAAGGCCCGCCATGCCGCGGCGCACAGCGGCCTGCCGGCGCTGGCCGACGACTCCGGCCTTTGTGTCGACGCCCTGCACGGCGCTCCCGGTGTGCACTCGGCACGCTATGCCGGCGACCCGAAGTCGGATGCCCGCAACAACGACAAGCTGCTCGGCCACCTCGCCGGGCAGACCAACCGCCACGCCCATTTCTACTGCGTTCTGGTCCTGGTTCGCGCCGCCAACGATCCGCAGCCGATCATCGCCGAAGGCGAATGGCACGGCGAAATCCTCGACGCCCAGCGCGGCGCCGACGGCTTCGGCTACGACCCATTGTTCTACGTCCCGACCCATTGCCAGACTGCGGCCGAACTCGACGCCGCGATCAAGAACCAGCTATCGCACCGCGGTCAGGCCATGCAGAAACTGATCGCCCGCCTGCCTGCGCTGTAAACCTGTGGCCCGTACGATTCCCATTTTTGCCCAAAAAAAGGGGGCGACCGTAGCATTGGCGGAATTCCGCGTCTCGCCGCCGCTCGCCCTCTACGTGCACGTGCCGTGGTGCGTCCAAAAGTGCCCGTACTGCGATTTCAACTCGCACGAGGCCGGCGAGACCATCCCCGAACGCGAATACGTAGCCGCCCTGATTGCCGACCTGCAATCGGCCCTGCCCCTGATCTGGGGCCGGCCGGTGCAGACCGTCTTCTTCGGCGGCGGTACGCCCAGCCTGCTCTCGCCCGCCGCCATCGACGAACTGATCGCCGCCTTCCGGGCGCTGGCCATGCTGGCACCGGACGCCGAGATCACGCTGGAAGCCAACCCCGGCACCGTCGAAGCCGAGAAATTTGCCGGTTTCCGCAAGGCCGGCGTCAATCGCCTGTCGCTCGGCATCCAGAGCTTCAACGACGATCACCTGAAAGCCCTCGGCCGCATCCACGGCGCCGACGAAGCCAAGCGTGCCGCGCAACTGGCCGGTGAGCATTTCGACTCCTTCAACCTTGACCTCATGTACGGCCTGCCGGGCCAAACGCATGAGCAAGCGCTCACCGACATCGAAACTGCGCTGAGCTTTTCGCCGTCACACCTCTCCTGCTACCAGCTGACGCTGGAGCCGAACACCCGCTTCGCCGCCTTCCCGCCGGAGCTGCCGGAAGGCGACATCTGCGCCGACATGCAGGAAGCCATCGAGGCCCGGCTGGCTGCCGTTGGTTACGCCAACTACGAAACCTCGGCCTTCGCGCAGCCCGGCAAGCAGTGCAAGCACAACCTCAATTACTGGTATTTCGGCGACTATCTCGGCATCGGCGCCGGCGCCCATTCCAAGCTGACCCTGCACGACCGCGTGCTGCGCCAGATGCGCCACAAGCACCCCAAGGCCTACCTGGAAAGCATCCGCAGCGGCAGCGCCATCCAGGAAGACAACCCGGTCGAAGTCGCCAGCCTGCCCTTTGAATTCATGATGAACGCGCTGCGCCTGGCCGACGGATTTCACCCCTCGCTGTTCGAGGCGCGCACCGCGCAGTCGCTGAATACTGTCCTGCCGCAACTGAAGGCCGCGGAGAGCGAAGGCCTGCTGATCGTCGGCCCGGAAAAAATTGCGCCGACCGCGAAGGGCCGGCGCTTCCTGAACGTGCTGCTGGAGCGCTTCCTGTAGCGCCCCCACTTAAGGTCAGCTGAACAAGCCACCCTTCTTCAGCATATCCAGGCCCTGCGCCAGCAGATCGCCGCCACCTTCGGGCACCTGCCCGTTCGGCGTCAGCTTGTCCACGACCTGCGGCAACAGATCAGCCAGGCTGCCAGACGCCTGCTCCGGCGACACACCCAGCTTCGCCGCAATATCCTGCAAAGCCCCGCCACCGAGCACGGACTGAAGCTGCTCGGCCGAGATCGGCAGGTTCTGCCCGGTCGACACCCAGGAATTGACGATATTACCCAGCCCGCCCTGCTGGAAGGACTGCACCAGCCCACCCAAACCGCCCGGCTGATTGTTGATCAACTGCATGACGACATCCACCAAGCCACTGTTACCGCCACTTTGCCCGCCGGCCAACGCGCCGACGACGGAATCGAGAAGACCCATGATTGCTGCTCCGATGAAATTGGAATACGCATGCTAGACCATCGGCGTGAAGGGCGTGTGAAGATTTGCGAAGGGGGGTCAAGAAAGCATGGTGAACCGCCGTGAATCCGTTGCAGGACATTGATCTCGGTCAATCATAAAAATCCCCAAGATGGCAACATGGATACTACAATGACATTCTTATCGAGCTTTCAAGCTCAGCAAATTTTGAATATTCATCAGGGAGAAAAATAGTGTCTTCAAGAAAATCAACCGCGTACGTTTGTTTCGTAGCCTTTATCGCTACGATTTCCGGTTGTGCGACGGAGGATTCACGAACCCTGGTGCCGCAACAAACCGCGGCGGCGGCACGCCCCTACACCGGCGTCCGACAGGCAGTTTCCGTGGGCAAGTTCGACAACCGTTCGACCTTCATGCGTGGAGTATTCACCGATGGCGTTGATCGCTTGGGCAGCCAAGCCAAGACCATCCTGGTATCCCACCTCCAGCAAACCAACCGCTTCTCCGTTCTCGACCGGGAAAACATGTCCGAGATCAGGCAGGAAGCTGAAATCGCCAAGAAGCAACAGGCCCTGAAAGGCGCCCGTTATGTAGTAACCGGCGATGTAACTGAATTCGGGCGCAAGGAAGTCGGTGATCATCAGCTGTTCGGTATCCTGGGACGCGGCAAGCAGCAAATTGCCTACGCCAAAGTCACCTTGAACGTGGTCGACGTTCAAACCTCGGAAGTCATCTACTCCGCGGCTGGCGCCGGTGAGTACACCCTCTCTAACCGCGAGGTGATCGGCTTTGGCGGCACCGCGAGCTACGACTCCACCTTGAATGGCAAGGTGCTTGACTTAGCCATCCGCCAAGCGGTCGATGGTCTGGTAAACGGTATCGAAGCCGGCGCCTGGCGCCCGACTAACTGATTCTGCCGGGACAGCTATGAGCCATGAACATTCGAAGCATCGCCCGCTTCTGCTGGCGGGCCTGCTGGCCGTCGTGCTGACCGGCTGCGCCAATCGCCCGCAACCGCTCTATCACTGGGGCAGCTTTCAGGATCAGCAATACGCCTACTTCAAAGGCGACAAGGGTCCTGAGGAAGGTATCCAGGAACTCGAAAAAATTCGGGAAGAAGCCAAGTCCCGGGGAAAACCTGTCCCGCCGGGATTGCAGGCTCATTTGGGCATGCTCTACGGCCAGGCCGGACGCACTGACCTGTTTGAGCAAAATTTGCAGGCCGAACGGCAGCAATTTCCGGAAAGCTCCGCTTATGTGGACTTCCTGCTCAAGAAAAATCAAAAACGCTAAGGCGACCCCGATGAAAGACAATCAAATCCGAGGACTGCGGCGATTAGCGCTCATGACGGCAGTCCTGCTGCTTGGCGGTTGCGCGACGCGCCAGGCCTACGACTATTCGGCCTTCAAGGAAGCGCGGCCGGCATCCATTCTGGTCCTGCCACCACTGAACACCTCGCCCGACATCAAGGCCACTTACAGCATGATGTCCCAGACGACCGCACCTCTCGCTGAATCCGGCTATTACGTCTTCCCGGTGACCCTGGTCGACGAGACCTTCAAGCAGAATGGCATGACCGTGGCCGAGGATATTCACAGCGTTGCCAGCAACAAGCTGCGCGACATTTTCGGCGCCGATGCGGCGCTCTATATCAACGTCAAGCAATATGGCACGTCATACATCGTCATTTCGAGCGAGACCCGTGTGACCGCCGAGGCGAAACTCGTCGATCTGCGCAGCGGGAAAACGCTATGGTCTGGGTCTGCGACGGCCTCCAGTGCCGAGGGCGATAGTAACAATGGCGGCCTGCTTGGCATGCTGGTCAAGGCGGTGATCCGTCAGATCATCGAAACGGTCAGCAGCCAGGGGCACCTGATCGCCGGACGGACAAGTGCACGACTGTTGAGTGCTGGGATGCCGAATGGCATCCTCTACGGACCGCGTTCACCGATGTATCTGAAGGAAGGCGCCCCGGCGCCATAAGCCCCCCCAGAAAGGCAGCAAAAGCCTACGGTCGGCCCGAAATTTTAGCCAAAATTGAAATTTTCCCGGCCGCTCAGGTCAGCATGTCGCCGTCGACGTAGTACCAGCGGCCGTCTTCGCGGATGAAGCGGCTGAGTTCATGCAGGCGGTGGCCGCGGCCGGCGATGCGGTAGCGGGCGACGAATTCGACGGTGGCGTGGCTGTCGTCCTGCGCTGCGTTGCGTTTGACCTCGAGGCCGAGCCATTTGCTGTCGTCGGCCGAAAGGTCGAGTTCGCTGGGCCGCGTGCTCGGGTGCCAGGTGGCGAGCAGGTATTCTTCCAGTTTGAGCCCATAGGCGCTGTAGCGCGAGCGCATCAGGGCTTCGGCGCTGGCGGCCGGCGCTGCGCCGGCGTGCAGCGGGGCGCAGCAGGCGGCGTATTTGGCGCCGCTGCCGCAGGGGCAGGGATCGCCCGGTTTCATGCCTCCCAGGGCGGCGTGCTGCCGCCGGCGGCCGGGGTTACTGCTTCGGCCGACTCGGTCTTTTCGCCGCCCAGCGCTTCGAGCAGTTGCGGCAGGAAGCGGGTGAGTTCGCCGGTCATCAGCGCGAAATCGGCGTCAAACTGCTCGTCGGCGTGTTCGGCATTCTTCTCCGCCTCTTCCTTCAGCAGGTCGAGGAAAGCGAGGCGCTTGATTTCCAGCTTTTCGGTCAGCACGAAGGAAATCCGTTCGTCCCAGGTCAGCGCCAGGCGGGTCGGCAGCTTGCCGGCCGCGAGGTGGGCCTTGATCTCGCCGCCGACTTCGTCGCCAAGCGGGTGGCGGACGTAGCGCACTGCGGCTTTTTCCTCGCCTACCGATTTCAGTTCGCAGTCGCGGTCGATGGTGAAACCCGCCGGTGCCTCGCCGCCGGCCAGCCAGTCGGCCATCACCGATTGCGGCGAGAGTTCGGTGTGCAGCGGGGTGAGCGGGAATTCATCGAGGCAATGGCGCAGGTGTTCGATGACTTCCTCGGCCTTGCCCGGACTGCCGGCGTCGACGATGAACCAGCCGTTTTGCGGATCGATCCAGACGAAGCTGGTGCGCTTCTTGGTGAAGGCGCGCGGCATCAGCTCCTCGGTGACGCGTTCCTTCAGTTCGCGCAGCGCCTTGCGGCCCGGCGCGTAGCCTTGCTCGTCGGTCAGCTTGTCGGCGCGCTCGCGGACTTCGTCATTGACCACCGACGAGGGCAGCAGGCGCTGTTCGACGGCCAGCGCGATCAGCCACTGGCGGTTGCTGGCATAGACCAGCGCGCCATCCTTGCGCGGCGCGACCCAGCCACGGCTGATCGGCTCATGGCTGGCGCAGCGGGCGAAGGTGCCGCGGGCGAGCTGTTCGTCGAGCTTGGCGAGGTCGATATTCCACGGCGCCGGCAAACGGTAGATCTGGAGATTCTTGAACCACATGGTGAGTATTCCTGACGAGCGCCGTTCAGCGCTTCTTGAAGATGATGTCCCAGACGCCGTGACCGAGGCGCAGACCGCGGTTTTCGAATTTGGTCAGCGGCCGGTATTCCGGGCGCGGCGCAAAGCCGGCCAGGCCATTGGCGCTGTCGGCCTCGATTGAGGCGGCCAATGCTACGGTCGAGGGTCCGGAGACGCTGTTTTCCAAAGTCGGCTCGCTGCCCAGCACCTCGAGCATCTGCAGCGCGTAGTTTTCCCAGTCGGTGGCGCAATGGAAATAGCCGCCCGGTTTCAGGCGCGAGGCGAGCAGCGCGACGAAGGGCGACTGGATCAACCGGCGCTTGTTGTGGCGCGTCTTGTGCCACGGGTCGGGGAAGAAAACATGGACGCCGTCTAGCGAGCCTTCGGGCAGCATGTCGCGGACGACTTCGACGGCATCGTGCTGGCAGAGGCGCAGGTTGGACAGTTCGCGTTCGGCGATCTGTTTGCACAGCGCACCGACACCCGGCACATGGACCTCGACGCCGAGGTAATCGTTGTCGCGGTTGGCATCGGCGATCTTCGCCGTCGTTTCGCCCATGCCGGTGCCGATCTCGAGGATCTTCGGGTTGTTGCGACCGAAGAAGGCGGCCAGATCGACCGGTTGCGGCGCATAGACGAGGCCGATCTTCGGCATCATCTCGCTGTAGTAACGCTGCTGCGCCTCCGACATGCGGCCGGCCCGGCGGACGAAGCTCTTGATGTGGCCGTGGCCCTCGCGGCCTTCGGTATAAACGCCTTCATCGCCTTCGGCGGCGGGATGAATCAACGGAACGCCGCTCATGAGCCGATCAATCCGGAAGTCGGCGACGACGGGTCGGCCGAATACAGTTTGCGCGGCATGCGCCCGGCCAGGAAAGCCTCGCGGCCGGATTCGACGCCCTTCTTCATGGCGCTGGCCATCAGTACCGGGTCCCGGGCGTGAGCGATGGCGGTGTTCATCAGCACGCCGTCGCAACCCAGTTCCATCGCGATGGCGGCATCGGAGGCGGTGCCGACGCCAGCATCGACGATCACCGGCACCTTGGCGTTGTCGATGATCAGGCGCAGGTTCCACGGATTGAGGATGCCCATGCCGGAACCGATCAGGGACGCCAGCGGCATCACCGCGACGCAGCCAATCTCTTCGAGCATCTTGGCCTGGATCGGGTCGTCCGAGCAGTAAACCATGACCTGGAAACCGTCCTTGACCAGCGTCTCGGCGGCCTTCAGGGTTTCCGGCATGTTCGGGAACAGGCTGGTCGGGTCACCGAGGACTTCCAGCTTGCACAGCGGGTGCCCGTCGAGCAGTTCGCGCGCCAGGCGCAGCGTACGCACGGCATCGTCGGCGGTATAGCAGCCGGCGGTGTTGGGCAGGATGGTGAATTTCGACGGCGGAATGGCGTCGAGCAGGTTGGGCTGGCTGGCATCCTGGCCGATGTTGGTGCGACGGATCGCGACGGTAACGATCTCGGCGCCCGAAGCGTCGATGGCGGCGCGGGTCTCGGCGAAATCCTTGTACTTGCCGGTGCCGACCAGCAAACGGGAGCGATACGCCTTGCCGGCGATAGTCAGTTGATGCATGGAGCTTTCTCCGGATTAGCCGCCGCCAACGGCGACGACGATTTCGAGTTGGTCGCCCGTGACGAGCGCGGTCGTGGCGTGCTGGCTCTTCGGGACGATTTCGCCATTGCGTTCGATGGCAATGCGCTTTCCGGCATAGCCGAGTTGTTCGATCAGCCCGGCAACGGTCAGCGCGTCAATGAACTGGCGGGTTTCGCCATTGATTTTGAGTTCGAGCATCGGGCTATTTTAACAAGCTACGCGGCTTTCTCGGGGCGCTGGTGAACAGGCGGTCGTAAAGCCAGTTGGGCAGGGCGCGCAGCAGCTTGGCGACGATGCCCATCTGCCACGGGATCACCGTGTAACTGGTGCCGCGCGCGATGGCCGCCGCGAAGCGTTCAGCGGCCCGGTCGACCGGCAGCAGGAAGGGCATTTTGTAGGGATTGATCTCGGTCATCGGCGTCTCGATGTAGCCCGGCGCGATGGTCACCACCTTGATGCCATAGGGCCGCATTTCGAGACGCAGGCTTTCCAGGTAGGCGATGGCCGCGGCCTTCGAGGCCGAGTAGGCTTCCGCCCCCGGCAGGCCGCGAATGCCGGCCACCGAGGCGATGCCAACCAGCCGCCGCTCGCCGCCCGCCGCCCGGATAGCCGGAATGAACGGGGCGAAGGTCGCCGCCATGCCGAAGACGTTGATGTCCATGACCCGCCGGAAAGCCGCCAGGTCTTCCTCGTGTTCGGTCAGCGTGCCGGCCGAGACGCCGGCGCTGGCGACAATGATGTCCGGGGCGCCGAAGCGGCCGATGAAATCCGCCGCCGCCGCATGCAGGGCCGGCGCGTCGGTGACGTCCAGCGCGTAGCAGGCATGGCGCCCACCCAGCCGCTGGTTCAGGCTGTTCAACGCATCGCCGCGGCGGGCGGCCAGGCCGAGGGTGGCCCCTTGGGCGGCGTAGTAAACGGCAAGCGCCTCGCCGATACCCGACGAGGCGCCCGTGATGAAGACCTTAAGCGTCAAGGAAGCTTATTTCTTGCCGCCCTTGCTTGCCTTTTCGCTGCGCGCCTGAGCGATCACCTTGTCAGCATTGGCCAGGGTTTCATTGAATTCCTTGCCGACAACAAGGTACTTGCCATCGACGGCGAGCGTCGGCACGCCCTGGATCTTGTAGGCCTGCGCCATCTGGTCGCCGCGCTTGACCTTGCTCATCACGCCAAAGGAATTGAAGGTCTCGCTGAATTTCTTCGGATCGACGCCCTTCTTGACCGCCCACTCGGTCAGCGCCTTTTCCTCGAACAGGTTCTGGCGCTCGACGTGAATGGCCTTAAAGACGTCGCTTTCGAGACGATGCAGGTCGCCGGTCACTTCCAGCGTGTAGTAGAGCTTCGCGATGCCAACCCAGGCGGCGCGGCCGAAGGTGATCGGCACCTTCTTGACCACGACGTCACCCTGTTGCTTGGCCACCCAGGCCGTCAGCACCGGATTGAAGTCAGCACAATGCGGGCAGCCGTAGCTGAAGAATTCAAGCACCTCGATCTTGGCCGCGTCCTCGGTCGGCTGCGGTGGGGAAACCGGGGTCGAGATCTGGGCATAGGCCGGCAATGCTACGGTCAGGGCCGAAAAAAGGGCAAAAACGCCAGTAACGAAACTGCGACGGGCAAACTTCATGCGCTACTCCTATTTGGCGAGCTGGGCTTCGATGCCGGACTTGGCAAGTTCGGCCCGCACTTTGTTCAATTCATCGATCTTCGTGTAGGGACCGACACGAACCCGGTAGAAGGTCTTGTCCTGGATCATCACCTGCTGGACGACCGCCTCCAATCCCATAAACGCAAGCTTGGCCTTTTGGTTGTCAGCATCCTGCGCCGTGCTGAACGAGCCGGCCTGCAGGAAGAGCGGCGTCTTCGATTCCTTGGACTCCTTCGGCTCTTCCTTCTTCTCTTCTTTCTTCGGCTCTTCCTTCTTGGCATCCGGCTTCGGCGCCTTGTCCGGCACCGCGTCGGCCTTGCCGGGAAGGATGTCGTAGAACTGGAAGCGCTTCTCGGGAATCGGATCGCCCGGCTTGCCCGGCAACGCCAGCGGCTGGCCGTTGGCGGCCTGGCCTTCAGCCTTGGCCGGCGGCTGCGCCCGCTCGACGAAGGGCAGCGGCGACTTGTTGAGGTAGAAAACGACGCCGGCAGCGATCGCGACACCGATCACCAGACCGATGAACATGCCGACCAGCGTGCCGCCGGCGGCTTTCTTCTTCGCCGGCTGGTTCTTGCGGGGTTTCATATCGCGGCTCATCGAATTTCCTTACATGGATTCCGGACAGCTGACGCCGAGGATGGCCATGCCGTTGCGGATGGTCTGGCGCACCGCGGCGGCCAGCGCAACACGGGCATCGCGCAGGGCCGCATCGTCGACCAGCATACGCTCGGCGTTGTACCAGCCGTGGAACTCGCCGGCCAGGTCCTTGAGGTAGAAGGCGATCAGGTGCGGCGCCAGGTCGCGCGCCGCGTTCTCGATCACTTCGCGGAAATGGGCTAGCTGGTTGGCGATGGCCAGCTCGCGCGGATTGCTCAGCAGCGAGAGGTCGGCCTCGGCCAGCACGGCGAGGTCGCCGTCCCACTGGTTGATCACCGAGCAGACGCGGGCGTGGGCGTACTGGATGTAATAGACCGGGTTCTCGTTGGTCTGGCTCTTGGCCAGGTCGAGGTCGAAATCGAGGTGCTGGTCCGACTTGCGCAGCGCGTAGAAGAAGCGGCAGGCGTCGTTGCCGACCTCGCCGCGCAGCTCGCGCAGCGTGACGAACTCGCCGGAACGCGTGGACATCGAGGCCTTCTGGCCGTTGCGGTAGAGCACGGCGAACTGGACCAAGGCCACCTGCAGCTTGTCGGAATCGAGCTCCAGCGCCTTGATCGCGCCGGTGACGCGCGGGATGTAACCGTGGTGGTCGGCGCCCCAGATGTTGATGACCTTGTCGAAGCCACGCTCGAACTTGTTCAGGTGATAAGCGATGTCGGAGGCGAAGTAGGTAAACAAGCCGTTCTCGCGCTGGACGACACGGTCCTTCTCGTCGCCGAAGGCGGTGGATTTGAACCACTTGGCGCCATTCTGCAGATAGATATGGCCCTTTTCTTCGAGCAGGGCAACGCAACGCGCGACCAGCCCGGTGTCGTAGAGCGCCTTCTCGGAGAACCAGACGTCGAAATGGACGCCGAACTGTTCCAGATCGTCGCGGCAATCGGCCAACTGCTCGTTCAAGGCGTGCTGATGCACGTAGTCCCAGTCCGGACCGAGGCTGGACTTAGCGTTGGCGATCAGCGCGTCGAGATGCAGTTCGCGCTGCTGCTTGGCCTCGTCGTCGGCCCGGCCGGCATCCGGCAGGCCCGGCGTACCGGCCAGCACGGCTTCGGCCGTACGCACATATTTGTCGCCGTGAGCATGCTTCAGCTGTTCGGCCATGTCGCGGACGTAGGCACCCTGGTAGCCGTTGGGCGGGAAGGGCACGCTGACGCCATGCTGATCCAGATAGCGCAGCCAGGTCGACAGGCCGAGGATGTCCATCTGCCGGCCAGCATCATTGACGTAATACTCGCGGGTCACATCCCAGCCGGCAAAAGCGAGCAGGCTGGACAGCGAAGCCCCATAGGCAGCACCGCGGCCATGACCAACGTGCAGCGGACCGGTCGGATTGGCCGAGACGAATTCAACCTGCACTTTCTGGGCACCACCGAAGCGCGAGCGGCCGAAGTCGGCGCCCTCGGCCAGCACGGCCTTGACGACGTCGGTCTTGGTACCGGCATCGAGCGTGAAATTGATGAAGCCAGCGCCAGCCACCTCGGCCTTGGTCACCAGCTTGGAGGGCGGCAGTTCGGCCAGCAGCTGGTTGGCGATTTCGCGCGGATTTTTCTTCAGCGCCTTGGCCAGTTGCATGGCGAGATTGGTCGCGAAGTCGCCGTGCGTCGGATCGCGCGGGCGTTCGAGATGAATCGGGGTTTCGGTTGCGGTCGGTGCAACGCTGGCCAGCGCCTGTTGCAACAGGGCGGTCAGCTGGATTTTGACGTCTTGGGCCATTGATTCGCGGCAATTAAATGCAAAACGGCGATTATACGCTGTCGGTGCCTGTTTCTTTGGCGATGATTGCCGACCAGGCAGCCAGCTTTTCGGCATAACCGCGCGCCGCGTGGGCCGGACTGGTCGAGGGCAGGCGCTGCAGTTGCAGACTCATCCCGGCCAGACCAGGCAACACCTGGCGGCGAAACGTGCTCTCCGCCGCCCCGCCATTGAAAAAAACCCGCCGAATGCTACGGTGAGCGGCAAAAAAAGCCGAAAAATCATTGGCGCAAACGCTGGAATTGACGATGTCCGAATCCAGGCTACCGTAGCGCTCGCAGGCAGCAATCACGTCCCACAGCGCAATGCCGGCGGATTTCAGTTTATCCAGCCGCTGTTCGTAGGGCAGCGCAGGTCCGGCACCAATCAGGTCGCCCATGATCCGCCAGAAGGCGTTGCGCTCGTTGGCGTAATACTGCCCGGCGCGCAGCGAAGCCTCGCCGGGCATGCTGCCGAGGATCAGCACGCGGGCATCCGGATCGGTGACCGGCGGAAAACCGTGCTTCAGCGACAGGGACTGCGTGTCGCTCAACCGCCCATGACCCGGTTCTTGCCTGCCCGCTTGGCCAGGTACATCGCCTGGTCGGCCCGCCGGATGGCGTCACTGCCGGATTCCTCCGGGGTCAGTTGGGCCACCCCGGCACTGAAGGTGATCAGGATATGCTCGCTGCCCGCCAGGTAGATGGCCTTGGTCAGCTCGCGCTGGAGGCGGGTCATCGCCTCGATACCCTGTTCCAATTCAGTGTCCGGCATCAGGATGATGAATTCCTCGCCGCCGTAGCGAGCCAGCGTGTCGCTCGGCCGCATGTTGTGGCGAGCCACGTCGGCAATATGCACCAGGGCGCCATCGCCCGCCTCATGGCCGAGGCGATCATTCAGCTTCTTGAAGTTGTCGACGTCGAGCAGACCGATCGACAGCGGCGTCTCTTTTCGGCGCATGCTGGCAATCTCGCGGATCAGCGCCTCTTCCAGACCCTTGCGGTTGAGGGCATCAGTCAACGGATCGTGGCGCGCCAGCGAACTGGCGCTATCGAGCTCCTGATGCAACTGCATCAGTTCCGCCTCGGTATGCACCACCTTTTCCTGCAGGCTCTTCAATTGCTCGCGGGAGTGCGCCGTTTCGTCGGCCATGGCATGCGCCGCCAGGATAACGCCGTCGAGCAGGGGCTTCAGATCCTCGAACGTGCTGACCTGTTCGATCTGTCGGACGCTCTCCGCCATCTTTCCTTCGAAGAGACTGCTCGACTGGTTCATCAAGGCCAGGCGTTCGATGAACTCGGCCAGCATCTGCCGCATCTCGTGCTGCGCCTCGATGGCCCTCGACTTCGCTCGGCCCTGACGCTCCATCACGTCGCCGAGGCGGCGCTCCATCTCGTCAAGATGGCGCAAGGTAAAAGGCGGCGTCACGGTGGCCAGCAACCCGTCGACCTGACCCTTGAGCCAGGCGTCGTCGACGCTCAGTTCGCCGATATTTTCGATGATCAGGTGCAGGAGCTTGAGCAGCGAAGCCCGAATCTCGACCTGCTCCTCGGCAGCATAGCGCGCATGGTGCGAAAGCGCCGCCAGAACGCCCTCGACCGCCAGCACCTCGACCAGGGGCTGGCGCAGCATCAGCACCAGTTCGCTGCCCATGCCGACAGCCCGCGAATTGTCGTCGCCCAGCGCCGGCAGGATACTTTCGACAAAAGTCGCCAGCGGGCCGGCGAATTCCTGGGGCAAGACAGCAAGGCGCTCGGCCTGGGGCGACGAAGCCCCATTTCCAAGCTGCACGTAGGCCGTCAGCGCATCCCGGAAATCCTGCCAGCTCCGTTTGGCAATGGCTGAGCTGAGCCGATCCAGCTGTTCTTCCTGCTCGCCGTTTCCGGTCGGCAACGCAGCGAGCAGCGTCCGCAACGGCCCCTCGGGAAAGGGATGGAAATCGGGAATTCCGGCAATTTCGTTATAGCAGGCCTGATAGTTGGCCGGCGTCGGCGCAAGCTGGCGAAGCGCAAGACACCGGAGTGCCTCCCGTGCAATATCGGACGGATTCTTGAGTTCGCTCATGGATGCAAATAGTAGCCTCGGTCGGCAATTTGGAAGCACAACAGTGCCGAAAAGCCAGTTTATCCTATTGTGCTAGCCATTCCGCAACATTGTTTGGTCAGTCGATCATGCTGACCTGCGCCACCAAGCTCACAGTGTCAAATCGCCGGGCCGCAACCGCCGATGGCGTGTTAACATGCTCGTTTAGCTTTGCTGCCGGCCCGACCGGCGTTTACCGTCAATATGCGTCTCTTTCGCCTGCTCAAGATCGCCTCGGTCGCCAGCCGTTTCGGCCTGGACGAGATGGTGCTCGAACACGAGCCGAGCGGCCGCCTGGTGCGCATCGCCAATGCCCTGCAATTCTGGCGCGACCTGTCGACGCCGCGCGCCGTGCGCCTGCGACTGGCCCTCGAGTCGCTCGGTCCGATCTTCGTCAAGTTCGGACAGGTGCTATCGACCCGCCGCGACCTGATGCCGACCGACATCGCCGACGAACTGGCCAAGTTGCAGGATCGCGTGCCGCCCTTCGACTCGGCGCTCGCCCTGGCAGAAATCGAGAAAGCCTACGGCCGGCCGGCCAGCGAAGTTTTCGCCGAATTCGACCCAACCCCGATCGCTTCCGCCTCGATCGCCCAGGTCCATTTCGCCACGCTGCGCGCCGAAGATGGCAGCCACGAGGTAGCGGTCAAGGTCCTGCGCCCCAACATGCTGTCGGTCATCGAGCATGACCTGGCGCTGATGGACAACCTGGCCATGCTGCTCGAAAAGCTGTGGGCCGACGGCAAACGCCTGAAGCCGCGGGAAGTGGTCGCCGAATTCGCCAAATACCTGCGCGACGAACTGGACCTGATGCGCGAAGCTGCCAACGCCTCGCAGTTGCGCCGCAACTTCACCGAGTCCAAGCTGCTGATCGTCCCGGAAGTGCACTGGGACTTCTGCACCTCGACCGTGATGGTCATGGAGCGCATGAAAGGCACGCCGATCTCGCAGATCGACAAGCTGCGCGCCGACGGCATCAACTTGTCCAAGCTGTCGGCGGCCGGCGTCGAAATCTTCTTCACCCAGGTCTTCCGCGATGGCTTCTTCCATGCCGACATGCACCCCGGCAACATTTTCGTTGCCCCTGATGGTCGCTACATCGCGCTCGATTTCGGTATCGTCGGCACGCTGACCGATTCCGACAAGAATTACCTGGCGCAGAATTTTCTGGCCTTCTTCCGCCGCGACTACAAACGCGTTGCCGAAGCCCACATCGAATCCGGCTGGGCGCCGAAAGACACCCGGGTCGACGAGTTCGAGGCCGCCATCCGCGCCGTCTGCGAACCGATCTTCGACCGCCCGCTGAAGGATATTTCTTTCGGCAAGGTGCTGCTCCGCCTGTTCCAGACCTCGCGCCGCTTCAATGTCGAAATCCAGCCGCAACTGGTCATGCTGCAAAAAACCCTGCTCAACATCGAAGGCCTTGGCCGCCAGCTCGACCCCGAGCTCGACCTGTGGACGACCGCCAAACCCTTCCTTGAGCGCTGGATGAGCGAACAAGTCGGCTGGCGCGGCCTGCTCCGTACCTTCAAGCAGGAAGCGCCCTATCTGGCGCGGACCATTCCGCAATTGCCACGCCTCGTCCACCAGGCGCTGGCCCAGCCCACCAAGGCCGACCTGCAGCCGCAGCTTGACCGCCTGATCGCCGCCCAGCACCAGCAGAACCGCTGGCTGGCCATCATCGCCCTGCTGCTCGCCCTGCTCGTCGGCGCGCTGTTCGCCTGATCGCCGATGGCCGTCGTCACACTCGCCACCTTCACCGAGGAAAACGTTTCCGACTGGTTCGCCACCCGCGACATCAACAAGGCCCGGCCTTATGTCGACCTGGTCCGCGACCTCGAAATCAACGGCAGCCAGATCAGTGCCGTCGTTCCCGGCACGGCCAAGCAACCTTATACGGTGCAGGCTTACCTGAGCCAGGACCAGAGCGGCGAGATCGGGGTCGTCAGCCGCTGCACCTGCCAGGTGGGCCGGCACTGCAAGCACGTCGCGGCGATGCTCCTGAAGGCCATCGAGGAACGCAATCCGAAGGATCGGGTCAGCAACAGCGTGCTGTCCTGGGTCGAAGACCTGCGCCGGACTTCGATTGCCGTCGCCAAGAAGAAAGCCCGCCCGAGCACCGCCCGGCAGCAGTTGTTCTACATCCTGAAATGGACGGCCGACAAGCGTCACTTCGGCGTTGAAATCCGCAAGGGCAAATACCCGGAAAGCGCCGAGGAGTGGTGGAAGGTCGACCGCGCCCTGGTCACGCCGCCGCAGTTCGTCACCGAGGAAGACCTCGGCATCCTGCGCCTGATCTGGGCCGACCGTGGCCACGAAACGGGCTTGCGCGCCTTCGGCCTCGGCCCGGCCAATGGCGCCGAGATACTGCAACGGATGGCGGCCAGCCATCGGCTGTACCCGGAAGACGATCTCGGCCTGCCGCTCAATGCCGGCGGCATCAGACCGGCCAGCATCGGCTGGCAGGTCGATGGCATGGGCTTCCAGCGCCCCTACCTGAAGCCCGAGCCATCCGCCGAGATGATCGTCGCCGTCGACCCGCCGTGGTACGTCGATCTGGGCGAAGGCGAAACGGGTCCGCTGGAAGTCACCGGCAACCCGGACGTCGTCAGCCGCCTGTTCTCGTTGCCGCCGCTCTCGGCCAAGGAAGCGGCGCTGGTCGCCGACGCCCTGTCCGAGCTCGCCCCCGACCTGCCACTGCCCGGCAGTGACGCCGGCGCCCGCCTGCGCCTGGTCGATGCGCCGCTGATTCCCATTCTCCAGCTGGAAACCCTGCACACTCACGGCCACCGGGCCTGGCGCGGCTATCCGCAAAACTTCGGCGGCGGCCCCTTCGATGTGGCCAAGATCGTTTTCCGCTACGCCGATGCCGACGTCCGGCCCGAGCAAAAGAACGAGTTCATTACCCTGCCCGAAGGTGAGACGATCCGGCTGAAGCGCCGCCCAGAGGACGAGGCCAGGGCGCTGCAGGCCCTGGAAGGCAGCGGCCTGCAGAAAATTCCCGGCCACACGCTGCACACCTTTGGCAGCCCGCCGGAGGGCGTCTACGGCCTGGCTGACGAGGCGCTGTGGGTGCCCTTCATGCAGGATGGCACCCTGCGGCTGAAAGAAGCTGGCTGGCAGATCGAATTCCCGGAGGATTTCCGCCACCACGTGATCGAAGTCGACGGCTGGGAAGCCGAGCTGTTCGAGGCCGACAACGGCTGGTTCAACCTCGACATGGGCATTTTTGTCGAGGGCGAACGCCTGCCGCTGGCACCGCTGCTGGCCAACCTTTTCCGCACCGACCCGCGCTGGCTGGAAGCGGCCGAACTGGAGCGCGTTCCCGACACCGAAGGCATCGACCTGTACACCGCCAGCGGCAAGCGCCTGCGCGTGCCGGCCGGCCGCATCAAACCGCTGGCCGCGACGCTAATCGACCTGTTCGACGGCTTCACCGGCGGCAATGTGCTGCGCCTGTCGCGCTTCGACGCCCCGCGCCTGGCCGAGCTGTCCGACCTCAGCCGCTGGCAGTTCCGCGGCCAGAGCGACATCATGGCGCTCGCCGAGCGCCTGCTCGACGCCCAGGGCATCGGCGACGTCGCCCCCCCGGCCGGCTTCAAGCTGGATCTGCGCCCGTATCAGAAGGAAGGCTTGGCCTGGCTGCAGTTCCTGCGCGAGCACGACCTCTCCGGCATACTGGCCGACGACATGGGCCTCGGCAAGACGGCCCAGACGCTGGCCCACCTGCTGCTGGAAAAGGAAGCCGGCCGCCTCGACAAGCCGGCGCTGATCATCCTGCCGACTTCGCTGATCTTCAACTGGAAGAACGAGGCGGCGCGCTTCGCCCCCGACCTCAAGGTGCTCTCGCTGCACGGCCCGGAGCGCAAGAGCCGCTTCCCGGAGATCATGCAGAACGACGTGATCCTGACCACCTATCCGCTGCTCTGGCGCGACGCCGACGAGTTGATGCAGCACAGCTACCACCTGCTGATCCTCGACGAGGCGCAGACGGTCAAGAACGCCCAGAGCCAGAGCGCCGAAGCGGTGCGCAAGATCGACGCCCGCCACCGCCTGTGCCTGACCGGCACGCCGCTCGAGAATCACCTCGGCGAGCTGTGGAGCCAGTTCGACTTCCTGCTCCCCGGTTTCCTCGGCACCAGCAAGCAGTTCACCCGCCACTGGCGGACGCCGATCGAGAAGCAGGGCGACATGGCCCGGCGCAGCCTGCTGGCCCGCCGCATCCGGCCCTTCATCCTGCGCCGCAAGAAGGAAGACGTGGCTCAGGAATTGCCGCCGAAGACGATCATCGTGCGCAGCGTCGAACTCGAAGGTTCCCAGCGCGACCTTTACGAAACCGTGCGTGCCGCGATGGATGCCAAGGTCCGCGACGAGATCGCCAGCCGCGGCTTCGCGCGCAGCCAGATCGTTATCCTCGACGCCCTGCTAAAGCTGCGCCAGGTTTGCTGCGATCCGCGCCTCGTCAAGGCCGGCGCCGCCCGCAAGGTACCGGAGCGGGCCAAGCTCGACCTGTTGATGGCGATGCTGCCGGAACTGGTCGACGAAGGCAGGCGCGTACTGGTCTTCTCGCAATTCACCAGCATGCTGGCGTTGATCGAGCATGAACTGGACAAGGCCGGCATCGCCTACGTGACGTTGACCGGTGACACGGTCGACCGGGAAGTGCCGATCCGCCGCTTCCAGGACTGCGAAGTGCCGATCTTCCTGATCAGTCTGAAGGCCGGCGGCGTCGGCCTCAACCTGACCGCGGCCGACACGGTCATCCACTACGACCCGTGGTGGAATCCGGCCGTCGAGAACCAGGCCACCGACCGCGCCCACCGTCTCGGCCAGGACAAGCCGGTGTTCGTCTACAAGCTGATCGTTTCCGGCAGCATCGAGGAAAAGATTCTCGCCCTGCAGGAACGCAAGGCCGAACTGGCCGCCGGCATCCTGTCCGACGACCACCGTGTCGACGTCAAATTCGGCACCGACGACCTGGCCGCGCTGTTCGAACCGCTACCGGACTGATTTTGATTTTGGCCTTTTTTTCGGCCTGACCGTAGCATTTGCCCGCGCCGGCCGCGCTCAGGCCTTCAGGAAGCCTTCGCCTCCAGCCAGCGCAGCAGGACCGCATAGAGCAGGGCCGGGTTGACCGGCTTGCTGACAAAATCGTTCATGCCCGCCGCAAAACACTGCTCCCGGTCCTCGGAAAAGGCGTTGGCCGTCATTGCCAGGATCGGCAAGCCCTGCCGGCCTTGCAACTGGCGGATGCGCCGCGTTGCCTCCAGGCCGTCCATGCGGGGCATCTGCATGTCCATCAGGACCAGCGCGTAGTCGTTCCGGCCGACCATCTCCACCGCCTCGATGCCGTCATGCGCCTGATCGACGAACAGCCCGACATCGTCGAGCATCATCTCGGCCACCTCGCAATTGATCGGATCGTCCTCGACGAGCAGTATCCGGGTTCCAGCGTGGCAAGCCCGCAGTCTTTCCTCGGCATCACCGGCCGGCGTGGGCGCTTCCGGATGATTCACCTCGACCGGCGCCCGCTTCAGCCGCACCGTGATCCAGAAAGTGCTGCCGTGGCCCGGCGTGCTCTCGACATCGGCCTCGCCCCCCATCAATTGGGCCAGATGGCGGGTGATCGCCAGTCCAAGGCCGGTACCGCCGTAACGGCGCGTGGTCGACGAGTCGGCCTGCTCGAAAGGCGTAAACAAGCGGGCAGCCGCCTCCGGCTCGATGCCGATGCCGGTGTCCGCCACCGCCAGCCGGACGAGTACGCCCTGCGCATCCTCGGCGATGACCTCAGCGCTCAGGCGGATGCTTCCGCGCTCGGTAAACTTGATCGCATTATTGGCGTAGTTGATCAGCGCCTGGCGAATCCGCATCGCATCGCCAAGCAGCAACCCCGGCAAGACGGCCGATTCGACGTGGACCTCCAGCCCCTTGTCGGACGCCCGACCACTGAGCATCTCTGCCACCTCATTCATCAGCCGCGACAGCATCAACGGCGCTTCCTCCAGTTCCAGCCGGCCCGCCTCGATTTTCGAGAGATCGAGAATATCGTCGATGATCCCCAGCAAATGCTGCCCGGAAGCCTCGATGCGGTCGAGCGGCTCGCCCAGCGTCGGCGGCACCCCGGCTCGGCGCATCTGATACACCGAACCGAGAATGGCGTTCATCGGCGTTCTGATCTCGTGGCTCATATTGGCCAGGAAGGCACTCTTGGCACGCGTTGCCAGTTCGGCAGCCTCCTTCGCCTCGCGCAATTCCTGCTCGGCGCGCTTGCGCTCGCTGATGTCGCGGACGAAAGAGATGTAACGCGCCGGTTCGCCATCGGTTTCCGGTCGATAGTAAACGTTCAGACTGACCGGGATGAGATGCCCGTCCCGATGCCTGTTCTGGCTATCGATGCTGATACTGCCGGCCCGGCGCATATCCTCAGTGCGCTCGTAAAACTCTCCAGGCAGAAACGATGGATCGATATCTGGCACGCCCAGACGCAGCATTTCCTCGACCGTGTAGCCTAGCATGCCGGCTGCCACCTGGTTGACGTAAGCAAAATGGCCATCGGCGTCGACCCAATGAATGCCGATACCAACCCGGTCCATGGCAAACTGGGTCTGCTCCAGACGCGCATTAGCCAGAGCCAGGGCACCGGTACGCTCGGCAACAAGCGTCTCCAGTTGCTCCCGGTGCCTGGCCAGTTCCGTCTCGCTGGCCCGCAGTGCCTCCTCGACCCGCCGCCGCTCGGTAATTTCCCGTGCCACACCAAGGATGCCGACCAGATGCCCGTCGCGGTCGTGCATCGGGGTCTTGACGGTCTCGTACAAGCCCTGGTGACTACCGTCGCCGAAATTCAGCCACTCTTCGTTCATCGACGGCTTGCCGGCCGCTATCGCCGCCCGGTCATGATCGCGGAAGAAATCGGCGAGTTCCTTGCCAACAAAGTCGTAATCGGTTCGGCCAATGATTTCCGTTTCCGGCGCGTTGTAGAGCCGCGAGAACATCCGATTGCAGGAAAGATAGACCCCATCTGGATCCTTGACCCAAACGAGGTCGGGAATGGTGTCGTGCAGGCAGTCCAGATAAGCACGCTCCCGCTCGCTCTGGGACAGCGTCACCGCCAGTTCGGCCCGGGCATCGTCACGATCATGCGCCAGACGACGAGTCAGGTGCTCGTTGTTGCGGCAGAGCACCAGCGCCTTGGCCAGATTGGCCAGTACCGGCTGGAAGACCTGCGTCAACGGCAAGTCGCTGGTCGGTGGTGCAGGCGAAAGCAGCAGGATCGTACAATGCTGGTCGACCGGCAGGCGCAGGCAATAGGCATAGCGTTGGTCGAGCGAAAGATGGCGCAGCAGCAGCGGATTGTCGAGCAACTCGACTTTGGCGCCGAGCAGGCCACCCGGACAGCCGAAACGGGTGCCCGCCCGCTCGCCGAGCACATAATCGCCGATGGCCATCTCGAGGGTCGCCGAGGTCCCGAACTCGGAATCCTGGACCTCGACCAGCACAACGCCAGCCGGGAACGAAGTATGAAACAGCAGGCGCTGCAGCGTCTTCCTGAGCAGACTGAGCACATCGACCTCACCGCCAATGGTCAGCGACAGGTCATACAGCACACTCAGAATCTGCTCGCGATTCATTCTTCGACCCAAGGCGAACAGACCAGCGCTGCATTGTGGAACATCGGATAGCCCCGGCGCACCGTACTGCCAATCTCACCCAGAGACAGGGCACCGGCCATCGCGCTCACCCCCGCAGTCTTGAACAACTCGACCAGTTCCACTTCGGCCCCGTCACCCAGATGCATGCGCCGCCCGGCACAATAAAAGGTCAGCATACCCCCGCCTTTTCGGCCGCCGAGTGAAGCGCGCAGGTTGTCAGCCAGACGGGTGATACAGCCGTTCTCGCCGGCACTGGGCGCCTGTAGCAGCACCAGCATGGAGTTCTCGGGAATCTCGCCGACACAGTACAGTGAACCATCGTCGGCCAAAGCCACGGGAATGCGCACCACGACATCGCCGCCGGCGCGCAGGATACCGAAGGGGAAATGGACGGCGCATTCGTAGAAGTTATCCCGCCTCAGATCAACGCCATACTGCGCCTTCATCAGTTCCTGATAGACATCGAAAGCAGGTCGCCAGTCGATCATGGCGATCCGGTTGCCTTCGGTCGAGGTCGCACTCATTCCCCGCTCCGGCTGGGCAAAGCCATGTGTCAACGCGGGCGCCATCGCCCCCGGCAGCAACAGGCCGAGCACGCCATCGCCAATCACCTGAGTCTCGTCGAACAGGCAGGGCATTGGCTGAAAGCTTTCGCTGCCTGCATTCACGCCGGCATATTCGACACGATTCGACAGATCCAGATAGATACCTTCAAGAATGCTGGCCACATTCGGCACCATCGCATCGAACATCAGGAACAAAGTCGGCTTTGGCGCCGCCGTCGGACAATGCTGCAAGCCCTCACGAACCGCTCCGACCAATCTGGAAACTGCCGACTCACCGCCAGCGTTGACCTCGGGCAGGAGAAAATGGGGCGGCATCCGGTCAAAATGCAGCAACCAGGCCCCCTCAGTCCTGAAGCGCTGCCCATCGACCAGGGCCGGAAATATCGCCCCCACCAAGGACAGTTCATGCCGGCGGCAGGCCTCCTGCAACAAGGGCAAACGCGCCTTCTCCGCCTCCGGCAACAGGGCCAGAACGCCGGAACCCGGCATGGAAACATGGGCTGCCAAGGCACTCTCGATGGCATCTGCATTCAGGTCGATATGCTGCATTCATCTCACCCAACAATATTTGCACAATTTTTATTTTTGTTGATTATGTGCCGAATTATCGGGTGGATCAAGCCAGTCCAAACGAGACCGCCAGACGCTCCAGAAGCCCTTTCAGGGCATGGCCGACAGCCTGTTCGCGAACCGAGTGCCGATCGCCGGCAAAATGGCAGGTTTGCGCCTCGCAGCCGCCGTCTTTTCTCGCCCAGCCAAAACAGACAGTGCCGACCGGCTTCTCCGGCGTACCGCCGCTTGGCCCGGCAATACCGGTAATCGCCACCGACCAGTCGGCCCGGCTGTGGATCAGCGCCCCCTGGGCCATCGCCCGCGCGGTCGCTTCGGAAACAGCGCCATGACGCGCCAGGGTGCTTTCCGGAACACCCAGCATGTCGACCTTCGCCGCATTCGAGTAAGTCACGAAACCTCGGTCGAACCACCCCGAACTTCCCGTAATCGCTGTCACCGACTGAGCCAGCCAGCCGCCGGTACAGGACTCGGCCGCAGCCAGCCATTCGCCACGCTCCAAAAGCTTGGCGCCGAGACATTCGGCAAGTTTTTCCAGTTCAGACATGGGGTTCATCCTAGCCTCCCATGACCGGGAAAATCAATGTTGCAGCGCAGCAATTTTTGGCTATACTGGGCACGCAGGAATAAAAATTACCCATGAAAGGGAACAGCCATGAACGTAAAAATTCACTACCGCATTACGCAGGACCGCGCCGGGATACCCCAGGACTACACCGGCGCCCGCCATTTCGTCGTGCGCGAAGGCGAACCCGTCGAAGACACCGCAAAGCACCAGCTAGCGAGCGATTACCAGGTACCGAAAAGCGCAGTCGAAATCTGCCGCATCGAGCACTGAGCACCTGACTGCACGTCAAAGGGCCATGCATCGGCAAGCATTGAAGCCACACTGACCGATCACCAGGCGGCGCGTTTGTGCACAGCACAAGTGCCGCTCAATAATTTGCCGGCTACATTCAGTTACAGAAAGCTACGAAAGGACGACAGACGCGGAGATGGGGAGCCTCTACACTGCAATTGTGCATTGAACCCCTCCTCTCGAAATCCCCCTTTCGAGAAATTTCAACCCCGCCTCTGGCGGGGTTTTTTTTGGCTGAGCGGCAGCGGACCGTTATAATGCCGGTTTTATTCATCGCACTGGGGTCTTCGGCATGGCTGAACAACACTCTTCCAAGGGCATCATGTGGAAAACGATCGGCGTCGCAGCCGTACTGATTGCCATCATTTATCCGCTCACCAACAAATCCTTCAACAGCGCAGCCAATTCAGGCGCCGGCGCTGACGAAGCCGAAGCCCGTATCCAGCCGGTTGCCAAGGTCGAACTGGCCAAGGCTGAAGCCGCGCCGACCGGCGCCCCGAAGGATGGCCCGACCGTCTTCAATACGGTCTGTGGCGCCTGCCACAATACCGGTGCCGCCGGCGCGCCGAAGCTCGACGACAAGGGTGCCTGGGCACCGCGCGTCGCCCAGGGCAAGGATGCTTTGTACAAGAGCGCCCTCGCAGGCAAGGGTGCGATGCCGCCGAAGGGTGGCTCGACGCTGTCCGACGCCGAAATCAAGGGCGCCGTCGACTACATTCTGGGCAAGGTCAAGTAAGCGACCGCCCGATCCAAAGAAGGAGGCTGCGGCCTCCTTTTTTTGTGGACGCAAAAAAGGCGCCTCGTGGGCGCCCCCCGCCGGCGCGGCTTTTGGAGGGCCGCAACCGGCGTCCTGCCGGGATTCCTTACTTCTTGGCCGGTTCGGCGGCCTTGGCGGCCTCTGCCTTTGCCGGCTCAGCCTTGGCGGCTTCCGGCGCGGCTTCCTTGGCTTGATGCTTGGCCTTCTTCACCTTCTTTTCGACCGGCTTTGCAGTTTCCTTGCTCGCTTCCGGAGCAACGGCCGGCTTGGCTTCCGGCGCCTTGACCGCTTCGGCGGTCTTCGGGGCTTCAGCCTTGGCGGCAACCGGAGCGGCGGCCGGCTTCACTTCGGCAGCAGCCGGTTTGACGTCGGCGGCGTGAGCGATACCGAAAGCGGCGGCAAAGGCGATGGCGATGAGTTGCTTGGTCATTTTTGTTTCTCCTGAGTGGTTGATTCGGCTTTTTGATCCGGCTTTGCAAGATTGCGCTGCCTTGTGCCGAATAACGCGGCCGGTGAAGCCCCGGATGTCAGGAAGAAAGTAACCCGCTGTAACGCGAGGTGACCGAGCGGTTAGCGCTTGTTTCCGGAGAGCATGGCCTTCATGGCGTCGAGGCGGGCGCTGCCGGTCGCCTTGTCAGGCGGTGCGGCATCCTTGCCGCCGGAGAAACGGACGTCTTCCTTGCCCATTTCGGCAATGAATCGCGATGGTTCGCAGGGCATCAGCTCGCGCGCCTGCTTGCGTTTCTCGCAGTAGCTGATGTGCAGCGAACGCTGGGCGCGGGTGATGCCGACGTACATCAGCCGGCGCTCTTCCTGCAGCTTGGCCGGTTCGAGGGATTCGCGGTGGGGCAGGATGCCTTCCTCGACGCCGACCAGGAAGACATGCTTGTATTCCAGGCCCTTGGCGGCGTGCAGCGTGGATAGCTGGATGGCGTCGATATCCTCGCTGTTCTGCTTGTCGAGCATGTTGATCAGGGCGATGCTCTGGGTCAGGTCGATCAGCGTCTTGCCGTCTTCCTCGCCCTTCTTGTTCAGCCATTCGGCGAATTCACAGACATTGCCCCAGCGTGTCTGCGCCGTCCGCTGCTCCTCCGTATCGTAGAGGAACGTCTCGTAATCGATCGCTTTCAGCAGGTCGGGAAGCACCTGCTGCGCCGGCTCACGGCTGGCCCGGTGCTGCAGGCGATTGATGAACTGGCAGAATTCGAGCAGCGGTTCAAGTTGGCGTGGCTGCACGCGATGCGCGAAGCCTTCCTCGAAGGCAGCGTGGAATAGCGAGATGTGGCGCTCGCCGGCGTAGGTGCCGAGCACCTGAAGCGTCGCCGCGCCGATCCCGCGCTTGGGGGTCGTCGCGGCGCGGATGAAGGCGGGATCGTCGTCCTCGTTGGCCAGCAGGCGCAAGTAACTGGTGATGTCCTTGATCTCGGCCTTGTCGAAAAAGGACTGGCCGCCGGACAGCAGGTAGGGAATCTTGTGGTTACGCAGATGCGTTTCAAGCAGGCGGGCCTGATGGTTCGAGCGGTAGAGGATGGCGTAGTCCTTGAACTTGCCGCGGTGCTCGAAGCGGTGGGCCTGCAGCTTCATGATCACGCCTTCGGCCTCGGCCTCGTTGTCCTTGCAGGCGGTGACACTGACCTGGTCGCCGTGACCCAGTTCGGACCACAGCTTTTTGTCGAACAGCTTCTCGTTGTGCGAAATGACGTTGTTGGCAGCCTTCAGAATGCGAACGGTCGAGCGGTAGTTCTGCTCCAGCTTGATGACCTTCAGCGTCGGGAATTCGGCCGGCAGCTTTTTCAGGTTGTCGATGTCGGCGCCACGCCAGCCGTAGATCGCCTGGTCGTCGTCGCCGACCGCTGTGAACTGCGCGCGGACGCCGGTCAGCAGCTTGAGGAGCTGGTACTGGCAGGCGTTGGTGTCCTGGTACTCGTCGACCAGCAGGTAGCGCAGGCGGTTCTGCCATTTCTCAGCGATTGCCGGGTGCTCGGTGAACAGCTTCACCGGCAGGCCGATCAGGTCGTCGAAATCGACCGCCTGGTAGGCTTTTAGCGTCGCCTCGTATGACAGGTAGGCGCCGGCGGCCAGCGCCTCATGCTCGTTGGTCGCCAATTGACGTGCGGCTTCCGGCGTGACCAGCGCATTCTTCCAGTTCGAGATGATCGATTGCAGGCGGCGCAGCGTCGCCTTGTCGACGGTCTTGGCGATGTCGCCAATGATGCCGGCGCAGTCGGCCGAGTCGAAGATCGAGAAACGCGGCTTATAGCCGAGCGCCTTGGCTTCCTCGCGCAGGATGCGCACGCCGAGCGAGTGGAAAGTCGAAATCTGCAGTTCGTCGGCCTGCTGCCTGGTGAGCAGCTTGCCGATGCGTTCCTGCATTTCCCTGGCCGCCTTGTTGGTAAAGGTGATGGCGGCGATATTGCGCGGCTGGAAACCGCAGTCCTGGACCAGGTAGGCGATTTTCTGGGTGATCACCCGCGTCTTGCCCGAGCCGGCGCCCGCCAGCACCAGCAGGGGGCCGTCGAGGTAGTGGATTGCTTCGCGCTGGGGGACGTTGAGGCCGGACATGTCTCTGGAAAATGAAGGCGCCCCGACGAAGCGGGGCGCGCTGGATGAGGTGGGGCAATTTTAACCGCCGGGCCGGGATTGTGAAACCTGGCCAATTTTCCGGCTTGGCCGCCGGCGTCTGGCGGCGGCAGTCAGGCCGTGTCGTCGATGCCGATCAGGCGGTCGAGACGCATGCCCGGCTTGATCAGGCTGTCGGTGCCGACATCCATATCAAGCAGTTGAGCCGCGACATCGCGCGCGTCCTGCATGACTTTGTCCTCGCCGTGAAAATCGCCGACGGCAGCCGGATCGACCTCGGCGAGTTCCTGCTGCAGGCTGCGCTGGCGGTCGCCTTCGATGCCTTCCATGACCTCGACCCGACGGATGCGTTCGTCGTCGACATGGCGCGCCCGCTCGATCGACTCCTGGGTCGGGCGCTGCGTGCTGCTGGATAGGCGAGTCAGTTTCATCGGGGGGCTCCTGCCCCCGATAACGGCTTGATTTCGCTAAAGCTTTAGCCTAGTGGAAATCCAGAGCTTTCATTCAGCCCCGCCAATGGCGGCGCAGCCCACTAGAGCGCGCCGAAGACCTTGCCAAGCAGGGCGCTACCGGCCGCGACCGGGTTCGACCGAATCTTCTTCTCTTCCTCGGCGATCATCAGGAACAGGCCATCCATCGCCTTGTGCGTGACATAACTGTCGATGTCGGCATTCTTCTTGTCGACCAAACCGGCACTGGCGGCCTTGCCGGCAAACTTGTTGTACTGATCAGCCAGTTTCAGCTTCTTGGTCTCTTCCTTGACGATGGGCATGAACTTGACCAGCAACTGATCGCTTGAGCTGCGCTTGAAGAACTGGGTCACGCTGTCGTCGCCACCGGTCAGGATGGCCTTGGCATCGGACATGCTCATTTTCTTGATCGAATCGACGAGAATTGGCTTGGCTTCGGCCACGGCGTTCTCGGCGGCGTGGTTCATGGTCTCGACCAGCTGGTCGGCCTGCTTGCCCATGCCGAGCATGCGCAGCGCCGACTGGCCCTTTTCGAGATAGCCAGGCAGCGGAATCTTGACCTTGGGGTTGCCCATGAAGCCATTTGTCTTGCCCAACGAGGAAACGGCGTAGTCCGCCCCCTTGGCCAGCGCTTCCTTGACGCCGGCGGCAGCATCGCCGCTGGAAATGGCATCGAGACTACCCGCATGGGCGAATGCTACGGTCAGCCCGAAAAAAAGGCCAAAAACAGTTTTCAACAAGCGACTCATGGCGTTCTCCTGTGTGGCGCTGGGAAAATGATCCGGGCTAGGCGGACCGACGAAGACAGTACGAGCAGTACGGCGAGGAGGTTCAACGACGCCAGGGACATTTTCCCAGCGCCACAGGGTCAGACGATATCAAGATGACCGATACCAGTGGTCAGGTCGCGGTCCTTGGATTCCTTGCCGTGCAGCTTGATCTGCAGACGCAGGTCGTTCAGCGAATCGGCGTTGCGCAAGGCATCCTCGTAGGTAATCTTGCCGGCCTCGTAGAGGTCGAACAGTGCCTGGTCGAAAGTCTGCATGCCGAGTTCGCGCGATTTCTTCATGATCTCTTTGATCTCGTGCACCTCACCCTTGAAGATCAGGTCGGAAATCAGCGGCGAGTTGAGCATGACCTCGATGGCGGCGACCCGGCCCTTGCCATCCTTCTTGGGAATCAGGCGCTGCGAGACCATAGCGCGCAGGTTCAGCGACAGATCCATCAGCAACTGCGAACGGCGCTCTTCCGGGAAGAAGTTGATGATCCGGTCAATCGCCTGGTTGGCGCTGTTGGCGTGCAGCGTGGCCAGCGCCAGGTGGCCGGTTTCGGCAAAGGCGATGGCGTAGTCCATGGTGTTGCGGTCGCGGATTTCACCCATCAGGATGACATCCGGCGCCTGGCGCAGCGTGTTCTTCAGCGCCGGCGCCCAGTCATCGGTATCGACCCCGACTTCGCGCTGAGTGACGATGCAATTCTTGTGATCGTGCACGTACTCGATCGGGTCTTCGATGGTGATGATGTGGCCGTAGGAGTTCTCGTTGCGGTAATCGACCAGCGCGGCCAGCGAGGTCGTCTTGCCGGTACCGGTGCCGCCGACGAAGATGATCAGGCCACGCTTGGTCATCGCCAGATCCTTGAGCACCGGCGGCAACTGCAGTTCGTCGAGCGTCGGGATGCTCATGTTGATCGTCCGGCAGACGACGCCGACCCGACCCTGCTGGACCAGCGCATTGACCCGGAAGCGGCCGATGCCGGCTGGCGAAATGGCGAAGTTGCATTCCTTGGTCGCCTCAAACTCGGCGGCCTGACGGTCGTTCATGATCGAGCGGGCGAGTTCGGCAGTGTGTTGCGGCGTCAGAATCTGGTTCGAGACCGGCGTGATCTTGCCGTCGATCTTGATGGCTGGCGGAAAGCCGGCGGTGATGAACAGGTCGGAGCCCTTCTTCTGCGACATCAGGCGCAGAAGATCGTGCATGAATTTCATTGCCTGATCGCGTTCCATATTTCCCCCTCGTCTCTTCTTCTAAATCCCGATCAAGCCGGGAAGGCGTCCTTGTTGGCGGCCTTGTATTTCGCTTCGGCACTCGAGACCACGTTTCGGCGCACCATATCGAGCAGGTTCTGGTCCAGCGTCTGCATGCCGAAATTCTGGCCGGTCTGGATCGCCGAATACATCTGGGCAACCTTGTTCTCGCGGATCAGGTTGCGGATGGCCGGCGTGCCGATCATGATCTCGTGCGCGGCCACACGGCCCGTGCCGTCCTTGGTCTTGAGCAGCGTCTGCGAGATCACGGCGCGCAGGGATTCAGAGAGCATCGAACGAACCATTTCCTTTTCCGCCGCGGGGAAGACGTCGACCACCCGGTCAACCGTCTTGGCAGCCGACGAGGTGTGCAGCGTGCCGAACACCAGGTGGCCGGTTTCAGCCGCCGTCAGGGCGAGACGGATGGTTTCCAGGTCGCGCATTTCGCCGACCAGGATGACGTCCGGGTCTTCCCGCAGCGCCGAGCGCAGGGCGTTGGAGAAGGACAGCGTGTGCGGCCCGACCTCGCGCTGATTGATCAGGCACTTCTTCGATTCATGGACGAACTCGATCGGGTCCTCGACGGTCAGGATGTGGCCGTAGTCGTTCTCGTTGATGTGATTGACCATCGCCGCCAGCGTCGTCGACTTGCCCGAACCGGTCGGCCCGGTGACCAGCACGATGCCGCGCGGGTACTCGGAAATTTCCTTGAAGATTTTCGGACAATTCAGCTCTTCCAGCGTCAGCACCTTGGAAGGAATGGTCCGGAAGACGGCGGCAGCGCCGCGCTGCTGGTTGAAGGCATTGACCCGGAAACGTGCCAGGTTGGGAATCTCGAACGAGAAGTCGCACTCCAGCGTTTCTTCGTAAACCTTGCGCTGGCCGTCGTTCATGATGTCGTACACCATGCCGTGCACGTCCTTGTGCTCCATCGCCGGCAGGTTGATGCGCCGCACATCGCCGTGAACCCGGATCATCGGTGGCAGGCCGGACGACAGGTGAAGGTCGGAGGCCTTGTTCTTGACACTAAAGGCCAGCAGTTCGGTGATGTCCATGCAGATCGTCCTCGGCGCGCGTGTATACTTGGTTTTCGGTAAATTCCAAAGGGATTATGAGCGCAATCGCTGACAACCTGCAAGCTGTCCAAGCGCGGATTGCCAAGGCAGCAGCGGCTGCCGGGCGTCCCCCGGAAAGCGTGCGCCTGCTCGCCGTCAGCAAGACCTGGCCGCTGGCCTCGGTCGTTGAGGCAGCCGACGCCGGCCAGCGCGCCTTCGGCGAGAATTACGTGCAGGAAGGCATCGACAAGATTGCCGCCATTTCCGGCCGCAACCTGGAATGGCATTTCATCGGCCCGCTGCAGAGCAACAAGTCGAAACCGGTCGCCGAATGCTTCGACTGGGTCCATTCGATCGACCGTCTGAAGATCGCCGAACGCCTGTCCGCGCAGCGCCCGACCTACCTGCCGCCGCTGCAGGTCTGCGTCCAGGTCAATGTTTCCGGCGAAGCGAGCAAAAGCGGCTGCGCGCCCGATGAAGCACTGGCCCTCTGCCGCGCCGTCGCAACGCTGCCCGGCCTGCGCCTGCGCGGCCTGATGACGATTCCCGAACCGAGCGACGACCCGGCCGCCCAGCGCGCCCCTTTCCGTCGCCTGCGTGAAATCCACGAACAACTCCGGGCGGCCGGATTGCCGCTCGATACCCTGTCCATGGGCATGTCCCACGATCTTGAAGCAGCCGTCGCCGAAGGCGCGACCATCGTCCGCATCGGCACGGCCATTTTTGGTGAAAGAAACTACGCATGAAAATCGTTTTCCTCGGCGGCGGCAACATGGCCAACGCCCTGATCGGCGGCATGGTCAAGCAGGGCTTTGCAGCCAGCGACATCGACGTGATCGAACTGGGCGCCGAAGCGCGCGCCAAACTGAACGAAACCTATGGCGTCAATTGCCACGCCAGCGCTGAAGCCGCCCCGGCCGGTCCGGACATCCTGATCCTCGCCGTCAAACCACAACAGATGAAGGAAGCCGTCGCGCCACTCGTCGGCAAGTTGGACAATGCTTTGGTCATCAGCATTGCCGCCGGCCTCGACATGGCCGCGCTGTCGCGCTGGCTGGGCGGTCATCGCCAGATCGTCCGCTGCATGCCCAACACCCCGGCCCTGATCGGCGCCGGCATCACCGGCCTGTGCGCCCGGCCGGAAGTGAGCGCTGACCAGCGCGCCGCCGCCGACCGCGTGCTGCGTGCCGTCGGCACCACCGTCTGGATCGAGGACGAAGCGAAGATCGACGGCGTCACCGCCATCTCGGGCAGCGGCCCGGCCTACGTCTTCCTGTTCATTGAAGCGCTGCAGCAGGCTGCATCCGAGCTCGGCTTGACGCTGGAACAGGGCCGCCAGCTGGCCATCGAAACGGTCCAGGGCGCCGCCGCGCTGGCTGCCCAGTCGAGCGAACCGGCCGCAACGCTGCGCGAACGCGTCACCTCCAAGGGCGGCACGACCGAGGCCGCCTTGCGCGTGATGGCTGAACAGGGCGTCAAGGCCGGCATCGTCGCCGGCTGCCATGCCGCCGCGGCGCGCGGCCAGGAACTCGGCAAGATACTCGGAGCCGACTGATGCAAGCCCTCACCTTCCTGCTCGACGCCGTCGTCAGTTTTTTCTGCACGCTGTTCCTGCTCCGTTTCATGATGCAGGCGATGCGCGTTTCCTTCGCCGGCCAGATCGGCGATTTCGTCGTCAAGCTGACTAACTGGGCGGTCAAGCCGCTGCGCCGGGTCATTCCCGGCGCCGGCGGTTTCGACTGGGCCAGCCTGCTGGCCGCCTTGGCCGCGCAACTGCTGCTGACTATCCTGCTGCTCGGCCTGGCCGGCCCGGCCTTGAACGCCGATCCGGGTAGCATTGCGCTGATGGGGCTGTGGTTCGCCGTCCGCGCCCTGCTCCGCCTGGCGGTCTACATCATGATCGGCGCGCTGATCCTGCAGGCCGTGCTGTCGTGGATCAATCCCTACTCGCCGCTGGCGGCGCCGGCCTACCAGCTGACCCGGCCCCTGCTCGACCCGCTGCGCCGCGTCATCCCGAGCATCTCCGGCATCGACCTGTCGCCGCTGGTGGCCATCCTGCTGCTGCAGGCGCTGCTGATGTTCCTGTGAGCGAGTGGTTCCGCCAGACCGCCGACGGCCGCATCACGCTGACCCTGCACATCCAGCCCGGCGCCAAGAAAACCGAATTCGCCGGCCTGCACGGCGACGCCCTGAAAATCCGCCTCGCCGCGCCGCCAGTCGACGGCAAGGCGAACGAGGCGCTGATCAAGTTTGTCGCTGAAACGCTGGGGCTGGCCAAATCAGCGGTCAATCTAAAAAGCGGCCAGACCTCCCGGCGCAAGGTGCTGGAGGTTCAGGGGGCAAAGCTTTCGTCTATCGAAGCCTTTGCATCTGGAAAATAGACCTGACCAGCGTTGATAGTCATCGATACGTGGCTTTTGATTGTTTCACCGTTACCCCGCTAAACCCGCAGGTAGTAAGCATGCTCGATACAATTGGCCACGGCGTCTGATGCTTCGGACCAAGAATAACTTCAACCACAGGGTCAAGTGCTAGAGCTTCTAGCTTGACACTTCGGTAGGGAATAATCTGTTTGCCAGATGCTCGATATTCACAATTCCATGGCACATCTTTGAGCCTTGTCGCCACAAGGCGGTGCTCCTTCTCCTCCTCGAATGCATCCGATTTAAGAAGAAATAACTTCGGGGACAATTCATGCAGTTTTGATGATAGTGCCCTATTCGCTGTCCCAACCTGCTCTACTTCAGCCATGATTTGCTCCATACTTTTTGGCTCTGCCGGACCATTCTGAGGAGGTATTCCCAGGGCTCCTTCATCTATCAGACTTCGTAACTCCCTGTATGTAGGCTCCAAGAGCTTACGGTGCTCTTCTGCTCTATATTCAATCTGCCCCATCGTGAAAGTTGGAATATCTTCACGCGTATTGGCACCCAATTTTTCGAGGTATTCCTTAGAGAAGCCGATGGAAAGGCCTGTTGCGTCATCTGCATATCCTCGCCACTGGCTTAATAAGTCACCATCAGCAGAAAGGCAGAAACCTAACCCGTCGTACATGTACTCTGTTAGCAATACGCTCTGCTGGAATTGTTGGAAGAAGTAGCCCGATAGCCCATCTTCTTTCGCAAGATCTATTAATGTATTGCTTACTAATCGACCCTCATGTGTGTCGTTCGACGACATCAGCGACGAAAGCCAAATAGAACGTGTCTTGAGAATTGAACAAAAACTTTCAGTTGAGCAGTAGTGGTATAGCGTGGTCATAGTGCTACTGGCGTTGAGGGCAGAACTTACTGCTCACCCAATTCGCTGAGTTTTCTGCAGAGCAGTATTCGAAAAAATCAATCCACTCACCCATGCTATGCCCACGTTCTGAACTGAGGGCTATACGATACCTCAGTTACGCAATATGAGTTCAGATGACCGCCAAGCATCTGCGGGCAAAAGGCTGCTTTGTGCGTTCTTGGCGAATGCCCACTTCTGGCCGACGGTCGCCTTACAGCCTCAAAACAACAACGGCGGGAACATCCCGCCGTTGTTGTTCGCTACCGAAAGCAGTCAAGGCCCCAGCACCTAAGCCTGATAGACCACCTTGCCGCCGACCAGCGTGTTTCTGACCTTCCCGGTCATCATGTAGCCCAGCCAAGGCGAGTTCTTGCCACGGCTCTTCAGCGCTTCCGGGGTCAGTTGCCAGGTCGCTTCCGGGTCGAAGATGCAGACGTCGGCCGCCGCCCCGACGGCCAGTTGGCCGCTGGCCAGGCCAAGCACTTCGGCCGGGGCCGAGGTGATGCGGGCCAGCGCGGCGGATAGGTCGACCTTGGCTGCCTCGGCCCATTTCAGGGTCAGCGGCAGCAGGACTTCGAGGCCGGTGGCGCCCGGTTTGGCTTCGCCGAAGGGCAGCAGCTTGTCGTCGGCGCCGACGGGAGTGTGGTCCGAGCAGATCGCGGCCAGGCCGCCCGCGGCGGCGGCCGACAGTGCCTCGCGGTCGCCTTGTGCGCGCAGCGGCGGGGAGAAGCGGGCATGCGGGTTGAAGAAGCCGATGTCGTTTTCGGTCAGCAGCAGGTGATGGACGCCGATGTCGCAGGTGATCGGCAGGCCGTCGTGGCGGGCGCGCTGGATCAGTGCCATGCCGGCGGCCGAGGAAATCCGGGTCAGATGCACGCGGCAGCCGGTGTCGCGGACCAACTGGACGATGGTGGCGACCGCGATGGTTTCGGCGGCGACCGGGATGCCAGCCAGGCCGAGGCGGCTGGCAACCTCCCCTTCGTGGGCGATGCCGTTGCGCGCCAGCCAGTGATCTTGCGGCTGCAGCCAGATGGCAAAGCCGAAGGTGGCGGCGTATTCCATGGCACGGAGCAGGGCTTCGGTATCGACGATGGTCCGGTTGGCCTGCGAGAAGGCGACGCAGCCGGCTTTCTTGAGGCCGGCCAGTTCGGCCAGGCGTTCGCCGTTGAGGCCCAGCGTCAGGGCGCCGAGCGGCAGAACACGCGCCTTGCGGATTTCCTTGCCACGATGGACCAGGCGATCGGCCAATTCCGGTTCGTCGAGCGGCGGATCGGCATCGGGCGGGACGACCACAGAGGTCACGCCGCCGGCGACGGCGGCGGCCAGTTCGGCCTCGATCGAGTTGAGGCGGGCACCGAGGTCGATCAGGCCGGGGCTAACGACGCAGCCAGTGGCGTCGATGGTCTGTTCGGCGACGAAGCCGGCCGGCGCTTCGCCGAGGCCGGCAACCTTGCCGTCGGCGATGTAGAGGGAAATGCTACGGTCGATGCCATTTTTGGGGCAAATTACGCGGCCGTTTTCGATGACGATGTTCATTTCAATTCCCCGCAACGATGCTCATGACGGCCATGCGCACGGCAATGCCGAAGGTGACCTGGGGCAGGATGACGGCCTGCGCGCCGTCGGCCACCGCCGAGTGGATTTCGACGCCGCGGTTCATCGGCCCCGGGTGCATGACGATGGCGTCGGGCTTGGCGAGCGCCAGTTTCTGCGGCGTCAGGCCGTAGTGGCGGAAATATTCGCCGGCCGAGGGGAGCAGCGCGCCAGTCATCCGTTCGTTCTGCAGGCGCAGCATGATGACCACATCGACGTCCTTCAGGCCTTCGTTCATGTCGTGGTAGACCTGCACGCCGAGCTTGTCGAGGTGCTTGGGCAACAGCGTTTCCGGGCCAATGGCGCGGACTTCCGGGACGCCGAGCGTGGTCAGCGCATGGATGTCGGAGCGGGCGACGCGCGAATGCAGGATGTCGCCGACGATGGCGACGCGCAGTTGCGTGAAGTCCTTCTTGTAGTGGCGGATCGTGTACATGTCGAGCAGGCCCTGCGTCGGGTGGGCATGACGACCGTCGCCGGCATTGACGACATGCACGTCGTCGCGGCCGATGCGCTGCAGGTGCTCGGCGATCAGGTAGGGCGCGCCGCTCGACGCGTGACGGACGACGAACAGGTTGGCGTGCATGGCCACCAGGTTATCGATGGTGTCGAGCAGGGTCTCGCCCTTGGCCGTCGAGGACTTGTTGATGTCGAGGTTGATGACGTCGGCGCTCAGCCGCTTGGCGGCGATCTCGAAGGTGGTGCGGGTGCGCGTCGAGTTCTCGAAGAACAGGTTGAAGACGCTCTTGCCGCGCAGCAGCGGCACTTTCTTGACGTCACGGGCCGAGACTTCCATGAAGGATTCGGCGGTGTCGAGAATCTGGGTCAGGATGCGCTGCGGCAGGCCTTCGATGGACAGCAAATGGCTGAGTTCGCCGTCCTTGTTCAACTGCGGGTTATGCATTTTCTTCCAGCCTCCAGGCGAGTTGACCGTCGTCGTTGCGGGCCAGAACCAGATTCTGGCCGTCGGCCAGGGCGACATCCCAGACACCGTAGGTGGCGCCAATCGGCAGCTCGCGGCCCCCACGATCGGCCAGCACGGCCAGCGCGACCGAGGCCGGGCGGCCGTAGTCGAACAGTTCGTTGATCGCGGCTCGGGTCGTCCGGCCGGTGTAGAGCACGTCATCGACCAGCACGATGTGACGCCCTTCGACATCGAAGGGGATGACCGTCGGCCGGCATTGCGGATGCAGGCCCTTCTCGGCGAAGTCGTCGCGGTAGAAGGAGACGTCGATCAGGCCGATCTCTTCGCTCAGGCCAAGCAGCTCCCGGAGGCGTTCGGCGATCCAGGCGCCGCCGCTGAAAATGCCGACCAGCGCGGGATTGTTGGCGAGTTGCGGACGGATCAGGTCGGCCAGCTGGCGACACTGGGCCTCGGCATCAGGCAGTGGGTTGGGCAGGGGTGACATGGTGCGGGCTTTCGAACCAGGTTTGGAGAATGAGTTGGGCCGCGACGGCATCGAGCAGCGGCTTGGCGGATTTGCTGTTGCGACCGGTTTCGCGCAGGCGAGATTCGGCATCGAGCGAGGTGAGGCGCTCATCGGCGAAGGAAACCGGCAAAGCGAAGCGCTTTTTCAGACGTTCGGCGAACTTGGTCGCCAGACGGGTCATTTCGTGCGGCGTTCCATCAGCATGGGTGGGCAGGCCAACGACCAGTTGCTCCGGCTGCCATTCAGCGACCAGCTTGCCGATCGCAGCAAAACGGTCGTCGTTCGATTCGGCATGGATGACGGTCAGCGGGTGGGCGCTGCCGAGCAGGGTTTCGCCGGTGGCGACGCCAATGCGCTTTTCGCCGAAGTCGAACGCGAGGACCGTACCCATCAGCGAGCCAAAGCGCTCATGCGTGCCCAGCCACATCGGAAAGTTGGGTGAAGCTGATGCCGAGCTTCTGCATCGCCGCCGGCAGGCGCTCCTCGGGCGGCAGATCGAACAGGATGCTGGCCTTGGCCGGCACGGTCAGCCAGGAATTCTGGGCCAGTTCGTCTTCGAGCTGGCCGGCATCCCAGCCGGCATAGCCGAGGCTGACGATGATTTCGGAAGGCTCGCCGGCACTAGCGACGGCGGTCAGGACATCGCGCGAACTGGTCAGTCCCACATCGCCCGTCACCGCCAGCGTCGACTGCCAGCGGCCGATCGGGCGATGCAGCACGAAACCGCGGTCGAGCTGAACCGGTCCGCCGAAGTAGACCGGCAGGTCGGCAAGGCTCTCGGCGGCGAGTTTGATGTCGATTTTTTCGAACAAGGCCGCCAGATTCATGTCGATCGGCCGATTGACGATGATGCCCAGCGCCCCGTTCTCGTTGTGTTCGCAGATATAGACGAGGGCGTTGGAAAAATACGGGTCTTCCAGGGTCGGCATGGCGATCAGGAAGTTATCGGTCAGATTGACGTTGTCCATGACTGGAATTTTAATCGCCGGGGAGGTACAAACCAACCATGAACCAAGAAAAAGCCCTGGTCTGGTTTCGCCGCGATCTGCGCGACCATGATCATGCCGCGCTCGCCGCGGCCCTTGCCGAGGCACGGCAGGTGTTTTGTGCCTTTATTTTCGACAGCGAAATTCTTGAGGCCCTGCCTGCCAAATGTGACCGCCGCGTCCATTTCATCCACGCCTCGCTGCTCGAACTCGATGCCGCCCTGCGCGCCCGTGGCGGCGGGCTGATCGTCCGCCACGGCCGGGCGACCAAGGAAATTCCCGCGCTGGCCAGGGAGCTCGGGGTCGCCGCCGTTTTTGCCAACCGCGACTACGAACCGGCGGCCAAGGCCCGCGATGCGCGAGCCGTCGAGCAACTGCAGGCGGACGGCATCGATTTTCGCAGCAGCAAGGATCAGGCGATTTTCGATGGCGACGAGGTGCTGACCCAGGCCGGCAAACCGTTCTCGGTATTTACGCCCTACAAGAACGCCTGGCTGAAGCGCCTGACCGCCGCCGATTACGCCGCCTGGCCATCCTGCGGAGCACTGGCCGCCACCCCCCTCGCCGGCATCCCCGAGCTGGCGCAGATCGGCTTCGCCGAAACCGACCTCGCCGAACTCGGCATCCTGCCTGGCATGTCGGGCGCCCGGGCGCTCTGGGACGATTTTTCCGGCGGGCGGATCGAGCATTACGCCAGCCGGCGGGACTTCCCGGCCATCAAAGGCGTTTCCTACCTGTCGGTCCATCTGCGCTTCGGCACCATCTCGATCCGCGAACTGGCCCGCCATGCGCTGGCCGCCAAGGCGGATGCCTGGCTCAGCGAGCTGATCTGGCGCGATTTCTATTTCATGATTCTTGAGCACTTTCCACACGTGGTCGGCCACGCCTTCAAGCCCGAATACGATGCGATCCGCTGGGCCGACCGGCCGGAAGCCTTCGCCGCCTGGTGCGCCGGCCGCACCGGCTACCCGCTGGTCGATGCCGCGATGCGGCAGTTGAACCACTGCGGCTGGATGCACAACCGCCTGCGCATGGTCGTCGCCTCTTTTTTAACCAAGGACCTCGGCATTGACTGGCGGCTCGGCGAACGTTATTTCGCCGAGCAACTGAACGATTTCGACCTCTCGGCCAATAACGGCGGCTGGCAATGGGCGGCTTCGACCGGCTGTGACGCCCAGCCCTATTTCCGCATTTTCAATCCGGTCACCCAGTCGGAAAAATTCGATCCGGAGGGCAAGTTCATCCGCCGCTACGTGCCGGAACTGGCCGGCGTACCGACCAAAAAGATCCACGCCCCATGGCAGATAGGGCGCATCGAGCAGGAAGCGCTCGGCGTCGTGATCGGCCGCGACTACCCGGCGCCAATCGTCGATCACGCCAGCGCCCGCGAGGAAACGCTGGCTCGCTATGGAATTTTGAAAATGGCCAAAAAAATGGGCTGACCGTAGCATTGGCCACGGTCAGCCCTTATTTCGGCGCGTCTTACTGCGAGCGCTTGCAGTAGCCGGCAACCAGCCCGAGCAACTCGACTTCATCGTAGGGCTTGCCGAGGTAGTGGTTGGCGCCGATTTCCAGCGCGTAGTTGCGGTGTTTATCCGCCGTCCGCGAGGTGATCATGATGATCGGCAGGTTGCGCAGGCGTTCATCCCCACGCACGTTGCGCACGAAGTCGAAGCCGTCCATGCGCGGCATCTCGATGTCTGACAGGATGACGTCCGGAATCACGTCGATCAACTGCTCCAGCGCATCGACGCCGTCCTTGGCCAGAACGACCTGGTAGCCTTCACGCATCAGCAGGCGGCTGGTGATCTTGCGCACGGTCAGCGAATCGTCGACCACCATCACCGTCGGCATGGCCGCGACTTCGGTTGCCACAGAGACCGGGGCTGCCGGAATGGCGGCCTGCACGCTGACCACCGGCGTCCGGCTGGCCAGCGCCACCGGATTCAGGATCAGCACGACGCGACCGTCGCCAAGCACGGTCGCTCCGGCAATACCGACCACCCGCGCCAACTGGGCGCCAATGTTCTTGACCACGACTTCCTGGTTGCCGTTGAGTTCGTCGACCAGCACGGCAACACGCTGCGAACCGGAACGCAGCAGCAGCACCCAGTACTGGCGATGCAGTTCCGGCAAGGCCTGGGCGTCGCCGAGCAGATGCGGCAGGAAATGGAAGGGATAGCGGTTGCCCTGCCAGACCACCTCGCCTTGGTCGCGAATGGCGGCGAGACCCTTTTCCTTCATTTCCATGACCTGCTCGATCATGGTCGAAGGTACAGCGAAGTGCTGATGCCCAACGCGGACCAGCAGCGTCTGCGTGACGGCCAGAGTCAGCGGCAGGTAGAGCCGGAAGGTCGTTCCCTTGCCGGCCTGCGACAGGATTTCGATCCGTCCGCCGAGTTCTCCGACTTCGGTCTTGACGACGTCCATGCCGATGCCGCGACCGGCCAGTTGTGTCAGTTCGGCCGCGGTTGAGAAGCCCGGCTGGAAGATGAAATCGAACAGCGTCGCGTCGTCGGCCGACTGGCCGGGCTGGAGCAGCCCCATGGCCTCGGCCCGGGCGCGGATACGCTCGGCGTCCAGACCTTTGCCGTCGTCGGACATCGACAGGATGATTTCATTGCCTTCCTGAGCCAGCTTGACGATGATTTCGCCGACTTCCGGCTTGCCGGCGGCCAGGCGCTGGTCGCGATTTTCGATACCGTGCGCCACGGCATTGCGCAGCATGTGTTCGATCGGCGCCAGCATCTTGTCCAGCACCGAACGGTCGACGTCAACCTGGCCACCGACGATGTCCAGCGTCGCCCGTTTGCCGGTCTCCTTGGTCGTCTGGCGGACGATGCGGTAAAGACGCTCGGTCTGGCTGGAGAACGGCAACATGCGCACGCCCATCAGCTCCTGCTGCAGACCGCGGTTCAGGCGCGATTGCGCGAGAATCGCCGCATTGGCATCGTCAAGGTTCTTCAACAGATTCTGCTGGACCGTCGCAACGTCGTTGACCGACTCGGCCATGAAGCGGGTCAGTTCCTGGAAGCGCGTGAAGCGGTCGAGTTCCAGCGGGTCGAAATCGGTTTCGCCTTCCGGCGTATGGGCAACACGCGCCTGGATCTGCGTTTCGGCCTGGATTTCGATGTCGCGCAACTGGCGGCGCAGACGAATGACGTTTTCCGTCAGTTCCAGCAGCGAGCCCTTCAGGCTGCGCATTTCGCCTTCGATCCGGGTCCGGGCGATGGACAGCTCGCCCGCTTCATTGACCAGACGGTCGATCAGGTCGGCACGAACGCGCAGGGTCGCCCGCTGACCCGCCGCCTCGCCTTCGCTGTCGGGCTCATGCGCCACCGGCTGAAGGGCAACCGGAGCTGCTGCAACCTCCGCCACGCCCCCTGACTCAAGAACCGGGGCAGCGGCGGGAGCCTCAGGCTCCACTGCCTCCTGCGGACCGGCACGCAGGCGCTCGACCGACTGGACCAAGGTATCGCAACCGGCTTCGATTTCATCGATGAAAGCCGGCGAAGCCTTACCAAGGCGCATGGCTTCCTCGACCCGCGCCTCGAGCATGTGGGTAAGCTCACCGAGGTTCATTGCGCCGGCCATCCGCGCGCTGCCCTTGAAGGTATGCAACAGGCGGGCAATCGCATGCGGCGCCGGGCCACCGGCGGGATCGCCACGCCAGCCACGCAACTGCACCATCAGATCGCGGGTCAAATCCACCGCCTCTTCAAGGAAGATAGGCAGCAGTTGTTCGTCGAATTCGTCGGTCAGTTGCGGCAGGGCCGGAGCCGGGGCAGCAGCGGCCTGAACCGCTTGCTTCTCCGGTGCGGCGCTCGGCGCGCCACCATGCAGCGGGATGATTTCGGCGCTGGCCGGTGGAGCAGGCTCCTCGACCATGGGCGCTGGATGGAAAATATCATCGAGCGCGGCGATCAGCTGCAGCTGGTCGTCCGGCGCCTGTTGGCGGGCCAGCGCATCGAACATGCTTTCCAGCGTGATGATGCTTTGACGAACCGTTTCCAGGCCTTCGATGCTCTCAGGATGGGCCGATCCGTCACGACGCAACAGGGCATGCTCGAGGGCGATAGCCAGGCGGTTGATCGGCATCAGGCCGACCGTTGCGGCAATGCCCCCCAACGTATGAGCCGCCCGGGTCATCTCGAAAGTCGTGGCCGCCGAGGGATTGGTGTCGAGGACGACATAACTCGCCAGCAAGGTCTGCAGGTGCCCGCGAGCCTCTTCACGGAAGATGTCGTAGAGGGTCGGCGAAGCGGTGACGGTCGGCGGCGTATCGGAAGAAGCCTCTTCGGTTTCAGCAGGCGACTCCGGTAGTTCCGGCTCGCCAAGTTCCACCAGCTCGATGACTTCCGGCATAGGCTCGTCGGCCGGCTCAGGTTCGACAACCAGGAGTTCAGCCGCCGGAACATCAAGCAGCAACTCTTCAAGCGATGGCTCATCGGCCATCGGTGCCTCGACCACAGCCTCTTCGGGAATTTCTGCAACAGGTTCCGGTTCGGCAATGTCGACTACCGGCCAATCAACCAGCTCGGCGGGAACTTCGGCTTCGGCTTCGGCTTCGGCTTCGGCTTCAGGCAGTGCCACGACAGGTTCGTCCGCCGTGACTACCATTTCGATCGGAGCAGCTGGTGCCTCGACGGGCGCAACCGCTGGCGCCTCCACCCCGCGCAGCTGAGCGGCGAGCGCAACCAGCGCCCTCGGGTCGGGCGCCGAACCCTGGCCGGATTCCAGGTAGCGCACCCAGTCCGAGAAGAGTGAATGCTCGCCTTCGATCAGCTGCATTAGTTCAGGCGTCGCCCACTGATCCTGGCGCAACCAGAGATTGAATGTCTGCTCAAGCTCCCACGCCGCTTCGCCAAGATCGGTCAGGCCGACCATGCGGCCGCTGCCCTTGAGCGTATGGGTGGAACGCCGAATGACCGTCAATGCTTCGACATTGTGCGGATCGGCAGTCAGGATGGCTTTCTGATCGCCCATCGTGGCCAGGACTTCGTTCGCTTCCTCAAGGAAGATGGAAAGGAGTTCGGCATCAATGACGTCATGCGTAGACTCGGCAAGTTCAAGCGTCGCCGCTGACGGCGACAGTACCTCAGGCTGCTGGGGCTTGAGTGCCGCCAGCGCTGCATCGACCTGGGCACTATCGAGATCGCCGGATTTCAACGCCTCGAGCGCGACCTTGGCACTCTCACCCAATTCGTGATTGGCCACCAGATCGGCATCCTGCTGGATGGCTTGCAGGTTCTCCTTGAGTTCCTGCTGCAGCCTTTCATCCTGAGGCGCCTCTTTCAGCGCCTCGACGAGAGCGTGGGTATCGCGTGTCTGCTGGGCCAGCTCTGCTTCAACGCTGGAGCTTGCAAGGGGTTCCGGCAAGGCATCGTCATCTTCGACGATCTCCTCCTTCGTACCCTGCAAGCGGGCAACAAAGGCTTCGAAATCGGTTTCGCCGCTGGGCAGCGCATCGACAAAGAAGCCGAGCAGCGACAACTGCTGGGCGATATTCTCGAAATCCTCCGGACCCGGCGTGGCACCCGGCTGGGCAAAGGCATGAATCTGCTCGCTGCAAGTCTTGATGCTGGCCGCAGCACCCATGTGGCCGAGCATGGCCAGCGCGCCGGCAATCTGCTTCAGCGGGCCGTCGAGCGGAGCCAGGTCTTGCACCAGCGTGGAATCGCGGAAGAAGCCATCGAGCGATTGCTCGACCTGCGCCAGATTATTCTGGATTTCGCGGGCAACCTGGCTGATCAGCAGTTTCTCCTGCGCCCGGCGAGTCATTTCGTCGAGCAGCGGAATACCTTCGTCAGCCGCCGGACGACCGGCAATACAGGCGTACAGGCGGGCAACCATCAGGTCGACCTGTTGCGCAAAATCGGTCCCCAGGCGCTTGAACCCTTCCTGTGCATTCTGCAGCAGCAGAATCGCGGTCGCCACTTCCATTGCCACCGAATCGGTGTAGCGCGAGGCATCCTCGGTCAACCAATTGGCGATTGCGCCCAGGCCCTGGCCCAGACGCTTCAGATCGGTCTGGGCAATTTCCTCGGTCAGCAGGGCAACTGTCCGGGCCTGCTCTGCGAAACCAGGCAGATTGGCGACGCTGCCGGAACACACCTTGTTCCAGAGTTCTTCGGCGGTCGCCAGTACATCGCGCAGGCGACGCAATGCGGCATCCTGAGGCAAGGCCACGCTGACCGCGGCCGGGGCAGGCAACTGGGAGGGCAAGCCGTAGGTCGCCTGGACCTGCGAAACCACACTGCTCGGGTCGGAATGGGCCTGGGCAACATGATAAAGGGCCTCGCGCATCAGGCGCTCGGCGAGACTATTGGAACCTTCGAGCAGGCGGCGAATCTGCAGGTCGATACGGGCGCTGACCTGCTTGACCGACCCATCGGCTCTGACCGCGGGGTCCTTCAGGGCTTCAATGAAAGCCTGTGCCGTCCACCAGAACGAACGCGCCGACGGCGACTCCTGGGTGGCCTCGATGCCGGCCAGCGCCTCGAGCATGGTCCGGCGCCCCTCTTCGGCCTCGGCCGGCTTGGTCAGCCAGCGCAACAGGCCCTTCTGATAGCGTACACGTTCGGCTTTGAGGATCTGTCGCAACTGCTCCGGCGCCAGCGCCGGAGCAGCGGAAACCCGCTTGGGCGGACGCAGGGAAATATCCGGAAAAAAGAGGTCGCTGGCGCGCGCACCGCTCAATCCGCGCGTCTTGGCGAGGGAAAGATAGACCGGCAACAGACGGAGTGGCTGATTCGGTTCGCCAACCATCAGTTCGTCGAGATACAGATGAATGCCCGCCAGTGCTTCCGGCACGACCGCCAGGGTCGCCTCGTCAGCCAACAGTCGGCCTTCCTCCAGCCCGGAAAGCAGCGCTTCCAGGGATTCAGTCACCTGAGTGATGCCGTCCAGCCCGACGATCGCCAGCGCGCCATGCACCTGGTGAACATGGGTGCGGCAGAATTTGAGCTGGGTGGCGTCCGCCCCGGTCTTGTAAAGGCCAAAAGCCTCCCCGGCGCGCTCCAGCGCCAGATCAATCTCGCCCTTGACCCAGGTCAGGGGGCCCAAATCGAATTCAGTTGCCGCGTTCATCATCTCTCGCGATCAATATCGGTCAGTCCACCTTGAAGCCGGCAACCGAACCCTTCAGTTCGGAGGCCAGTGCGGTCAGCTCATCGACGGCCTCGGCGGTACGCTGCGTGCCGGCGGTCGTCTGTTCCGTGACCTGGAGAATGTCCTGCATCAGACGCGCCACCTGCGTCGCCGAGTCAGCCTGGTTCTGCGTCGAGGAGGAAATGCTCTGAATCAGGTCGGCAAGGTCGCGCGACACCTCGCCGATCTCAGAAAGAGCTTGACCGGCAGCGTCGGACAGCTTGGCCCCTTCAACCACACCGCGGGTTGATTGTTCCATGGCGGAAACGGCATCCTGGGTGTCGGTCTGAATGGTCTTCACAATCGCCGCAATCTGCTTCGTTGCTTCGGCGGAACGTTCGGCCAGTCGCTGCACCTCCTCGGCAACCACCGTGAAGCCTCGGCCTGCGTCACCGGCCGAGGCGGCCTGGATGGCAGCGTTCAGCGCGAGCACGTTGGTCTGTTCGGTAATGTCGGAAATCAGCTCCACGATTTCACCGATCTCCTGCGAGCTTTCACCGAGTCGCTTGATCCGCTTCGAGGTTTCCTGAATCTGGTTGCGAATTTCGTTCATGCCCTTGATCGAGTCCTGCACGGCCTGCGTACCCTTTTCGGCGGCCATCAGCGATTGCCTGGCAACCTGGGCGGATTGTGTCGCGTTGCCCGAGACCTCGCTCATCGAGCGTGCCATTTCGAGCGCCGACTGACCGGCTTCCTGAATTTCGGTCGATTGACGCTCGGCGGCGTCAAGCAGTTGGGCAGAGTTCAGGCGGGCAATTTCGGTCGCCGCCGTCACGCGGTTCGCCGCGTCGTTGATCCGACCGACCAGCACGCGGAGCTCTTCGATGGTGTAGTTGATCGAGTCGGCGATGGCGCCGGTGATGTTTTCGCTGACGGTTGCCGTGACGGTGAGGTCGCCGTCGGCCAGATCGCCCAGTTCGTTCATCAGGCGCAGAATGGCGTCCTGGTTTTCGCGGTTCGTATTGTCAGAGGCATGGCGTTGCTGTTCGGCCGCTTCGGCACGACGCTCGGTATCTTCAAGGTAGATTTTGGCCAGCACAGCCAGCGTAGCCAGGGCGAACACCGTGAGGACAATCAGCGCAATGATGTAAAGGCCGCGCTCGGCCAGGCCCTGTTGATATGCCACAGCCAGCGCGTCGGTGGCTTTCAGCAGATCCTCACTCTCGCGGAAAATCCGCGAGCCTGCCTGCTTGGAAAGCACCAGCGGCTGCATGTTGCCGAGAATGCTGGAAACCGCCCCCTGGTATTCCTTGAAGGCTGCTTCGAGTTCATCCATCTTGGCACGGCTGTCTGCATCGTTGCCGCCTTTGCCCAGACCGGAAAGAAGGTCGCGGAAGGCGTTGGTGTCCTTGCCAAGCAGGAAGGCGACCTCTGGGTTAATTTCGTTACCGACCAGCAGCGCCGAAGCGTTCTTGGCAATACGCTGGGTCAGCATGACCAGCTGGTTGGCGGCTGCAATTTCCCGGGACGAAGCCATCGCCTGCAGTTTGAGGGCTGCCATCTGCTCGGTCAGTTCGAGCATGATCGAGTTCTTGTCGTCGATCGTTGCTACGCTCTTGCCAAGGGCAATCAGGTTCTTTTCCTGAGCGATGACGGTCTCGGCATCCTTGTCGGTGGCAGTCCAGCGTTCGGTCAGGGCATCCAGTTGCGGGCGGACATCGCTCGACGAGCTGGGCACGCTGACACCGCCAATCTCACCGCCATTGGTCAGCTGGTCGAGCAGCTTGGCAAAGGTATCCCGCGACTCTTTCAATTGCGCAAAGGCCACCGCATTACCCTGGAGGGCCAGCGACGACGCCTTGGCGAGTCGCTGCGAAAGCATGCGCATTTCACCGGAGGCGGCGATGTAGGCCGTGTTGTGCGTGGATTCGCGGTTGTCATGGAAGACGAGGCCGGCGATCAGAAGCATCAGGGCGAGGAATATCCCGCCCAGCGTCTTCATCTGCTGGACGACCGGCTGATTCGCCAGGAAGCCCGGCAGCGGCAGCTTGCTGGTCAGGCTCCGGCTGCTGCCAGGAAGATCAGCGGCCACGGTCATCGGGGCAGACATCGCCGCGTCACCACCGCCAAATTTAGGAAACTTGAAGCTGAAAGCCATGGACATCCTCCACTTGGGGATGCGGACAAGTGCCCGCGGTCAAACCCCGATATTCATGAAATCCTGATCGGCGAGCAGATCGCGCACCGATAGTTTGTGCCAGATTTTTCCTTGCGAATCGGCAAAACGCTGCGTCCCCCAGGCCGGCATGGAGACATCGGCCGGCTCCTGAGTGAAATCGTCCGGATTCTTCAGGCCGAGCATGCGCGACACCAGCAAGGCAGCATTGACGCCATAGCGAGCACCAATCAGCAACAGGCGGGCGTTGGCGTTCTGCACGATGGGCGGGCCGCCGCGGAACAACGAAAAATCGCCCACTGCGTGAAGGTTGCCGCGAATATTAGCGATGCCGGCGAACCATGGCCGGGTCAGCGGCACTGGCGTCAGCTGCGAGGCCTGGACGATCTCGCCACCATCGGAGAGATCGACCAGCCAGGCTTCACCCCCGGCTTCTATGCCAAGCCATGACGACCCCTTGCCGCGCGCCGCGCTGCTCAGGCGGCCGGCAAGGTAGGTCTGAAAATCCCGAAGACTGGTCTTTCTGGCCATCTGGACTACGGCAGCGCTGCGATGCGTTGCAGCAGTTCTTCCGGGTTCAGCGGCTTGACGAGGTAATCGATGGCGCCTTGGCGCAAGCCCCAGATCTTGTCCGTTTCCTGCCCCTTGGAGGTGCAGACGATGACTGGAATACCCTTGGTATCCTCGTCGCGCGTCAGCGTACGGGTAGCCTGGTAGCCGTTGAGGCCGGGCATCACGACATCCATCAGGATCAAGTCGGGCTTGCTGGCCTTGGCCTTGGCAATTCCTTCCTCACCAGTCTCGGCCGTGGTGACCTGGTAGCCGGCCTTGGTCAGGATATCGACCGTAAAAAACTGCTCGGTAGGCGAATCGTCGACAACAAGAATGTTCTTGACGGGCATTTTGTCTGTGTCTCCCTGAACTACGTATTGGATTCTGTCTCAGCCGGCAGGGCAAAGGTGGCGACCGTTTGCAGCAGGCTGTCTTTGGTGAAGGGTTTGGTCAGGTACTGGTCGGAACCGACCATCCGACCGCGCGCCCGGTCGAACAGGCCATCCTTGGAGGAGAGCATGATCACCGGTGTCGCCTTGAAGCGGGCGTTCTTCTTGATCAGGGAACAGGTCTGGTAACCGTCGAGCCGCGGCATCATGATGTCGCAGAAGATGACACTGGGCTGATGATCGGCAATCTTGGCCAGCGCATCGAACCCGTCTTCGGCGAGAACGACCTGGCACCCGGCCTGCACGAGAAAGATCTCGGCGCTGCGCCGTATGGTGTTGCTGTCGTCAATGACCATAACCCTGACGCCGCGCAGTCTGGATAAATCAGTCAATTCCTTGTCCCCTGGCCCCTGATGAGGCGCTATTAGCTATCGTTGCATCATACTACGGAAGTATTGCCGTAAATCAATAGCGGCAAGCGCCTGATTGCATGCCAATGATCAATTCGGCCCCTGGAAGATTCAGCTAAAATCTCGGCCATCTTACCCAACACCCTTCGCGACCGCCAAGGGCGCGAGAATCGATGACCGCCACCCCCACCAATCCGCCCAGCCCGCCGCAGGTCCTGGTCTTCGCTGCCAGCGACCCGTCGTCCGGCGCCGGCATCCAGGCCGACCTGCTGACGCTGGCCAGCCTCGGCTGCCATCCGCTGACCGCGCTGACCGCCGTCACCGTGCAGGACACGGTCGGCGTCCAGAGCGTGCATCCGCTGGCCGCCGAACTGGTCGAGCAGCAGGCGCGCACCATCCTCGAAGACATGCCGGTCGTCGCTTTCAAGATTGGCGTGCTGGGCAGTGTCGAGAATGTGCTGGCGGTGGCCGAGATTGTTTCCGACTACCCGGAAATCCCGCTGATCTTCGACCCGGTGCTGGCCTCCGGGCGCGGCGACGAACTGTCGAGCGAGGAAATCATTTCGGCGATCCGCGAGATGCTGCTGCCACAAACGACACTGCTCACGCCGAATGCACCGGAAGCGCGACGATTGGCCGAAAGCGACGAGGACGAAAACGAGCCGTCGATCGAGGTCTGCGCCCAGCGCCTGATCGAAATGGGCGCGCAATATGTGCTGATCACCGGCACGCACGAGAACACGCCGCAGGTGATCAACACCCTGTACGGCCCCGAGGGCGTGCTGCGCCGCGACACGTGGGAGCGCCTGCCGGGCAGCTACCACGGTTCGGGCTGCACGCTGGCCTCGGCCATTGCCGGCTGCATTGCCGGTGGCGCCAGCGTCGAGGATGCCGTGCGCGACGCCCAGGATTACACCTGGCAGGCGCTGAAAAATGGCTTCCACGCCGGCATGGGCCAATTGATTCCTGATCGTTTCTTCTGGGCGCGCGGCGGCGAGGAAGAGGGCGGCGAGAAAAAACCGGGCGACGGCGATGGTCAGGCCTGAGTTGCGCGGCCTCTACGCCGTGACCCCCGATTGCGCCGACGGCGCCCGCCTGCTGGCCGACGTCGAGGCAGCACTGGCCGGCGGCTGCCGTCTGGTGCAATACCGTGACAAGTTGAGCGCCATGCCCGAGCAGGTCAGCCGTGCCCGGAAGCTGCGCGAATTGACCCGTCGTTTCGGCGCCCGCTTGCTGATCAACGACGATCTGGCGCTGGCCACGCTGGTCGAGGCCGATGGCGTCCATCTCGGGCGGGACGACGGCAACCTGGTCGCCGCCCGGGCCATCCTCGGCCCTGACAGGATACTCGGCGCCTCGTGCTACGCCGATTTCGCCGCCGGGCAGGCGGCCGCCCATGCCGGGGCCGACTACATCGCCTTCGGCGCCGCCTATCCGTCGCCGACCAAGCCGCAAGCGGCCAATGCTACGGTCGGCCTGTTTTTTCGGGCAAAAAGCGAAATCGCCGTGCCGCTCTGCGCCATCGGCGGCATTACGCCGGATAACGCACCGCCGCTGATCGCCGCCGGCGTCGACCTGCTCGCCGTCATCACCGACCTTTTCTCCGCGCCGGACATCGCTGCCCGCGCCGCCCAATACCAACGACTTTTCGAGAGAGCCCAGCCATGAGTGACAACGCCAACTCGCGCAACCAGCAACTGTTTGAACGCGCCCAGCGCCACATCCCGGGCGGCGTCAATTCGCCGGTCCGCGCCTTCCGTTCGGTCGGCGGCACGCCCTGCTTCTTCCAGAAGGGCGCCGGCTCCAAAGTGCAGGACGCCGACGGCAAGTGGTACACCGACTACGTCGGCTCGTGGGGCCCGATGATCCTCGGCCACGCCCATCCGGACGTGATCGCCGCCGTCCAGGCTGCCGTCGTCGATGGCCTGTCCTTCGGCGCGCCGACCGAGAAGGAAGTCGAGATCGCCGACCTGCTGTGCGAACTGGTGCCGTCGATGGACATGGTCCGCCTGGTGTCTTCCGGCACCGAAGCGACGATGAGTGCCATCCGCCTGGCTCGCGGCTACACCGGCCGCGATGTGCTGATCAAATTCGAGGGCTGCTACCACGGCCACTCCGACAGCCTGCTGGTCAAGGCCGGCTCCGGCCTCTTGACCTTCGGCAACCCGTCGTCGTCCGGCGTGCCGGCCGATCTGGCCCAGCACACCATGGTGCTGGCCTACAACGACCCGCAGCAGCTGGCCGACGCCTTCGCCAAGCATCCGGACCGGATCGCCGCGGTCATCGTCGAGCCGGTGGTCGGCAACATGAACCTGATCGCCCCGACCGCCGAATTTCTGAAGGCGATGCGCGCGCTGTGCACGCAATACGGCGCCGTGCTGATTTTCGACGAAGTGATGACCGGCTTCCGCGTCGGCCCGAAGAGCGCCCAGGGCCTGTTCGGCATCACCCCCGACCTGTCCACCTTCGGCAAGGTGGTTGGTGGCGGCATGCCGCTCGGCGCCTTCGGCGGCAAGCGCGCGATCATGGAGCAGATCGCCCCGCTCGGCCCGGTCTACCAGGCCGGTACGCTGTCCGGCAACCCGATCGCCACGGCGGCCGGGCTGGCCACGCTGAAGCTGATCCAGGCCCCCGGCTTCTACGAAGCCCTGACCGCCAAGACCAAGGCACTGTGCGACGGCCTGGTCGGCGCCGCCAAGAAGCACGGCGTCGCCTTCGCCGCCCAGAACATCGGCGGCATGTTCGGCCTCTACTTCGCCGAAAAATGTCCAGGCACCTACGACGAAGTGCTGGCCTGCGACAAGGAAGCCTTCAACCGCTTCTTCCACGCTATGCTCGACGCCGGCCAGTACTTCGCGCCGTCAGCCTTCGAAGCCGGCTTCGTCTCGGCCGCCCACAGCGACGCCGACATCGCCGGGACTGTGGCCGCAGCTGACGCGTATTTCGCCACCCTGAAGTAAGTGAGCACCGGCTTCGCCTGGCTGATCCTGTTTGTAGCCGGCCTCTGCGAGGTCGGTTGGGCGGTCGGCATGAAATACACCGACGGCTTCAGCCGGCTGTGGCCAAGCGTATGGACGGTGGTCGGCATGGCGGCCAGCGTGATCCTGCTCGGCTGGTCGCTGAAAGTGCTGCCGCTGGGCACCGCCTACGCAGTGTGGACCGGAATCGGCGCGGTCGGCACGGCAATTCTGGGCATCTACCTGTTCGACGAATCGCGCGAAGTGCTGCGCTTCGTCTGCATCGGCCTGATCGTCGCCGGCATCGTCGGCTTGAAGCTGGTGACGCCCGACACGCACTGAATGCTACGGTCGGCCGTCAATAACGGCCAAAACCGAAAGCGCCATCGGCAAAGCAGTCGTGGCGCGAAGACGAACCGTAGACAGTGCTGTAGCAAGGCAAGGCGAAGTCGGCAAAGCCAGCTCGCTTTGCCGATGGCGCTACATCAGGAAGAGAGTGGCCAGGCCGAGGAAGATGAAGAAGCCGCCGGAATCGGTCAGCGCAGTGATCATCACCGACCCGCCAACCGCCGGGTCGGCGCCGAATTTCTGGCGCAGCAGCGGAATGCCGACGCCGGCCGAGGCTGCCAGCAACAGGTTCAGCGTCATCGCCGCGGTCATCACAATGCCCAGCTTGGCGCTGCCGTAGAGCGACCAGGCCGCCAGCCCGAGCAGACCACCCCAGATCAGGCCATTGATCGTCGCCACGCCGAGTTCCTTGCGCAACAGCCGGCGCATGGCATCGGGCTGGACCTGACCCATGGCGATAGCGCGGACGATCATGGTGATCGTCTGGTTGCCCGAGTTGCCGCCAATACCGGCGACGATGGGCATCAGGGCGGCCAGGGCAACCAGCTTCTCGATCGAATTCTCGAAGGCACCGATGACCCGCGAGGCGACGAAAGCGGTCACCAGATTGACGGCCAGCCAGGCCCAGCGGTTCTTCACCGAATCCCAGACCGAGGCGAAGATGTCTTCTTCCTCGCGCAGACCGGCCTGAGCCAGTTGCTCGTGCTCGGCTTCCTCGCGGATGTAGTCGACCACCTCGTTAACCGTGACCCGGCCGACCAGCTTGCCTTCCGGATCGACGACCGGCGCCGAGACGAGGTCGTAGCGTTCGAAGGCCTTGGCGGCTTCGTCGGCCAGGTCATCCGGTTCGAGCTCGACAAAATCGGTCTGCATCAACGTGCCGACTTCGACATCGACCTCATTGACCAGCAGGATGTTCAGGGGCAGGACGCCCTTCAGATGCTCGTCGCGATCGATGACGAAAAGCTGGTCGGTATGATCGGGAAGTTCGTCGAAACGGCGCAGGTAACGCAGCACCACCTCGAGCGACACATCCTCGCGGACGGTGACCATGTCGAAGTCCATGATCGAGCCGACCGAATCCTCGGGGTAGGACATCGCGGCGCGCAACTGCTCGCGCTCCTCAACCGACAGACCGCGGAAAACATCGTCGATGACGCCCTGCGGCAGGTCGGGCGCCAGGTCGGCCAGTTCGTCGGCATCGAGCGTTTCGGCAGCGGCGACCAGTTCGGTCCGCTCCATCGAATCGATCAGGCTTTCGCGGACGGCATCCGCGACTTCGAGCAGGACCTCGCCTTCAAGCTCCGGATTGACCAGATTCCAGACGATCAGACGCTCGTCGGGCGGCAGTGCCTCCAGCACATAGGCGATGTCGGCCGGGTGCATCGGATCCAGCCGGTGCTGCAGCTCGTGCAGGTGCTGCTTGTGCACGATATCTTCGACCAGGTCGTGGCGCGGCCCTTCCTGCCGATGCACCAGCTCCTCGACCAGCTTGTGCCGGGCGAGCAGGGTCTGCACCTCGGCGAGGCGCTCCTGCAGGTCTTCGGTATCGGTCAGCTGGGCTTCTTCGCTCATGGTGCAGTGCCGCAAATGGTTCGCCATTTTAGCACTGGCCCGAGAGGCTGGTTCCTACAAAATCAGCCCGAAAAACGGGCAATCCGGCAATATTTCACGGCACATCGGCACCAGCCATGCGGCCAAGTATGATCCCCGTCTTTCGCCCCAATCCGGGCGCCCCGCGATTGCGGTCGTAGAAGCGCGGATTGGGCACCATGCCGGCCAGCCGCGCCGCCTGTTCCGGACCCAGCTGTGCAGCGCCGACATTGAAGTAATGGCGCGCCGCCGCCTCGGCGCCGAAAACGCCGTTGCCCCATTCGATCACGTTCAGATAGACCTCGAAAATCCGCCGCTTGCTCCACAGATTTTCCAGCATCAGCGTGATGATCGCCTCCTCGGCCTTGCGGAAATACGACTTGGTCGGCGTCAGGAACAGGTTTTTCGCCAGTTGCTGACTGATGGTCGAACCGCCGGCGACGAAACGCCCCCGCTTCTGGTTCTTTTCCAGCGCTTTCTGCATACCTTCCCAGTCGAAGCCTTCATGATCGACGAACTTGGCATCTTCGGCAGCGATGATGGCCCGCTTCAGATGGATGGAAATTCGCTCATAGGGCACCCATTGCTGCTTGAGCTGGGCATTGGGAACTTTCTGGCGCAGTTCGGCCAGCCGAATCTCCATGAAACGGGTTTCGCCGGGATTGACCCAGCCCCACAGCAGCACCCAGCCAAGCAGCCACAACTGCCAAATCAGGAACAGCCCGAGCACAAGCAGCAAGGCCCGCTTCAGCCAGTGACCGACGACTCTCATCCCGCCAGTCTGGCGCGCAGTTCGGCGAGTACCGGCGCGGTCTCCGGGCGCACGCTGCGCCAGACGAAGAAGGCCTCCGCCGCCTGCTCGACCAGCATGCCCAATCCGTCGGCCCGTTGCGCGGCCCCTTGCTCAGCAGCCTGCCGAGCAAAAGGTGTCTCACCCTTTCCGTACATCATGTCATAGGCCAGCGAGCCTGGCGCAAAGATGCCCGGCGGCAGCGGGAGGCTGGCGCCAGACAGGCTGGCCGAGGTGGCATTGATCACCAGATCGAAGCATTTGCCGGCAATATCCGTAAAACTGCCGCCCTTTACCGGAGCGATGTCAGCAAATTCCCCAGCCAGCGCAACAGCCTTGTCGGCGCTGCGATTGGCGATGAGCAGGGACGCCGGCTTTTCCGCCAGCAAAGGGGCGATCACCCCGCGCGACGCGCCACCGGCCCCGAGCAGCAGAATGCGTTTGCCGGCCAGCAAACAGCCCAGGTTGTGCGTGATATCGCGGACCAGCCCGGCGCCATCGGTATTGTCGCCAAAAATCTCGGCGCCATTGAAAGCCAGCGTATTGACCGCGCCGGCCCGCGCCGCCCGCTCGGACAGTCGTGTCGCCAGGCGAAAAGCCTCTTCCTTGAACGGCACCGTGACATTGGCTCCCTTGCCGCCGGCAGCCACAAAGTCATCCAGTGCCTGCCGGAATCCGTCGACAGCGGCCAGTCGAGCTTCATAGACGACATCCTGCCCGGTGGCAGCCGCAAAGGCGGCATGGATGGCCGGCGACTTGGAATGGGCAATCGGGTTGCCGAACACTGCGTAGAGATCGCTCATTTGGCTGCCGTATTCAGGGCATCGCCCTGCGTGAAATACCAGGTCCGGGCAAAGGAAAGAACCGTCGCGCCGCCCAGTCCCTGCTTCGGAATTGCGCCGAAGGGCGCCGCCATGCGCAGGATGCGCAGCGCCGCCTGATCTAGCACCTTGTGGCCAGACGATTTCGAGATTTCAGCGTTGTACAGGCTGCCATCCTCGGCGCTCAGTTCGACAAAGATCACCACCGCGCCATAGAGCTTGCCGCGCGCTTCTTCCGGGTAATTCAGGGTACCGATGCGTTCAATCTTCTGCTTCCAGCCGTCGAGATAGGCGGCCAGCACATATTCCTCGGTGCGCGCGCCGACGAATTTCTTGCGCGGCCGCTTGCTGTACTCGTCGGCCGTCTTGGAAATTTCGCCTTCCAGCCGGGCCATGGCCCGCGCCGATTCGGCGAGGTCCAAGCCGCTGACGCTGGGAACCGGCGACGGCTGCTCGGTAGCCGTATTGGCGGCGGCAACGTTGCGCAGGCTCTTGGCCTGGGTCAGCAGCTTCTGCTGGGCCGTTTCCAGTTCCTGCACGCGGCGCTGCATCTGCTGGATGGCGTCGCCTTCCGTCTGCTGCTGCGTCGGCGGCAAGGGAGTCTTGGCGCGTCGGTTCTCATCGGTGTTGCCGCCGCCGTCGAGATTAGCCTGGGCCAGCGCCTGGGCGTCGGCCGGTTTGCGCGCCGACTTGGCGTTGACCAGGATGATGTCCATGGCTTTTTCACGGAAGGCCTTGGATGCATCCGGAAAAGTGAAATGCAACTTGAGCAAAACCGCATGGAAAAGCAGCGAAATCCCGATGGCGATCCACAACCGGTGGTCTTTCCTGACCGCCGGCAGCGGACGCAAGCGCGCCCTCCTTTTCACTCCGCCTCCTCCGCGGATTCCTCCACGGCTTCGGCTTCATCGGTGACGCCGAGCAGGTTCAGGAAACGACAAGTCACTTCCGGCGCCAGCAGGTCGATGTTCTCGACGGCCAGGCGTACTCGCTGACCGGGCGCCAGATCCGCCGGCAGCGATGGCACGCGCAACAACACGGGCAGATGGTCGAGCTTGACGCTCTGTTCGCGGCGAACGGTAGCGTCGATTTCGCTCATGCCATGCTGCTGCAGCCAGCGCAGGCACCAGTAACGCTCCATCTGGCGCTGAAAATCAGCATAGGCGGCGTAAGTCAGTTCGAAATCGCGCATTGCGCCGAACAATTCTGCCGATTTCTGGGCAAAAGCCGGCGTTTCGCCCTTCAGACAGGCAATCAGCTGCCATTGATTGACCATGTCGCAGTAGCGGCGCAGCGGAGAGGTCATCCAGGCGTATTGCGGCACGCCAAGGCCTTCGTGCGGCAGCGGCGAAGTGGTCATCCGAACCTTGCCCTGAGTCTGGGCGCGGTACAGGCAGGCGATGTTCTTTTCGGCGAGCAGGCCGCCCCAGGTCGAGTTGGCGACAATCATCAGCTCGGCGACCAGCTTGTCGAGCGGGCTGCCACGCTTGCGCTCGGTGATCTCGACGATGCAATGGTCCGGGTCGGCCAGATCGCCGACGATGGCGAAGTTGTAGTCGTTGATGCCCTGCATGGCCGACGGCTTGCCGCGTCGGCCTTCGCAGGCGTTGGCGAAGTGCCAGAGGTGCACCAGTTCGTCCTTGAACGGCTGGTCGGGCAATGGCCCGTTGATGGTCTCGGCGTTGAACCACGGCTCGATTTCGTGATGGCGCAGGTTGGCGGCGATGTGCACCATCTCCAGCCGCGATTCGTGGCTGAGGATTTCCAGCGACTCATTGACCGTCAGGTAGAGCGACACCGCCGGGCAATCGACGCCGCCGGCCAGCGTGTAGTTCTGGACCACGGCGTCGGGCAGCATGGTGATCTTGTTGCCAGGCATGTAGACGGTGGACAGCCGGGCGCGGGCGACGCCATCAAGCGGCGAGCCATGCTCGATGGCCAGCCCCGGCGCGGCGATATGGATGCCGATGCGCGAACCGATGCCGGGCAGCTTGACGACCGACAGCGCATCGTCGATTTCGGTGGTCTGGGCGTCATCAATTGAAAAGGCGCGAACATCGGCACGCGGCAGGTCGCTCGGCAGCTTCGGCGCGTCGAGCGCCGGGAAGCCGGTGCCCTTCGGGAATTGCTCGTGCAGGAAACGGCGGTAGTGCAGGAAGTAGGGCGACTTGATGGCGCCGCACTTGAACAGCAGCTGGGCCGCGGTCAGCCCGGTTTCGGCGCAGGCCGTCTCGAAGGCCTTGGTTTCCGGCTTGTTGCGATCCGGCGCGTAGAGCAGGGCGTCGGTCAGCGCGCCGATTTCCGGCGGCAGGCGGAATTCCTTCAGCTCGTTGATCCAGCCTTCCATCGCCAGCGCTTGCTGACGCTTTTTTTCAAGACTGGCCAGAGCAGCTGCGAGAATGTCGGCAGGCGCCTTGCGGAAGCGGCCCTTGCCTTTGCGGTGGAAATAGACGGGCGCGGCGTGCAGGGCAAGCAGCACCGCCGTCGCTTCGACTGGCGCGGGCTCGTGTCCGTAGTAATCACGGGCAAAATCAAGAAACGAAAATTCGCCATCGTTCACGCACTCCCACAGGAAATCCGGTTCGATTTCTTCGGCCAGCGGCGTTGCCTGTTCGAGCAGCGCCGAAGCGGAAGGTTTCTCAAAACGCAGCAATACCGTCGCGGCCTTGATCTTGCTGCGCTTGCCGGTGGGCATTTCGACCTGCAACGAGCTGTCGTTGTCGGCCATGATGCTGCCGGCCTTGAAGCCGCCATCTTCTTCAAACAATACGTTCATCGACGGATTATAGCTTAGCGTATTCAATGATTTGCGACACGAAGTCGGGAAACTTCGTGAAGCTGTGATCGCCGCCCGCCAGCACGGTTTGCCGGCAGCCGGCGTAGAAAGCCTGCGCCTGCCGGTAATCGAGCACTTCGTCACCCTCTTCGACCAGCAGCCAGTAGCGTTCCGGCGTCGGCTGGCGCACCTGCGCCGTCAGTTGAGCGGCGTGCGCCTCGGTAAAGGTGAAGCGCTCGCCATTGTGGAAATTGGCGTGTTCACCGACGAATCGGGCCAGATCGAGTTGGGCGGTCACCGCCGGATTGATCAGCACGGCATTCAGGCCATGCTTTTCGGCCAGATGGTTGGCGTAATGGCCGCCCAGCGAACTGCCGATCAAGGTCACCGGCCCGCTGGCCTGTTCGATCAGGCGGCTGACACTGGCCACAGCATCATCGGGAACCGGCGACAGTTGCGGGCAGGCAAAATGCGCTGCCAGCCCGCGCCTGGCCATTTCCTCGGCCAGCAACTGCGATTTCCACGAGGCGGGCGAGGAGCAGAAGCCGTGCAGGTAAACGATCAGTGGGCGGTCCATTGCACCCAGCCGAAGTGGGCGGTCATCAGGACGACAATGCCGAAGACGATGCGATACCAAGCGAAGGGCGTGAAATCATGACTGGAAATAAAACGCAGCAGCCAGCGAACGCACAGAAAAGCGGAAATGAAAGCAGATACGAAACCAACCACCCACATGCCGATATCGTCGGCGCTGAGCAGGGCACGCTCCTTGTAGAGCTGATAGACGGTCGCCGCCCCCAGCGTCGGGATGGCGAGGAAGAAGGAGAACTCGGTCGCCGCCTTGCGCGACAGGCCGAACAGCAGGCCGCCAATGATCGTTGCGCCGGAACGCGACGTGCCGGGAATCAGCGCCACGGCCTGGGCGAAGCCCATTTTCAGGGCGTCGAGCAGGGTCATTTCCTCGACCGTCTGGACGCGGATGGTGTGCTCGCGCTTTTCGGCCCACAGGATGACGAAAGCGCCGAGAATGAAGGTGGTGGCGACGGCAATCGGATTGAACAGGTTGGCCTTGATCGCCTTGCCAAAGGCCAACCCGAGGATGGCCAGCGGCAGGAAGGCGACGAACAGGTTGAGGATGAATTTCTGCGCTGCCTTGTCGCTGAAGGCGCCACGCGCCACGACGAGGAGGCGTTCGCGATACTCCCAGACGACCGCCAGAATGGCGCCGGACTGGATGACAATTTCGAACAACTTGCCACGATCGTCGTTGAAATTCAGCAAATCGCCAGCCAGGATCAAGTGGCCGGTCGACGAGATGGGCAAAAACTCGGTGAGCCCTTCGACGATGCCGAGGATCAGGGCTTTGAGCAGAAGAATCGGGTCCATGGAGCGCAGCCAATGTTGGGAGGCCGCATTCTACTATCCCGGATGAGTCAAAACTTCGAGATCGGCCAGCCAGCGTAACGCCTGCTGCCGATTTTCACCGCACATTTCCGGCGAAGGCTGCAGGCCTGCGCAGCAATCCGGGCGCTCCGGCCGGCCGAAGATCCGGCAGCGGAATTGGTCGTCGAGATGGCGGCATGGCTCGCCCGCCGGCTTGTGCAGCGAGGAAATCGACGGCGCAATGCAGCAGGCGCCGCAACCCGGTCGACATTCCATCGGCGGCTGCGCGCCGGAAAGCGTTTTTTCAGACATGGGGCATTGTCGCAGATTTCGATTTTGGCCATTTTTTCGGGCCGACCGTAGCATTCCCAAAAAAGGTGCAGAAAAGCGATTCCAGATTCATTTTATTGTCGCGTTTCAAACAAAACAAACCGCCTTGTAACCCGCGCCAAATCGTGATTCTGCACCATCATTGGGCGGTAAAAAATAGTTGGCCGGTGTCGAAAAAATGTCATCAAACCGCTCCTATAATGCGCGCCCCTCACCTCCGGAAAGCCACCCCATGACCCTCGCCCTCGCCAGCCAACGCGCCAGCAACCCCGTCGCCCAACTCGGCAGTTCGCACGGCTATCGCCTCGATGGCGATCTGGCCCACCTCAACGCCGAAATCATTTGTGACGAATCGCGCCTGACCGGCCAGGAATGGGCTCTGCAACTGTGGACCGACGAAGGCATCAAGATCGCCGAACTGGCGCTCGGCCTGCTTCACCCCAACGGCACCGGCTGCATCGTGGTCAGCGGTAGCACCAGCGCGCTGCCGCCGGCCGGCGAAGGCCCGCACATCGTCTCGATGATTCTGGTGTCCGGCTTCGGCGGGCAGCTCGACTGCATCGAAGACGCCGCCAGTTACGTCCAGCCGGTCAGCTTCGTGCAGCCCCGCCTGCGCGGCACGGTGTGCAGCGGCTTCACCAATGACCAGATCACCCTGGACATCGCGCGCATCGAAAACCCGCGCGACGTCGACAACGTCAGCGGCACACTGGCCCTCGAACTGTGGGCACTCGACAGCCCCTACTGCGGCGGCGCCTGGAGCGGCATTCCCGTCGCCAGCGTGGTTCTCGGCACCCTGAACGGCCAGACCGAATGGGCCGGCTCGCGCTTCACCACCCACGCCGGACCGCTGCCGGCCAGCGGCCACCTGACCTTGATGCTGCGCGAATGGACCCCGGCCGGCTACCTCACCCGCGACTACCGCGCGCTCGCCCGGCCGAGCATCACGCCGCCGGCCAAGGAAGAAGCCAAGCCCCAGCCGCCGGTGGCCGCCAAAGCGCAACCTGCCCCGACCAAAAAAGCAGCCAAAGCCGCCGAGCCGGCGCCACTTGCGGCCACCGGCGTCTCGATCAACGCCGCCAGCGCTGCCGAGCTGAGTGCCGTCAAGGGCATCAGCGACGGACTGGCTCGGGCCATCGTCGCCGGCCGTCCGTATGCCAAGCTGGACGATGTTGTCCGCGCCAAGGGCATGGGCCCCAAGCTGCTGACCAAGGTCCGCGCCGACCTCAAACTCTGAGTTTTCCGCGCCCTCCGCAAGCGGTAACGCGCAACACGACGGGCTGCCCTGGCAGCCCGTTTGCATTCTGGCGCGACATGGCGCGCCACGGCCATCTGCCCGCTTGACCCCGGCCCCGCCCTGAGAGTAAAACTGCGCCAACGGGCATGAAAAATAAATAGCTGCCCGTCAGCGCAGGAATCACAGGCCCACACGAAAACAGTCCATGACCCCGGCCGACCGAAATCTCTGGCAACGATTCTGGGCCATCGCCTCGCCCTACTGGCGGCAGGACGAGCGGCTCAAGGCCTGGGGACTGCTCGCCCTGCTGGTCCTCCTGCTGCTCGGCCAGACCCGCTTCGCCGTGCTCTTCAACGAACAGACCGGCGAATTCACCTCGGCACTGGCCGCCCGCGACGAGCAGCGTTTCTGGGACTCGATCAAATATTGCCTCGGCCTGCTGGCCATGGCGGTGCCGATCTTCGCGCTCCATTATTTCGTCCGCGACACGCTTGGCATCCACTGGCGACGCTGGCTGACCCACCGCTTTCTGGACAGCTACTTCAGCCACCGCAATTTCTATGAGCTGAATTCCAACGCCGGCATCGACAACCCTGACCAGCGCGTCGCCGAGGACATCAACACCTTCACCCAGCGCTCGCTGTATTTTCTGCTGATCTTTATCGGATCGACCTTGCAACTGGTCGCCTTCAGCACCGTTCTGTGGTCCATCTCCCGCGAACTGGTCTATTTTCTGGTGCTCTACGCCAGCGCCGGAACGCTGGTCACCATCTTCGTCTTCGGCAAGCGCCTGATGAACCTGAATTTCCTCCAGCTGCGACGCGAGGCGGATTTCCGTTTCAGCCTGGTCCGGGTCCGTGAAAACGCTGAGTCGATCGCCCTCTATCGCGGCGAGGGGCAGGAACAGCAGCAGGTGCGCAAGCGTTTCGCCGCCGCCTTCAAGAACTTCAAGCGCCTGGTCCGCACGCAATTGGGGCTCAATTTCTTCCAGTACGCCTACAGCCTGCTGACCATCGTGCTGCCCAGCGCCATCATCGCCTCCGACGTCCTCTCCGGCGAACTGGAAGTCGGCCGGGCCGTTCAGGCGGCCGGGGCCTTCGCCGCCGTACTCGCCGCCTTTTCGCTGATCGTCGAGAACTTCGAGAGCCTCAGCCGCTTTGCCGCCGGCATCGACCGCCTCGACAGCCTGGCCCGCTTCCTCCCCGGCCACGCCGGCTGCCCGCCCCAACGCGGCAACAGCATCGTCTCGGTAGACGCCAACCAGCTGGCCCTGGAAAACCTGACGCTGCAGACACCCAACTGCGAACGCACGCTGGTCCGCAACCTGTCGATCAAGGTTCAGCGCGGCGAGCACCTGATGATCGTCGGCCAGAGCGGCAGTGGCAAAAGCTCCCTGCTGCGCGCCATCGCCGGCCTCTGGTACAACGGCAGCGGCACCATCTACCGGCCGACGCCCAACAACATCCTGTTCCTGCCGCAGCAGCCCTACATGCTGCTCGGCAGCCTGCGCAGCCAGTTGCTCTACCCGCACAACGGCCATGCCGTAGCCGACGCCCAGTTGCTGAAGGTGCTCGAAAAGGTCAACCTGCCCGACCTCGCCTCGCGCTTCGGCAGCCTGGATGCCGAAGCCGACTGGTCCAAAGTACTCTCGGTCGGCGAACAGCAACGCCTCGCCTTCGCCCGGATACTGATCGTCAAACCTCGCTACGCGGTGCTCGACGAGGCCACCAGCGCCCTCGACAGCGCCAATGAGGACGCCCTCTACAAGCTGCTGCTGACCCTCGACACCACCCTGGTCAGCGTCGCTCACCGCCCGGCCATCCTGAAATACCACCGCCAGGTGCTGGCGCTTAACGGCGAAGGCGGCTGGCAGGCGTCGCCGGCCGAAGCGTTCCGCTTCGCGCCGAACGACGGTGACTGAAAAGGCGGCAAGCCCGGGCAGCGACTGAAATCTGGCCTATCGACCCAAATGCTACGGTCGGCCTCAAAAAATGGCCAAAATCGAAAATGCTTGCCGTGGCTACCTTGTCGATTCCCTGCGAGCCAGCCCCCCCGCCTACCGCCGCGGACCGCCTTCCCCTGCACGCGCCCCGTCACCCTGGACGGCCGCGCGCTCCGGCTTCATCTCCGCCACCTGCATGCGCTGTTCGGGCGTCAGCACCTCCAGCACCTGCCGATCCGTCGCCACGCGCGCCAGCGTCATCTCCGTCATCGCCCGGGCCGACGCATCGGCCAGCGAACGCGCCCTGGCCTCGCTGAAATCCGGCGACATCGCCAAGCCGCGCAAATCAGCTTCCGCCCGATGCACCATCTTTGCCTTGTCGCGCATCGCCGGCGCCTGTGCATGCAGGATCGCAAACACCTTGTCGCGCTGCGCCTCGCTCAAGTTCAAGCCACGCAGATACGGCGGCATCCGCTCCCCCGGCCCGCGATGCCCGACCTTCCCTGGCATTTCCGGCCCGCCACAACTATTCGGCGCCCCATGCGCCCCGCCAAATGCCACCGCCGACAGCGGCACAGCCAACGCCACAGCCGCCGCTATCAAAAAGCGCTCCACATAACGCCTGGAGTTGAGATTCATTTGCCTGTCCTTTCACTCGAATAAGCCGACCCGAAGGGGCCGGACGACAGGACAAATAGTCGGCCCGCAGCCGGTTAAGGGGCGTTAATGGGCTGTAAATGCTCGTAAATGGTGTAGCAGGCGGCACAGATGACACCGTCGGGCCGACTCGGCAAATATTTCAAAATCAGCTGAACCGGCATACCATGCGGTGTCCCGCTTACGCTTCGCGAAAGGTGCTCCATGCAGGCCAAGACCATCCTGGTCGTCGATGATTCGACCACTATCCGCAACATGCTGAAGGCTCATCTCCAACCACTTGGCTATAACGTGCTCGAAGCTGCGGGCGGTCGCGCCGGTCTGGAGCAGGTGCGTAACCATGATCTCGACCTGATCATCACCGATCAGAACATGCCGGGCATGGACGGCGTGACGATGGTCAAGGCGGTGCGTGAAGGCGACCGGAATACTGGCGTCCCGATCATCGTGCTGACAACGGAAACATCCGACCAAATGAAGGCCGCGTTCCGCGAGGCGGGCGCCAGCGGCTGGATGTCCAAGCCCTACTCCCCGGATCGCCTCGACAGTGCCTTGAAAAAGTATTTCGGCTGAAAAGCCAGATGATTTTGGCTCTTTTTTGCAGCCGACCGTAGCATTCGGCCCAAATGCAAAAAGGCGGCTGAATCAGCCGCCTTTTTGTTGGTTTCCTGCAGTTCGGCGAGCCTAAACCTTGCTGTAAACCTCAGCCCCGGCCTTCACAAACTCGACGGCCTTCACTTCCATCCCCTTCTCCAGCGCCTCGGCTTCAGCGATACCCTGGGCCGCAGCAAACTCGCGCACATCCTGGGTGATCTTCATCGAGCAGAAATGCGGGCCGCACATCGAGCAGAAGTGGGCGACCTTGGCCGATTCCTTGGGTAGCGTCTCGTCGTGGAAGCTCTTGGCTTTGTCCGGATCGAGGCCCAGGTTGAACTGGTCGTCCCAGCGGAACTCGAAGCGCGCTTTAGACAGCGCGTTGTCGCGGATCTGCGCACCGGGGTGGCCCTTGGCGAGGTCGGCAGCGTGGGCTGCGAGCTTGTAGGTGATGATGCCTTCCTTGACGTCGTCCTTGTCGGGCAGGCCGAGGTGTTCCTTGGGCGTCACGTAGCAGAGCATGGCGGTGCCGTACCAGCCGATCATCGCGGCGCCGATGCCGCTGGTGATGTGGTCGTAACCCGGGGCGATGTCGGTGGTCAACGGGCCGAGGGTGTAGAACGGGGCTTCCTTGCAGTATTCGAGCTGCAGGTCCATGTTCTCCTTGATCAGGTGCATCGGCACATGGCCCGGGCCTTCGATGATGGTCTGGACGTCATGCTTCCAGGCGATTGCGGTCAGTTCGCCCAGCGTCTTCAGTTCGCCGAGCTGGGCTTCGTCGTTGGCGTCGTAGATCGAGCCGGGACGCAGGCCGTCGCCGAGGCTGAAGGCGACGTCGTAGGCCTTCATGATTTCGCAGATTTCCTCGAAGTGGGTGTAGAGGAAGCTTTCCTTGTGATGCGCCAGACACCACTTGGCCATGATCGAGCCGCCACGGGAAACGATGCCGGTCAGGCGGTTGGCGGTCATCGGCACGTAACGGAGCAGCACGCCGGCGTGGATGGTGAAGTAGTCGACACCCTGCTCGGCCTGTTCGATCAGCGTGTCGCGGAAGATTTCCCAAGTCAGATCTTCCGCCTTGCCGTTGACCTTTTCCAGTGCCTGGTAGATCGGCACCGTGCCGATTGGCACCGGGCTGTTGCGGATGATCCACTCACGCGTTTCGTGAATGTTCTTGCCGGTGGACAGGTCCATCACCGTGTCACCGCCCCAGCGGATCGACCAGGTCATTTTCTCGACTTCTTCCTGAATGCTGGAGCCGAGCGCCGAGTTGCCGATGTTGGCGTTGATCTTGACCAGGAAATTGCGGCCAATGATCATCGGCTCGCTTTCCGGGTGGTTGATGTTGTTCGGGATGATGGCGCGGCCGCGGGCGACTTCGCTGCGCACGAATTCCGGGGTGATTTCTTCCGGAATGCTGGCCCCGAAGTCCTGGCCTTTATGCTGACGACCGAGGATGTCGGCCATCTTCTGGCCCATTTTGCCGGTCGCCCGCAGCGATTCGATGTAGGCGCGACGGTTGAGGTTTTCGCGGATAGCGACGTATTCCATCTCCGGCGTGATGATGCCTTTACGGGCGTAATGCATCTGCGAGACATTGGCACCAGCCTTGGCGCGCAGCGGCTTGCGGTGCAGGCCGGGGAAGCGCAACTCGTCGAGCGCCGGGTCGGCGGCACGGGCACGGCCGAATTCGGAACTCAGGTCGGGCAGCGCCTCGACATCGCCGCGCTCGGCGATCCACTGGGCACGCAGCGCCGGCAGGCCGGACCGGATGTCGATCTTGGCGGCCGGGTCGGAATACGGCCCGGAGCAGTCATACACATAGATCGGCGGATTCTTCTCGCCGCCAAAGGCCGTCGGCGTGTCGTCCTGCGTGATTTCGCGCATCGGCACCTGAATATCAGGGCGGGAGCCTTCGACGTAGATCTTGCGGGAATTGGGCAGCGGCTGGACTGCAGCCTCGTCGACGTGGGCATTGGCGGCGAGGAATTGTTCTTTGACGTTCATTGTGGCTCCGTGCGTAATTGCATCAGGTAAGACGGGCAAGGAGCGATCTGGTTCCAACGGCAGAGTTCGTTTCCCTACGACGGCATGACCCGGTCAGGTTCGAAGGGTATTTCTCAGCCGGACAATTCGCCGGCACCCCTAACGAGTGGGTCGCAAGTTACTGGAAATACAGGCAAAATGCAAGGAATGACAAACCGCGCTCAAGATTTGTAGAATTTGGCCGAAATATCGTCGACAAGCCGCGGAAATCCAAGGAAAAATAAGGGAACCAAGATGCGCCACCTGATCATCGCCAGCCTGCTGGCCGCCTTGCCATGGACCGTTTCGGCCGCGCCGACCTGGCAGACCATCTCGTCCGAGCCCGGCAAGCGCATCGAGATCGACCGCACCAGCCTCAAGCGCGAAGGCAATACCGTTCAGGCCCAGGGCCGCGTCGTTCTGGACAAGGAGCTGACCGATGGCAAGACCGGCGCCCCTTATAAAGTCATCGAAGCAATCACCCGCTACGACTGCACGACGCGCAACGCCAACACCATCAAGCGCATTTTCAAGAAGAGCGACACCGAAATCGTCCGCGAGGAAGACCTCAAAGGTGCCGACCTGCCGGTACGTACCGGCACGCTCGACGACAAGGTGCTGCGCGAAGTCTGCCGCCCGCCCAAAGAGGGCATCAACGAAATCGCCCAGAAGGCCAACGAGGCCGCCGGCCAACTGAAGGTCGCCAACGAAGCCTTGCTCAAGAAGGAATTGGCCAAGGGTGAAAAGCCGGCTGCCATCAAGACGGCCGATGTCCCGGCCAAGGACGCCGAGCATGCTGCAATCCCGTCGATCAAGCCCAACCTGAAGGCGGCCATGGAAGGCGCGAAGACGTCGCCCCCGCCCCCTGCGCCAGTTCCCGCCAAGGAAGCAGTGCCGAGCAAACCGGCAACCTACATCGTCCACACCACGCCGGCGCCGACACCAAAAGCAAAGAAGCCCGCCCGTTCCGAAGGCTACATGCTGGAATTGGCACATGCCGAACCGGCGCTGCAGCACGCTCACATCCACTGGGACTACGAGGGCGTCGGCGGCCCCGAGAACTGGGCCAAACTCGATCCGAAAAACAAGACCTGCGCCATTGGCGAACGCCAGTCGCCGATCGACATCAAGGATGGCATCAAGGTGGACCTGGAGCCGATCAAGTTCGCCTACCGTCCGTCGACCTTCCGCATCGTCGACAACGGCCACACCATCCAGGTCGAAATCGGCGAAAGTTCGATCTCGCTGACCGGCAAGACCTACGAACTGGTCCAGTTCCACTTCCACCGTCCGTCCGAAGAAAAGGTCAATGGCCAGCGCTTCGACATGGTCGTCCATCTGGTGCACAAGTCCGATGACGGGCAACTCGCGGTCGTCGCCGTGCTGCTCGAACGCGGCACCGAGAACCCCTTCATCCAGACGCTGTGGAACAACATGCCGCTGGAGAAAAACCAGCCGGTCGCACCGCCGACGACGCTGGTCGACCTGAACACCCTGCTGCCGGCCACGCGCAACTACTACACCTACATGGGTTCGCTGACCACACCGCCCTGTTCGGAAGGCGTGCTGTGGCTGGTCATGAAGCAGCCGGTACAGGTTTCGCAGGATCAGATCAACATCTTCAGCCGCCTGTACAAGAATAACGCCCGGCCAATCCAGCCTGCCGGTGGTCGCCTGATCAAGGAAGGTCGTTGACCTGAATGCCGGCACGGTGGTAACTTAATGACCAACAAGTCATTAAGTTACCAATGCCAGCCATTCCCGCCCCCCGTAGACGCCGCAAGGAAGCCCGACCTTCGGAGCTGCTCGCCGCTGCGCTCGATCTCTTCGTCGAGAAGGGATTCGCCGCCACGCGCCTAGAAGACGTCGCGGCTAGGGCCAATGTCTCGAAGGGCACCTTGTATCTCTATTACGAGAACAAGGAAGCACTGTTCAAGGCGGTAATCCGGGAAGGCATCATTCCGGTCATCGAGGAAGGCGAGGCAATCGCCGCCCACCACGTCGGCTGCAGCTTCGACTTGCTCGAAAAGCTGCTGGACAACTGGTGGGACAAGATCGGCCAGACGGCCTATGCCGGCATTCCAAAACTGATCGTCGCCGAGGCGCGGAACTTTCCGGAACTGGCGCGGTTCTATTACGAAAATGTCATCAGCCGTGGCCGCGCCCTGGTCGGATTTGCCCTGAAGCGCGGCACGGAGAGTGGCGAATTCCGTGCGATGGACGTCGAAACGACCATCGACGTGGTCATCGCCCCGATCCTGATGCTGCTGATCTGGCGTCATTCGATGAGTTGCTGCCAGGGTGGCGAGAGCAACCCCCGACTCTATCTGCAAATTCACATGGACCTGCTGCGCCATGGTTTGCGCAGGCTGGAAAAGGAGAGTCAGGTATAATTTTGATTTGTCGGAATCAATATATTAGCTTGTGCTAATATTATGCCTGCGGAGACCCCAATGAACATCGAGCAAGCGCGCTTCAACATGATCGAACAACAGATCCGGCCCTGGGAGGTTCTGGATCCGCAGGTTCTTGATCTGCTCTTCGTCGTCAAGCGCGAAGACTTCACCCCCCCGGCTTATCGCAACCTGGCTTTCGCCGACATGGAAATCCCGCTTGGCGGCGGGCAGGTCATGCTGGCCCCCAAGATCGAAGCCAAGATGTTGCAGGAGCTGGTTCTCCAGAAAACCGACAAGGTTCTCGAAATCGGCACTGGCAGCGGCTACATGGCCGCCCTGCTGGCCGCCCGCGCCGAGCACGTGGTCACCATTGAGATCCGCCCGGAACTGGCGGCCATGGCCAAGGCCAACCTCGAGCGCGACGGCGTTGCCAACGTCAGCGTCGAAGTCGGCAATGGCGCCGAAGGCTGGTCGCAGCGCGGCCCGTACGACGCAATCGTGGTTTCCGGCGCCCTGCCAGTCGTGCCCGCTGCCCTCCTCAAGCAGTTGCGCGTCGGTGGCCGCCTGGCCGTCGTCGTCGGCGAAGCACCGGTCATGGAAGCCCAGCTGATCACCTGCACCGGCGAAGGCATCTACAACACCGTCAACCTGTTCGAAACCGTCATCCCGCCGCTCGACGGCGCCGAGACCAAGTCCAGCTTCACCTTCTGATGAAACAGGTTCGCGCCCAACAACTTGCCGAATGGCTGGCCGACGAATCCCGGCCAAACCCTATCCTGCTCGATGTGCGCGAACCCTGGGAAATCGAACTCTGCCAACTGGCAGGCTCGCAGCACATCCCCATGCACGTGGTCCCGATGCGCTGCGAGGAAATCGATCCGGAGCGTGAGGTCGTGGTGATCTGCCATCACGGCGGACGCAGCATGCAGGTGGCGATGTTCCTGGAGCGCAAGGGTTATGGCGCCGTTTACAACCTGATGGGCGGCGTCGAGGCCTGGGCCGGCGAAGTCGACCCGAGCATGCGTCGTTATTGAGGATGGCATGAAAAAACTCGCCTGGCTGATCGTCTCCCCCCTGTTCGCTTCCCCGCTCTTCGCGGCCGACCTGATGCAGGTTTACCGCGAAGCGCAGAACAACGATCCGACCTTTGCCGCCGCCCGTGCAACGCTTGATGCCGGCCGCGAGAAGACGCCGCAGGCACGCGCCGGTTTGCTGCCCAGCCTGACGCTGTCCGGCAACACGGTCTGGAACCAGACCGAAATTTCCGCGCACAACGGGCCGACGATCACCAAGCCGAACTACAACTCCAACGGCTACCAGCTGACCCTCTCCCAGCCGCTGTTCCGCTGGCAGAACTGGGTTTCCTACGACCAGTCGAAAATGCAGGTCGCGCAGGCCGAGGCCAATTTCGTGCAGGCCCGGCAGGATCTGATCCTGCGCGTCTCGCAGGCCTATTTCGACGTGATCTACGCCATCGAGAACCTGACGGCCGTGCGTGCCAACAAGGCCGCCATTGGCCAGCAGCTCGAATCGGCCAAGAAGAATTTCGAAGTCGGCACCGCGACCATCACCGACTCCCACGAAGCACAGGCGCGTTACGACCTGGCGCAGGCCCAGGAAATCGCCGCCGAGAGTGATCTCGAAGTCAGGCAGCACGCGCTGGCCGCGATCATCGGCAAGCCCGCCGGCCCGCTGGCCACGACGCGCAAGGATGCGGCGCTGACGACACCGCAGCCGAGCGACATGAACCAGTGGGTTGCCGCCGCCGAGAAGGACAGCATTGCCGTCCAGGTGCAGCAGGCCGCGGCCGACATCGCCGCCCGCGAAGTCGACAAGCAGCGGGCCGGTCATTATCCGACGGTCGATCTGGTCGCCAACCACGGTTACTCGAAATCCTTTGCTTCGACCATCGGCCTAGCCGACACCGATTTCACCAACATCGGTGTCCAGCTCAACATCCCGCTCTTCCAGGGCGGCCTGACCGTGTCGCGCCAGCGCGAAGCAGCCGCCAACCGCAATGCCGCCCAGTCCGGCCTCGACGCCGCCCGTCGCGGAGCGGCCCTGTCGGCCCGCCAGTATTATCTCGGCGTCACCAACGGTCTGGCCCAGGTCAAGGCCTTGAAGGCAGCGCTGGTTTCGTCGCAGTCGGCCCTCGAATCGAACAAGCTGGGCTACGAAGTCGGCGTGCGCATCAACATCGACGTGCTGAACGCCGAAAACCAGGTCTATGTCACCCGCCGCGACCTGGCCAAGGCCACGCTCGATACGCTGATGGCGCAACTGCGCCTGAAGGCGGCCACCGGCGCGCTGGGCGAAGACGACGTCGGCCAGATCAACGCGCTGCTCGACCCGTCCACCGCTCAATAAGCGCCAGCATCCGAGCAGTGGCACCCTGATGGGCGCGGGCGAATTCGCCCGCCGCCAGCCGCATCGCTGCCAATTCCGTTTTTGACCCCAAAAGACGGGCGACCGTAGCATTCAGCATTTCCGGGCCGTCGACGCGCTGTGCCGCACCGCTGGCGATTGCATCCTCGGTGGCCTGCTGGAAATTAAAGGTATGCGGCCCGACCAGCACCGGACAACCGCAAGCCGCCGCCTCGATCAGGTTCTGCCCGCCCAGCGGCAACAGGCTGCCGCCGATGAAAGCCAGATCGGCCAGCGTGTAATAGGCCACCATTTCGCCCATACTGTCGCCCAGCCAGACATGGATATCGGCAGCCGGCAGGCCGTCGCTGCGTTTCGCAAAGTGCCAGCCTTCCTGTTGCAACAAGGAGGCCACCGCATCGAAGCGCTGCGGGTGACGCGGCACCAGGACCAGCAAGGCATCCGGCACGGCATTGTGGCGCCACGCTTCGAGCACCAAAGCCTCTTCGCCTTCACGCGTACTGGCGGCCAGCCAGACGGCCCGCCCCCCGATCACCGCGCGCCACGCCTGCCCGAGCGCGATCTTGTCCGCCGGGGGAGTCACATCGAATTTCAGATTGCCGCAGATCTCGACACTTCTGACACCCAGCCCGGCGAGGCGCCCGGCATCGCCCGCCGTCTGCGCTGCGACCCCGGCCAGCGAGGCAAAAGCCGGCCCGAGCAGCGCCGAGAAGCGCCCATAACCACGAGCCGAACGGGCCGACAACCGGGCATTGGCAAGAACCACGGGCACACCTTGACCCTTTGCGGCAGCAAGCAGATTGGGCCACACCTCGGTTTCCATCAGCACGCCAAAGTCTGGTGAAAAATGCCTGAAAAAGCGCTCAACCGCGCCCGGATAATCGTAGGGCAGATAGGCCTGAATTACCCCGTCACCATAGACCTCGCGACCGGCAGCGCGACCGGTCGGCGTCATTCCGGTGAGCAGGATGCGATGCTCCGGCCAGCGCGCCTGCAGGCCTTCGATCAAGGGCTGGGCAGCGCGCGTTTCCCCAACCGAGACGGCATGCACCCAGATCAGCTTGCCCGGCACCGGCTGGCGGTAAAAACCATAGCGCTCGCCAAGGTTGTGCAGATACTCGGGTTGCTTGCGGCCACGCCACAGCAGGCGCAGCCAGATCAGCGGCGTGATCAGGTAAAGCAGCAGCGAATAGGCCAGACGCGCCATCAGGCGGGCAGGCATCCATAGATGCTGCCGAACGAGGAAGTTTTCACGATCAGATAGCGCATCGGCAGATAAAATCAGCTCATTGGAAGCCACCATTATAAATGCCCGCCATGCCAAAGCCGTTGCCCTACGCCACCTTTGGCACTGACCGTGCCGACACCCGGGGCTGCATCAATGGAATATGCCAGGATGCTTGTAAAACGGGACGCAAGGCCGGCACTGCGTTAAAATCGCACGACTCTTTTCCCAAGGTGATTTCGTGAAAATTCTTGTGACCGGCGCCGCCGGATTCATCGGCATGACCGCCTCGCTCCGCCTCCTCGCCCGCGGTGACGAAGTGGTCGGTCTCGACAACATGAACGACTACTACGAAGTGTCGCTGAAGGAAAATCGGCTGAAGCGCCTGACGGCGCTGCCCGGCTTCCGCTTCGTCAAGCTCGATGTCGCCGACCGCGCCGGCATGGAAAAGCTGTTTGCCGACGAGAAATTCGACAAGGTCATCCACTTGGCCGCCCAGGCCGGCGTCCGTTATTCGATCCAGAACCCGCACGCCTACGTCGACAGCAACCTGGTCGGATTCATCAACATTCTCGAAGGCTGCCGCCACCACAAGGTGCAGCACCTGGTCTATGCCTCGAGCTCCAGCGTCTATGGCGGCAACACCAAGATGCCATTCTCGGAACACGACAGCGTCGACCATCCGGTCAGCCTGTACGCCGCGACCAAGAAGGCCAACGAGCTGATGGCACACACCTACAGCCACCTCTACGGCCTGCCGACGACCGGCCTGCGCTTCTTCACGGTCTATGGCCCGTGGGGCCGCCCGGACATGGCGCTCTTCCTGTTCACCAAGGCCATCCTCGAAGGGCGGCCAATCGACGTCTTCAACCACGGCAACATGCAGCGCGACTTCACCTACATCGACGACATCGTCGAAGGGGTCATCCGCGTGATGGACCGCAACGCCGCGGCCAACCCGGCCTACGACGCAATTGCCGCCGATCCGGCAACCAGCAACGTCCCTTACAGGGTGTTCAATATCGGCAACAATAACCCGGTACAGTTGCTCGACTTCATCGGCGCCATTGAAAACGCCTTGGGCACGAAGGCGGAAAAGCGCCTGCTGCCGCTTCAGGATGGCGACGTGCCGGCGACTTACGCCAACACCGACCTGCTCAACGATTGGGTCGGTTTTGTCCCGGGTACCAGCGTCCAGGATGGCGTCGGCAGATTCGTCGCGTGGTATCGCGACTACTACAAGGTTTAAGGACTCGTCATGTGTGGCATCGTCGCGGCAGCAGCCGGCAACAATATCGTTCCCGTCCTCGTCGAGGGACTGAAGAAGCTCGAATACCGAGGCTATGACTCGGCCGGACTGGCGGTCATCGGCAGCGGCGCCATCGAGCGCGTCCGCTCGGTCGGTCGTGTGGCCGAGCTGGAAGCCGCCTCGGCGAGCACCAGCGCCGTCACCGGCATCGCCCACACCCGCTGGGCGACGCACGGCGTGCCCTGCGAACGCAATGCCCACCCACACGTCTCGGGCGATATCGCCGTCGTCCACAACGGCATCATCGAAAACTACGAGTTCCTGCGCCACGAACTGAGCGCCCAGGGCTACGTCTTTACCTCGGACACCGACACCGAGAGCATCGCCCACCTGATACAGGCCACGCTGCGCTGCGAACCGGATCTCTTCAGGGCGGTCAGGATGGCCTGCCAACGGCTGGTCGGCGCCTACGCCATCGCCGTCATCGACCATACCCAGCCAGGCAAGGTCGTCGTCGCCCGCGAAGGCTCGCCGCTTCTGCTCGGCGTTTCCGACACCGGCAACTATGCCGCCTCCGACGCCTCCGCGCTGTTGCAGGTCACCCGCAACATGGTCTACCTGGAAAACGGCGACATTGCCGAGCTGACCGCCGATTCCGTCAAGATCACCCGCCTCGACGGCGCACCGGTCGAGCGCCCGGTGCATGTCTCGCAGCTGTCCGCCGCGGCCGTCGAACTAGGCACCTACCGGCACTACATGCAGAAGGAAATCTTCGAGCAGCCGGAAGCTCTGGCCAACACACTGGAAATCGTCGGTGGCAGCAAAACCATTCAACCCGGCATTTTCGGCGCCGAAGCCGGCAACTTGCTGGCCGATGTCGACCATATCCTCATCCTTGCCTGCGGCACCAGCAGCCACTCCGGCTATACCGCCCGCTACTGGCTCGAAGCCATTGCCGGCGTGCCGTGCACGGTCGAAATCGCCAGCGAATACCGCTACCGTACCTCGGTCGCTAATCCGCGCCAGCTGGTCGTCGCCATCTCCCAGTCAGGCGAAACCGCCGACACGCTGGCGGCGCTGCGTCACGCCAAGGAACTGGGCCAGGGCAAGACGCTGGCCATCTGTAACGTACCGGAATCAGCCATCGTCCGCGAATGCGCGCTGCGCTTCATCACCCGCGCCGGCCCGGAAATCGGCGTCGCGTCGACCAAGGCCTTCACCACCCAGCTCGCCGCGCTGTTCCTGCTGACGCTGGTCATGGCCAAGGTCAAGGGCCGGCTGTCGCCGGAACAGGAATCCGCCTTCATCGAGCAATTGCGCCACCTGCCGGTCGCCGTCAACAAGGTGCTCGAACTCGAGCCGGAGATTGAAACCTGGGCCAAACGCTTCGCCGACAAGCAGCACGCGCTGTTCCTCGGTCGCGGCCGGCACTATCCGATCGCCCTCGAAGGGGCGCTGAAACTCAAGGAAATCTCCTACATCCACGCCGAAGCCTACCCGGCCGGCGAACTGAAGCACGGCCCGCTGGCCCTGGTCGACGCCAACATGCCGGTCATCTCGGTGGCCCCGAACGACGTGTTGCTCGACAAGCTGAAGTCCAACCTCCGTGAAGTCCAGGCCCGGGGCGGCGAGCTCTACGTCTTCGCCGACGCCGATTCGGAAATCCAGGAATCGGAAGGCGTGCACATCCTGCGTCTGCCGGAACACTATGGCGAACTGTCGCCGATCCTGCATGTCATACCGCTGCAGTTGCTGTCCTACCATGCAGCACTGGTCAAAGGCACCGATGTGGACAAGCCGCGAAATCTCGCCAAGTCGGTTACCGTCGAGTGATGACGATTAACCAAGCACAGACTCGCGGTTTGCAGCGCAGGCTAACCTGCCAGAGGCAGGTTAAGGCCGTGACTACGGCCGGCCGTAGCTACAAGCCGCGAAATCTCGCCAAGTCGGTTACCGTCGAGTGATGGTCACCGGGCGCCTTTTCTGATTTTGGCGATTTTTTTGGGGCGACCGTAGCATTCATGGCCACCTATGCGATCGGCGACATCCAGGGCTGTTACGACTCGCTGCAGCGGCTTCTGGATCATTGCGCTTTCGATCCGGCCAATGACCGCTTATGGCTGGTCGGCGACCTGGTCAATCGCGGCCCGAAATCACTGGAAACCCTGCGCCTGATCAAATCCCTCGGACCGGCCGCGCTAACCGTGCTCGGCAACCACGATCTCTACCTGCTGATGGTCGCCGAAGGTGGTGCAAAGTATCGCGGCAAGGACGACACGCTGCAGGAAATCCTCGACGCAGCGGATTGCGATGAACTCCTCGACTGGCTGCGCCACCAGGCGCTCTGCCACACCGAGGGCGAGTATTGCCTGGTCCACGCCGGCCTGCTGCCGCAATGGACACCTGCTCGCGCCCGCGAACTGGCCCGCGAGGTCGAAGCCGCCCTGCAAGGCCCCGACTTCCGAAAATTCATCCAGAACCTGTGGGGCAGCGAGCCCGCCGGCTGGTCCGATGACCTGACCGGCTGGCCAAGGCTGCGCGTTATCGTCAATGCGATGACCCGGATGCGTTTCTGCAGCCTAGATGGCACGATGGAATTCAAGGTCAAGGGCAAGCTGGCCAATGCCCCGGCTGGTCATCTACCGTGGTTCGACCTACCGGACAGGAAAAGCGCCGATGCCGTGCTGGTCACTGGCCACTGGTCGGCGCTCGGCCTGAAAATCACGCCGAATCTGCTGGCACTCGACTCGGGTTGCCTGTGGGGAGGACATCTGACCGCTGTCCGGCTGGAAGACCGTCAGGTGTTTCAGGTGGATTGCTCGCCAACGGAAGCCTTGCCGCCAAAGCGATAGCCTCGCGCGCCTCGGCCGCCACCTGCTTGCGGTCCTCGCCATTCAGTCCCCGCAAGGGAGTCGTCACCAGGCGGGCGATGATGCGCCGGCGACCGATAATCGCCCGGGCACATTGGCCGAGCGAAATATCGCCGTCGTAGCGGGGCGCCAGGCTGCGCTGACCATCCAGTTCCCAGTAGGAAATCGCCACCGGCAACACCGGCCGGCCAGCGACCAGTGCCGGCTGGATCAGCGCGGCGTGGAAATGCAGCAGGCTGCGGCCATCGCTGGTCGTCCCCTCGGGAAAAACCGCGACATGCTTGCCCAGGGCCAACACATCGGCAACCTGCTGGTTGATGATTTTGGCGTGCCCGCGGCTGCCGCGGCGCAGGAAGATCGTATCGTTCTTTGCCGCCAGCCAGCCGATCAGCGGCCAGTGCCTGACTTCCTCCTTCGAGACGAAAGCGGCAGGCAGGACGGCGTTGATCACGTAGATGTCAATCCACGAGATGTGGTTGGCGACCAGCAATGCGCCGGGCACCGCATGCGTCAGATCGGCCTCGACTTCGACACCGAGCGCGTCGAGCAGGGCGGCCGACCAGCTGGCCTTGAGGGCCAGGCGTCGACGGTCGTCGCAGAGCGGCAGAACGCACAGCGAGCAGAGCGCCCCGCTGATGACCAGCAGGGCGATGCGGCAAATCCGGAAGGCGCGAATCGCTAGATTGGTTTGGTTCAGGCTTCTTGTCCCAGGTAGTGCTTGGCGTAACGGCCGGAAACCTTGGCCATTGGCATCAGGATCGGCAGGTCGGCGGTGTTGAAATCGGGATCCCAGGCCGGTTCGCCGCAGATCCAGGCCCCGGCGCGCAGGTAACCCTTGATCAGCGGCGGCACTTCGGCCGGACGATCCTGCTGCAGGGCAGCCAGGGGCAGCGGACAACGCGGGAAAACACGATATTCCTGCGGCCCGAGGTGATCGGCAGCCAGTCGATTATACAAGCTGGCCGCGGCATGACCGCCATCGGCCATGCTGATCGAGGCGCAACCCATCAGGTAGTCGTAGCTGTTCTCGATCATGAACTGGGCGAGGCCGGACCACAGCAGGGTGATCGTCGCGCCGGTGCGGTAGTCCGGATGAACACAGGAACGGCCGATTTCGACCAGGCGCGAACGCAGGTGCTGCAGGCGGGTCAGATCGAATTCGTTTTCCGAGTAGTAGCCGACCTGACGGGCGTTTTCCGGCGTCAGGATGCGATAGGTGCCGACGATTTCGCCGCTCTGAGTATCGCGCACGACGAGGTGCTGGCAGTACGGATCGTAGATGTCGTGATCGACGCCCGGCGTGCGGCTCGGCAGGTTGGCGCCCATTTCACCGGCGAACACGCGGTAACGCAGGCGCTGGGCATCAAGAATGTCGCTCTGGCTGCGGGCAAAACCCACCGCCAGGCTCTTCTTTTCGGGACGGCTGCGTCCGGCAGCCTTGTGGATGTTTTCCATATTTTTCTCCATGTCTTCGTGGAGAACAATATGGATGACGTGTGTTACGTGCGCTTTGCCCGAAGATGACGGCGATGTTTCACTACCATGGTGCTGCGCCGAATTCCTTGCGGTAACGCTCGGCGATCTCCTCGCGGCTCGGCTGGTGGTTCTGGCCGCCGCGATGGGCGATCTTGATCGAGCCCATCACCGCCGCCAGCCGGCCGGTCGTCGCCCAGTCCAGGCCATTGGCGATGCCGTACAACAGGCCCGAGCGATAGGCATCGCCGCAGCCGGTCGGATCGACAATGTCGTCGGCGGCAACGCAGGGAATGTCGTAGCGCTGACCAGCGTAGATTTCGGAACCTTCGCCACCCCGGGTGACGATCAGCGCCTCCACTTCGCCGGCCAGCTGCTCCAGGCTGCGGCCCGTCCGGTCGCACAGGAGCTTGGCCTCGTAGTCGTTGAAGCAGGCGTAATCCGCCAGGCGCATGAAGTCCATCAATTCGTCACCGTTGAACATCGGCAGGCCCTGACCCGGATCGAAGATGAAGGGCACACCGGCTTCAGCAAAGTCGCGTGCGTGCTGCATCATGCCTTCGCGGCCATCCGGTGCGACGATGCCGAGCTTCGCCCCGGCGCTGGCCACCTTGTTGAGGTGCGAAAAGCTCATCGCCCCCGGGTGAAAGGCAGTGATCTGGTTATCGTCGAGATCGGTCGTAATGAATGCCTGGGCGGTAAAGCTGCCGCTGATCTGACGGACATGGGCACGCGGCAGCCCAAGCTTGTCGAGGCGGTTGAGATAGGGCGCCGCATCGTCGCCGACGGTGGCCATGATCATCGGCTCGCCACCCAGCAGCATCAGGTTGTAGGCGATGTTGCCAGCACAGCCGCCGAACTCGCGACGCATCTCGGGAACCAGGAAAGCAACGTTCAGGATGTGAATCTGCTCGGGCAGGATGTGGTTCTTGAAACGGTCCGGGAAGACCATGATGTTGTCAAAGGCCAGGGAACCGCAAATCAGTGTTGTCATGGGGAATCAGGGGTAAAAGATGTAAAGGCGATAGCCCGAGGCACCGGCTTCCTTGGCCTCGATCCACAACTTGACGGCAACTTCGCCATTGGCCGGGAAAGAATCGGAAGCCGTACCGGGCGGCAGATATTCGGCAGCGTACATAACCCGCCGGGACACGACGGAATCGTTGGTATCGGTCAGGCTCAACTCAAGCGCCGGCCAGGCCTGCGGGTAAGCTGCGCCATTTTTCAGGGTGGCCTGCAGGACAAACAGGCCGCGGGCGTTGTCCGACTGCAGATCCGAGGTTTCGATGGAAACCAGCGCCGGATTGCGCGGCAGCGGGATATCCGCCCCGGCCAGTTCGTAGATCGCCACCGTATCGGGCAGGCGCAGGACAATTTCGGTCCGGAAGTAGTAAAACAATTGCCCGAGCAGCACAATCAACAGCACAACCGCCACCAGCACGAAAGGCCAGACGGCGCGCCGGGGCGGCTCGCCGCCAAAACCGCCCAGGCCATTGCCAGCCAGGGTTCCGGCCGCCCAGCGGTTGTAGGCGGAGGTATCGCTCAGGTCACGTGCGGCAACTAGACCGGCCTCACGAGCGGCCAGGGTCGATTCTTCAGGCGTTTCAGCCAACACCTCATCGACCGCCGATACGGACTCGGACTCGGACACGGACTCAGTTTCAGGCACTTGCTCCTGTCCTGCCTCGACGTCGATAGCTGCCAGCGGGTCAGGATCGGCATCATGGAGAAGAACGACCGGCTCGTCGACTTCGACCGACATGTCGTCTTCGGGAACCCAGTCTTCGGGCTGTTCGGCGACATCCGGTGATGACCCTTCCAGGCATTCTTCGGCGTGGTCGAGGGACTCGACATCGGCTTCTGCCGCCGTCTGGGCGACATCAGCCTCGCCGGTCGCGGGGTGATCCACTGCCGATGACAGATCGGCGTCGGTTGCCGGCGTGTCGATCGCCGGTTCAAGCGGATCAGCCTGCCATTCGTCAAAGGCGTTGAATACCGATTGGCAATGCCCGCAGCGGACCTTGCCGGCCTTGCGTCGCAGTTGCTCGGATGTCACACGGAAGACCGTGCCACATGCCGGGCAACGCGTCCGCATCAGGGCTTGAGACCCGCCAGACATACCCAGTCCTCGCGCGTATCTGCCACCTGCAGCGGAATCCATTGGGCGTAGATGGCGATGATCTCGTCGATCTGCTCACGCAGAATGCCGGACAAGGCGAGCCGGCCACCCGGGCGGACATGCGCACAGATGGCTGGGGCGAGAACACGCAACGGATTGGACAGGATATTGGCCACGACGACATCATACTCGCCGGCGACCGGTTCCGCCGAGTCGGCAAACAGCGCTGTCACACCGTTGCGCTCGGCATTGGCGCGGGCCGCCTCGACGGCCTGCGGATCGATATCGACCCCGGCGACATGGCCGGCGCCCAGACGTGCCGCGGCGATGGCCAAGATACCTGAACCGCAGCCGTAATCGAGCAGCGCGCAGCCCTCGGAAACGTTCCGCTCCAGCCATTCCAGGCAAAGCCTGGTGGTCGGGTGAGAACCGGTCCCGAAGGCCATGCCGGGATCGAGAATCAGGTTGATCGCCGCCGGATCGGGCGTTTCGTGCCAGGAAGGCACGATCCACAGCCGGTCGGAAACGCGGATCGGGTCGAACTGCGACTGGGTCAGCTGCACCCAGTTCTGCTCCTCGACGGTGCCGACCGTGTAGGCCGGAATGTCGGACAAACCGATTGCTGACGCCGCTTCGCCGAGTACCGCGTCAATCGCGGCATCCGGTTCGAGCAGCACGACGACGCGCGAATGCGTCCACCCCGGTGTTGCCACCGAGCCCGGCTCGCCGAACTGCGGCTGCTCGTCCGGCGTACCTGCATCGGCATCCTCGATGCTGGCCGACAGCGCGCCCGCCTCCAGTAACGCGTCGCACATCGGCTCGGCATGCGCCGCGTCGGTCAGGAAACTGACACTTTGCCAGCTCATCGGTTACAGCTTCACTTCGCCCTTGTCGGCGAGTTTCTGTTCGAGATAGTGAATGCTGGTACCGCCTTCGATGAAACGGGCGTCCTGCATCAGTTCCTGATGCAGCGGGATATTGGTCTTGATGCCCTGGATGCTCATTTCGGACAGCGCGATGCGCATGCGGCGGATTGCCTGATCGCGGGTGTCACCATAGGCAATGACCTTGGCGACCATCGAATCGTAATGCGACGGCACCGTGTAGCCCTGGTAGATGTGCGTATCGACACGGATGCCGGGGCCGCCTGGCGGATGATAAAACTCGATCTTTCCCGGACAGGGGACGAAGGTGAAGGGATCTTCGGCGTTGATACGGCATTCGATCGAATGGCCGCGCAGTGTGATGTCCTTCTGTTTGTAGCGCAGCTTCTCGCCGGTAGCGACGCGAATCTGCTCCTGGACGATATCGACGCCAGTGATCATCTCGGTGACCGGATGTTCGACCTGGACGCGGGTGTTCATTTCAATGAAATAGAACTCGCCGTTTTCATAGAGAAATTCGAACGTGCCTGCACCGCGATAACCGATCTTGCGACAAGCTTCGGCACAGCGTTCGCCGATGCGCCCGATCAGGCGGGCCGGGATATGCGGCGCCGGCGCTTCTTCGATGACCTTCTGGTGACGACGCTGCATCGAGCAGTCACGCTCACCGAGGTAAATGGCGCTGCCATGCTGGTCGGCCAGCACCTGGATTTCCACGTGACGTGGGTTTTCCAGGTATTTTTCCATGTAAACCGCAGGATTACCGAAGAAACTGCCGGCCTCCTGCTTGGTCATCTGCACTGCGTTGACCAGCGCGGCCTCGGTATGCACAACGCGCATGCCCCGCCCGCCGCCGCCACCGGCCGCCTTGATGATCACCGGATAACCGACGGCGCGGGCAATCTTGACGACCTCCTTGGGATCATCCGGCAGTTCGCCGTCGGAACCCGGCACGCAGGGCACCATCGCCGCCTTCATGGCGTTCTTGGCCGACACCTTGTCGCCCATCAAGCGGATGGTTTCGGCCTTGGGGCCGATGAAGACGAAGCCAGAGGTTTCGACGCGTTCGGCAAAATCGGCATTTTCGGAGAGGAAGCCGTAGCCCGGGTGAATTGCTTGGGCATCGGTCACTTCCGCGGCAGAAATGATGGCCGGAACGTTCAGATAGCTTAGCGTCGAGGACGGCGGTCCGATACAGACCGACTCGTCGGCCAGCTTGACGTATTTGGCATCGCGGTCGGCCTCGGAATGGACAACCACGGTCTTGATGCCCAATTCGCGGCAGGCGCGCTGAATACGCAGGGCAATTTCGCCGCGGTTGGCGATAAGAACCTTTTCGAACATGGCCATATCAGCCGATCACGAACAGCGGCTCGCCGAATTCGACGGCATCGCCGTTCTCGAGCAGGATGGCCTTGACCACGCCGGAAGCGTCGGCTTCGATTTCGTTAAGCAGCTTCATCGCCTCGATGATGCACAGCGTTTCGCCCTGCTTGACGCTCTGGCCGATTTGCACGAAGGCATCGGCGCCGGGCGACGGGGAGCGATAGAAGGTGCCGACCATCGGCGACTTGACGATATGACCTTCCGGCAGCTCATCTTCGTCGTCGAGATTGACCGACGAGACGACCGGGGCGCCAGGCGCGGCCATCGGCGCCGGTGCGGCGTAGTACTGCTGGGGCGCAGCAGCGACGGCACCGTAATGCTTGGCGATGCGAACCTTTTCCTCGCCTTCGGTCACTTCCAGTTCGGAAATACCCGATTCCTGAACGAGATCGATGAGTTTCTTGAGTTTGCGCAGATCCATGGATGACTCCTTCTATATTGCGCCCGTTGGACGCAAGCAGCCGGCCGAAGCCGGCTATTCGATATTAAGCTTGTTGAGCAGGTATTCCAGGGCCAGCACGTAGCCCTGATGACCCAGCCCGCAGATGACGCCGACGGCCAGGTCCGAAAAATACGAGTGATGCCGGAAAGGCTCCCGGGCATGCACGTTGGAGAGATGCACTTCGACGAAGGGAATCGCCACCGCCGCGATGGCATCGCGCAGCGCCACGCTGGTATGCGTGTAGGCCGCCGGATTGATGATGATGGCGCGGACACCCTGTTCGCGAGCGGCATGAATGCGCTCTATCAGCGCCCCTTCATGGTTGCTCTGGAAAGTTTCCAGTTCAACACCGGCGCCCTCGGCCATGCGGGCCAGCGCCATGTTGATATCGGACAGGGTTACCCGGCCGTAATGTTCCGGTTCGCGGGTGCCAAGCAGGTTCAGATTGGGCCCATGCATCACCAGGATGCGGGGCTTGTCAACCGGCTTGGAAGCAGTTTTTCGCTTCGTCATAGCTGCAAGTTTGCCGTAATTCGCTGCAACTTGTCCAGTCTATTCCTTTAGTAAGGCGCGCAGGGCATCGGCCCGGACGCGTTCCTGCGGGCGCCCGTCGCGATGTTTCAGGCTTATGCGCTCGAGATGCGGCGCCAGGACGATCAGGTTGGCGTCGGCGGTATCTGTTTCCATCTGCAGCACGGCCTCGACCCGTTCGTTGCGCGGTTCGGCATGCTCGACGTCGATACCGCGATTGAGCAGGAAGATCTCGACTTCCTTGGCGCTGTCGGCAAAAAGCAGGATGTCGATGCGCGAATGCTCACCGGCCGTTCCGTCGAGCACGGAGCCGGTCAGATAGGGATTGAAGGCGGCCAGCAGCTCGAGCAAGTCGAGCGCGGAGTGCCGCAGGGCGGCGATCAGCTCGACATGGTCTTCGCCTTGATAGAGCAGGCGATAGGCGCGCAACTCGGCCTCGACCTCGGCGTTATCGGGAAAGGCGGCGTGTTCGGGCAAACCCAACTGGCGGGCAGCCTTCTTTTTTGCGTGGTGATAGTCGGTAATGCCGTCCTCGGCCATCAGGCGGGCGGCGGCGCTGGCGATGCTGGCCCGGGTACTGCTACTCGGGCGTTGCCGTTCATGACGGGTCATGGTGGACTCGATCAAGGTAAAATCGCCCCCATTCTAACGGCTCTCTGTGACATGCACATTCATATTCTCGGCATCTGCGGCACCTTCATGGGCGGCGTTGCCCAACTGGCGGTCGATTCCGGCCACAAGGTCACCGGCTGCGACGCCAACGTCTATCCGCCGATGAGCGACCAGCTGCGCGACGCCGGTATCGAACTGATCCAGGGCTTCGACACCGACCAGCTGGCGCTCAAACCGGACGTCTTCGTGATTGGCAACGCCATTTCGCGCGGCAATCCCTTGCTCGAAGCGATCCTCGACCAGGGCCTGCCTTACGTCTCCGGACCGCAGTGGCTGGCCGAGCACGTGCTGCAGGGGCGCTGGGTGCTCGGCGTCGCCGGCACCCATGGCAAGACGACAACCGCTTCGATGCTGGCCTGGATCCTCGAAGACGCCAACATGGCGCCGGGCTTCCTGATCGGCGGCGTGCCGCTGAACTTCGGCGTTTCGGCCCGGCTGGGCGACACGCCCTTCTTCGTGATCGAGGCCGACGAATACGACACCGCCTTCTGCGACAAGCGGTCCAAGTTCGTTCATTACCGGCCGCGCACTGTCGTGCTCAACAATCTGGAATTCGATCATGCCGACATTTTCAGCGATCTGGCCGCGATCGAAACGCAATTCCACCACCTGGTGCGCACCTTGCCGCAATCCGGGCTGATCGTCTCGAATGCAGCCGAGGCCAGCCTGGACCGCGTGCTGCAGCGCGGCTGCTGGACGCCGGTCGAGCGTTTCAACGACCCGGCCGGCTATCGCGTCACCGGCGACGATGCGCGCGGCGAGTTGGCGCTCTACGGGCCAGATGGCCTGATCGGCCGCACCCGGTGGAATCTGTCCGGCGAGCACAACCGGGCCAACGCCTGTGCCGCGCTGCTCGCCGCCCGCCATGTCGGCGTGCGGCTCGAACAGGGGCTGGATGCACTGTCGCGCTTCGTCAATGTCAAACGGCGCATGGAAGTGCGCGGCGAAGTGCGCGGCATCACGGTGTACGACGACTTTGCCCATCATCCGACGGCAATTGCGACGACGGTGGCCGGCCTGCGCCGCAAGGTCGGCAAGGCCCGCATCCTGGCCGTGCTGGAACCACGCTCGAACACGATGAAGCTGGGCACGATGAAATCCCAGTTGCCGGACAGCCTGCGCGAGGTCGATGCGGCGTTCTGCTACAGCGCCAATCTCGGCTGGGATGCCCGCGAGGCGCTGGCGCCGATGGGCGAGCGTGCCGTGGTCGAGGACGACCTGGCCCGGCTGGTCGATCAGATCGTCATCGCCGCGCAACCGGGCGACCACATCCTGGTCATGTCCAACGGCGGCTTTGGCGGCATACACGGCAAGCTGCTGGCGGCACTGTCCGAGTAAGGGCCTCAATCCGGCGAATTGCTACGGTCGGCCCGAAAAATCGGCCAAAAATGAAAAAGGCGCGGAGAGGTTTCCCTCCCGCGCCTTTTTATCGCGCTTAAATCAGCGTTCCATCGCTTCCACAACGGCCAGCGCCGTCATGTTGACCAGACGGCGGACCGTCGCCGTCGAGGTCAGCACATGCACCGGGCGATCCGCACCGAGCAGGATGGGGCCGATGGTCACGCCTTCGCCACCGGTCATCTTGATCAGGTTGTAGGAGATGTTGGCCGCGTCGATGTTGGGCATGACCAGCAGGTTGGCCTCGCCCTTGAGCGGCGAATCGGGGTTGGCTTCGCGACGAAGATTTTCGTCCAGCGCGGCATCGCCGTGCATTTCGCCGTCAACTTCCAGTTCGCCGGCCGACATGGCGGAAACCAGACCGGCAGCAACGCCCATCTTGCGGGCCGATTCGGAACCGCTGGAACCGAAATTGGAGTGCGAGAGCAGGGCGACCTTGGGATGAATGCCGAAGCGCTTGACCTGCTCGGCGGCCATCAGGGTCATTTCGGCGATTTCCTGGGCATTCGGGTTCTCGTTCACGTGCGTGTCGCAGATGAACAGCGAGCGCCCCGGCAGCATCAGATAGTTCATCGCGGCCATGGTGTTGACGCCATGACGCTTGCCGACGATTTCGCGGATCACGCCAAGATGGTGGCTGTACTGGCCAGTCATGCCGCAGATCAGGCCATCGGCGTAGCCGAGCTTGAGCAGCATGGCACCAATCACCGTCGGCTTGCGACGCATGGCTTCCTTGGCGATGGCCGGGGTTACGCCGCGACGCGACATCAGCTTGTGATAGGCGGTCCAGCACTCGCGGAAACGTTCGTCCGACTCGGGATTGACAACATCGAAATCGACGCCCGGCTGGATGCGCAGCTTGGCCTTTTCCAGACGACGCTCGATGACGCCGGGGCGACCGATCAGGATCGGACGGGCAAACTTTTCCTCGATGACCACCTGGGCGGCGCGCAGTACGCGCTCGTCTTCACCCTCCGCGAAGATGATGCGCTTGCCCTTGGCCTGACGGGCGGCCTGGAAGATGGCGCGCATGCCGACGCCGGTGTGGTACACAAACTCCGACAGCTTGGCGCGGTAGGCGGCCCAGTCGGTGATCGGCCGGGTGGCGACGCCGGAGTCAATGGCGGCCTGTGCGACGGCCGGCGCGATCTTGACGATCAGGCGTGGGTCGAAGGGCTTGGGAATCAGGTATTCCGGGCCAAAGGACAGATCGTGGCCGGGGTAGGCCATGGCCACTTCGTCGGTTACTTCGGCTTCGGCCAGCTCGGCGATGGCGCGCACGGACGCCATCTTCATCTCTTCGGTGATGCGCGTGGCGCCGACATCCAGGGCACCGCGGAAGATAAACGGGAAGCAGAGGACGTTATTGACCTGATTGACGTAATCGGAACGGCCGGTCGCGATGATGGCGTCGGAGCGCACTTCCTTGACCAGTTCAGGTAGGATTTCCGGGGTCGGGTTGGCCAGCGCGAAGATCATCGGCTTGTCAGCCATGCTCTTGACCATCTCCTGCTTGACCACGCCAGCAGCCGACAGACCGAGGAAGACGTCGGCGCCGACCATCGCATCAGCCAGGGTGCGCTGCTCGGTATTCTGGGCGTAGCGGGCCTTGGTTTCATCCATGCCACCCGGGCGGCCGATGTAAATGACGCCCTTGGAATCGCAGACCGTAATGTTCTCGCGCTTGACGCCGAGATCGCACCACAGGTTCAGACAGGAAATAGCGGCAGCGCCGGCGCCGGAGCAGACAACCTTGATTTCCTCGATCTTCTTGTCGACGATCTTCAGGCCGTTGAGCATCGCGGCAGCGGAAATGATCGCCGTACCGTGCTGGTCATCGTGGAAGACGGGGATGTTCATCCGCTCCTTGAGCTTCTCTTCGATGTAGAAGCATTCCGGGGCCTTGATGTCTTCCAGGTTGATGCCGCCGAGCGTCGGCTCCATGGCGGCAATCATGTCGATCAGCTTGTCCGGGTCGTTTTCGGCCAGTTCGATGTCGAAAACGTCGATGCCGGCGAATTTCTTGAACAGGCAGCCCTTGCCTTCCATGACCGGCTTGGCGGCCAGCGGGCCGATGTTGCCAAGGCCGAGCACGGCAGTGCCGTTGGTGATCACGCCGACCAGGTTGGCGCGCGAGGTCATTTCGGCGGCCATCGAAGGATCTTCGACGATCAGATCGCAGGCGGCAGCAACGCCCGGAGAATAGGCCAGGGCGAGGTCGCGCTGGTTGGTCAGGCCCTTGGTCGGACGGACGGAAATCTTGCCCGGCGTCGGCCAGCGATGGTATTCAAGAGCAGCTTCGCGCAGATCCTTTTCCACGGATTCTCCTTGGCATTCAGCAATTGGGGAAAACCCGTTAGATTACTCCAAACGCTCACTCCCGGCAAAGCGTAATTACGGACACCTGGCTCAGAAACGGTGTGAAATGGTCACCCGGAGGCTGCGCGGCTCGGTCGGATGGACATGGCGGTCGAACACCGGTGAGCTTTCGCCGGCCAGCTGCGAGTCGTACCAGTATTCGATGTCATTCACCCTGCGGTCGAACAGGTTGTAAACATCCAGCGCGAGCAGGGTTTTGGCGTCGAAGCGGTAGCCAATGCGCAGGTTGGTCAGCGCCGAGGCGCCGGAACGCACCGAATTGTCCTCGATCAGCGGCCGCGGCCCGAAGTAGCGCAGGCGCAAGGCGCCGAACCAGGGGCCAAGGTGATCGACCGTGACGCCCAGATTGGCTGTCGCCGTCACGGCACCGGGAATGAAGTCACCTTCCGGTGCGCTGTCGCGAAAGCGCGCATGCGACCAGGCGAGGTCGGCGTCGAAGGCGAGCCAGTCGGTCGGTGCGTAGAAATTGGTCCATTCGACGCCGTAGCGGCGCGACGGGCGCGAAGCTTCGGTGGTGCCGGCATCGCCGACGAACAGCAGCTCGGAAGCGACGTCGAGTTGCCAGAATGCTACGGTCGATCGGAAATTTTGGCCAATTTCGGAACGCGCCCCGAGCTCGTAGCCGCGTGTCCGGACCAGCGGCTTGACCCGATCCAGCGGCGTACCGCTGACCGGATCGACGCTGATCGTCGTGCCGCGCGCATCGTTGGAATGAAAGCCCTGACCGTAATTCAGGTAAAGCTCGGTCTTCTTCCACGGCCCGAAGATCAGTGCCAGCTTGGGCGTCACCATGTGATCGTCGGCCTTGCCCGAATTGGCCTGCAGATTGCTGTCCACAGTGAAATCGTAGGCGTCGGCCCGGATGCCCTGCACCGAGCGGAACCAGTCGGTCCATCGCGTCTCGTTTTGCGCCCACACACCCAGGCTGCGCTGGGTGACCCGGTCCTCGCGCACCGTGTTGACGGTCTGACGGGCACTGGTCGCATGGAGGCCCACCGGATCCAGGCGATCGATCCGACCCTGCAGACCAAAGGAATTCTCGACTTCGAAGCCGCCCCAGTTGGCGTAGCGCACCTGCGCTGCGCCAAAGCCGCCGGCCGTACGCCGTTCGGCCTGCTTGAACTGGTCGCCGGTATCGCAATTGCCGTTGGCGTCGTAGTCATTCAGGCAATACTGAAAGTTGGACCAAAGATCGAGGCCGGAACGCAGCGCCCAGACGTTCGCTTTGCTCTGGCTGTGCTCGCCGCGCTGCGCCCATTCTGCGGACAGGCTGTAGCGGAAGGTCTTGCCGCCGGTCGTCGGGTCGAGACTGCCGAAGCGGTCTGCGGCGCCGCTGCTGATAGCCCGCCGGGCGATCTGATCGGTCGAGGTCCACCGGCCCTCGTAGGCCATGCCGGTCACCGACCAGCCGTCGTGGCGCGAACCCCGGGTGTAACGCAGCACGCCGTTCAGCTTCTTGTAGCCTTCGGCGACCTGCCAAGGCCCGTCGTTGTGGAACAGCTCCAACCCGTAGAGCAAGTGGCCACCGCCCAAGGACGGTGAACCGGCCAGCAGGCTACGGACATAGCCATTGCCGCCCAGCGTCAGTTGCGCCAGCGATTCGTCGAGGCTGCGGAAAAAGTCGATGTGCGCTGCCCCGGCCGACGAGAAATCGCCTTCCTCGGCAAAATACGGTCCTTTACGGAAAGCGATCCGGTCGACCAGTTCGGGAATCAGGAAATTGAGATCGGTGTAGCCCTGGCCGTGGGCATGGCTGGTCATGTTGACCGGCACGCCGCCGACGTAAGTGGCGAAATCGGTGCCGTGGTCGAGGTTGAAGCCGCGCAGGAAATATTGATTGGCCTTGCCGTCGCCCGCGTGCTGGGTGACGATCAGGCCGGGCACCATTTCCAGCGCCTCGCCGGGGCGCAGGATGGGCACCGCAGCCAGGCGCTGGCTGGAGACCACGCCCTCGCTGCCGGACGCTGCGATGCCTTCGAGGTTTTCCGCCTGGGCGCGGACTTCGACGGCCGACAGCTCGGGCGTTTCATGCGCCAGGACACCGGCCGCGGCGAGCAGCAAATATGAGCCAATTATTTTTTGTCTTAATTCCATGGCCGAAAAAAGCCGGTTGCCCGGCTTTCCTTCAGGGTGGCCTCAGGCCGCCGCCGGCTGCCGCGTCAGACGCACGGCCGCGACAAAACTGAGCGCGATAAGTGCCACCAGCGTGAAGCCGAAGACCAGCTCCTTGCCCTCGCTCCACGCATCGACCGTCGGCGACAGCAACTTGGCTGCGCCGAAGGCAGCGACCAACAGGCTGATGCCGGAGACGACCAGGCCCATGACCCGCGAAGCAACCAGCGCCACCTGATCGGCGCGGGCGATCAGCCGGGCGATCCACAAGCCGTTGATGCCGTCGGTCAGCAGCATGCCGAGCATGAAGAGCAGGGCGAGGACCAGCGCATGCTCCCAGCCGCCGAACTGGGTGGCGGTCAGCGCGAAGAAGGCGGCCTGCGACAGGGTGTCGAAGGACAGTGCAAACAAGGCGCCGACCAGCGCCACCAGCCCGGGGTGCGAAACCTGGCGCAGGTTGCCGAGCAGGCGGCCCTTGAGGCCGACCGGCTGGACCATTTCATGCGGTTCGGCGGCGAGCACGGCGGCCAGGTTGAGGCTGCCTAGCGCGACCAGAAAGCCGATGGAAATGACCGCGCCCAGCGTCCCGAACCATTCGGGCACGGCCCACTGCCCGGCCAGCGCTGAAACGCCGAGTGCGATGGCCATGACCACGGCGCCGTGGCCAAGCGAGAACAGGGTGCCGCAATAGCGCGCCAGACCCGGCCGGCTGCGGGCGTTGTAGCGGGTCAGGCCGTCGATGGTCGCCAGATGATCGGCATCGAAACCGTGCTTCATGCCGAGCACGAAAGTCAGGATCAGCAGCGACAGCCAGTCGTTGGGCAGGGTTTCCATGCTTGTCTCGTATGAAAGTTATTTCAATCTTCATACAAAGACTGTGCCAGATCAATAAGTCATTGTTCCGACGGATTTCTACCGTCTTCGCGCCCTCGAAAAGTCAGTCGACTGATCAGCGACTTTCCACCGGAAGTGCAAGCACGAATTCCGCCCCGCCATCCGGCAGGTTGCCGGCGCTCAGCTTGCCGCCATGGCGCTCGACGATGCCGTAGCTGATCGACAGGCCCAGCCCGGTGCCCTGACCGACCGGCTTGGTCGTGAAGAAGGGCTCGAACAGGCGGCTCAGATGGGCCTCGGGGATGCCCGGCCCGTTGTCGGCAAAACTCAGGATAGCCATGCCGCTTTCGATCCGGCCGCCAATTTTCAGCGTGGCGTTCGGGCGGTTGGCCACCGCATCGCAGGCGTTCTGGACGAGGTTCATGACCACCTGCTGCAACTGGCCGGAAGAACCCGAACAGCGCAGGTCGGCCGGCAGATCGACCTCGACATCCAGCTTGGCGGCAGCGCTTTGCACCACCCAGCGTACCGAGCGCTCGACCACCTCGTTCAGGTTGACCTGCTCCGGCGTCATCTTGTCGACGGCCGAAAAACGCTTGAGGGCATCGACGATGTCGCGGGTACGCTCGGCGCCTTCGATCATGCCGTCGATCAAGTGCGGCATGTCGGCCAGCACGCGGTCGATGCGCAACTCCTCGCGCATCGCGGCCAGTGCCGGATCGTCGGCCGCGGCCGTGGCGTGCACGGCGTTGAGATAGCTTTCGAGGCGATTCTCGTAGCGGCGCAGCGACAGCACGTTGCCGAGCACGAAGCTGATCGGGTTGTTCAGTTCGTGCGCCACGCCAGCCACCAGGCGGCCCAGCGACACCATCTTTTCGGCGTGCAGCAGCTGACTTTGCGTCCGCTTCAGGTCGTCGTGCGCCTGGCGCAGCGCGGAATAGGCGCGGCGCAGTTCGCCGACCGGCCGGCCGGTAACCACCATGCCCATCAGCTTGCCGGTCTGCGACAGGCGCGGCGTGCAGTTCATCGAAACCGGCACGGTCGAGCCGTCGCCGGCGCGCAGGAAGAATTCGCAGTCATGGACGCCCTCGCGCCCGTAACGGGCGAAGATGTCGCGCGCCTTGGCACGTTCGATGTCGTCGGCAAAGAGGTCGAACACCGGCGTTTTTTCCAGCTCGCTGGCCGGCTTGCCGGAGAAATGCTGCAAGGAAGCATTCACTTCCTCGATGCCGCCGTTGCGGTCGCAGACGATCAGGATGTCGGACATCGAGGCGAGCACGCTCTCGATGAACTGGTGCGACTCTTCGAGCGCGGCATTCTTTTCTTCGAGCGCCACTTCGTACTGCAGGAGGTCGTTGTAGACCTCGTCCATCTTCTGGATGACCTCGATCCACGCCTGCTCGCCGCCCGGCGGCAGCGGCGAATCGCCACTCAGATCAGCGGGCGGGGCGATAGTGGACATGGGCGGCACCGTGTTCGTCGTGGGCGTGGTGGTGTTCAGCTTCCAGCGCAATCACGTTGAGCTGGCCGTGGCGAACGCCGCGTTCGGCCATCAGGGCATCGGCAAACTGCCGGACGTCGGCGGTCGAGCCTTTGAGGATCACGCTTTCCAGACAGTTGTCGTGGTCGAGGTGGCTGTGCAGCGCCGCCACCGTCAGGTCGTGGTGGTCGTGCTGCAGTCCGGTCAGGCGCTCGGCCAGTTCGCGCTCATGGTGGTTGTAAACGTAGGACAGGTTGGCGACGCAATGGCCGGCCGGCTTCTCGCGCTGGCGGTCGCTCTCGATGGCGCCGCGGATCAGGTCGCGCACCGCTTCGGAGCGGTTGCTGTAGCCGCGCGCCGCGATCAACTGGTCGAACTGGCTGGCCAGCGCCTCGTCCAGCGAAATGGTGAAGCGTTCCATGTTCCTTGCTCCCTGCTAAATTTCCGTCGCGGCACCGGTGTTAGTGTAGTGCTTTACGTTATTCGGCACATAAAACTGCGCCTTTGCCCCCGTGACGGCGCTGCAATTCCTCGCGATACCGCTGGGTAACGCTGCGGTTTGCGCCTTGCCACAAGGGCAAATGCATCCGTTTTATCAAGTGCCTCATAACGTGCAGCACTACACTCAATGCCCTTCATCACATTCTAACGTCTGGCCCCAATGACCGCTGCCCTTGATAATGAACTGATCCGCGACGCCCTGCGCAAGGTTGTCGATCCCGAAGTGGGCGCCAACATCGTCGATCTGGGGCTGGTTTACCGCATCGAACTCAACGGCCGCCGCTTGCTGGTCGAGATGACGATGACCTCGCCGGCCTGCCCGATGGGCGATCTGATCGTCGACGACGCGCATGCCGAACTCGACCGCGTGCTGCCGGCCGACGTCAGCGTGAACATCCAGGTCGTCTGGGAACCGCCGTGGAACCCGTCGATGATGAGCGAGCAATGCCGGCTGCGCCTGGGCTGGACCGAGGATGGCAGCAACTAAATGGCCGAGTTGAAGCCCGGCGCCCGGCTGCCGCTGCTCTTTTTCGGCATGCTGTCGCTGCTTGGCGGCGTCATGGCCGGCCTGGCCCGGCTCGGCTGGGACGTCCCCGGCCCGGCCGTGCAGGCCGCGGGCGTGCATGGGCCGCTGATGATCGCCGCCTTTTTCGGCACCGTGATCAGCCTTGAACGCGCCGTCGCCGTCGGCCACAACTGGGCCTATCTGGCGCCACTGGCCGCCGGTCTGGGCGGCGTGGCGCTGCTTGCCGGCATGCCCACTGTCGTCGGCCAGACGCTGGGCAGCCTGGCCGCACTCGGCCTGATCGCCGCCAGCGTCGTCGCCCTGCGCCGCCAGGTGGCGGCCTTTACCATCGTGCTGACCCTGGCCGCCGGCTGCTGGCTGATCGGCAACCTGTTCTGGCTGGCCGGCGGCGACCCGACTGCCAGCGTGGCGTGGTGGCTGCTCTTCCTGGTCCTGACCATTGCCGGCGAACGGCTGGAGTTGACCCGCTTCCTGCCGACGCCGCCGCTCGCCCAGAAGCTGTTCATCGCCATTGTCGGCGTGCTGTTGCTCGCGGCACTGACCACGGCAGACCGGCTGCTGGCCGGCGGATTGATTGCCCTGGCGCTCTGGCTGCTGCGCTACGACATCGCCCGGCGCAATATCTCGACGACGGGCCTGACCCGCTTCATCGCCGCTTGCCTGCTGTCCGGTTACTTCTGGCTGCTGGCGGCAGGGCTGCTCGGGCTGGCCGGCGCCTTGACGCCCGGCCATGCCTGGCGCGACGCAGCGCTGCACGCCATCGGCCTCGGCTTCGTCTTCGCGATGGTCTTCGGCCACGCGACTATCATCTTCCCGGCCGTCACCCGGATCAGAATTCCCTACCACCCCGTCCTCTACCTGCCGCTCGTGCTGCTCCATCTGACGCTGGCACTGCGGGTGTTCGGCGGTCTGGCCGGCAATTTCGATTTGCGCCACAACGCCGCCCTGCTCAACGGGCTGGTGCTGCTCGTCTTCATCGCCACTGTCGTCACGCTGGTTCGCCGGGGCAAGCGCTAAGCCGTCAGCGCGCCCCGAAATGGCGCATTTTTGTCCAAATGCTACGGTCGGTGTCGGAAAAGCGGCAAAAACCGGACGCCGCTTCGCCCCGCCACTTCCAATGAAAATCCATTCCCGCGAGACAGGATGGGCGTTTCACAGGCATCGTCGCTAAGCGGGAACGGGAAATGCTTGACTCAAGCTGCAGCACGCTGGATCCGTTAACCGGTCTACGAAGCGCATGGAGGAAGTCATCATGGCCCACAGTGAAATCCGACTCTCGGTCGCTGAAGAGCGCACCATCTACGACGTCGCCGCCATCGAGCGCGCCATGGAAGAAGCCGCGGGCAACCGCAACGAGGCGCTGGCGACGCTCTACGAAAAGATGAAGCAGCGCGGTGGCGGCCGTTTCCTGATCCGCCCGACCGGCGCCGACATGATCGACGACCTCTACGACAGCTGCCCGAATTTCAGCGACGTCATCGACGACCTGAAGAAATACGTCGCCCTCTCGGTGGCCGGCAACGAGCCGATGAGCTTCACGCCCATCCTGCTGCTCGGCGAGCCGGGCATCGGCAAGACCCACTTCGCCCGCGAACTGGCCAGCCACCTCGGCACCGGCCACGAATTCATCTCGATGAGTTCACTGACCGCCGGCTGGGTGCTGTCCGGCGCCTCGTCGCAGTGGAACAACGCCAAGCCGGGCAAGGTGGCGCACACGCTGGTGCATGGCGACTACGCCAACCCCATCGTGGTCCTCGACGAAATCGACAAGGCCGGCGGCGACTCCCGCTACGACCCAATGGGCGCCCTGTACGGCCTGCTGGAGCACGACACGGCGCGCAGTTTCAAGGACGAGTTCATCGACATCGATATCGACGCCTCGCACATCCTGTGGGTGACGACGGCCAACGACGAGCGCAGCATCCCGGAACCGATCCTCAACCGGATGAACGTCTACGAGGTGCCGCGCCCCGACCACGACGCCGCGATCAGCATCGCCGCCGCGCTCTACCGCGAGATCGTCAGCCAGCACGACTGGGGCTTCCCGCCCGAGGCTGACGAAAACGTGCTCGAACGGCTCGGCTCGCTCCCCCCGCGCGATATGCGCAAGCGCCTGCTGGCCGCTTTCGGCACCGCCAAGCTGGAAGGCCGCAACTGGCTGGAGGCCGGCGACTTCGAACAGGCCCGCATGGGACGCAGCCGGAAAATCGGCTTCTGAGGCCATGGGAGCCCACTTCAAAACGGCAGACGATCCTGGCCGTCCGGGTCGGCCAGGCAGCCGCCCGGCCTGGCGGGATCAGCAACCATGAATCAGCCGCCGCGTTTTCCCGTGTGCGCCAGCGCGGCGCTGGCTGAGCGGCAATACATCAAGCTCAGCTTGAGCTTCGAGAAACGGCCAGAGGAGTGCCTGCTCTTTCGTCATGCCGGCCAGGCCTATGCCTACATCAATCGCTGCGTGCACATGCCGCGCCGACTCGATTGCGAACGCCAGGACATCTTCGACGAAAGCGGGCGCTTTCTGCGTTGCTCGATGCACGGCATCGTTTACACACCGGATACCGGCACCTCGATCAGCGCCATGTGCGAAGGCCAGCAACTGCGCGCGGTAGATATTTACGAAGAGAATGGCGAGGTCGGCATCGCCGATTTCCGCGTCAGCGACATTCAGCGCTGACCGCTGCCGGCCGGCGTGACAAAAGTGACTTGCGTGATGTCCCGCGTCCCGGTCCGTCGCGTCACCCAGTGCGAGAACAGCTCGTTGCGATTGGCCGACACCACGGCGGCATCGAACAGGAAGGCCGCAATTGGCTGGCGGCCGGCAATTTCGAGCAGGCATGCATGGGGCGTAGCCGAAAGATCGGCTTCTGAAGCAGGTAGCGAGGCTTTCCGGCCTCGCTGCCATTCGATGTCATCGCTTTCCTGCCTGCCCGAAATGCTACGGTCGGCCGGAAAAAACGATGAATTTCGCAAAGACCCAACGGGCCATGCTCAGAACAGCGTCAGCAAGCGCAAGTTGAACCGGTTTTCTTCGCGGAAACCATTTTCGACCGCGACATCGCGGCCGTAGTTGGCCAGGAATTGCAGCGTCGGCGTGATGAAGTAGCCAGATCCGATGGTCAGCTTGGTCGTGCGCTGACGATTGTTCTGGTCCACGTTGGCCACCTCGGTCTCACCGCCGTTGATGTGCGACACCCCGAGGCGGACATCCCAGGCAGGCGTCAGGTTGTAGCGCAGATGCGTCTGCAGCTGGTACTGGGCCTTTTGCGTCATCTTCACCCCGGTCGGGCCGAAATCGTCGTTCTTGCCGTAGAAGGTCACGTCGCCGATAACGTCGAGCAGGAGCTTGTCGGCCAGCGGCGTGATGAAGCCGCCCTGCAGGGTCAGGCGCCAGCGGTTCTCGCCCAGGTTGAGGGCGCGGTTACGGTCGTAGTCGCCGGTCGGCAGTTGCAGGAAGGGCGTCAGGCCGAAATAGGTGCTGCTTTCCGGCTTGTTGACCAGCCACAAGGTCGTCGCCAGGATCAGGTCGCCGACGCCACTTTCCTTGCCCAGGCCGGAAAGGCTGCCTTTGCCTTCGAGCGACCCGAAAGGCAGCAGGAACTGGGGATCGATGATGTAGCCGCCGACATTGAGGTAATGCACGCCGCGCAGGATGCCGACGCTCGAGTCCAGGCGATTGTCGCCGGCGACCTTGCTCCCCCCGGCATACAGGGCATCGCGCGAGGCATGCTGGTAATAGACGGCGGCCAGCGTGGTGCCGGCCGGCAGCGCGGTGTAGTCGCCGGCATCGACATCAAAAGCCGAAGCGCCCGAGGAGCAGGTCAAACCGAGGGCCAAACCGGCCGCCAGGGCGATGGCCTGGGCATGGCGTTCGCCCCGGCCGCGGGGCGCGGATTTCTTGTTGTTTTCAGGTATCCCGTGAAAATGCATTGCATGTGTCTCCATGATAAAAATGATTCGCGGCGGCGATGCGCCGGCCGTCCCGCACAAGGGGGGCCAGAAACGCATTTGCGAAATGCGTACCACCCCGAAGACCGGGCCTTTTTCGACCATTGAAAAGGGCGGCGAATCATGGATAATCAATTAGATAGACAGTAAAACGGGGTTTTACGCGGAGAGCCGGCATTTCTGTCTGTTTTTTGTACACATTCCTGATGCCATGGCTAAAAAACAGGCATCAGTCCGGAGGGGCAGACCAGTGGCGAATGCGATTTGGCAAGAAAATATCGAAGCACTCCGCGGACAATTCGCCAACGGAGAATTTGGCACGCCCGGGCGCGCGAGGGATGCAATTGTCGCCTCCTGGATTCGCTCCAGGGCAAACGGCTTGTCGTTTGGCGACAGGGCCATTTTCAATCCGGTGTCCCGGGCCAGCCAGAAAAGACTGGAGGAAAAAAACCGGGCGTTCATCCGACGTGCCGAAGGCGACATGGAAAGACTGTTCGCCATGCTGCGCGGCGGCGACTGGGCCGTCTCGCTGATCGACGCCAACGGTTTCGTGCTGCGGACCTTTCGGGAGGCGATACCGGCTTTCAAGGGGATCGAACTGGCCTTTCGCCCTGGCGTCAATCTGGGCGAGGCGGCAGCCGGCACCACCGGCCCGGCCTGCGCGCTGAGCGACGGAAGACCGGCCGTCGTCGCTGGCAAGGAGCATTTTCTCGACGAGGCCGGCGACTTTACCTGTACCTCGGCCCCCATCTACGACCCCCAGGCCCGCCTCGTCGGCGTACTCAACGCATCCCGTCGCCACAGCGGCGGCCGGGACGGCATTCCCCTCCCAGTCACGCTGACGGCCAACGCGATCGGCGAGCAGCTGGTGCGCGCGCTCCCTGACACCATCGTCCTCGAACTCAACTGCCCGCTCGGCCAGGGTCGCCCTGCCGCTCGGTGCTGCCTCGCCTTCGACCCGGGCGGCCGCCTGGTCGGGGCCAGCACGACCGCCCGGCAGCTAATCGATCTCCATTCGGGGGACGACGTCCATTTCAACGAACTGTTCGTCGAATCGTTCGGCCTCTCCGTCGACCGGATTCGCTCGGCCAGTTCGCCGTGCATTTCCCTGACCCTGCACAACGGTCTCCAGCTCTTCGCCACCGCCAGCGAGGCGGCACCGCAGCCCCGCTGCCACAGCGTCCGGCCCGTTCTTACCGCCACCGGGTTTGAAAGCCCGCTGCCCCCGGAATTCGATGTAGCCCTGTCCAAGGCCAGAATCGCCTTCGACCGGGACATTCCCATCCTGATCAACGGCGATACCGGCACCGGCAAGGAAGTCGTTTCGCGCCATCTTCACCTTGGCAGCCGGCGGGCCAAAGGGCCTTTCATCGCCATCAACTGCTCCTCGATCCCGGCCAATCTGATCGAATCCGAGCTGTTCGGCTACGAACCGGGTGCCTTCACCGGCGCCGCCCGCAACGGCATGCCCGGCAAACTCGAACTCGCCAACGGCGGCACGCTGTTCCTCGACGAGATTGGCGACATGCCGGTCGACCTGCAGGCCCGGCTGCTGCGCGTTCTGCAGGAGCGCAAGGTGGTCCGGGTCGGCAGCCACACCGAGCGCGAACTCGACTTCGCCCTGATTTCCGCGACCCATCGCGACCTGCCCCTGGAGATCGCACGCGGTCTGTTTCGCGAGGATCTCTACTACCGCGTCAATGGACTGCGTCTGGTTCTCCCGAGCCTGAGCCAACGCTCCGACTTCGACCATGTGCTCGACCGCATCGTCGCCGAGGAATCAACCCCGACCGCGCCGCTTGCCCTCGGCCCCGCCGCCCGCCAGATGCTCAGGCAGCACACCTGGCCGGGCAATCTGCGCGAACTGCGCCAGGTCCTCAAGCTGGCCTGTGCGATGGCCGACGACGGGGTGATTGAGCCTGGCCACCTGCCGCCCGAAATGGCGCCCCCGACGCACGCCCTGCCGCCTCACGACGGCACCCCGCTCGAACTGGCCGAACGCGAGGTCTTCGCCGAAAAATTCGCCGCCCATCGCGGCAACATCTCGGCCCTCGCCCGTACGCTGGGCATCGCGCGGGCCACGGCCTACAAGAAGCTGCGCGACTACCAGCTGATTTGAGCTGCCTGCCGTTAGGGCGTGTTCACAGTAAGCGACGGGCAGCGCAAGGGTCTGGCGGGGCGGGCGGTTACTGTGAACACGCCCTGGAAACCGGTCGGCGATGGAATGCTACGGTCGGCCCGAAAAAATGCCCAAAAACGAAATGGCGCCCGTCCCGCAACGAAACTCCATGAATGCTAAAAATGCATATCGCATGAAATATTTGCCGAAATAGCAATACTTATAGCGATTCTCGCATTTCAATTCAGAGAGGCATACAATCGTTTTATCGCCTTCCCCGGAGTTGGACAATGCTCGAATTCTTCTCGGCCAGCACTCGCATGGCCAATCCGCAGCGAGCCATCATGGAATGCCTGGAGGTCGCGCTGGGTCTCGACAATCAGGATTGCGACCTGGTCATCATCAACGCCTCGATCGGGCACGATTTGCGGGCGCTTGTCGCCCAGACCCGAAGCCAGTGTCCCGGCGCCCGGGTAGTCGCTGCCTCCTGCGCCGGCGTGGTTGGTCGCGAAGGGGTCAGCGAATCGATGAAGGATGTCGCGCTGATGGCCGTTCGCGGCAAGGAACTCTCGGTCGCCCACATCGACGGCATCCTCGGCCACAACGCCTACGAAAAATCCGTCGAACTGGCCAGCACGCTCAAGCAGGGCAATCCTGGCATCAACATGATCTTTCTGATCGCCCCGGGAATCGACATTGCCAACGACCTGGTCATTGCCGGCTTCGAATCGGTTTTCGGCCCGGAAGTCACGCTGTTCGGTGCTACATCTTCGGACAACATGCGCGGACAGGCCAGCTTCCAGGCGGTTGACAGCGAGGTTTTCGAACACGCCGCCTTCGCCGTCGGCTTCTCCGACCCGACGCTCGAAGTGGATACCCAGGCCACCCACGGCTTCGTTGCCGTCGGCGAGCCGCTGGTCGTCACTCGGGCCAAGGGACACAGAATTTACGAACTGAATGGCAAGCCGGCCTGGCCGGAGTATCTGGCAAAACTCGGCCTGCCGGAATCGGCGACGCTGGCCGACTCCATTCCCATCGGCGCCATTGCCGAGCGCCTGTCGCCGGAACTGGCCCGTGAATACGGCAACGACCATATCCTGCGTGTCGTGACCCATCACGATCCCGACGGTGCGCTCCAGTTCGCCACGACCTGTGCCGAGGGAACCCAACTGTGGCTGACAACGCGCGACGAAGAACGCATTTTCAAGGATCTTGACCGGCTGATCGCCAGCATGCAAGGGCCGGCCAAGAACCGCAAGCCGGTCGCTGTATTCCAGGCTGACTGCCTGGCCCGTGGCCGTCGCCTGTTTAACCGGATCATGAAGGAAGAACTGGTCCAGCGCATGCAGCACCCGTTTTCGACCGATGGGGTACCGCCACCCTGGCTGGGCATGTACGGCTTCGGTGAATATGCCCGGCTGGGCGGAGCCAACACCTACCACAACTACACGACAGCTCTGGCCGCGCTCTACCGCAAATAAGGCCGTAAAACAGCGATGAGCAATGACCCACGCCTCAACCAGGCCCAGCCTGGAACAAACGAGTGCGTTCCCGGCGACGAAGCGGCGAGGCATTCCCCCGCCTTTTCGGTCATCCAGCAACAGCTGATCGATGCTCGCGACCGCCTGGACCGACAGGTGGGCTGCCTGACCCGCATGCATGCATTCAATGCGCACGCCCTGCGCCTGGGGGCTGAGGCGGACTTCATCGCCAGCGTGGGCGAAGCCATTGTCGACATCTTCGAGCTTGAGTTCGGCATTTGCTGGCCACTCGACGACGCCGGGGAGATTCACGGGCCGCTCGGCTATCTCGGCATCCAGGCAAGCGAGCAGCAATTGATGGAGACCGGCAAGCACGTCTCCCGGGTACTGGCCGAGAGGCCCAAGGCGTTGGCCACGATCATGGCGCCCGAAACGCTGCCAGGGATCACCCTGGAGATCCTGCTCAGCCAGTCTATCGGCGCGACCTGCCGGGACGCCGAGGGAAGAGCCGTTGCACTCCTTCTGGGCGGAAATACGGCGCCTGGTGCACGCTTCTTCGAGGCGTTGACGCCGGAACTGGGCGAGACATTCGGCCTCTTCGCGCAGCAACTCGGCGCGCTGATCGAAAATCGCAAGGGACGGACGATCATAGAGCAGCAGATGGCGGAAATCCGCCATGCCGACCGTCGGCTGCGCATGATGTGCGACAACGTTCCGGACATGATCTGGGCGAAGGACCTCGAGAACCGTTATCTCTTTGCCAACCGGGCGATGTGCGAACAACTGTTGCTGGCCGCCGATACCGCGGAGCCTGTGGGCAAGACCGACCTTTTCTTCGCCCAACGCGAGCGCGCCAGCCATCCCGAAAATCCGGAATGGCACACCTTTGGCGAATTGGGCCGGGAGAGCGACAGGATCACCCTCTGCCGCGGCGCGCCCTCGACTTTTGAAGAAACGGCGAATGTGCGCGGACAATTTCGCTATCTCGATGTCGAGAAGGCGCCGTTCATCGACGAACATGGGACGATCATCGGCACGGTAGGCTCGGCCCGCGACGTGACCGACCGGAAGCAGGCCGAGGCGACCATCCGGAGCCTGAACGCTGACCTGGCGGCGACGCTCCAGGCAATCCCCGATATCCTGTTCGATGTCGATCTCAACGGAACCTACCTCAACATCTGGGCGCAGAATCCTGCGCTGCTCGCACACGAGAAGGAAGTCCTGCTCGGACGCACGGTGGTCGAAATGCTGCCCGCAGAAGCCGCCTCAACCGTGATGAGCGCGCTCCACGAAGCGAACGAAAAAGGCACCTCGTTCGGCAAGACGATCTGCCTGGATCTGGCGGACGGAAAAAAATGGTTTGAACTATCAGTTTCCAAAAAATCCGACACCGATGGTTTGCCCGCCCGCTTCATCGCCCTTTCCCGAGACGTTACCTCGCGCCGCCAGGCGGAAGAGCAGGTCCGGAAGCTATCGCTGGCCGTGGACCAGAACCCATCGAGCATCGTGATCACCAATCTCGATGCGAAAATCGAGTACGTTAACGACGCCTTTCTGCGCACCACCGGCTATACGAAGGATGAGATTCTCGGCCTGAACCCGCGCCTGCTCGGGTCCGGAAAAACGCCAAAAGCGACTTATGAATCCCTGTGGAATACCCTGCAGCAAGGCGATGTATGGAAAGGCGAATTTCTCAATCGCCGCAAGGATGGCAACGAATACGTCGAATTCGCCATCGTCGCGCCGATTCGTCAAGCGGATGGAACGGTCACGCATTACCTTGCCATCAAGGAAGACGTTACCGAGAAGAAACTCAACGCCGCCGAACTCAATCGCCATCGCCACCATCTGATGGATCTTGTCGCCGAGCGTACGCTGGCCCTGAGCATCGCCAAGGAAGCGGCAGAGGCCGCCAACCGTGCCCAGCGAACCTTCCTGGCCAACATGAGCCACGAAATACGCACGCCGATGAACGCCATCATCGGGATGACGCATCTGCTCTCACGGAACATCATCGACCCCGGAAACAGCGACAAGCTGGGGAAGATTTCCGATGCCGCCAGGCATCTGCTCCAGTTGCTGAACAACATTCTGGACCTGTCGAAAATCGATGCCGAACACCTGACGCTGGAGCGATCAGCATTCACCGTCAGCAGCCTGCTTCGCAACATCGAGAGCCTGAGCGGCGTCGATGCTCACTCCAAGCAGATTCAGCTGAATCTCGAACTATCGCCCGCGCTTCAGGACCTCGAGCTGCTCGGCGATCCGCTCCGGCTGCAGCAGGTTCTGCTGAACCTGATCAACAACGCCATCAAATTTACCGAGCAGGGGAGCGTTACCCTGAACATACGGCTCGAAGCGGAAACGGGAAGCGATGTGCAAATCCGTTTCGCGGTCACCGACACCGGCATCGGCATGTCGCCCGCGGTCCAGTCGCGGATATTCGACCAGTTTGAGCAAGCCGACAGTTCGACCACGCGCAAATTTGGCGGCAGCGGTCTCGGTTTGACCATCTGTCGCCACCTCATCCGCCTGATGGGTGCCGACATCGACGTTGTCAGCACGACCGGCCAAGGGAGTACTTTCTCCTTCGCACTGTGCCTGGAGAAAGCCAGTGCCGGGCGTCTCGGCACCAACAACGGCAACGCGCTCTCTCCCGGCGAAATCGAAAGTGCCCTTCGCCGCCTTTCCGATGTGCGCATCCTGGTCGTCGAAGACAATTGGGTCAATCAGGAAGTGATCATCGAACTACTGAGGGATATCATCGGTTTCAACGTCGACCTCGCCCAGAATGGCAGTCAGGCGGTGGATCTGGCGGCTCTGAACGACTACGGCCTGATATTGATGGACATGCAATTGCCGGAGATGGACGGTACCGAGGCCACACGACGCATCCGCCGGATGTCTGGGCGCGAGAATCTGCCGATCATCGCCATGACGGCCAATGCATTTGCCGAAGATGAGGCGAACTGCCGGGAGTCCGGCATGAATGACTTCATCACCAAGCCTGTCAACCCGGATCTGCTTTTCGCGATGCTCTTGCGATGGCTTGCTCCGCGAGGGCGGAACGCTTAAGCGGCTTTTTCGGGGCGACCGTACAAATGCTACCCCCCAAGGGGACTGATAAATCCTCTGCACAGCAGGACGGCCAGCAAAGCTGGCTCGTCGCTGTGGATTCCTTCGGGGCGCGGTCGGCCGCAAAAATTGGCCAAAATCGAAATTCTCCGGCGCCGGATCAAACCGCCTCGACCAGCACCGACACCGGAAAGTGGTCGCTATAGCCGTCGGTATTGACGTTTTTGGCCGCATCGCCGTCGGGTAGCCCGAAGCGGATCGGCCCCTCGCCGACCTTGTGGCTGACCGCCGGCGGGTAGGCCTCGATGCGCGCGCTGCCGTCGACGACGCGAAAGCCGCTCTTGCCGGTCAGCAGGCCCGGCGAGACCAGGATCTGGTCGAACAGCGCCGCATCGCCGCCAAAATACAGCGTGCCGCACAGCGGACGCGGCTTGCCGCGATGATCGGTCACCGTCTGCGCCAGGTAATCCCAGGCCAGGTTGCAAAACTTGGCGCTGCGCGCCCGCTGCACGTCGCCCTTGTCCCGGACGCCCTGGGCGTGAATGGCGACCGATTTGTCGAACGGGTCGTCGTTGAAGTCGCCGAGCGCGATGACCGCCACATCGTCGCCCTTGCGCTCGCGGATACGGTCGTGCCAGTAGGCCAGTGTCTCGCCCGCCGTGGCCCGGAAGCCGGCCGAGTACTCCGGCCCGTCGCCGGTCGATGACGAGCGCGACGGCCAGTGGTTGGCCAGCATGACGATTTCACCCCCCGTCGGCGTGACGAAGGTGACCTGCGTGATGTCCCGCGTCCCGGTCCGCCGCATCACCCAATGTGAAAACAGTTCATTGCGATTGGCCGATACCTGGGTCGCGTCATACAGAAACGCCGTGTCGATGCCACGCTGATCGCGCGTCGAATCAACATGCACCAGTTCGTAGCGGCGCGCCGGCAACGCCCGGTTAAGCGCATCGGACAGCGCCTGCAGGGCGAAGGCATTCTCGACCTCGCAGACGCCAATAATATCGGGCCCGGCGCCGTTCTTCATCCGACCGATGATCGCCGCCAGCTGGTCGATCTTGCGCCGGAACAAGGCCTCCGACCAGCCACTCAGCTCCTTCTGCATGGCCTTGGCCAGCCACGCCTCGCGTCCGGGATAGCCTTCCGGCGCGAAAAGGTTTTCGAGATTCCAGAAGGCAACGAGATAGGACATGGCGCGCAACTCCTCGATGGGACATTCGGGTTCCTGAATGTGTCCAGTCTATGAGCCCGGCCGGGAAATTACAAAGGCATCTTTGGCCAGACTGACGTGGCGATTGCCCTTCACCCCGCCATCCGGTACCCACACCGGCCACTCCCTCGCGATTTCAGCGAGACATCGCGGGGCAGGCTGCCCAAGGCGACCGGGGCAAGCTGCCCTAGGGGATGCGCTGGCCCGATGCGAGCATCGCTCCATGACATCGCTATCAAAATATCCATCCGGAGAACACCATGCCGCACCAACTCACAGACCGCTGCCGAGCACTGGCGGGGCTGCTATTTATCACGCTGCTTGGCCTGCTGTGGCTGGCGCCGGCCTGGGCGGGGACGCTGAATAAAGCCGACATCCAGCGCCGCTTCGGCGTGCCCTTCGAGGTCCAGGACAAGCTGAGCGACATCCCCGCCTGGCCGGTGACCAGCTCGCTCGAAAAGGAAGTCGGGCCGGTGGCCTACGTGTTCGAGTCGATCGATATCGCGCCGCTGCCTGGCTTCGAAGGCTCGCCGATGAACTTCCTGATCTCCATCGACCGCAAGGGCAATTTCCTCGACGTTGAGGTCCTGCAGCAGCGCGAACCGGTGTTCACTTTCCGCGACCTCGGCGGGCTGGGCGATACGCCGCTGCGCGAGTTCATCGGTCAGTATGCCGGCAAGAGCCTGAACCAGCCCTTCATCATCGCACTGGATGCCGCCCGCAACCATACAGGGATGGCCAGCCAGCGCGTCGGCCATGCGACCCTGGACGGCATCGCCAAGGCGACGACCTCAGTGCGCATCGTCAACCGGACCGTGCTGACCTCGGCCCTGACCGTCGCCCGAGCCAAGCTCGGTTTTGCCGAACCCAAGGCGCGTGGCCCGGCCGCTCAGGCGCGCCCCGACGTCTTCGAGCAGCTGAGCTTCGCCCAGTTGCTCGACAAGGGTATGGTCGGCCGTCTGCGCCTGAGCAACGCCGACATCGAGCGCCAGTTTGCCGGCACCGAGGGCGCCAACGTCGATGAGGAAGCGCTGGCCCAGCCGGACGATTTGTACGTGGACCTCTACGTCGCCTACCTGAATGCGCCGACCATCGGCCGCTCCCTGCTCGGCGACGCGCAGTACGAAGCGCTGATGGCGCGCAATTTCGAAAACCGGCATCTGTGGTGGATCGGTTCGGCCGGCCGCTTCAGGATCATCGACGATGACTTCACGCCCGGCACCCAGTCGCCTTATGTCGCGCTGTCGCAGGATGGCGGCTTCGTCGATCTGCGCGACCAGGGCTTCGAGCCGATCGGGATCGATGGCCCGCCGGCGCTGAACGCCTCGCGGATTTTCGGCGTCGTGCTCGATGCCGGCGTCGATCCGGCCCGTTCGCTGGATATCGTGCTGACCGTCACCCGCACCAAGGGCATGGTCCTGCCGACGCTGACCCACCAGAAGGTCAAACTCGCCTACCAGCCGCCCGATGCCCTGTTCGTCCACCCGGCAGAGCCGCTGCCCGAATGGCTACTCGCCTGGAAAGGCCGCTGGGTCGATATCGTCGTCATCGTCCTGGCGCTTGCCCTGCTCAGCGTCGTCCTCGCCCGGCCGCGCTGGATCTCGATCAATCCCCGGCGCCTGCGACTGTTCCGGCTCGGCTTCCTGGCCTGGACGCTGGGCTACCTCGGCTGGTACGCCCAGGGCCAGCTGTCCATCGTCCAGATCACCGGCGCCTTCAAGAGCCTGCGCGGCGGCCTCGGACTGAGCAGCTACCTCTACGACCCCGTGTCGCTGGTCCTCTTCGCCTTTGTGCTGGTCAGCTTCATCGCCTGGGGCCGCGGCACCTTCTGCGGCTGGCTCTGCCCCTTCGGCGCCCTGCAGGAATTCGTCGGGCTACTCGCCGAAAAATTGCGCCTGCCCCGTCTGACGCTGCCAACGACTATCGCGCGAAGGATGGAAAACGGCCGCTATGTCGTGCTGGCAGTGCTCATTGTTTGCGCGGTCGCTGCCCCGGAAATCGGCGAAAACCTCAATGAGGTCGAACCGTTCAAAACCAGCATCACGGTGGCCTTCGACCGCGGCTGGCCGTTCGTCGCCTACGCGGCGGCACTGCTGCTGGCCGGCGCCTTCTACTACAAGTTCTTCTGCCGCTTCATCTGCCCGCTCGGCGGCGCCATGTCGCTCGGTGGCAAACTGCGCCGGCTAAACTGGCTCAGCCGCCGCAGCGAATGCGGCAAGCCCTGCCAGCGCTGCAAGGCGGAGTGCAAATACGACGCCATCGAGGCCAGCGGCGAAATTCGCTACGACGTCTGTTTCCAGTGCCTCGACTGCGTCGGCATCTACCACGACAAGCAGCGCTGCGTGCCGATCATGCTCTTCGACAAGAAAGGCCTGACCCTCAGCGCGCGGGGCGCCATTCCCTGAAGCACGGCCTGGATCATGTTTTTTCGGGAAAAACTTCGGAATGCTACGGTCGAGGCCAAAAAATGGCCAAAACCGGAATTGCCTGATCGAGTACCCCGCAACAGGCTAATGCACCGTACACACCATGTGCAGCCGGAACGTTCTGCATTACCTATTCAGACTCAACCGCTTAAGGCCGGTATCGATGCTCCCAAAGCTGCCAAAAACACACTATTGCGGCCACATAGAATCAGATAGTTACAGAGCAATTTGGTAAACAATCTTTTTCCGCGCGACTACACAAGTAACCATAGTTACCATACAATTCCAATTCATAAATCTATTCACGTATCTATTCATAAAGCTATTCACAACTGTGTCAGCACACGCCGATTCGATCCGAATTCAGCTAGGCCGAGGCCCGCAACAAGTTCGCCAACTCGTTGACAGCCTTGGGTTAAGCCAGCCGACCATATCCCGAGCGATCAATGCGCTGGGGGATGAAATCGTTCGTATTGGGAATGGCCCATCTATTCATTACGTCCTGCGCGACACCCGGAGAGGCATTGGCGAGATACCGATTTACCGCGTCTCAGCAGAAGGCACCATTCGGCAGCAGGGCACTCTGATTCCGGTCCGTCCTGACGGATTCGTGATGCTGCAGAGTAACGGCAAAACGCTGCATAGCGACTCACTCCCGTGGTGGTTGTTCGACATGCGCCCGCAAGGCTATCTCGGACGAGCCTACGCCTCCAGGCACGCTGCCGCGCTGGGGTTGCCCAACCAGCTCAACGACTGGGACGACGCGCACGCTCTCCGCGCCCTGCTGGCCCAAGGTCACGACGCTGTCGGGAACCTGTTGCTTGGCGATGCGGCAAGGGAAAGATTTCTTGCCTCCCACAATCAACCCATTCTCGAAGCCGACAAGTCACGTGCCTACATCCAGTTGGCCGAAGAGTCGGCACGCGGCGAAATCCCCGGCTCATCGGCAGGCGGCGAACAGCCCAAGTTTGTTACCTACGCGGAGACACCGGATGGTCCGCGGCACGTCATCGTCAAATTCACCCTCCCCGAAGACAATCCGGTGACTGAGCGTTGGCGTGATCTGCTGCTAGCCGAACACATGGCCCTTGATACGCTCGACCGGGAAGACATTGGCGCCGTACGCACGCGCATCATGGATTTCGGCAATCAACGCTTCCTCGAGGTGGAACGCTTCGATCGTGAAGGCGAGCTCGGCCGGCGCGGTCTGTTCAGCATGAAGGCGCTCGATGCCGAATTCGTTGGCGCCGGCTCTGCCGGCTGGTCATTGATCGCCAAGGCTTTGGCAAAGGAAGGCCACATTCCACCGAAAGCGGCAGCCGGCGCATCACTGTTACAAGCCTTTGGCGTGCTGATCGGCAACACCGACATGCACACCGGGAACCTGTCTTTCGTTTCCGAACACGGCCGGCCATATGACCTTGCCCCCGCCTACGACATGCTCCCAATGGGGTTTGCACCCAGGTCTGGCGGTGGTCTCCCCACGAGCCTGCTCGAAGCAACGATTCATGCCGACATTCCGCCAGAGGCATGGATGCGTGCAGCCCAATTAGCCGAGCGATACCTTGAGCGCTTGCGCGGTGAGCAGCGTTTCTCCCAGGCATTCCAGCCCTGCATTGAGGCACTTGCCGAGCATATCCAAACGGCTTTGGGCAAGATTGCCAGACTCGGGTAGCAGCAACGGCAGATCGCTGTAGCGTTATTTGCAGACAGCCCCAGAACGCCCGTAAATACTGGCCTAGGCGGCTAATGCACCGTACACACCATGCAGGGATCGAACGACCGCACGACATGCTGCACGGTCGGTGGCGCGCCTTCGCCGGCCGGCAGGCCGACCAGGGCCTGTTCGAGGGGGCCGGGCTGGGCGTTGCTGTCGCGTGGCGAGAAGTTCCAAGTGGTCGGAGCGATGATCTGGTAGCGCTCGATGCGGCCGCGCCGGATGCTCAGCCAGTGGCCGAGGCTGCCGCGGGCGGCTTCGACGAGGCCGGTGCCGGTGGCGTCCTCGGGCATGCCGCCGTGGGCGCAGAACGGCTCGCCGGGCTGCAGCGCCTGGACCCAGCCTTCCATGGCCGGCAGCACGAGTGCCAGTTCAAGCAGGCGTGCGACGACGCGAGCCATGACGCTGGCGCCGTCGCGCTGCACCAGGTCGAGCGCCAGCGGATGGCCGGCGATGACCTGGCGGGCCAGGGCGCCGACCTCATAGGGCTGGCCGGCGTAGCGCGGCGCCTTGCACCAGGTGTAGGCGTCGGGTTTGTTGGCATCGACGACGGTTTCACCCTGTGTCGGGTGACGTGGCTGGCCGGACGCCAGCCAGGCGCTGGCAGTGTCCTCGTCGATGGCGACCGGGTCGAAGGCGGCCGCTTGCCCGCCTTGCCAGGTGCCGGCCGGGAACAGATCGTAGGCGCCGTAGGACAGGAAGGCGTCGTAGGCTCGGCCGAGTTTGTCCAGGCCGAGGTCGCTGGCGGCTTCGAGAAAGGCCGGGAAATCGCCATCCCGCCCGGCGGCCCAGGCGAGTAACTGGTCCTTGCTGGCCAGTTGGGCGACGGCGGCCAGCGAGTCACCGAACAGGCGTTTTTCGACAAAGCCGCGGAAATCGCGGAGCAGCGCCAGCAGGCGGATACGCTCGCCGGCGGTGATCGCCCGCGTGCTGCCACCGGGCTGGATGGCCAGCGAGTGCGGCCAACGCCCGGCCAGGAAACCCATCAGCCGGAGGAAACCGGCGCGGGCCGGCAGCACTTCGGCGGCTGCCTCGCCGCTGACTGCCGTGAAGCGCTTCGCCACCGCACCGTACCATGGCCGGCCAGCATAGGCCGGGCGGGCGAAATCGGGCATGAAGAAGAGGTAGAAATGGGTCAGGTGATCGGCCAGGTTTTCGGTGGCGCAGATCAAATTTCGCGAAATTTTGCCATTGACCGTAGCATTCAGGCCCATCGCGTCGGCCAATGCCGATGCGGCGGCAGCCGACTGGGCGACCGAGCAGATGCCGCAGATGCGCGGCACGATGACCAGCGCGTCGAGCGGCGAACGACCGACCAGCAGTTGCTCGAAGCCCCTGAATAGCGGCGAATTGACCTGCGCTGAAGCAATGCGGCCAGCCTCGAGTTCGAGCGCGACTTCGAGATCGCCTTCGACACGGTTGAACGGCCCGACGACGATCCGGCTCACTTGCCGCCGCCCTTCTTGCGAATGGCCGGCATGACCACCGGATGGTCCTCGACGGCATTGTTGCGCACCCGCTTCGGCGTCGCCGACTTGGACAACGCCGCCAGCGCGACGAACCAGGCCTTCGGCATGTCGGTCGGCAGGCCGATCGGGATGCCGGCCAGCTTGGGCGTTTCCTGGAAGGCGTGGCCCGGCGATTCGAAACCGGGTTCGGTACAGGCGATGCAGGCGAAGCCGCCGCGCAGGCAGGAACCGCTGCCGTTCCACGGCCGCAGGTTGCAGTCGGCGTGGGCCTGGGTGCCCTTGCAGCCGAGGTTCTCCATCAGGCAGCCGAGATCGGACGGCTTCTGGGCGCTGGCCTTGAATTCGTAATACTCGTTGCGCGAGCAGCCGTGGTGAACCAGGCCGCCGGCGTAGAGCAGCGGCCGCCCGTATTCGTCGAGATCTGCTACGGTCACCCCCTCCAGCGCGGCCTTTTCCAGCGTGTCGACCACCCAGCCGGGATGCGTCGGACAACCGGCGATGTTGATCACCGGCAGGTCGGCACCCGACTGGAACTCGGCGCCGAGCAGGCCGCCCGGTGTCTGTTCGTCGAACTGCAGGCCACAGGCTTCGAGCGGATTGCCCGGCGTGTTGGCGGAAAAACCGCCGTAGGCCGTGCACGAGCCGATGGCAAACACCCACTTGGCGTGGCGGGCCAGACGGGCGACCCATTCGGTCAGCGGCCGGCCGCTACCGGCCATCAGGTGGAATTTGCCGGTGCCGTTCGGGCCGCGCAACATGGCCCCTTCGATGCACAGCGCGTCGAAGGCAAGCCGACCTTCGGCGCAGTCTTCGAGGATGGTGAGCGCTTCCTCGCCGCTGTCGACCGAGAGCGCCGGATGCCAGAGGAACTCGATGCCGGCGTCGCGCAGTTCGTCGAACAGCGAGCGCGGCTCGGAGCAGAGCATCGACTGCGTGCAGCCACCGCAGCCGCCGCTCTGCAGCCAGAGCACCTTCATTCCGCCTGCTCCAGACCGTGGCGGACCAGCTTGGCCCGCAGGCCGACGCGCGACAGGCCCAACTCCCGGGCGGCGCGCGACTTGTTCCAGCGATGGCGGATCATCGCTTCCTTCAGCACATGCATTTCCAGCTGGTCCATGCGTTCCTTCAGGCCGCCGCTGAGGCCTGCGGCCCAGGCCAGTTCGCTGTCGGCCCGATCTTCATCGACGTCGCCGACCGGCGTGCGCAGCACGCGCGGCGAGAGCAGGTCGGCGCCAAGCTGCGGCGTCGTGGACAAGGCGACCATGCGCAGGATTTCGTTCTGCAGTTCGCGCACATTGCCTGGCCAGCGGTAGGCGGCGATGCAGGCGAGCGCCTCGTTGGAGAAGCCTTCGACCGGCTTGCCAAGGGCGGCGCAACTGCTGTCGAGCAGGCGGCGGGCGAGCAGCGGCAGGTCCATCGGCCGGTCGCGCAGCGGCGGCACGTGCAGGGCGATGGTGGCCAGCCGGTAATAAAGGTCCTCGCGGAAGCGGCCGGTGCGCACGTCGTCTTCGAGGTCGCGGTTGGTCGCGGCGATGACCCTGACATCGACATGGACCGGACGGTTGCTGCCGAGCGGCCGAAACTCGCCTTCCTGCAGCACGCGCAACAGCTTGACTTGGAAGGCCGGGCTGGTTTCACCGATTTCGTCGAGGAACAGCGTGCCGCCATCGGCCTGCTGAAAAAGGCCGACGCGGTCCTCGACCGCCCCGGTAAAGGCGCCGCGCTTGTAGCCGAACAGTTCCGATTCGAGCAGGGTGTCAGGCAGGGCGCCGCAGTTTTCGGTGATGAAGGCCTTGCTGGCGCGGCGGCTCTCGTAGTGGATGGCGCGTGCGATCATTTCCTTGCCGGTGCCGGATTCGCCGGTGACCATGACCGACAGGTCGAAGGGCGCGACGCGGCCGACCATGTCGCAGACGGCGTTGATCGGGCTGCCCGGGGCGCGGATCACGGCGGCCAGGCCGAAGCTGCTCTTGACCTTTTCCTGCTTGTGCTCGACCTGCCTTTTCAGCACCGGCTCGGCGGTGCGCAGGTCAAGCGACAGGCGCTGGTTTTCCTGCTGCAGGCGCCATACCTCGGCGGCGCGCTGCAGGGTCAGCAGCAATTGTTCGGGTTGCCAGGGCTTCAGCAGGTATTGCCAGATGCCGGCTTCGTTGACGCCGGTAATGATGTCCTCGGCGTCGGTGTAGCCGGAGAGGATGATGCGGACGATATCCGGCCAGCGGCCACGCACTTCGCGCAGGAACTGGACGCCGGTGGTGCCCGGCATGCGCTGGTCGCAGAGGATGATGCGGATGCCGGCGATCATTTGCTCGCGTTCGAGGATGGCCATCGCCTCGTCGGCGCCCGAGGCGCAGAGCACCTCGAAATCTTCCTCCAGCGTGCGGCGCAGTGCCTCCTGCGAACGTACCTCGTCATCGACGACGAGGATGGCGGGCAATTTGCGCAGCACGGTCGGGCTCATTCGGGAATTTTCCAGTCGAGATCGCGGTGACGGGCCAGGTGGCGCGGGGTCCAGGAATGCGCCGACCGGGAGACGAAATGATAGCGCGCGACGTGGTACGACGGGTCGAATCCGTAGAAATTGCGGCGCATTTCGGTCAATTCTTCGGCCCGATAGGCACTGAGCGGCTTGGCCGCCTCGTCGGCCTGGCGTTTTGCCCGCTTGGCGGCCAACCGCTCGGCGATGTCCGGCGCCGCCGCGAGTTCGGCCGCCCGCCGAGCGACATCGACGGCAAAGCCGGGGCCGGGCAGGCAGGCGTCGTAGAAGCCGAGCCTGACCGCCTCCGGACCCGTCATCGGCAGGCGGTGACGCATGATGGCCTTGGCGCCCTCGTCGCCGACGCGCGGCGGCAGCAGGTAGGTCCAGAATTCCGAGCCGTAGAGGTTGCCCATGTTCTTGTAGTGAGGGTTGAGCATCACGCCGTCGCGGACCCAGACGAAATCGGCGGCGCGGGCCAGGAAACAGCCGCCAGCGCCGGCATTGCCGCCGACTGCCGCGACGGTCACTTGTGTTTCGCAGCGCAGGATGGCCTCGGCCAGATCGTCGATGGCATTGATGTTGGCCAGCGACTCGTCGGCCGGGCTTTCCGCCGCCTCGATGGTGTTCAGGTGGATGCCGTTCGACCAGAAATCGCTGCCGCCACGCAGCACGATGACCCGGGTCGGCCGCATCGTCGCCCACTGAAAAGCCTCGGTCAGCCGCCGGCATTGGCCGGTGCTCATCGCGCCGTTATAGAACTCGAAGCTGAGAAAACCGACGCCGCCAGCCTCCTCGTAGGCGATGTCCTGCCAGGTCGGCGTTGGCGATTTCCACCAGCCTGCGAGAGGCAGTTCCGGCAGTTCGGCGGCGGCCGGGCAGGCCAGCGTCGCCGGCAGCTTGATGCCGCCGGCCGGCTTGACGTGCCCGATCCACACGGCGCCGTCGGCCGTCGCCCGGCAGATCGCCGTCTCACGCCGGCCAAGCAGGCTGCCCGGCTCGCCCTTCAGCGTCGTTTCCGGCCAGGCGTCGAATAGATGGCAGGGCTGGCCAAACAGTTCGTCGGCAACGCCTGGAAAGCCGTCGGCCGCATTCAGCTTGGCCAGCACGGTGGCGGTGCCGTCCGTTTGCCAGACGATGGCGCGATCAGCCTGTTTCATCAGCGCATGGGCCTGTCCCGGCACGCGTTCGGGTTTGAAATTTGGCTCTTTTTTAAGGGCGACCGTAGCATTCACCGCCCGCACCGCCGCTTCGGTCACCTCGTTGCGATAAATCGACGCCTTGCGCGCTGCACGCATCGGGAAAGTCGCCGAAGCCCAGACCGGGCCGGCATCCATCTCCGCTTCGGCCTGCAGCACCGTGACGCCCCATTCGCTGGCGCTATTGTGGATCGCCCAGTCGAGCGCCGACGGTCCTCGGTCGCCGACGATGCCCGGATGCACGATCAGGCAGAGGTGACGCGACCAGATCGATTCGGGTATCGCCCGCTTCAGGAAAGGCGCCAGGATCAGGTCGGGCTTGAACAGCGCCACCGCCTCCTCGGTCACCGAATCGGCGATGTCGAATTCAATGCTGACTTCGTGTCCGCCCTCGGTCAATTCGCAATAAAGGCGTTGCGTCAGGCTGTTGAAACCATGGGTGATGAGAAGAATTCGCATGTTTTACATTTCTTTACAAATCATGCCGACGCGCTGATTGCAGACGGGCAAAGGCTTTGCGGGGCCTGCCTTTCCAGCCCGCATAACTCTATAACTTTGGCGATATTTCTGATGTTGCCTGCCCTGACTACGATGCACTGCAACAAAAAAGACTCAGGGGAACGACCATGCAAGCGCAACACGCCAAGCAACGCAATGCCCTGCCTTCCCGCGCGCCGCGCCCGGAGTACATCGCCGCCGTCCGCTATCCGGACGGTCGTCGCGACCTGTTTCACATCCGCAATGCCGACAACCTGGCCGATGCCCGCGAACTGGTGATTTCCGAGGTCGGCGACGTCCAGTCGGTGATGATCGCGCTGCGCCACTGAGCTCTTAGCAGATTCGCGGCAACTGCTCGCCGCTCAGCCAGTCAACAATGCGCCGGCCGCCGAAGCCGGTCGTCATCTGCACGAAATGGTGCTCGTCGGCATGCACCGTGCCGATGATCGCCGCTTGCGCCCCCAGCGGGTGAGCCTGCATCGCGGCCAACAGCTTTTCGGCATCCGCTTCGGCGCAGATCGCGACCAATTTGCCCTCGTTGGCCACATAGAGCGGGTCCAACCCGAGAAATTCGCAAGCCGCCTCGACCGCCGGCGTCACCGGCAAGGCCTTCTCCTGCAGCATCATGCCGACGCCGGATTGCTTGGCGATCTCGTTCAGCGTCGTCGCCAGCCCGCCGCGCGTCGGGTCGCGCAGCACGTGAAGGTCGGCGCCACTCGCCCGCATCGCTGCGATCAGGCCATGCAGGGCGGCCGTGTCGGAAACGATAGGCGATTCGAAACCGAGACTCTCGCGTTCGGCCATGATCGCCATGCCGTGATCGCCCAAGGTGCCGGAAACCAGGATGACATCGCCCGGTTGCGCGCAGCGGCCGGAGAGTTCATTGCCGGGCGCCACGACGCCGACGCCGGTCGTCGTGATGAACACCCCGTCACCCTTGCCGCGCTCGACGACCTTGGTGTCGCCGGTCACGACCGGCACGCCAGCCTCTTTCGCCGCCGCTGCCATGCTTTGCACGATGCGCGCCAGATCGGCGAGCTTGAACCCTTCTTCGAGGATGAAGCCGGCCGACAGGTAGAGCGGCTTCGCCCCCATCACCGCCACGTCGTTGATCGTGCCATGCACCGACAGGCAGCCGATATCGCCACCGGGGAAGAACAGCGGCGAGACGACATGCGAGTCGGTCGCCATGACCAGCTTGCCCTCGCCGGGGTGGGGCAGCAGCGCGCCGTCGTCGCCCTGGGCCAGGTATTCGTTGCCGAGGTATTTGGCAAACAGCTCCTCGATCAGCTGCGCCATCGCCCGGCCGCCAGAGCCGTGGGCCATGTCGACCTGGCCGTGTTTGATGTCGAGGGGACGGATGTAGGGTTTGCGGGTTTGGGTCATGGGAGTGGGGGGATGATTTTTTGGGATGGGAGCTTTTCTCAAGCTGTGTTTTCCGCGCTTGAGGCGCGGGCGTACTTTCTTTTGCTTCGCCAAAAGAAAGTAGCCAAAGAAAAGGCGACCCCCGGGTCGGCGCCGGCTGCGCCGGTCCCTTGCGCTACTCGGCAGGCCGGGCGGCTGCGGAACTCGGGGCTACGCCCCTCAAACAGTCCTCGCCGACTGCCCCCGGCCAACCTGCGTTGCTCAGCGCCTCTCAGGGGGCCCGAAAGGCGTCCGGACTCGGGCAGCAGCACGGGAATTGGAATGCTACGGTCGGGCCGAAAAAATGCCCAAAATTGAAAAAACCGAAACGACCGTCGAGCCGGATGGTTTACCGGGCCCCTTGAGAGGCGCCGAGTAACGCAGACGTTGGCGGAAAAAGGGCGAGGACTGTCTGAGGCCCGCAGGGCCGAGTTCCGCAGCCCCCGCGTCAGCCGAGTAGCGCAGGGAACCCCCGAAGGGGGCGCCGACCCAGGGTCGCCTTTTCTTTGCTTACTTTCTTTTGGCGAAGCAAAAGAAAGTAAGACGCGCCTCAAGCGCGGAAAACCCAGCCTCAGAAAAGGCACAAAAGCATCAAGCGCCAAAACGGGCACCTCAGGCCACATCCTTATACCGCCCATAGGTGTAATGCGCCGCACAAGCCCCTTCGGAAGACACCATGCACGACCCCACCGGATTCTCCGGCGTACACACCGTCCCGAAAATCTTGCAGTCCTGCGGCCGCTTGACCCCGCGCAGGATCGCCCCGCACTCACAGGCCTTGTGATCCGCCACCGACTGATAACCCAGCGGGAAGCGCTTTTCGGCATCAAATTCGGCGAACTGGCCGCGAATGCGCAAGGCTGAGTAGGGCAACACATTCAAACCCCGCCATTCGAAATTCTTCCGCATTTCGAACACCTCGGCGACCAGTTGTTGCGCCTTGAGGTTGCCGTCGCGGTCGACGGCCCGCGAAAACTCGTTTTCGACCTCGGCCCGACCTTGATTGACCTGGCGGATCAGCATCTTGATCGCCTGCATCACGTCGAGCGGCTCGAAACCGGCGATGACCACCGGCTTCCTGTATTCCTCGGCGAAGAATTCGTAGGGCCGGCTGCCGATGATCGTCGACACGTGCGCCGGGCCGATGAAGCCGTCAAGCGGCACCGTGCCCCACTGGCGCACTTCTGGTGATTCGAGAATGCTCGAAATGGCCGACGGCGTCAGCACGTGGCAGCAGAGCACCGAGAAATTTTTCAGGCCGAGGGCCGCCGCCTGCTTGATCGCCACTGCCGTCGGCGGCGTCGTCGTCTCGAAGCCGATGGCAAAGAAGACGACCTGCTTGTCCGGATTTTTCTGGGCCAGCGTCACCGCATCGGCGCTCGAATAAACCATCCGGATGTCGCCGCCACGCGCCTTGGCCTTCATCAGCGACAGGCTGTCGGAGGCCGGCACGCGCAGGCAATCACCGTAGGTACACAGCGTGACGCCCTGCTCCAGCGCCAGGCGGATCGCCTGATCGACGCGGCCAATCGGCAACACACAGACCGGGCAGCCCGGACCGTGGATCATCTTGACGTTGGCCGGCAGCAGGTCGGAAACGCCGTAGCGCGAAATGGCGTGGGTGTGGCCGCCGCAGAATTCCATGAAATGGTAGCTGCGTGCCGGATTCGCCTCGCGGCGGATGGCTTCGGCCAGGCCCTTGGCGACCTCGCCGTCGCGGAACTCGTCGATGTACTTCATCAGTGGAAGGTCGGATTCTCGTCGTTGAAGGCCATTTCGCCCATTTCGGCAAACAGCTTCAGCGTCTTCTCGGCCTCTTCGGGATCGAGCTTGTTCAGCGCATAGCCGACATGGACGATCACATAGTCGCCCACGGCCACGCCCTCGACCAGGGCCAGCGAGATCTCTTTCTTGACGCCGGCCAGATCGACCAGCGCATTGTCGCCGTCGCGCAATTCAACGATTTGCGCAGGGATTGCCAGACACATCCGATTTGCTCCTCACCGTTCTTTTTGTAGGGGAGATACTACCTGTTGGGAATCAATCACGCTTGCCTGCCAGACGCCGGAAAAAGCCGCGTCGCGACACGGCCGGTTTTTCCTCGGCAACGGGCGCCGCATCCGGCACCGGCGCGGGAGTTTGCGCCGCAAAAACAGTCTTCAGCGCATCGGCGGCAACCAGGCGCGCCTGCGCCATGTCGGCCAGGTCAGTGACCGGCGCAATCAGTGGGCAATACTGGTAGGGACCGATGTCCGGATCGTCATCGGCAATGAACTGCAGCGTGCCGCAGGGCAGGCTCAGGTAGCGCCGTTCGCCGGCCGGAATGTCGCCCCACAGCTGGCCGCCGCCAGAAACCAGCAGCAGGTTCAGGAACCACGGCGTGATCACGACGCCCAGCCAGTCACCCTGGTAACGGGCGAAACCGATGGCCTCGACGCCCAGCGCCGGATTGACGAAAGGCAGGTCATGCATGCGCGTCTGCCAGACGTGGCGGTAATGCGCTTCGAGGAAAGCCGTCGGATCGCCGACGCGCGGCACGGCCGGACGGATCGGCGGCGGCGCCAGGGCGGGGGTGCGGATGCGTTCAGTCATGCCGGCGGTTCAAGTCCGTGAAATGCAGCGATGGATCAAACTCGCCTTCCAGCGACGCGGCAAGGGCAGCCAGCGCATCCTCGATCAACGAGCGCTGTTCATCCTCGACCACCTCGCGCGCCAGTCCCAGCGAAGTCAGCACCCAGGTACCGACCGGCTGCGGGCCGATCAGCATCATGTTGATGCGCTCGCGCTGGCCATCACGCTCAACCCAGGCGAAATCCCCCGCATTTTCGCCCGCGCCTTCCCATTCGACAATGCGTTTCGGAATCGACAGACACATCAGCCACGCGCCTTCGCTTCGATGCCGAGCAGACGCAGTTCGGCCAGCGTCATGGCAACCAGTTCCGGCACTTTCGCCGCCACTTCCGGCGACAACTCCATGCCCAGCGACATGCTGACCGGCTGCATGCCGACGATGGCAATCGCCTTCGGTGCCCGGTCGGTGAATTCAAGGCTGGCCAGCACATCCGACAGGCTGACCTGGTGCGGCGACAGCTTTGTTTTGAAGAATACCGGCACATCGTCGCCCCTCAGCAACACCGGCGTCGCTGGCGGCTGCTTGCAGCGCACGCAGTCGACGACGATCAGGCCGTCGAGGTTTTCCAGCTGTTCCAGCATCTCCATGCCGCAGGTGCCGCCGTCGATGACCTCGACCTCTGGCGGTAGTTCGTACTCCCGCTCCAGCGCTTCGATAACGCGCACACCAACACCTTCATCAGTCAGCAGGATGTTGCCGATTCCCAGTACGACGGTTTTAGTCATTAGTTGTTAGATGTTAGCTGCTAGTTAAAAACAAACCCGGAGCAGCATAGCGCGCTCCGGGTTTACTCGATCCTCGATCCTAAAAACTCGGTCCTGATCAGACCGCCCTCACCGTCACCACCGGATTGTTCTCCTGGTCGACCACATGCACCGCGCAAGCCAGGCAGGGATCGAAGGAATGCACGGTGCGCAGCACTTCCAGCGGCTTCTCCGGATCGGCCACCGGGTTATCGATCAGGCAAGCCTCGTAGGCGCCCGGCTGGTCCTTCTCGTTGCGCGGTGCGGCGTTCCAGGTGGTCGGCACGACGCACTGGTAGTTCTTGATCTTGCCGGAATCGATGACCACCCAGTGCGACAGCACGCCGCGCGGCGCCTCGTGGAAGCCGACGCCCATCTGCTCGCCCTTCGGGAAGACCGGACGGTTGAAAGTCTTGAGGTCGCCCTTGGCCATGTTGGCGAGGAGCAGATCCCACTGGTTGATCAGCTCGTCGACCTGCACCGCGCAGCCGACCGCCCGCGCCGCATGACGGCCGATGGTCGAATGCAGCGCCTCGACGCCGACCTTGGCGCCGGCGACCGTGGACACCAGATCGAGCGCCGCCATCGCGTATTTCTTGGTCGGCTCGTGGCCGGCCGCCAGCATGTTCAGCACGCGCGGCAGCGGGCCGACCTGCATCGGCTTGCCGTAGAAGGTCGGCGACTTCAGCCAGCTGTATTTGCCGTCGTCCTGGAAGTCGATGTAGTTCGGCGTCGTTTCGCCCTTGTACGGGTGCAGCGACTTGTCGTTGCCGGCGCTGTAGTTGTACCAGGAATGCTTGATCGCCTCGGAAACCCCGTCGGTGAAGTACTTGTCGTTGAAGCTGGTAATCGCCTTGTAGCTCTCCAGCTTGCCGCCCTCGATGTAGCCGCCGGGCAGCGCGAACTGCGTGCCCTTGCCGTCGAGCGGGATGTCCGGTACCGACAGGTAGTCGGTGATGCCCTTGCCGTACTTGGTCCAGTCGGCATAGAAGCCGCCGATGGCGCCGACGTCGATCAGGTAGACGTTCTTGACGAAGTCTTCCAATTTGAGCATCCACTCCTTGACCGCCAGCAGACGCTCGATGGTCAGCACCGACTGGGCATCGGTGGCCAGCGGGTTGGCCACGCCGCCGACCGCGACGTTCTGGATGTGCGGCGACTTGGAGCCGAGCACGGCGACGATCTTGCTGGCGTAGCGCTGCACTTCCAGCGCCTGCAGGTAGTGACTGACGGCCAGCAGGTTCACTTCCGGCGTCAGCTTCATCGCCGGGTGGCCCCAGTAGCCGTTGGTGAAGATGCCGAGCTGGCCGGTGCCGACGAAGCCCTTCAGGCGCTCCTGCACCTTGACGAACTCCGCCTTGGAATTGCCGTTCCAGTTGGACAGGCTCTGCGCCAGGCTGGCCGTCTTTTCCGGATCGGCCTTCAGCGCCGAGACGACATCGACCCAGTCGAGCGCCGACAGGTGGTAGAAATGCACGATGTGATCATGGACGGCATGGGCCAGGATGATCATGTTGCGGATGTACTGGGCGTTGACCGGGATTTCCAGCTGCAACGCGTTCTCGACGGCGCGCACCGAGGCGATGGCATGCACGGTGGTGCACACGCCGCAGATGCGCTGGGTGATCGCCCAGGCGTCGCGCGGGTCGCGGCCGATCAGGATGTTCTCGACGCCCCGCCACATCTGGCCGGACGCCCAGGCCTTCTTGACCCGGCCGCCGTCCACCTCGACGTCGACGCGCAGGTGGCCCTCGATGCGGGTGACCGGGTCGATGGTTACACGTTTGTTCATTTTGTTCTCCTATCCCTGGATTCAGTGTGCCGCCGCTTCCCGGGGCAGAACCGGGAAGCGACGGGTGATGATGATGTAGGCCAGTACTTCGAGCGCGAACATGCCGATGGTGACCAGCATTTCGGCGACGCTCGGAAAGTAGTTCCAGCCGTGGTCGACGCCCAGCCCGGTGTCGTAGCCGATCAGGAAGCCGTTGATGCGCAGCAGGATGCCGCCCATCATGATCGCCACGCCGGCCAGGAACAGCCGGGCCGGATTGCGGCGAGCGCCGGGCGTGCCGACGATGGCAAAAGGCACCACGAAGCAGCCCATTTCCAGCCAGAAGAAGAAGGCTTCGAGACTCGGCGAGAAGGCATGACCGAGGGCACCGCGAACGATCAGGTCACCGATCCGCACGGCCAGGAATACGCCCAGCATGCCGAGCATGATCCTGGCCATCGGCTGCAGCAGGTGCAACTCGATCTCGCGGCGGTAGGCCGAGGCGGCGACGCAGGACTCGAAGAGCACGACGCCGTAACCGATGGTGATCGCCGACAGCAGGTAGAGCAGCGGCACGATCGGCGTCTGCCACAGCGGATTGACCTGCGGCCCCATGACCACCAGCAGCGTGCCCAGCGAGGACTGGTGCATCATCGGCAGCAGCGTGCCGAGGGCGATGAAGAAGAACAGCACCTTCTCCAGCTTCTGCTTCTGCACCTTCATGCCCAGCTTTTCCATGAACACCGGCGAGAACTCGATCCACATTACGATGATGTAGGCCGAGATGCAGACCGCCACCTCGAACATCACCGAATTGGGATTGGCGTAACCCGGCCACAGGATGTGCCAGAAATTCCACCAGCGGCCGAGGTCGAACAGCACACCGACACCGGCCAGCGTGTAGCCGAACAGCGAGGCCAGCAAGGCCGGGCGGACCAGCGGGTGGTAATGACCGCGATTGAAGATGTAGACCAGCATGGCGACCGAGAAGCCGCCGCAGGCGAAGGCCGAGCCGATGATCACATCGACGACGACCCAGATGCCCCACGGGTAGCCGTCGTTCAGGTTGGTCACCGCGCCGAGGCCGAAGATGAAGCGGACGAAGAGCACGGCGATCATCGCCGCGATCAGCACGCCGCAAACCAGCGTCGCCGTGTTGAACAGCTTGCCGCCAACCGGGGCGGCGGGATGATGGGCGCTCATGATTGCCCTCCCTTCTGGTTTTTGGTCGCTTCATCGTCTTCCGGCACCACGTTGCGCTTGGCGACCCAGGTCAGGCCGGCCAGCACGGCGAGCGGCATGATCATGCCGCCGTACAGCGTGTGCTGAATGGTTTCCGAGGTAGCGGCCGAGGATTTCGGCGGCAGATCGGGCAGGCCGGCCTTCTGGAAATTGACCGCCGACAGCTTCAGCACCTGGGTGCCACCGTATTCGGTTTCGCCATAGACATGCTGCAGGTAGTTGCCGACCTGCGCCTGGTAGCTCTGGTCAGGCTCGTCGCGCCAGCCGTGGCGATGCTTCTGGCCCTTGCCATCTTCGCCACCAGCCAGCACCTTTTCCTGGGCATGGCGCAGGCGGCCGCGCGGAATGGTCGTCCACTCGCCCGGCTTCAGCGCCAGCCGGCGCTTGGCCTCGGCCAGCAGATCCTCGGTGCGGCCGAACAGCGTGGCGCCGGTGGGGCAGACCTCGGCACAGGCCGAATAGTGGCCGTCCTTGTGGCGATGCCGACAGAGCTCGCATTTGCCGATCTTGCCGGTCGGCGAGTCGTACTGGTATTTGGGAATGCCGAACGGGCAGGCGGCGACGCAGTAGCGGCAGCCGATGCAGGCGTCGGCGTCGTAGCCGACGACACCGGTCACCGGGTCCTTGGTCATCGCCGACACCGGACAGGCCGAGACGCAGGACGGGTCAGCGCAGTGCATGCACGAGGTCTTCATGAACGAGAAGCCGTTCTGCTCGGCGTCTTTCGTTTCCATCGTGCCGTGGCGATACATCTTGATCAGGTTGAAGGTGTGGCCGCTAGTGTCGAGCGGCGTATCCCACAGCTTGTCGACGGCCGTGAACTCGGCCGGGTTTTCGTTGACCCGCTTGCAGGCCGCCACACAAGCCTGGCAGCCAACGCACAGCGTGGCGTCGTAAAGTAGGCCGAGGCCTTCCGGCGGAAGGACCAGGGTATCGCGGGCACAGGCCGTTTCGGGGATCAGGGCAACTGAAGCGGCTGTCGCCGCTGCTGCGCCTCCGGCCAGGCAGCCGCGCAGGAAATTGCGTCGGGATGTCATGTCAGACCTCCGTTTTTTCGCCGGACTTCTTGGCTTCTTCCATCTGCTCGGCCTTGTGCGACAGCCCGAGATTCTTGGCGACCATCGCTCCCGCCCCGGCCGCGGCACCGGCCACGGCGGCCAGCACGGCAGCCGAGCCGAGCGTCGCGCCGACGCCCTTTTCCTCGACGATGCGCGGCAGGAAGGCGGACGGTTCGATGTTCTTCAGCTTGGCGACGGTATGGATCGGCTTGGTGAAACCGACGCCCTGCTCGGTACAGCCGATGCACGGGTGGCCGCAGGCGACCGGCCAGGTGCCGGCGCCGGCATCGCCGAACATGATGACCGAGCAGTTGGCGTAGGTTTCCGGCCCCTTGCAGCCCAGCTTGTACAGGCAGTGGCCCTTGCGGTGGCCTTCGTCACCGAATTCCATGGCGAAGCGGCCGGCGTCGAAGTGGGCGCGGCGCTCGCAGTTTTCGTGGATCAGGCGGGAGTAGGCGAATTTCGGACGGCCCTTGTCATCGACCGCCGGTAGCGCACCGAAGGTCAGGAAATGGACGACCGTGGACAGGAAGTTGTACGGGTTGGGCGGGCAACCCGGGATGGTCACCACCGGCTTGCCGAGGACCTGGGCCACGCCGCTCGACCCGGTGGGGCTGGAAGTCGCCCCGGGAATCGACGGAATCGTCGAAGGCATGCCGCCCCACGAGGCACAGGAACCGATGGCGATCACCGCCGCCGCATCGGCGGCGCACTCGGTGAGCAGCTCGATTGCCGTCTTGCCGCCGATCTTGCAGTAGACGCCGCCATCCTTGGTCGGGATCGCCCCTTCGACCACCAGGATGTACTTGCCCTTGTTCTCGGCCATCGCCGCCTTGCGCGCCGCCTCGACCTGATGGCCGGCCGCCGCGAACAGCGTCTCGTGGTAATCGAGTGAGATGACGTCGAGGATCAGCTTTTCCAGCGTCGGATGCTCGGCGCGCAGGATGGACTCGGTGCACCCGGTGCATTCCTGGAAATGCAGCCAGATCACGCTCGGCCGCTTCTTGGTGGCGACCGCCTCGGCGACCGCGGCGTCCGCCCCTTGCGGCAAGCCCAGCGTCGTCGCCAATGCGGCGCAGAATTGCAGGAACTCTCGCCGGTCCATCGACAGACGCGCGGCCGCAGCCTCGATACGGTCGTCCTGTTCCAGCGAAATCAAATTTTGGTTGGCCATGAGTCTCCCCTTTTTATGCTTAGTGCCGGCCACTAACCGACACGCCCTCTCTGCTGGGGATCTGGCAATCGTTTTATTGGAGGACTATCAGCAACAAGCGGACCAGAAAATAATGTTGATTATTTACAGGCACTTGGTTCTGAGAACCGCCAACAAGTTGTCGAAATTTCGCTGCGCACTTTCCACTTTTGCTCACAGGTTGATCACTTCGCTGTCAGACCAAATAACTAGACCATTCGATGGCGCCACCTTCAGTGCGTCAGACCTTCCTGCGAATCTCTGCGGTGGTGCAAATCACCCTTCTACCGGGTCATATCCCCCACCCACCTTTTGGAGGCAAATGGCACACCTCTGGTCGATTCAGTCAGTTTCTATTAACAAACATAGACATAGAATCTAAATCGCATGGCGGCCCGAATTTTGCATTGATTTGGGCATAGCAACTGGAGTCAGATTCACACCGGCTGTGGTTCGTCTGACGTTTACCGATAAGAGCATTTGGAGAAAATCATGGCTATCGCTACCCAACTGACAGATAAGGCACTAAAGAACCTCGTTGAGGACATTACCGGAGGGAACATTGTTTCTTCTTCAGCAACCGAGGTAGTCATCAACCTGATCTATTCGGAAGATCCTCAAGCCGACAGCATCACGCTAACCGGAACAGGACTCGCGGTCAGTGCCGGTGCGCTATCCGCCGGCACGATCACCTCTTTCCAATTCACGGACAATGCGTCCGCGCTAGCCACGATCACGGGAATCTCGTTGAGCTTTGGCGACTTCAACTCAATGCTAACCAACGGCGCAATGTTCGAAACCTATATCGAATTCCTGCTGGGTGACGACAACCCAGGCGGATCCGGGGGTGTCAGCGACATTGGCGACTCTGGCGATGACAGCATGAGCGGAAGTAGTGATGACGACTACCTGCGCGGTGGCAGCGGCGACGATGAAGTGCATGGCGGCCATGGCGCCGACGACCTTTACGGTGACGATGGCGACGACCACATCCATGGTGGTAGCGGCAAGGACTATATTGACGGCGGCACGGGCGACGATACCGTGCACTACGAAGACTCAGTCAAGGTCACGGTAAATCTGGCTCGCGGTCAAGCATCCGACAGCTCGGGCCGTGACAAACTGGTCAATATCGAAAATGTCGTTGGATCAAGCGGCAATGATTCCATTACCGGAGACGATTCCGGCAATCATCTGCGCGGCGACGATGGCAATGACAAACTTTCCGGCGGCGGCGGTGACGACGTGCTCGAAAGCGGCAATGGTGACGACAAAATTTCCGGCGGTTCGGGCGATGACAACCTGGTTGGCGGCTCCGGCAAGGATCATATGAGCGGTGGAAGCGGAGACGATGCCTACGATGTCGACCAATCCGACGACAAGGTTACCGAAGGTGCCAATCAGGGCGACGATACAGTCACCGCCCACGACGACTACGTGCTGGGCCGAAACATCGAGACGCTGATCCTGGCCGAGGATGGTGGCAACATCAATGGCACCGGCAACAAAGGCAACGACACCCTGATCGGCAATTCAGGCGACAACGTCCTGGACGGCGGCAAAGGCGGAAGCGACAGCCTGACCGGCGGCCTGGGTGAGGATACGTTCGTCCTGGCCAGCAAGCCTGCCAATGGTGTTTTCGACACCATCACCGACTTCACCAGCGGCGAGGACCTGATCCAGCTCTCCGAAAAGATATTCAAGGCACTGGATGACAACACGCTGGCCGATGATTTCATCAGCTACGACAATGGCTCGGTGCCGGTCGCCAATGACGGACATCACCTGCTCTACAACTCGGATACTGGTGCGCTGTACTACGACGCCGATGGCAGTGGGGCAAAAGGCGCCATGCAGATAGCCCTCCTCGGCGAGGACAGCCACCCGACACTCAGCAGTTCGGATTTCAGCCTGGTCTGATCGGCGCCTTTTTCACTGCCATCTTGGTCAATACAGCCCCGTTCTCGGGGCTGTATTCATTTTAGAGAACTGATTTCACTTCTTCGTGAGACAGACTGCGACAACGGACGACCCACGCCTGCCCCAACGCCTGGCCGCCGTCGTTGGGCGGAGCCTGGCGAGCTTCGAGTAGATCAATGCCGGCGGCGACGAGGTGAGTGCGCAAGGCGGTCATTAGTACCGCATTCATCGCACAGCCGCCGCCGATGGCGATTTTTGCCCCTTTTTTGGGGCCGACCGTAGCATTTGCCCATTCAGCCAAGCCGGCGGCGACGGTGGCGTGGAAGAGGGCGGCGCCGTAGGCGGCGTTGTCTTTGCAGCCGAGCAGCGCCGGCAGCAGGGGGGAGAGGTCGAGCACTTTGCCTTCTTCGCGCAGGGCGTAGCCACCGGGCAAGGGATCGACTGGGCCGTGTTTGGCGGCGAGGCCTTCGAGTTCCATCGCCGCCTGCCCCTCGTATTGCATCAGGTCGCGCAGGCCGAGCAGGCCGGCGGCGGCGTCGAACCAGCGGCCGAGGCTGGTGGTCGGCGGGCAGCGCAGGTTGCGGGCGAGCATGGTGAGGAGTGGGCCGGGGTCGCGGCTCGGGTAGTACTGTTTGATCCAGCCGCCGACGCGGTAGCCGAGGTCGGCGCTGTGCAGGGCGGAGACGGCCATGCGCCAAGGTTCCTTGGCGGCGCGGTCGCCGCCGGGCATGGCCAGCGGGCTGAGGTGGCCGAGACGCTGGCAGTCGGCACCATCGAGACGCAGCAGTTCGCCACCCCAGGCGCCGCCGTCCGGGCCGAGGCCGACACCGTCCAGTGCCAGGCCGATGATCGGCTCGTCGATGCCGTGTTCGGCGCAGATGGCGGCAATATGGGCGTGATGATGGCCGACGGCGATGGCCGGAATGCCGAATTTTTCGGCCAGCCGGACCGCCAGATGGGTCGACGGGAAATCGGGGTGGAGGTCGTGGGCGATCAGTTCGGGCCGGACGTCGAGGATGCCGAGCAGGTGGTCGACTGTTTCTTCGAGGAAGCCGATGGCGGCGGCGTTGTCGAGGCCGCCGATGTGCTGCGACAGGAAGGCTTGGCGGCCTTTCATCACGCAAATAGTGTTCTTCAGGTAGCCGCCGAGCGCCAACACGGTCGGGCCGTCGTCGGCCAGAGAAATTGGAACCGGCACGTAGCCGCGGGCGCGGCGGATGAAGGCGGGACCTTCCGGCGTCGCCCGGACCACCGAGTCGTCGCAGCGGATGACGATGTCGCGGTCGTGGACGAGATAGGCGTCGGCGATCTCGGAAAGCCGTTCCAGCGCTTCGTCGTTGGCAATGACCAGCGGTTCGCCGTGCGGGTTGGCGCTGGTCATGACCAGCAACAGCTCGCTGGTCGCCTGCAGCCAGTCGGTGCCAGCCGGGCGGCCGGCGGCTTCGTGCCAGAGCAGCAGGTGCAGCGGCGTCGCCGGCAGCATGACGCCGAGCCAAGCGAGGCCGGGGGCAATGCCTTTCAGTTCGCGTTCGCCCTTGGGGCAGAGAACGATGGGGGCAGCGACGCTTTGCAGCAGGGCCTGTTCGGCCTCGCCGATGCGGGCGAAATCGGCCAGCGAGGCGGCGTTCAGGCCCATGACCGCGAAGGGCTTTTCTTCCCGCTGCTTGCGTTCGCGCAGTTCGGCGACGGCGGCTGGGTTGCGCGCATCGCAGGCGAGGTGAAAGCCGCCCAGGCCCTTGATCGCGACGATCTGGCCTTCACGCAGCCGGCGCAGCGTTTCGGTGATCGGGTCGCCGGCCAGCGGCTGGCCGGCGGCATCGAGCAAGCTGAGTTGCGGCCCGCAGTCCGGGCAACAGGTGGTTTCGGCATGGAAACGGCGGTCGGCCGGAGCGCTGTATTCTGCGGTGCACGGCGCACATAGTGGGAAAGCGGCCAGGCTGGTTTGCGCCCGGTCATAGGGGATGCGCCGGCTGACCGTGTAGCGCGGGCCGCAGTGGGTGCAGGTGGTGAAGGCGTAGCGCCAGCGGCGGTTGGCCGGGTCGAAAATATCGGCGATGCACTCGGGGCAAATGGCGGCGTCAGGGCCGATGGCGGTTTTCACCTCGCCGGATTCGCTGTCGAGGATGGCGAAGCCCTCCGTCGTCACTTCAGCCGGTTCGCTGTCGATGCCGTCGATGCGCGCCAGACGGGGTGCCTCCAGCGCCAGACGGGCGATGAATTCGGGCACTTTTTCACCCCCGACCGTAGCAATCACGCCGCTACCGTCGTTGCGCACCCAGCCATTCAGGCCGAGTTCGTTGGCCAGCCGCCAGACGTAGGGGCGAAAGCCGACGCCCTGCACCAAACCGCGAATACGGAGCAGGCGGCCGGTCATCGGCGGCTTACTTTGCCGCCAACTGGCGTTCCAGCTCGGCCACCCGGCGTTTCAGCGCATCAACGCTTTCCGAGCGCTTGGCACGCTGCGCTTCCAACCCAGACTGGATCCAGTCCAGCCAGGCGCTGAGGCCGTCGCCGCTGGTCGCCGAGACGCGGAAGATGGTCAGGTTTGGATTGACCCGGCGGGCGTTGGCCTCGGCCAGGTCGGCGTCGAATTCGAGGTAGGGCAGCAGGTCGCACTTGTTGAGCAGCATGACGTCGGCCGCGGCGAACATGTCGGGGTACTTGAGCGGCTTGTCTTCGCCTTCGGTGACCGACAGGATGGCGACCTTGTGGTGTTCGCCGAGATCGAAGGCGGCCGGGCAGACCAGGTTGCCGACGTTCTCGATCAGGAACAGCGAATCGTCGGCCGGCTGCAGGCGCTGCATGGCGTGGCCGACCATGTGGCCGTCGAGATGGCAGCCCTTGCCGGTGTTGATCTGCAGCGCCTGGACGCCGGTGGCGCGGATGCGCTCGGCGTCGTTGGAGGTCTGCTGGTCGCCTTCGACGACGCTGATGGCCAGCTTGTCCTTGAGCATTTCGATGGTCTTGCAAAGCAGCGTCGTCTTGCCGGAACCGGGGCTGGAAACGAGGTTGAGCGCGAAGATGCCGCGGTCGTCGAACCACTGGCGGTTGGCCGCGGCATAGGCGTTGTTCTTGGACAGGATGTCCTGCTCGATCTGCACCATGCGGGCCTGCGACATGCCGGGCACGTGGGCGCGGGCCGGGCCGGTGCCGTAGTCGAGGTCGCCGGCGACGCCGTGTTCGTGGTGGCGATGCTCTTCGCCATGCGAGTGGGCGTGCTCGCCTTCGTGCGAGTGGGCGTGGCTGTGCTCGCTGCCGTCGCTGTGGTGATGGGTATGCGAATGCACGCCGAGCGGCGCGTCGTCGTGGCTGTGATCGTGCTCATCCGCATGGTCGTGGGCATGGGTATGCACCGTGCCGTCTTCATGGACGTGGGTGTGTTCGTGCGCCCCGCCTTCGATCTTCGTTTCACCTGCGCCGCAGCCACAAACCGTACACATAGTCGTCTCCTGATTATTCGATTTCAATTTCCTTGACCCGCATTTCCGTCCCGCCGGTCGGCTGCACCTGGTGGCTGCCGCACTTCGGGCAGGCGCCGTACAACTCGGTCATCGGCACCGTTTCAGCACAGGGCATGCACCAGCCCGCCCCCGGCACGTGGACGATTTCCAGCGCCGAACCCTGCGCTATGCTGCCGTGCGTCACCGCCTCGAAGCAGAAGCGGATCGCCTCCGGTTCGACCGAGGACAGACGGCCGATTTCCAGCACGACCAGTTTGACACGGCGGGCGCTTTCGCGCCGGGCAGTGTCTTCGACCAGTTGCAGCACGCCTTCGGCCAGCGACATTTCATGCATCGTGCAGTTCCACTTCGTAGGGCAAGCAGGGATCGAGCGCCAGTATGGCCTGATTCAGCGCTTGCCGTGCGTGATCCAGGGAAGCAAATTCAAGATTACCGAGCAAAGATGACAGGGCCGAGGCATCGGCAAAATAGCTGTCGGTCGGCGCCTGAACGCGATAACTGGCGACCTTGCCGTCGACCACGTGCGCCGCATGGGTCAGCACGCCGCGTGCCGTCAGCGTCTGCGCCACGCCCCAGCCGTCGCTGCCGGCGGCGGCGAGCGGGAAGGGCGCCGCGGCGGCCAGAGAGTTCACCGCCGTCTCGACCTCGGCCAGGCGGGCCAGAAACATTGCCCGGATCGAGGGTGACGGCGACTGTAGCGGCATGGCGTCCGACATGCCTTGCCAGTAGGCCAGCCAGGCATCGGGCGCCAGCGCCGGGGGGCCGCATACCTCGTGCGTTTCATAAATGCTACGGTCGGCCAGTTTTTTGAGGCATTTTTCAGCGAGTGGGCGGAGCGTTTCGCTCAGCAGGTTTTGCGTCACGGCCAGGCATTCTTCGCTGTGCCGGACAGCGCGCCAGGCGATGAATGCATCCTTCTCTGGCGGCAGGCCCAGCACCGGCGGCCAGTCGAGCAGCAGGCGCCAGAGGTTTTCGTGCAGGACTTCGATCCACAGTTCGCCGCTGTCGGCGGCCCGTGGCACCTTGCCTTGGGCAACTGCCAGTGCCGCCTGGGCGGCGGCCCGCTGGGCGTGGGCACACAGCGTGAACAGGTAGGGCATGGTCTTGACAACGGCTTCGGGCAACTGATCGATGAATAACCGGGTGACCGAAGGCCGTTGGAGGTCGACACTCAGATCGTGCAGGCGGCCATCGCGGTAACGGCCGCGCACCAGCAGTCGCCCGGCCGAAGTCATCGGCCCAGCCCGAGAAAGGCGCGCCGGCTGGTGGCCACGGCCGGCGGCGGCTCGCCCAGCGGTTCGGCAAACAGCGCGTGGGCGGCGGCCAGCGCGGTCAGGCGGGCTGCCTCGTGGCTGTCGAATTCCAGCGCCGGCGAGAACAGCGAGCAAAGATGGTAATTGCCAAGGCTGGCTTCCTCGGCCACGGTAAATTCATAGTCGCCGGACGGAAAACGCCAGTCGTGCTTGCTGCAGGCGGCCAGCGCCGGCCAGGTTTCGACGTTGCCGGGCAGGCAGAGCAGGTTGATCGCCCACGGCGTGATCATCGCCCCCGCCCAGTGGCCGTCCGGCCGCTGCTGAAAGCCGACGGCCTCGACCTGTAGCTGACGGTTGCAGATCGGCACGTCGTGCATCCGGGTCCGGGCGATGGTGTCAAAGGCAGCGACCAGATCGGACGACGGGTCGGCCGTCCAGACCTTCATTGGCCAAGCACCATGAATTTGTGCGGCGGCGCGTCGCAGCCGGGGCAGCACCAGTCATCAGGTAGTTCGGCGAAGGGCGTGCCGGGCGGGATGCCGCGCACGTCGTCACCCTGCGCCGGATCATAGACCCACCAGCAGATGCCGCACTCCAGCTTGTCGTCGGGTTTGACGCCGAGATGTGAACCTTCGAATCGCATCAGTGGCCTGCTTCGTGATTGGCGGAACAAAATGAAGGCGCAGGATTTGCGCGTCTGGCTAGGCGCGAACCGCAGCGATAGCTAATGCTATCGCGAGGATGAGCAACAACGCCAGAGGCGCAAAGACAAGCTTTCATGTTGCGACAATTGCGAAGCAGGCCACCTAACTAGACTGGTTCCACCATCATGTCGAGGTATTCGCGCAGGCGTTCGATGGAATCGACAAAATCCTCATCGGCGGCCAGCGCCACTTCGGGCATGCCGACAATTTCGATGGAGTTGAGGATCAGCGCATCCATGCTGTTGAAGTACTGCACCCACCAGACGTTCTGCAGCCGCGTGCTGGTGATCCGGCAGTTGCCGTAGCCGCGCGAGAGGATGGACACCTCGCGATGGCCGAGCCAGCCGTACAGCGTGTCGAGGTCGGCATCGCTGACCGGCAATAGCGTCAGGTTGATGATGTGGGCGGCCTCGCCCGGCTGCCAGGCCGCGGCCTGCATGCGGATTTCCTCGACCAGGGCCTGGGCGTTCATGCAGCCGGCCGGGTAGTCCGGGGCCGGCAGGTCGGCGCTTGCGGTGGCCAGCATGGTTTCGGTCAGCGCGGCCGGGATGGCGCCGGTTTCCAGTCGGTCGACGACCATCGCGCCATCGTCGGCGACCTTCAGGACACGCCAGATGCCGGAGAAGGCCGTTTCCTGCACGCGCCAGTGTTGCGGCGCCGTGGTAAAGGCGCTGACTTCGCCGAAGCCGAGCGACTGGTTGATGACGTCGCGCATCGTCGCATCGAGATCGCGCAGGTTCAGCGTGGCGCCGCCGGCAAAGCCGACTTTCTCGGCCTGATCGACATAGGCACCGAGCAGGCTGGCGGCCCGATTGACGACCTCAGGCGGCACGTTGTCGGGCAGCCGTGGCTGCGAGAAGGTTTCCATGCCTTTGGGCATGGGCAGGTAATCGGGCGCTTCCTCGCCCTGCGAGCCGGGGCCCATGGCGACAACGGAAATCGGGAAGGGACGCATCGTGGAGGGGTTCATGCGCAAGCTCCTTGCGGGTGGGCGGCGACGACGGGAATGCCGATCGGCTTCGGTTGGGCCGGGCCATCGAGCAGCCGGGCGACTTCGTTCTGGTATTCGTTCCAGTCGCGGATGCCGTTGAGCACGCCGACAAACTGGCCGTCGCGCAGGAAAACAACGGCCGGCGCCCGGGGCACGCCATATTGCTGCATCAGGGCCGGGGCAACATCGGGGCAGGCGACCCAGCGGCTCACCTGCTCGCCGAGCGGCTTCAGCGCTTCGGGCAGGATCACGCAGGCATCCAGCACTTCGAGATTGCGCTGCGGGTCTTCGGTCAGCAGCAGGGCGGTCAGGCCGGCCGGAAATTCAGAAATGCTACGGTCGGCCGGAAATTTTGCCGAAAATTGAAAAAATCCGTGCTTCTGCACCATTCGGCCAATGGCCGTTTCCAGCTTTTCTAGCGAAGTCGGGCCGGCTTTGAGTTGGAGGCTCATGATTGTTGTGTCCTCAGGAAATCGGGAAGTTGGGGTTCGCGGTCGAGATCGGCGAAGAAGGCGGCAAAATCGGTGGCGCCGGATTGCGCCGCTTCCAGCGCGTCCAGCGCCGCATTGATGGCGGCGGCACGCTCGGCATCGACAACCTCGCGCGCCGCATTGAGGAAGGTCACCAGCCAGGTGCCCGGCGCCTGTTGGCCGACCAGGCTGAGATCGACCCGGACTTCGCCATTGCGCCCGGCACAGCGGGCGAAATGTTCGCCGCACTCAAGCACCTGAACGGGAATACCAAGGCACATCTCAGGCGCTTTCAATGTTCAGGAAACGGGCGTCACCGAGACGGTAGGCCTGGTCGGCCGGTGGCCGTTCGCCTTCGTAGACGTCAATGGCCAGCGCCGCATCGGTGATCCCTTCGGCCGTGCCCTGACGGACGCTGGCTGGCGCGCCCCAGCTCGCCAGCCACTTGAAGGCGACATCGAGTGCCGGCCGCATCTGCGCCTTGACGATGTCGCGCAGGCTGCCGCCATAGTCTTCCAGTTCTTCCGGCTGGACGCCAATCAGCACCAGTTCCTTGGGTAGCTTGCCGGTCAGTTCGGCGGCCATCAGCACTTCCTGAAAGCCGGTCTGGTGCAGGCTCATCTTCTTGGCGCCCATGAAACGCGGCACCTGGTCGCCGATCACCTCGCGCAGCGTGCCGGGTTCGTCGCCGTAATCGACCGCGTCGAAAACCAGCAGGCAATCAGCCTCCTGCACGTAGGGCAACAGATAGAGACCCTGCGTGCCGCCATCCATCAACGTCACCTGCGGCGGGAACTGCCAGCCGCTGTTGAGTGCCTCGACGCAGCGCACGCCGAAGCCTTCGTCCGCCCACAGGATGTTGCCGATACCGAGGACCAGAATGCGTTTGGTCGTCATTGAAAGCCTCTGAAAAAATGCCCCGGGCACACTACCGCGCACGCCCGGGGAAAACCAAGGAAGACTCTTTAGTCCGGACTGAAGGCCAGGCGCCGCTGGGGCAAGGCGGACGCGCGCAGACAGTGCATTTGCACGGCAAGCACCGACAACGCAGCCCTGGCAAGCATGGCCATCAGTCCTTGAACATCCGCCAGCCGGAAATCATCGTTGAGATCAGCGACTGCCGGCTCATGATGTCCTCGCGGATCGCCGCGTAGACATGCACCAGCACGAAAGTCATCATGATCCACATGCCCAGCCGGTGCAGGTTATGCACCTGCAGCGAGCCGCCGAGCGCCGGGATGACCCAGCCGAACAGGCTGTCCTGCCAGCTACCCAGCCCGGCGCCTTCGCTGTACAGCGCGAAGCCGGTAAACAACATGCCAACTGCCAGCACCGTGAAGAAGAAGAACATCATCAGCTGTGCCATCGGGTTGTGGCCGACGTATTTCTTCGGGGTCTTTTCGAGGAACAGGTACCAGCGCAACTCGAAGAAGACCTCGCTCCACCACTGCGGATTAGTGATCGGCAGCTTGAAGATCTGCTTGGCGTGATGGTTGCCGACGATGGCCCAGTAAACCCGGCCGAGCAGCCCGACGGCGAAGATGTAGGCGGCGGCGAAATGGGCGAAGCGGATGTAGCCCAAGACAAAATTCTCGGCCGCCTCGCCGGGCACCGTCGGCAAGGGTTTGCCGATGAAATACCCGGTCACCGCCAGCACCACTATGGCCAGGGCGTTAACCCAGTGCCACAGCCGGACCGGCGCTTCGTAGACATAGATCGAACGGACCTGTTTGCCGTGTCGCTCGGCTTCCAGCATGTCCTGTTGAGAGAGCATGATTGCCTCCTTTCCGGACCGCTTAGCGGACCTTGACCGACGTCATTTCCTGGCCGTCCGGGCTCATCACGTGCGTCGAGCAGGCCAGGCAGGGATCGAAGGAATGCAGCGTGCGCAGGATTTCCAGAGGCTCGTCCGCCTTGGCCACCGGGGTGTCCATCAACGAGGCCTCGAAGGCACCGATCTGGCCCTTGTGGTCACGCGGACCGCCGTTCCAGGTGGTCGGCACGACGCACTGGTAGTTGTCGATCTTGGTGTCCTTGATCTTGATCCAGTGGCCGAGCGCGCCGCGCGGGGCTTCGGTGAAGCCGGCGCCCATCGCCTCCTTCGGCCAGGTGCTCGGCTCCCACTTCTCGATGTTGGCGGTGTTGAGGTCGCCAGCTTTCAGATTGGCCATCAGCTTCTCGAAGAAGTAGAGCTGCTTGTGCGCCGCCCACTGGCATTCCAGGCCGCGCGCCGCAGTGCGACCCAGCGTCGAGAACAGTGCGGTGACCGGGGCGTCGAGTTCCTTCAACAGGGCATCGACCGGCTCCTTGAACTCCTTGTTGCCCTGGGCGTAGCCGATGATGTAGCGGGCCAGCGGGCCGACTTCCATGGCGTGGCCGCGCCAGCGCGGCGCCTTGATCCACGAATATTTGCCGCCTTCGTCGAGCTCCTTGATGTTGGTCTTGGTGCCCTTGGTGTTCGGGCCGAGCACGAAGCTCGGCTCGGTCACGCCGTCGAAGGGGTGCAGGCCCTTGGTTTCGTCCGGGTACTTGTACCAGGAGTGAGCGACGTATTCCTGGATCTGCTCCGGGTCCTTGAGATCAACCTCATGCACCTTGGACAGGTCGCCGTTGATGATCGCGCCACGCGGCAGCAGCAGGTTGCCGGCCGAGTAGTCGTTGGCCTTGTCCGGGATGTCACCGTAGGACATGACGTTCTTGCCTGACAGGCCGCCGCCGTACAGCCAGCCTTTGTAGAACTTGGCGATGGCGATCAGGTCGGGAATGTAGACCTGCTCGGTGAATTCGATGCAGCGCTCGATGATGCTCTTGACCAGGTTCAGGCGTTCCATGTTGATGGCGCCGACCGCCCCCGTTCCTTCGAGATTGATCGCGCAGGGCACGCCACCAACCAGCCAGTTCGGGTGCGGGTTCTTGCCGCCGAAGATGGTGTGGACCTTGACGATTTCCTTCTGGAAGTCGAGGGCTTCGAGGTAGTGCGCGACCGCCATCAGGTTGGCTTCCGGCGGCAGCTTGTAGGCCGGATTGCCCCAGTAGCCGTTCATGAAGGGGCCGAGCTGGCCGGATTCGACGAATTTCTTCAGGCGGTTCTGGATGTCGCGAAAATAGCCCGGCGACGACAGCGGCCAGCTCGAAATGCTCTGGGCCAGCGCCGAGGTCGCCTTCGGGTCGGCCTTCAGCGCCGACACGACATCGACCCAGTCGAGCGCGTGCAGGTGGTAGAAGTGCACGAGGTGGTCATGCACCTGCAGGTTGAGCTGCATGATGTTGCGGATGCTGTTGGCGTTTTCCGGGATCTGGATCTTCAGCGCATCCTCGACGGCGCGCACCGAGGTCAGCGCATGGGTGCCGGTACAGACACCGCAGATGCGTTCGGTGAAGGCCCAGGCGTCGCGCGGATCGCGGCCCTTGAGGATGACTTCCAGACCGCGCCACATGGTGCCGGTGGACACGGCATTGCGGATGACGTTCTTGTCATCGAGATTCACCTCGACACGCAGGTGACCCTCGATGCGGCAGACCGGATCGACGACGACGCGCTTGCCGGAGTTGTCGAGCTTGAAGCCCTGGGTTTCGTAGGCAGCCATCTTATTTTTCCCCCTTCTGTTCTTCGGTCTCGCCGGCCTTCTGGCGGGCGCGGGCCAATGCCGTCACGGCGGCATGGGCGGCAATCGCAGCGCCGACGGTGCCGGCAGCAGCCTTGCCGATGGTGTCGGCATTCGACTCGGCACCGAACGGCGTGATCGAGGTCACCCGGTCGTAGAAGCTGCCCTTGTCCCAGAAGCCCTCTTCCGAGCAGCCGATACAGCCGTGGCCAGACTGCACCGGCCAGCTGACACCGCCATTCCAGCGCATCGACGAGCAGGCGTTGTAGGTGGTCGGGCCCTTGCAGCCCATCTTGTACAGGCAGTAGCCCTTGCGCGAACCCTCGTCGTCCCAGGCTTCGGCGAACTGGCCGGCATCGAAGTGGCCGCGGCGATAGCACTTGTCGTGGATACGCTGGCCGTAGAACATCTTTGGGCGGCCCTGGCGATCGAGTTCGGGGATGCGGTCAAAGGTCAGCATGTAGGTGACGACGCCGGTCATCACTTCGGCGATCGGCGGGCAGCCCGGGACGTTGATGATCGGCTTGCCAGAAATCACCTTGTGCACCGGTGTGGCGCGGGTCGGGTTCGGCTTGGCGGCCTGGACGCAGCCGTAGGATGCGCAGGCACCCCAACTGATGATCGCCTTCGCGTCGGCGCAGGTTTCTTTCAAGACTTCGACGAAGGGCCGGCCACCGTGGATGCAGAACATGCCGTCCTCGTTGAGCGGCGGATTGCCCTCGACGGCAACGATGTAGTTGCCCTTGTACTTCTTCTTGACTTCTTCGATGATCGCCTCGGCCTGATGACCAGCGGCGGCCATCAGTGTGTCGTCGTAGTCGAGGGAGAGCATCGAGAGCACGACATCCTTGGTCAGCGGGTGCGCCGAGCGGATGAAGGATTCCGAGCAGCAGGTGCATTCGAGCCCGTGCAGCCAGATCACCGGCGTCCGGGCCTTGGTTTCCAGCGCATGGGCGATGCGCGGAGCGGCGGCGCTGCCCAGCCCGAGCGATGTCGCTGTCAGGCTGCAGAATTTCAGGAAACTGCGCCGGGTAATACCCTGGCGGCGCAGTACTTCATAAAAGGTCTCGGTCACTGGTTTGTCCCCCGTTGGTTTTGTTGCCACGTGGGGAGCCATTACGCAAGGCGTATGCCACAGCCGCGAATTGTGGAATTAATTGATTTGAATCAATGCGCTTTGTCGCATTGATCGCGAGCCGGCAACGACTGGCACCCCGATCACACCTGATCAGCATCAATCCACGATGGAAATAAACTTTCCACAAATAAATCGGTCAGTGAGTCGATTGATCCCCATCAATCTGTCCCGGCAAAAAATCGTTCTAGAATGAATGCATAGGAGGAAGGCGCGTGACCAGAATTGTCGAGCTGATAACGACCCACAGCGATCGCGTCGCCCCGGAAGCGACACTGCGGGAAGTCGCGTCGCTGATGATGGCCTCGAAGATATCTTCGGTCATCGTCGTGGACGACGATGCGGTTCTCGGCATCATCACCGAGCATGATTTGCTGCGCGTCATGCGCCGTCACCAGTCTCCCGAGCAGTCCGCCCGCCAAACCATGACCCACCCGGTGCACTGCGCCAACGCGGACACGGAATTCCATCGGGCCTACCGCGAAGCGGCCAACCTCGGCATCCGCCACATCGTGGTCGTCGACCCCGACGGCCATCCACTGGGCGTAGTCAGCGAATCGGATTTCCGCAATCACCTGGGGACCGATTTCTACCTCCACCTGAATTGCGTCGACACCCTGATGGAACGGACCTTTCCGCGCCTTCCGGCGAACACCCGGCTCGACGATGCGCTAGTCGCCATGGAAGCCGTGCGCGGCAGTTGCGTCGTCGTGGTTGACGGCCGACGTTCGCTCGGCATCGTCACCGAGCGTGATGTGGTACGGCTTTTTCTGAATGGCGAGAGCAATCCGACGCTGGATGTCATCATGACCCGGCCGGCCATCAGCATCCGCGCAGACTGTCCGCTGACCGATGCCGCCCAACTCATGTTCGACCATGGCATTCGACACCTGATCGTCGTCAATCAATCCGAAGAGCTGGTCGGCCTGCTCTCCGAACACACCCTGATGCACCCGCTCAAGGTCGGCCTCATCGACGAAACCCTGAGCGACCGCCAGGTTGCCGAAGAACGCCTGCGACTGGCGGCCAGCGTCTTCGACAATGCGCACGAAGGCATCATGATCACCGACCCGCACGGGTGCATTCTGGACATCAACGCCTCCTTTACCGAACTGAGCGGCTACACCCGTGAGGAAGCCCTTGGCAAGACACCGGAACTGCTCAAGTCCGGCCACCATGAACCGTCGTTCTACGATGCAATGTGGGCGCAAATCCGCGAGGAAGGGTACTGGCGCGGCGAGGTCTGGAATCGCAAGAAGTCCGGGGAGATCTTCGTTGTCCTGCTGACCATCTCGACCGTCCGCAAACGGAATGGTGAAATCTCCCACTTCGTCGCCATTTTTTCCGACATAACGCTGATCAAGCAGCATCAGCAGCGGCTTGAGCATCTGGCCCACTTCGATGCCCTGACCCAGTTGCCGAACCGCATGCTGCTCGGCGACCGGATGCAGCTAGCGATGTCGCAAACCGACCGCAGTGGAAAAATGCTCGCTGTCTGCTACCTCGATCTCGACAATTTCAAGCCGATCAACGACCAGTTCGGCCATGCCGCCGGCGACTATCTGTTGATCGAGGTCGCCCAACGCCTAAAAACCTGCGTACGCGCCGGCGACACGGTGTCGCGTCTGGGCGGCGACGAATTCGTCCTCCTGATCTCCAGCCTCGACGACCTGCGCGAATGCGACCAGGCCATTGCCCGGGTCACGTCGACCCTGGCCCACCCATTTCACGTTTCCGATCATACCGTTTCCATCTCGGCCAGCATCGGCGTCACACTCTATCCACAGGACAGCTCCGATCCTGAAACCCTGCTTCGCCATGCCGATCAGGCGATGTACGCAGCCAAGCAGGGGGGCCGCAACCGCTACCACCTGTTTGACCCCGAGCATGACCGCCGGGCTCGCGCCCGCCGCGATGAACTGGGCCGCATACGCGAGGCACTGCACCGGAATGAGTTCCAGCTTTACTACCAGCCCAAGGTCGACATGCGAAAAGGACATGTGATCGGGGCCGAAGCCCTGATCCGCTGGCAGCATCCGGAGCGGGGAACACTCCTTCCCGATCAGTTCCTGCCGACGGTTGAAGGCAACGAACTGGCCATCGAGATTGGCGACTGGGTCATTAGCGAGGCCCTTCGCCAGGTCGAGGCTTGGCACGACCTGGGGATCGATCTGGCGATCAGTATCAATATCTCCGGCGACCACCTTCAGCATGCAGGATTCACCCGGCGGCTTGGCGAATTGCTTGCCCGTCACCCGCGCGTGTCACCGGGCCAGATCGAGCTCGAAGTACTCGAAACAACCGCCCTGGAAGACATTGCCACCATTGCCGACCTGTTCTCCGAATGCCGGCAGCTAGGCGTTAGTTTTGCACTCGACGACTTCGGCACCGGCTACTCCTCGCTCACCTATTTCCGCCGCCTGCCCGCCGAAACGCTGAAGATCGACCAATCGTTCATCCGCAACATGCTCGACGACCCGGACGATCTGGCCATCGTCGAAGGCGTCATTGGACTGACTCACGCATTCCAGCGCCGCGTCATTGCCGAGGGCGTCGAAACAGTCGAACACGGCCTGGCACTGCTGCTTCTGGGCTGCGATACGGCGCAGGGTTTCGGCATTGCCCGCCCGATGCCGGCTGACCAGCTTCCGGCATGGACCCGCCAATTCCGCCCCGACGAACTATGGAGCCTTGCCACATCCTTCCAGTGGTCGCGTGAAGACCTGCCCATGCTGATCGCCGAAGTCGATCACAAGCGCTGGACCAAGACCCTGTTTGCCTACCTGGAGGACGAGACCGGCTCACTGCCAAAGCCCCCCGTGGGCTATCGCGACTGTCGCTTCGGGCGCTGGTACTACAGTCAGGATGCGCAGCGGTATAGCCGGATCGTTGCATTCCTGGCCCTCGAAAATATTCACGCCAACCTGCATGAGACAGCCAGGCAATTGCTTGAATTACGCGACGCAAAAGCGAGCGAGCATATCGATTCGCTGAAAGGCGAATTTGAAGCGCTGAACGGTCAACTGACGGACTGTATTCAGGAAATCCAGGCCGAAGTCCTGTTCGAATCCAAAACAAGACAGCAATAATCCGGCGCCAGAAGTCAGCAGCACAGGGTTTTTCTTGTCGCCGTTTATTTGATTCCCGTTAATCTGCCGTTAAACTTGCGCGTTCATAATTTGGGCCTGATTTCTTTCGGTTTTTCCTGATGCTTGAAGCTGACAATCTGGAATGCGTGCGCGGCGAGCGCCGCCTGTTCGCAGGCCTCGGCTTTCGGCTGGAAGCGGGGGAACTGCTGTACCTGCAGGGCAAGAACGGCGCCGGCAAAACCAGTCTGTTGCGCATGCTGATCGGCCTGCTGCCACCGGAAGCCGGCGAAATCCGCTGGAAAGGCCAGACTATCAAATCAGACGAGTTCCGCGCCGACCTCTGCTACCTCGGCCACCTGAACGCCATCAAGGAAGAATTGACCCCACTCGAAAACCTGCTTGCTGCCGCCAGGCTGGCCGACGAGGATTTGTCCGAGGACGACGCCATCGATGCACTGGAGCAGGTCGGACTGGCCGGCCGCGAGGACCTTGCCTGCAAATACCTGTCGCAAGGCCAGAAGCGCCGCGTTGCGCTGGCCCGACTGGTCAAGGAAAAGCGGCCGCTGTGGATACTCGACGAACCTTTCGTCGCCCTCGACGTGGCGGCGGTCGAGTGGCTGGCCAGCATCATTTCCTGCCACCTGCAACGTGGCGGCCTGGCCGTGATGACCACCCACCAGCTCGTCGACATCCCGGCCGGCACCGTCCGCGAACTGCGTCTCTCCTGATGTTCAAGATCATTGCCGCAGTCATCCGCCGCGATCTCAAACTGGCCATGCGCCGGCAGGCCGACATCGTCTCGGCCGTTTTCTTTTTCATCATCGTGGTCAGCCTCTTCCCGCTCGGCATCGGCCCGGAACCCGACCTGCTACGCAAGCTGGCGCCCGGCGTGCTGTGGGTGGCCGCCCTGCTGGCGACGATGCTGTCGCTGCCCCGCCTGTTCGCAGACGACCATCGCGACGGCACACTGGAGCAACTGGCGCTGGCACCGCACCCGCTCGGCCTGGTCGTGACCGGGAAAGTGATCGCTCACTGGCTGGTCTCCGGCCTGCCGCTGGCACTGATCGCCCCGGTGCTCGGCCTGCAGTTCGACCTGTCTGCCGAGGCCCTGGTCGTGCTGACCGGCGCCATCCTGCTCGGCACCCCGGCGCTGTCCGGCATCGGCGCCATCGGCGCGGCGCTGACGCTGGGCCTGCGCGGCGGCGGCGTGCTGCTGTCACTGCTGGTGCTGCCCCTCTACATCCCGGTGTTAATATTCGGCGCTGGCGCAGTGGATGCGACGGTGTCCGGACTCGGGGGGGAAGGACATCTTTCACTGCTCGCCGCCCTGACCTTTGCCTCACTCGGCTTCGCCCCCTGGGCCTCGGCCGCTGCCTTGAAGATTGCCCTCGAATGAAAGACCGCTTCAATCTTTACCGCTTCGCCTCACCGGCCACCTTCTACCCGCTGGCCGGGGCGATGATTCCTTACTTCGCTGCAGTCTCGGCCGTCTTCGGCCTGGCCGGGCTGTACCTCGGCATGCTGGTCGCGCCGACCGATTTCCAGCAGGGCGAAGGCTACCGGATCATCTTCATCCATGTCCCGGCTTCCTGGATGAGCATGTTCATCTATCTGGTCATGGCCGGCTGGGCCGCCATCGGTCTGGCCTTCAACACCCGGCTGTCGGGCATGATGGCCCAGGCCCTGGCACCGACCGGCGCACTGATGGCCTTCCTGTCGCTATGGACCGGCGCCCTGTGGGGCAAGCCGATGTGGGGCGCGTGGTGGGTCTGGGATGCCCGGCTCACGTCCGAACTGATCCTGCTTTTCCTCTACATCGGCTACATGGCGCTGACCGCCGCCATCGACGACCAGCGCCGGGCCGACAAGGCCGGCGGCCTGTTATTGCTGGTCGGCGTCGTCAACGTGCCGATCATCTATTTCTCGGTCAAATGGTGGAACACGCTGCACCAGGGTTCCAGCGTCAACCTGACCAAGTCGTCGATGGCCGAGACCATGCTCTGGGGCATGCTGCTGATGGCCATGTGCTTCTGGATGTATTCGATTGCCGTCGCCCTGATGCGGGTACGCACCATCATGCTTGAACGCGAGCGGCACACCGACTGGGTCAAGGCCGAACTCGCCGGAGGCCAACCATGATCCACTGGAACAGTTTTGCCGACTTCCTCGCCATGGGTGGCTACGGTCTCTACGTCTGGGGCTCCTTCGGCCTGACCGCGCTGATCATGATTGTTGAACCGATCGTCGTCGCCCGCAATCGAAAGAACACCATCGCCCGCCTCAAGCGCCAGTTGCGCGCCGAAACAAGGAATACTGCAGAATGAAATCGCGTCACAAGAAGCTCGCCCTGATCGGCGGTGCGCTGGCCATCCTCGGCATCATCGCCGCGCTGGTCCTCAATGCCCTGAACAGCAACATCGCTCTCTATATTTCGCCGACCGACGTTGCCGAAGGCAAGGCGCCGCAGGGCAAGGCCTTCCGCATCGGCGGCCTGGTCAAGGAAGGCAGCCTGTCACGACAAGCTGATGGGGTCACCGTCACCTTCGTCGTCACCGATACCGCCAAGGACATTCCGGTCCACTACAAAGGCATCCTTCCCGACCTGTTCAAGGAAGGCAAGGGCGTCGTCGCCCAGGGCAAGATGACTGCAGACGGCAGCTTTGCCGCCAGCGAAGTACTGGCCAAGCACGACGAGAACTACATGCCGCCGGAAGCCGCCAAGGCCGTCGATGATGCCCAGAAAGCCGCTACCAAGCATGTCTCGCCGTCGTCGGTCAGCCCACCGAAAGCAGGTTACTAAGCATGATCCCCGAACTCGGCCATTTCGCCCTGATCCTCGCCGCGCTGGTCGCTCTGGTGCTCGGCACCCTGCCGCTGATCGGCGCCCACAACAACCGTCTGGCCTGGGTCGCCGTCGCCCGCCCGGCCGCTTCGGCGCTGGCACTGCTCGTTACCTTTTCGTTCGCCTGCCTGACCCAGGCTTTCGTGACCAACGATTTCTCGGTGGTTTACGTCGCCCAGCACTCGAATTCGCTGCTGCCGCTGCAATACCGCGTCGCCGCCGTGTGGGGCGGTCACGAGGGCTCGCTGCTGCTGTGGATGTTGATGCTGACCTGGTGGGCCTTCGGCGTCGCCATGCTGTCACGCCAGTTGCCCGAAGCGATGGTCGCCCGCGTGCTCGGCACCCTCGGCCTGGTCGCCTTCGGCTTCCTGCTCTTCATCCTGATCACCTCCAGCCCCTTCGAGCGCCTGCTGCCGGGCGCCGCCGAGGGCCGTGACCTGAATCCGCTGTTGCAGGATTTCGGCCTGGTCATCCACCCGCCGCTACTCTACATGGGCTATGTCGGCTTCTCGGTCGCCTTCGCCTTCGCCATCGCTGCCCTGCTTTCCGGCCAGTTGGACGCCGCCTGGGCACGCTGGTCGCGGCCGTGGACGATGGCCGCCTGGTGTTTCCTGACGCTGGGCATCGCCATGGGTTCGTGGTGGGCCTATTATGAACTGGGCTGGGGCGGCTGGTGGTTCTGGGACCCGGTCGAGAACGCCTCCTTCATGCCCTGGCTGGTCGGCACGGCACTGATTCACTCGCTGGCGGTTACCGAAAAACGCGGCAGCTTCAAAAACTGGACGGTATTGCTGGCGATTTCCGCGTTCTCGCTGTCGCTGCTCGGCACCTTCCTGGTCCGTTCCGGCGTGCTGACCTCGGTGCATGCCTTCGCCACCGACCCGCGGCGCGGCATTTTCATCCTGATCTTCCTGGTCGCCGTGATCGGCTCCTCTCTGGCGCTCTTCGCCTGGCGGGCGCCGAAGGTCGGGCTGGGCGGCCGCTTCGGGCTGGTCTCGCGTGAGTCTTTCCTGCTCACCAACAACGTCCTGCTGGTCGTCGCATGCGCTACCGTGCTGCTCGGCACGCTGTACCCGCTGCTGATCGACGCGCTGGGCGTCGGCAAGATTTCCGTCGGCCCGCCGTACTTCGATGCAGTCTTCGTGCCGGTGATGACGCCGATCCTGTTCCTGATGGGGGTCGGCCCCTTCGCCCGCTGGAAGGAAGCATCGATTGCCGAGATCGCCCGCACCGTACGCTGGGCCATCGTCGCCGGTGTCGTGGTCGCCATTGCCCTGCCGCTGATTTACGGCCGGTGGATCGCCCTGACCGCGATGGGCCTGTTCTTCGCCGCCTGGGTCGTCGTCACCTCGCTGCTCAATTTCGTCGAGCGCGTCCAGCACACGCGCGCTGGCCAGTCCTTCCTGACCTCGGCACTGAAACAGCCGCGCAGTTTCATTGGCATGAACGTCGCCCACATCGGCATCGCCGTCTTCGTCGTCGGCGTCACGATGGTCAATAGCTTCCAGGAAGAAAACGACATCAAGATGGCGCCGGGCGACATGACCACGGTCGCCGGCTACAGCTTCAAATTCAATGGGGTCAAAGCCGTTGAAGGCCCGAACTACCTCGCTGCGCAAGGCGATTTCGATCTGGCGGTGAATGGCAAGTTCGTGCGCAAGATGAACCCGGAAAAGCGCAACTACCACTCGTCGCAAATGCCGATGACCGAAGCCGCCATCGATGCCGGCTTCCTGCGCGACGTCTATGTCTCGCTCGGCGAGCCGATTGACCGCGACAAGCCGGAAGGCGAATGGGCGGTGCGCGTCTATTACAAGCCCTTTGTCGACTGGATCTGGGGCGGCTGCGTGCTGATGGCCCTCGGCGGCCTGCTCGCCATGCTCGACCGTCGCTACCGCATCAAGTCCCGCGCCGCGGCCAACCTTCCTGCCGGAACCCAACAAGCATGAACCGTTATTTCTGGATTCTCGGCGGCTTTGCCGCCCTCGTCGTCCTGCTCGCCATTGGACTCAACCTGAACCCCCGCGACGTGCCGTCGCCGCTGGTCGGCAAGCCGGCCCCGGCCTTCAGCCTGAATGTCCTGGCCACGCCGGACAAGACGCTCGGCCCCAAGGACATGCAGGGCAAGGTCTGGCTGCTCAACGTCTGGGCCTCGTGGTGCGTTTCCTGCCGCGCCGAGCATCCGGTGCTGGTCGAGTTCTCGAAGAAGGTCGACGTGCCGGTAATCGGCCTCAACTACAAGGAAGTGCGCGGTGACGGCGCTTTCGACATGGGCAAGATGCCGGCCGACGAGGAACGCAAGCTGGCCTTCCAGCGCGCCAACCAGTGGCTCTCGCAGCATGGCGACCCGTACAAGCTGACGGTCATGGACCTCGACGGTCGCGTCGGCATCGACTACGGCGTCTATGGCGTGCCGGAAACCTACGTCATCGACAAGGCCGGCGTCATCCGCATGAAGCACACCGGGCCGATTTCGCCGGACGTGCTGAGCCAGAAGATCCTGCCGCTGCTGGCGGAGCTGAACAAATGAAGGCCCGGGCGCTGATCCTGGCTTTCGTTTTTGGCCTTTTTTTCGGGCCGACCGTAGCATTTGCCTCAGAGGTCAATGAAGCGGCGCTGGCCGCCGACCCGGTCGCCGAAAAGCGCCTGCAGGCGCTGTCGGCCGAGTTGCGCTGCCTGGTCTGCCAGAACCAGACCATCGCCGACTCGAATGCCGAACTGGCCGTTGACCTGCGCCGCGAAATCCGCGGCATGATTGCCGCCGGCAAGTCGGACAAGGAAATCATCGACTTTATGGTCGTCCGCTATGGCGATTTCGTCCTCTACCGTCCGCCGGTCAAGGGCATCACGTTGCTGCTCTGGGGCGGCCCGGTGGCGCTGATGCTACTCGGCCTGTTCGCCCTGATCCGCTACCTGCGCCAACGCACCACCCGCATCAATGCTGAAGATCAGCCGCTGACGGCCGCCGAGGCCAGCCGCGCCGACGCGCTGCTCAAGGAAATCGACCAGAAATGACCCAGTTCGCCATTTTCGCCACCCTGCTCATCGTGGTGGTTGCCGCCTTCATTTTGCCGCCGCTCTGGCTCGGCCTGCGCGCCCCCAAACCGCAGACCGACCGCAAGGAAGCCAACCTCGCCATCTTCCGCGACCAGCTCGCCGAACTCGGCAGCGAAAACGCCGAAGGCTCGCTGGCAGAAGCCGATTTCGAACAAGCCAAGCGCGAACTCCAGCGCCGCCTGCTCGAAGAGGTCGAAGCCACCGGGCAGGCGACTGCCGTCACCCATGGCCCGAGCCGCAAGACGGCCATCGCCCTGCTCCTGCTCCTGCCCATCGTCGCCCTGCTCGGTTACGGCATCCTGGGTAACCCGCGGGCGCTCGACCCGACGCAAACAGTCGCCCCGCCGCAGATGACGCCGGAAAAAATCAACGAAATGGTCGCCAGCCTGGCCGAAAAGATGAAGGCCAACCCGGACGACATGCAAGGCTGGCTGATGTTGGCCCGTTCCTACAAGTCGCTGGGCCGTTTCGAGGAAGCCGTGCAGGCCTACGGCAAGGCCGAGAAGGTCATCAACGACAATCCCGACCTGCTGGCCAGCTACGCCGAAGCCGTCGCCATGGCCAACGGCAAGGGCCTCAAGGGCAAGCCGGCCGAACTGGTCGAACGGGCTTTGAAGATCGACCCCAAGCACGGTCACAGTCTGTTCCTGGCCGGCGCCGCCGCGATGGAAGCCGGCGATGCCAAGAAGGGCGTCGCCTACTGGGAAGCCTTGCTGCCACAGGTCGAGCCGGGCTCGGAAATCGACCAGATGCTGCGCCAGGGCATCGAGAAAATGAAGGCCGGGAAGTAGTGGTCGATCTGTCCCGCCGCGGCTTCCTGCGCGGGCGAGTCCGACCCAAGGCCGAAATCCGGCCGCCCTGGGCCCTGCCCGAAAACGAATTCGTTGACCGCTGCACGCGCTGCAACGACTGCCTGAAGGCCTGCCCGCAAGGCATCCTGGTCCCCGGCAACGGCGGCTATCCGACCGTCGAATTCAGCCGCGGCGAATGCACCTTCTGCGCCGACTGCGTGACCGCCTGCCTGCCCAATGCGCTGCTGCGCGCCAGCGAGGACGCCGCGCCCTGGTCCTACAAGGCCCGGGTCAGCGCTGCCTGCCTACCGAAAAAAGGCGTCGAATGCCGCATCTGCGGCGACTACTGCGACGTCCGCGCCATCCGCTTCCAGCCGCGGATCGGCGGCAACCCGCTGCCCGACATCGATCCGGAAACCTGCACCGGCTGCGGTGCCTGCGTCGCGCCCTGTCCGGCGACGGCAATCAGCATCCGTTAAAGGCTGGCGGGCGGGGCTGGCGGAACCAGCGGCGGCGGCGAGAATCCAAGCTCCAACATCTCCGCCTCCAGCTTGATGCGCAGGATCAGCAGGCCCTGCAAGGATTCCCGCGCCTTGTCGTTGGCCCAGCCGTCGTGATGCTGACGCAGACAGGCGTCGACTTCGTGACGCTTGGCCAGGTCGATGCCGCAAACGGCGGCGTAGTGACGAATCTCCTTGTCCAGTTCTGCCAATTCGCGATCATAATGTTCAAATCCGCTCATGGAATCAGCATACCCCGGAAGGAGCGCCCATGCACTGGTTAACCCTGCCTGAGCCACGCAAGAACATTGAACTCGCCTTTGACGACCGGCCCTCCGCCAAGGCCTGGCTGGAGACGCTGCCGCAGACCCAGCCGATGCAATTGCTGGCCGCGCTCGCCCTGCAGGTTGAAGCCATCGACGGCGGCGGCCTCGACGCGGCCCTGACCGTCGAACTGCTCAACCTGTTGCGCCGCGGCTCGATCATCGGCCAGGACGCTATCGAACCGCGCTACGTGCGCAAGGCCCTGCCGATGCAGGAAGAGGACGAGAGCGCCTTCGATCTGGCCCAGCGCTTCTGGCTGCGCCTCGGCGTCGCCTACCTGCGCGTCGTGCCGGATCTGCCGCCGGCCGACAAGGCCCTGCCGCTGAACCGCGCCGCCTGCGCCTTCCGGATGGCCGAATATTGTCATTTCCTGGCGGCCCGCGAATGCCCGCAAATACTCGACCACCTGCTGTTCGCCGTACTTGCCGAAGCCGAGAGCTACCAACTGACCGCCGAACCGCTGGCCGACCCCGATTTCAGGCACCTCGGTGATGCCAACATCGCCGGCCACCTGGCCTGGGCCTTCACGCTCCGCCTGATCGACCCCTACCGCCTGTCCGCTGCCCAGCTCGCCGTCGCCAACCGGGCGATCAGCCGCTGGCGCGAACTGGCCGTTTTTCAGCCCGCCCCCGACGACGATCCGAAGGCCCACTCGGTCGACCTTGCACCGCTGTTCGGCGCCACACTGCCAGCTGACGTCCCGCGCTGGATGGAAGTGCGCAAGGTCACGCGCAAGATCGACCAGCGCATCACCTCGTTGCAGGAGGGCGAATCGCCAGAGGCCCTGAAGCTCGGCCGCGAGTTGTCGTCGGCCGCCTGCATCCGCCTGCTGCGCGACATCGATGCCCATCTCGACACCTTTGCACGGCAAACCTCGACAGAAATCGGCGAAATCGAACTCTGCTTCGGCGCCGAAAATGCCTATGCGGTATTCACCGGCGAACTGCTCAACCGCGCCGACATGGACATCGGCAGCGCAACGCTGGCCCACCAGCGCGTCGCCATGTTCGGTTTCGACCGGATCTCGGCCATGCCCACCGCCGTCAAGAAACTGAACGTGCCGGGCGAAAACTGGACGCTGGTCGACGGCAGGGCGCTCCGCCCGCACGACCGCGAAGGCGCCCGCCGCCTGTCGCCCTGCCTGATCGCCTCGGCCGAACAAGGCGTACCGCGCCTCGGCGTCATGGTCGGCCTGCAAACCACGGCGGGCGACGCCCTGAGCTCCGATCTCCTCTGGTACGAGGAGGCCATCGAGGCCTGCCGCCTGGCCAAGCCGAAGGGCCTGGAACAACAACCAACGATACCGGCCTTCCTGTTGCAGGATGGCGATCAACTGTCGATGATCGTCCCGGCCACCGCCGGCATCCGCCTGTTCAGCAGCCTGGCGCTGGATGGCGGATCGATCGACAGCGTCGCGCCGACCGAAGTGCTGGACCGCGGCGTCGATTTCGTCCGCTACGCGGTCAAGCGGCAATGAAAAAGGCCCGCCTTGCGGCGGGCCCTGAATGCTACGGTCGGCCCGAAAAAAAGGCCAAAACCATCATTCGAACTCGATGATGATCTGATCCACGGTCAGGCTTTCGCCGGCGGCGGCGGAGATTTTCTTCACCTTGCAGTCCTGGTCGGCCTTGAGGATGTTTTCCATCTTCATAGCTTCGATGACCGCCAGCTTTTCGCCAGCCTTCACTTCCTGGCCGGCCTTGACCGCCACTTCGCGGAGCAGGCCCGGCATCGGGGAGAGCAGGAACTTGGACAGGTCGGGCGCCATCTTTTCCGGCATCAGCGCCAGCAGTTCGGCCGCACGGGCGCTCATGACCATGAAGTCGGCCCGCGTGCCCCAGTGGAACAGCGAGTACTTCGTCTTGTGGCGCTCGACCTGCAGCGTGAATTCCTGGCCGTTACAGGTGCCGTTGAACAGCGATTCGCCGAGTTTCCAGTCGGAAAGGATTTCGTAATTCTCGCCCTGGTATTCGACGTGGTAGCCGCCGGGAATCGGCCGCGCCACGACACTGTGGTTCTCGTTGCCGCTCGCGTTCAGGCGCACGACGCACCAGTGATCGCCAACAATGCGCTCATGACCCTGCAACTGGCCGGAGACCGAAGCACCGCGGTCGGTATAGGCCCGATAGACGTAGGCGGCGACCGAAACCAGCAGGGCCGGATCATCGTGCGGCACCATCGAGGCGTCGAAGCCCTTCGGGTATTCCTTGGCGATGAAGCTGGTGTCGAAGATGCCGGACTGGAAGCGCGGATGCTGCATCAGCGCCGCCTGGAACGGGATGTTCGAGGAGATGCCGCGGATCACGAAGGCATTCAGCGCGTCGCGCATGCGGGCAATCGCCTGGTCGCGGGTGGCACCGTGCACAATCAGCTTGGCGATCATCGAATCGTAGTACATCGAGATTTCGCCGCCGTCGTAGACGCCGGTATCGACCCGCACCTGACCCGGAATATCCTTGGGCGGCTGGAATTTCACCAGACGGCCGGTGGAGGGCAGGAAGCCGCGGAACGGGTCTTCAGCGTTGATCCGGCATTCCATGGCCCAGCCGTTGATGCCGACATCGGCCTGCGAAATCGGCAGCTTTTCGCCGTAGGCGACGCGGATCATCTGCTCGACCAGATCGAGGCCAGTGATCAGTTCGGTGACCGGGTGTTCGACCTGCAGGCGGGTGTTCATTTCCAGGAAGTAGAACTCCTTGGTCGCCCCGGAAACGACGAATTCAACCGTGCCGGCCGATTCATAATCCACCGCGCGGGCCAGCGCCACGGCTTGTTCGCCCATCGCCTTACGCATCTCGGCATCGACGAAGGGGCTCGGCGCCTCTTCGATGACCTTCTGGTGGCGACGCTGGATCGAGCAGTCGCGCTCGTTCAGGTACAGGTAATTGCCGTGCGAGTCGCCGAGCACCTGAATTTCGATGTGGCGCGGTTCCAGCACGTATTTTTCGATGAACACTCGGTCATCGCCGAAGGAATTGCGGGCTTCGTTAACGCAGGACGAGAAGCCTTCGTGCGCCTCGGCATCGTTGTAGGCAACACGCAGGCCCTTGCCGCCGCCACCGGCGGAGGCCTTGATCATGACCGGGTAGCCAATACCCTGGGCGATCTTGACCGCTTCGTCCGGACCGGCGATGGCATCGTTGTAGCCCGGGATGGTATTGACCTGGGCGGCGATGGCGAGCTTCTTGGACTCGATCTTGTCGCCCATCTTGGCCACCGAGTAGTGCTTCGGGCCGATGAACTTGATGCCTTCTTCTTCCAGACGGCGCGAGAACTCCGCGTTCTCGGACAGGAAGCCATAGCCCGGATGGACGGCCTGAGCACCGGTCTGCTTGCAGGCAGCGATGATCTTGTCCATGACCAGATAGGACTCTTTCGAGGCGGCCGGGCCGATGCAGACGGCTTCGTCGGCCAGGTCGACGTGCAGGGCGTCCTTGTCGGCCTCGGAATAGACGGCGACGGTCTTGATGCCCATCTTGCGGGCGGTCTTGATGACGCGGCAGGCGATTTCGCCGCGGTTGGCGATCAGAATCTTAGTGAACATTTTCCTTTTTCTCCCTGACGCTTACAGAGGAATGTTGCCGTGCTTGCGCCACGGGTTTTCGAGTTTTTTGTCGCGCAACATGGCCAGCGAGCGGGCGATGCGCTTGCGGGTGGCGTGCGGCATGATGACGTCGTCGATGAAGCCACGGGCGCCGGCCACGAACGGGTTGGCGAACTTGGCCTTGTATTCGGCCTCGCGCTCGGCCAGCTTGGCCGGATCGTTCTTTTCCTCGCGGAAGATGATTTCCACTGCGCCCTTCGGCCCCATGACAGCGATTTCGGCCGACGGCCAGGCGAGATTGACGTCGCCGCGCAGGTGCTTGGACGACATCACGTCATAGGCGCCGCCGTAGGCCTTGCGGGTGATCACGGTGACCTTGGGCACGGTGCATTCGGCGTAGGCGTAGAGCAGCTTGGCGCCGTGCTTGATGATGCCGCCGTATTCCTGCGTGGTGCCCGGCATGAAGCCCGGAACATCGACGAAGGTGACGACCGGAATATTGAAGGCGTCGCAGAAACGGACGAAACGGGCGGCCTTGATCGAGGACTTGATGTCCAGGCAGCCGGCCAGCACCAGCGGCTGGTTGGCGACGATGCCGACCGGATGGCCGTCGACGCGGCCGAAGCCAATGATGATGTTCTTGGCGTAATCGGCCTGCAGTTCGAAGAAGTCGTTATCATCGACGACCTTGACCAGCAATTCCTTCATGTCGTACGGCTTGTTGGCATTGTCCGGCACCAGCGTGTCGAGCGAATAGTCCATACGGTCGGCCGGATCGTTGGTCGGTGTGACCGGCGGCTTTTCGCGGTTGTTGGCCGGCAGGAAGTTCATGAAGCGGCGCAGCATCGACAGGGCTTCGACGTCGTTTTCGAAGGCCAGGTCGGCGACACCGGACTTGGTGGTGTGGGTCACGGCACCGCCCAGTTCCTCGGCGGTCACGTCCTCGTGGGTCACGGTCTTGACCACTTCCGGACCGGTCACGAACATGTAGGACGAGTCCTTGACCATGAAGATGAAGTCGGTCATCGACGGTGAATAGACTGCACCGCCGGCGCAGGGGCCCATGATCATCGAGATCTGCGGCACGACGCCGGAGGCCATCACGTTGCGCTGGAACACATCGGCATAACCGCCCAGCGAGGCGACACCTTCCTGGATGCGGGCACCGCCCGAGTCGTTGAGGCCGATCACCGGGGCGCCGACCTTCATCGCCTGGTCCATGACCTTGCAGATCTTCTCGGCGTGGGTTTCCGACAGCGAACCGCCGAACACCGTGAAATCCTGCGAGAAAACAAACACCAGACGGCCGTTGATGGTGCCGTAGCCAATAACGACGCCGTCACCCGGCGTTTTTTCGGCCTGATCCATGCCGAAATCGACGCAGCGATGCTCCTTGAACAGGTCCCACTCCTCGAAGGAATTGGGATCAAGCAGCAGCTCGATGCGCTCGCGGGCGGTCAGCTTGCCCTTGGCGTGCTGGCTGTCGATACGCTTCTGGCCACCGCCGAGGTAGGCCATCTCACGCTTTTTTTCCAGCTGACGAATGATGTCGTGCATAAAAAACTCCCTAAATGGATCGGGTAATTTAAAAAATCAGTGTTTCAAGTAGTCGAGCAGCACATGGGCGGCGGCGGCCGGCGTCGTCTGCCCCTGTTCGACGGAATTGCTTAGCGCGGACAGATGCTCCCGAACGCGCGGGTGATGACGGAAATGCTGGCGCAGGCCGGAATCGATCAGCTGCCACATCCACGACAATGCCTGGTGCTGGCGCTTCTGCTCGAATTCGCCGGTCGGCTTCAAGGCGGCCTGGTATTTCTCGACCAGTTCCCAGAAATCGGCGATGCCTTCCTTGTGCAGGGCCGACAGCGCGATGACCGGCGGCGCCCAGTTGGGCGAGGCCGGGCGCAGCATGTGCAGGGCATTTCGCCACTGGGCACGGACGACAGCCGTTGCCTGCTTGTCGATATCGGCCTTGTTGATGACCACCATGTCGGCGATCTCGACGATGCCCTTCTTGATCGCCTGCAGGTCATCGCCGGCATTCGGCAACTGCAGCAGGCAGAACATGTCGACCATGCCGGCCACCGTCGTTTCCGACTGGCCGACGCCAACCGTCTCGATGATGATCACGTCGTAGCCGGCCGCCTCGCATAGCAGCATCGCCTCGCGTGTCTTCTCGGCAACGCCACCGAGCGAACCGGCCGACGGACTCGGCCGGATGAAGGCTTCCTCGCGCTGGCTCAATAGTTCCATGCGCGTCTTGTCGCCGAGAATGGAACCGCCGCTGAGGCTCGACGAGGGGTCGATGGCTAGCACGGCCAAGCGGTGTCCGCGTTCGATCAGCCAGACGCCGAGCGCCTCGATGAAGGTCGACTTGCCCGCCCCCGGGACGCCGGAAATACCGATCCGGATCGCCTTGCCGGTACTCGGCAACAGCGCGTTCAGCACCTGCTGGGCGCGCTGCTGGTGATCGTGACGGGTCGACTCGATCAGCGTGATGGCCTTGGCCAGCGCCCGACGCTGGCCGGCCAGCACGCCATCGACCAGCGTCCGGTCAGCCGCTGAAAGCGCATGCGCCAACAAGGTAGCCTCGCCCAGATTCATTCGTCGCCTAGCCGCGCGCCTTGCGGATTTCTTCCAGCACCTTGCGCGCCGAATCCTCGATCCGCGTACCCGGCCCGAAGATGGCCTTGGCACCCGCATTGAACAGGAAGTCGTAATCCTGCGCCGGGATCACGCCGCCAGCGAAGACGATGATGTCGTCGGCGCCCTGATCCTTCAGCGCCTGGACCAGCGTCGGCAGCAGGGTCTTGTGACCGGCGGCCAGCGACGAGACACCGATGGCGTGCACGTCGTTCTCGATAGCCTGACGGGCGGCTTCTTCCGGGGTCTGGAACAGCGGGCCCATGTCGATGTCGAAACCGAGGTCGGCGTAGGCGGTGGCGACCACCTTGGCGCCGCGGTCATGGCCGTCCTGGCCCAACTTGGCGATCATGATGCGTGGCCGGCGACCTTCTTCTTCGGCGAATCTCGCCACGTCGGCCTTGATGGCTTCCCAGCTTTCCTGACCTTCCACGACACCTCCGTAAACCCCTGAAATGGTCTGGTTGTTGGCACGGAAACGGCCAAAGATCTTTTCCAGCGCGTCGGACACTTCACCCACCGTAGCACGCAGGCGCATGGCCTTGACCGTCAGGTCGAGCAGGTTGCCGTCGCCGGTTTCTGCTGCCTTGGTCAGCGCTTCCAGCGCTGCATTGACGGCCGCCGTATCGCGCGTCGCACGAATGTTCTTCAGACGGGCGATCTGCGAATCACGTACGGCGTGGTTGTCGATATCGAGGATGTCGATCGCGTCTTCCTTGGCCAGCTTATACTTATTGACGCCGACGATGACGTCCTTGCCGGAGTCGATGCGCGCCTGCTTGTCGGCGGCGCAGGTTTCGACCTGCATCTTGGCCCAGCCCGATTCGACAGCCTTGGTCATGCCGCCCATCGCCTCGATTTCCTGGATGATGCCCCAGGCCTTGTCGGCCATGTCCTGGGTCAGCTTTTCCATCATGTAGGAACCGGCCCACGGGTCGACGACATTGGTGATGTGGGTTTCTTCCTGGATGATCAACTGGGTGTTGCGGGCGATCCGCGACGAGAACTCGGTGGGCAGCGCAATGGCTTCGTCGAGGGCATTGGTGTGCAGCGACTGGGTGCCGCCGAACACCGCGGCCATCGCCTCGATGGTGGTGCGCACGACGTTGTTGTACGGATCCTGCTCGGTCAGCGACCAGCCGGAAGTCTGGCTGTGCGTGCGCAGCATCTTCGACTTGGCACTCTTGGCGTTGAAACCAGTCATGATACGGTCCCACAGCAGGCGGCCGGCGCGCATCTTGGCGATTTCCAGGTAGAAGTTCATGCCCACCGCCCAGAAGAACGAGAGCCGCCCGGCGAAGGTATCGACGTCCATGCCCGAGGCGACGCCGGTGCGCACGTATTCCATGCCGTCAGCCAGCGTGAAGGCCAGTTCGATGGCCTGGTTGGCCCCGGCTTCCTGGATGTGATACCCGGAAATCGAGATCGAGTTGAACTTCGGCATATGCTGCGCCGTGTAGCCGAAAATGTCGGCGATGATTTTCATCGACGGCTTGGGCGGATAAATATAGGTATTCCGCACCATGAACTCTTTGAGGATGTCGTTCTGGATGGTGCCCGACAGCTTGTCCTGCGAAACACCCTGTTCCTCGGCGGCAACGATGTAGCCGGCGAGAATCGGCAGCACGGCGCCGTTCATGGTCATCGACACCGAAATCTTGTCGAGCGGAATGCCGTCGAACAGGATCTTCATGTCCTCGACCGAATCGATCGCCACGCCAGCCTTGCCGACGTCGCCGAGGACGCGCGGATTGTCCGAATCGTAGCCACGGTGCGTCGCCAGGTCGAAGGCGACCGAGACGCCCTGACCACCGGCGGCCAGCGCCTTGCGGTAAAAAGCGTTGGAGGCTTCGGCAGTGGAGAACCCGGCGTACTGGCGGATGGTCCACGGCTTGACCGCGTACATCGTCGGCTGCGGGCCGCGCAGGAAGGGCGCTACACCTGGCAGGGTGTCGGCGAACTCGAGGCCGTCGATATCCTTCTTCGTGTACAGCGCCTTGACCTGCAGTCCTTCCGGGGTATGCCAGACCAGGTTGTTGATGTCACCGCCGGGTGCCTGCTTGGCGGCGGCCTTCTCCCACACTTCCAGATTATTGGAATCAAAGAACTTTTCAGACATGACACATCCCTCGCCGATTCGATTTTTTCAGGCCGATGATGCAGAATTCAAAATTCTACGCTTTCGAGCCTAGCTTGACATACTGAGTCCCGCATAATACTGTATCCATAATTATGGAAGCAAGTCGGCAATGTACCGACGCCGCTCCAGAATCCACATTGAGAACATGACTCATATTGCACCTACCGCGTTGTACCAGGAAGTCGCCGAGCGTTTGCGCCAGCGTATCTTCGCCCACGAACTGACGCCGGGCACCTGGATCGACGAGCAGAAGCTCGCCGAACAGTACGGCATTTCCCGAACGCCGCTGCGCGAAGCCTTGAAAGTACTGGCCTCGGAAGGGCTGGTCGAACTGCGGCCGCGGCGCGGTTGCTACGTCACCGAAATATCCCGCCAGGACATGGACGACATCTTCCCGCTGATGGCCATGCTGGAAGGTCGCTGCGCCGCAGAGGCGGTCAATCGCGCCACCCCGTCGGACATCGCGGCGCTGAAGGAAATTCACGAGCGGCTTGAATCTGCTGCACGCGATGGTCGCATTGATGCTTTCTTCGAGGCGAATCAGGAATTCCACAAGAAGATTCAGGAACTCTCCGGCAATCGCTGGTTGCTGTCAGTCATCCAGGATCTGCGCAAGGTGCTGAAACTTTCCCGGCTGCATTCGCTTTCGCTGGAAGGGCGCCTTCAGCAGTCCCTGGACGAGCATCGCCTGATCATGGCTGCGCTGGAAGCGAGGAACGGGGCAACGGCCGAGAAGTTGATGCACGACCACCTGTTGTCCGGCCGTGAAGCACTGGCCAGGATGGAAGCGGCCGCGCCCCCAAAGGCCGCCTGAACGACGCGGATCAGCGCATCCGCTCCTCAATATTGGCAAACAGCTTGTCGTAGATGGCAACCAGCGCTTCGCGGTCGGCGCTGCCCTTGATCCACTTGCGCGAACGGGCAATTTTCACTGCTTCCTGCTCCATGTCGCTCAGGCTGCTCACACTGACTTCCTCACCGTGCAGAATCGCCGTGGCATCGGCACGTGCGCGCTGGGCTGTAGCCACCAGCCGCATTGACGAATCCATCGAGTTGGCACCGACACCAACGGTTCGAGACAGATCGCGCACTTGTTGAGCCGAGGTCGCGGAGTTGGCCAATTCGCTACTGAATTCGTCTGCCGTGACCCTTGCCCCCGACACTGCCTGCTTGAGTTCGCCGATTTCGACCGTCGCCGAATCCATCGAGGCATTGATCGCCGAAATCGCCGCGGCGATTTCCTCGGCTGAACGCTGCGCCTGATCGGCCAGTTTCCGAACCTCATCGGCCACCACGGCAAAGCCGCGCCCGGCCTCGCCGGCCCGTGCGGCCTCGATGGCGGCATTCAGGGCCAGTAGATTGGTCTGCTTGGCCACGTCGTCGATACGGCCGGTCAGCAGATGGATCGTGCCGGCCTTGGCATTCAGGTCATCAAGGGCCTGGACGCCGTTTTCAGCCGCGCGCTGCGCACCACCCAACGCGACGGACATGCGCTGCGCAGCATCCGACATGGCGCTGGCGGAGTCGCCAAAAGCCCCGGCCAGTTCCTGCGACTGTTGCGAGTTGATGGCCACCTCTCCGAGTGCCTTGTCGACATGCGAGATGGCCATCGACAGTCCATGCTCGGAGCGCAGGAATATCCGGGACAGCAAGGCCTCCCGGGCAATCGACTCCTGAGCCTCTTCCAATTGATCGAGCAATGACTGCATCTGATCCAGGACGGCGCGGTAGGTGCCGTGCAGCCCTGAACCCTGCAGGCGACGCCAGGATTTTCCGCTGGACGACGCTTTCATCGCCCCGAGAATTTCGCGGAAGGCCGTCTCGGTCTGGTCGAGGGCAGAATTCATGTTGACCCGGATTGACTCCAGGGTCGGGTTGACTAGCGCATGGGGCAAACGGGTGACCAGTTTTCCCTGGCCGACCTGCTTCAGCAACTCGTCAAGCTTGGCCAGTTCGGCGTTGGTTGCCGTCGCCGGCCAGAACAGTACGATCAGCGCGACCGCCAGGCAAACAACAGCCCCCCACGGCACGACAAAGGCCAGCCCTGCTGCTGCCAGCAATAGCGGCGCCAGCAGGAACCTAATCTTAGAGAGAGAAGACCAGTTCTTCATAACCCACCCCGGACTTTTTCATGATGTCGACCAGAACCTGGGTCCCGGCCTCGATGGCCGAACGGGCACCGGCCGCGCGTTCGGCTTCAAGCATGGCCCGATAGACCGGCTCAATCTTGCGCACGGCATCGGGCCGCGGACAACGACGGACGGAGGTATAGCCGACGATATTCCCCGACAGGTCGAAATCGGGGGTGATGTGGGTAAACACCCAGTAGAAGCCGCCGTCCTTGGACATGTTCTTGACGTAGGCGAAGAACTCATTGCCCGCCTGGATGGTGTCCCAGGCCAGCTTGAATGCCGCCCGCGGCATGTCAGGATGGCGAATGATGTTGTGTTGCGAGCCCAGCAATTCCTCTTCTGAGTAGCCGGAAAACTCGATGAAAATGGGGTTGCCGTAGGTAATGATCCCCTTGGCATTGGTCTTGGAAACTATGAAATCGTCTTCCCGCATCCTGCGTTCGACGCTGGTCGGCTCGATAGCTCTTTTCATCTAAGCCTCCTTCTCTGTTTTCCACAAATTTACTACAAATGCAGTTTTCGTGACGCAATTCCGGCGACACGGATCAAATTATTCCCGGCCGCGGAGGCGCGGACTTTTCTACGCCGCCCGCTGGATCTCACCCAGCCGCGCAGGGCTATACTCGGCGCTTTGGGTATCTGCGGAATCTTCGAATGGCAACGGTCAACATCGACATCCAGGGTGAAATCGCCACCCTGGTCCTGAACAACCCAGACAAGCTCAACGCCATCGACCTCGCGATGTGGCAGTTGCTTGCCGAAAACATGGCAAAAATCGGCACCGACCGTAGCATTCGCTGCGTCGTCATCCGCGGCGCCGGCGACGAAGCCTTCGCGGCCGGTGGCGACCTGGAAGAGTTCGTCACTGCCCGCACCACGCTCGATCAGGCACTGCATTATCACGATCAGGTTGCCGCCGCGCTGAACGCCATCGCCGATTGTCCACACCCCACCGTGGCACTGATCCGCGGTGCCTGCATCGGCGGTGGCCTGGAAATCGCCGGCGTCTGCGACCTGCGCATCGCCGGCGAAAGCGCCCGTTTCGGCGCGCCGATCAACAAACTGGGCTTCTCGATGTATCCGGGCGAAATGGAAGGCCTGCTCCGCCTGGCCGGGCCGGCGGTGATCAAGGAAATCCTGCTCGAAGGGCGCATCCTGAATGCCGGCGAGGCCTACGCGAAAGGCCTGCTGACCCGCGTCGTCGCAGATGCCCAGGTCGAGGACGAAGCCTATGCCACGGCCCGCCGCATCTGCGCCGGCGCCCCGCTGGTCGCCGGCTGGCACAAGCAATGGATAGCGCGCCTACTCGACGGCCGGCCGCTCTCCGACGAGGAAAAGGCCGCTTCCTTCGCTTTCCTGGACACCGAGGATTACAAGGAAGGGCTGGCCGCCTTCCTGGAAAAGCGCAAGCCGGTGTTCAAGGCGCGCTGAACTCCGACCTGATCAATGCTACGGTCGGCCAAAAATATTGGCCAAAACCGAAATTGTGCCAGTGCCCGGCTACAACAGCCCCCACATCATCTTGCCTGCAAGCGCCAGCAGGATGGCCGCAAAGACCCGTTTCAGCGTCTTGACCGGCAACTGGTGAGTCAGCCGCGCGCCAATCGGCGCCGTCAACACACTGACCGCCGCGACACCGACCATCGCCGGCAGATAGACGAAACCAAGGCTCGCCGTCGGCAACCCGCTCACCCCCCAGCCATTCCAGATGTAACCGAGCGCGCCGCCGAGGGCAATCGGAAAACCGATCGCCGCCGACGTACCGATGGCGTTTTGCATCTTTACGTTGCACCAGGTCATGAAGGGCACCGACAGCACGCCACCACCGATCGCCACCAGGCAGGAAATGAAGCCGATACCGGCGCCGACCAGTCCCGTACCCAGCGCTCCAGGCAACTCGCGATGCGCCTGCGGCTTCAGGTTGACGATCATCTGCACCGACACGTAAGCGATGAACAACGTAAAAATCAGCGCCAGCGCCTTGGTCGGCACCAGGCTGGCGACATGGGTGCCGAGCAGCGTCCCGACGATGATGCCCGGCGTGATGCGGGCGACAACCGGCCACAACACGGCACCATGCGCATGGTGGGTACGCACGCTGGAAATGGAGGTGAAGAAGATGGTCGCCATCGAGGTACCGAGCGCCAGATGCATCACTTCGCCGGTCGGAAAGCCCTGCGCCGCGAACAACATCACCAGCACCGGCACCATCAGCGAACCACCGCCGATACCCAAGAGGCCGGCAAAAAAACCGGCAAAAGCCCCCAGGCCCAGATAAGCCAGCCACCAAATCGTCATTGCAACCCCATCAGTTCCCGGGAAATGAAAGCCCATTCTTCAGCGCTAACCGGCGTGATCGACAAGCGGTTGCCACGGGCAAGGAGGCGCATGTTAGCAAGTTCTGAATGTATGCGCAGTTCAGCCAGCGGCACATAGCGCGTCTTGTGCACGAAACGAACGTCGCGCAGCAGCCAGCGCGGTTTGGCAGCTTCCGATTTCGGGTCGAAATACGGGCTGGCTGCCGAGAACTGGGTTTCGTCCGGATAGGGCTCCGAACACACTTCGCAAATGCCAGCGATGCCAGGCTCGGCGCAACCTGAATGATAGAAAAAAGCGAGATCGCCGATCCGCATCGCATCACGCATGAAATTGCGCGCCTGATAGTTGCGCACGCCAAACCAGGGCACGGTCTTCGCCGCGGCCAGATCGTCGATCGACACCTCGTCCGGTTCGGACTTCATTAGCCAGTACTGCATTTGCCACCCAACAAAATGGAAACGGGCGGCAGATAATCTGCCGCCCGTTTTGATTGGGTCCCCGCGAGTGCCGTCAGGCCGGCATCCTGAACCGGGGTTCAGAGTGGCTGCGTTCCTCCCGTTTCAGGCACGTTCGCGAAGAGCGCGCACAACAACGGTTTCAATAGTCCGCAACCGATGCCAATCAGCATTGGTTCAAGGAATGTATGGCCTTAACAAACACCGCAGGGAACACTAGGCGGGCTACGCCTTGCAACTTCCGGCTCAGAGATCCAGTTGCTGCTGGGGCGCCAGCACGGCATCCAGCCGTGCTCCCATGTCACCGATTCTACGCTTCGTTTCCGAACTATCAACCGCCTCGGCAAATTCTTTTTGCGAAGCATCTCCAGCACCGGAAAGATGCTCGTGGGCGATGTTCAGGGCTGCCATAACGGCTACGCGCTCGGCGATCGTGTTCTTGGTGCGCTGGGCAATGTCGCGCATCTTGCTGTCGACCAGATCGACCGCGGAAAGCAGCGCATCGCGCTCTTCCGGCGTGCAGGCCACGCGATATTCGCGGCCCATGATCTTGACGTCGAGGAAATTCGGCTCGCCGCTCATCTCAGGCATCCTCGGGAATCTTGTCCATCAGGCCTTCCAGACGCTCGCGGGCGGCAGTCATGGTCTGGCGCAAATGCAGCCGTTCGGCCTCGGCCGCAATCATCTGGTTGCGCAAAACCTCGTTTTCGGCGCGCAATTGATGCACCAGGGCAACGACCTGTTCGATCTTGGCTTCGAGGGTTTCGAGTTCGGCATTCATGGCGCGAACTATAGTGGCAAAAACGCCGCATGGTCAAGGACTAAGCCATTCTTCTCAAAGTGGTTTATAGAAATCCACAGCACCCGCTTGATGCGCTGCAGCACGGACGGATGTAGAATGCGCGCCGTGTCAGGTGCTGCGTACGGATTCTCCAAGCGCAGTTAAACGGGAAAGCGGTGCGTCTCCAAAAAGACCATTCCGCTGCTGCCCCCGCAACGGTAAGCAAGTGCGGGCGTATCACAAGGCCACTGGGAGCGATCCTGGGAAGGCGATACGTCAAAACTTGCGAGCCCGGATACCGGCCTGGGACAAATCGCGGAAGTGCCACGGGGGTGTGGTGCCGGTTGTCGCAACCAGCCATTCTCCCACGCATTTCCTTGTCAATGCTGTTCCGGCATGCGGGGACGCCTGCCGGGAAAAGGAAAATCGTGAAAGCAAGTCTCAAGAAGATCGCCTGGATACCGACGCTCGCCGTGTCCACTGTTTTTGCCCAACAATCCACACTGCTCGACCCGGTAGTCGTCACTACCACCCGCTTTGCCGAAAGTGCCCCGCGCTTTGCCGGCAACATGACGGTCATCGAACGTAATGACATCACCGTGTCGCCCGCCCGCAACCTGCCAGAATTGCTGCAGACCGTTGCCGGCATCCGCGTTGCCTCGCTGTCCGGCTCGATGGGCATCGACGCTGCCATCGACCTGCGCGGCTTCGGCGACACCGGCATGAGCAACACGCTGATCCTGCTCGACGGCCAGCGCCTGAGCCCGATCGACATGGGCGGAATCGACTGGTCGGCCATCCCGCTGTCGAATATCGAACGCATCGAGGTCATACGCGGCTCAGGCACGGTACTGTACGGCGATCGTGCCACCGGTGGCGTGATCAACATCATTACCGGCCGGACAACGGGCAACGCCGCTTCGATTACCGCGGGTGTCGGCAGTTATGGTGCCCGCAATCTCGACGGCGACGTCGCATGGCGCGGCGAGGCAGCCTATTTGAATCTGCATGCCCACTACGCCCAGACCAATGGCTGGCGCCAGAACAATCAGGCGGATCAGGCTTCAGTCGCCGGCCGCGCCGGATGGAACCTGGGCAACACCCACCTGTTCGCCGATTTTGCCGCCTACCAGGAAAGCTCCGGCTCCCCGGCATCCATCGCCGAAGCGGTCTATCTTTCGTCGCCCAAACAGGCGCGCACGCCCCGCGACACCCAGCGCACCGAGGGCTTCCGCCTGCGCCCTGGCATCGCCGTCGACCTGAATGCGCGCCTGCGCTTCGAAGCTGAAATTTCCCTGGAAAAAGCCGATCAGCAATTCAACAACGTATCTTTTGGCAGCGTCTTCGACCGCTCGCGCGAAATGATCTCGCTGACCCCGCGCCTGCGCTGGAATCATGGACTGGCCGGCCTGAGAAGCGAAACCGTGGCCGGCGCCGACTACTACGCCGGTGAGGTGACCAACACTTTCTCGTCGTTTGCCGGCCAGCAAGCCGAACAGACCAGTGCAGCCGCCTACGTCCAGAACACAACCAACCTGGCTGCGCCGCTGGCGCTGACGCTGGGTTTCCGCACTCAGCGCATGGATCAGAAGGCCAGCCAGGATGCCTACCCGGCCTGGTTCCTGCCCGCCATGTCGGGCAGCGCCAATCGCACGCTCAACGCCTGGGATGCCGGGCTCGCCTATGACGCCGCCGGCTGGCATGTCTACGGAAAGGTCGGCACCACCTTCCGCTTTGCCAATACCGACGAATTATTCGGTTATGACTCGCTGACCGGCAATCCGGTCTTCGCCGGCAACCTCAAGCCCCAACATGGCACTATCGGCGAGATCGGCGCCGGCTATCGCGCCGGTGCCGTATCGGCCCAGGCGTCAATTTACCAGATGGATCTGGAGGATGAAATTGGCTACGACGGCGCCTTGTTCGCCAACGTCAATTTCGATCCAACCCGGCGACGTGGTCTGGAATCTGAGCTTGCCTGGCAGGCAACGTCCGCCCTGAAGCTGAAGGCCTCGTATACGTACAGCGAAGCCCGTTTCCGCGAAGGCACCTACCGCGACAACGATGTGCCGATGGTCCCGAAAAACAAGGCGGCCCTGCAACTGAACTGGAATGGCGGCGCGCTCGGGCAATACGGCATCACCGGCAACTACGTGGGCGAGCGCCGATTCAGCGGCGACTACGCCAACATCCGGAAGCTGCTGGACGGCTACACCACGGTCGACCTCTTCGCCAGTTGGGAAATCGGCGCCCTGACCATCTCGGCGCGCGTGCTCAACGCGACCGACAAGCGCTACGCACCCTTCGCCCTGTATTCCCCGTCCAATGCGGATTACTATTACTTTCCCGCCGACGGGCGCAGTTTCTTCCTGACCACACGCTATACCTTCAAGTAAGTGCCCACTCGCCGTCGCGCCCTCCTGATTCTTCTTGGCCTGCTCCTGCTGGCCATGCTTAGCATCGGAATGGCGCTAACGGCAGGCAGCCTGAGCATTGCTCCGGCCGACATCGTGGCCGGCTTGCTTGGCCACGATGCGACAGGCGCCGACATCGTTATTGAACTCCGCCTGCCGCGAGCACTGGCCGGCTTCGCCTGCGGCGGCCTGCTGGCCCTGGCCGGGGCGCTGATGCAGGTATTGCTGCGCAATCCGCTGGCTGACCCTTACGTCTTGGGCATCTCCGGTGGCGCCGGGGTCGGTGCGATGTTCGGAATGTTGCTTGGCCTGTCGGTTTTCGGCGTCGACAGCCTGGCCTTTGCCGGCGCTTTCGGAGCCATGCTGCTGGTCTTCGGTTTGGCGCACGGCGACGGCAGCTGGACGCAGACCCGCCTGCTGCTGACCGGCGTCATCGTAGCCGCCGGTTGCGGCGCGCTGGTCGCGCTGATGCTGAGCATTGCGGATGAGAGCAAGCTGCGCGGCATGCTGTTCTGGCTGATGGGAGATCTCGGCCAGGCCGGTCAGTGGTGGCCCGCGCTGCTGGCGCTTGTCGCCGTACTGCTGCTCGCCCTGCCCTTCGCCCGCGAACTCAATCTACTATCGCGTGGCCTGATGCAGGCCCAGGCGCTGGGGGTCTCGGTTACCCGGCTACGCTACGTCATTTACCTGCTCGCCTCGCTGGCCACCGCCGCCTCGGTGACAACTGCCGGTTCGATCGGCTTCGTCGGCCTCGTCATCCCGCATCTGGTACGCCTGGCGACTGGCAACGACCAGCGCCTGCTGCTCCCGGCGTCGGTACTGGCCGGCGGATCGCTGCTGGTCATCGCCGACACGCTGGCACGCACCCTGATCGCCCCGCAGCAGTTGCCGGTCGGCGTACTGACAGCGCTGATCGGCGTCCCGGTTTTCCTCTTTCTGCTCTCGCGGCAGCCAAAATGACCCCGCCGCTGCTCGAAACTCGCCAGTTGCGCGTCGATATCGGCGGCCGGACCGTCGTAGACAAGCTCGACCTGCGCCTTGCCGCCGGCGAATGCCTGGCCATCCTCGGCCGCAACGGCGCCGGCAAGTCGACGCTGCTGTCCACACTGGCCGGCCTGCGTCCGTCGGCAGCCGGCACCGTACTGCTCGGCGGCAACGATGTGGCAGCACTACCGCCCCGCCAGGCCGCGCTGCGCCGCGCCTGGCTTGGCCAGTTCCAGTCCGACCCGTTTAGCTCGACGGTCCTCGAAACCGCCCTGACCGGTCGCCATCCGCATCTCGGCCGTTACGACTGGGAAAGCCCGCGCGATGCCAATCTCGCCCGTGACGCGCTACGGTCAGTCCACCTCGACAACATGGAGCAGCGCGCCATCCACACACTTTCCGGCGGCGAACGGCAGCGACTGGCCATCGCCACCCTGCTCACCCAGGCCGCGCCGCTCTACCTGCTCGACGAACCGCTGGCCCATCTCGACCTCAACCACCAGATGGCGGTGCTCGAACTCTTTCGCGACGCCGCGCGCAACGCTGGCGCCGCGGTCGTCATGGTCCTCCACGACCCGGCGCTGGCCCATCGCTTCTGCGACCGTGCACTGCTCGTCTTCGGCGACGGTCGCACGGAGAATGCTATCCCCCAAGGGGACTTCTTGCAGGGCGCGGTCGATGGCATTTTGACGGCAAAAACGCTATCTGAACTTTACGGATACGGCCTTCGTCAAATAGAAGATGGCAAACACCGCTGCTTCGTTCCTGTTTGAGGTTTCCATTGCCGTGCGGTGGATCAGTTGCTGCGAGGATGCCAGCGACACTTCGTTTTTTCAGGATATTTATTAAGCTTAAATCCTGTTTTTACAGCAACGTCTTGCGGTTAGACTTGGCCTTGTAACTTTTCCCCATGGAGACACGCATGAAGAATTTCGCATTGATGGCTGCGGCGCTGGTCCTCGGCTTCACGCTGAGCATCGGCGACGCCGAAGCCAAGCGTTTGGGTGGTGGCAGCTCGTCCGGCATGCAGCGCCAGGCAGTCACTCCCAATAAGGCAACCAACGCCGCCCCGGCCCAACAGCAGCCGGCCGCCCCCGCTGCCGCGCCCCAAGCGCAACCCAAGCGTTCGTGGATGGGTCCGCTGGCCGGCCTGGCCGCCGGTCTGGGTCTTGCCGCGCTGGCTTCGCACTTCGGTTTCGGCGAAGGCCTGGCCAATTTCATGATGATGGCCCTGCTCGCCATGGTCGTCATCGGCGTCATCGGCTATTTCATGCGCAAGAAGGCTGCGGCCGCCCAACAGGGTGGCATGCAGTACGCCGGCGCCGGCCAGGGCTATGGCGCTCCGCGCCAGCCTGACTTCGTTCCCGCCAGCGGCGCTGTCGCGGCTCCGGTTGTCGCCTCCGGCGCCACGGGCAACATCCCGGCCGATTTCGATGTCGACGGTTTCGTCCGCAACGCCAAGGTCAATTTCATCCGCCTACAGGCCGCCAACGATGCCGGCAATCTGGACGACATCCGCGAATTCACCTCGCCGGAAATGTTCGCCGAGGTCAAAATGGGCATGGCCGAACGCGGCAACGCCAAGCAGGAAACCGATGTCGTCCAGTTGAACGCCGAAGTGATCGACGTCGCCGAGGAAACTGGCCGCTACATCGTCAGCGTCCGCTTCACCGGCCTGATCCGCGAGGAGCAGGGCGCCGCTCCTGCCCCGCTCGACGAAATCTGGCACATGACCAAGCCGATGGACAACAGCCGCGGCTGGGTTCTGGCAGGCATCCAGCAAGTCCAGTAAACAGCACTCCCCACTGAAAGCCGGCAAGGGCCATGTCCCTTGCCGGCTTTTTTCGTTTATTGGTGCCGATCGTTTCCGAAGTGCGAAATACTTCTTTGAACAAGCTTCCCAACAATGGCATAGTTGGTATTACTAAAGCATTAGGCACCCCTGATTCAAGGCCGCACTCCAAGAGCCATAAGCATGTCAAAGCCATCGAACAGCACCTTAACGGCAAGTGCGGTCTTCTTCACATTTTCGATCGTTTTCAATCCGGCAATTGCCGCACTGGACGACGACCTCAGCCTGGAAGACCTGACCCGGGCCGAGATATCTTCCGTATCGCGCCGCAGCCAGAGCCTGAGCAACGTTCCGGCTGCCGCTTTCATCATTTCCGCCGACGATATCCGACGGTCCGGCGCACTCGCCTTGCCGGATGTGCTGCGCATGGTTCCCGGCATCCAGGTTGCCCGCATCGACAGCGGTCGGTATGCCGTCTCGGCCCGCGGCTTCAACGGTCGTTTTGCCAACAAGCTGCAGGTACTGATCGACGGCCGCAGCATCTACGATCCCTTCTTTTCAGGAACGATCTGGGAACACGACCCCATTCCCCTCGAAGATATCGAGCGGATCGAGGTCATTCGTGGCGCCGGTGCTGCGATGTGGGGCGTCAATGCGGTCAATGGCGTGATCAACATCATCAGCCGCCACTCCCGTACACAAACCGGGGGCATGCTGGCCAGCACCCTAGGCACCAACGGCCAGGGGCAAGTCTATGCCCGCGCCGGAGCCAGCCTCGATGCCGATACTTCCTGGAAAATCTCCATTCAGGGCCGCCATGCCGAGCCGTCAAAACAAGCGGCCAATGACGAGCGCAGCGAAGACCGGCTGAACAACAGCGTAGTCGACTTCCGTTTCGACAAGGCACTGGCCGCCGGCAGCGATCTGAGCATCTGGGCCAATGCCGGGCATTCGTCGCTGGGCGACCTTTACCCGCTGACTCCCAACCTTCTCAATCCGGCGGTATTACTTCCCATCACTGTCGCCCAGAAGACCAGTACCCAGACCCTGGGCGCCCGCTATCGCTGGCTGACCGACCGGGGTGTCGAATCATCACTGCAGGCCTCGCTGGGAAATGCCTCGGCGGGACTGGAAAATGCCTTCGAGGAAAGCCACACCCGCTTCGACATCGATTATCAGGGCCGCTTCACCATCGCCGACCATGACCTGCTGTGGGGCGCCAGCCACCGGACGGTGTCCGACGAAGTCTGGTCGCGATACGTCGTCGACATCGCCAAGGGAGAATTCACGCAGCACACGAGCGGCATCTTCCTCCATGACAACTGGACGCTGATTCCGGAACGGCTCCAGCTTGGCTTCGGGGCGCGCTGGGACTATACGAATCTTGGGGGTGGCACTGTCTCGCCGAACGCCACGCTGATGTGGACGCCGACCCGCACCGATACGCTGTGGGCGAAATACTCGCGGGCACCGCGGATGCCGGCGCGCGCTGAGTACGATGTCAGCATCTATACCGGCTACCAGCCGCCAAACCTCGCGCTGCCTTTCCCCTTCAACCTGCCGGTTGTATTCCGCGCCCAGCCGGGTAGCAAAAAATTGCACCAGGAAACGATGGAGGGGGTGGAACTTGGCTACCGCAGTCAACTGGCCCAGCAATTCGGCATTGACCTTTCGGTCTACCGTTACCGCTACTCGGACATCGTGTCGAGCACGCTGGGCAGCCAGAGTGTGCTGGTGTACAACCCCTTCGTGATGCTGGCTGTCCAGAATCTCGACCGCTGCAACTGCGGCAACGGCTGGCTGAACGGGGCCGAGTTGAGTGTGGACAGCATCATTTCCACAGCCTGGCGCCTGCAACTGTCCTACACATGGACACAGGTAGACATGGACGCTTCGTCCAACCCGATCGCCAACGCGCAAGGCCGGAATACTGAGCGGGCGACGCCACGCCATGCCGTCTCCCTGCGTTCGCAATGGAACCTGTCGTCGCGTCAACAGTTCGATGCCTGGATACGCGGTTCCTCGGGGTCCTATCGCACGCTTTCGCCCTACACGACCGAAACGCGCGTGCCGGGCTACATGACGCTTGACCTGCGTTACGCCCACAAGCTGACCAACGACTTGGAGCTGGCAGTCACTGGCCGTGACCTGGTCGGTCCTCGCCGGGTCGAGTTCGTCACCGACTACGTGCCTGCCACGCCGGTCGTCATCGCGCCATCCGTGCTGGTCTCGGCACGCTGGAAATTCTGAGCATGTTCAGGGCTTTCGGTCCCGGTTCGACTCGGCGCCTGTGCCGCTGGATCACGGCGGCGCTGCTGACAGCTGGTTCGTTCGCTTTCGCCCAGCCGGATTCGGAACCGCAGATCGAAGCCGCCTATCTGGTCAATTTCATGAAATATGTCGAGTGGCCGGCGACGACTCGCGTGACGACGACGATCTGCCTGTTCGGGCGCGACACGCTGGGCCCGAGTCTGGCCGGCTACGAGAGTCGCTCGGTCGGCGGCAAGGAGCTGGTCATTCGTCGGGCCAACAGCCCGGACGACATGCAGCATTGCCAGCTGGTATTCATCCCGGATGTCGAGGAAGCACGCATCGGCGCGGTATTGCGCTGGGTTGCGGGGATGCCGGTACTGGTCGTCAGCGACACCGACGGTTTTGCGCGGATGGGCGGCGGCATCGAGCTGGTGCGTAACGGTGGTCGGGTACAATTCATCGTCAATAACGATGCGCTGGCCCGAGCCGGCCTCAAACCCGGCTCCCAGATGCTGCGTCTGGCCCAGCGGGTGATCGGAGGAGAACGTTGAAGTCCGGCCATACCATCCGTCGGAAGATCGCACTGGCCATTGCCGCATCGCTCGGCATCGGTCTGCTGCTCTCCTTTCTGACTTTCTCGGTCCGCGAGATTGACCAGCGCCGGCAGGCCAAGACCGCCGAGCTGTTCGCCATGGCCGACGTGGTCGCCTTCAATGCTTCGGCCGTCATCGAGTTCAAGGACATCCGCGGCGCCAAACAACTGCTCAGTTCCTTCGCCGAGCATCAGGACGTGCTGACCGTTCGCCTGCTCGGCGTCGATTCGGATTTCCGCTACGGCTTCGATGCCGCCAACCGGCAGATGCCTGCCCAGGTCGCGCTGGGCGACCGACCACACCGTGAGCGGGCCGTCTACGCCGATTGGTCGACGGTCACCGTCGCCGTCCCCATCCGCTCCGAAGACGGGGTGGTCGGCACCGTTTCGATCACCGCCAGCCTGGCTGCGGTCTGGCGGGCGATCATCTGGAACCTGACGCTTTCGCTGCTCGCGCTAACCCTTTCCTTCATCGTCGCTTTCGCCATCGGCCGCCAGATGCTGGCGTCGATTCTGGCCGCCCTCGGCTCACTGACCGACACAGCGCAATACGTGGCCGAATCGAAGGACTATTCACGTCACGCCCGTATTTACTCCGACGACGAGATTGGCCATCTCGGCGAGTCATTCAATTCGATGCTGACGGAAATTGCCGAGCGCGACCGGCAACTGGCCGACCAGCGCGATCACCTGGAAGATACGGTGCAGGAGCGGACCCAGGCGCTGTCGGTGGCCAAGGAAGCCGCGGAGGCTGCCAGCCGTGCGAAAAGCACCTTCCTGTCGAACATGAGCCACGAACTGCGCACGCCGATGAATGCCATTATCGGCATGACTTACATGCTCAAGCGCAACAACAGCGACCCCACCCAGATGGACAAGCTGGTCAAGATCGACGGTGCTGCCAACCACCTGCTGCAGTTGCTCAACGATATCCTTGACCTGTCGAAGATCGATGCCGAGCGAATGACCCTGGAACGGACGGCCTTCTCACTCCCTGCGCTGGCCAACGATGTGGCGAGCCTGCTGGCACCCCGCGCCGAATCGGCGCATCTGCATTTTTTCGTCGATATCGACCCGCAGCTAAAGGATCTCCGAGTGATCGGCGACCCGCTGCGTCTACAACAGGTGCTGCTTAATCTGGCCGGCAATGCCATCAAGTTTACCGAGCGCGGCGAGGTCCGCGTTGTCGCCCGCGTTGCAGAAGTCGATGGCGAATCCGTCAAGATCGAGCTGTCGGTCTGGGATACTGGCATCGGCATCGCTCCGGAGGCGATTGGCCGGATTTTCAATCCCTTCGAACAGGCCGACGGCTCAACGACTCGAAAATTCGGCGGCACCGGACTCGGTCTGCCGATCTGCCAGCGACTCGTGCGACTGATGGGCGGGGAGATCAAGGTGGTATCGACACCGGGCGCAGGCAGCGTCTTTTCCTTCGCCATCCGGCTAAGCCGGGCCGAGCCACTGGCTGAAGCACAGCCCGACAGCCGGCAGTCGGGTGCCGAAGCAGAGTATGCCCTGCGCGCCGAATTTTCGGATATTCGAGTCCTGGTCGCCGAGGACGACTGGGTCAACCAGGAGGTTTCTCTCGAATTGCTACGCGAGACGCTGGGACTGGCGGTCGACGTCGCCCCGGACGGCGCCGAGGCTCTGGAAATGGCGCTGCGGCATCGCTACGACCTGATCCTGATGGACATGCAGATGCCCGTCCTCGACGGCATCGGCGCCACCCAGGCCATCCGCGAGCTGGACGGCTACGCCGATGTGCCGATCATCGCCATGACCGCCAACGCCTTTGCCGAGGACCGGGCCCTCTGCCTGGATGCCGGCATGAACGATTTCATCGCCAAGCCGGTCGATCCGGACAAGCTGTTCGTAATCATGCTGCAATGGTTACGCCAGCACCGAGGCTGCCCGGTCAGCTCGAACAGCTGACCTCCAGGCTGCTCGCCCAGTCGGGCGGCAGGGCGGCGTAAGCCTCGAATTCCGGCTGTTCGTCGTAGGGCCGACGCAGGCAGGTCAGCAGACGCTGCACTTCCGAGAAATCCTTGTCCTTTGCCTGGCGGATGGCCGCTTCGGCCAGCCAGTTGCGCAGCACGTATTTGGGGTTGGCCGCCCGCATCGCGGCCTGCCGCTCGCTGTCTTCCCACGGCGTCCGGGCCAGTCGGGCGCGCCAGCCGTCGAGCCACTGGTCGCAGGCAGAACGGTCGATGAACAGGTCACGGAACGCGTTTTCCGGTTTTGGCCTTTTTTCCGGGCTGACCGTAGCATTCAGGCCGGACAGCGTCCGGAAGAAGGTCGTGAAGTCCGGCCGGTGCTGCTGCAGGAAGCCGAAGGTCTCGCCGATGAAATCGACGTCTTCCGACAGCCCGTCGCGCAGGCCGAGTTTGGCGCGGAACAGGCGCTCGAAGGTCGCTTCAAAAGCTTCCCCATAGGTTTCATCGACCGCCGCTCGGGCCACCATCGGGTCCTTCAGCAAGGGCTGGAATGCATCGGCCAGACAATAGAGGTTCCACTGCGCGATGGCCGGCTGGTTGCGGTAGGTGTAGCGGCCGCGGGTATCGGAGTGGTTGCAGATATGGCCGGCATCGAAGGCCTCCATGAAGCCAAACGGCCCATAGTCGAGCGTCAGGCCGAGGATTGACATGTTGTCGGTGTTCATCACGCCGTGCATGAAGCCGACCGCCATCCAGTGCGCGATCATTTCGCCGGTCCGCCGCGACACGTCGCGCAGCAGGGCGTCGTAGGGATTAGCGGCGGCACGGCATTCGGGGCGGAAGGTGTCGATCACGTAATCGGCCAGTTGCTTCAGCTCGGCATCCTTGTCGCGCGACGCCCAGTGCTCGAAGGAACCGAAACGGACGAAGCCCGGTGCCACCCGCGTGACCACGGCGGCGGTCTCGATTTCCTCGCGACGCACCGGATGGTCGGCGCCGATCACACACAACGCCCGCGTTGTCGGCACGCCGAGGCCGGCCATCGCCTCGGAACACAGAAATTCGCGGATCGACGAACGGAGCACGGCACGGCCGTCGGCACCGCGCGAATACGGCGTGCGTCCCGCCCCCTTGAGCTGGATTTCCCAGTGGCCCAGTTCGTTGCGCAGACCGCCAAGCAGATGCGCCCGACCGTCGCCTAACTGTCCAGCCCAGACACCGAACTGGTGGCCGGAATAAACGGCGGCCAGCGGCGCGCTACCGGGCAGCAGGCTGTTACCGGCGAATATTTCAGCGAACTGCGGGCTGGCCAGCAGTTCGGGCGGCAGGCCGAGCAGGGCCGCGACCTCGTCGCTAACACCGACCACGTAGGGATCGGGCAAGGGCAGCGGATCGAGCCGGGTATAGAAAGCAGCCGGCAGGGCGGCAAAGCTGTTGTCAAAGACGGGAAGTTCAGGCGGCAGGGAGTCGGGGGCGTTCATGTTGTCGGTTTTGCGGCAAGGAATCGGCGTTGTCCGGTCACGCAGCAAGCGGCGTGCCGGCACAGCCAACGTCAGAGCGCGAAAGCGGGCAATGGTTCGCGGCAAAGCGCGCAATCCTCTAAACTTGCGGGATGCGCCGCTTTCCGCTCTCCTTTATTGTCCTCACCGCCCTCGGCGGCCTCTGCGCCATCCCGGGCGCCTTTAGCCTGGCCGGCTTCGGCGGCCTGCTGCATCCGGTGCTGGAAGACCCGATGGCCGGGCTGGCCTTCGTCGTTTCCTCCGTCGCCCTGATCGGCTCCGGCGCCTTCCCGCTGGTTATCGAGAAGCTGAAGGAAAATGAGGAAGCCTAGGCTTCCCGCATCAGCCGCCAGTACTGGAACTTGAGCATGGCCGCCGCCCCGGCCACGATAGCCAGGAATGTGACGATGGAACCCAGTGCCAGCGTCGAAAATCCGGTAATGCCCTGACCGATCGTGCAGCCCATGGCGACGACGCCGCCGAAGCCCATCAGCGCCGCGCCGATCAAATGGCTGGCGGTGTCCTCGACGCTGGCGAAACCTTCCCAACGGAAACCGCCGGTCACTACCGACCAGGCGAAGGAGCCGGCAATCACGCCGAGCGCGGTGGCGATGCCGAAGGTCATCGTCCGGCTGGTATCCGACCACAGCATCAGCAATTCCAGCGTGTAAGCCTGCGGCGCGACGAAGCTCAGCGACTCCATGCGGCCACTGTTGGTGGCCAGGAAGGCCTCTTCCAACGTCTCCGGATGCTCGGCGATATAGCCGAGGTGACCGCTCACATACCAGGCGGCGACCACGGCCAGACCGGTACCCAGTCCACCGAGCAGGTTGTCCAGGGTCCAGAAATCGCGTTTGGCCAATGATGCTACGGTCAGCCCTCCACCGATGGCAAAAACCGAGAGCAGCAGGGCCGTTCTCGGGTCCATGCCGGCGGCCGCCAGCAGGGCCGGCAAATCCTGTCCGCCGGGCAGGGTGAGGGCCGCTTTTTCCAGCACGTTGACGCGGAACACACCCAGCACGCCGCGCATGGTCATGTAGGCGACCAGACCGAGGGTCAGGAAGACGACCACCGATTTCAGATTGCCGCTGCCAATGCGGATCAGCGTCTTTGAGCCGCAGCCGGAGGCGAGCACCATGCCGACGCCGAACGCTGCCCCGCCGAGGACATACGACAGCCAGGTGAAGTTCGGCGTCCGGTAGATCGATTTGCCGAGGTCGATCTGCCCCGTCGCATGCAGCGCACCGGCGCCGAGGATGGCGACCCCGATGGCCAGCAGCCACATGCGCATGCGGCTCCACTCGCCCATGTTGACGATATCCGAGACGGCACCCATGGTGCAGAAATGGGTTTTCTGACCGATGGCACCGAAGACGAAGGCGACAGCAAAGGCTAGCCAGAGGACGGTGGTGGGCGAGGAGGCAGCTTCCATGGTCAGGCGCGGTAAATGGTGGGATCGGTGAGACCGGCGGCGGCAAAGCCCTCGGCCCGCAGGCGACATGAGTCACAGACGCCACAAGCTTGGCCGAGTTCATCGGCCTGGTAGCAGGAAACGGTCAGGCTGTAGTCGACACCCAGCGCCACACCGGTTCGAATGATCTCTGCCTTCGACAGGTCGATCAGCGGCGCGTGGATGGATAGCTTGTGGCCCTCGACGCCGGCCTTGGTGGCCAGGTTGGCCATGGTTTCGAAGGCGGCGATGTATTCCGGCCGGCAATCCGGGTAGCCGGAATAGTCGACGGCATTGACCCCGACGAAAATGTCGCGGCTACCGAGCACCTCGGCCCAAGCCAGGGCCAGCGACAGCATGATGGTGTTGCGGGCCGGTACGTAGGTAACCGGAATGCCCGGCTGGACCCCCGCGGTCGGCACGGCGATGGCCGTGTCGGTCAGCGCCGAACCGCCGAACTGGGCCAGCCCGAAATCGAGCACACGATGCTTGGCAGCCCCGAGCGCCTTGACCACCCGGTCGGCCGCGGCCAGCTCGGCGCAGTGGCGCTGGCCGTAATTGAAGGACAGGCAATAGCATTCGAAACCCTGGCTGCGGGCAATGGCCAGACAAGTGGCGGAATCGAGTCCACCGGAAAGGAGAACGACGGCTTTCTTCATCATGGGGCGCGAATATACCCGAAATCCCCCTGAAATCAGGGGCTATCTGCCTGTTATCAAGCGAAAAATCCGGTTATTGGCAAATGGCGCTAGGCGCCGGGTAACAGCACCTCGCCTTGGGCAATCGCCGCTTCCAGCGTCGCAAAGGGCATTGGCCGGCCGAACAGATAGCCCTGGAACAAACAACAACCATGCTCGACCAGATAGGCATGCTGCTCATCGAGTTCGACGCCTTCGGCGACGACGTTCAGGCGCAAGGTTTCGCCCATGGCCAGAATGGCCCGAACGATCGCCGCATCGTCCGGATTGCTGGTGATTTCGCTGATGAACGAGCGGTCGATCTTGAGCTGTTCGAACGGATAGCGCTTCAGGTAGGCAAGCGACGCATAGCCAGTGCCGAAGTCATCGAGCGAGAAGCGGACGCCCAGCAACTGCAGTCGCCGCATCTTGGCGACAACGTCATCGACGCCGTCGAGTAGCAGACTCTCGGTCAACTCCAGCTTCAGGCGATGCGGATCGGTTCCGTGCCGTTCCAGTGCCGCGCCAACCCGCTCGACGAAATCCGGCTGGCGGAACTGCCGCGCACTGATATTGACAGCCAGTGACAGGCTGCTGGTCGCCGGATTTTCAGCCCAGCGGCTCAACTGGGCGCAGGCCTGGTCAAGCACCCACAGGCCGATCGGGATGATCAGCCCGGTTTCCTCAGCGAGGGGAATGAAATCGCCCGGCGCGACCATCGCCAATCCCGGCGGCTGCCAGCGCAGCAGGGCCTCGGCGCCGATAAGGCGACGCCCGGCGTCGACCTGGGGTTGGGCGTAGAGAAGGAACTCTCCTTGCGCCAGCGCCCGGCGCAGACCGGACTCCAGCGCTGCCCGCTCGTCGAGCGCCGTTTGCATCGCATTGTCGAAAAAGCGGATGGTATTTCGCCCGGCATCCTTGGCTTTGTAGAGGGCGATATCTGCCTGCTTGAGCAAGACGTCAGTTGTTTTGTCGTTGCCCTGGAAAAGGCTGATCCCGATGCTGGCACTACGGACGTACTCGGTATCACCGTTCAGTAGATAAGGGCGCCCGAGCTCGGCGCGAATCTTCTCGGCGACGGTTTCGGCCTGGACGCCTGCGTTTTCCGCCTCCGCCCCCAGTTCTTCGAGCATCACGACAAACTCGTCCCCCCCCTGACGGGCCGCCGTATCGCCTTCGCGGATGCAATCGACGAGGCGTTTTGCCACTTCAACCAACAACTGGTCGCCGACGTCGTGACCGAGGGTGTCGTTGAGGGTTTTGAAATGATCGATGTCGATAATCAGCAAGGCACCGTATTGCCCGCTCCGCTTGCCGGCGGCGCAGGCCTTGTTGAGCCGGTTAAGCAGCAGGCGACGGTTGGGCAGGGCGGTCAACGGATCGTAGAACGCCAGATGGTGAATTTCCGATTCGGCAAGCTTCAGGTTTGAAATATCGGAAAACGTGCTCACATAGTGCGTTATCTGCCCGCGTTCGTCGCGAACGGCGCTGATCGTCAGCCATTCCGGGAAGATCTCGCCGGTTTTCCGGCGATTCCAGATTTCACCCTGCCAGTGGCCAGCATCGTTCAGCGACTGCCACATGGCTTCGTAGAACGCCTTGTCCTGGCGGCCGGATTTGAGCAGCTTCGGGGTCTGACCGATCGCCTCTTCGGCCGCAAACCCCGTCAGCCTAGTAAATGCCGGGTTGACTCGAAGAATTTGCTGCCGGGCATCGGTCACCATGATCGCTGCCTGGGAGGCGAAGGCAATGGCGGCAATCCGCAACTCCTCCTCCATCGCCCGGCGCCGGGAAATATCCGCGGCAATGCCGAGATAGCCGCAGACCATCCCATGCTCATCGTGCAAGGCGCTGACCGACAGACTGACCGGAAGTTGTTTGCCGTCCTTGCGCACGTAGGTCCATTCGCCATCCTCGTGGGGGCGAACCGACAAGCCGGCCACGAATGTCTCGAATCCAGGGGAGATGTCACGCCGCAACTCTTCCGACAACAGCCGGGCCCGCCGCTCGACTTCCTCGGGCAGATGGAACAGCATCGGCGTCGCCTTGAAAACCACATCATCCCACGCATAGCCGAGCATTCGCTGGGCCATCTGGTTGAAGTAGAAGATGACACCGGTAACGTCCGTCAGGATGATGGCCCGACCGGCGTTTTCGAAAATGGCGTGTTGAATGGCGCAAAGTTCCGGCGGGCGAATACCGACACCGTGTGACAAATCGCCCGGGCAGCCCGACAAACCGTCGAGTTGGTCTGACGTCATGGGCGATGCCATCCGCGAACAGGCAGATGTTCCGGCTCAGTCGTCAATCGTTGCACAAACAAAAGCTCAGCCATGGCTCCTCCCCAAAGCTGCAATCCCCGCATGATTATTGTTCTGTCGGGGAATTTCAGTAATTAATTATGATCCCAATCCAGCCCGCCTAGCAAGCACGCAATCGATGCCGGAACAGTAGGCGAACCCTGCTGCCGAGGCCGATCAGGTGTTGGTCAACAGGGCCAATTCCCGTTCGGCCAACGCCTCGTCACCGAGGTTGAGTTCAACCAGGCGGCGCAGGTGGGTAACGCTTTCGAGATCGATGTCGCGACAGGCCAGTCCGTAGTAGTTGGCCAGGTGATGCACAACGGTCGCTTCCATGCGGATGGAAGTTCCGACATTGTCGAGGCGAATTTTCAACGTGCAATTGGTCCCCACGGTGACGAACATCGTCGAATGTGGATGGATCAGCGCACCTTTGAGCGACAGGTCGAGAACGTCAACGATGTACTCACCGTCGGACAGAAAGAGGGTGGCTTTGCTCTGGAATGGAATGCGGGAAAACTTGCGGCGATTGTTGCTCATTATTGTCTCCGTCCTTATTTTCCCTGCATGTTACCCCAAAGCAACTTGTGCATCTGAAGCTGGAAGCGCACATTCAGGCCGTCTTCGAGTATCCAGTCGGCCAGCGACCGCGCTTCGATCAGCCCCTGGGCCGGCGAAAACAGTACCGGACAGCAGCGACCCAGGCCTCTATCGCGCAGGGCGGCGCGCGCCCATTCGTAATCACCGCGCGAGGCGATGACGATCTTGATCTCGTCCCGCGCATTCAGAAACGGCAGGTTTTCCCAACGGTTTCTGGCCGATTCGCCAGAATCCGGTGCCTTGAGGTCCATGATCCGGGAGACCCGCTGGTCGACACCGGAAATATCCAGCGCCCCGGAGGTTTCCAGCGAAACGTCGTAGCCGGCATCGCACAGGGCGGTCAGCAGTTCCAGGCAATCCTTCTGGGCGAGCGGCTCGCCGCCGGTGACGCAAACCTGGCGCGCCGGGTACTTCGCCACTTCAGCGAGGACAGAAGCGATGCTCGCCGCCTCACCGCCGGTGAAGCTGTAAGTCGTGTCGCACCAGCTGCAGCGCAATGGACAGCCGGTCAGGCGAACGAACACGGTCGGCAGGCCGGCGCGCGACGCCTCACCCTGCAAAGAGTAGAAAATTTCGGTGAGACGCAGGGCCAATTATCCTTGAAACCTCGGTTGGACGTGGCTGATGGCGCGTTTGGGCGGGATGGCCGGCGCGAAGCGAGGACGCAGCAGGCTCGCGCCTGCAAGGACGAGCGACAAAGCCGGACGCCCGACCAGACGTGCCAGCGGCCACGTAGCGCTGTCACCCAACGGGGAAACCGCCTCGAAGGCACCAAAGCATGCGTTCATGCGGCAGGGAAAGGATAGATAAGCGATCAACCGAGGTTTCAAGGATTATTTCTTCTTCAGGCGCTCGCGGGCGGTATCGGCGGCCGGGGTGCCCGGATACTTGGCGAGCACCGTTTCCAGCGAACGCTTGGCGCCGGTCGGGTTGCCCATTTCCTGCTGGCAGGTCGAGATGGCCAGCCAGGCGTCCGGCGCTTTGCCGCTGTCGGCATACCTGGTGGTCACCACGCTCTGTGCCTCGATGGCGCGCTTGCAGTCGCGCTGCGCGTACCAGGCGTTGCCGAGCCAGTACTGGGCGTTGGGTGCCAGCGAACTGTCCGGATATTTCTGGACAAAGGCGCCAAAACTGCCGGCTGCTTCCTTGTACTTGCCGGCCTTGAACTGGTTCAGGGCGGTTTCGTAGTCCTGCGTTTCCTTAGCCGGATCGACGGACGGTTTTGAATTTGCCCCGTTTTCGGGGGCGACCGTAGCATTTGCCGTCGACGCTGCCTCGAACTTGCGCAAGCGGGTGTCGAGGTCGAGATAAAAATCCTGCTGGCGCTTCTTGGCTGTTTCCAGCTCGTAGCCGAGCGTTTCGATCTGACCGCGCAAGCGGGCGATCTCGTCGGCCTGGCGCTGGATCTGGCCAGCCAGATCCAGCTGGGCCTTGGCCTGCTGGTCGAATCGCGCTTCCGTCTTGGCCTTCAGATCGGCGATCTGGCGACGCGCTTCATCATCGTCGAAGACGCCAGCGTGGGCCTGGACGGCACCCAGCGCGGCAATCAGGAGAGCGATTCGAACCGGGCGCATGGTTAGAACTCGCCGCGGCCGTCAGCAGCGCGATAGAGGATGTCGGCACGACGGTTTTCCGACCAGGCGGACTCGTCGTGGCCGGCGTTCTTCGGCTTTTCTTCACCGAGGCTGACCGATTCGATCTGGTCTTCCTTGACGCCGAGCAGGCTCAACGAACGCTTGACGGCTTCGGCACGCTTCTGGCCGAGAGCCAGGTTGTATTCACGGCTGCCGCGCTCGTCGGTGTTGCCCTGGAGCAGCACTTTGAAGCCCTTGTTGGCAGCCAGGTACTTGGCGTGGGCGGCGACCAGATCCTTGTACTCGTCCTTGACGTCGTACTTGTCGAGGTCAAAGTAGATGCTGCGCTGCGACAGCTTGCTCTTCGGATCGGTCAGTTCGCGCGGCAGGCCGTTGGCATCAACGCCGCCGGCGGTCACCGAAGCGACGCCGGTACCGGAACCGCTGCGCGATTCGACCGGTGCGCCGGCGCTGTCTTCAGGCAGCGGGGTGGTGGAACAGCCAACGATCAGGACGGACAGCAGGGCGGGAATAAGCAGTTTTTTCACAAAAGACTCCAGGATGGATTATTGATAGTAAGGGCCCCAGGCCGGTTCGCGGACGTCGCCGGCAGCAACCGTGAGGCGTTGTTTGATCCTGCCATCGCTGGACACAGCCGATAGTACGCCGCGCCCGCCGACTTCGGTGGCGATCAGGATCATGCGGCTGTTGGGGGCGAAACTGGGAGATTCGTCCTTGTTCGAATCGCTCACCACCTGGACCTGGCGACTGGCCAGATCCATCACAGCGAGCTGGAAGCGGCCTTCGCGGCGGCTGATGAAAGCGAGGCTCTTGCCGTCCGGCGACGGGCGCGGCGAAACGTTGTAGGTACCCTCGAAGGTGACGCGTTTGGCGTCGCCGCCACCGGCACCGACCTGATAGACCTGCGGGCTGCCGCCACGGTCGGAGGTGAAATAGATCGAGGCGCCGTCCGGCGCATAGCGCGGCTCGGTATCGATGCCGGAGGACTGGGTAATCCGCTGCAGGCCGCTACCATCGGCATTAACCGAGTAGATCTGCGAATGGCCATCCTTGGACAGCACGACAGCCACCTTGCGGCCATCCGGCGCCCAGGCCGGCGCCGAATTGGAACCCTTGAAGTTGGCGACAATGTGGCGCTGTCCGGAAGCCAGGGTATGGACGTAGATGACCGGCTTCTTCTTCTCGAAGGAGACGTAGGCCAGACGGCCGCCGTCGGGCGACCAGACCGGCGAAATGATCGGTTCGGTCGAGGTCAGGGCGGTCGCCGCATTCTGGCCGTCGGAATCGGCGATCTGCAGCAGGAACTGGCCACGCGCCTTGACGACATAGGCGATGCGCGTCGAGAAGACGCCCTTTTCGCCGGTCAGCTTTTCATAGATGAAATCGGCGATGCGGTGACCGGCAGCGCGCAACTGGGCATTGTTGGTCACGTAGGCGGCACCGCCGAGCGAAACGCCCTTTTGCGTGTCGTAGAGGCGAAAGCGGGCTTCCATGCGGCCATCGGCGGCGCGGCCGATACTCCCGGCGGCCAGCGCATCGGCGCCACGACCTTTCCAGTCGGCATGATTGATCGCGGCGTTTTCGTCGAAGGCCAGACCGGCGTTGTCGATCAGCTTGAACAGGCCGCTGCGCTCGAGGTCGGCGCGCACGGTCCCGGTGATGACGCGGGAAGCCACTGGGTCGCCGGGAAAATCGACGATGGTGACTGGAATGCGGTTGGCGCCGGCCCCGGTGATCTCGATCGACAGCTGGGCCTGGACGAATCCGGCGGCCAACAGGGCAAAAGCCAGGAAAATACGGCGGGAAATTCGGGACATATCGTTCATTTTCATAAAGATTCGCGCGATTTTACTCTTCATACGGCTTGTATTTGATTTCCAGCGTACGCTGGAACAGCGAGGGATCATCCGGCTTGGGCAGCGGCGACGACTTGCGGATGGCCCGCTCGATGGCGGCATCGAGCGCCTGATTGCCGCTGCTGCGTTTCAGCTTGATGTCGAGCACATCGCCGGTCGGCAGCTGACTGACTTCGAACACCGCCTCCGGATTACCCTGGATGGCGGGCGGCAGCATGATGTTACCGCGCACCTTCATGCGGATCTTGCTGGCGTAATCGGCCAGGCCCTTCTTGTTCGACGATGCCCGCTGCTCGGCTTCGGCCGCAGCCGCATTGGCCAGTTGTTGCGTATTCGGGCGCGGCTTCAGGTCGGAAGTCTCGCGCGCCAGTTCCTTGCTGAAATCGAACTTGGGCTGCGGCTGCGGTTTTGGCTCGGGCTTCGGCGGTTCGGGCTTGGGTTCCGGCTTCTTCGGCTCCGGCTTCTTTTTTTCTTCCTTGACTGCGATATCCGGCTTCTTTGGCGGCAGCGGTTCGGGTTTCGGCTCGACCTTCGGGATTGGCTTTGGCTCAGGCTTCACTTCGGGCGGCGGCGGAGGCGGTGGGACAACCTGCGCCGGCATCGGACGGCTGGACCACAACTCGACTTCCATGATCTCTGGCTGGCTGCGTTTCCACTGCACACCGAGAAAGAGCGCCGCCACCAGCCCGACATGCACCAGGACGGTGAAGGTCAGGGCGTACTTCTTGCCGGGCTCATCAGGACGATCGAGGATCATGTCCACTTACTTGCTGGCGCTGGCAGTTTCCAGGCCGACTTTCTGGAAACCCGCGCGTTTGGCTTCATCCAGCACTTCGATGACATTCTTGTACTGGGTTTCCTTGGCGCCGGCGATCAGGATCGGCGTCTTGTCGTCAGCGGCCCTCAGGGCTGCCAGTTCCGATTTCAGCTCCTTGATGCCCTTCAGTTTCGTCTCGTCGCCCTTGATGTTGAACAGCGACAGGCTGCCATCATCCTTGATCTGCACCTTGACGTATTTGTCCGGCTTCTGCGGCGCCGTTCCCGAGGAGGGCAGGTCGACCGAGCCGGTCGTCATCATCGGCGTCGCCACCATGAAGATGACGAGCAGGACCAGCATGACGTCGATGTAGGGAACGACGTTGATTTCATTTTTCAGGCGGCGCTGGCGCATTCCGGCCTCCCTGAAAATGGATCACGCGCCGCGAGGACGAGGCGACGAACGAGACAGTGCGAACTGCACGGCGAGAGAGCCAACGAAGTCATCGCAAGCTTGGCCATTTTCAGCGCATCTGCCTTTGCAGGATGTTGGAGAACTCCTCCATAAAGGATTCGTAGCGCGTCGCCAGCCGGTCGATATCATGCGAGAAGCGGTTGTAGGCGAGAACAGCGGGAATCGCGGCGAACAAGCCGATGGCGGTGGCGACCAGCGCTTCGGCGATACCCGGGGCGACCGAGGCCAGCGTCGCCTGGCCGACGTTGGACAGCCCGCGGAAGGCGTGCATGATGCCCCAGACGGTGCCGAACAGGCCGATGTAGGGGCTGACCGAGCCGACCGAGGCGAGGAAGGCGAGGTGGGCTTCGAGCGCATCCATCTCGCGCTGGTAGGTGGCGCGCATGGCGCGGCGCGAGCCATCGACAATGTCTTTCGGATCGAGGTTCTTCTGGCCCTTGAGCTTGGTGAACTCACGAAAGCCGGCCTCGAAGATACGCTCCATCGAACCGGCGTGGTGGCGGTCGTTGACCGCGCTGTTGAACAGGTTGTTCAAGTCGCCGCCCGACCAGAAATCACGCTCGAAGGTCTCGGTCTTCTGGCGAGCGAGTTTGACCGAGAACCACTTCATGAAAATGTAGTACCAGGACATGAAGGAGACGCCGGCCAACAGGGCCATGACAGCCTGGACGACGGCGCTGGCCTCGAGAATCAGATGGAGGATGGACAGATCCTGGGTGACGTTCATTTAAGCGCTTCCAGCTTGGAATACAGAAAATCGGGGATGGGGGCCGGCGTCATCGTCGCCATGTTGACGCAGGCGATCTCGACGGTACCGGTGACCAGTTCATCGTCGCCGCGCCGGACATGCTGGCGGAAGACGACGCGGACGCGGGTCAGCTTCTCGACTTCGAGACCGACGCTCAGTTCGTCGTCGAGGCGGGCCGGCTTGAGGTATTCACAGCTCGCCTTGCGCGCCACGAAGCCGATGCCGGCCTCGCTGGCCAGCGCCGACTGGTCGTGGCCGGCGAAGCGCATCCATTCGGTGCGGCAACGTTCGAAAAACTTGAAGTAATTGGCGTAGTAGACGACGCCGCCGGCATCCGTGTCTTCATAGTAGACGCGGACAGGAATCGCGAAGGCGTTGGGTTTCGGCTCGTATTTCATCGCGGCATTTTACCTTGCATCGCAACAATGTTTTGTAACGATCTGTTTCCATGCCAATTGTGGCGTTTTGACGACCGTTTCGCGACACACGCCAACGAGAGGTGGAAAACGCTATTCCTCGGCCAGCAGGTCGCGGACCACGGCGCTGTTCGGCTCGGCCAGGCCGAGGTGCCGGTAGATGGCCGGGGTTGCGATGCGGCCACGCAGGGTGCGCTGCAGGTAGCCCTGCTGGATCAGGTAGGGTTCGAGCACGTCCTCGATGGTGTCGCGCGCCTCGCCGATAGCGGCCGCGAGATTGTCGACGCCGACCGGGCCGCCACCGAACTTGTCGATGACCGCCGACAGGAGCTTGCGGTCCATGATGTCGAGGCCGGCCGGGTCGACGTCGAGCATGTGAAGTGCGGCATCGGCGACCTGCCGGGTGATGTTGCCGTCGGCCTTGACCTCAGCGTAGTCGCGGACGCGACGCAGCAGGCGATTGGCAATGCGCGGCGTGCCGCGCGAACGCTTGGCGATTTCGAAAGCGCCTTCCGGGTCGATCGGCGCGTTGAGCAGGGAAGCCGAGCGGCCGACGATGCTCTTCAACTCTTCCGCTGTGTAGAACTCCAGGCGGGCGACGATGCCGAAGCGGTCGCGCAGCGGGTTGGTCAGCATGCCCGCCCGGGTGGTGGCGCCGACCAGCGTGAAAGGTGGCAAATCCAGTTTGACCGAGCGGGCGGCGGGGCCTTCGCCGATCATGATGTCGATCTGGAAGTCTTCCAGCGCCGGATAGAGGATTTCCTCGACGACCGGACTCAAACGGTGGATTTCATCGATGAACAGCACGTCGTGCGGTTCAAGGTTGGTCAGGATGGCGGCCAGGTCGCCGGCCCGTTCGAGAACCGGGCCCGAGGTCTGGCGCAGGTTGACGCCCATTTCGGCGGCGACGATGTGAGCCAGCGTCGTCTTGCCCAGGCCCGGCGGGCCGAAGAGCAGCACGTGGTCAAGCGATTCGTTGCGGTTGCGCGCGGCCTGGATGAAGATTTCCAGCTGTTCGCGGATTTTAACCTGGCCGGTATAGTCGGCCAGTCGCTTGGGGCGCAGGGCGCGTTCCAGCGCCTCTTCCTGCGCCGATTTCGAATTGGGGGCAATGATCCGATCGGCCGCAGGATTCATTGCCGGACTCAGTTTGTCGGTTTCGATCATGTCATTGATTCCTCACGCAGCCAGCGCTGCAGCAGCATGTCGCCGAGGGCCAGCAGCACCGGCCCGAGAAAGATGCCGATGAAGCCGAAGACCAGCACGCCGCCGAGCACCCCCAGCGCGATGAGCAGGATGGAAAGGCCGGCGCCGCGGGCGATCAGGATGGGTTTGACGAAGTTGTCGATGCTGCTGATCACCAGCAGGCCATAGAGGCCCATGAAGATCGCCCAGCCGGTCTGCCCTTCGCTGTACAGCCAGGCGGCCGCGCCGCCCCAGATCAGCGGCGGGCCAACCGGGATCATCGACAGGAAGAAGGTGCTGAAACCAAGAAGAATGGCGGCCGGCACGCCGGCGATCAGGAAACCGATCATCGCCACCGTGCCCTGCGCGGCGGCGGTGCCGACGATGCCGAGCATGACGCCGACCACCGTGCCGCGCGCCTTTTCCAGCATGTCTTCGCCGAGTTCGCCACCCAGCTTGCGGGCGCCGACATAGAGCGCCTGGCTGATCGCCGCGCCATCGCGGTACAAAAAGAAAGTGACGAACAGGACCAGCGCCATCTGCAGCAGGCCGTTGGCAGCAATGCCGCCGAGGGCGAGGGCGAACTGGCGGGCCGGGGCGATCAGTTGTTTGACCAGCGCGTTGAGTTCTTCGCGGTTACCGGCGACACGGTGCCAGGTGGTGTCGATTTCGCCGCCGACGAAAGGCAGGGCGGCCAGCCAGCCCGGCGGATCGGCCGGCAGGCCCTGCTCGATGTAGGGTTTGGCGAAGTCGATCAGATTGTCGGCGCCGTTGGCCAGCGAACCGGCCAGAAATACCGTCGGCAGTAGCATGACCATGATCAGGGCCAGCGTCATCAGCGAAGCGCCCAGCGTGTCGCGCCCGCCGAGCCGGGGCAGCAGTCTTTCGGCGTAGAAACGCCAGGTACTGATCCAGACGACGAAAGCAAACAGCACGGCGCCGATGAACGGCAGCAGGACGGTGATGCAGCCGATGATCAGCAGCACCACCAGCGCGATCTGCGCCAGCCGTTTGGGGTCGCTTTCTTCGATCATCAGGCTTTGGACAGCAACTTGAGGGCCGCCCGGATGCCGTCTGAGGTGCCGATATCGGCCGGCAGCTGCTTCATTGCCGCCGCCGCTTCCTTTTCGTTGTAGCCGAGGGCGAGCAGGGCGTTGGAAATGTCCTGCCTGGCGTCATCGACCGTAGCATTCAGGGAAACGCCAGTGGCTTCGGCCAGCTTACCCTTCAGTTCGAGCAGCAGGCGCTCGGCAGTTTTCTTGCCAATGCCGGGAATCTTGATCAGCCGCCCCAGTTCCTGCTGGGCGACGGCGGCGGCCAGATCGCCGACCGATAGTCCGGAAAGCACCGACAGCGCCGTCCGGGCGCCGATGCCGGAAACCTTCAGCAACTGGCGGAAGGCGAAGCGCTCGGCCTCGGTCAGAAAACCGTAGAGATAGTGGCCGTCCTCGCGCACCGCGAAATGGGTCAGCAGTTTGGTCTTTTCGCCGGCCGCCGGCAGGTTGTAGAAAGTGCTCATCGGCACGTCGAGCTCGTAGCCGACGCCGTTCACGTCGAGGACGATCTGCGGCGGGTTCTTTTCGGCCAGGATGCCGGTCAGTCTTCCGATCATTTGCAGGAGATCTCTTTCTGGAAAAAGTACTGTATTTTCACACAGGTTCTCATCCTATCAGTCGCCCACCCTTTACGCGATACCCTGCCGTCGCCAATGCCCCCAACCCCTGCCCGCCGTGGGCGTGGCAAATGGCGCAAGCCAGCGCGTCGGCAGCGTCCGCGGTCGGCGATCCGGGCAGGTTCAAAAGCCGGACGACCATATCCTGAACCTGCTCCTTGGCCGCCTTGCCATGGCCGACCACCGCCTGCTTCACCTGCAGCGCGGTGTATTCGGCGACCGGCAGCCCGGCATGGACCAGCGCGCTGATCGCCGCGCCGCGCGCCTGGCCGAGCAGCAGCGTCGATTGCGGATTGACGTTGACGAAGACCTTTTCCACCGCCGCCTGGTTCGGCTGATAGGTGGCAATGACCTCGCTGATGCCTTTGAACAGCGTACTGATCCGCTGTGGGAGCGATTCCTTGTCGTTTGACTTGATGCAGCCGCTGGCGACGTAAATCAGCTGGTTGCCGTGCTTTTCGATAACACCAAAGCCGGTCACCCGCAGCCCCGGATCAATGCCCAGTATCCGCGGCACAGTCATTTTGCCCGCGCCACCAGATAAACGCCGCTGACGGCGACGGCCATGCCAAATGCTACGGTCAGGGTCAAATTTTCGCCAAAAACGAAAAAGGCGATCAGCGCCGTGGTCGGCGGCGTCAGATAGAACAGGCTGGCGACATTGACTGCGCTGCCGCTGCGGATCAGCAGGTTGAGCAGGCTGATCGCGCCGATCGAAAGGACCAGCACCAGCCAGCCGAGGGCGAACAGGAAATGGCCGTTCCAGTCGATCCGGTAGTCCTCGAACAGCGCCACGGCAATAGCCGTGACGATGGCCGTCGGCACGAACTGAATCACCGAGCCGCTGCGCAGGTCGAAGCTTGGGCAGAAGCGCTTCTGGTACAGCGTGCCGGCCGTGATGCCGAGCAGGGCGACCAGCGCCGGGATCAGCATCGGCCCGAGCGCGCCATCGCCCAACTTGCCCGAGACAACCAGGGCAATGCCGATGAAGCCCAGCCCAAGGCCGCCCCATTGGCGAGCGCTCACTCTCTCGCCAAGCAGCCACCCGGATAGCAAACCGGTCAGCAAGGGCTGCATACCGACAACCAGCGCCGTGATGCCCGCCGACAGCCCGTGCTTGATGGCGACAAACACACCGCCGAGATAAACGGCATGAACCAGCACGCCGGAAATACCAATGTGCAACCAGTCGCGCGGCCGTGCCGGCCACGGTGCGCGGGTCGCCAGTGCGATGGCTGTCATCAGCCCGATGACCAGAAAGTAGCGGGTGAGCAGGAAGGACAGCGGCTCGGCATGGGGCAGCCCGTACTTGGCGCCGATGAAGCCGGTACTCCACAGGAAGACGAACAGGAGCGGATAGATGCGTTGCATGACCGTTCAGCCCGACAACTCGCCGGCACATTGCCGGCGCGCTTCAAGGAAGGTCTCGAACAAGGTACGGGCATCGCCGCTGGCCCGGTGGCGGCGCAGCGCCAGGCGAATCTCGACGGCAGCGCGGGTGGCGTGCCACAGCGATTTTTCGCACTCGCTGAGCAGGTCGCGCAAATCCTTCAGTTCGAACGATGGCACCAGATCGGCCGCGTCGTAGAGCACGCTGAGCCAGACATAGTCGTAGGCCCAGGCATCGCAATAAATACGTTGACCGCGCAGGGCGCGGTTGAGGGCGAGGCAGACCTCGACGGCCGGCTTGCCGTGGATATCCAGCAAGGGGCGGGCGATGCCGTGCACGCTCTCGGCACCATCGTCCCAGTGCGTCCAGCCGGGTTCCGGCCGGATCAGCGAACAGAAGGACTGGCCGTCCGGCTGGTAGTAGCCGATTTCGATCGGGTAGCTGCCGCGCCCGAAGCCCGAGGCTTCGATGTCGATGATGACCGGCAAGGTCACGGCGCGCCCTTTACGTCGCCGGGTTCGGCGTCAGTCGCAAGTAGCCAGGCAACTGGCCGCGTCGGTGGCACAGGCCTTGTCGTCGACGATGGTGCAGGCGCTCTTGGTCCGGTAGGTGAAGTTGATGCCGCCGGGGTAACTGCAGACGACCTTGTTGAGCTTGCCCTGGCGTTCAATCTTCATGCCCGTCGCCTTCAGCGCCTTGACCTTGGCCGGCGGCAGGTCGCAGGAAACATAGCTGTCGAACACGCCATCCTTGGACTCCCACAGCGCAAGGTTCTTCATCTGCCGGTAATCCTTGTAGCGCACGCAGGAATCGGTTTCCTTGGCATACACCTTGGCGTTGTCGCTGCAGAAGGCGGTATAGGTGTGCTTCAGTTCTTCCTCGGTCGGGCAGGCATTGACCTGCGCGGCGGAAGCCAGGTCGGGGCAGCCGTATTGCGCCGCCGCTGCGGAAAAGCTGATCAGGCCGGCAAGCAGGGCTGGGACAAGCGAACGAAGATTCACGGACATTCCTTTGGCGGCGACAACAAACGGATCGCTGCGGACGGGCCGCCCGCAGCCGGGATGCTTCAGTCTTCGATGACGGCCGTGGTGTAGATTTCCTGCACGTCGTCGAGGTTTTCCAGCGCGTCGAGCAGCTTCTGCATGCGCACGCCTTCGTCGCCGGCAAAGACGTTTTCGCCTTCCGGCTTCATCGTCACTTCGCCGAATTCCGGCTTGAAGCCGGCCGCTTCCAACGCGTCCTTGACCGCCATGTAGTCGTTTGGCGGCGTCAGGACTTCGATCGAGCCGTCGTCGTTGGTTGTCACATCGTCAGCACCGGCCTCGATCGCCGCATCCATCAGCGCACCTTCGTCGGTACCCGGGGCGAAGATCATCTGGCCGCAGTGCTTGAACTGGAATGCGACGCAACCGTCGGACCCCATGTTGCCGCCGTACTTCGAGAAGGCATGGCGAACCTCGGCCACCGTGCGCACCTTGTTGTCAGTCAGGCAATCGACCATGATTGCCGCACCGCCGATGCCGTAACCTTCGTAACGGATCTCGATGTACTCGACACCTTCCAGCTCGCCCGTACCCTTCTTGATCGCCGTGTCGATCTTGTCCTTGGGCATGTTGACGCCCTTGGCCTTGTCAACCGCGACACGCAGGCGCGGGTTGAAATTGATGTCGCCGCCGCCCATCTTGGACGCGACGGTGATTTCCTTGGCAATCTTGGAGAAGGCGGCGCCGCGCTTCTCGTCCTGGCGCCCTTTACGGTGCTGGATATTGGCCCACTTGGAATGACCCGCCATGCTGTTTCCCTGAATGCAAATAACGAAGAAGGCGTGATTTTACCCGGCCGGAAGCTTCCCGTCAGGCCGGCGTAACACCCGGACTTACGCTATTTAACAAAGCGCTACCCGCGCGTTGCTAGAATGCCGGAATACTTTTCCCCGCTGGAGCCTGCCGCCATGACCGAACCCCTTTACCTCGCCAAATCAGAAGACGGCTACCCCGCCCTGCTGCCGCAGATGGCCAACCGCCACGGGCTGATCACCGGCGCCACCGGCACCGGCAAGACGGTGACCCTGCAGTCGATGGCCGAACGCCTGTCCTTCGCCGGCGTTCCGGTCTTCATGGCCGACGTCAAGGGCGACCTCTCGGGCATGGGCGCCGCCGGCAGTCCTTCCGAAAAGCTGCTCAAGCGTATCGCCGACCTCGGCCTCGACGGCTTTACTCCCTACGCCAACCCGGTCGCCTTCTGGGACGTCTTCGGCCAGGGCGGCGTGCCGGTCCGCGCCACGGTGTCCGACATGGGCCCGCTGCTCCTCGCCCGCCTGCTCAACCTCAACGACACCCAGGCCGGCGTCCTGCAACTGGTCTTCAAGATCGCTGACGACCAGGGCCTCTTGCTGCTCGACCTCAAGGACCTGCGCGCCATGGTCCAGCACGTCGGCGACAACGCCAAGAATTTCACCACCGAATACGGCAACGTCGCCGCCGCCTCGATCGGCGCCATTCAGCGCGGCCTGTTGACGCTCGAAGAGCAGGGCGGCGACGTATTCTTCGGCGAACCGATGCTGAACATCAACGACCTGATGAAAGTCGACGAAAACGGCCGCGGCGTCATCAACGTCTTCGCCGCCGACAAGCTGATCAACTCCCCGGCCCTGTACTCCACCTTCCTGCTCTGGATGCTGGCCGAACTGTTCGAGCAGCTCCCCGAAGCCGGCGACCTCGACAAACCCAAGCTCGTTTTCTTCTTCGACGAAGCCCACCTGCTCTTTTCCGATGCGCCGCAAGCGCTGACCGACAAGGTCGAGCAGGTCGTCCGCCTGATCCGCTCCAAGGGCGTCGGCGTCTATTTCGTCACCCAGAACCCGTTGGATGTGCCGGAAAAAATCCTCGGCCAGCTCGGCAACCGCGTCCAGCACGCCCTGCGCGCCTTCACCCCGCGCGACCAGAAAGCCGTCCAGGCAGCCGCCGAGACCATGCGCGCCAACCCCAAGTTCGACGCCGCCACGGCGATCACCGAACTCGGCGTCGGCGAAGCGCTGGTCTCCTTCCTCGACGAAAAGGGCCGGCCGACCATCGTCGAACGCGGCTTCATCTTCCCGCCCGCCTCCCGCCTCGGCCCGCTGACACCCGAAGAACGCCAGGCCGTCATCCAGGCCAGCCCGATGCTCGCCGCCTACGGCACCACGGTCGACCGCGAATCAGCCTACGAGCTGCTCCGCGGCAAACCCGCTGCCCAGCAGCCCGCCCCCGGCGCCATCCCCGCCCCGCCGGCCGGCGGCAACCTCAACGACAGCGACTGGGGCAACACCGCCAACCAGCAACCTCAACCTCGCTACGAATCCGCCCGCCAGCCTGCCCCAGCCTCCCAAGAAGAATCGGGCGGCGGCCTGCTCGGCGGCCTCGGCAACATCCTGATGGGCAGCACCGGGCCGCGCGGCGGCAAGCGCGAAGGCGTGCTGGAGAGCGCAGCCAAAAGTGCCGCCCGCGGCGTCGCCGGCACCGTCGGCCGTGAGATCGGGAAGCAGATTTTGCGAGGGGTGCTGGGGTCGATTTTGGGTGGTCGGCGCTGAATGTAGTTAGCCCACATCTAACTCATAGGACAATATCATGAAGGCATTGGTAGCTTCGCTCAAAAACTCCGGAAGCTTTCTGCTAAAAACCGAGGTCCCCTTTTGGGTAAATATTCTTGCCGCAGTGTTCATCAGTTGGGCTTTTTCGCTGCTATCCGATCTCGGTCTCCGAGAAGAGACAAATCGGCTGGCTCAACTTAACAATACGATGTTATTAGCCATTTCAAATATTCAAAATGGGCAAGCTGTCATCAAAGTCGACAAAGATGAGCGCGGCGATTACACACGGCTAAGTGTTGAAGTACAGGGTGGAACATTTACCGGCCATGGCAACGGCTGGGGAGGCGACGCAACGGGAGATTCCGCGAAAACCGAACGATAGAGCTAAAAGTAGAGCAAAAAGGGGCAATGGCGCAGAAAACATCTTTTGCGCCATTTTGATTTTTGGCCTTTTTTCCGGCCGACCGTAGCATTCCCCCAGACGGCCGAGCGATAACGGGCCGTACCATGAAGGCCAGACTCCGATTTATTGGCACCGGACAAGACTCACCTTTGACGCCTCGCCACACGTTGTATATAGTCATCGTATATAGCAACAACCGGAGCACCGGCATGAGCACCAGCACTGTCTTTACCAACAACCGCACACAAGCCGTTCGCCTGCCGGCTGAACTGCGCTTTCCCGACAATATCCGGAAGGTGGACGTTCGCGCTGTCGGCAACGAGCGCATCATCGCGCCGGCCGATCAGGCTTGGGACAGTTTCTTTCTTGGCGCCGAGTTACCGAGCGATGACTTCATGGCCGACCGTGCCAGCCAGGAACAGCCGGAGCGCGAAGCGTTCTGAGCCATGCTGAAATACCTGCTCGATACTAATATCGTCATCTACGTCATCAAGCGCCGCCCGCCGGAGGTGCGCGAGGTTTTCAACGAGCAGCACGGGCGGATGGCGATTTCGGCGATTACGCTGGCAGAACTGGTGCACGGGGCCGAAAAAAGCCAGTTTCCGAGCCGGAATCTGGCGGTAGTCGAAGATTTTTGTAGCCGTTTGACGGTACTGCCCTACCCGCCCGAGGCTGCGTATCACTACGGCAGCATCCGGGCGGCACTGGAACGGCAAGGCCGCCCGATCGGCGTCAATGATCTGCATATTGCCGCCCACGCCCGGAGCAGCGGCCTGACAGTGGTCACCAACAATCTTTCCGAATTCGAACGGGTTCCCGGATTGCTGCTGACAAACTGGCTAACACCGTCCGGAGTATGAGCAACGAAGGAAAATGAGGGGAGAGTTCCCCAATTTTCATGCTGCAATTACTTGGCCGTAATCGTCGCTTCTTCGATCAACAGCGGATACATGTAGCCGCTGCCGAAATCGCGGTTCAGTACGGCGACGCCGGAAATGCTGACCTGGTCGCCGACCTTCGCGGTCTGCTTGCTGGTGACGATAAGGTTGTTGGTGCCGGCGCCCGCGTCGCCGGTGCCGTCCTGAATGTGCACGAAGTTGCGGCCCATGATGCCGTTGTTGACCTTGACCACCTTGCCCGCGGCCTTGACGTTCTTGCCGGAGAGCACAGCCTTGTTTTGGTTGATCGAAGCGACGGTCGCCGGACCTTCGTCGGCAATGGCTGCATTGAATCCTGCCAGGCCGACGGCGGCAAGAAGGCCGACGAAGGCAATGGTTCGAATGTTCATGAAAACTCCTCTGAAAATGGAATGGCGGAAGAAGCGCCTTGCTGCCGGACGCCAGTGGCCGCATCCGGGAGTGCCATCATAGAATGAATCCCGGACCTTGCCTGACACAATATCCAGCCCCTAACTTTGTCATAATGGCGCCCTGACAGAATATTGGGGAAGTCGATGCTACGCGCTGTTTTTGCTTTTCTCGGACTGGTCGTACTGGCCACCGTTGGCTGGGTCTGGCTGACCCTGACCTGGAGCTATTCGGAGGGCGAGCGGGCCGGCTATGTCCAGAAGCTTTCCCACAAGGGCTGGCTGTGCAAGACCTGGGAGGGCGAAATCGCCATGGTCACGATGCCGGGCGCCATTCCCGACCGTTTCATTTTTTCGGTGCGCGACGAGGCTGTCGCCGCCAAAATCAACGCGATGGCCGGACAGCGCGTGGTGCTGATCTACGAGCAGCACAAGTTCGTGCCAACCAACTGCTTCGGCGAGACCGAATATTTCGTCACCGATGCGCGCGCCGTCGCCGAGCAGCCGACCTCGCTGGCTCCGCCGGTCGCACCGCCGCTGACGCCGGCCCCCGCAGCACCGGCGGCACCGCTCAAGTAAGCCACAAGCGGGGGCGACCCCGGGAATGAATGGCGCGGAGATTTTCTGCGCCCTTTTTTTGCCGCCTTGTTCAACCGCATCTCGCCAAGAAATCACCCCGGCCACGCCCCCCGAGCGTAAAATAAGCGTTTTCTAATTTAGATTGAAGCACGCCATGAAAGCACTTCTCCCCATCGCCCTGATATTGGCCGCCCTGCCCGCGCTGGCGCAGGATGTCGCCGCCCTGACCGCCGACACCAAGAAGGTCGTGCTGCCGGTGGTGCCCAAGGTCGTCGCCGCCATGCAGGAAGCGGTGGCCGAGAAGGGCGTGGCCGGGGCCATTCCCGTCTGCAAGGAGCAGGCGCCGGCGCTGATCAAGGAAAAGCGCGTCGAGACCGGCTGGGATATCCGTCGCGTCAGTCTTAAAACACGTAACGCCGAACGCGGCACGCCGGATTTGTGGGAAGTTCGCCAGCTGGCCGACTTCAATATCCGCGCCGCCAATGGCGAGAAGATCGAGACTATCGAAAAGAGCGAGATCGTCAGCATCGACGGCAAGCCGGTCTTCCGCTACATGAAGGCGCTGCCGGTCGGCGACGTCTGCGTCAAGTGCCACGGTCCGGTCGATAGCTTGGATGCAGGCCTGAAAGCGAAACTGGCCGAAAGCTACCCGCACGACCAGGCGACCGGCTACAGCAAGGGCCAGATTCGCGGCGCGCTGACCGTCAAGCGGCCGCTGTAACCCGCAAGAGCGGGGGCGCCATCGCCGGCCGCCCCCGCCGGTTTCACCGGACGCTCATTCCGCCGCCCGTAGCGCCGGGCGGCGCAGGCCAGCCAACATTTCCCACTGGTGCACGCTGAGTCCGAGCAGGATCAGCGCAGTGCCCAGCCACAGGCGCAGGCCGATCTCCTCGCCATTCAGCCAGTGGCCGAGCAGCAGCGCGATAACCGGCGTCACCAGCGTGATCAGCGCCACCTTCGCGGTTTCGAGGTGCTTGATCACGTAGTAATACAGCGCGAAGCCGATCACCGAACCGAACACGCCCAGATAGACAATGGCCGCCCCGGAACGCGGCGGCACCATGGCCGGCAACTGGCCGTCGGTGAACCACCAGACCAGCCCGAACAAGGGCAGCGACACCGTCAGCGTGCCGACCGTCGTCGCCAGCGGCGGGCTGTCGTCGCCGATCCGCTTCAACCAGACGAGGCTGCCGGAATAGATGAAGACCGCCGTCAGCAACGCTGCCAGGCCGGCCAGCGAGCGCTCGCCGCCCAGGCTGTCGCCGTGGATGAAAATGGTCGCCAGACCGAGCGCGCCGAGCAGCATGCCGGCCACCCGGGGTGGCGTCAGCGCACGTTCGCCGAGAAAGATCGCCGCGAGCACCGCGGCCATCAGCGGCGACAGCCCGAACAGCACCGAAATCAGCCCGGAATGCACGTAACGCGCCCCCCAGTAAGTCAGCGCCATGGCGCCGAACAGGCCGAGGCCGCCGACCAGATAGGCGCGGCGCGCCCGCGCGTGCAGCGGGAAGCGGATGCGCCAGATGAGGACCAGCAGTGCGGCGACGACGACGCCGATCGCCATGCGGGCGAACACGGCCAGCGCAAAGCCGGTGCCCTGCGTGCTCCACTGGATGGCCAGCGGCGTGGTGGACCAGATGAGGATGATGCCGAGATAGGCGGCCTGGACAGACATGGAGGTTCTCCGGATCAGTTGGGCGAAGGCGAGGGCGGATGAAAGGCGGCGGACAGCAAGGAAGCCGGACGACGGACGGAGAGGGCGATACGTTTCATGGGATTTCCTTTCGACGGGATAAAAACAAAAAGGCCGCGGGTTTGAAGTCCGCGGCCTTGGCTGAAATCGGGTACTGCTTCGACTATTCCACCCCGGCCCCCGGACAAACGGCAACGCGCCACGCACGCAGGACGCGGCGGCACGGGGCAATCAGGGCGAACATGGAAAAATCGGTAATCATGGGGTCATTGTGATGGAAATTTGTGCGGCGCGTCAATCCGGAGCGCTTTTCGATTTTGGGCATTTTTTAGCGGCGACCGTAGCATTTGCCATCGAACGCCCGGAACCGGCTCAGTGCGCATGCCCGGCATGCGGGTTGTCTTCTGGCGGGGCGAAAGCCGCGATTTTCTGGCGCAGTTGGGCGGACAAGCCTGATTCGGCACGAACCAGGCTACCAGCCAGGCGCTTGGCCGTTGGACGGGCCAGCCCTGCGAGAACCAGCGAATCGATATCGATCAGCGCATCGCCGGCACACACGACGATCGACCACTGGCCGCCATCCTTTTTCAGCAAGGCGCGCCCGGCCCGGTCGTCCTGAGCCCAGCTGGCGATGCCGTAGTTGCCATCGCTGGCGACGGCAAGCACAGCCAAAGGCGCATCCGGCTTGTGAAACTGATGTTTCAGGTAGCGCTCGATGGCCTTGGCCGCACCCCGCTGTTGGGTCCTAACAGCTTCCTTGCCCGTCGCGGATTCGCCCCCATGAACCAGCGGGGACAGGAACAGCATGCCGATCAGGCAGCCGGCAACCATAATTCGACAGTTATGCATGCTCCGCCCCCGCATTCAGTTAAAAGCCGACCGTCAGACCCACCCTGAAGTTTCGGCCGGTCATCGGATAGCCCGCGTTGTACTGGTAATTGGCATCGAACAGGTTGTTGGCGATGACAAAGACCTCGCCACCCTTGCCCAGCGCCGCTACCGGGTAGGCCACGCGGGCATTGGCCACGGTAAAGCCATCCACCCGGTTGGGCGAGAAGGTACCGCGATCCTGCGTCAGCGAGTACATCGACGTCTGGTGCTGGGCGTCGAATGCGATCCGGAAACCAAACAGGTTGCCGTTGACCGCCGCCGACACCGCTGTACGCGGTGCGTAAGGCAGGTTGTCGAGGCTGGGGTCAAGCCAGGTCAGCCCGGCAAAGAGGCGCCAGTCCTGATTGATCTGGTGCTGCACTGAAACCTCGGCGCCGCGCGTGCTGTAATCGGGGAAGGCATTGCTCCAGCCCCCCGACGCCGGCGGGGCGAAGGCACCGGAATTGAAGCCGCTCCAGATATAACGCTTGCTAATCTCATCCTGGAAAACGCTCAGATCCACGTGCGTGCTCGCCGTGACATCCCACTTCACGCCGATTTCACTGTGCTTGTCCTGCGTCGGCTCCAGCCTGTCCCACCCGTTGTTTGCCGAGAAAGCCATCGGGATCGCACGCGTCAGCGCATTGGTTTCCGCTCCGGGATAAAGCAAGCCTTCGACGTAGTTGGCGTAGACCGTCAGCTGATCCGAGATGAGCGACAGGCCAGCCTGCGGCGAGGTCCTGGATACATAGTGGTTGCTGTCGTAGTGGCGCACGCCGACAGAGGGCACGATGGCCCAGTTGTCACTCAGATTGAATCGCTGATTGAACCCGAGATGCGCCGAAAGCATCCGGAATTCCGGAATATCCGCCGAACCCGCGACACCGAACCCGAAAGGCGTACCGACCGCAGAACCAACGTGGGGGCCGGAGATCTCGCCGCGAATGCTTTCGCGATCGATGCCGGCGACGATCTGGCCGCCCGCCCAGGGCGAAAAGCTTTCCTTCCAGCGGAAGCCACTCATCACGAAACTGCTGTCGAACGTCCCCCAGGCCGCGTCGTTGGTCAGGTTGTTCTCGCCGCGATTCTCGTAGATGCTGAACTCACCTTTCCACGCACCGTGCTGATGTTTGGCAAAGAGGCTGAACATGTTGGTGGAGGATTCGTTGCGGGCGACACCGTTGGAGAAGGTGTAAGGCCCGACGCCGACATTGGAAACCGGGTAGCGGTTGTCGCCGGGATCGCCCACCGTATTGCGTACAAGGAGAAAGCTTGCGCCTACTGTCCAGTGCTCGCCGAGCCTGACGCCCAGGCGCCCGATGGCATTGTTCAGCTCACCATCGGCATTGGGGCGGGCACCGTTGGATGCGATGTGGCCTGCCGCCAGCATGAAATCGAGCGCATCGAACTGGCCGGCTATACTGCCCTGGACGGTCCTGGTGGCATACGAGCCGTACGAAACACTGGCCTCGCCCTCGATGCCTTCTCGGCGGGCGCGCCTGGTTTCCAGATTGATCGAGGCAAAGTTATTGCCACTCGACTGAAGATCCGGCCCCTTGTGAACGTTGATGTTGCCGATGCCGTTGAGGGGTAGCAAATCCATCAACGGATGGTTCCACAGGCCCATATAGACCGGCAGTCCGTCGATGTATGTCTTGATTTCGCTACCGGGGCGGCTGACCCCCAGCCCCCGGATATAGACGTTTCCGCCCTGATCGCCACTATAGGAACCCACCTCGTTGTAGCGGGAAATCTGCACGCCCGGTGTCATACGAAGACCGGCGGCCAGATCCAGCGCCCCCATATCCTCGATCTGCGCCTCGCCAACCCGGGTGGTCAAGGTCGAAAAGCTGCCTACGTTGTTTGATTCGATAATCGGCCCGGCGCTTACCGTCACGGCCTCCAATTGCTTGATCTCGGCCTGTTGCGCCCAGACACTTCCGGCAACGCAGACGCATGCCGCCATGCTCACCGACTTGAGTTCCATGTTTTTCAAAACTGACCCCTTTATTGATTTTGGTATCCAATGCAGGGCGCAAGTATCACAACACGCGGGGTTTAGTGCGATGCGGCATATTGTCGCAATTGCTGCTCGAAACAGCACGCATATGTGGGATACGCCAATCGCCTTTAGATGTTGATTACCAGTATTTATTGGCAACGACTGTCGACATCGGCGATGGCAGGGAAGCGTGCGATTTGCCGGCGCACCCCAATTTCGCACATCCAATCGCCATTATTAGCATGGATCAAAGAATCCCGGCCCCGTGTCGCACCAAAATGGTGCGCAATTGCAAGCCAAGAAAATTAATCCAGAAGAATCCGGGGGCAGAACAGTGAAGACCAATTTGCCGGTGACCCAGAATGAGGTTCCCTTTCCGAAAGGACGTTATGTCGTTTCCCGGACCGACCTCAAGGGGATCATCACCTATGCGAACGATACGTTCATTGACCTGAGCGGCTTTTCGTCGGACGAACTGATCGGCAAGAACCACAACCTGGTTCGCCACCCGGACATGCCGCCGGCCGCCTTCCAGAACCTTTGGGACACCGTCAAGGAAGGGCGCCCCTGGCGCGGCATCGTCAAGAACCGCTGCAAGAATGGTGATTTCTATTGGGTGGAAGCCCTGGTCGTACCGGTACGCAAGGATGACCGGACGATCGGCTACATGTCGGTACGCACGGAGCCCAGTCGGGCGCAGATTGCCGAGGCAGAAGCCCTGTATCGGCAATTGAACGCGGCCCGGGCCGAACTGCCGAAACCTGGCCTCTGGCAACGAACCCCACTTCGGACCAAGCAACGCGCACTGCTCGGAATCATGATTGGCGCGCAAATTCTGGCCGGTCTCTTGCCGTTCGGGGCGGAGCACACGGGTCTGTCGCACACCGTTGCAACCTGGGCAGCCTCGCTTCTTGCTGGCGTGACCATCGCCGCCGCACTCTTCCTGCTCCGCACGCAGGAATTCATGATGACGGTCATCGAACGCATCGTGGGTCGCCTGGACCATATCGCGCAAGGCGACCTGACCGACGTCATTCCACTACACAGAGTGGATGAGTTGGGGAAGCTGAATGATGGCCTCGTTTCGATGCAAACCCAGTTCAAGGCAATGCTGGCAGAAATCGCCGAATCCGCCACCGCCGTCGGCCAAAGTGCGAGCTATCTCACCCAGGAAATGCGACAGACCCAGGAGGTAACGCTGGTTCAGTCGGGTGCGGCCGCCAGTATCGCGGCATCCGTAGAGCAGTTGGTCGCTTCCGTACACGAGATCGCAGGCAACGCCACGCGTGCCACCGACTCCATGCAAAACACGCAGGCGCTACTAACGACGGCGGGCAGTTCGATGAGTGAGAGCCAGTTGGCCTCCACAAACGTCGTCACCACGGTCACCACGGCCAGCCAGGCAATGGCTGAATTGTTCCAGTCGATCATGGCGATCAATCAGGTCAGCCAGGTAATCAAGGAAATCGCCGATCAGACAAACCTGCTGGCGTTGAACGCCGCGATCGAAGCCGCCCGAGCCGGCGAATCAGGCCGAGGATTCGCCGTCGTTGCCGACGAAGTGCGAAAACTGGCCGAGAAATCGAGCCAGCAGACCGCCGAAATCACCTCCAGCATCCAGAATATCCAGCGGGTCACCCAGATTGCGGTGCAGACGATGGACACAGCCGGAGAGCAGGTACAGGGGGCCAACAACGCCCTCACCGAAGCCCGCGAAGGACTGGAGACCGTCGCACAGCAAAACGCCGAAGTGGCCCACCTATCCAGTCACATTGCCGATGGCACGTCGGAACAATCGGCGGCCGGAGACGAGATCGCCCGGCGAATCGAGGAAATAGCCAGCGGCGTCGACGCCGTCTCGCATGCGGTCAGCGAGGCGGTGAAACAAAGCGGCGAGATGCAGAAGGTCTCGGAACATCTGCAACAATTGATTGCCTATTTCCGCTACATCAAGTAACCCCCGCCGCGAACCCACCTCGCTCGAACCTGCCAGGCAGAAGCGATTTCGCGGTAGCACTTGGCAGTACAGCACCGCCAGGCATCGCGAGGCCAACGATGGAGCACAAATGGCCCGTCAAACACCCGACCAGCGCCAGCGCCGCTGGACTGGGGCCTCTTTGGAACGGAAATACAGCTTCAGATCGCGCGGCGCCCAGTCGTCGCTAATTTCTCCCGTCGTCACGCCTTCCGCGCAGCAGAACACGGGACCATGCCGATTCCAAGCCCAGCGACAAGCATGCGGCAGATAGCGATGAAGCTGCGCACATTAGTTCATTTGTCATGTCGCGCCCGGACTCGCCGTTCATACCGGCTGACGCTTTTTGGCATCCTTTTTGAGGGACAAGACAATCGACGTGGCTATGATTGCCGCAACCACGCCGAGCGAGACCGCCACCGGAATTTTGTAGAAATCGATAAGCAGCATCTTGACGCCAATGAACATCAGCACGATGGCCAGGCCGTACTTGAGCAGGGAGAAGCGGTCTGCCATGTCAGCAAGCAAAAAATACATGGCGCGCAGACCGAGGATGGCAAAGATATTCGAGGTCAACACAATGAACGGGTCGGTCGTGATGGCGAAGATGGCCGGAATGGAATCGACCGCGAAAATCAGGTCGCTGAATTCGACCAAGACCAGAACGAGAAACAGCGGCGTAGCGTAGCGCACCAGCTTGCCGGCATCTTTCCTCGTAATGAAGAAGCGTTCGCCGTGCAGCTCATCGCTGATCTTCATGTGCCGGCGTATCCATTTGATAACCGGATTGTTGGCGAGGTCAGGAGATTCGTCGGCGAACCACCACATCTTGATGCCAGTGACCAGCAGGAAGGCGCCGAAAACGTAGAGCAGCCAGTGGAATTGCGTAATGAGCCAGACGCCGGCGAAGATCATGATCGTGCGCATAACGATGGCGCCGAGCACGCCCAGGACAAGTACGCGTTTTTGCAGTTCAAGTGGAACGGCAAAGAAGCTAAATAGCATGAGCCAGACAAAGACGTTGTCGATGGCCAGCGATTTTTCGATGAGGTAGCCGGTGATGTATTCCAGTGTTTTCTGGTTGGCCAGTTCCCGCCCGGCCGTGCCGTCGAGGTACCACCACAGGGCCCCGGCAAATAGAAGCGAGACGCCGACCCAGACACCAGACCAGGTGGCCGCTTCCTTGAGTGATACACGGTGTTGCTTGCTGCCGCCGACGACGAGGTCGATGGCCAGCATGATGATCACGATGACAAAAAAACCGGACCACATCCACCAGGTACCGATTGTTTCCATGAGTATTCTCTCCTGTCAGCAAAACCTAAGGTCAGCGCCTGGCATGTACGTCGTTCAGGAAACATCACTCCAGGGGTGCTGCAAAGGTCTTGCTCGCGGCCCTGTTGCCAGAACCACCCGTGACGCCGGGAACAAATCCAACATTCCGTGCTGACGACGCCGCGGCGGAGAGCTACTCCCCCTTGTATTCGATCCGGACTTCAAGTCTCCGGAGCAGTTCAACAATCAAACATTGGCACACTCGTGCCGCGCCTGAGTCCGCATGCGCAGCGACGGAATCGAACAATCGGCGACTTCATGGAGGTCAATGCCCCAGAACTTCATGGCCTCTGCAACCAGAACAGCCTCGCCGCCGGATAGTTTGCGATCGGCATTCACGATATCCAGCATCATTCGCAGCAATTGTTTTTGCATTCGGGGATGCTGCACTTCTGCGAGCAGCAGGTCGATGTATTCAGCGTCAAGCTCCAGTTGCCCGGCCGGGGTTCGCTGAGCACTGGTCAGCATGTCATCGCAAAGCTCGTGGATCAGCTTGTCGAAATTGGCTTCACTCAAGCCCAGGCGGCGAATGATGTCTTTGTTATCGAGCTGTTTCAATTCGCTCGCGTCAATTGCCCCGTCCGCCATCAGGGTCAGCGCAACGAGGCGACCCATGGCTTCGGGGCTATCTAAAGGGTAGTGACGCATGATGAAATCTCCTTGTGAAGTTGGTGGTTTCAAACTTGTCCCTTGTTTGCCGGGACGACGCCACTATGCGTGTTGATTTACATTTGTTCCAATTAAACATATTCGCGATTTACATTTATCCCGGCTTATACATAGCCCCAAATTGGGCTTAAAGTGAAGCAATTGCCCGATAGGCCCGCAACTGAAGTTCAGCTGCGCCCCGCTCATCCGTCGGTCGTGCTTTTTGCACCACGTTGCGCGTGCCCTCTGCAGAAGCTGCCAGCGCCGCATCGCTGAAGGTGACTCGAGTCGATTCCTGGATTTCGGGCAGGTCGACGCGCTGATCGCGTGGGATCCGGTCCTGACGCATGACGAATTCGCGCAGCGCGACGTTGCGCAATGGACTTGGCGTCGGGTTGTGGGGCGGTCTGTCTTGGATCAACATGATGGCAATCGGTCAATTGAGCCGTCAGCCTGAAGGAACGCGAGTCTGAGTGCCGCAGTGAGAACGATGGCGTGGAACAGAGGACTCCGTAAACACGTACAGGTCGATTTCCCAATGCCTGAGCGCGTGCGAAATCAAGGTCGCTTCATTCCCCGTCAAGCGGTGATCGGCATTTACGATGTCAAGCATCATGCGCAGGAGTTTTTTCTGTAATCCGGGATCCTGGATTTCGCTCAGGATTTTCTTGATGTTGCCTGCATCCAGCTCCAGTTCACCCGTGGCGTGGCGATAGGCGCTACCCAGCATGTCGGTGCAGTAGTCGTAGTAAATGGAGTCGAATTGCTCCTGATCCAGGCCGAGCCGATTTAGCAGCTGCTGTCGCTCCAGCAGCAATAGTTCACTTCGATCAACGTTGCCATCGGCCATCAAGGCAAGGGCCACTAAACGGGCCGCTGCTTCCGGACTGTCTATAGGGTAGTTGCGCACCTTGATCCTCCTGCAAAAGGCAGTGTTCTGTTGGTGGGGCTTATAGCTTCACTATCGATGGCGAAATGCATAAAATCCAATTAATTAATTTGTTAATACAAATTTATTGAGGCTTATATATGCCGCGTCGCCGGATCACCTTTCGTCAGCTTGAAACCTTCGCCGCGGTTGCGCGCTTGAACAGCTTCACCAAAGCTGCCGATTTTCTGCATCTGACTCAACCGGCGGTTTCCATACAGATCAAGCAGACCGCCGACACAATTGGCCTGCCACTTTTTGAGCAGACTGGTCGCGATATCGCTCTGACCACTGCCGGGGAAGAGTTGCTAAAAACAGTCCGTAGCCTGGATGACGTCTGGAATCGCTTCGAGTCGGCGATCGATGAACTGAAGGGCATGAAGCGAGGCAAATTGCGCGTTGCTTTGGTCACCACGGCCAAATATTTTCTGCCGCGCATGCTGGGGGCCTTCTGTCGGCGTTATCCCGACATCGATATCGAATTGGAGATCGCCAACCGCGAAAAAATCGTCGAACGCCTGCGCAACAATCAGGACGATCTCTACGTGATGTCCTACCCGCCTGAGGATATGGAAATTGTCAGGCTGCCTTTTCTTGACAACGAGTACGTCGTTATCGCACCGGCCTCGCATTGGGCTGCAGGCAGGCAGATTTCACTGGCAATGCTGGCAAATGAACCGTTCATTTTGCGCGAACCTGGTTCAGGCTCGCGTCACGTGGTTGACCAGCACATGCGCAACACCAATTTTCAGCTCAAGGTACGTCTTTCGCTAGCAAGCAACGAAGCAATTCGGGATCTGGTTGCCAGCGACATGGGCCTGTCGGTACTTTCTCGCCATGCACTGGGCAGAGATCCTGAGAGGGATGGCCTGGCTATCCTGAACATAGAAGGTTTTCCGATTAAGCAGGCCTGGAACGTTGTACACCTCACGGGCAAAATCCTGTCTCTACCTGCTCAGGCGTTCCTTGATGAATTGCTAGGCGCTGACCTTGGCGAAACTTTTCGAAGCGCTGACCAACTGCCTTCGCCCTAACCACCCGCCAGATGCTCAACCAGCGCCACCGCCGCCAGGCTGAGCGTCTCTTTGGAATGGAAACACAATTGCAGGTCGCGTGGCGCCCAGTCGTCGGTGATTTCAACCGTCGTCACGCCTTCCGCCGCCGCTGAGCGGGGAACCATGCCAATGCCGACACCGGCGGCAACCATGCGGCAGACGGCATTGAAACTGCGCACCTGGATGCGCACGTCGAGCCGGCTGCCAAGGCGGGCAGCGTGGTTCATCATGAAGGTGTGGATGGCGCTACCGGCGTGCAGGCAGACGAAGGGTTCGCCGAGAACGTCGGCGAAGGCAACGGCCTGGGGCCCGGCCAGACGATGCCCGGGCGGGACGATGAGGACCAGCCGGTCGCGCCGGTAGGGCCGGGTTTCGAGCCCAGCCAGACCGCCTTCGTCAGCGACGACGCCAATCTCGACCTGGCCGGCGGCGACAGCCCGGATGATTGCCGGGCTGGGCTGTTCTTCGAGGTTGATGCGCACCTGCGAGTGTTCGCGCAGGAAAACGCCAAGGTCTTCGGGCAGGAAGCAGTTGATGGCGTTGGTATTGGCGAAGATAGTGACCTGGCTGTGCAGGCCGCTGGCGTAGGGGGCGAGGTCGGCATGCATCTGTTCGAGCTGGGCGAATACCTGCCGGGCGTGGCGGAGCAGCGACTCGCCAGCCGCCGTCGGCGTCAGGCCGCGGGCGTGGCGGGCAAAGAGCGGCACGCCGAGGGCCGCTTCGAGTTGCGTCAGCCGGTGGCTAGCCGAGGAGGGGGCAAGATGCACCGCCTCGGCGGCGCGGGTCAGGCTGCCGGCATCGGCAATCGCGGCGACCAGCCGCAGGTCGGGGAGATCGTAGCGCATGGATTCGTCCATAACGAATGCTTGCTTGGAATAATACCAATTGTCGCCACTGCAAATGCCGTCTTTAATGGAATCTTGAAAACATTCCCGGAGCTGGCTTTGGAAAAATCGAATGCTTACGGAGCAGGGCTGGCGCTGCTGGCGGCGCTCGGTTTTTCGTTGAAGGCGATCTTCGTCAAGCTGGCCTATCCGTACGGCGTCGATGCGATCACCTTGCTTGCGCTGCGCATGGGTTTCGCACTGCCAGTTTTCCTGTGGGTCGGGCTGGCCGGGCAAAAAGCAGGGGCGAACCTGACGCGTGGCGACTGGGGATGGCTGGTCGCCCTTGGCTGCCTGGGCTATTACGGCGCCAGCATTCTCGACTTCTGGGGGCTGCAATATATTTCGGCCGGGCTGGAGCGGCTGATCCTTTTCACCTACCCGACGCTGACCCTGCTGATTGGCGTGCTGTTCCAGGGCAAGGCATTCACCCTCCGGCAAGTGGTCGCCGTGGCGCTGTGCTACGCCGGTATCGGTTTCGCTTTCGTGCACGATCTCGGCCTGGGCGACGCGCGCGATGTGTGGATCGGCGGCGCGCTGGTCTTCGCCTCCAGCGTGTCGTACGCGCTCTATCTTTCCGGCAGCGCGACGATGATCACCCGGCTCGGCGCCATGCGCTTTTCGGCGCTGGCCATGCTGGTCTCGTCGGCGGTGACACTGGCGCATTTTTCGGCGGCGCACCCGGTCTCGGCTTTTATCCAGCCGCTGCCGGTCTATGGCTGGGGGCTGGCGATGGCGGTGTTCGCCACCATCGTCCCGGTTTTTGCCCAGTCGGCGGCGATCCGCCGCATCGGCGCCGGGCAGGCGTCGCTATTCGGCATGGTCGGGCCGATGCTGACCATAGTCTTCGGCTGGTGGCTGCTCGGCGAGCATATTTCGCTGGCGCAGACGATCGGCGCGATGCTCGTTGTCGCGGGGATCGTGATCGTCAGCCGCGGAGCAAAAGCTTCGGGTTAGAATCCGCTGCATGATCGGCATCCTCCTCATCACGCATGGCAGCTTCGGCGAGGCACTCATCCAGAATGCCTGCCACGTGCTGAACAAGCGTCCGCCGCAACTGAACCAGCTGGGCGTGTCGGCACAGGACGATCCGCTGGATCTGTTGCCGCTGGCGAGGGAGATGCTGAAGCTGGTCGACAGTGGCCGGGGGGTACTGGTGCTGACCGACATTTTTGGTGCGTCGCCAGCCAATCTTGCCTCGAAATTGCTCGATCCCGGCCACGTCGAAGGCCTGACCGGGGTCAATCTGCCCATGCTGCTGCGCGCGCTGACCTATCGCGACAAGGACATGGAAACCGTACTCATGCGCGCGCGCGACGGTGGTCGCGATGGCGTCTTCAACATGCTGGATCGCTGAATCATGCTCACTCAGGAAGCCGAAATCATCAACAAGCTCGGGCTGCACGCCCGGGCATCCGCCAAGCTGACCCAACTCGCCGGCAAGTTCAAGTGCGAGGTCTGGATGGCCAAGGGCACGCGCCGCATCAACGCCAAGAGCATCATGGGCGTGATGATGCTGGCAGCAGGCAAAGGTTCGAAAGTAACCATCGAAACCGACGGCGCCGACGAAGCCGAGGCGATGACGGCGCTCCTGGCCTTGATCGCCGACTATTTCGGCGAAGGGGAGTAAGCCCGCCATGAGCTTCACCCTGCACGGTCTGGGCGTTTCAAGCGGCATTGCCATCGGGCGGGCGATGCTGATGTCGCACGCGACGCTGGAGGTGTCGCACCTGACCCTGGCGCCGCGCATGGTGGACAAGGAGATCGAGCGTTTCGACGCGGCGATCAAGACGGTCAAGGATGAACTGGTGCAGATGAAGGAAAGCACCGAGCACGCGCCGGCCGAGCTCAATGCCTTCATCGACATCCACACCATGTTCCTGGAAGACCCGGAACTGGCCGAGAAGCCGCGCGAGATCATCCGCGAGCGGCGCTGTAACGCCGAATGGGCACTGGTCCAGCAGATGGAACACCTGGTCGGGCAATTCGAGCAGTTCGACGACGCCTACCTGCGCGAGCGCAAGTTCGACGTCGTGCAGGTCGTCGAGCGCGTCGTCAAGGAACTGCTCGGCCGCCCGCGCCGCGCCCAGCTGAAAGCCGCCAAGGGTTCGAAGGAAGAGGCGCTGATCGTCGTCGCCCATGACCTCTCGCCGGCCGACACCATCGCCTTCAAGGAACACCGCTTCGCCGCCTTCATCACCGACGTCGGCGGCGCGACGTCGCACACGGCCATTCTCGCCCGTTCGATGGCCATTCCGGCCGTGCTCGGCCTGGAAAACGGCCGCGGCCTGATCCGCGACGGCGAGCAATTGATCGTCGATGGCCTGCGCGGCGTCATCATCGTCAATCCGGACCAGCGCATCCTCGACGAATACCAGTTGCGCAAGGAGCAGATCGAGCTCGAGCGCAACAAACTCAGGCGCCTGAAGACCGCCAAGTCAGAATCCATCGACAGCGTGCCAATACAACTGTTTGCCAACATCGAGCTGCCCGGCGACGTACCGATGGCGCTCGACTGCGGCGCCGAAGGCATCGGCCTGTTCCGCACCGAATTCCTGTTCCTCGACCGCGGCGACATGCCGGACGAGCGCGAGCAGTACGAGGCCTACAAGAAGGTGGTCAAGGGCATGGGCGGGCGGCCGGTCACCATCCGCACCTTCGACCTCGGCGCCGACAAGGACCTCAACCCCGAGGCCAGCGCCGCCGACCGCGTGCAGACCAATCCGGCGCTTGGCCGCCGCGCCATCCGCCTTTCCCTGGCCGAACCGCGGATGTTCCAGACGCAGCTACGGGCCATCCTGCGCGCCACCAAATATGGCCCGATCAAGTTGCTGATCCCGATGCTGGCGCACGCCCACGAGATCGACCAGACGCTGGCTGCACTGGAACAGGCAAAATCCAGCCTGCGCGGCGAAAAGGTACCCTTCGACGAGAACATCGAAGTCGGCGGCATGATCGAGATCCCCGCTGCCGCGCTGGCAGTCGGCCTCTTTCTGCGCCGCCTCGACTTCTTGTCGATCGGCACCAATGACCTGATTCAATACACGCTGGCCATCGACCGCTCCGACGAGCAGGTCGCCGCCCTCTACGATCCGCTGCATCCGGCGGTGCTGATGTTGATCGCCCACACCCTGGCCAGCGCCGAGAAGGTCGGGATTCCTGTCTCGGTGTGCGGCGAAATGGCTGGCGACCCGCACCTGACCCGCCTGCTGCTCGGCATGGGCCTGCGCATCTTCTCGATGCACCCTTCGCAGATACTGAAGGTCAAGAACCGCATCCTGAAAGCCAACATCGAGGAACTCGCCCCCAACGTCCGCCGTATCCTGCGTCTGGACGAGCCGGGCAAACTGCTCGAAGCGCTGGAAAAACTGAACGCTTGACCCCTGGCGCCGGGACTTTTCTGCCAAATGCTACGGTCGGGCCGTTTTTTTTGGCCAAAATCGAAAAAATCAGCGGATGCGCGTGGCTGTGTCGAGGGCGGCGGTTTCGGTCGGCCGTTCCGCAACCATCCCGGCACGACGCTTGAGTTCGGCCAGCACCTGGGCCGATGACGCCCGCGATGCAGCCAGCTGTTCGCGACGGTCGCGTTCCTCGATCAAGGCCAGCGCCTGCTGGCGCCAAGCCACCATCTTCGGCTCATGTTCGTGGTGCAGATGGTGTTTGCGGTGCATCGTGAACCAGCGGTGCGCCTCGGTCTCGTCGACCGCCACACCCTGGCCGGTCTGATACATGAGCCCGATCTGGAACTGCGAGACCTTGTCGCCCTGATCGGCCGCCTGCCGGTACCACCGCATGGCGGTTGCGTAGTCGAGCGGCACACCGTCACCAAACTGGTGAATCACGGCCAGATTGTAGGCCGCGTCAACATTCCCCTTGGCAGCCCAGTCCTTCCAGATCGTCACCGCCTTCGCCGTATCGCCGCCCTTGTGCAGCATGGCTGCCTGGCGCAGGGCATTGTCTGCCTCCGCAGCCAGCGACGGCAAAGCGGCCAGCACAATCGACAGTGCCATGCAAAGGCGAGACAAATATCTGAACATGGGTGGCTCCAAAAAGAGTGTTCCCGCGCCCGGGTGTTTCAGGGGAGAAACAGGGATCCTGGGGAGGATGGCGCAGGAACGGCGCAAGCCTATTGCGCCCCATCGTCTTTTGGAATTAGACAAATTGTCGCGCGACAATTTGTCGCATTCCCCAAGCCACTCAAACCCAGGAAAATAAGGCCCCGCTTAAGTACCAATAATTCAGGGAGCGTTTCATGGGGTATCGCATTCATCCGCTGGCAGCCGCGCTGGCTGTCGCTTTTTCCGCACCATCCGTCTGGGCCCAGACGACGCTGAACGAGGTGGTGGTCAGCGCCGGCCGCATTCCGGAGGCAACCACGCCGCGCCAGATCGGCTCGGCCGAGATCGCCGCCAAGCACGCCGTCACCCGTGACACCGCCGCCCTGCTGCAGGACGTGCCGGGCGTCAGTCTTTACGGTGCCGGCGGCGTCTCCAGCCTGCCGGCCATCCACGGCCTGGCCGACGACCGCCTGCGGATCACCGTCGACGGCATGGACTTCATCGCAACCTGCCCGAACCACATGAATCCGCCGCTCTCCTACCTTGACCCCAATGCCGTCAGCAAGATCAAGGTCTATGCCGGCATCACGCCAGTCAGCGTCGGTGGCGACAGCATCGGCGGCAGCATCGTCGCCGAAACGGCTGCGCCCCAGTTCGCCGCCCCCGGCCAGGGTCTGCTGACCAAGGGCGAGATTGGCGCCTTTGCCCGCAGCAACAACAACGCGCTCGGCGGCAACATCGGCGCCACGCTGGCCAGCGAGCAGTTCAGCATCAGCTACACCGGCGCCAAAACCCAGGCCGACAACTACTCGGCCGCTGGCAACTTCAAGAGCTTCACCGCCACCGGCCGCCCCGGCCACACCCTGCCGCGCGACGAAGTGGGCTCCTCGGCCTACGAATCGCAAACCCACACGCTGGGCCTTGCCCTGCGCGGCGGCAACCACCTGGTCGAAGCCAAATTCGGCTATCAGGACGTACCCAAGCAGCTCTACCCCAACCAGCGCATGGACATGCTGGGCAACGAGCAGAAGCGCTTCAATCTGCGCTACCTCGGCCAGTTTGACTGGGGCCAGTTCGAAGCACGTGCCTATTACGAAGATGTCGACCACTACATGAACTTCGGTGCCGACAAGCAGCTGGCCTACGGCACCGCGGTCAACGGCATGCCGATGTACTCAACCAGCGAGACGACCGGCATCACGCTCAAGGCAGACATCGACCTGGGCAGCAACGACCTCTTGCGCCTCGGCGCCCTCTATCAGCACTACACCCTCAACGACTGGTGGCCGCCTTCCGGCACCGGCGGTATGGCGCCCAACGCCTTCCAGAACATCAACAACGGCCAGCGTGATCGTTTCGGCGTCTTCGCCGAATGGGAAAAACGCTTCTCGCCGCAATGGACCACGCTGCTTGGCGCCCGGTATGAAGTGGTCGATTCGGATGCCGGCATGGTGCACGGCTACAACCTGGCCACCGCCCCGACTTCGGGCAGCGGCGGCATGATGAATCAAACCACCGACGCCGTGGCCTTCAACAACGCCGACCGGAGCAAAGCCGACCACAATTTCGACCTGACTGCACTTGCCCGCTACACCGTAGACAACACCAAGGACATCGAATTCGGCCTGGCCCGCAAGGTGCGCTCGCCCAATCTCTACGAACGTTACACGTGGTCGACGGCCGGCATGATGATGGTCATGAACAACTTCGTCGGCGACGGCAACGGCTACATCGGCAACCTCGACCTGAAGCCGGAGAAGGCCTACACCGTCTCCGCGACCTTCGATTTCCACGCCCCGGATCGCAGCTGGGAACTGAAGGCGACACCGTACTTTACCTACGTAGATGACTACATCGACGCCGTCCGTTGCAGCAGCGCCGGCATGGGCGGCTGCCCGACAGCCACGCCCAACCCGTCCACCAACACCTTCGTCCGCCTGCAGTACGCCAACCAGTCGGCCCGCCTCTACGGTCTCGACCTTTCCGGACGCCTGCCGCTGGCCCAAACTGCTTTCGGCGAATTCGGCCTGAACGGCCTGCTCAATTACACGAAGGGTGAAAACCGCGACACCGGCGGCAATCTCTACAACATCATGCCGCTCAATGCCAAGTTGGCGCTCACTCACAAGACCGGCGGCTGGAACAATGCCATCGAAGTGATCGGCGTCGCAGGCAAGGAGGACACCTCCGCCGTCCGCAACGAAATCGGGACTGCCGGCTACAGCCTGACCCACCTGCGGGGCAGCTACTCGTGGAGCAAGGTGCGCATCGATTTCGGCGTTGAAAACCTGTTCGACAAGTTCTACTACCTGCCGACCGGCGGCACCTATACCGGCCAGGGCATGACCATGAGTATCAACGGCATTCCGTGGGGCATCGCCGTCCCCGGCATGGGCCGCTCGTTCTACGCCGGCGTCAACATGAAATTCTGATCGCCAGCCAACCCACAGGCCCCGGCTGAGTCCGGGGCCTTGTCATCGAGAGGAATTTCAAATTTTCCCGATTTTTCCGGCCGACCGTAGCATTCAACCCGAATCTCCGCGCAGCAGCCTGGAATGTGCCGCCGGCGCGGCCATCTACGCCGGCGGCACGACCGGCGCCCCGTGGCGGCTGCAACGCGGCGTCATCCGCCTTGACACGACTGCGGCCAACGGCGAAATGGCCTTCGCCAGCCTGGCCATCGCCGGTGACATCCTCGGCTGCGAAACTCTGCTATTTGGCGCCTACACCTTCAGCGCCACGGCCCTGACCGAATGCCGGCTGATCCGCTGGCCGGAGGGAGCCGGCGCGGTCGACAGCGACTCCCTGCTCGCTTCGCTGGCCAACGCCCAGCGCCGTGCCGCCGACCTCGTCGCCCTGCGCGGCGGCCAGGCCATCGACCGCGTCCTCGGCCTGGTCCGCCTGCTCGCCGACAGTGCTGGCCAGGTCGTCCTGCCCACCCGCCAGGACATCGCCGACATCACCGACCTGCGCTTCGAAACCATCTCGCGCATCGTCAAGCAACTCGAACGCCAGCACATCCTCAACCCCATCCGCATCGCCGGCGTACACGCCACTCGTAGCTTCGCCGTGGGTGTTGGCACCTGAAGTCCGCGCCAGCCGGTCAGTCCGGGCATGGGTGCGACAATTTGCCACATTCCCGCACACTGCCCAGACCCGTATGATCCGCACCCTAAGCTTATGTTTCATAAGCATTTTTTGACACAAATCAATTAGGGTTCGATGATGAAGCAATTTGCACTCGCGCCGCTGGCGCTGGCCGTCCTTTCCACGCTGGCCACCGCCACTGCTCACGCCGAAGCAACCGCGCTGGGCGAAGTCACCGTCACCGCCACCCGCGAGGGGCAACTGGTCAACGAAACCCCGGCCACAGTCGGCGTCATCAAGGAAAAGGCGCTGCGCGAGGTCAAGCCGACCCACCCGACCGAAATCATGGGCCAGGTCGCCGGCGTCTGGGTCAACGTGACCGGAGGCGAGGGCCACCAGACAGCGATCCGCCAGCCGCTGACCACCAACCCGGTCTATCTCTACCTCGAAGACGGCGTGCCGACGCGCTCGACCGGCTTCTTCAACCACAACGCACTGTACGAGGTTAACCTGCCGATGGCCGGCGGCATCGAAATCAGCAAGGGCCCGGGCAGCGCGCTGTACGGTTCGGACGCGATCGGCGGCGTGGTCAATGTGCTGACCCGCAAGCCACCGACCGGACCGGAAATCGAAGGCTCGCTGGAAGCCGGCAGCTACGGCTGGAGCCGGGCCATGCTGACCGGCGGCAATGCCTTCGGCAATCACGCCTTCCGCGCCGACCTCAACCTCAGCCACACCGACGGCTGGCGCGACAAGACCGCCTACGACCGGCAAAGCGGCACCCTGCGCTGGGACAGCGCGATCGGCGACGATGCGACGCTGAAGACGGTCGCCACCTTCTCCAACATCGACCAGGAAACCGCCGGCAGCTCGGCCATTTCCTACGACGACTACCGCAACAACCCGAAGGCCAATTACACCCCGATCTCGCTGCGCAAGGTCCAGGCTTTCCGCCTGTCCAGCGCCTACGAGAAGGAATGGGACAACGCACTGCTGAGCATCACGCCCTATTACCGTAACGATACGATGGACCTACTGGCCAACTGGTCGCTGTCCTACGACCCGACCATCTACACCACCGAAAACCAGTCCTTCGGCGCCCAGATCAAGTACCGTCACGACTTCGCGCCGCTGCGCACACGCCTCATCGTCGGCATCGACCTCGACCACAGCCCGGGCAGCCGCGTTGAAAACCGTATCGCCACGACCTCGACCGGCGCCGGCTACACCCGCGTCTACACGAGCTACACGCTGGGCGCCCGCGTCTATGACTACGACGTGACCTACCAGGGCATCTCGCCCTACATCCACGGCGAAATCTCGCCGGTGGAAAAGCTGCGCATCACGGCCGGCCTGCGCTACGACCAGGTCCGCTATCAGTTCAACAACCGCTTTGGCACGACGCCGATCCAGACCGGCACCGCCTACTATGGCCAGGTCGGCGACACCGACGTCGATTTCGGCCACCTGAGCCCGAAACTCGGCGCCACCTACATGTTCAGCGAGGCGCTCAACGTCTTTGCCGCCTACAACCACGCCTTCCGCGCCCCGTCCGAAGGTCAGCTCTTCCGGCCGGCCGTGGCCAGCAGCGCCCTGGCCGCCACCGCCGCCGCCGAAGCCGCGCGCAATCTCAAGCCGATCAAGGTCGACAGCTTCGAAATCGGCCTGCGTGGCAAGCTTAACGCGGCGATCAGCTACGACATCGCGGCCTACACCATGACTAAGACCGACGATATCCTCAGCTATCGCGATCCAGTCACCAACCTGACCACACCGACCAATGCCGGCAAGACCCTGCACCGCGGCATCGAGATCGGTGCCGGCGCGCAACTGGCCGAAATGTGGCGCCTCGACGCCGCTTTCTCCTACGCCAAGCACACCTATGAAGACTGGCGAATCAGCAGCACCGTCGATTACAGTGGCAACGAAATGGAACTCGCCCCACGCAAAATCGCCAACACCCGCCTGAGCTTCGGCAACGCCCAGACCGGCATGGCCCAGCTCGAATGGCTGCATTTCGGCAGCTGGTGGTCGAATCAGACCAACACTTCGAAATATGACGGCCACGATCTCTTCAACCTGCGCGGCATCTACCCGCTCGGTCGCGATCTGAGCCTGTTCGCCAACATCCATAACGTCGCCGACAAGCGCTATGCCGAAAGCACCGGCGTCAGCTCCGGCTTTGACACCTTCGCCCCCGGCCTGCCGCGTACCTTCAGCGCCGGCCTCCAGGCCAAATGGTAAGGCGCCTGCTGCCGCTGCTTGCCGGCCTGCTCATGGCCGGCAGCGTCGGTGCCCACGGCGACCACGCGCAACCTGGCGCCGCTGGCCCCAAGGTCGATTACGCCAAGGTCTGGCTGGAAAAGCAGCAGAACGCGCCGCGCCTCGCCGTCGCTGCCCGCTTCGACGAAGCCGGGCGGCTGTGGCTGGCCCGCGTCGTCGGCCAGCAGCTTTTCGTCAGCCAGTCCGCCGATGCCGGGCGCACCTTCTCCGAGGCGGTCGCCGTCAACCGCGAGCCGGAACTGATTTCCGCCGACGGCGAAGCACGCCCGCAGATCGCCGCCATCGGCCAGCGCATCTACGTCAGCTGGACGCAGGCGCTGCCGCAGCCCTTCGCCGGCCACATCCGGCTGGCCGTTTCCGACGACGGCGGCAAGAGTTTCGGCGAACCGGTCACGGTCAATGACGACAGCCGGCCGATCACCCACCGCTTCAACGCCATGCTCGCCGACGCCCAGGGCGTCACCCTGGCCTGGATCGACAAGCGCGACGGCGCCGGCAACTCGGACTACACCGGCGCCGCCATCTACACCGCGCGCTCGACCGACGGCGGGCGCAGCTTCGCAACCAACCGCAAGCTGGCCGACCATTCCTGCGAATGCTGCCGGATCGCCATCGCCGCCGATACCGACGGCACGCCGGTCGCCCTTTGGCGGCATATTTTCGGCCGGAACACCCGTGACTTCGCGCTGGCCCGGCTCGACGAGCCGCTGCGCCGCGTCTCTGAGGACGACTGGGAAATCGACGCCTGCCCGCACCATGGCGGCGCGCTGGCCATCGGCCGCGACGGTGCCCGTCACATTGCCTGGTTCACCGGCGCCGAACGCAGCCCCGGCCTGCACTACCGGCGCATCGTCGGTGACACGCAGACCCCGCCGCAGCGCTTCGGCAATCTCGACGCCCAGGCCGGCCACCCCCAGGTTGCCGTGCACGGCCGCCACGTCACGCTCGTCTGGCGTGAATACGACGGCCGGCACAACCTGATCCGCGCCATGCACTCACGCGACAACGGCGGCCACTGGTCAGCCCCGAGTACGCTGGCCCGCACCGCCGGCGCCGCCGACGATCCGCTGCTGGTCACCGGGCGCCAGGCCCTGTGGCTGGTCTGGAACACCACGGCCGATGGTCTGCGGACGGTTAAAATCAAGCCATGAAACGCCTCATCCTGCTCGCCACCTTGCTGCTCGCCGGCTTCGCCCAGGCCGACGTCCGGCCCTACGTGGCCGGGTCGCTGAAAAAGATCGAAGGCGAACACCGCGGCCGGCCTTTCATCCTGACTTTCTGGTCGGCCAGTTGCACGCATTGCCCGACCGAACTGAAAGCCCTCGGTGAGCTGCTCCGCCAGCATCCCAAGCTCAACCTGGTCATCGTCGCCACCGACACCCCGGCCGAGGGGCCCGAACTGCAGCGTCTGGCGCAGTCCTACGGCCTCGCCGCACAGGCGCAATGGGTGTTCGCCGACGCCCAGCCGGAACGCCTGCGCTACGAGATCGACCGCCGCTGGTACGGCGAACTGCCGCGCACCTACTTCTACGACCGCCAGCACCGCCGCGACAGTCGCTCGGGTGCCATACCTGTCGAGCAACTCGAACGCTGGGCCGGCGAACACGTAAAATAGGCAGGATGTCTGCCGAGCATCTTTTCCATCTCGATCCCGCCCTGCGCGAATGGCGCCGGAGCGGCCCCTATCTCGCGCTCGCGCTGGCGATTCATGCGGCCATCCTTGCCTGGCCCCGCACTCGCGGCATCGACATCCCGCCGCCCGGCCCGCTGACTGTGCAGCTGACCGAGGCCCCGAAGGCGCCGCCCGAACCGCAGCCGGTCACCCTGCCGCCGCCCCCGCCTCCTCCGCCGCAGGCCAAGCCAACCCCCAACCGGCCACGCCCGGTGCTGGCCATGACGCCGGAACAACAACCGGCCACTGCCGATACCCCGGTGGTGGCCGCCCCGGTCGCCGTCGCCCCCGAACCCGCGCCACGCCCGCCGGTCGCCGCCGCACCCGTGGCATCCGCCCCGGCGCCGGTCGTCGCGGCCCGCTACAACGCCGCCTACCTGAACAATCCCGAGCCGAAATACCCGCCGATGTCGCGGCGACTGGGCGAAGAGGGCAAGGTACTGCTCAAGGTTCGGGTCACGGCCGACGGTCAGGCGGCAGCGGTCGAACTGGAGAAAAGCAGCAATTTCGAGCGCCTCGACGAAGCGGCCAAACAGGCCGTGGCACGCTGGCGCTTCGTGCCGGCCCGGCGTGGCGACGAGGCCATCGAAGCCTCGGTCATCGTGCCCATCGTTTTCCGGCTGGACAGCTGAACTTCGATTTTGGCCAAAATTTCCGGCCGACCGTAGGATTTGCAAATCCAGCCCCGGAATTGACGACGGGGACCGAAGTCCCCGCCGGCTATCTTTGGTAACAAGGCTCTAGCAGCCCCGGCTAACCGTTTTTAGGCGGCAATAGCGAATTGCTCATCATTGGCAATTATGGATTTGCTTCATTAACGTCGATCGCCTGACGAGTTGCCTGCGCACCTTTGCCCGCCCTGTCGAAACCAGTACACCCCCATCCAAGAACACTCAGCGGAATGCCCTTGGGTGGAGGTGAGGGGAATCGAACCCCTGTCCAGAACGCCTCCAGATTGCCGGAATTACAACCATGCTTTGGATTATGGGGGCGGGCAGGGGGTTTTTCAAGGGTTGTCGGCAAACGATAAACATCGGCTAGCCGCAACGAATTGTCGGAATTGGAGCCATCTTCGTCATCCCGACTTGCAATTTGTGGCAGTACAAGCGCATCATTCTGGAGTTAATGCGGGATTCATTTGCTTTTCGAATCGCAAATACCGCTCCCAGATACCCGATAAAGGAGTCTCGCCCATGAAAAAAGCCCTATTGCCGATCGGCATTATGGTATTGCTAGCCAGCCCGGCCATGGCTGATCCCGGCGCATTTTTCGGTATCACTTACAATTTTTCCGGCTCAGTCGGTTTGTCGCTAAAGGTTCTGTCCAACAACAAGGAAGATCGCGGCGTCGTCGGAGCAGGTGTTTCCTATTTTCCGATGACCAACAAATTCGGCCTTGACGCCAGCGCCGGCTACCTTTTCCAGAATGGCGCAGTCACCGCTGGCTGGGACTTCCTGCAGAACTCACCGCAAGTGGGTATCGGCTTCGTCAACACCAAGTCGTCCAGCAACAACCCGCCGCCCCCGCCACCGCCTGACGATTGATTTATTCAAGGGCAATATACAAAAAAGGCCGCCAGCACTGGCGGCCTTTTTTTGCTCGATGGTCAACCCGTTGAAACGGCGCTGAGCAGGCGTTCACAGTAGCGTGCGATCAGGTCGACTTCGAGGTTGACCTTGCTGCCCGGCTGCAGCCGACCGAGGGTGGTGTTTTCCAGCGTATGAGGAATCAGGTTGATGGTGAAGTCGGTACCGTCGACCGCGTTGGTGGTCAGGCTGGTGCCATCGACGGCGACCGAACCCTTGCGCGCGATGTACTTGGCGATTTCCTTCGGGGCGCGGATTTCGAGCAGGCGGTTGTCGCCGACCGGGTCGAAGCGCAGGACCTCGCCGACGCCGTCAACGTGGCCGGAGACCAGATGGCCGCCGATAACGTCGGACAGCTTCAGCGCCTTTTCCAGGTTGACCGGCCCGGGTTCGGCCAGGCCGACGGTGCAGGACAAGGTTTCCGGCGAGACGTCGACCATGAAATTGTTGCCGTCCTTGCCAACCACGGTCAGGCAGACGCCGTTGTGGGCGATCGAATCGCCGAGCGCGACGTCGTCGATGTTCAGCCGGCCGGCCTCGACATGCAGCCGGAAACCGGCTTCGCGGGGAGTCAGTTGGGTAATGCGGCCAACCGCCGCGACGATTCCAGAAAACATGGCAGCCCCTGCTGTACGCAAAAGGCGGACTTTATCACGCCCGGCGGGCGGGGCTGCCGGTGCAGCCCTGGTCGATCAATCTGCGCGGTAGTTCAGCGCGGCCCGCGTTCGTCGTCGTGGCGACGGCGCGAATCGCCCTGGCCGCCCCCTGGCGCTGCCGGCTGACGGGGAGGTTCGGCCCGTTGCTGATGCATCTCGCGTTGAGGCTGAGATGGCGGCGCCCGGAATTCCGGCGTCGGCTGACGTGGCGGCTCCATACGTTGCGCCGGCATCTCGCGCTGCGGTTGCGGCATCGGCGCACGGACTTCGGGTGCAGGCTGACGGGGTGGCTCCATCCGTTGCACCGGCATTTCGCGTTGGGGTTGCGGTATCGGGGCGCGGACTTCGGGCGCCGGCTGGCGGGGCGGCTCCATCCGTTGCACCGGCAATTCGCGTTGCGGCTGCGGCATCGGCTGGACTTCCCGCGGTGGCTCGGCCCGGCGTTGCGGCTCCGTCGGCATGACACCGGGTGCTTCGCGCTGGCTGTTGCGTTCGGGCCGCGGCATGTCGCGTGGCGTGTCACGCTGCATGTCGCCTGGGTTCTCGCGCCGGAATTCCCGCGGCGCCCCCGGCTGAATTTCGCGCGTGCCGGATGGCGGCGCTTCGCGGCGCTGCATGCGCTCTTCCGGTTGGCCGCGCAGACGGGCATCGCGCTCGGCATCGCGCGATTCGGGACGAACGACTTCCGGCCGTTGCACGGGCGGTGTCGGCTGACGCAACGGGGCCGCTTCCGGTTGGGCCTCGAGCGTCCGGCCAAATGCGTCACGGCGTGATTCGGCCGGGGCCGGGCGCTCGCTCTGGGGCGGCGGCAGGATGCGGCGGCTGGATGGGGTTTCGTCGGTGGTCGGCGGACGCGGTTCTTCGCTCCGGCGCCGTTCGGGGATTTCACGTCCGCCGGTCGAGTGGCGCGGGGCGGTTTCCTGGAGCGGGGCGGCCGGCGGCGGTTCGCGGCGAGCGTTGTCGCGACCCGTATCGCGCGTTCTCGGGCCGGCGCCTTCCTGGCGTTGCTCGTCGCGGCGCCCGTCGCGACCGACGAAGCCGTTGCGCTCGCCGTCACGCGGGCGGCTGGCCGCCGTTGGCGGGGCGATCCAGTTGGCCCCGGGGGTCTGGCTGGCGGTCGGTGCGCGTTCGAGTTCGCGGCGATCGGTGCGGTGGATCTGGTCACGCGAGATGTGCCGACCTTCGCGCAGCAGATTGGCCGGAACGACTGTCAGGGCACGCGGCGAATCGCGGTAGGCATAGCGTTCGCGGTGTTCGCCACGCTCATGGTCGCGGACCGCCCGCTGGATGACGGTGACGTTGTGCACGTGGGTGACGTTGACCCGCTCGACGTAGCGATGACTGTGGCGATGACCCGGCACGTAAACTTCGCGCGGGGCGAGCGGGAACCAGCCGACGGCCGGGGCGGCGCCGAAGCTGAAGCTGACGCTCCAACCGGGGTTGCCAACCCAGGAGACCAGTGCCGGCGCATAGACCGGGCGCGGCGCCAGCCGGCCGGGAACCCAGGCCCAGCGCCCGTGGATGATCGCCCAACGGCCGTAATGGAAGGGCGCGAAGCCCCACGGTGCCTGGTCGATCCACGTCCAGCCCCAGGGCGCAACCCAGGCCCAGCGGCCGTCGCGGTAGGGCGCCCAGTCGTCGGCGACGCCGCGCGGATACCAGACGGTGCCGTAGTCGGGCGCTGACTGCCAGTCGCCGTAGGCGTCGAGGTCCTGATAGCCGGTCATGTGCGGCGAGACGTGGCGGCGGGCTGTCGTGGCCAGCGTGGCGTTTTCGCGGGCTGCGACCCAGCGGTCGAAGGCATCCTGGTTCCCGTCGCCGTCGAGGCGCTCCCGGCCGTCGCTCCAGCGGCTCAGCTTCTGGCCAGCGGCCAGGGGCATCTCGCGCTGGCGGTCGTCGAAGGTGGCGCGACCGGCCTGGACGGTCAGCTCGCTGTGATCGCCGCGGACATCGATGCGGTAGCGGCCCGGGGTCAGGAAGCGAACCAGGCCTTCCGGCGTGGTGACGACAACGTCGTCGACCTGGTCGCGGTCCAGAATGCTGACCGCCAGACTGCCGTCGTTGACGCGAACATCGACTCGGGCGTCATCAACAACCGCAAACTCGACCTGGCTGTCATCGCCAAGCCGGTAGGCGGTCGATCCGACCCAGACTTCGGCCCGGCCGCGCCGCCCGGTCTCCAGGATGGCGCCGCTGCTGATCGGCCAGTTCAGCGTGGCCGGTTCGGCCTGAATGCTACGGTCGGCCCGAAAAAAGACCTCATTTTCAAAAACTGCGAGGCGGCCGACGCGGGCCGGCGGGTCGTCCTGTGCCACGGCCGGCAAGGCGACCAGCAGCAGGGCGGCGACGAAAATTCGTTGGAGGGTTTGCAGCATCGTGGTGCTCCCGAAGCAGATCATGCCCGCGCCAAGTGGCGAGCGATAGGGCAATCAACGCATGATCGCGCAAATGGATGCAGCAAGGCACCCGGAAAATCGTTGCAAAATGTTGCCAGCCAGGCGGGTCAGCCGTTACCGCTCTCGATGCCGTACTTCTTGGCGACGGTGGCATACAGTTCGCGGGCCGAGGCCACCTTGGGACTTTTGCGGTCCTTGCGCTGGGCGCGGTTCAGGTAGTCCAGGGCGCGCCCGGCCAGTTCGTTGTCCCAGCCCTTCTTGTCGAGCAGCGTGAAGATGGCCTTGGCGGCATTGACCAGGAACTGCAGGTTGGGTACCTGCTCGGCGGCCTGGATCAGCAGCTGGACAGCGCCTTCGAGATCGCCACTGCGCGCCGCCATGACGCCCTTGTTGTTGAGTTCGACGATTTCCTTGCCGACCTGCTCAAGCAGCGCCTTGCCGGCATCAGGCTGGCCGGTTTTGGCGAAAACGTTGGTGATGTGGTCGATCAGGTGGGTGTCTTCGTGATTCTCCGCCGCTACCTGGCGCATGATCCGGCCAGCCGCTTCCTGCTTGCCGGTGGCGTAGCAGGCATGGGCCAGATCGACGGCCAGCCGTTGCGAGGCGTGCCGACCCTTGTCGGCAGCCTCGGTGACGATGGTCTGCTGCAAAGCCAGGGCCTGATCGACCAGGCCCTTGGCTTTCTCGGTGGCGCCTTCAGCATGCAGGCACAGGCTTTCGGTGACCAGCGCCGCCAGCTCGGCCTGCTTGTCGCCGCGCAGTTCGCGCTTCATCTCGGCGGCAATCTTGCGCGAGGCGGCGACGTCGCCGCGCTCGACCAGCACCCGCGACAGGTTGGCGAAATCGTCGGCCGTCCGCAGGCTCGACCCCTTGCTGCGCTCGATGACCTTGCCGTAGGCCTTTTCGGCCGCCAGCAGATCCTTGTTGCGGGCGGCCACATCGCCGACCAGCCTTTGCCGTACGGTGTTGTGCGGCGAGGCATCGGCGCCCCGCTGCAGGGTTTGTTGCGCTTCCTGCAACCGCCCCTGCGCTTCGTGCACGGAAGCGAGGAAATCATAGGCCGAGAGGAATTCCGGCGCATCCTGCGTCACCTGTTCGGCCAGCTGTTCGGCTTCGTCGAGCGCGCCGCGGTCACGCAGCGCGGTGGCCAGGCCCATCTTGGCCCAGGGCACGACGCGCCCTTCGAGCACCCGCCGGAAAACTTCCTCGGCTTCCCGCGTCCGCCCCAGCTGATGCAGGAACTCGCCCTTGAAACGCAGGGCGTCGTACATGTAGGTGGGTTGTTGCTGGATGACGCGATCGCAGGCGGCAATCGCCTCCTGCAGGGAACCGCGCTCAATCTGCTCATAGATCCGGCTGAGCACATGCTTCTTGTAAATCGCCTTGACCAGCCGGGCCTGCAATTGCTCGGCGGTAAACGGCTTGATCAGGTAATCGTCCGGCGCCAGTTCGGCCAGTGCTACGACATTGGTGTAGCCGCGTTCGCTGGTGATGATCATGTACACCGTGGACAGCGGAATGAGGTGGGCATGGCGCAACTCTTCGAGCAGTTGCTGGCCGTCGCGGCCGTCGTCGAGCACGAAATCGGAGAGGATGATGTCGAAGCGGTTGCTCTTGACCTGGCGGATCACCTCGGCCGAATTGCCAGCACCATGCACCATCGTCACGCTCAGCGCGCCGAGCATCAGCCGCAAGGCATCGCGCGCCGGCGCATGGCGGTCGACGATCAGGACTCTCTTCTTGGTCAGCGCCTGCTGCAAAACCAGCAGCATCTCCTCGTTGTCGAGCGCGCTGACGCCTTTGGCTTGGCTTGTGCTCATCGTCGCCAAGTTACTGCACTTCGCTGGACAGGGCAACAAAGCGGCAAAAACCTGTGCTATTTCAGCGCCCTGAAGTAAAATCTGCGGTCCGCTACTGCACTGCAACAATCCCATTCCGATGCTCTATCCCACCCGTTTCGATGTCATCGTCGTCGGCGGCGGCCACGCCGGCACTGAGGCTGCGCTTGCCGCGGCACGGGCGGGTGCGAACACGCTGCTGCTGACGCACAACCTCGACACGCTGGGGGCGATGAGCTGCAACCCGTCGATCGGCGGCATCGGCAAGGGCCACCTGGTCCGCGAGGTCGATGCGCTGGGCGGCGCCATGGCAGCGGCGACCGACGAAGCGGGCATCCAGTTCCGCATCCTCAACGCCTCGAAAGGTCCGGCGGTGCGTGCCACCCGCGCCCAGGCCGACCGCGTGCTGTACAAGCAGGCGATCCGTTCGCGACTGGAAAACCAGCCGAATCTGACCATTTTTGCCGAAGCCTGCGACGACCTGATCGTCGAAGGTGAGCGTGTCGCCGGCGCGGTCACCCAGCTCGGCATCCGCTTCCTGGCCGACGCCGTCGTGCTGACCGCCGGCACCTTCCTCAACGGCAAGATCCACGTCGGGCTGGAGAACTACACCGGCGGCCGGATGGGCGATCCGCCCTCGGTCTCGCTGGCCGCCCGGCTGAAGGAACTGCAGCTGCCGCAGGGCCGCCTGAAGACCGGCACGCCGCCGCGTCTCGATGGCAAGACCATCGATTTCTCGGTGATGGAGGAGCAGCACTCGGACAATCCTTTGCCGGTGTTTTCCTTCCTCGGCAATGCCGGCCAGCACCCGAAGCAGCTGCCGTGCTGGATCACCGAAACCAACGAACGCACGCACGACATCATCCGCAGCGGCCTCGACCGCTCGCCGATGTACACCGGCGTCATCGAAGGGGTCGGGCCGCGCTACTGCCCGTCGATCGAGGACAAGATCCACCGCTTCGCCGACAAGGATCGTCACAACGTCTTCCTCGAACCGGAAGGCCTGACCACGCACGAGATCTACCCGAACGGCGTGTCGACCAGCCTGCCCTTCGACATCCAGCTGGCCCTGGTGCGCTCGATCCGCGGCATGGAAAACGTGCACATCCTGCGCCCCGGCTATGCCATCGAGTACGATTTCTACGACCCGCGCGGGCTGAAGGACACCCTGGAAAGCAAGGCCATCAACGGCCTGTTCTTCGCTGGCCAGATCAACGGCACGACCGGCTACGAAGAAGCCGCCGCCCAGGGCCTGTTGGCCGGCATCAACGCCGTGAATTACGTCAAGGGCCGCGACGGCTGGTGCCCGAAGCGCAACGAGGCTTACCTCGGCGTGCTGGTCGACGACCTGATCACCCGCGGCGTGTCCGATCCCTACCGGATGTTCACCAGCCGCGCCGAATACCGGCTGAGCCTGCGCGAGGACAACGCCGACCTCCGTCTGACCGAACAGGGCAGGGCGCTCGGCCTGGTCGATGACACCCGCTGGGCCGCCTTCAGCCGCAAGCGCGACGCCATCGCCGCCGAGCAGGAACGCCTGAAAACGACCTGGGTCAATCCGAAGATCACGCCAGTCGAAGACTGCATCCGCGTGCTGGGCAAGGCCATCGAACACGAATACAACCTGTTCGAACTGCTGCGCCGGCCCGAAGTGAGCTACGAAGCGCTGCTGACGCTGGAATGCTACGGTCGGCCCGAAATTTCGGCCAAAATCGACATGGACCCGGCGGTCGTCGAACAGCTCGAAATTTCTGCCAAGTACCAGGGCTACATCGACCGCCAGGCCGAGGAAGTCGCCAAGTCGGCCAGCTACGAGAACATGGCGCTGCCCACCGATCTCAACTACGGCTCCGTGGCCGGACTGTCCAATGAGGTCAAGCAGAAGCTCGCCCAGCACAAGCCGCAGACCATCGGCCAGGCTTCGCGTATACAGGGCATCACGCCGGCTGCCATTTCGCTGCTGCTGATCCACCTAAAGCGCCACAACCTGTCGCAAGCCGCATGAGCCAGCACTCACTATCTACCGGCCTCGCCGAACTTGGCATCGCCCTGTCTGAAGAAGCGCAGGGCAGGCTGCTCGCCTTCCGCGACTTGCTGCTCAAGTGGAACAAGACCTACAACCTGACCGCCCTGCGCGATCCGGAACAGGCCATTTCGCACCACCTGCTCGACTCGCTGGCCGTCCTGCCGCATGTCGGCCCAGGCCCACTGCTCGACGTCGGCAGCGGCGGCGGCCTGCCCGGCATCCCGCTGGCCATCGCCCGACCAGATCTGGCCGTCAGCATGGTCGACACCGTCCAGAAAAAAACCACCTTCCTGCAGCAGGCTGTCATCGAACTGGGACTGAAGAATGTTACGGTCCACCACGCCCGGGTCGAAGAAATGCAGGGAAGCTATGCACAAATCAGCTCGCGCGCCTTTGCTGAACTCTGCCTTTTCGTCAGCCTGACCCGCCACCTGCTGGCACCGGACGGCCGCTGGCTGGCGATGAAGGGCGTGCGACCCGACGACGAACTCAAGGCATTGCCCGCCGACATCACGGTTGAAGCGATCATCCCGCTGACCGTGCCGGGGCTGGATGCCGAACGACATTTGATTATTTTGAAAGCCGGGTCATGAAAGTACTCGCCATAACCAACCAGAAAGGCGGCGTCGGCAAGACGACCACCGCCGTCAATCTGGCCGCCTCGCTGGGCGCCGAAGGCAAGCGCGTCCTGCTGATCGACCTCGATCCGCAGGGCAACGCCACCACCGGCGCCGGCATCACCAAGAAGGAAGCGCTGCCCACCGTCTATCAACTGCTGATTGGTGCGGCAACATTGGCCGAAGTCTGCATCAGCACCGATTTCGCCTTCGACGTGCTACCCGCCAACCGCGAACTGGCCGGCGCCGAAGTCGAACTGATCGATCTCGACCAGCGCGAATACCGCCTGCGCAACGCCCTGCAGGCCGGCCACGCCGACTACGACTACATCCTGATCGACTGCCCGCCGGCGCTCAACATGCTGACCGTCAACGGACTGGTCGCCGCCGATTCCGTGCTGATCCCGATGCAGTGCGAATACTACGCACTGGAAGGACTGTCCGACCTCGTCGAGACCCTGCGCAAGGTGCGTCACCACCTCAATTCGCGCCTCGAAATCGAGGGCCTGCTGCGCACCATGTACAACGGTCAGAGCACGCTGACCCAGCAGGTTTCCAGCGAACTCGAAAGCCACTTCGGCAACAAGGTTTACAAAACCATCGTGCCGCGCAACGTCCGCCTCGCCGAAGCACCGTCCTACGGCAAGCCGGTCATCGCCTTCGACAAAAACTCAAAGGGTGCGCAAGCCTATTCCGCACTCGCCCAGGAAATTCTCGAAAGGGTCGCCCAATGATCAAGATGAAAGGACTCGGCCGCGGCCTCGACGCGCTGCTTTCCGGCAGCGATGCCAAAGCCGAAGACGAACTGCGCAACCTGCCGGTGGAACGCCTGAAGCCCGGCAAGTACCAGCCGCGCACCCACATGGACCAGGATTCGCTGGCCGAACTGGCCGCCTCGATCAAGGCACAGGGCGTCATGCAGCCGATTCTCGTCCGCGCCGTCGACAGCACCCCGGGCGCCGAACGCTACGAGATCGTCGCCGGCGAACGCCGCTGGCGCGCCTCACAACTGGCCGGCCTAGCCGAAGTACCGGTGCTGGTGCGCAGCATTCCCGATGAGCAGGCGCTGGCCATGGCGCTGATCGAAAACATCCAGCGCGAAAACCTCAATCCGCTCGAAGAAGCCCAAGGCCTTCAGCGCCTGATTGATGAATTCGGCCTGACCCACCAGCAGGCCGCCGATGCCGTCGGCCGCTCCCGCCCGGCCGCCTCGAATCTGCTACGCCTGTTGCAACTGACCGCCGCCGTTCAGGAATTGTTGATGTCCGGCAAGCTCGACATGGGCCACGCCCGCGCCTTGCTACCGCTGAACGGCGCCCAGCAGGTCGCCGTCGCTCAGCGCATCGTCCAGAAGGGCCTATCCGTCCGCGAGGCCGAGCAGCTCGTCCAGCAGATCGTCAATCCGCCGAAGAAGGCAGCCGACAAGCCTGTCGACCGCGACCTGCTGCGCCTGCAGGAAGATCTTGCTGACGGATTGGGCGCCAACGTCCAGATCCGCACCAATAAGAAGGGCGCCGGCAAGGTCACCATTGAATTCGGCAGCCTGGAACAACTCGACGGACTGATCAACCGCTTCAAATCGTAACCAGTTAAACATTCCGTAACCCTTTGTCTGCAAGGGAAAACCCTTAAATTTTGCCTAAAAAAATTGACTCATTTATAAGACTTGTTTACACTTGAGCGGTTTTTGATCGGAGCACGTCTTGCATCCGCAGGTAAGCTGGATTCTCAGTCGCCAGGCGGCATTGACAATTGTTCTGGCACTTTTTGCCTGGACATTGTTCAGTGTCAATGCAGCGCTCTCGGTCGTGATCGGGGGATCAATCGGGGTCATCGCCAACCTTGGCTACGTGCTGAGGGCAATGCGAATGAACGCCGGACTTGACCCGGTAAAAGCTTACCGGGCGCAAGCGGCGGGTGAGGGGTTCAAGTTTCTTCTCACGCTCGCTGGTTTCGCCCTTGTGTTTTTGAATTTCAAGGAAGTGGCTGTATTTCCGCTCTTCCTTGGTTACGCATCAACATTGGTCATCTTCTGGATGGCACTCTTGAAGCAACGCTAGGTCTGGAGAAATCATGAGCGCTGAAGGCGGTACCGCAGGTTACATACAACACCACCTCACCAACCTCGCTGTCTGTGCAGACAGTTCCAAGGTTGATGGTGTGTGCCAAGGCTTCTGGACTTTCCACCTCGACACCCTGCTGGTTTCCGGCATTCTGGGTCTGGTGGTCTTCGGCCTGATGGCCATGCTGGCCAGTAAGGCCACCGCAGGCGTCCCGTCCGGCGGTCAGAACTTTGTCGAAATGGTCGTCGGCCTCGTCGATCAACAGGTGCGCGACACCTTCCACGGCCGCAGCGCCCTGGTCACCCCGCTGGCCATCACCATTTTCGTCTGGGTGTTCGTCATGAACGCCATGGACTTGATTCCGGTCGATTTCCTGCCAGTCGCCCTGCAAGCTGCTACCGGCAATCACCATATGCCTTTCAAGTTCGTGCCGACCACCGACCCCAACCTCACCTTCGCGATGTCGTTGACTGTTTTCGCCATCTCGATTTTTATGGGTCTGAAAGTCAAGGGCTTCGGTCACTTCATGCATGAAGTCTTTGCCGTACCGTTCGGCATCAAGCTGGCACCGATCAACTTCCTCTTCCGTGTTGTTGAAGAAATTGCCCGCCCGATCTCGCTCTCCCTGCGGCTTTTCGGCAACATGTACGCTGGCGAAATGGTCTTTATCCTAATCGCTCTGCTTGGCCTGTATCAGCTGCCGCTGGCCTTGCCTTGGGAACTGTTCCACATCCTGATCATCACCCTGCAAGCTTTCGTGTTCATGATGCTGACTATCGTCTATATGTCGATGGCCGCAGAGTCGCACTAAGTCGTAATACCTGTTTTCTTGTAGTTTTTAACTTTAACCCCGTAACAAACCTACCCTACTGAGGAGTAAACATGGAACTCGCAACCGTTCTCTCCAACACCGCTATTGCTGTGGCCATCCTGATCGGCGCCGGCGCTCTCGGTACCGCAATCGGCTTCGGCATTCTCGGCGGCCGCTTCCTGGAAGGCGCTGCCCGTCAGCCGGAAATGATCCCCACCCTGCAAGTCAAGATGTTCATCGTCGCCGGTCTGCTCGACGCCGTGACCATGATCGGTGTTGGTATCGCTCTGTTCCTGCTCTTCGCAAATCCGTTCCTGGCTCTGCTGTCGCACTAATCTGCGCCCCTAAAACGTTTATCACCAGGAGGTTAGCGTGAATATCAACGCTACACTGATTGGCCAGGCAATCTGGTTTGCCCTCTTCATCTGGATCACGATGAAGTACGTCTGGCCGCCGCTGCAAAAAGCAATGGCGGACCGTCAGGCACAGATCGCTGAAGGCCTGGCTGCGGCCGAACGTGGCAAGCACGAGCAAGAGCTCGCCGCCAAGCGTTCCGCCGATGCGCTTCGTGAAGCCAAGGAGAAATCCGCAGACTTCATCGCGCAAGCCGAAAAGCGTGCGCAGCAGATCGTCGAAGAAGCCAAGGGTACCGCCAAGATCGAAGCCGACAAGGTTGTCGCTGGCGCCAAAGCCGAAATCGAACAGGAAGTCGAACGTGCCAAGCAGCAACTGCGCGAGCGCGTTGCCGAACTGGCCGTTGCCGGCGCCGAAAAGATCCTGCGCAAGGAAATCAATGCGTCCGTGCATTCCGACATGCTGGCCGCTCTGAAACAGGACCTGTAAGCAATGGCTGAATCCGTCACTATCGCCCGTCCTTACGCCGAAGCCCTGTTCCGCACGGCCAAGGAAAGCGGCAATCTGGCCAAGTGGTCCGAGCAGGTATGCCTGCTTGGACAGGTGGCTGCCAATCCCGATGTCGCTTCTGCCATCGGCGATCCCAACGTGGCAGCCCCGCAACTGGTCGACCTCTTCCGGTCTGCCTGTGGTACGGCGGTAGATGCGGAGCTGGCGAACTTCATCCAGCTGCTGTCCAACAATGACCGTCTGGGGCTGTTGCCGGAAATCGCCGGCTTGTACGAAAGCTACAAGCGCGCCGAAGAAGGCACCAAGCAAGCCGAAATCGTTTCGGCTTTCCCGATCGATGACAATCAGGTGAAAGCCCTGGTCCCGCAACTCGAAGCCGTCTTCAAGACCAAGCTCGAGGCAGCAGTGTCGGTTGATCCGGCACTGATCGGCGGTATCAAGGTAATCGTTGGCGACCAGATGCTGGATGCTTCAGTCCGCGGCAAGCTCGACGCCATGGCTACGGCGCTGAACAACTAGGAGAATTTCATGCAGTTGAATCCTTCCGAAATTTCTGAACTGATCAAGAGCAAGATCCAGAACCTGCAAGGCGCATCGGAAGTGCGCACGCAGGGCACGGTAGTTTCCGTTACTGACGGTATCTGTCGTGTGCACGGCCTGCAAGACGTCATGCAGGGCGAAATGCTGGAATTCCCCGGCAACACCTTCGGCATGGCGCTCAACCTCGAGCGTGACTCCGTCGGCGCCGTGGTTCTTGGTGAATACGAACACATTTCCGAAGGCGACGTGGTCAAGACCACCGGTCGCATTCTGGAAGTCCCCGTCGGCCCGGAACTGCTGGGTCGCGTGGTTAACTCCCTCGGTCAACCGATCGACGGCAAGGGCCCGATCAACGCCAAGCTGACCGACAAGATCGAAAAGGTCGCGCCGGGCGTTATTTGGCGTCAGTCCGTTTCCCAGCCGGTGCAGACCGGTCTGAAGTGTGTGGACTCCATGGTTCCTGTCGGTCGTGGCCAGCGCGAGCTGATCATTGGCGACCGCCAGACCGGCAAGACCGCCGTCGCAGTCGATGCGATCATCAACCAGAAGGGCAAGGGCCTGTTCTGCGTTTATGTCGCTATCGGCCAGAAGGCTTCCACCATTGCCAACGTCGTTCGCAAGCTCGAAGAGCATGGCGCGATGGAATACACCATCGTCGTCGCCGCTCCGGCTTCGGAATCCGCTGCGCTGCAGTACCTGGCTCCTTACGCCGGCTGCACGATGGGCGAATACTTCCGCGACACCGGTGAAGACGCCCTGATCATTTATGACGACTTGACCAAACAAGCTTGGGGCTACCGTCAGGTTTCCCTGCTGCTGCGCCGTCCGCCGGGCCGTGAAGCCTATCCGGGCGACGTCTTCTATCTCCACTCCCGTCTGCTCGAACGCGCCGCTCGCGTTTCCGCCGCCTGGGTCGAGAAACTCAGCAACGGCGCCATCAAGGGCAAGACCGGTTCGCTGACCGCTCTACCGGTTATCGAAACCCAAGCCGGTGACGTTTCCGCCTTCGTTCCGACCAACGTGATCTCCATCACCGACGGCCAGATCTTCCTGGAAACCGACCTTTTCAACGCCGGCATCCGTCCTGCGATCAATGCCGGTATTTCCGTGTCCCGCGTCGGTGGCGCTGCCCAGACCAAGCTGATCAAGAAGCTCGGCGGCGGTGTCCGTCTGGCTCTGGCCCAGTACCGCGAACTCGCAGCGTTTGCCCAGTTTGCTTCAGACCTCGACGAAGCAACCCGCAAGCAGCTGGAGCGTGGTCGTCTGGTCACCGAGCTGATGAAGCAGCCGCAGTACTCGCCGATGAGCATTTCCGAAATGGCCGTCACGCTGTACGCAGCTGACAAGGGCTACTTCGACGATGTCGAAGTCAAGCGTGCACTGGAATGCGAAAAGGCCATGATCGGTTACCTAAAGACCAACTGTGCCGACCTCATGAAGACCATGGAGTCGACCGCTGATCTGAGCGCCGATTCCGAGAAGGCACTTGCTGCCGGCATCCAGGCTTTCAAGAGCAGCTGGGTCTGATCTAGGAGAACGCCATGCCTAGCGGCAAGGAAATTCGCAACAAGATCAAGAGCGTCGAAAACACGCGCAAGATCACCAAGGCCATGGAAATGGTGGCCGCATCCAAAATGCGCAAGGCGCAGGACCGGATGCGGGCTGCCCGTCCCTATGGCGAGAAGATCCGGCGCGTTGCGGGCAACCTGGCTCATGCTCTGACCGAGTACCGTCACCCCTTCCTGGCAACCCGCGAACAGGCCTCGATTGGCCTGATTCTGGTGACCTCGGACAAGGGTCTTTGTGGTGGTCTGAACTCCAATCTTCTTCGCGTCGCCGTGACGAAGATGAAGGAGTTCGACGCTCAGGGCAAAAAGCTCCAGGCAACCTGCATCGGCAACAAGGGCTTCGGTTTCATGCAGCGCACCGGCGCCAAGGTCGTCTCTCACGTGACCGGATTGGGCGACACGCCCCACCTGGAAAAGTTGATCGGCCCGGTCAAGGTTCAGCTTGACGCTTACATGAACGGCGAAATCGATGCGCTGTATATCGGCTACACCCGCTTCATCAACACGATGAAGCAGGAACCGGTCTTCGAGCAGTTGCTCCCTCTGTCCGGAGACACCATCGGGTCCGCCAAGACCAAGTGGGACTATGTCTACGAGCCGGAAGCCAAGTCGGTCATCGACGATCTGCTGATCCGTTATGTCGAAGCATTGATTTATCAGGCCGTTGCCGAAAACATGGCCTCCGAGCAGTCCGCCCGGATGGTTGCCATGAAGTCGGCCTCGGACAACGCCAAGACCGTTATCGGCGACTTGAAGCTGGTTTACAACAAGGCCCGTCAGGCTGCGATTACCAAGGAACTTTCGGAAATCGTCAGCGGCGCCGCCGCGGTGTGACGCGTAGATTTTTATTTTTGGGGATTTGAATATGAGTCAAGGTTCAATCGTTCAGTGCATCGGCGCCGTTGTGGACATCCACTTCCCGCGCGACGCGATGCCGAAGGTCTACGACGCGCTCAAGCTGGATGCTTCCGAAGCAAACGGCATGGCTGAAGACGGCCTGACCTTCGAAGTGCAACAACAGTTGGGTGACGGCGTCGTCCGTACCATCGCCATGGGTTCTTCCGACGGTCTGCGTCGTGGCATGAAGGTGAACAACACCGGCGCTGGCATCTCCGTGCCGGTCGGTATGGGCACCCTGGGCCGCATCATGGACGTTCTCGGTCGCCCGATCGATGAAGCCGGCCCGATCGATTCCAACGAGCTGCGCGTGATTCACCAGCCGGCTCCGAAGTTCGACGAACTGTCTTCTTCCGTCGATCTGCTCGAAACCGGCATCAAGGTTATCGACCTGATCTGCCCGTTCGCCAAGGGCGGCAAGGTCGGTCTGTTCGGTGGCGCCGGCGTCGGCAAGACCGTCAACATGATGGAACTGATCAACAACATCGCCAAGCAACACGCCGGTTTGTCGGTGTTTGCTGGCGTGGGCGAGCGTACCCGTGAAGGTAACGACTTCTACCACGAAATGAAGGACTCCAACGTTCTCGACAAGGTCGCGATGGTGTTCGGTCAGATGAACGAGCCACCGGGCAACCGTCTGCGCGTCGCGCTGACCGGTCTGACCATGGCCGAGCGTTTCCGTGACGATGGTCGTGACATTCTGTTCTTCGTCGACAACATCTATCGCTACACGCTGGCCGGTACGGAAGTTTCCGCACTGCTCGGCCGTATGCCTTCCGCCGTGGGCTACCAGCCGACACTGGCTGAAGAAATGGGTCGTCTGCAAGAGCGTATTACCTCGACCAAGGTCGGTTCGATCACCTCCATCCAGGCCGTTTACGTGCCTGCCGATGACTTGACCGACCCGTCCCCGGCTACCACCTTCCTGCACTTGGACTCTACGGTCGTGCTGTCGCGTGACATCGCCTCGCTGGGTATCTACCCGGCCGTCGATCCGCTCGACTCCACCTCCCGCCAGCTCGACCCGCAGATCGTTGGTGAAGAGCACTACTCTGTTGCCCGTGCCGTGCAGATGAACCTGCAACGCTACAAGGAACTGCGTGACATCATCGCGATTCTGGGCATGGACGAACTGTCTCCGGAAGACAAGCTGGCCGTTTCCCGCGCTCGTAAGATTCAGCGCTTCCTGTCCCAGCCGTTCCACGTTGCTGAAGTCTTCACCGGCTCGCCGGGCAAGTTCGTTTCCCTCAAGGATACGATCAAGGGCTTCAAGGGCATCTGTGCTGGCGAATTCGATCACCTGCCGGAACAAGCGTTCTACATGGTTGGTGGTATCGAGGAAGTCATCGAAAAGGCCAAGACGCTGCAATAACGCGCCGTCCGCATAGGAGCTAGTATGGCTATGACTGTTCATTGTGATGTCGTCAGTGCTGAAGAATCGATCTTCTCCGGCCTGGTGGAAATCGCAGTGTTTCCCGGCGAAGCCGGGGAACTCGGCATCCTGCCGCGTCACACGCCGCTGCTGACCCGTATCAAGCCGGGCACCATTCGTTTGAAGGTGCCCGACCAGAGCGAGTTCGAGCTGGTGTATGTGTCCGGTGGCATGCTGGAGGTTCAGCCCGACATGATTACCGTGTTGGCTGACACCGCGATCCGCGCCCACGATCTGGACGAAGCCAAGGCACTGGAAGCCAAGAAGCGCGCCGAGGAAGCCCTGGCCAATCGGAATGCCGAAATGGATTACGCTGCTGCCGAGGCCGAACTGGCCCAAGCTGTTGCCCAGTTGCAAGCAATCCAGCGTTTGCGCAAACATACGCACTAATCCGGTAACAACGGACAAAAAAGGCAGCCTAGGCTGCCTTTTTTATTTCGTAGACGAAACAGATGACTAAAGACGAGAAATCCGCATTTCAAGACGCATCAGATCATCCATCAAGCCATTGACGCCTTCCCCAAAGGCGACGAGTTCAGCCTCCGTTACCAACAGCCCGGAATCCTGAACCGCATACTCGCCGAGGTTCTCGGTAATCCTCAGCATGCCGTTTTGCAAGCTAGCAAACGCCGTGTTGCCAATCATTGATAAACGTCGGGCCGGGATATCGCCGACAATCGCTGCCAGATCCGCCTCAACATCCCATTTCAGGTTGCGGAACACAAAGGCAAGACACTCGGCAACTTCGGCCGATCCAGCAAGCTTAACTGCGGCGAATGCATTCCCACGGTCCAACAGCGCACCAACAACCGAATCGGCGGGCAAGCTCACAGTAACATCGGCTGGGCTTGAGGCGTCACCGGCCTGGAAAAGCCCGCGGTCATCGATGGTCAACCGAACGTTCAACCCGCCAGCCTCAACAAGTAGCTTTGCACCGGCATGCTGACGCAGTCGTTCCTGCGCCCAGGATTCGCACTGAATCAGGTGATTCAGCCCACGGATTGCCACCTGCTGCATTGCGCCGAACAATGGACTAGCCTAGAACTTGAAACCGCGATGCAAGGCAACGACCCCCAGCGCGAGGTTGAAATACTCAACCTGCTCCAGTCCAGCCTGCTCCATCATCGTCTTCAATTCTTCCTGGCCGGGATGCACCCGGATCGACTCGGAAAGGTAGCGATAGCTATCCGAGTCGTTGGTCACCATCTTGCCGACGCGAGGAATGACCTGGAAGGAATAAAAGTCGTAGATCGGCGCCAGCGGCTTCCATATTTGCGAAAATTCAAGAACCAGCAGGCGTCCGCCCGGGCGCAACACACGCCGCATTTCGGCCAAGGCGACGTCCTTGTGGGTCATGTTGCGCAAGCCAAAGGCGACGGTGACACAATCGAACCAATCGTCCGGGAAGGGGAGTTTCTCTGCATCGCATTGCGCGACCGGCAGCATGAATCCCTTATCGAGCAGACGATCACGCCCATGGGCCAACATCGCGTTGTTGATGTCGGTCAGCCATACCTCGCCGCTCTTGCCCACTTTCTTGGCAAAGGCCAAGGAGAGGTCGCCCGTACCCCCGGCCACATCAAGCACTCGTGAACCTTCGCGCACACCGCTGCGCTGGATGGTGAAAGCCTTCCACAGGCGATGCATGCCACCTGACATCAGGTCGTTCATCAGGTCGTATCGGCTGGCTACCGAATCGAAGACATCGGCGACCCGACGGGCCTTTTCCTGCTCGGCTACGGTTTCATAGCCAAAATGTGTCTTGTCGTTGTTCATGACTTTAGTGGTGATGACCGCAGCCGCCTCCGGCTGCCGGACGTGAGGTGGAATCGACATCACGGGAGAGGCCCTGCGCCTCAAGTTGCGCCAGATAGTTCTGCCACAGCTCATCATGGTGCTTACCCAGGTTGTAAAGTAGATCCCATGAATACAGGCCGCTATCGTGACCATCGGAAAACACAAGGCGTACCGCATAAGTACCGACCGGCTCGATACGCTCGATGTCGACATTTCGCTTGCCGGTTTGCAGCGTTTCCTGGCCCGGGCCATGACCTCTGGCCTCCGCCGAGGGCGTATAGACGCGCAAGTATTCGAAATCAAGCGAAAACGTTTCGCCGCCTTCGTAGGCCAATTCGAGACGGCGGGATTTCTGATGAAGCTTGATCTCGCTCGGTATCGGTGTATCGCGGTCAATGCCTGCCATGGTTTGCTCCGGAGATAAGTCCGCTAGTTTAGCTCACTCACCACCGCGGGAGACCAACACGGGTCAAAGTACGTAAAAACTGATTCGATCGAAATCGGTGCCGCGCTGGAGAACATGGTTCATACGAAGTTGCCACGGCGTTGCATCGCCGGAAAAAGCATCAAGCACTCGACTGGCTTGATACATCCCCGGCGGCAGCACGATCGAAGCCTCTTCCCCGATCGCCGGAACGGCCGGCAGCAGGAAGGCTCTGACAAATCGTTCGTTGTTTCCACTGCCCTGTGCCGCAACCCGTACGCCAAGTCCGCTCGGCATGCCGGGCAAGGTCGCCACGCCGACAATAATGCCGCCTGCCTCTTCCTGCATCAGCCAGGTCGCCTGGGCAAGTAGAAATTGGTCGCCATCATGAGGGCAGACCACCATCAGTTGGCCATGGGAAATCTTCTGCCCCGCACAGCTTCTTCCCAAGCGGAAACCGTTCGCCGAGTGGTTGATCACGGCCCATTCATCGACCGGAAAGCTGATTTGCGGCTTAATGGCCAGCTTTTGTCCAGGCTCGGCACGTTCGCCGAAGGTAAATATCTGGTCGAACTCACCGCGTGAATAGGCTGCGGCCGAATCAGGCTGTTCAAACTCCTGACTCGTCACGCAAAAATGCATGGCCTCGAATCCAACGGCAACCCTGGCCACGCCTTCCGTGGCAAAACGCCGGAATCGGCGCGGTGAAGCCAACTGCGACCAAGGCCGCGACAGATGTTCGAGCAACGCAATCACGTGGCCGGAAGTCTCTTCGCCAAGCCCGAGTTGGGAAGGCCCGATGCGCTGACGCAACTGGCTGAGCATGTGACTGATCTGCAGCCCAAGCCGCGTCGTGTCGAGGCGTCGTGCATCCGGTCCTGCGTCTTCAGTGACGGCAGTCGGGTGGAGCGGCGCATCATTCATCAATTCGATGACGTAGGCCGGAACCTCCAGATCATCGCTCAGCTTGTGTATCGACACCAAAGGTGCCCACATGCCGGCCCAGCGCCGGATCAAGTTCAGGTTGCGGACGCTGTTGCTGTATGGGCTGGCAATGTCGATCAGCAGCAGAGTGGCATAGGCAGCGGCGCAGTGCGTTGCCTGCAGGCTGCTTTCCAAGGCATCCTCGACCGGCGTGTAGGCCACGCCCCATTCTTCTGCACTTTCGTAGAAGCCGTGCAGATCGAGCCAGATCCCCGGCGGCAACTCGCGACGAGCGCGGTAGTGCTCGAGGATAACCATCCCCGTGTAGTACAGGCAACGATGCAGGATGGTGGCAACCAATGCGACATACTGGGCATTTTCGGCATCCGGTTCTTCCAGACGGGCGCAGAGCGCGTAAGCCTTGCCCATCTTTCGCCAGGCGAGCACAACTTGCTGGAAATAGGATTCCTCCTCGTCGGCCAACGGCAGGGACTTGTTGTGATAGCGCCTGGCCATTTCTTCTTCGACGAAGCACAGCGGGGCGCGAGCCTGCTCAAGCAGGGCCAGCAGCACACCCGGATCGGGCGGCGCCATCAGCAAACCATCGAGAAAGCGCATGAGTTGGCGTTCGGCCACGACCGGATTGGCCAAGGGCAATTGCGAAAGAAAGTCCATGCCTGTCCCCAGATCGGGAATATCCAGCGGAAGTTCTCTGGCACTCGTATTCATGGTCAATCCAATCCTATTCGATCGTTCCCAGCGCCCGGGACAGCGCCTGCGCCAATTCGTCGTTGCTCACCTGCGGGCGACTCACAACACCTTCCCGACGGACGGTGCCCCACACAGGCTCTGGGAAATGCCGGTCGTCGCCCCAACGAGGAATGATATGCCAATGGACGTGCGGCACCATATTGCCAAAACTGGCAAGGTTGATTTTCTGTGGTGAGAATAGTGTTCTGAGCACGGATTCGACCCCAAAAACTACGCGCATCAGATAGTCCCGTGCTTCAGGCGAGAGATCGGTCATCTCCTGAACATGCTCGTTCCAGACGACGCGGCAGAAGCCGGGATAAAAGGGATCGTCGACCCGGATTACCCGGCAAGAGGACGACTGCCAAAGGACAGCGCCACCGGGCAGGGTACAAAGTTCGCAGGTTGGGCTGCCGGTTTCCACGCTATCTCACTCCGGAAAAAATTTCGATTTCTCTCCGGAAGATAAATACCACGAGCCACCGCCGAGAGAATGGAAGAATCTCACGGACGGTGGCAAAAAATGGCAAAAATCAGAGCAAGACGCGTTCGATCCCGCCGGTGTTGGCCTTGCCAACGTAATCGGCCATCCAGTTGTCGCCGAGCAGGTGCTTGGCCAGTTCGACGACGATGTAGTCCGCCTTGGTATCGGCATCGTCATCGTAACGGGACAGCCCCTGCAGACAGGCCGGGCAGGAGGTCAGAATCTTGACGTCGCCGGTGAAGCCATCGGCGCGCAGTTTCTCGGCGCCTTTCTCGATCTCCTGCTGCTTGCGGAATTTCACCTGGGTGGCGATGTCCGGGCGCGAATAGGCGAAGGAACCGGCGTCGCCGCAACAGCGGTCGGTCAGCGGTACTTCCTGGCCCATCAGCGTCTTGGTCACCGCCAACGGGGCATAGGCCTTCATCGGCGAATGGCAGGGGTCGTGGTACATGTAACGTGTGCCGCTGACACCTTCCAGCTTGACGCCCTTTTCCATCAGGTACTCGTGAATGTCGAGCAGGCGGCAGCCGGGGAAGATCTTCTCGAACTGGTATTTCTGCAACTGATCCATGCAGGTACCGCAGGAGACGATCACCGTCTTGATGTCGAGATAGTTCAGCGTGTTGGCAACTCGGTGGAAGAGCACGCGATTGTCGGTGGTGATCTTCTGGCCCTTGTCGTCGTCGCCGGACGCGTTCTGCGGATAGCCGCAGCACAGGTAGCCCGGCGGTAGCACGGTGGTGGCGCCGACCTGATAGAGCATCGCCTGCGTGGCCAGGCCGACCTGCGAGAACAGGCGCTCGGAGCCGCAGCCCGGGAAGTAGAAAACTGCTTCCGAATCCTCGCTCGCCACCTTCGGATTGCGGATGACCGGAATGACCTTGTCGTCCTCGATGTCGAGCAGCGCCCGCGAGGTCCGCTTGGGCAGGTTGCCTGGCATCGGCCGGTTGAGGAAGTGGATGACCTGGGTCTTGACGCTCGGAGCGCCGAGCGTTGCCGGCGGGTGGGCGCGGCTGTCCTGGATCAGGCCGATCGCCTTGGCCGCCTTGTGGGCGAGGCGCTGGGCCTTGAAGCCGAAGTCCATCATGACGCCGCGCATCAGCTTGATCGTCGCCGGGTCCTTCAGGTTCAGATAGGTCATCGCCGCCAGCGTGCCGGGGCTGGTGCGCTTCTTGTCCTGCTTGCGCAGGAAATTGCGCATCGCCACCGAAACGTCGCCAAAGTCGATATCGACCGGGCAGGGCTTCAGGCAGCGGTGGCAGACCGTGCAATGGTCGGCGACGTCGTTGAATTCGTCGAAATGCTTGAGCGAAATGCCGCGCCGGGTCTGTTCCTCGTACAAAAAGGCTTCGACCAGCAGCGAAGTCGCCAATATTTTGTTGCGCGGCGAGTAGAGCAGGTTGGCGCGCGGCACGTGGGTCGAACACACCGGCTTGCACTTGCCGCAGCGCAGGCAGTCCTTGACCATGTCGGAAATCTTGCCGATCTCGGACTGCTCCATGATCAGCGATTCGGTGCCAAGCAGGCTGAACGACGGCGTGTAGGCATTGCCCATGTCGCCGCCGGGCATCAGCTTGCCCTTGTTGAAGCGGCCTTCCGGGTCGACCTTCTGCTTGTAGGCGCGGAAGGGGCCGATTTCCTCGTCAGTCAGGAATTCCAGCTTGGTGATGCCGATCCCGTGCTCGCCGGAAATCACGCCGTCCAGGCTGCGCGCCAGGTGCATGATGCGTTCGACGGCGCGGTTGGCCGTTTGCAGCATGTCGTAGTTGTCGGAGTTGACCGGGATATTGGTGTGCACGTTGCCATCGCCGGCGTGCATGTGCAGGGCGACGAAGACGCGGCCACGCAGCACTTCCTTGTGGATGGCCTCCACCCGGTCAATGATCGGGCGATACATCGCGCCGTCGAAAATCTTGCTCAGGCGGGCCTTCAGCTCCAGCTTCCACGACGTGCGCACCGAGTAATCCTGCAGACGGTGGAACAGTGTCGGGTTGGCAGCCTTGTTGGTCAGCTCGCCGGCTACCACGCCGTACGAGGCGAAGCGCGATTCGGCTTCGGCCAGCGGCAGGTCGAGGTTTTCCAGCAGCCATTCCCAGCGCAGGCGCACAGCCTCGACGTAATCCAGCGCGGCCTGGCGGCGGTCGCCGATCAGCACTTCCTTGTCGAGGTTGGCGTCGCCGGCATGCAACGGCAGCTCGCCCTTGAGGAATTCGGCGAGCGCATCGCACAGGGCCAGCTTGTTCTGCGTCGACAGCTCGATGTTGATGCGTTCGATGCCGTCGCAGTAGTCACCCATGCGCGGCAGCGGAATAACGACGTCCTCATTGACCTTGAAGGCGTTGGTATGGCGCGAAATGGCGGCGGTACGCGAACGGTCGAGCCAGAATTTCTTGCGCGTCTCGGCGTCGACGGCGATGAAACCTTCGGCGGCGCGCAGGTTGCACATGCGGACGACGTCCGAGGCAGCGGCCATCACGGCCCTTTCGTCGTGACCGACGAGGTCGCCGATCAGTACCATCTTCGGCCGCCCATGGCGCTTGGCCTTGGTCGCGTAGCCGACGGCCTTGACGTAGCGCTCGTCGAGGTGCTCGAGGCCGGCGAGCTGAACGCCCGCCGCGTGGCCGGCACCGCCCGGCTTGAAATAGTCGGTGATCTCAACAATGGCCGGCACCGCTTCGCGCACCTGGCCGAAAAATTCCAGACAGACGGTGCGCGCCACCGGCGGCATCTTGTGCAGCACCCAGCGGGCGGCGACGATGATGCCATCGGTGCCTTCCTTCTGGACGCCGGGAATGCCGCCGAGAAATTTGTCGGTGACGTCCTTGCCCAGCCCGACCTTGCGGCAGGCAGCGCCCGGCAGGGTCAGTATTTCTTCGCCGAGCAGCTTCTTGCCGCTCGGGTCGAAGCGCTTGAGGCGGAATTCGACGTTTTCCTGCTCGTGGATCTTGCCGAAGTTGTGATTGACGCGTTCGACTTCCAGCCAGTTGCCGTCCGGATCGACCATCTTCCACCAGGCCAGGTTGTCGAGCGCGGTGCCCCACAGCACGGCCTTCTTGCCACCGGCGTTCATGGCGATGTTGCCGCCGATGCAGGAGGCGGAAGCCGAGGTTGGGTCGACCGCGAAAACGCGGCCAGCCAGCGAGGCAGCTTCCGAAACGCGGTCGGTGACCACACCGGCGCCGGTACGGATGGTCGCGTAGGGCGTTTCATGGCCGGCCAGGACCAGTTCTTCGACCGGCCCGATGTCAATCAGCTTTTCGGTGTTGATCACCGCTGCGTAAGGCGTCAGTGGCACGGCGCCACCCGTGTAGCCGGTGCCACCGCCACGGGCGATGATGGTCAGCCCGGCTTCGATACAGCCACGCACCAGATGACCGATTTCCTCTTCGGTGTCCGGATAGAGGACGACAAAGGGATATTCGACGCGCCAGTCGGTGGCGTCAGTGACGTGCGAAACACGGGCCAGCCCGTCGAAGGCGATGTTGTCCTTGCGCGTGTGCTTGCCGAGATATTTCAGCACCTTGCGGCGCAGGTCGATGGTTTCGCCGAAGCGGGTTTCGAAGCGATTAACTGCCTGCTGGGCCGCCTCGACCAGACGCTTGACCTTGGCCGAACGCTCCGGGTCATCCGATTCGCTCTCGGCACGGCGCTTCTCGACTTCGGTCAGGCGATGGCGCAGGGCGTTGACCAGTGCGTCGCGGCGTTCGCGATTGTCGAGCAGGTCGTCTTCCAGGTACGGGTTGCGCTGGACAACCCAGATGTCGCCGAGCACCTCGTAGAGCATGCGGGCCGAGCGGCCGGTGACGCGTTCGGCGCGGAGTTCGTCGAGTACGGCCCAGTTATCGGCGCCGAGCAGGCGAATGACGATCTCGCGATCGGAAAACGAGGTGTAGTTGTAGGGGATTTCGCGCAGGCGGGCGGTCATGAATGCAGCCGGGGGGTCTGTCAAAAGGTGGATTTTACCGTATTGCAGCGCAACACGAGGGCACAGGTAGACGCAGTCCGGCAGTCAAAGGTTCAGCTTGCCTGCAGCCCCCCGGCCGTGAGCAGCAAGCCGAGCAGCGCGCAGGCCCCGATCACGCGGATGACACTTTGCCGGTAGCGCAACAGCGCCAGCGCGGCGGCCAGCGCGATGGCGGCGGAAATCGGGTCGAAAGCACCGGCAAAACCCTGCGGCCAGAACACGTGGTAGCCAAAGAACAGCGCCAGATTGACGATGACGCCGACGACGGCGGCGGTGATCGCGGTCAGTGGCGCCGTGAAATTCAGGTCGCCGTGGGTCGTTTCGACCAGCGGCCCGCCGAGCAGGATGAAGATGAAGGAGGGCAGGAAGGTGAACCAGGTGACCAGACAGGCGGCCAGCGCCCCGGACAGGAACAGCTGGTCCGGCCCGAACAGGGCTTGCATCTGCGGCGTCTGGTAACCGCCGACAAAGCCGACGAATGCGACGACCATGATCAGCGGCCCGGGTGTCGTTTCGCCGAGCGCCAGGCCGTCGATCATCTGGGTCGGCGTCAGCCAGCCGAAATGCGTCACGGCACCCTGATAGACGTAGGGCAGCACGGCGTAGGCGCCGCCGAAGGTGAGCAGAGCGGCCTTGGTGAAGAACCAGCCCATCTGGGTCAGCGTGTGCGACCAGCCGAGCAGCGCAGTCAGTGCGGCCATCGGCAAGGCCCAGAGCAGGGCACCGGCCAGCGCCACGGCGACCAGATGCGGCCAGCGGAAGCGGGCATGTTCGGGCGTTGGCGTGCCGTCGTCGTGGATTGCGGCTTTTTTGATTTTGGCCTTTTTTTCGGGGTGACCGTAGCATTTGAACCAGTCCGGCCGCCAGCGCCCGCACAGGTAACCGATCAGCGCCGCCGCCGCGACAATGGCCGGGAAAGGCGTGCCAAGGGCAAAGATGGCGACGAACGCAGCCCCGGCAATCGCCCAGAGCAGCCCGTTCGTCAGCGTCCGCGAACCGATGCGCCAGGCCGCCTGAAGGACGATGGCGGTGACCGCCGGCTTGATGCCGAAAAACAGCCCGGCGACCAGCGTCGTATGGCCGAAGGCGATGTAGGCCCACGAAAGGCCGATCAGGATGAACAGCGAGGGCAGCACAAACAGCACCCCGGCGACGATGCCGCCCCAGGTCCGGTGCATCAGCCAGCCGATGTAGGTGGCCAGTTGCTGTGCTTCCGGCCCGGGCAGCAGCATGCAGTAGTTAAGCGCGTGCAGGAAACGGCCTTCAGACAGCCAGCGGCGCTTGTCGACCAGCTCCTGATGCATCATCGCGATCTGCCCGGCCGGGCCGCCGAAGCTGACGAAACCGAGCTTCAGCCAGAACAGGAAGGCTTCGCGGAAAGCAACGGGAGCGGGCGGCTGAGAATCGGGCATCAGGAACTCACGGCGGCGTGGGCGATCAGCCAGTAGCGGGCGAGCTTGCCGATGGCCATGAACAGACAGCAGGGCAGCCAGTGTAAGCGCAACCAGCCGGCGGCCACGCACAAGGCATCGCCTACCACCGGCAGCCACGACAGGAGCAGGGCGGGGCTGCCCCAGCGCGCCATGCGCTCCTTGTGCGGCAGGCTTTCCAGCCGTTGCCAGCGCGGCAGGTAGCGACCACACCACCACGACGTCATGCCGCCGGCCGTGTTGCCGAGCGTGGCCAGCGCCAAGGCCGGCCCCATTTCAGCCGGATGCAGTTGCAGAAATGCCCACAACAAGGGCTCCGAACCGCCGGGCAGCACCGTCGACGCGAGAAAACTGGCCAAAAACAGGCCACCAAGCCCCGCTTCCGCCGTGACGTTTAGCCACTCCACCCGTAGAATCCCCCTTTTGCCTTAATGAGTTGCGCCCCATGCACCCGGATTATCTCGAAAAAGTTCTCAACGCACAGGTATACGACGTGGCGATCGAAACGCCGCTCGACCTGGCCGGCAACCTTTCCGCCCGGGTCGGCAACAAGATCAGCCTGAAGCGCGAAGACATGCAGCCGGTGTTTTCCTTCAAGCTGCGCGGCGCCTACAACAAGATCGCCAGCCTGTCGGCCGACAAGCTCAAGCGCGGCGTCATCTGCGCCTCGGCCGGCAACCATGCCCAGGGCGTCGCGCTGTCGGCGGCCAAGGTCGGCTGCCGGGCAGTCATCGTCATGCCGACCTCGACGCCGGGCATCAAGATCGATGCGGTCAAACGGCGCGGCGGCGAAGTCGTATTGCACGGCGACTCCTACGACGAGGCCTATGCCCATGCGCTCGAACTGGAAAAGACCGAGAAACTGACCTTCGTGCATCCCTTCGACGATCCGGAAGTAATCGCCGGGCAGGGCACCGTGGCCATGGAAATCCTGCGCCAGCATTCGCGCCACAACGGGCCTATCCACGCCATCTTCTGCGCCATCGGCGGCGGCGGGCTGGCCGCCGGCGTGGCCGCCTACATCAAGCGCCTGCGGCCGGAAATCAAGGTCATCGGCGTCGAAACCTTCGATGCCGATGCGATGAAGCAGTCGCTGGAAAAAGGCCACCGCGTCCGCCTGCCGCAGGTCGGCCTGTTCGCCGACGGCACCGCCGTCAAGTTCGTCGGCGAAGAGACCTTCCGCCTGTGCAAGGAATACCTCGACGAAGTGATCCTGGTCGATACCGACGCCATCTGCGCGGCGATCAAGGACGTCTTCGAAGACACCCGCTCGATCCTCGAACCGGCCGGCGCATTGGCCGTCGCCGGCGCCAAGGAATACGCCCGCCAGCACAAGCTGAAGGACAAGAACCTGATCGCCGTCACTTCCGGCGCCAACATGAACTTCGACCGCCTGCGCTTCGTCGCCGAGCGCGCCGAGTTTGGCGAACAGCGCGAGGCAGTGTTCGCCGTCACGCTGCCCGAGAAGCCGGGCGCCTACAAGAAATTCCTGTCGCTGATCGGCAAGCGCAACGTCACCGAATTCAACTACCGCTACAACACAGCGTCCGAGGCCCACGTCTTTGTCGGCGTCCAGGTCGGCGACCGCAAGGAATCGCTGAAGCTCGTCGACAGCCTGCAGAAGCACGGCTACCCGACGCTCGACTTGACCGACGACGAGATGGCCAAGAACCACATCCGTCACATGGTCGGCGGCCACGCGCCGCAGGTCTGCGAAAAGGGCCTGCGCGAACTGCTCTACCGCTTCGAGTTCCCCGAGCGGCCGGGCGCGCTAATGAATTTCCTGACCCAGATGAGCGCCGGCTGGAACATCAGCCTGTTCCACTACCGCAACCACGGCGCCGACTACGGCCGCGTGCTGGTCGGCATGCAGGTGCCGCCGGGCGAGATGGGGCAGTTCCGGGATTTCCTGAAGAACCTTGGCTACGCCCACTGGGACGAAAGCGAGAACCCGGCTTACAAGCTGTTTCTTGGCTGAGTACGTGGCCAGGATTCGCGTCCCCCTTTGGACGAATCCTGGGATCGCCCAAATAAAAACGGATGAGTCGAAGGACTCATCCGTTTTTATTTGCCATCAGCCAACCCGCTGAGTGATCAGCCAGGTCGGCGGAGGTTTAGACCATTAGGCCTGCTTGCGACGACGGCTAGCTGCCAGACCGGCCAGACCAAGGCCCAGCAGGGCCAGGGAAGCGGGTTCCGGAACGTCGTTGGGGTTGCCCGGATCATTAACCGAGCGGCCGAAACGCAGGTCGTCGAAGGCCAGGATATCGTTCGTGGCGTTGAAGGTAACGCTGGAGATCATCTGACCGAAGTCGATGAAGCCGAAGAAAGCGCCGCCGCCGTTGATCGAAGACGGCATGTTGAGGGTCTGGGTGACCGAAGAGCCGTCAACATAAACGATGGTCTGCTGCGGAACCAGGTTGGTCTGCAGGCCATTGACGTAGAAGCCGAAAGCATCAACCGGGTTGGTGAAGCTGAAAGTCACCGAACCGCCAACAACGCTGCGGAAGGAACCGGTACCGGTCGTGGTATCGAAACCGCACAGGGCGCCGCAACCGGAATTATTGGTCGTGGTACCGCCAGTGATGGTCAGGTTGGCCGGCAGCGGGGATTCGAAGTCAACGGTGTTCAGGGCACCAGCAACCGACAGGAAAGAAGCGGCGGCAGCGGTCGAATTGACCATTTGCGCCAGCGAGGACACGTTGTTGTCCGAACCCAAATACGTAACGGGTGCGGCTTGGGCAGCAAGACAGGCGCTCGAGAGCAATCCTGCAACAGCCAGTTTGATTTTGATCGACATGATTGATTCTCCTAGATTGATCGCCCGAAAACTGCAGCGGCTGGCAGAGTTGAGCAATGTATGTACCAGTAAAATATTTACACATATTTACAATAACTTGGCCAACTCCCAGACGAAAATCCTGTTGCAACTGTAAAACAGTCCGACACATTGCACGGGCAAGTTACAGCCTTCTACCACCAGCAAAACATGCCTTGCCAGCAGGGTCGGTTCGCGGCGGTTAACCGGCTCCGCTGTCGATCCAGCCACCCCTGAGGCAAATGCTACGGTCGGCCCCAAAAAACGGCCAAAATCAAAAATCCGCGGCAACCGTTCCCCAATCCCGATGGCATCGCTACACTGCGCCTTTCGCCCATCGACGCTCCGCCATGACCCCCGAAGCCTTCATCGCCTTGTGGAAAGACAACAAGCTCACCGAACGCGGTGGCGCCCAGGCTCATTTTGACGACCTTTGCGACCTGCTCGGCGTCGCCAAGCCGCGCGACCCCGACAACTACTGCTTCGAACGCGGCGCCAGGAAGGCTGGGGGAGGGGACGGCTGGGCCGACGTCTGGAAGCGCGGTCACTTCGGCTGGGAAAACAAGAAGCCCGGCCGCGACCTCGACGCCGCCTTGAAGCAACTCACCGACTACGCCCTGCAACTCGACAACCCGCCGCTGCTCGTCGTCTGCGACCGCGAACGCATCGTCATCCACACCGCCTTCACCGGCTACCCGGACGAACCGCGCACCATCCGCATCGAACAACTGGTCGAACCGGAAACCCGGCAAATCCTCAACTGGGTCTTCACCGACCCCGGAAAGCTGCGTCCGGAAAAATCCACCGCCGCCATCACCGCCCAGGCTGCCGGCCAGTTCGCCCAGCTCGCCGCCGCCATGCGCGGGCGCGGGCAGGAAGGGCAAAAAGTCGCCCACTTCCTCGTCCAGTGCCTGTTCTGCATGTTCGCCGAAGACGAACAACTCCTCCCCGCCGGCATCTTCACCGACCTCCTCAAAAATGCCGGCAGCGACGCCGACAAAGCCGCCCGCCGCATCGAAAAGCTCTTCGCCGCCATGCAGAAAAAAGGCGGCGACTACGGTGACCACGACATCGCCTGGTTCAACGGCGGCCTGTTCAAGAACATTGATGTTCCGCCGCTCACCGCCGCCGACCTGCAAGCCCTGCACCGCGCCGCCGCCGACATGGACTGGCGCGCCATCGACCCCACCATCTTCGGCACCCTGTTCGAACGCGGCCTCGACCCCGCCGCCCGCGCCCCGCTCGGCGCCCATTACACCGACACCGGCACCATCGCCAAACTGATCGACCCGCTGGTCCGCGAACCGCTCGCCGCCGAATGGGCCGCCCTCCGCCCCCGGCTCGCCGCCGGCCAGGGCCACGGCCCCAAAAGCAAGGAAGGCAAAGCCGCCCGCGCCGCCTACCAGGGCTTCCTGCTCCGCCTCAACCACTTCCGCGTCCTCGACCCCGCCTGCGGCAGCGGCAACTTCCTCTATCTGGCCCTCAAAGCCCTGCGCGACATCGAAAAACGCGCCCACGTCGACGCCCACGAACTCGGCCTCGAACCGCCGCTCAGCATGGAAACCGGCCCGCACAACATCCTCGGCCTCGAAATCAACGAATTCGCCGCCGAACTGGCGCGAGTGACCGTCTGGATCGGCGACATCCAATGGTGCCGCCGTAACGGCTACCCCCACGCCCTCAACCCCATCCTCAAGCCGCTCGACGGCATCGAACACCGCGACGCCCTGCTCAACCCCGACGGCAGCGAAGCCGACTGGCCCACCGCCGACGTCATCGTCGGCAACCCGCCGTTTTTGGGCGACAAAGTCATGCGCAGCGAACTCGGCGCCGACTACGTCCAAACCCTGCGCCAAACCTACGACGGCCGCGTCCCCGGTGGCGCCGACCTCGTCACCTACTGGTTCGAAAAAGCCCGCGCCCAGATCGAAGCCGGAAAACTGCAAGCCGCCGGACTCGTTTCCACCAACTCCATCCGCGGCGGCGCCAACCGCAAGGTGCTGGAACGCATCTGTGAAACCACGCGCATTTTCGAGGCGTGGAGCGACGAACAATGGGTCAGGCTGTCCGCGTTTCACTCATTGGATTTGGGCCAATTTTTGGTGCCGACCGTAGCATTTGGCTCGATGGGCTCGAAGTGGCGTCGATTCATGCCGATTTGACCGCAGGCGAAGGTTTGAATCTCACGCAAGCCAAACCGCTACCTGAAAACCAGGGCGCATGTTTCGTAGGGACGTCAAAGAAGGCTAGCTTTGATCTTTCTGGAGAAATCGCTCGAACTTGGCTCCCATTGCCAAACCCAAACCGCAAGCCCAATCATCTCGTAGTCAAACCATGGATCAATGGAAATGATCTAGTTCAGCGCCCTTCGGACACATGGATTGTTGATTTTGGTGTAAAGACAAGCGAAGAAGACGCCGCGCTTTTTGAACAACCATTTGCCTACACAATTGCCACCGTCAAACCGGAAAAGATGGCCGTCCGCGCAGAGTCCGAAAAACGCTATTGGTGGTTGCACGCCAGAACAGCACCAGATATGCGCGTTGAAATACAAAAATGTTCGCGCTACATAGCTACCTCAATTGTTGCGAAGCATCGACTGTTTGTCTGGAAAGCTGCCGCTGTCCTTCCAAGTCACGCAGTCAGTGTCATCGCGCGTTCCGACGACACCACCTTCGGCATCCTGCACTCCCGCTTCCACGAACTCTGGTCGCTGCGCCTCGGCACCTCGCTTGAAGACCGGCCGCGCTACACCCCGACCACCACCTTCGAAACCTTCCCCTTCCCAGCCGGCATGACCCCGCGCGACACCGCGCCCAAGGCCGGGCAGGCCACGCCGCCCTGCATGGCCGGCGACATCCTGGCCGAAAACATCGCCGCCGCCGCCCGCCGCCTGAACGAGTTGCGCGAGGCCTGGCTGAACCCGCCGGAATGGGTCGATTGGGTGATCACCCCGGAAGAGGAAAAAGCCGGCTTCCCGAAACGCCCGGTGGCCAAACCCGGCCACGAGGCCGACCTCAAGAAGCGCACCCTGACCAACCTCTACAACGCCCGCCCGGCCTGGCTGGACCTCGCCCATAAAGCCCTCGACCAGGCCGTCGCCGCCGCCTACGGCTGGCCCGACTACACCCCCGAAACCCCCGACGAAGAAATCCTCCGCCGCCTGCTAGCACTGAATCTGGAACGTGCGGCAGGGTAGTTCAGGAGCAATTTGCTATGAAACGCAAGGACGATTTCCCGGCAAAGGTTATTGAGCGTTTGCGCGCCCGAGTCGGTTTCCGGTGCTCTCACCCCAGTTGCCGCGTCCCGACCAGCGGACCCGGGGAAGGTGAAATGGACGTCGCACATTTTGGTCGCGCCGCCCATATCACCGCAGCCTCTCCCGGCGGGCCACGCTACGATCCAACAGCGAGCAGCGCAGAGCGCAGATCAATTAACAACGCGATCTGGTTGTGCGCCAATCATGCGGACGAGATAGACGACAACTCCTCACGCTACGATGCGGAATTGCTTCGTGACTGGAAAAAACAGGCCGAAGCGGCGGCCGATGCCGAAAAAGGCCGTCCACTTCCCCATCATGACGATGGAACCAAACTCCTGGTTTCGGCACTGACTGGCCAGTCTACGAACTTAGCCGCCTCGGCTATCAGCAATGTGCACCAGGCAACCGGGGTTGTTCTGGAGCAGATTGATCCGAGAATTCAAGTCGAAACGGCCTATCGCAACGGGACGACATACTTCACGCTACACCCGCAGGAAACCATTTTTTGCAAGTTGCAGGTTCCAAAAGCGCTGACGGAGGCATGGATTGGCGCCTACCCTGATCTGGTCGACCACGCCCGCGAGGTCAAGCTTCCGGCAACGGGCGTACAAGTCCTCGGTTCTCCGCTGCTTGAACAAATTTGGACAAAGGACAATCAGCTTCGCCACATTACTTTTACGCCACATCGGCATCCGGCCAAATTGAAGCTGCGCATCGCCAATCCATCTAGCGGGCTTGCCGAGCAACTAGATGATTGCCCTGGCCACGCCGCCCTTGGGGAAAAGACGCTACGTTTCGAGGGAAGCCTATTTGGCGGCTTGATCTCCCTGGCCTCTGATGCCCCGCATCAGGAAGGCCCCAACCCAACTGGCAATGCCGAACTTGAACGCGACTTTGCTCCGTGGTCGGGAAAACCTATCGGATTCCTCCCATTTTTCGATAGCTTGGATCGCTTGAGCAAAATGCTTCTGAACGGCTGGAGGCTTGAGTTTTCAATGGAACTGGATGGATACAAGCTGTTCGATGGCCAGATCGATCTCTCACCGCATCTGCCCTATCTCCAGCACATCCGTTACGTTCTTGACTACATCAACCTGGCTCGCAAACTTCAGGCGTTTCTCGGGAGGGCACTCACCTTCAATCACGATCTCAAAATTTCGAACGAGGATTTTGAAGATTTGGCTGAAATCGTCGAAACCATTGATGGAAGGGTGATTACCGAGGCCTCCGATTTGCCAGGCAATCCCACCTGCAGGCTATCGCGGCAGGGAAACCCGCAGCTTCTGGAACGCATTTCAGCTGCGCACGAAACCGGAATGACATTCCAGTTCGTCGAAAATGAGGGAGTAAAGTTCAGTGTGCTGGGGCAAAACGTCGATTTGCCGCGGCGAGTTATCGAGCTCGTAGGCGTTCGTCCGCATATCCTTGAAAAAGCACCCAGTAGCCCATCAAACGATTCCTTTACCGTTGAATGGATACCCACAGAGCAATTCCGTATGCGATATCGGTTTATATCGGACAATGACAGCTTCTTGGCTGACAACGAGTAAATTCAGGATATGGAATTCACGCTCAGCGCACATGCTTCGACAACGATCCTGGAACGCCAGATCCGGCTGATTTGGATTGAACAAACCTTATCCATGCCCACGCGAACAGAGGTGGATGCAGATGACTCGCAACTGACCCATGCTTTGAGGGTCATACCCGAGTTTGGTGATCGCGTCTTGCGAGTAATCTACAATCGCACCAAGCAGCCGCCACATATCGTGACGGCCTTTTTCGATCGAGGGATGAAAGGAAAGCTATGAAACTGGAGTACGACCCGGCTGCCGACGCCCTTTACGTCCGGCTGAACGATCAGCTGATCATTGAATCCGAGCAGATCAAGCCCGGTATCATTCTCGACTACGACGAGGCAGGCAACGTCGTCGGCATCGAAGTGTTGAGCGCCAGCAAGCACGACAACGCGCCGTTGAAGCAGGCAGCCTGATCCATTAATGCCAGCAAGCATTGCACTATTCGACACCGCCTGCGCCGCCGACGACGGCTTCCGCATTCCCGCCGCCGTGGCGAATGCGATCCTGGACGGCGAGCAGCCGGTCAAGGTCTGGCGCGAGCAGCGCGGACTGACGCAGGAGGCGCTGGCCGCAAAGGCCGAAATCAGCAAGGCTTACCTGTGCCAGATCGAAACGCGAATACGGGTCGGGGCGCTGAAGACACTGCAGGTGCTGGCCGATGCCTTGGGCGTGAGACTGGACGACCTGCGAGAAGACTGAGCGGCAGCAACCCGAGGCCGCGCCAAACCCGGAACCCTACTGCGCCGGCGCGGTCGAACGTCCGGATATTCCGGTGACATTCTCGGCCATGCCTTTCGATCAATTCTTGGCAGCCGCCTCGCCGGACGATTCTTTTCCCGCAAACCACCACCGTTTTCCAAGGAGAAATCATGGCTGCCAACCCCATCGTCTGGTTTGAAATCTACGTGCAGGACATGGCCCGCGCCAAGGCGTTCTACGAAGCCGTCTTCCAGTGTCAGTTGAGCCCCCTGGGCAATCCGGACGGCGCAGCTTTCCCCGGCATGGAAATGCTGGCCTTCCCGTGTTCAATGGAGCAGTACGGCGCCACAGGAACGCTGGTCAAGATGCCCGGCTGCCCTTCCGGCGGGAGCGGGACGCTGGTCTATTTCGGCTGCGCCGATTGCGGCGTCGAGGCGGCCCGTGCGGCGGCGAGTGGCGGGACCGTCTTCAAACCCAAGATGTCCATTGCCCCTCACGGCTTCATTGCCCTGGTCAATGACACCGAGGGCAACTTGATCGGGCTGCATTCGATGGCGTAGTCCGGCCCGGGTGCCGTGCTGTGGCCTGCCATGGCTCGTGCCACGATGATCGGCGCGAGCCGCGCGAATGAAATTGGCGCGACTTAGTCAGCTAATTTCTTTTGGTTATATTTTTGTTCAAATCAATTCTTTTACAGAATAAGGTCGCCTGCCTAGACTCCAGTCATCTCATATTTATTTCAAATGACTGGAGTCCCCCATGCGCAAATTTGGCCTTTTTTTGGCGCTGACCGTAGCATTCGGCAGCGCCGTCGCCCAGACCTCGCTGCTCAACGTGTCCTACGACCCGACACGTGAGCTGTACAAGGATTACAACGCAGCTTTCGCCAAACATTGGCAGGCGAAGACCGGGCAGGTGCTGAATTTCCGCCAGTCGCACGGCGGCTCCGGCAAGCAGGCGATGGCGGTGCGCGACGGGCTGGAGGCTGATGTGGTGACGCTGGCGCTGGCCTACGACATCGACGCGCTGGTCGAACGCAACCTGATCCCGGCCGACTGGCAGACGCGCTTCCCGCATAATTCCTCGCCTTACACCTCGACCATCGTCTTCCTGGTCCGCAAGGGCAACCCGAAGGGGATCAAGGATTGGGGCGACCTGGCCAAACCGGGCATCGCCGTCATCACGCCCAACCCCAAGACTTCCGGCGGTGCCCGCTGGAATTACCTGGCGGCCTGGGCCTGGGCACTGAAGCAGCCGGGCGGCAACGAGCAGAAGGCTAAGGAGCTGGTCACCGCGATCTTCAAGAACGTGCCGGTACTCGATTCCGGGGCCCGCGGTTCGACCACCACTTTCGTCGAACGCGGCCTCGGTGACGTGCTGATCGCCTGGGAGAACGAGGCGCAGCTGGCGGTCAATGAAATCGGCAAGGATAAGTTCGAGATCGTCGCTCCCAGCCTTTCCATCCTCGCCGAGCCGCCGGTCGCGGTGGTCGACAAGGTGGTCGAGAAGCGCGGCACGCGGCTGACCGCACAGGCCTATCTCGACTACCTGTATTCCGAGGAAGGCCAGAACATCGCGGCCAAACACTACTACCGGCCGCGCGACGCCAAGGTGGCGGCCAAGTACGCCGCGCAATTTCCGAAGATCAAGCTGATCACCATAGACGACACTTTCGGCGGCTGGCAGAAGGCGCAAAAGACGCACTTCGCCGACGGCGGCAGCTTTGACCAGATTTACCTGAAGAAGTAGGGGACGAGCATGCCGCTGACCGACCTGATCCGCTACTTCAATGTCGCCGACACCAGCGGCGAGAGCACGCTCTACCTGGACGGCAAGCGGGCCGCAGCCTGGCATGGCGGCCTGCATCTCGGCTCGCTGTTCCAGCCCATCGTCGATCTCCGGCAAGAGCGGGTAGTCGGGCATCAGGCGCGGCTCGTCGCCCGCCGCCAGGACGGCAGCGCGGTCAGCAGCGAAGAAGCCTACGCCGCCTGCGAAACAGCGGAATCGGTCGTCCATTTCGACCGCCTGTGCCGGACGCTGCACGCGCTCAATTTCCTGGCTCAGCAGCAACAGGCCGGCGGCTACCTGCAACTGGCCGTCCATCCCCGTCATCTGCTGGCCGTCCAGAACCAGCACGGGCTGGTCTATGAGGCCATCCTCAAGCGCTGCGGGCTGGCGCCGCAGGATATCGTGCTCCAGGTCGACGCCTCGCTGGCCGAGAGCCACAGTCGGCTAGACGAAGCGCTGCGCAACTACCGGCAGCGCGGCTATCGCCTGGCCCTGGCCGGGCAGGGTGCGGGATGGCCGAACCCTGCCGCGCAAGCCTTGGCGCCCGACATCATTCAGCTGCCGCAATTGCCGACCGAAAGGCAGCACCTGCCCGCCGGCAGCCTGATCGAACTGACTGGCGTCGATAGCGGTCACACCTACGAACAAGCCCGCGCCGCTGGGATCGATCTGGCGCAGGGCCCACTATTCGGCGACGCGCAGGCCGATTGCCGACCCACCCACGACCAGGGCAGAGTCGCCTACAATTCCGCATCCCTTTCCGGAGTCCGCCATGAAAATCGCCAATAACGTCACCGAACTGGTCGGCAACACCCCGCTGGTCAAGCTCAACCGCATCACTGAGGGGGCCGTGGCCACCGTCGCCGCCAAGCTGGAATTCTTCAACCCCGGTCACAGTGTCAAGGACCGGATCGCCGTCGCCATGCTCGACGCAGCCATCGCCGCCGGCAAGATCGGCCCGGATACCGTGGTGCTGGAGCCGACCTCCGGCAACACCGGCATCGGCCTGGCCATGGTCTGTGCGGCGCGCGGCATCAAGTGCGCCTTCGTGATGCCTGAGACGATGAGCCGCGAACGCAAGCTGCTGTTGAAGGCCTACGGCGCCCAACTGATCCTGACGCCCGGCCCCGAAGGCATGGGTGGCGCGATCGGCAAGGCCATGGCGATGGCCGAAGCCGATCCGAAGTATTTCGTGCCGCAGCAGTTCGAGAATCCGGCCAATCCGGACGTGCATCGCAACACGACGGCCGAGGAAATCTGGCGCGATACCGACGGCCAGGTCGACATCTTCGTGTCCGGCGTCGGCACCGGGGGAACGGTGACCGGGGTCGGCGAGGTGCTGAAAGCCCGCAAGCCGGGCGTGCAAATCGTCGCGGTCGAACCCGATGCCTCGCCGGTACTGTCCGGCGGCCAGAAGGGCCCGCACCCGATCCAGGGTATTGGCGCTGGTTTCGTGCCGGCCATCCTGAACACCGCCATCTACGACGAAGTGATTCGCGTCAAGAATGACGACGCCTTCGCCATCGCCCGCCGCATGGCCACCGAAGAGGGCCTGCTGGTCGGCATTTCCTCCGGTGCCGCCACCTGGGCTGCGCTCGAACTGGCCAAGCGGCCGGAGAACGCCGGCAAGCTGATAGTCGTGATCATCCCGTCCTTTGGCGAACGCTATCTGTCGACCGCCCTGTTCCAGAACCTGGAAGTTTGAGCCCGTTCGACACGCCCATCGACCGGCGCGACTCCGACTCCATCAAATGGGGCAAGTACGCCGGCCGCGACGTGCTGCCGCTGTGGGTCGCCGACATGGATTTCGCCGCGCCGCCGCCGGTGGTCGAAGCCCTGCATCGGCGCATCGAGCATGGCGTCTTCGGCTACGGCGGCCCCTGGCCGGCGCTGACGGAGTCAGTGCTCGCTTACCTTGAAAGCGAATACAGCTGGCGCATTGAACCGGAATGGATCGTCTGGTTGCCGGGGCTGGTCACCGGGCTGAATGTCGCCTGCCGGGCGGTTGACGGCGAGGTGCTGACGGCGACGCCGATCTATCCGCCTTTCCTGTCCGCCCCGCATTTCTCGGGCCGCAAGCTGAACCGCGTCGAATTGGCGAACACTGATGGGCGCTGGCATTTTGATGAAAATGCCCTCAAAAAAGCGGCGACCGTAGCATCCCGGCTATTCCTGCTCTGCCACCCGCACAACCCGGTCGGCCGCTGCTGGAGCCATGATGAACTCCTCGGCCTCGCCGCTTTCGCGGAAGAACGCGACCTGATCGTCTGCTCCGACGAAATCCACTGCGGCCTGATCCTCGACGCCGACAAACGCCACATCCCCTTCGCCAGCCTGTCGCCGGACATCGCCAAACGCACGATCACGCTGATGGCGCCGTCCAAGACCTTCAACATCCCCGGCCTCGGCTGCGCCTTTGCGGTCATTTCCGATGCGAAACTGCGTCACCGCTTCGAACGCGCCATGCACGGCATCGTGCCGCATGTGAACGTGCTTGGGCTGGCCGCCTGCGAAGCCGCCTACCGCGATTGCACCGACTGGCACCGCGAACTGATCGCCTACCTCGCCGCCAACCGCGACCGGGTAAATGCTACGGTCGATGGCAAAAAAGGGGCAAAAATGAATTTTGTCGAAGCCACCTACCTGGCCTGGATCGACGTCCGCGAACTCGGCCTGGCCGACCCCGCCGCGCATTTCGAAGCGCACGGTCTGGGCCTGTCGGACGGCGCCGACTTCGGTGCTCCGGGCTGGCTGCGGCTCAACTTCGGCTGCCCGCGCAGCACCCTGGACGAAGCGCTGCAGCGGCTGGAAAAAGGCTGTGACGCGGCCGGCGACGCCGCATGAGCGCCTACACCCTGACTGTGCTCTGCCTATGTTTCGCCATCGTGGCGCAAACCATCGCCACCCTGGCCGCCCTGCGGGCAACCCTGCGCCCGCCCTACCGGCGGGCCTGGCTGGCGCTGACCATTGCCTTCAGTCTGCTCGCCTTGCACTACGGCTTCACCCTCGAACTCACCACGTCCACCGGGCTCTACGACCTGCCGCAAGCCGCGCTCGCCGCCATCGTCTCGGACCTGCTTGCCCTGGGCATCGTCGGCCTCGGACGCGAAGCCGGGCCGCACTGACGACAGCCGCTCAGGCCTTGAGCAACTGCCGGATCAGCCCAACGACGTCCGCGTCGTCGAATTCGCGGCCACCCACCGCACGGTAGGCGAGGCGGCCCTGGCGGTCGACCAGCAGTGTGGTCGGCACGCCCTTGACCGGCCAGGCGGCCATCGCCTTCGAATCAAGATCGAAGAGCATCGGGTAGTTCGGATTACCGGCGAAGTCGAACACAGTATCGACGTCTTCGCCGATATTGACCGAGAGGATCTCGAAGGCCTCGCCGCTCAGCTTTTTCTTCAGGCGGCTGAGCGAGGGCAGCTCCTGGCGGCAGGGCGGGCACCAGGTCGCCCAGAAATTGACCAGCACCACCTTGCCGCGGTAAGCGGCCAGGTCGACCGGCTTGCCATCGGCGTCGGGCAGACGCAGCGGCGGCGCCGGCGGGGTGCCGGCCACGGCAGTCATGCCGCGGCCCTGGGCCAGGCCGAGCCGGGGCCAGGCGGCGAGCGCGGCCAATCCGCCCAGGACAGCCAGCACGCGCCGGCGCTCAGTGGGCAGCGCAGGCAAGCTTGTCGACGACGATTTCATGTTCTCCCCCGGCATCGCGGTAACGGGCAATCAGACGAAAAGGGGCGGCCGGCACGGCGCTCAGGGTCGCCATGCCCATGATCCAGTCGCCCGGCTCGAAATGGCTGTCGCTCTGAAACTGCGCCCAGCGAAAGGCGATGCGAGCCGGCTGCGGCACACCGGCCGCGGCCCATTGCGCCTCCCAGGTTTCCGGCAGGCGCAGGGGAATGCTCTGGCCGTCGGCACCGACGGCCCGCCAGTCGGCCAAACGGGCGTCGACCGGCGCCTCGCCCACGTTGCGCAGGCCAAAGGACAGGCCGCAGGCGGCAGCGTAGGGCTTGATGACATCGGCCGGAAAACCGCGATTGACGTAAAAGGCGCTGCGCCATTGCGCGGTCAACGGCATGACCCCCAGCGTCACGCCAGCGTGCTGGCCTTGGTGGGACCATTCGCCTTCAACGGCCTGGCCGGCGCCGGCCAGCACCAGGGCGCCGAGCGCGAAGGCAAGGCGGGCGCCCCTCATGCCGGCGTCCGGATTTGCATCATCACTTGCACAAAGCCGGCCCGCACCAGCCCGGCGGCCTGCTGGGCGCGGGCGACCAAACTGCCGCCTTCGAGCGTGGTCAGCAGCAGCACCGCCAATTCGCGCGCTTCGCCCGGCCAATGCAACTCGTCAGCCGCCTGCCCGGCCGCGATCACGCCGGTCAGCCAGTCGAGATGGAGGTCGAAGTAACGGCGCGTTTTTTCCTGGAGGGAATCCGGCAGCACGCCCAGTTCGGCCGACAAGGCGCAGCACAGCGGACGCAAATTCTCCTCGACGCCGAGCAGGAACAGCCGGCTGTAGGCATCGAGGCGGGCGGGTGCCGCGGCCTCGGTACTGCCGATGGCGGCCAGCGCCTCGACGAAGCGGGCCATCGCCGCGTCTACCACGGCCTCGGCCAGCGCCTGCTTGGTCGGGAAGTGGTAGTGGATGCTCGCCTTGCGAATGCCGATTTTCTCGGTCAGGTGGGCGTAGCTGAAGGCCGAGTAACCGACGCGGCGCATCAGTTCTTCGGCTTCGACAACCAGCTGGGTGCGGGTAGGGGTGCTCATCCGCTTAGCCTATCACCGGCACTACCCGGTCCCAAGAGAATCGCCGCACAGCTGACTCAATGGGCGTGACCAAGGGCTTCCGCCTCGATACCGGGGAAAAGATGCACCACCGAGCGCCGGTACTCCGAACCGGCCAGGGGCAGGGCGCGGAAGCGCTCCGGCAACGGCAGGGCAAACAGCTCGGGCATATCCAGACCCTGGGCGGCACTTTGCGTGAAAGTTTCGGACAGCCAGCGCAGCCAGGCACGGGTGCGGGCGATCGGGGCGGCATCCTGGGTCACCGCGCCGTGACCGGGCACCAGCATCTTGACGCCGGCATCGGCCATCAGGCGTTCAAGACTGTCGAGCGCCCCCAGCCAGCGCGGGATCTGGGCATGCGGCGTGGTCGGCGCCCGGTCGTTGAAGACCAGGTCGCCGGCAAACAGGACATGGCTGGTTTCGTCCAGCACCGCCAGGTCGGCCGCCGTGTGGCCGTCCAGCGCCAGCAGACGCAACGGGCGTCCGGCCACGGTCAACGGCCCGGCCTGCAGGACGCGCGTCGGCACCACCACCTCGGTGCCTTTCATCCAGTCGCCGCTCATCCGGAACAGGTTTTCGGCAAAGGCGTTGCCGTCGCTGGCGATGCCTTTCTGGACATCGGCCAGCGCTGCGATCGGGCCATCGGCAAAAGCCTGGTTGCCCAGGAAATGGTCGGGATGATGGTGGGTGTTGATGACCAGCGCCACCGGCTTGTCCGTCACCTGACGGATCGCCTCGCGCATCTGCTGGCCGTAGCGCCGGGAAGGCCCGGTATCGATCACCACCACGCCCTCGGGCGCAACGATAAAGCCGGTATTGACGATGTTGCCGCCATTGACGGTATCGAAATCCTCAGTCTTGCCGACGAACACATAGACATCCGGCGCCACCGCCCGGGGCGTCAGCCGGTAATCGAATTCGGCACCGTGGGCCGCAACAGCCACCCACGCCAGCGCCGCACAGAGCAGTTTCTTCATTGTGCCACCCGGACGTCGAAGGTATTGCCATTGTTATCCCGCCCCGACACCTCAACGCTACCCGCGCTCCGGGCGCGGTGCAGCGTGAAGACGGGGTTTTCGCTAACCGGCTGGGAAAGGGTCAGGCGCATCAGCGGCGTGCCGGCGTCGTCCTTGAGCATCAACGACTCCAGGTGAAAGGCCGGAATGCCGGCAACCAGCCCGGTATCCATCGGATGGATGACGCGCAGGCGCAGGCGGCCGGACATCGGCCCCTCGCTCCAGCTCCGCGCGCTGACTTCGTTCAGGCGCTTTTGCCACTCGGGCGACGCCGATCCGGCCGATGGTGCGGTACACCCGCCGCCCACCGTATTGACGATGACGCCGCCCAGGTGCCAGACGCCGTCGCCGGTCCGTGCGGCAGCCCGCACCTGCGACGACTGCTGCAGCTTGACGCGAAAGCCGAGATAGGGACTGGCGCTCTCGGGATAGAAACGCAGAATTTCCAGGATCGGATTGAAATCGGCAAAAACCATCACTTCCCGAACATCCGGCAACGCCGTGGCGTCAACAGTTACCGGTACCTGCATCGGGTTCTCGCTCTGCGCCGGCGCCAGGACCTTGACGCGATCGTCAAACTCGTAACGCTCGCCGGCCAGGAAGATTTTTTCCATGTCACCCCAGCGCGGCGACGCCAGCGGATCCTTGCCCGGGGGCGCCGCCCAGGCCGGCACTGCCAGCACCAATCCGGCGACGAGGCCGGCAATCCATCGGGTAAATCTCATCGCAACTCCTCCTTTGTCGTCCCCGCTCCCTCTCGGTAGGCAACCGGGACCGTGGTCGCGGGCGGAGGGATTCGGGCCGCACAATTCTACCTACCAGTTGGTAGATTGCAAGAAGCAACAACAGACAGGGCAAAAATCGGGATCAGGAAAGGGCAGCAGCGCCCATCTGGAGTCGCCTCAACCGGCCTGCTACGGCAAGGACCTGACTGCCCCCGCCTCGGTGACGATCCAGTCCAGCCCCTGATCGTGGCTTTCCGGCCGGATGCTGTCCAGCCGATTGACCTCGAAACCAACGCCAACCGCCAGCGGGCGAGGGGAGAGCGCCGCCAGCGTGCGGTCGAAAAAGCCGCCGCCGTAACCCAGCCGATATCCGGCGCCATCGAAACCGTTCAACGGCAGCAGGATCATGTCCGGCTGCACGAAGTCGCCAGCGGTCGGGGTCGGAATGCCGTAGCGGTCCGGTGCCAACGGCGTTTCGGCCGTCCACAGCCGGAAGGCCAGCGGCGCATCCTCGGCGACGACGACCGGCAAAGCCGCCCGCGCTCCGAGCACCGTCCAGCGCTCAACCACCGCCCGGACGTCCGGTTCGTGCTTGATCGGCCAGCAGAAGGCAACCACACCGGGCAACGGCAACGCCGTCAGCAAGTGCTCGACAATGCGCGCCGACAGGCCGGCATGCTCGGCATCGCTCAATGCCGCCCGTCGCGCCACCATCTCGCGCCGCAATACCCGGCGCCAGGCCGTGTTATCCTCGTTCGGTTCCACCATGGTCCAAATCTAGCATGAAGTTTCGCGTCCTCCTCATCGGCCTTGCGCTTTCGTTTCCGCTGTTCGCCCAGAACGGCAACGACACGGCCTTCCTCACCGCCCGCGATGCCTTCCGGGCCGGCCATATCGACAAACTTGAACGCGCCGCCAGCCAGCTCGGCCAGCACGAACTGTCGCCGTACGTCGACAGCTACCGCTTGCGCATGTGGATGGACCGCGGCGATTCAGCCGGTCTGCGCGACTTTCTTCAGCGCCACGACGGCAGCTACGTCGCCGAAAAATTGCGCGCCGACTGGATCCGCTGGCTGGCCAAACGTTCCACGTGGAACGAAGTGGACGCCGAATTCCCGAAAATGCTCGCCCCGGAACCGGATATCGTCTGCCTGAACCAACAGGCCCGCCTTGCCCGCGACGACCGCACCGTGCTGGCGGAAGCCGAAAAGCTCTGGCTGACCATGCTCGAACCGCCGGAAGCCTGCCGGCCCATCCTTGACGCCCTGGTCGCCAGCCAGCGCTTGGGCACCGACGAAGTCTGGGCACGCGCCCGCCGCCAGCTCGAAGCCAACCGTCCGGGCTGGACGAAAACCACGCTCAATTACCTGCCGGACAGCCAGATGCCCGAAGGCAAGGCGCTCGACAGCGCGACCAACAGCGCGATGAGCCACCTCGTCCGCCTGCCGGCCAACTGGCACGCCAGCCGGGCAGGGCGCGAACTCGCTACCTTCGCCATCCAGCGCCTAGCCACCAACGACCCGCGCGTCGCCGCCGACGAACTTGAAAAGATCAAGGGCAAGCTGCAGGAGCCGGAACGCCAGTGGGCCTGGAGCCAGATTGCGCTGCAGGCTGCCAAGAAGCACATGACCGAAACCGTGGAGTGGTATGCCAACGCCGGCAAGACCCCGCTCTCCGACGAGGGCGCCCAATGGAAGGTACGCGCCGCACTGCGCGCTCAGGAGTGGGGCGTTGTCCGCGACACCATCCAGGCCATGCCGCCGACCCTGGCCGCGCTACCGGAATGGACCTACTGGCTGGGCCGCGCCCTGAAGGCTGGCGGGCGCACCACTGAAGCCGACGCCCTGTTCGGGAAGATCGCCGGACAAACGCATTTTTACGGCAACCTGGCCGACGAGGAGTTGGGCCGCACCGTCCTGCCGCCGCCCAAGGCCGCCGCAACCACCGCCGAAGAACAAAAAGCCGCCCAGGACAACCTGGGCATACGTCGCGCGCTGGCCTTCTTCCGGATGGACCTGCGCACCGAGGCAGTCAAGGAATGGAACTGGGCCTTGCGCGGCATGGATGACCGCGAACTGCTCGCCGCCGCCAACCTCGCCAAGCGTAACCAGATCTGGGACCGCGCCATCAACACGGCCGACCGGACCAAGAACGAACACGATTTCACCCTGCGTTTCCTCGCCCCCTACGGCGAAACCGTTCGCCCGGCCGCCCAGAATCAGTCGCTTGACGATGCCTGGGTGTATGGCCTGATGCGCCAGGAAAGCCGCTTCATCACCAGCGCCAAATCCAACGTCGGCGCCTCCGGCCTGATGCAGCTGATGCCAGCCACCGCCAAATGGGTGGCCCGCAAGATCGGGCTGCGCAGCTTCAACCACGGCCAGGTCAACGACACCGAAACCAATGTCCTGCTCGGCACCAGCTACATGCGCCTGGTCATGGAAAATCTCGACAACCACCCGGTACTCGCTTCCGCCGCTTACAACGCCGGCCCCGGCCGCGCCAAGAAATGGCGCGCCGACAAGGCGCTCGAAGGTGCCATCTACGCCGAATCCATCCCTTTCAGCGAGACGCGCGATTACGTCAAAAAGGTGATGAGCAACGCGGTTTATTACTCTGCCCTGTTCAACGGCAAACCCGATTCGCTGAAGGCCCGCCTCGGCACCATCGGGCCAAAAACCTCCGATGCGCCGAAAGACGCCGACCTGCCTTAAGATTCAGCCATGGCCATTCAGTCCGATTCCTTCGAAATCCTCGGCAACTGCCGGGCGCTGTTTCTTCGCCACCTGGGCGCATTGCTGCAGGACAGCGGCCTCGTTTCAGGCAACGCGATCCGTGCCATCCAGGATGGCGCCGGGGCCTATTTCGACGAAATGGCTTCCACCAACCGGCGGGGCAGTTTCGCCGAGGAAGCCGACGGACTGACCTCGTCGCGCATCACGCTGGTTGGCGAAGACGACATGGAACTCGGCATCCGTCTGGACAACCTGAGCGCCAAGCTTTTCGAAGCGACCGGAGGCAGCCTGTGGAAGATCCATCTGCGCTTCGTCAGCCTGCTCCGCCGCCCGGACCTCCCAAAATCCGACAATCCGGTCGGTCCGAAGGGAATCAGCCAAGGACTGCAGGCCATGTTTGCGGCCTCCGGAGCGAGCAGCATTGAGCAGAAGCTCGCCTTGCTTGATCGCATCGAAGGCTGTCTGGCGCAGAATCTCCCGGCGCTCTATGCCGAAATCAACGACTTTCTCGACCGCGGCGGCGTCGAGACGGCCCAGCCAACCATCATTGGCGCCCAGGAAAGCCCGCATGGGGGACGTCGTCCGCAGAACACCGAAAACACCCTGCTCGCCCTGCAGCAGACCCTGCTCGCCCGCCAGTCCGCAGCACCATCCGCTGCTCCGACGATACCCGAGGCCGCCGGCGGTGGCGGTGCCGCCGCCTCGCTACTTGGCCAGGCGACACTTGAACGCCTGCTCAGCCGACTCAACGAACTCGACCGTCAGGGTGCATTCAGACAGGATTTCCGCTCCGGCGCGGCGCCTTCGAACGAAACCCTGATTCCCGAACTGTTCTCGGCCGACAACGTCGCCAGCACAACGCCCAAAATCATCAAGTCAGCCCAACTGGGCATCCCCGCGACCGCCAGCGAAGGTCTCGCCATCGATACGCTGGCCATGATCTTCGAAGCAATATTCAGCGACCCGAAGCTCCCGGATGCCCTGAAAGCGGCCATATCCAGCCTGCAAATCACCTTGCTAAAGGTGGCGATGAAAGACACCTCGCTGTTCACCGACAGCAGCCATCCAGCCCGCCAGGTTCTTGACCGCATGGGGCATGCGGTGCTTGGACTGCCAGCCGATGTCGCGGCGCGCCACCCGGCCTGTGCCCGCCTGTTCGAAATCGCCGGGCAACTGCGCAGCGCGCCAAGCATCGACAACGCCATGTCCACCGACGCGCTGGCCAAACTCGACGCCCTGATCGCCAGCCGCAACGCGGAACTGTCGACAGGCGTTGAAGCCTGCCTGCCGCTGTTACGTCTGGTCGACCGGGGAGACGAGGCGGCCGTCGCCGCCAGGCAGGTCATTGACCGCTTCATCGAACGCAACCCACCTCCAGCCATCGTGAAGTTCATCAACACCACATGGCACAAGGTGCTGCAACAAGTCTGGCTCGACCATGGGCCGGAGAGCAGCCAGTGGGAAGCGCACGTCACCGCTGTCGACGATCTGTTGTGGACTTTCCTGCCGAAGTCCGATCCCGCAGAACGCAAGGCCCTGGCACAGCGCCTGCCGGTCATCCTGAAACTGCTAAAGGCAGGCATGGAGAAGGTCGGATTGCCGGCTCAGGCACAGGAAGCCTTCCTCGACGACTGCTTCACGCTGCAAACCCAGGCGCTTCGTACCGTGCCCAACTCCGCCGGGGAAGAAACACTGCCTGAAATCGCAGCGGTCGGTCTGCACAAAAAGGAAGGCGTCCCTACAACCGGCCAGGTCCAGGTCGGCGATCTCGTCATGACGACGCTGGATTTCTCCGATTTTCAGCCGGCACCCGCACATTCCCTGCCAGTGGCCATCGGCGACTGGCTCGAATTGCAGATCAACGCCGGCAGACCGCTGGCAGCCCGGGTCAGCTACATCAGCCCCGGAACCCGGCGGCTCTTGCTGCTCAATCCGGATATCGGCCTCAGGCTGGCCATCCATCCTGCCATTGTCGACCACCAGTTACGCACGGGTGCGGCACGCAACATCACTGCCGCCTCTCTGTTCGACGACGCCGCCAGCCTCGCGCTGCAGAAAACCTCGGTTTCCTGATACGGAAGGATTGGCGAGATAGGCCAAGCGCCTGCCCGAAACCCGTCAAATTGCCTTAAAATCCAAGTTTTACGAATCAAGTTTCCGGGGTTCAAAATGGACATCAAGAAGGTCTTGCTGCTGGGGGGTAGCGGTTTCGTCGGTACCTACATCGCCAATCGCCTGTCACAGCGCGGTATCGAAGTCACCGTTCCGACGCGTCGCCGCGAACGCAACAAGGCGCTGATCATTCAGCCCGGCGTCGAGATGCCGGAAGCCGACATCAATTGCGAAAAGACGCTGACCGAACTGATGCGCGGCCACGATGCCGTGATCAACCTGGTCGGCATCCTGCACAGCCGCGATGTCGTCCTGCCTTACAGCAAGGACTTTGCCCAGGCCCACGTCGAACTGCCGAAGAAGATCATCGCCGCCTGCAAGGCCACCGGCGTCCGTCGCCTAGTGCACATGAGCGCCCTCAAGGCCGACCCCAAGGGCCCGTCGGAATACCTGCGCTCCAAGGGCGATGGCGAAGCCGTCGTGTTGGCCGCCAAGGGTGATCTGGATGTCACGGTCTTCCGTCCGTCGGTCATTTTCGGCCTGGGCGACTCTTTCCTGTCCACCTTCGCCAAGGTTCTGAAGAAACTGCCGTTCTTCCCGCTCGGCTACGGCCATGCGCGCTTTCAGCCCGTCTGGGCGGCCGATGTGGCCGATGCCTTCGTCGATAGCCTGGGCGATGCTTCGACCTTCGGTCAGGCCTACGAACTGGTCGGCCCGAAGATCTACACGCTGCGCGAACTGGTCGATTACACCAAGGAACTGACTGGCAGCACCGCCTCCATCATTGCGCTGTCGGAAGGCTGGGCATACCTGCAGGCCGGCCTGATGTGGCTGGCCCCGCAGCCGATGCTGTCGCCGGACAACCTGCGCTCGATGGAAGTCGACAGCGTCTGCGAAGGCCCGTGGAATGCACCGGCCAACTGGCGCCCGACCGCGCTGGAAGCAATCGCGCCGACCTATATCGCGCTCAACACGCCGAAGGGCAAGCTCGACAGCTTCCGCTTCCGCGCCGGCCGCTAGGCCGCGCGTCCGGCCGTGCAGATCTTCATCGTCGGCGGCGCCGTCCGTGATGAACTGCTCGGCCGGCCCAACGCCGACCGCGACTACGTGGTCGTCGGCGCCACCCCGGAAGCCATGCTGGGGCAGGGCTTCCGACCGGTCGGCAAAGATTTCCCGGTATTCCTGCATCCCGAGACGCACGAGGAATACGCCTTGGCACGTACCGAGCGCAAGACCGGCCGCGGCTATCACGGCTTCGCCTTCCATGCCGCCCCCGACGTCACGCTCGAAGAAGACCTGGCCCGCCGCGACCTGACTATCAATGCCATGGCCAAAGCAGCCGACGGCACACTGATCGATCCTTTCGACGGTCAACGCGATCTGCAGGCAAAAATCCTGCGCCATGTCGGACCGGCCTTTGCCGAAGACCCCGTGCGCATCCTGCGCCTCGCCCGCTTTGCGGCGCGCTTCAGTGATTTTTCGGTTGCCCCGGCAACATTGGCCCTGATGCGCGACATGGTGACCAGCGGCGAGGTCGATCACCTGGTTGCCGAACGTGTCTGGCAGGAACTTGCCAAGGGCCTGATGGAAAGCCAGCCTTCACGCATGTTTGAAGTGCTGCGGGAATGTGGCGCATTGGCCCGTCTGCTGCCTGAAGTCGATGCACTGTTCGGTGTGCCGCAACGCGCCGACTATCATCCGGAAATCGACACCGGCATCCACACCATGATGGTCGTCGACCAGTCGGCGCAGCGGAGTTTCGCCTTGCCGGTACGCTTCTCTGCACTCACCCACGATCTCGGCAAGGCTGAAACGCCGCCTGACATCTTGCCCCGCCACATCGGCCACGAGGAACGCAGTGTGCGCCTGAGCGACCGGCTATGCGACCGTCTGCGGATACCCAATGATTGCCGCGATCTGGCTCTGCTCACCGCCCGCTATCACGGCAGCATCCATCGTGCCGCTGACTTGAAGGCAAGTACGATCGTCACGCTGTTCGAGAAGACCGACGCCCTGCGTCGCCCGGAGCGCTTCCGTCAACTGCTCGACGCCTGCCTGTGCGACTATACGGGACGCCTCGGCTGGGAGCTTCGTTCCTATGATAGTCCAGCATACCTGCTGGCCGCACTTGCTACGGTCAATGCCGTTGAGGCAGGCAAAATTGCAGCAGCCTGCCCCGACAAGGCAAAAATCCCCGAACGTATCCATGCCGCCAGGGTCCGCGCCGTCAAACAATTGCTAAATGAGGCGGGAGATCAGCCAGAGCAACAATGAGAACACAATGGTCGTGGCGACCGGAAAGGTGTAGTCCCGACCACGAAAGCGAAAGGCAAAATCCCCGGGTAATTTGCCAAATCGAATGAAACGCGCCAGATGCGGGCCGATGATGCCCAGCAGGAAAATCGCAATAACCAGCGTCAGTATCCACTTCAGCATTTTGCCTTGCACCGCAGGGTGAAACGCGCATTAAATCACGCCTCACCCCCAACAGGCTGCCATGCTCAAAACTCAAATTATCGAAGGCCTCGAAGTCTTCTCCTGCCTACCCGCCAACAAGAAGGCCTCCCGCCAACCACTGCTGTTCATCCACGGCGCGTTTGCCGGCGGCTGGATGTGGACAGAGACCTTCATGCCCTTCCTCGCCAAGGCAGGGCATCCCTGTTATGCGCTGTCGTTGCGAGGTCATGGCGGTAGTACGGGGCGCGAAAATATCAACTGGCATTCGATCGCCGATTACGTCGAAGACATCCGGACCGTCGTTGACTGGCTCGACGAATCTCCGATCCTGATCGGCCATTCGATGGGCGGATTTGTCATTCAGAAATATCTGGAACACCGCCCGGCGCCAGCCGTTGCGCTTCTTTGCTCGGTACCGCCGCAAGGCCTGATCGCCTCGCAGTTCCACCTGATGCTGCAGAAACCCCAGTTATTCCTCGAAATCAACCGGATCATGGAAGGCCAATACACCGATACGGATACCTTGCACGAAGCGCTGTTCGCCGGCGAAGTGGACGAAGCGATGCTGGCCGCCTGGTTGACCCGCATGCAGCCCGAGTCGCACCGTGCGCTGTGGGACATGTCGATGTTCAACCTGCCCAATATGTACGCGATGCACAAGCCTCCCATGCTGATTCTTGGCGCCGAACTGGACGTGCTCGTACCCGCCTTCCTAGTCCAGACGACGGCCCATACCTACGGTCAGCAGGCCCACATCTTCCGGGAAATGGGCCATGCGATTACCCATGAAAAGGAATGGCCGCTCGTAGCGGCCACCTTGCGCGACTGGCTGGCGGAAATCAGACTTTGATATCGACGCTGTTGCCGAGATTGGGCGGGTTGTTCGCAATCTGCGGCAACCCTTGCAGCAGCTGTAGCGCGCTCTGCTCCTGAATGTCGATGGCTTTCTTGAGCACCAGCAGCCCAGCCGCTTCAGCGTTCTGCGGTTGCGACAGCGCAGTGGTCAAACTGCCTACAGAAGAGATTTCCATCTTGCGCTAGCTCCATTTCAGACACATCATAAGGGCAGTGTAGTCGATATATTTCCCAATTCAATGAGCAAATCTGAAAAATCCGGTCCACTTTCTGCCATTGTCGAAGCGATCCGCGCCAAGCGCGATCGAAAGGACCGTACGCTCAAGGACATTGCTGAGCTGGAAGCCTCGTTGCTGGCCGATATCGAAAATTTCGACCTCGATGCAGCAGAGCGTCGGGCCCGTCGGGAATATCTGGCCAACTCCGGTGCCGGCATGGCCGATCCGATGCTTGTCTTTCCGGAGATTGCCCCTGCTCGTTCGGCAGCCGCCGTGCAATCCGGAAAGCCGGCAACCACCAGCTCGATCCCAGTGGCGCCTTCCTCTCCTGACAAACCTGCAGGCAGTGGCAGCCTGCTCGATCAATTGCGGCAGCAGGCAGAGTTGCGCCAACGCGAAAACAATTGCGCCCTTGCCGAACGTACCTCGGCTAACGAGGGAATCGACCAAGCCTTGAAGCACGTGTTTTTCTACCTGCACGAACTGGTACAACAACTGAACATCGTCAAACCGGCCATTCCTCGCGAATTCCCCCTGATCGAGCAGTCGGTTCTGGATCACCTGGTATGGCATGAAGGATTCGCCGATTATCGGATCCAGAGTCAAAGTGCCGGCGCTTTGGTTGAGCTCGTATCTTTCTCATACCGGCTGAAGGGCAGCGGTTCGATCCACGTGGAGCGCGACGGGCCTTCTGTTGAGCGCTTCCGGACCACATTGTTCGATTTTGGCCTGGCATTCAATTGCAAGGAGTTCAAGAACGAGCGCAGCTATGTCGAGCGGGCCGAATTCGAGATCGCCAGCGATGTCAGCGTCAGCGCGCGCTGGCGGGCTGATTTCGCCAAGGGCCTGATCCTTCTTGAAACGCGCAACCTCGAACGCTTGGGGAGCGCCCTTTACACGCTCCGACCACAGGCCATCGACCAGGCCCTGCTTGAGGATTTTGGCCGCCTGGTAATTGGCCAGACCAACCGCTTCCGAGAACTCTCCAAGCGCTAACCGGAATCGGTTACAGCCGCCATCCCTGATCGCCGCCGGAAAACCCGATCAGCGGATCGTCTACGCCGCGACCAATGGCAATCACCTTGAACAATTCACCCATCTCATGCGGCATCAGCACCGTGTTGACCGCGCCGGTCGCCCGGATGTATTCCGGCGTTCCATTGGGAATCCGGGCCAGCAGGTCGAGGATGCCGCAGTTGAGCAGGAATTGACCCTGGCTGCTATAGCCCAGCAGTTCCAGTCCGGTCGCGTGAGCGGCTGCGATTACCGAGGTGAAATCGACGTGCACGGTCACGTCCTGCAATCCCGGCAGGTAGAAGGGATCGGGATGCGCGTGATGGCGGTAGTGGCACATCAGCGTGCCACGACCCCGTTGCTGGTGGTAAAACTCGCGCTGAGGGAAGCCGTAGTCGATCAGCAACAGCGCGCCTTTCTGCAGCCGATGCCCCCATTCGGCAGCCCAGGCCCGCACTGCCAGGCTGATCTCGCTTTCGAATCCAGGCGGCAGACTGCATTGCGCTCCGATCTCTTCCGCAGCCTGGAGGAGGGCGCCGCTCGCCGGGCGCTCGTTCCACGTGAAACCGCCGCAGGCATCGCAACTCACCCCCCGCTCGTAGATACCATCTTCCCGCCAGGCAACGATGTGCGCCGGCATGGCATCAAGCAATTCGTTGGCAATAACGACGCCGGAGAACGCCTCCGGGAGGCTATCGAGCCATGCGACCCTGGCGAGCAGGTGCGGGGCGGCCGCGGCGATATGTTGCTGCTGGCGCTGACGAAGGTCGGCGGAAAGGTCGAGAATGAAATAGCTTTCTGGCAACTGCCCCATCTGCTCGAGCGCCAGCAGGAGATCAGCAGCCAGCCGCCCGGAACCGGCGCCCACTTCAATCACGACCGGCGACGATGCCGTCATGACTTGTGCAAGCTGCCGGGCCAGCGACTGGCCGAACAATGCCGTCAATTCCGGCGCCGTGACGAAATCACCCGCCGCGCCGAACTTCCGTGCTCCGGCCGTGTAATAGCCCAGCCCCGGGGCATAGAGTAGTTGTTCCATGAAACGGGCAAACGACATCCAGCCGCCGCCTGCCGCTATTTCGTCCACGATGGCCTGCTGCAAACGCAGGCTGTGAGCCTGTGCCTCGGGCGCGGGTATCGGCAAGTTGTTCATGGCAAATTCAAAAAGTATCAATTTTACGATCGCGGCAAGAAATTCTTCGTGCCGTATGCTATTTTTCGAGTCTACTCCAAAGGCGGAATCCTCAAATGCACGTTCAACAAATCGTTGTCCGAAACTCAGCCGAATTACCCACTGCGCTGGAGCGCCTGGACAACCGTGGTGCCAATCTGCTGCTGCTCTTCGGAAGTGTTGCTCACTTCACTGCCCCAGGGCTGACCGATGCCTTGCGTCTGCAATTTCCACACGCCCGACTGCTTGGTTGCTCAACGGCTGGAGAAATTACCCCGGACGGGGTCGATGACGGAACCTGCTCGATCACTGCGATCAAATTTGATCGAGTCGCACTGAGCGAAGGCAGTACCCGGTTGTCGGGTATGGACGATTCGTTTGCGGCCGGCGAGCGGCTCGGCCAGCAAATCGCCGCGGCCGATCTAAAGGCAGTGCTGGTTTTCGGACCGGGCGTGCAGATCAACGGGAGCGCCCTGGTCAACGGCATGGCCAGCGTGATCGGTGACGCCATCCCGATTACCGGCGGACTGGCCGGCGACGGTGGCGCTTTCCGCGAAACCTGGACGGTCGGCCGCGATGGAATTGCCCACGACAAGGTGGTGGCGATTGGCCTCTGCGGAAAGGACCTGCGCTTTGGCCATGGTTCCTTCGGTGGCTGGGAACCCTTCGGTCCGGCCCGCAAGGTCACCCGGAGTGATGGAAACGTGCTTTACGAACTGGATGGCGAACCCGCACTGGGCATCTACAAGCGCTATCTTGGCGAATCCGCCAAAGACTTGCCGGCATCGGGCCTCCTGTTCCCGTTCGCTATGCTCGGGGAAGACCACAATGCATTCGGCCTGATCCGCACCATTCTGGGAATCGACGAGAGCAACGGCAGCCTGACCCTGGCTGGCGAGATCGACCCCGACGGCTATTTGCGACTGATGCACGCCAGTACCGACAAGCTTGTCAATGGCGCCGAGGCGGCGGCCCAGGCGGCGGTAACCATGCAAAAGGCACCGGACGAATGCCTGGCTATTCTGGTCAGTTGTGTCGGCCGCAAGCTGGTCATGGGCAGCCGCGTGGACGAGGAGGTCGAGGCCGTCGGCGATGTATTCGGCGACAAGGCCATCCTGACGGGGTTCTATTCCTACGGCGAAATCAGCCCTTTTGCACCTGGCGCTTCCTGCAAACTGCACAACCAGACAATGACCGTCACCTGCCTGGGCGAGGACTGAACCGGCGGCCATGCAGAAGAATCTCCTGCGCCAGCTAAAACGCAGCATCGGGATCGGCAGCGAGTCCGAACTCGCGGACCTGCTGGCCACGATGAAAGCCGCTGCGACAGCGGCCGACCCCGCCCTGCAAGCGGTCCTGAGGGGATTTGGCGACCTGCTGACCCGGATCGATTCCAGCTATGAGCAATATGAGCGGGATCTCGATCTGCGCACGCGCAGCCTTGAACTTTCCTCGTCCGAGCTGTCGGAAAGCAACGAACAGCTCCGCTTGTCGTTGGCCGCCCGGGAACATGCTCTGCGCTCACTGCGCGAGACAGTCCGCGACCTGCTGCCGGAAACTCAGGGCAGCGGACACTCTGATACGCTGGCCGACGAGGATATCGACGCGCTTTCAAGGCGCATCGCCAGTCTTGTTGCCGAGAGCGAACTCGGCCGCCGTGAACTGGCCAATCAGAAATTTGCCCTTGATCAACATGCGATCGTTAGCATTACCGATACAGCCGGCATCATTCTTTATGCCAACGATCGCTTTTGCGAGATCAGCGGATACGCCAGAGAAGAGCTGATCGGCCAGAATCACCGCATCGTCAATTCCGGCCTCCACCCGGCGGAATTGTTTCGCGACATGTGGCACACCATCTTGGGTGGTCAAGTCTGGCGGGGTGAAATCTGCAACCGCGCCCGTGACGGCCATCTCTACTGGGTCAGCGCCACCATCGTGCCACTGGTCAACTCGAGAGGGGTGCCGGAACAGTACATCGCCATCAGGACCGATATTTCCGACCGCAAGCGAATGGAAGCGCAGCTTTCCGAGCAATTGCATCTGGTCGAGGAACTGATCGAGGCAATTCCGCTCCCGGTCTACCTGAAGGATACCCAGGGCCGATACATCCGCCTCAACCGAGCCTTCGAGCAGTTCTTTCACGTCCGCCGCGCAGATTACATCGGCCGTACGCTGCACGATCTACTGCCACCGGAAGACGCCCGCGTACACGTTGAGAAGGACGCCGATCTGTTCGCCGCCAAAGGCACGCAATCCTATGAGGCCATGGTGCATAGCCGCGACGGCGAGATTCACGACGCGATCTACCGCAAGGCCGTACTGACCCGTCGGGACGGAAGCGTTTCCGGCCTGCTCGGCGTTATTGTCGATATCACCGACCGCAAGCAAGCCGAACGCGAAGTCATGCGCGCCAAAGAGGTTGCCGAGGCTGCCAGCAGGGCAAAAAGCGATTTCCTTGCCAACATGAGCCACGAGATCCGGACGCCGATGAACGGTGTAATTGGCATGACCGACCTCGCCCTCGATACGGACCTGACGGCCGAGCAAAGGGAATATCTGAGCATCGCCAAGTCGTCTGCCGAATCCCTGCTGACGGTGATTAACGACATCCTCGATTTTTCGAAGATCGAAGCGGGCAAGCTACTGGTCGAAAGCATATCGTTCGATCTTCATCGCCTGATCGCCGACGCCTTGAAGCCATTAGCCATGCGTGCCCATGAAAAGGGTATCGAATTGATCAGCGAGGTCATCCACAACGTACCGCGCTTTGTACAGGGCGATCCCAGCCGAATCAGGCAGGTGCTGGTCAATCTGGTCGGCAATGCCATCAAGTTCACCGATGCCGGCGAAATCGCGCTGACCACCGACCTGATGCAGCTTCAAGGCGGACACGCCATCGTCCATTTCGCCGTGCGCGACACCGGCATCGGTATCGCTGCGGCCAAGCAGGAACTGATCTTCGAAGCCTTTTCGCAGGAAGACACCTCGACTACGCGCAAATACGGCGGAACCGGCCTCGGGCTTTCCATCTGTCGTCGCCTCGTCGAATTGATGGGTGGCAGGATGTGGCTGCACAGCCAGTTGGGCGAAGGCAGCACCTTCCATTTCTCGGTCGAACTGCAACTCTCGGCGCAATCTGTGTCGGAACCGGCCAGCCAGATTTCCCTCGCGGGCCGGCACATTCTCGTCGTGGACGACAATGCCACCAACCGGCGCATCCTCTGCAGCATGCTGGGCAACCTCGGCGCACAATTGGCAGACGCAGCGAGCGGTCAGGAGGCCCTGCTAATGATGCGCCAAGGAAATCTCGGCTTCGACTGCATTCTGCTTGACGCGCAAATGCCGGAAATGGATGGCTACGAGTTGGCCGTTCGGCTGAAACAGGAACACCCTGATCTGCCGCCGATGTTGATGCTTTCTTCCGGCGCCCTGCGTGGCGATGCCCAGCGCTGCCAGGAGTCCGGCATCGCCGGCTTTTTTGCCAAACCTATCTCGGCCGAAGAATTGTTGGCGGCGCTTAGTCAGGCCCTGGATACAACAATCAAGTCAGCACCCCAAGTCGGCAATTTGATCACCCGTCACTCGCTGCGCGAGTCGCAGCCGTCGCTGAACATCCTGCTCGTGGAAGACCACCCGACCAACCAGAAGCTGGCACTCGGACTGCTCGAAAAATGGGGGCACCTGGCGACCCTCGCACAGAACGGCCAGGAGGCCGTCGACATCCTCGACAGACATTCCTTCGACGTCATCCTGATGGACATGCAAATGCCAGTCATGGGTGGTATCGAAGCCACTGAGCGCATTCGCCATCGAGAGACCGAGCTCAACCTGCCGCGCACACCAATTATTGCGATGACCGCCGCTGCCATGCAGGATGACCGCGATGCCTGCCTGGCAGCCGGCATGGACGACTACCTGTCGAAGCCGATTAAAGTCAGGGAACTGCAGGAAAAACTCCTCTCCTATTGCCGAAGCCACTGATTTGCATGAGAAAAATGGCATTTCGTCGGCCAAGACAATGTAAAATTGCCGTTTTTTCCCGCTGACCGTAGCATTCCGGATTCTACCCGGATTGTGGCGCTCACCCCGGGCACACGGACCCTCTGGCGCAATGACAAGCTCGAACACCCTGCAAAAACTTCGCAAATCCCTGGAGAGTCGCACCGGCAAGGCGATCATCGACTACAACATGATCGAGGATGGCGACACCGTACTTGTCTGTGTGTCAGGCGGCAAGGATTCCTACACCCTGCTAGCTATGCTGATGGCCCTGCAGCAGCGTGCCCCGGTCAAGTTCCGGCTGATCGCGATGAACCTCGACCAGAAGCAGCCGGGCTTTCCCGCCGACATCCTGCCCCGGTATTTCGAATCTATCGGCATCGAACACCGTATCGTCGAGGCCGACACCTATTCGCTCGTCAAGGAAAAGATTCCGGAAGGCAAGACGACCTGCTCACTCTGTTCTCGCCTGCGCCGCGGCATCATCTACCGCACCGCCAAGGAACTCGGCGCCAACAAGATTGCCCTCGGCCATCACCGCGACGACATGGTGCACACGCTGTTCCTCAACCTGCTGTTCGGTGGCAAGGTCAAGGCCATGCCGCCCAAGCTGGTCACCGACGACAAGGCTCACATCGTGATCCGTCCGCTGGCCTATTGCGCCGAAGCCGACATCGCCCGCTTTGCCCGCGGCATGGAATTCCCGATCATTCCTTGCAACCTCTGCGGTTCACAGGACAACCTGCAGCGGCAGAAGATTCGAGAAATGATGCAGGACTGGGACAAGCGCTACCCTGGCCGTACGGAATCGGTATTCACGGCCATGCAAAATATTGTTCCCTCCCACCTCGCAGACAAAGCGCTCTTCGACTTCCCGGGCTTGACACTGAACACGCCTGTCGCAGAGGGCGATATCGCCTTCGACAACCCAGAAATGCCAATGATGGGAACCATCCAATTACGCCAAACCGCATAATGCATTCGGCGTGAGGTCATCATATAATCGGCCTGTTCAACAATTATGGATACGCGGCGGGCGATGAGTTCCACGCAACGCAAACTGATCGTGATGTTCGCCGATGTCTCCGGCAGTACCGCCTTGTTTGAGCGGCTCGGCGACAAGGAGGCGATGCATGCCGTCGAGCGCTGCCTGAAGCGTATGAAGCGCTCAGTCGACGGCTACAAGGGCAGAACGGTCCAGATCGTCGGTGACGAATTGCTCGGCGCTTTCGAGTCCGGCGAAGAAGCCTGCCAGGCCGCCATTGACATGCAGCAGCGTATCGCCGATCTGCCCCCTGTATCGGGTCTCAAGCTGACCATCCGCATCGGCCTTCACGTCGGAACGGTTGCCGACGATGGTGAAAAATTGACCGGACCGGCCATTACCACTGCTGCCCGCATCGCTGGCCTTGCCCGACGCGACCAGATTCTTTGCAGCTCACTGATGGTTGAAGAACTACCACAGCCCAGCGTCATCACGGCCGACCCCATGCCCAAGCTTGGCACCATCGCAGAAGAGGGTGTCGCACTGCCGCTATTCCAGATTCACTGGCCCAGCTATCAGGGTGCCGGCTCAATGCCGCACTCGACCTTCGGTGCGAACAACAGCGGCATGGCCGTCGAGCGTCTCTGTGTTCGCTACCGCGGCAAGGCTTTCCTGCTCGACGATAAAACGCCGGTCCTGACTATCGGGCGCGATCTAGCCAACAAACTGGTCGTTGATGACCGCAAGGCCTCGCGCCAGCATGCCCGTGTCGAACGACGCGCCGATGGATACTATCTGGTGGACACCAGCACTAACGGTACCTTTGTCGTACTCTCCGGGCGCCAGGAAGTGATGATCCGCCGCCACGAGCTCCATCTGGACGGCAAGGGCCGGATCAGCTTCGGCAATTCCGGCAACGATCCCCTGGTCGATATCGCCGAGTTCGAGCGCCTGTAAACGAAATTCGGCCGCCCTCGAGCGGCCGAATTCGTGGTTCTAAGATGCTTGAATTACTTGGCGGCGGCGTCCGCCACGCACTTCTTCATGAAACTGTTCTTGGCTGCGCCAGCCAGCTTCTTTTCCTTGGCAGTTGCAGCGCAGGCCGCATTTTCCGGAGGCGAACCGGCATCTGCCGTGCATTTCTTCATGAAGCTGTTCTTGGCTGCGCCGGCCAGCTTCTTCTCGGCAGCCCGCGCAGCACAATCGTCGGCGGCGTAAACGTTCGATGCGGCAAACGCGACGAGCATCAATCCGATCAGTTTCTTCATTGAATGTCCCCTTGGTTGGTTGAAATACCAACGTACTATCAGTCAATCACGCGTCATCGTCAAGCATGACGCGCTGCTGACGATCCATGAAATCCTGCATGCTGTCGATCCCTCGCAACTGCAAGATGGTGTTGCGCACGGCTGCCTCAAGAAGAACCGCGAGGTTACGGCCGGCCGCCACCGGAATGACCACCTTGCGGATCGGTACACCAAGCACCTCGTGCGTCTGCGCGTCCAGTGGCAGGCGGGGCGCATCGACTGCCGTCGAAGTTTTCTGCAGATGGACCATCAGTTTCAGCTTCATTTTGCGGCGCGAGGCCGTTTCGCCGAAAATGGTACGGATATTGAGCAGGCCCAGTCCTCGCACTTCCAGAAAATCACGCAACATGCCGGGACAGCGGCCTTCGATCGTTGTGGGAGCGATCCGGGCCATCTCCACGACATCGTCGGCTACCAGACCATGGCCCCGCGAAATCAGTTCGAGCGCCAGTTCCGACTTGCCGACGCCGGAATCGCCGGTGATCAGAATCCCCATGCCAAGCACGTCCATGAAGACACCGTGCAGGCTGACGGTATTGGCCAGACGGGCCGACAAATAGATGCGGAGCAAATCGATCACCGCCGAACACGGCTTGGGTGAATAGATCAGTGGCGTTCCCGACTGGGTACAGATTTCAACCAGTTGCGGCGGCGGTACGAGACCGTCAGCCACGATGATCGCCGGCGGCTGGGCGGTGAGCAGATCGGTAAACATGTGCCCGAACCTGCGCTCGGCCATGCGCATGGCCCATTCGTATTCGGCCAGGCCCATGACCTGAAGGCGTTCCGGGTGAATGATGTTGATGTGACCAACGAGATCCGCGCCATAGTTGTTGGAGCCCTTGATCTCGATTCGACGATCCGTCTGGTGACTGCTCGCCCAGTTCAGCAACAGCTTTTCACGGTTGTCCTCGTAAAGCTGAACCAGGCTGACGTGGCGCACGAGCGTCGCTCAGCCCTGGAAAAGTGCAACAATGGCCGCCGGATCAGGAGCAGCCTGCAATTTCTCGCGGAATGTCCGCTCCGAAAAACGCTGGGCCAACTCCGACAGAATCTGCAAATGTTGCTCGGTGGCCTGCTCGGGCACCAACAAAACGAACAACAGGTCAACCGGGCGGCCGTCGGGCGAATCAAACGGCACCGGGTTGGCAAGGCGCAGGAATGCGCCCACCGCCTGCTTGAGTCCCTTGATGCGCCCGTGCGGAATGGCGACACCCTGCCCGAGGCCCGTGGAGCCGAGCTTCTCGCGGGCAAACAGGCTGTCGAAAATCGTTGACCGGGCGAGTCCAAGCCTGGCTTCAAACAGCATGCCGGCTTGTTCGAATACCCGCTTTTTGCTGCTGGCATCAAGGTCCAGCAGCACCTGCTCGGCGGATAGTAGATTGGCTAGGGGGTTCATAGGATGGTGGAATTCAAGGGCCGTAGCCTTGGTCGCTACGGCCGGTCAGCGCTTATTCAGCGGCATGAAGTCCAGGCTTGTCACCACGATGGTGGTCCTGGATCTTTTGCTTGTACTTCTGAACCTGACGGTCCAGCTTGTCGAACATGGCGTCGATGGCGGCATAGAGATCATCGCCGGACTCCTCGACATGCATGTCCTTGCCGGGCACGTGCACGGTCACTTCCGCCTTTTGCTTAAGTTTCTCGACGGACAGAACCACATTGACACCAGTCACTTTGTCGAAATGGCGGACAACGGGATCCAGCTTGTTTTCCACGTATTCGCGCAGTGCGGGGGTAACTTCGATGTGGTGACCACTGATCTGCAGATTCATTTTTTCTCCTCTCTCTACAGGGTCTTGCGTAAATTGACCGGCGGGATGTTGAGCGACTCGCGGTATTTTGCAACCGTCCGTCGGGCAACCACGATTCCCTGCTGGCCAAGTATTTCGGATAATTGACTATCCGACAAGGGCTTCTTTCCATCCTCGGCCGCGATCAATTGCTTGATCAAGGCACGAATGGCCGTGGCAGAACAGGCACCGCCGGTATCGGTGGCGACATGGCTGCCAAAGAAGTATTTCAGTTCAAAAATGCCGCGCGGCGTCGCCATGTACTTCTGGCTGGTCACGCGCGATACGGTCGATTCGTGCAGGCCGAGAATATCGGCGATTTCGCGCAAGACCAGCGGACGCATGGCCACTTCGCCATGCTCGAAAAACTGCCGCTGGCGATCAACGATAGCCTGCGTCACACGATGAATGGTGTCGAAGCGCTGCTGGACGTTCTTGATCAGCCAGCGCGCCTCCTGCAGTTGCGTAGACAGGTTGCCATTGCCGCGCCGCTGTTTGGCCAGGATTTCGGCATACAGGCGGTTGATGCGCAGCCGCGGGTAGGCATCCGGATTGATATACGCCGTCCACTTGCCCTTCAGTTTCTTGACGATCACGTCGGGCGTTATGTAGCGCGCCTCGATCTGGGCATAGCCGGCACCCGGCCGGGGATTCAGGCTGGTGATGAGCGAATGCGCCGCCTTCAGGTCTTCGTCATCGCAACCCGTCAGGCGGCGAATCTTGGCGAAATCCCTGGCTGCGAGCAGATCCAGATGTTTTTGGACGATCGTCAGGGCCAGTGTGCGATCCGGGCTGATCGGCAGCACCTTGAGTTGCAGCGCCAGGCATTCCTGCAGGTTACGCGCGCCGATGCCGGTCGGATCGAAGTTCTGGATATGGTGAAGGGCGATTTCAAGCTCTTCTAGCTCGATCTCGTACTCGGGCGGCAGCGTTTCCCACAGTTCCGGCAGCGATGCCGACAGATAGCCATCATCGTCCAGCGCTTCAATGAGGAAGCGCACCAGGCTACGGTCGCGCTCGGAAACCTGGGTCATGCCCAGCTGCCAGCCGAGGTGGTCCCGCAGGCTTACGTTGGCGGCATGGACGTCATGCGAGTCGCTGTCATCGTCCTCATCGCGGCCTGCACCGCTGAAAGTGCCGGCATCGGAAGTCCAGCGGTCATCGTCAACATCGGACGGCGCCGTCGGAATGTCCTGTTCGCGCTCCTCGCGGGCATCCCGCTCTTCACGTTCGGCCTTCTGTTCACGTTCCCCTTCCGTGGACTGCGGGGAATCAAATTGCTGCGCCCCGGAGAAATTGTCGCCGCCATGTTCGTCCTCACGCTCCAGCATGGGATTCTCGAGCAGGTAGCGCTCGATTTCCTGCTGCATCTCGACCGTCGACAACTGAAGAAGCTTGATCGACTGCTGGAGCTGAGGCGTCAGCGCCAGGTGCTGGGATAGTTTTAGTTGGAGTGCCGGCTTCATCGGTTGGGGTCAGGTACGGTGCATCGGTCAGAGCTTGAAGTGCTCGCCGAGATAAACCTTCCGTACGCTTTCATTATTCACGATTTCGGCCGGCCGTCCAGCAGCAAGTACGTTTCCGGCGTTGATGATGTAGGCGTGGTCACAGATGCCCAGCGTTTCGCGCACGTTGTGATCGGTGATCAGCACACCGATGCCGCGCTCCTTGAGGAAACGGATGATCTTCTGGATTTCGAGCACGGCGATCGGGTCGACGCCGGCGAAAGGTTCGTCAAGCAGGATGAAACGCGGATTGGTCGCCAGGGCACGGGCAATTTCGACGCGCCGCCGCTCACCGCCGGACAGCGCCGAGGCATTGACGTGGCGGACATGGCCGACGTGCAGTTCGGCGAGCAGGCCTTCCAGGCGGTCATTGAGCTCATTCTCTGGCAGCTTCAGCAACTCGAGGACGGCACGGATGTTTTCCTCGACGTTAAGCTTGCGGAAGACCGACGCCTCCTGCGGCAGGTAGGACAGGCCGAGGCGAGCCCGGCTGTGCATCGCCTGATGGGTCAGGCGCTCGTCGTCGATATAGACCTCGCCGCCGTCGGTCGCCACCAGCCCGACAATCATGTAGAAGCACGTAGTCTTGCCAGCGCCATTTGGGCCGAGCAGGCCGACGACTTCGCCGGACTTGACCTCGAAGGAAACGTCCTCGACGACCGTCCGCGCCTTGTAGCGCTTCTTCAGGTTATGGGCCGAAAGCGTGGCGACTGGGGCATTCATTGATCAACTCCGCGCATGGCCCGGCGAATGGCTTCACCGGAAAAGCCGCGATATTGCAGGAAACGCATCTGTTTGGCACGCTCTTCGGGCGATGCCGGCGGCCGGCCAAATTTTTTTGCCCAAATGGCCCGGCAACGCTCAGTCTCGTCGCCGGCTTCGGGCAGGGCCGTTGCAATGTCTTCGTCGCCAACGCCTTTTTGCCGCAATTCCTGCTTCAACCGGGCATTGCCGTAGCGGCTGCCACGCGCCACGACGCGTTGGGCGGCGTAGCGCTCGTCGGAGAGCAGGCGTTCGGTTTGCAGGGTGGCAAGCACGGCGTCGAGTTCTTCTTCGGATTCGGCATGGGCGGCGAGCTTGCTCTTCAACTCCGCCCGGCTGTAGTCGCGCCGGGTCAGGAGTTGCAGGGCCAGCACGCGCAGATTAGGCATCCGCGGCAGCCGCCTTGGTCGGTTTGATGACGGTGGTGCTGGCCGCCTCGCGGATCTTCGCCTCGATTTCCTGGGCGATTTCCGGATGCGACTTCAGGAACTCGCGGGCATTGTCCTTGCCCTGGCCGATTTTTTCGCCCTTGTAGGCGTACCAGGCTCCGGATTTGTCGACCAGCTTGTGGGCGACGCCCATTTCGACGACTTCGCCCTGACGGGAAATGCCTTCGCCGTAGAGGATGTCGAAGATGGCTTCACGGAAGGGCGGGGCGACCTTGTTCTTGACGACCTTGACCTTGGTTTCGCTGCCGATCACTTCGTCGCCCTTCTTGATCGCGCCGATGCGGCGAATGTCGAGGCGGACGGAAGCGTAGAACTTGAGGGCATTGCCGCCAGTGGTAGTTTCCGGCGAGCCGAACATGACGCCAATCTTCATCCGGATCTGGTTGATGAAGATGACCAGCGTGTTGGTCTTCTTGATGTTGGCGGTCAGCTTGCGCAGCGCCTGGCTCATCAGGCGGGCGTGCAGGCCGACCATCTGGTCGCCCATTTCGCCTTCAATTTCGGCGCGCGGGGTGAGGGCGGCGACCGAGTCGATGACGATGATGTCGACCGAGCCGGAACGGACCAGCATGTCGGCAATTTCGAGGGCCTGTTCGCCGGTATCCGGCTGCGAGATCAGCAAATCGCCGACATTGACGCCGAGCTTCTGGGCGTATTGCGGATCGAGCGCGTGTTCTGCGTCGATAAAGGCGGCGACGCCACCGAGCTTCTGCATTTCGGCGACGACCTGCAGGCAGAGGGTGGTCTTGCCGGACGATTCCGGACCGTAGATTTCAACGACACGGCCGCGCGGCAGACCACCGACGCCGAGCGCGATGTCCAGGCCAAGCGAGCCGGTGGACACGACCTGGATGCCTTCGTCGATCTCGGCATCGCCCATCTTCATGATGGAGCCTTTGCCGAACTGCTTCTCGATCTGTTGCAGCGCTGCGGCCAGCGCCTTTGCCTTGTTGTCGTCCATGAGGGTACCTCGAAAATTTGAGCGGATTATGGCACAGGGGCCAAGGATGGAATAGAAATTGCTGCACTTGATTGAATCGGCAATCCGATCCGGTATGCAATCGGCAACAGTTGAATTTGGAGCTTGCTCGCGCCGAACAAGGTATATTTCCCCGCCCCCCGCGTATTCACTCGATAACTGTGTTTACATACAGTATATTTTCCATGACTGATTGGCAAGCAGATTCTTCATTCAAAACAAGGCTGACGAAGGCCCTGTCGGGGGTACTGCTATGTCTTCTGGCCGGCACGGCACTCGCCCGGCCGGCCGCCTGGTACTGGTGGGCAAGCAAGGTCAGTGACGACCGCGTTTGCGCCCAGACCTCGCCGGGCGCCGGCTGGGTGCGCGAGGCCACCGCCTTCCGCGACAGCCGTTGCAGCCAGCGGGTGAAACCGTTTTGACCGCCTATTGTCCCCCTCCCGACACCGGCCTCTCGGTGATCCACGCCGACGAGTCCATCGTCGTCGTCGACAAGCCATCCGGACTGCTGTCGGTGCCCGGGCGCGGCCCGGACAAGGCGGACTGCCTGGTCGCCCGGGTCCAGGCCCGCTTTCCCGATGCGCTGGCCGTCCATCGGCTGGACATGGAGACCTCCGGCCTGCTCGTACTGGGCCGCGGGGAAACGGCGCATAGCGATCTGTCGCGGCAGTTTCGTGAGCGGCAGACCGAAAAGCGTTACATCGCGGTGCTGGCCGGGCTACTCGCCCAGGATGCCGGCGAAGTCGACCTGCCGCTGATCGTCGACTGGCCGAACCGGCCCTTGCAGAAGGTCGATTTCGAGATCGGCAAGCCGTCGCTGACCCGCTATCGCGTTATCGCCCGTGATCCGCTCGCCGACACGACGCGGGTCGAACTGGAACCGGTGACCGGCCGCTCGCACCAGTTGCGGGTGCATATGGCCGCGCTCGGCCACCCGATCCTCGGCGACGAACTTTACGGCGGCGAGGCGCATGGGCGGGCAGAGCGGCTACTGCTGCACGCCACGGATTTAGGCCTTTTTCACCCCTCGACCGTAGCATTCATGAAATTTCATGCGTCACCGCCGTTCTGAAACCCTCCGCGGCCAGGCAAAGCCCTTATAATTCCCGCGTTTTCAACCCCTTACCCTGTGGTCTGCTTCGCAAGTAACGGAACATGCAAACTTGTCTTTGCGTCCCTGGCGTTGTTGCTCATCCTCGCGATAGCTACGGCTATCGCTGCGGCTCGCGCCTAGCCAGGAACACAAATCCGGCGTTTTCATGTTGTCCCGCCAATTACGAAGCAGACCACTAGTCAACGGCCCACCCCATGCTGATCTGGTTCGTCGTTCTCTACCTGATGGTTTCCATCGGCATCGGCCTCTATGCCGCGACCCGCGTCCATACCGCCAAGGACTTCGCCGTCGCCGGCCGCCACCTGCCGCTGCCGGTGGTCACCGCCACGGTGTTCGCCACCTGGTTCGGCGCCGAGGCGGTCTTCGGGGTTTCCGCCACCTTCGTCAAGGAAGGCCTGGGCGGCGTGGTCGCCGACCCCTTCGGCTCGTCGATGTGCCTGATCATCGCCGGCTTCTTTTTTGCCAACAAACTGTACAAACTGAACATCCTGACACTGGGCGACTATTTCCGCCTGCGCTACAACCGCACGGTCGAGGTGCTGACCACGCTGTGCATCGTCTCCTCCTATCTGGGCTGGGTGTCGGCCCAGATCAAGGCGCTCGGCCTGGTCTTCAACGTCGTCACCAACGGCTTCGTCAGCCAGCCCGCCGGCATGGTCCTCGGCGCCGCCATCGTGCTGACCTACACCACCTTCGGCGGCATGCTCTCGGTGGCCATCCTCGATTTTGTCCAGATGGGCGTCATCATGGGCGGCATGCTGTTCATCGGCTACATCGTTTCCGGCCTGACCGGCGGCGTGGACACCGTGATCCAGCACGCCTCGGCGGCCGGCAAGCTGAACTTCTTCCCGGAGGCCGACCCCTGGAAATGGCTGACCTTCCTCGGCGCCTGGATCACCATGATGCTCGGCTCGATCCCGCAGCAGGACGTCTTCCAGCGCATCACCTCGGCGAAGACCAAGTCCATCGCGCTGTGGGGTTCGATCCTCGGTGCCTCGATCTATTTCTGCTTCACCTTCGTGCCAATGTTCATCGCCTACTCGGCGACGCTGATCGACCCCGAACTGTTCAACGGCCTGATGGAAACCGACTCACAACTCGTCCTGCCGACGCTGGTCCTGCAGCACACGCCGGTCTTCGCCCAGGCCATCTTCTTCGGCGCCGTGCTCTCGGCGATCATGAGCTGCTCGTCGGCGACCCTGCTGGCGCCGTCGGTCGCCTTCTCGGAGAACATCGTCCGCGGCTTCTTCCCGCACATGGGCGACCACCAGTTCCTGAGAGTCATGCGCGCCTCCATCGTCTGCTTCGCCGGCATCGTGCTCGGCTTCGCGCTGTATTCCAACGCCAGCATCTTCAAGATGGTCGAGAACGCCTACAAGGTCACGCTGGCCGGCGCCTTCGTGCCGCTTTTCTTCGGCGCGTTCTGGAAGCGTGCAACGACACAGGGCGCGCTGGCCGCGATCATCGGCGGCCTGTCGTCGTGGATCCTGATCGAACTGCTGGTCAGCAGCCAGGGTGGCTCGGCCGGCGATTACGCCTACGCGCTGGCTGGCGCCGGCCAGCTGGTGCCGCCGCAGCTGATCGGCCTGGGCGTCAGCATCGTCGGCATGATTGCCGGCTCGCTGCTGCCGCAATGGGTCGGCCATCCGCTGCCCGCGGAGGACATCCACGAAGCCCTGCATCGGCGCGCCGCCGCTGAAACCCACCACGCGACCGAGCACCCGCACCATCACTGAAGCGCACCCGACGCGGGCGGCAATCCGGTGACAATGTCACAATCAGGCTGACGCCCCGGCGGATAGCCCCTAAAATCGGGGCCATGCATCCTCATGGCCGTGGACCCATCCTGCTTTCCCGCTACCTCGCGCTCGCCTGGCTCGGGCTGGTCGCCTATGCCAGCCTGCATCCGTTTTCCGGCTGGCGCGATACCGGCGTCTCGCCGCTCACCTTCCTCGAAGGCGGCTGGCCGCGTTACTGGACCGTCTTCGATCTGGCCGCCAACATTGCCGTCTATGTACCGCTCGGTTTCTTCCTGACCCTGGCCCTGAGCCGGCTGCCCGGCCGCTACACCGCGCTGGCACTGGCGACGCTGCTCGCCGGCGGCATCAGCTTCGGACTGGAGACCCTGCAGACCTGGCTTCCCTCGCGCGTCCCGTCCAACCTTGACCTGGCCTGCAACACACTGGGTGGGCTCCTCGGAGCACTGTGGGCAAAGGCGGTCGGGCCACGCATCTTTGCCCGCCTGGCCGCGCTAGAACAGCGGCTGATCGCCCCCATCCCGCACGCCGAGCTGGGCCTGACCTTGCTCGGCCTGTGGCTACTCGTGCCACTATCGCCGGAAACCCTGCTGTTCGGGGCCGGCGATTTGCGACAGATTTTCGGGCTGACCGGCGCCATGCCCTTCGCCGCCGAGAGTTTCGTCATGATCGAAGCCAGCATCACCGCCTTCAACGCCGTCGCCGTCGGCCTGATCGTCCGCATGCTGTGCGCCCGGCTGCTCGCCGCCTATCTGGTGGTACCGCTGTTCCTTGTCCTCTGCCTGACCGTCGCCACCCTTTCCGCCGCCATTCTGGTGAACCCGGCCGAGGCGCTGGCCTGGCTGACGCCCGGCGTCCGGCTCGGCCTCGCTGTCGGCGTCGCCATCCTGGCCATCGCCATGGCGCTGCCGGCGACGCCACGCCTGATGATCGCCGCGTTGGCGCTGATGGCCGGCACGGTACTGGTCAACCTCGCCCCGCATAACCCGTATTCCGCTGCCGCGCTGGCTGCCTGGCGGCAGGGGCATTTCCTCAACTTCAACGGCCTGACCCGCCTGGTGGCCACGCTATGGCCCTTCCTGACGCTGCCCTTCCTGCTGCTGACGACGCGCCGGGCCTAGCCTGGCATGCCGACTCCGCCGACGGCGCCGCCCAGCGCCTCGGTGTCGATCACGCGGCCGGGCTGAGCGACGACGAAGCGGCAGCGCGGCTCGCCCGCCACGGCCCCAACCGTCTGACCGAGCGCCCCGGCAAGCCGGCCTGGCGACGCTTCGCCGCCCAACTCGGGCAGCCCTTGATCCTCGTCCTGATCGTTGCCGGCCTGGTCACCGGGGCGCTCGGCGAAATCGTCGACTGTGGCGTCATCTTTGGCGTGGTGCTGGCCAACGCGATCATCGGCTACTGGCAGGAGGCCAAGGCTGAAGGCGCGCTGGCGGCGCTGGCGCGCAGCGTGGCGACGCCGGTCACCGTCTGCCGCGGCGGCCACCGCAAGCAACTCGATGGCAGCCAGCTCGTCAGCGGCGACATCGTCATGCTCGCCGCCGGCGACCGCGTGCCGGCCGACCTGCGGCTGATCGACCCGCACGAACTGCACACCGACGACTCGATGCTGACCGGCGAATCGCTGCCGGTCAACAAGGATGCCACGCCGCTGCCCGCCGACACCCGGCTCGCCGACCGCCTGAACATGGCCTACGCCGGGACCACGGTGGTGGCCGGGCAGGGCAGCGGCCTGGTCATCGCCACCGGCGACGCCACCGAGACCGGGCGCATCGCCGGCCTGATCGCCGCCGCCCCCGACCTGGCGACGCCGCTGACACGCAAGATGGCGACCTTTTCCAACTGGTTGCTGTGGGCCATCGGCGGCCTGGCGCTGCTCACTTTCGGCGTCGGGCTGGCGCGTGGCGAAACCGGTTTCGACATGTTCATGGCCGCCGTCGCGCTGGCCGTCGGCGCCATTCCGGAAGGCCTGCCGGCGGCGATCACCGTCACGCTGGCCATCGGCGTCGCCCGCATGGCGAAGCGCCGGGCCATCATCCGCCACCTGCCGGCGGTCGAGACGCTGGGCAGCACGACCGTCATCTGCTCCGACAAGACCGGCACGCTGACCGAGAACGCGATGACGGTACGCGTCCTGTGGTGTGGCGGCGAGGGCTACGCGGTCGGCGGCCACGGCTACAACCCGGAGGGTCACATCGGGCACGACGAAATGCCGGCCGAGATCGCCGGTGCCGTCCGCGAATGCCTGATTGCCGGCGCCCTGTGCAACGACGCCTCGCTGCGCCACGAGCACGGCCAGTGGAAGATCACCGGCGACCCGACCGAGGCGGCGCTGCTCGTCGCCGCCCGCAAGGGCGGACTGGACGAGCACACGCTGCACGCCCTGCTGCCGCGCCACGACGTATTGCCCTTCGATGCCGGCCGGCAGTTCATGGCGACGGTACATGGCGGTGACGGCGGCACGGTCGCCTACGTCAAGGGTGCGCTCGAACGCCTGCTGCCGCTCTGCGTCGACCAGCTGGCCGCTAACGGCGAATTGACCGCCATCGACCGGGTGGCGGTCGAAAAGGCGGCGCAGGCCTACGCCGAACAAGGCATGCGCGTGCTGCTGCTGGCCCGGCGAAATTTCGATTTTGGGCAAAAAATCGGGGCGACCGTAGCATTGGTCGAAAACCTGACCCTGATCGGCCTGGCCGGCATGATCGACCCGCCGCGCAAGGCCGCCATCGCCGCCATCCGTAGCTGCCACTCGGCCGGTATCCGGGTCAAGATGATCACCGGCGACCACGCCGTCACGGCGCTCGCCATCGCCCGCCAGATCGGCCTGCAGGCCGAACGCTCGCTGACCGGCCGCGAGCTGGCCGCCCTCGACGACGCGGCGCTGGCCGAGGCCGCCCACACCGTCGACGTCTTCGCCCGCGTCGAGCCGGAACAGAAGCTGCGCCTGGTCCGTGCCCTGCAAGAGCGCGGCGAAGTGGTGGCGATGACCGGCGACGGCGTCAACGACGCGCCGGCCCTCAAGCAGGCTGACATCGGCATCGCCATGGGGCTGGCCGGCACCGAGGTGGCAAAGGAGGCGGCGGCGATGGTGCTGACCGACGACAATTTCTCCAGCATCGAGGCGGCAGTCGAGGAGGGCCGGGGGGTCTGGGACAACCTGATCAAGTTCATCACCTGGACGCTGCCGACCAATTTCGGCGAGGGGCTGGTCATCGTTGCCGCCATCCTGTTCGGCAGCACGCTGCCGATCACGCCGCTGCAGATTCTCTGGATCAACATGACCACCGCCGTGCTGCTCGGCCTGCCGCTCGCCTTCGAGCCGATCGAGCGCGGCATCATGCACCGCCCGCCACGCCGGCTGGCCATGCCGGTGCTCAATGCCGACCTGATCCGGCGCATCGTCCTCGTTTCGCTGCTGCTGCTGGCCGGTGCCTTCGGGCTGTTCCTGCTCGAACTGCAGCAGGGCCATACGCTGGCCGAGGCGCGCACGGTCGCCGTCAATGTCTTCGTCTTCGGGCAGATGGCCTACCTCTTCAACTGCCGCTCGCTGACCGGCGGTTTCTGGCGCCAGGGCATCTTTTCCAATGGCTGGCTGTGGGCCGGCATCGCCGCCATGAGCGCCCTGCAACTGCTGCTCACCTACTGGCCGCCGCTCGCCGCCGCCTTCCAGACGGCGCCGATCGGCTGGGTCGAATGGCTGGAGATCGGCGCCGCAGCGTGGGCGATCAGCCTGATCGTCGGCCTTGAAAAACGCTGGCTGGGCCGCCGACGTTCCACGTGAAACGGGACCGCCTATAATGCTCGTCCCCGAGGAGAGAACCCGATGAGCCACTTCAAACACCACGTCTTTTTCTGCTGCAACCAGCGCGAACCAGGCGAAAACTGCTGCAACAACCTTGGCGCCAGCGAGATGCAGGCCTACGCCAAGGACCGCATCAGCCAGCTAAAGATGAAGGGCCAGGGCAAGGTCCGCATCAACAAGGCCGGCTGCCTCGACCGCTGCGACCAGGGACCGGTCATGGTCGTCTACCCGGAAGCCGTCTGGTACACCTACGTGGACAAGGAAGACGTCGAGGAAATCATCCAGGAACACCTGATCCACGGTCGCGTCGTGGAGCGCCTGAAAATATGAAGGCCGTCGAGGAAAAGATCTTTGTCCAAGGCCCGGTCGGCAAGATCGAGGTCATCATGGAACGCCCGGACGCCCCGCGCGGCATCGCGCTGGTCGCCCATCCGCACCCGATCGGCGGCGGCGCCAACACCAACAAGGTCGCCTACACGCTGGCCCGCACCTTCGTCGCCATGGGCTACGCCGCCTTCCGCCCCAATTTCCGCGGCGTCGGCGGCACCGAGGGCGTCCATGACGAGGGTAACGGCGAAGTCGACGACCTGCTGGCCGTCCTCGAAGACGCCAAGTGTCGCTGCGGCAACCTGCCCGTCGCGCTGGCCGGCTTCTCCTTCGGCGCCTACTGCCAGACCCGTGTCGCCAAACGGCTGGCCGAAGCCAACCACCCGGCCCAGCGCCTGGTGCTGGTCGGCACCGCCGCCGGCTTCGTCGAAGGCACTCGCAGCTACGACACCGAAGCCGTCCCGCACGACACCATCGTCATCCACGGCTCGGCCGACGAAACCGTGCCGCTCGCCAACGTGCTCGACTGGGCCCAGCCGAACGACCTGCCGGTCGTCGTCGTGCCCGGCGCCGACCACTTCTTCCACCGTCGCCTGCACCTGATCCGCGACATCGTGACCCGCGCATGGCGGCACTGAGCGCCTCCCTGCTGCGCAAGACCTACGGCGGCACCGAGGTCGTCGCCGGGCTGTCGTTCGCCGTCGACACCGGCACCTGCTTCGGCCTGCTCGGCCCCAACGGCGCCGGCAAGACGACGACGCTGCGCCTCTGCCTCGGCCTGACCACGCCGGACAGCGGCGACATCGTGCTCGGCGGCCACAGCATCCCGGCCGATGCCCAGTCGGCACGGGCGCGGGTCGGCGTCGTGCCGCAGTTCGACAACCTCGACCCCGATTTCACCTGCGCCGAAAACCTGCTCGTCTTCGGGCGCTACTTCGGCATCCCGGACGCCGACATCCGCGCCCGCATCCCGCAACTGCTCGAATTCGCCGGCCTGACCGGCAAGGCCGACGCCCGCATCGCCACGCTGTCCGGCGGCATGAAGCGCCGCCTGACGCTGGCCCGGGCGCTGGTCAACAACCCCGACATCATCTTCCTCGACGAGCCGACCACCGGCCTCGACCCGCAGGCCCGCCACCTGATCTGGGACCGCCTGAAGCAACTCAAATCGGCCGGCAAGACGCTGATCCTGACCACGCATTTCATGGACGAAGCCGAACGCCTATGCGACACGCTGATCGTCATCGACCACGGCCGCAAGATCGCCGAAGGCAGCCCGCGCCAGCTGATCGCCGAGCAGATCGAACCGCAGGTCGTCGAAGTCTTCGACGAAGTCCACGGCCAACTGGATGTGTTCGTGCAGGACCACAAGCATCTGGCCGACCGCGTCGAAACCAGCGGCGAAACCGCCTTCTTCTACTGCCGCGATCCGCGCCAACTACTCGCCCAGCTGGCCGACGCCGAAGGCCTGCGCTACGTGCACCGCGCCTCCAACCTCGAAGACGTCTTCATCAAGCTGACCGGGCGAGAATTGCGGGATTAGGCGGCGGCGGGGCCGCTGGCGGCGAATGCTACGGTCGGCGGAAAAAAGCGGCCAAAATCCAAAACCCCTACTGGCACTATTGACCTGTAATAAACTGCACTCGATGGGCTTATGCTGTTCTATGCCGCAGGAAACGGCGCGGAAAGCGTATCGAGCCAGCTATCGTCGATAGCCCAATTGAAATACGAACTAAACCACATCCACTTTATCCGTTCGGAAGTTCCTGGCGGGAATCGCTCAAGTTGTTGGTCAATCTTCGCCTGAATAGCTTTTTGTTCTAACTTCATATCGTCAGGAGTTGGGTATCCAGAATCCGCAACCATCCGCCACACTCGCAGGTAATTCACAAAGAGTGCTTGATCACAGTCTGTACGAGTAAATCGATCAAAGAAACTCCGTACAGCAGCAGCCTTTCCTGCTTCAACGGTTGAGGCGCTTAGTAAAACTCTAGGAAATACTGCCTGCTGCTCAATCTTGATTGCTTCGAGCACTGCTGGTCCAAACACTTGGTTGTCGTCATGGTAAGTAAGCCCATTTGTGATGCCGCCCCGATAGAGAACCCCTCGACGTACCAAGTAAAAGCCAATTTTTGCGACATGTTGCAGGAGATGTATCAACCCCTGAGCAGTTTCATCTGTCGAGATGATTATGCTGTCCGAGAATGCCGTTACGCGGTGATCTGATTTTGAAATATCTCCGATCCCTCCGAGAACAATCTGCGCCTCTTGAGCAGGCTCGGGCATTTCAAGAATCAAGCGAATATCGTCGACAGTTACAGTAGGCTTTTCACCTACAGTTTGAGAAATGAGATCCTTAAAACCAAGAATATCCAGAAATGCAACATAGCGATTAATGTATGAAGCCACGTAATGTCCTTATGTCTGCTAACAAACATAGAGAGATTATCCCCTTGGCAACCGAGATTTCGCTCTCAGGCTATTTTGCTCATCTACCCCTGCCCTGATAGGCCGGATCTCGTTTTAGCCACCAACAGCCCCATGCCGCTCCTGTCGTTGCGCCAGCGCCTTCGATGACCGCGGCACCGGCTTTTCCCTGTCCTTCAACAGCCCCTGCAAACAGGCCGGGTTGGCGCGGGCGCCGCTGGACTGGTAGTCGGCGAGCAGGATTTGGCGGACGGTTTCCTTGTCCCGGCTGATAACCGTGGTCAGGTAGGCGAACAGGCTGTCGACCAGCGTTTCCGGCGTCAGGCGGTGGGTCTGGGCGGTGGTTTGCCAGAGCCAGTCGCTGAAAGCCAGGAAGGCGGCGAACGGGGAGGGCGAGGCTAGCAGCAGTGCCAGGCTGGCCTTGAAGCGGCCGGAATTGGCCAGCAGGTCCCAGTAGCGGGCGAGGCGGGTGAAGCGCTGGACGGTCGCGGCATCGACGACGGCGGTTTGCTGCACGGTGTAGGGCGCCGCGCTGTCGTAGAGCATGCCGTGGGCGGCGCTGTGCCGGGCGATGGGCGTGCCACGCAGGCGTTTCAGGACGCCGAGCTGGATTTCGTGCGGGCGCAGGGCGTAGAGGCGCTCGAAGCCTTGGGCAAAACTTTCCAGCGTTTCGCCGGGCAGACCGAAGATCAGGTCGGCGTGCAGGTGGGCGGGGCTGTGCTCGGCCAGCCAGGCGAGGTTGTCACAGGTCTGGTCGTTGTCCTGGCGGCGCGAGATGGTTTGCTGGACCTCGGGGTTGAAGGTCTGGACGCCGATTTCCAGCTGCAGCACGCCGGGCGGGAAGCGGGCGATCATGGCTTTCAGGCGGTCCGGCAGGTGATCGGGGATGACCTCGAAATGCAGGAAGAGGTCGGGCGTCAGGCGGTCGAGGAAGAACTGCAGGATGGCCAGCGAGCTGTCGATCTTCAGGTTGAAGGTGCGGTCGACGAACTTGAAGTTGCGCGCCCCGCGCCGGTAGAGCCTGTCCAGCGCGGCGAGGAAGCGGGGCTGCTCGAAGGCCCAGGCGGTTTTATCCAGCGCACTGAGGCAGAACTCGCACTTGAACGGGCAGCCGCGCGAGGCTTCGACGTAGAGCAGGCGGTGGGCGAGATCGTCGTCGGTGAATTCGGCGTAGGGCAGCTCGATTTCTTCGAGCGCGGGCTGCTCACCGGGGATCACTTTCATCAGCGGTTGCGGGCCGTGGAGCAGGGCGCGGCACAGTTTGGCGAAGCTGACGTCGCCCCAGCCGGTGATCAGGTGGTCGGCGAGGCGAACGATTTCCTGCGCTTCCCATTCGTGGCTGACTTCCGGCCCGCCGAGAATGATGGTCAGCGTCGGCCGGGCGGCTTTGAGTTGGCGAACCAGTTCGGTGGTCGGCGCGACGTTCCAGATATAGACGCCGAGGCCGACGATCTGCGGCTGGCCGTCGAGCGGTTCGCCGAGTTCGGCCAGGATTGCCGCGACGATTTCCGGCACCGGCCGGGAGATCGTGAATTCGCGCAGGACGGTGCGTTGACGCAAGCCGTCCCCGCCGTGCCGGTCGAGGTTGGCCAGCAGGTAGCGCAGGCCGAGCGAGGCGTGGATGTAACGGGCGTTGAGGGTGCTGAGGATAATGGCCGGCGGCATGGCGACATTGTCGCATTGCCGGGGCATCAACCTTGAACCCTCAGTTGACCGCTTGCCCCTCCTTGAGCAGCCGCATGAACAGTGGCCTTGGTGCCTTCTAGACGATTCAGCCGTCGGGTAACAGCGCTACGCGGCCGCTGGCACGTCTGGCCAGGCGCCCGGCTTTGTCGCTCCTCCTTGCAGGCGCGAGCCTGCCGCGTTGTCGCTTCGCGCCGGCCATCCCGTCCAACTGAGGGTTCAAGGTTCTTCGATTTTCAGCTCAAAATCGCCTCGGCCGTAGCATTGAAGTCGTCGAACACCGCGGCCGGCCGGATGCCGGGGTTTTGATCGTCGCCGGGGCGGAATTTGCCGGTGCGCACCAGGATGCCAGGAATGCCGGCCGCCTGCGCGCCGCCGATGTCGTCGGTCAGGTCGTCGCCGATCAGCACTGCGTCGGCGGCGGCAACACCGAGTTCGTCGAGCGCCGCGGCGAAGAAGGCGGGGGCCGGCTTGCCGGTGATTTCGGCGGTGACGCCGGCTGAGTATTCCAGCCCGGTCACGAAGGCGCCCATGTCGAGCGACAGGCCGTCCGGCTCCATGAAATAGCGGTTGCGGGCCATGGCCATCAGCGGCACGCCCTGCATCAACAGGCGGAAGGCATGGTTGAGCAGCGGGTAGGTGAAATGCGGCCCCATGTCGCCGAGCACGACGACATCGGGGTCGGGCGCGCTGTCGCCCATTTCGGCGGCGATATCGGGATGGACCAGCCACAGCGGCTTGAGGCCGCGGCTGCGGACCAGCGTCCGGGCCGCCAGCGCGGCGGTCTGGATTTCGCGGGCGGCGAGCGTGAAGCCCATGCGCTGCAGCTTGGCGAACAGGACGTTGCTCGGCGTTCGGGTCGTGTTGGTCAAAAAGCGCAGCGGAATGCCCGAGGCGCGCAGGCGGGCGAGGGCCAGGACGGCACCGGGGAGCGGTTCGTCGCCGGTGTGCAGCACGCCGGCCAGATCGATCAACACCGCCTTGGGAGAAAATCTCGCGCCCATGCCCAACTCCTTGCCCACATCGAGGAATGCGTTCGATTGCCGGATTGTGCCAAAGTTTAACGCCGTCGCGCACCCCGAGGCGATGCGCTCGATGTCGGCAGATAGCGACAAGAATTCACGATGCATGGTCGCGCCTCAATGGCGCCGGCAATATAATGCCGCATCATGACCAATTGCCCACCCGACGAGGCCTCCGGCCAGAAATCCGACGCCGTCGAGTCCCGGATGAAAATCGAGATTCGCGACATCGGTATTCCGCCGCGACCGGCCATCCTTGGCCAGATCGAGCAGGAAACTGCCAAGGACGAGCCGGATTTCATTTATCTGGCCCGTTTGCTGAGCAAAGACGTCGGGCTGTCGGCCGGCATGATCAAGATCGCCAATTCGCCGTTTTTTTCTTTTGGCAAGAAGGTGCCAACCGTGCAGGAAGCGCTGCTCGTGCTGGGCCTGAAGATCATCATAAAGACGGTGGCCGGGCTGGCCCTGAAGGATGTTTTCAAGCACGTGCCCAACATGGAGCGCTTCTGGGATGCCTCGGCGATGACCGCCGAAGTCGCAGCCTGCGTGGCCAAGCAGCTTGGCCGCCGCATCGGCATCCGCCCGGAAGACGCCCACACTTTCGCGCTGTTCCGCGACTGCGGCATCCCGATGCTGATGATCCCCTTTCCGGAATACCGCGACGTCCTGATCCGCGCCAACAACGAAACAGCGCGCCCCTTCACCGAAGTCGAGGAAGGTGCCATCGGGCTCAACCACGCGACGCTCGGCGCCGATCTGGCCGAAGGCTGGCTGCTGCCCGACGACACCTGTCTGGCCATCCGCCATCACCATGCCCTCGGCGCGCTGGATGGCAGCATCGAGCTGCCGGACAGTTCGCGCCGCCTGATCGCCGTCGCCCAGCTGGCCGAGTACCTGGTCCAGGAAAAGACGGCTCAGTCGCAGACCAGCGAATGGGGAAAGCTCGGCGCCGACTGCCTGGCCTGCCTGGACCTCAGCGAGGACGAGCTGCCCGAGCTCGGCGAGGCCTGCGCCACCAGCCTCGCCGGCTGAGCTCACGCGACCACTGAGTGGGCGCTAGAATGGCGCTTCGCCTCCAGCCCACCGTCCGCCGATGCCTGCCTCCCTGACCGCCGCCCGTTCCAACCCGCTTGGCTTCCTGCCGGTCTGGCGGCGCAATTTCCTGGTCTGGAAGAAACTGGCGCTGCCGTCCATCCTCGGCAACCTGGCCGACCCGATGATCTACATGCTCGGCCTCGGCTACGGCCTGGGCGCCATGCTGCCGAGCATCGACGGCCAGCCCTACATCGCCTTCCTGGCCGCCGGCACCGTCTGTGCCTCGACGATGAACGCAGCGACCTTCGAAGCGCTGTATTCGGCGTTCTCACGGATGCACGTGCAAAAAACCTGGGACGCCATCCTCAACACGCCTTTGGGCCTGACCGACGTCGTCGCCGGCGAGCTGTTCTGGGCGGCCACGAAGTCGCTGTTTTCCGGTGCCGCCATCCTCGTCGTCATCACCGCCATGGGACTGACCAATGGCCCGCTGATGCTCTGGGCGCTGCCGGCCATCGTGCTGACCGGCCTGGCCTTCGCGGCGCTCGGCCTGATCTGGAACGCGCTGGCCCCGTCCTACGATTTTTTCATGTACTACTTCACGCTGTTCATCACGCCGATGACGCTGATTTCCGGCGTCTTCTTCCCGACCGAGCAGTTGCCCGGCTGGCTGGCCCTGATCGGCGGCTGGCTGCCGCTGGCCCAGGGCGTCGCGCTGGTTCGCCCGCTGCTGGCCGGCCAGGTCCCGACCGATGCCCTGATCCACATCATGGCCCTGCTCGGCACCGCAGCCGTAGCCTTCGCCATCGCCCTGCGCCTGACCCGCCGCCGCCTGCTCAAGTAGAATCCACTGATGGAAACCCTGCTCGTCATCACCAACTGCCCGGACGAAGAAAGCGCCAACGCCATCGCGCTGGCCGTCGTCGAGGCCCGGCTGGCCGCCTGCGTCAACATCCTGCCGCGCATCCAGTCGGTCTATCGCTGGCAGGGCGCCGTCGAGTCGGCGACGGAAATACCCCTTTTTATCAAGGCGACCGTAGCAAATTACCCGGCGCTGGAAAAAACGATCCAGGAATGCCACCCCTACGACGTCCCGGAAATCATCGCCCTGCCCATCACGCAGGGCTTGCCCGCCTACCTGAACTGGGTGGCTGAAGAAACCGTCCAATGACCATGCGCATCCTCTTCTTCCTGATCTCGCTGCTCGTCTCGCTCGCCCACGCCGACGAATTCCTCGATCCGGCCATCGCCTTCAAGCCGTCCGTGCGCGCCCTAGACGGCCAGACGATCGAAGTCAGCTACGAGATCGCCAAGGGCTACTACCTTTACCGCGACAAGTTCCGCTTCCGGGTCGAGGGCGAAGCCGTCACCCTCGGCGAGCCAAGCTTTCCCAAGGGCAAGGAACACAACGACGAGAATTTCGGCAAGGTCGAGGTCTATTACAAACAGGTCGCCATCCGCGTGCCGGTCGAGCGGACCAGTTCCGGACCGCTGCCGCTCAAATTGAACGTCGTCTCGCAGGGCTGCGCTGATGCCGGCGTATGCTACCCGCCACAAACGCAGGCCGTCAGCGTCACGCTGCCCGACCCGGCAAGTGCGCCGCCGGCCGTAGCGGCCGCTGCCGAAGGCGACGAAAGCGGCATGATCGCTTCGACGTTGAAGCACGCCGGCTTCTGGGCCAATCTCGCCTTCTTCTTCCTGGCCGGGCTGGGCCTGTCGCTGACCCCCTGCGTCTTCCCGATGATCCCCATCCTGTCTGGCATCATCGCCGGCCAGGGCCACAAGAACTCACACGCCCGCGGCTTCGCGCTGGCCCTGGCTTACGTGCTCGGCATGGCCGTCACCTACGCGGCGGCCGGTGTCGCCGCCGGCATGACCGGCACGCTGATCTCCAGTGCCCTGCAGAATCCGTGGGTACTCGGCAGCTTCGCGCTGGTCTTCGTCGTGCTGTCCTTCTCGATGTTCGGTTTCTACGAGCTGCAACTGCCGACTTCGCTGCAAAGCAAGCTGTCGGAAGAATCAGGCCACCTGCAGGGCGGGCGCGGCATCGGCGTTTTTCTGATGGGCGCGCTGTCGGCGCTGATCGTCGGGCCCTGCGTCGCCGCGCCGCTGGCCGGCGCGCTGCTCTACATCGGCCAGACCGGGGATGCCGTACTCGGCGGCACGGCGCTGTTCGTCATGGCGCTCGGCATGGGCGCGCCGCTGATCGCCGTCGGCGTCGCCGGCGGCTCGCTGCTTCCCAAGACCGGGCCGTGGATGGAAGGGGTCAAGAAGGCCTTCGGCGTGCTGCTGCTGGCCACCGCCGTCTGGCTAGTCTCGCCGGTCATTCCGGCGGTCGCCGCGATGCTCGCCTGGGCCTTGCTGCTGATCGTGCCGGCCATCTACCTCCACGCCCTCGACCCGCTGCCGCCGCACGCCAAGGGATGGCAGCGCTTCTGGAAAGGCATCGGCATCGTCATGCTGCTGACCGGCGCCGCGCTGCTGATCGGCGCCCTGGCCGGCGGCCGCGACCCGCTGCAGCCACTGGCCGGCCTGCGCGGCAACGCCATCGCCGCCGAGGAAAAAAAACTACCCTTTGAGCGCGTCGCCTCGGTCGCCGTCCTGGAGGCCCGCATCAAGGCCGCCGGCAAGCCGGTGATGCTCGATTTCTACGCCGACTGGTGTGTCTCGTGCAAGGAAATGGAACGCTTCACCTTCGCCGACCCCGCCGTCCAGGCCAGACTGGCCGGCTACACGCTATTGCAGGCCGACGTCACGGCCAATACCGACGACGACAAGGCGCTGCTCGCCCGCTTCGGCCTGTTCGGCCCGCCGGGCATCATTTTCTTCGACGCCAAGGGTCAGGAAAACAAGGCCGTGCGCATCGTCGGCTTTCAGGACGCCGCGCAATTCCAGAAGACGCTGCAGCAGCTCGGCAGCTAAACCTGCTCGGGACGTTCGGCCGGAATGGCGTAGCGCAGTGACAGCAAGGAAAAAGCGACACCGACCACGATGCCGGCCAGCACGTCGATGACCACATGCTGGCGGGTGGCCACCGTGGACCACAGGATGGCCAAACAGAACAAGCCGTTCAGCCCGCGCAGGAGCCACGGCGCGCTCACCGTCCGCAGCACCCGGTCGAGCCAGAAGGCCGTGAATACTGCGGCCGCCACGTGCAGGGAAGGGCAGGCATTGCCGCCGGCATCGACATTCTTGATGATGGCCATCTCCGGGTAGAGCGCCCAATCGATGTCGGGTATCGGCACCGCCGTCGGAAAAACCCAGAACAGGCCGAGGCAGAACAGGCACATCGCCGCGATCCAGACGCCGAACAGCAGCAGCGTGCGCAGATGGCCGATCAGCGCCGGCGCCAGCGAGGCATACACCCAGAGCGAGGCGTAGGCCGGAAAAGCCAGCGGTGTGAAGGCGATCCATTCGTCGATGACGGTCAGTGGCATGACCGTGGCCGGCGCCAGCGGATTGCGCAGGACGCCGAAATAGCCCCAGAAGAACAGGGCCATGAAGCTCATGGTGCCAACCGCCTTGAGCGGCCACAGGTAAACCGCGCGGGAAGCGATCTGCCGATACCAGCGCGGTCGGGAGAAAAGGTGCATCGGTGGCTCGAAAGGTGGAGAGGACGGCAAACTGTGGCGCTATGGTAACAAACCGCGCCGGGGTTACCGGAAATGACCGCCAGTATGCCGGGGAAACCTTTGGAAAACATGGGCTTTCGGCTAAAATCGCCGCCTTATGGATTCCATTGGCCTGATTCGTGACTTTCTCCAGAACCGCCTGGGCGTCGAACCGGAAAACGTCGTTCCGGGGGCGTCGCTGGCGGATCTCGGCGTCGACTCGCTGATGATGCTCGAACTGATGTTCGAGTTCGAAGACCGCTTTGGCATCAAGCTCTCCAGCGACCTCAAATCCCCCCGCACCGTCGGTGAAATGGTCACCCTGATGGACGGGCTGATCGCCAGCCAGAAGAACTGATGAGCCAGCGGCGGGTAGCGATCACCGGCCTAGGGCTGGTCAGTCCGTATGGCGGCGACCTCGCTGATTTCTTCACGCGCCTGGCGGCCGGGGAGTCGGCCGTCCGTTACCTGCTGACCGACGACCTGCCGCGCCCGCTGTCCATTCCCTTCGTCAGCTGTCCCGGCTTCGACCCGGATGCCGCGCTCGGCCGGCCGCTGGCCTCGATGATGGACCGCTTCGCCCAACTCGGCATGGCCGCCGCCTTCGGCGCCTGGGACGATGCGGGTCTGCCCCGCCAGGCGGCCGATGAGTCGCGCGACAGCTGGGGCGTCGCCTGGGGCACCGCGCTCGGCGGCACGCTGGCCTACGAAAAAGGCTACCGCGAGCTGTGGCAGAAGGGCCGCGAACGCCTGTCGCCGCTTTCCGTCGTGCTCGGCATGAACAACGCGGCCAACGCCCACATTTCGATCCAGCTCGGCCTCGGCGGCGTAAGCATGAGCCACACCGTGGCCTGCGCCTCGTCATCGATCGCCATCGGCGAGGCCTTCCGCCGCGTCCGGAGCGGCGAGGCGACGATCATGGTCACCGGCGGCTCCGACGTGCCACAGGCCTACGGCGTCGCCCGCGCCTGGGAGGCCCTGCGCGTCATGGCGCCCGGCGATGCCGAGACTTCGCCCGCAGCCTGCCGGCCCTTCTCGGCCGACCGCCGCGGCCTGGTCCTCGGCGAGGGCGGGGCGGCGCTCGTTCTCGAAGACTGGGACCACGCCGTTGCCCGCGGCGCCCGCATCCACGGCGAGATGGTCGGCTACGGCACGAGTTGCGACCACAGCCACCTGGTCAAGCCGGAAGCCGCCGGTCAGGTCCGCGCCCTGCACCTGACGCTGGCCGATGCCGACCTGACCCCGGACGACATCGACTACGTCAACGCCCACGGCACAGCCACCGCCGAAGGCGATCCGGTCGAGGTCGCCGCACTGAAGGCGGTGTTCGGCGAACGGGCAGCCAACCTACCGGTCAGCGCCACCAAGTCGATGCACGGTCACCTGCTCGGCGCGGCTGGCGCCATCGAAGCCATCGCCACGGTGCTCGCGCTGCGCGAACAGGTCATCCCGCCGACCGCCCATCTCGACGCCCTTGACCCGGCCTGCGCCGGGGTCGACCATGTCACCGTCGCCCGCCGCGGCCAGTTGTTGCGCGCCGCGCTTTCGAATTCCTTCGCCTTCGGCGGCAGCAACGCGGTGCTCGCGTTCCGCGCCGTTCCTCAGTAAATCCACGGAAGCAAAGCCATGTCTGAAGCCAACTCCCCGGAAGCCGTCGAAGCCCTGTTGCCGGAAATCGCCGAACTGATCGTCACCGCCCTCAATCTCGACATGGTACCGGGCGAGATCGAAGCCGACGCGCCGCTGTTCGGCGACGGCCTAGGCCTTGACTCGATCGACGTGCTGGAGATCGCCCTCGTCGTCTCCAAGCGCTACGGCTTCCAGCTCAAGTCGGACAACGAGGACAACGTGCGCATCTTCGCCTCGCTGCGCGCGCTAACCGCGCATATCGCCAGCCAGCGGACGAAATGACCACTGGGGGAGTCCCGGCACCGGCCTCCGGCGAGCACACCCCGATCCGCCTGCTGCGCGGCCTGGCCGTCGTCGTCTTCATTGCCGTCTGGGCCGTGCTGGCCCATCTCGGCAGCGCCGGCGGTGAGCATGCCTCGCACTTTGCGACCCTGCTCGGCGTCGCCCCGATCATCGCCGCCCTCGGCCTGCTGCTCTGGCGCAGCCGTCACCCCGGGCTGACGGCCGCCGGCATTGCCATCCTGCTCGGCGGGCTGGCCTGGCTGTGGCCGACGCTCCGCCACAACGTCGCGCTGCTCTATTTCGTCCAGCACGTCGGCACCAACCTGGCGCTCGCCACGCTGTTCGGGCGCAGCCTGCTCGGCCCCGGCGAGGCGCTGATCACCCAGTTGGCCCGCGCCGTACATGGCGGCGAGATTTCCGAACGCAAGCGCCACCACACCACGCAAGTGACCATCGCGTGGACCGTCTTCTTCCTGGCCAACGCGCTGATTTCGGCGCTGCTCTGGCTGTTTGCTCCGCTGACCGTGTGGTCGGCCTTCGCCAACCTGCTGTCCATGCCGCTGGTCGTCCTGATGTTTGCCGCCGAACACCTCTGGCGCAGCCGCGTACTCCCGCCCGAAGAACGCCCGACCATCGCCCAGGTCGTGCGTGCCTACCGGATGCACTCGCAAACCGGCAATCCGCCGGCCAAGCCGGAATGAACGCCGCACCGCTGCTTGCCGCCGCCGAACCGGATGCCATCTTCGCCTGGCGTTCGGACGGTCCCGTCCGCGCCGCCGACTACCTGGCCGACGCCAGCGCACTGGCAGCCGAACTGCCTGCCGGCTCCTACCTGCTCAACCTGTGCACCGACCGCTACCGCTTCGCGGTCGGCTTCGCCGCCGGCTTGCTGCGCGGCATGACCAGCCTGCAGCCGTCGTCGCAGTCGGCCGAGACCTTTAGCCGCCTGCAGGCCGACTACCCGGACCTCGTCTGTCTGTGCGACGGCCCGACCGACACGCTGGACCTGCCACGCCTCGATTTTCCCGAGAATGCTACGGTCGCCCCCCAAAAAAGGGCAAAAACCGAATTTTCTGTGCCGCAGATTCCCGTCGACCACGTCGCCGCCATCCTGTTCACCTCGGGCTCGACCGGCCTGCCGCAGGCCCAGCGCAAGACCTGGGGCAAGCTGGTGCAGAACGGCCGCGCCGAAGCCGAACGCCTCGGCCTGCTCGCCCGGCCCCACGTGCTGGTCGGCACCGTCCCGGTCCAGCACAGCTACGGCTTCGAGTCGACCTTCCTGCTTGCCCTGCACGGCGGCTGCGCCTTCTGGGCCGGCAAACCGTTCTACCCGCAGGACATCGCCAGCGCGCTGGCCGCCGTGCCACAGCCGCGCCTGCTGGTGACGACGCCGTTCCACCTCTCGGCGCTGCTCGCCGCCGAGATCGACCTGCCGGCCATCGACCTGCTGCTCTCGGCCACCGCGCCGCTGTCGACGACGCTGGCCGCCGAGGCCGAAGTGCGCACCGGCGCGCCGCTGCTCGAAATTTACGGCGCCACCGAATGCGGCCAGCTGGCCAGCCGGCGGACCACCGCGGGCGCCGCCTGGACGCTGCTGCCCGGCGTCCAGCTGGAACAGGAGGGCGATGAAACCATCGCCAACGGCGGCCACGTCGAGGGCAGGGTGGTGCTGTCCGACCTGATCGAACTGCTGCCCGAGCATCGATTCCTGCTCCACGGTCGCCACGCCGACCTGGTCAACATCGCCGGCCGGCGCACCTCGCTGGCCTACCTGAACCACCAGATCGCCGCCATTCCCGGCGTCGCCGACGCCGCCTTCTTCCTGCCCGACGAGGCCGGCCCCGACGGCATCACCCGGCTGACCGCCTTCGTCGTCGCCCCCGAATTGAACGCCAGGGCGCTGACCGCCGAACTGCGCCAGCGCCTCGACGCCATCTTCCTGCCCCGGCCGCTGGTCTTCGTCGACCGGCTGCCGCGCAACAGCACCGGCAAGCTGCCGCGCAGCGAACTGCAGGCCCTCTACGCCGAAAGGGTCGCCGATGGCCGACGCTGAATTCACCTGGACGGTGCCCGCCGATCACCCGGCCTTCGCCGGCCACTTCCCCGGCAACCCCATCGTGCCGGGCGTCGTATTGCTCGACTGCGCCATCCTTTTTGCCGAGCAGATGCTCGGCCGGCCGGGCCTCAACTGGCAGGTCGGCAACGCCAAGTTCTTCAGCCCGGTAGGGCCGGAGGAAGCGCTCACTTTCTCGCTATCCAAAAAGCCGAGCGGCGCCATCGCCTTTACCGTTCGTGCTGCTGAACGCGACGTGGCCTCCGGCAGCCTGACGCCGCCCGCGCCATGAGCCCCGAAAAGCCGACCGCCGACTGGCTGCGCCAGCAGGAGCGCAGCAACCTGGCCATCCTCAAACTGATGGTTTGGATTTCGCTGACTTTCGGGCGCGCCGTCGGCCGCCTCGTGCTCTACGGCATCGCCGGCTATTTCGTCCTGTTCGCACCGCGCGCCCGCCGCGCCAGCCGGAATTACCTGAACCGCGCGCTGAACCGCTGGGCCGAGTGGGTGGACGGATTCCGTCACGTGTTCAGCTTCGCGAGCACCATCCACGACCGCATCTACCTGCTCAACGTCCGTTTCGACCTGTTCGACATCGAGGTGATCGGCGCCGAAACCCTTCAGGCGGCGCTCGACAAACAACCCGGCGCGCTGCTGATCGGCGCCCACCTTGGCAGTTTCGAGGTGCTGCGTGCCGTCGGCCGGGGCAGGGCGGGGCTCAAGGTGGCGATGCTGATGGTCGAGGAAAATGCCCGCAAGCTCAACGCGACACTCGAAGCGATCAATCCGGCGGCCTGCCAGGACATCATCCCCCTCGGCCACATGGATTCGATGCTGCAGGCCCGCGACAAGCTCGACGCCGGCTATCTGGTCGGCATGCTGGCCGACCGAGGCCTGGGCGACGATCCGACGGCGGCTTGCGAATTCCTCGGTGCAACGGCCGACTTCCCGCTCGGCCCCTGGCGGCTGGCGGCGATGCTGCGCCGGCCGGTCTTCTTCATGACCGGCCTCTACCTCGGCGGCAATCGCTACCAGATCCACTTCGAGCCACTGGCTGATTTTTCGCAGACGCCACGCGAGGATCGCGACGCCGCCATTCGCGCCGCGATGCAGCGCTACGCCGACCGGTTGACGCATTTTTGCCGGCTGGCTCCGTACAATTGGTTCAATTTCTTCGATTTCTGGCAGAAAAAATGATCAAACGCCTGCTTTTCAGCCTGATTCTTGCAGCGGCCGCGCTGCCGGCCGCCGCTGCCTTCGATGTCGGCCAGTTGATGGATGATCTGGCCCGGCACAAGGGCGGCCGGGCGAAGTTCATCGAAACCAAATACATCGCGCTGCTCGACAAACCGATCATCGCCACCGGCGAAATGACCTACGTCGCGCCCGACCGCCTGGAAAAGCGGACCCTGACGCCCAAGATCGAAACCATGCTGCTCGACAAGGACATGCTGTCGATCGAACGCGACAAGCGGAAACTGAGCATCAACCTGGCCAACCAGCCGGAAGCCCTGGCCTTCGTGGACAGCATCCGCGGCACGCTGTCCGGTAACCGGGCGGCGCTGGAGAAGAACTACGCCCTGCACCTGGCGGGCAACGCCGACAAATGGGTGCTCACCTTGCTGCCCAGCGACCAGAAGATTGCCGCCATCGTCCTGCGCATCACGGTCAGCGGCAGCCGCAACCGGGTGCTCGGCATCGAATACCTGCAGGCCGACGGCGACCGCTCGGTGCTGAACATCGAACCGATCGAACTGCGATGATCCTTTCCGCCCGCCGTGCCCTGCTGATCTGGTTGCTGGCCATGCTGGCCGGGGCGGCCGTCGTCTGGCACAGCCATTTTTCGGCCGACATGTCCTTCTTCCTGCCGGCCCGGCCAAGCGCCGAACAGCAGGTGCTGGTCGACCAGCTGAAGGAGGGCGTCGTCTCGCGCCTGCTGATGGTCGCCATCGAGGGCGGCGACGCGGCGCAACGGGCTACGGCCTCACGCGACCTGCGCGGTCGCCTGCAAAAGCTGCCGGAATTCGTCGCGGTCCAGAACGGCGAGGCCGGCAGCCACGATGCCGACCGCGATTTCCTGTTCCGCCACCGCTACCTGCTCAGCCCGGCGGTCAAGCCGGAGCGCTTTACCGTCGACGGCCTGCGCGAGTCGATTGCCAACAGCGTCGACCTGCTGGCCTCGCCGGCCGGCATGATGATCAAGCCCTTGCTGCCGCGCGACCCGACCGGCGAGCTGATCGAACTGCTCTCCGGAGTCAGCGCCGGCGCCCAGCCGAACATGCGTGACGGCGTCTGGGCCTCGCGCGACGGCGAGCGGGCGATGCTGCTCATCCAGACCCGGGCGCTCGGTTCCGACACCGATGGCCAGGAAACCGCCATCGGCCTGATTCGCAGCCAGTTCGCCGAAGCGGCGCCCGGCGGTGTGCTCGGCATGCAGCTGTCCGGTCCCGGCCAGTTTGCCGTCAAGTCGCGTGACACGATCAAGGGTGAAGTCAGCCGGCTGTCGACGATCAGCACGGTCGCCATCATTGCCGTGCTGTTCTTCGTCTATCGCTCGGCCCGCCTGATGACGCTCGGCCTGCTGCCGGTGGTCAGCGGCGCGCTGGCCGGGGTGGTCGCCGTCAGCCTGGCCTACGGCACGGTCTTCGGCATCACCGTCGGCTTCGGTGCGGCGCTGATCGGCGAGGCCGTCGATTACTCGATCTATTATTTCGTCCAGTCCAGCCGGCTCGGCGTCGTGCAGTGGCGTGAGCGCTTCTGGCCGACCATCCGGCTCGGCGTGCTGACCTCCGCCTGTGGCTTCGGCGCGCTGCTTTTTTCCGGCTTTCCCGGCCTCGCCCAGCTTGGCCTCTACTCGCTGAGCGGGGTCGTCGTCGCCGCGCTGGTCACCCGCTTCATCCTGCCGCCGCTGGCCGGCAACGACCACCAGATGCGCGACCTCAGCCACCTCGGCCCGGCGCTGAACCGCGGCATCGCGCTGCTCCAGGGCCTGCGCTGGCCCATCCTCGCCGTGACGCTGGCCGCCGCCGTCCTTCTCGGCGTCAATCGCGACCACCTGTGGCACCCCACGCTGTCGGCGCTGAGCACGGTCAGCGAGGAAGATTCGGCCATCGACATGGCGCTGCGCGCCGACATCGGTGCCCCCGACGCCCGCTACATGGCGGTGATCACCGCGCCGGACCAGGAGTCCGCGCTGCTGGCCGCCGAACGCGCCGGCCGGCAACTCGACGAACTGGTTGCCCGCGGTGTCATCGGCGGCTACGACAGCCCGGCCCGTTTCCTGCCCAGCCAGGCGACACAGGCAGCCCGCCGCGCCAGCCTGCCGGCGGCCGACGAATTGGCGCCCCGCCTGCAGGCTGCACTGGCCGATTCGCCGCTGTCCGCCAGCAAGCTCGGCGGTTTCCTCGACGACGTCGCCGCCGCCAAGGGGCAGGGCAGCCTGACCCGGGCAACGCTGGCCGGCACCAGCCTGGCGCTGGCCGTCGATTCCCTGCTGCTGCAGCGCCCCGACGGCTGGAGTGTGTTGCTGCCGCTACGCCCGACTGGCGGCGAGCAGGGCGTCGACATTCCGATCGACGCGGTGCGTACGGCGCTGGCCGGCAGCGGCGCGCTGTTCGTCGACATGAAGCACGAATTCGACACGCTATACAACGACTACCTGCACGAAGCAACACTGCTCTCGCTGGCCGGCTTCGGCGCCATCGTCGCGCTGCTTGCCGTGACCCTGCGTTCGCCGCGGCGACTGGCGGCCGTGCTGATTCCGCTGCTGATCGCCGTCATCCTGGTCATCGCCGGTCTGCATCTGGCCGGCGAGCGCCTGCACCTGCTCCATCTGGTCGGCATGCTGCTGATCGTCGCCGTCGGCTCCAACTACGCGCTGTTCTTCGACCGCGCCGGCGGCACCGAGGGCCTGGACGGCACGACGCTGGCCTCGATGGTCGTCGCCAACCTGACCACCGCCATCGGCTTCGGCACCCTGGCCCTGTCTGGCGTCCCGGTGCTGCACGCCGTCGGCATCACGGTCGGCCCCGGCGCCATCCTGGCGCTGCTGCTGTCGGCCAGTTTCGTGGGGCGCCAGCGTGACTGAAACCTGGAATGCTATGGTCGGCCCCAAAAAAAGGCCAAAATCGAAATCCGGCGTTTCACGTGGAACCTTCGCCGCGCTGACCGACTGACCATGCCGAGCTGGAATCCCCCACCCTTCGTCAAAGCCAGTTTCGCCCTGCACGGCATCGCCGCCGCCGGTGCGCTGGCCACGCCCGGACTCTGGCCGTGGGCGCTCGGTGCCGTCGTCGCTAACCATGTCGCGCTGACCACCGCCGGCCTGCTGCCGCGCAGCACGCTGCTCGGCGCCAACCTGACCCGCCTGCCGGAGGCCGCGACAGCGCGGCGCGAAGTGGCGATCACCATCGACGATGGCCCGGACCCGGAAGTCACCCCGCGCGTCCTTGACCTGCTCGACGCCGCCAATGCCAAGGCCACTTTCTTCTGCATCGGCTGGCGCGCCCGCGAAAACCCGGCGCTTTGCCGCGAAATCGTCGCCCGCGGCCATCGCGTCGAAAACCATGGCGACGCGCATTCCAAAGCCTTCGCCACCTTCGGCCCCGGCCGCATGCGGGCCGACATTGCCGCCGCCCAGACCACGCTGGGCGCGATCACTGGCCAGCCGCCGCGCTACTTCCGCGCCACGGCCGGCCTGCGCAATCCCTTTCTCGACCCGGTGTTGCACGACCTCGGCCTGAAGCTGGCAAGCTGGACGCGCCGCCCCTACGACACCCGCTGCGCCGATCCGGACACCGTTTTGCAACGTCTGACCCGTAATCTGGCCCCCGGCGATATCCTCCTGATGCACGATGGCCACGCCGCCCGCACGGCTAATGGCCAGCCGGTCATCCTCGCCGTGCTGCCGCGCCTGCTGGCGACGCTGCACGAACATTCACTCAACCCCGTCTCGCTGCCCGACCCGACGCCATGACCCGCCGATTCCTGCGCACCCTGCTCGACGAAGCCAGCCGCCCCTTCCGCGGCGGCGGCCATTTTGCCTACCACTACGCCCGCGGCAAGCTGTCGTCCGACAGCATCTTCCGCGAGATCCTCAGGCGCGGCCTGTTTCCGGCCGAAGGCCGCTATCTCGACCTCGGCTGCGGCCAGGGCAGCCTGTTTTCCTGGCTGCTCGCCGCCCGAAAGTTGCACGACGCTGGCCACTGGCCCAAGGACTGGCCGGCCGCGCCGAAGCCGCATCACTTGCGCGGCATTGAACTGATGCAGAAGGACGTTGACCGCGCCACGCGCGCCTTCGGCGCCGACCACCCGGTCGTCCGCATCGAGCAGGGGGATATGACCAAGGCCGACTTCGGCCAGGCCGACGTGATCACCATCCTCGATGCCCTGCATTACTTCGACCACGCCCACCAGAAGGACGTGCTGAAACGCATCCGCGCCGCGCTGCCACCCGGCGGCCTGTTCCTGACCCGCGTCGGCGACGCCTCGGCCGGGCTGCCCTACCACCTGTGCAACTGGGTGGATCACGCCGTCACGTTCGTCCGCGGCCATCGTCTGCCGCGCCTCTATTGCCGGCCGCTGGCCGAATGGATCGCGCTGCTCGAAAGCCTCGGTTTCACGGTCGAGACCGACCCGATGAACGACATCAAACCCTTCGCCAACGTCATGCTCGTTTGCCGCGTACCGGCCAATTCGCCGGCCTGATTTGATGCGCCACCCCATCCGCCGCCTTCTGCCCGCCGCCGCGCTGCTCGCCACGCTGGGCGGCTGCTCGCTGTTCGACAGTGGCGAAGAGGAGGGCGGCACGCTGCCTTCCGACATGGCCCGCCGCGCCGACGGCAAGACAGCCACCGCCTGGCCGACCTCGCTGCCCGAAGCGGAAGTGAAGAAGCGCATCGCCCGCCTGATCCCCGGCTACGCAAAAGACCGCCAGGGCTGGGCCGACGACCTGCACACCGCCTTCAAGACCCTGGAAGTGCCGCACGCGACGCAGACTTACTGCGCAGCCATCGCCATCATCGAGCAGGAATCCAGCTTCCAGGCCGACCCGACGGTGCCCGGCCTGCCCACCATCGTCCGCCGCGAACTCGAAACCCGGGCCGGCCGCTACGGCGTGCCGATGCTGATCGTCAATGCGGCGCTGAGCAAGACCTCGCCCGACGGCAAGAGCTACAACGAGCGCATCGACACGCTGAAAACCGAAAAGCAGCTGAACACCCTGTTCGAGGACATGACCGGCGAACTGCCCTTCGGCCGCCAGCTATTCGCCGACCACAATCCCGTGCACACCGGCGGCCCGATGCAGGTCAGCATCGACTTCGCCGGCCAGCATGCGAAGCAACGCGACTACCCCTACCCGGTCGACAAGAAGCTGCGTCACGAAGTGTTCACCCGGCGCGGCGGCGTCTATTTCGGCAGCGCCATCCTGCTCGACTACGAAGTGCCCTACGACGCCATCGTCTATCGTTTCGCCGACTTCAACGCCGGCCGCTACAGTAGCCGGAACGCCGCCTTCCAGCTGGCGTTGGGCAAGATCACCGGCCAGCCGCTGGCGCCCGACGGCGACCTGCTGCGCTACGAAGACGGCCAGCCGGCCGCCGTGCCGAGCAGCGTCGAGGAAGCCGCCATCGGGATCGCCAAGCGGCTCGACATGAGCCGCCCGCAAATCCGCCGCGACCTGCTGCTGGAGAAGACCATGGCCTTCGGCCACAGCCCGCTGTTCAACCGCGTTTTCGAACTGGCCGAAAAGCAGGGCCGGCCGATGGCCCGCCAAGCCATGCCGCAGATCGACCTGAAAAGCCCGAAAATCAGCCGCAAGCTGACCACCGAATGGTTCGCCCGGCGTGTCGAAGGGCGCTATCGGAGTTGTCTGGGGCGGGGAAGCGCCCGTTAGCGCAAATGCTACGGTCGGCTCCATAAATAGCCAAAAATCAGAATCCCCCCCGACTGGGATGTCAGAATTTCTGCGTGTATTCGACGATATAGGCGTCGCTGACATGCTGGCCGGTATGCAGGTTCCAGCTCCGCGCCCAGCGAAACTCCAGTTCGCTTCGATCCGACAGATCGAAACTCGGCCCCAGGCGGAACTTGTGCAGATCGTGCTCCTTGCCGGCGTCGATACCATGCACCAGCCGATAGCCGACCATCATCTCGAAATGCTCGAACGCATACTTGAAGCTCGGCTCGACATAGTAATAGGCGAATTTCTCGTCGCCCTGCCAGGCATGGCCGAGCAGGCCGCGCAGCACGATCTTCGCGTCGGCGGTCAGCGGAAACTCATGGCGGATACGGACACCGAACTTGCGCTCGCTGGACCGTTCGCCAGTCACCTCGTCGTGCTCGCGGGCACCTTCAAGCAGCAACTCGACCATGCTGATCCACCGATTGTCCAGCTTGATGCCGGGCACCAGTGTCAGCCCCCGGCTCTGCCAGGCATTCCCGGCGCCTTTTTCCAGCTCGAACTCGACGCCCAGCTTGGTCCTGCCCTCGGTCCAGTCGGCGCAGGCAAGCGCGGGCAACAGCGCAAGCGCCAGGCAAAAACCGCTTCGAATCAAAAACATCAAGCTATCCCCAGGCAGCGCATTCGAACCAACAACGAGGCCCACCGCCATCCGCTTCGCCGTCACCGCCCGCATTGTAGGGGCCAATGCTACGGTCGACCGGAAAAAACAGGCAAAAATGGAATTCCTGCTCAGCCCCGCCCCAGCAGATTGTGGAGCTCGAAGGTCATCATCGCCACAAAGCCGGTCAATCCCAGGTAATAGATGCTGTAGGTCAGCTTGTGTTCAGCACCCACAGCGTAATACGCGGCCTCTTCCGAATCCGCGCGGTAACGTAAGGCCTTCAACACCTGCGGCAAGGCCAAGACAACAATGAAGATGAGCATGGGACTCGGTCGCCAGTAGAACCAAGCGAGCAGCACGGGTACACCGGCCAGCCAGATGCGCGGCGTAAGCACGGCAGTGATCCGTCCGCCATCGAGGGGGGAAATCGGGATCAGATTGAAAAGGTTGAGGAAAAATCCGACGTAGGCGATTGCCAGCAACACAGGACTATCGACTACGCGCGCCAGAAAATAGCAAAACAAGGCGGCTAGCGTGCCAACGAAAGGACCGCCAAAGCCCACATAGGCTTCGGTTTCGGCATCATGCGGCATGTCCTTCATCTCGATCCAAGCACCGACAAAGGGTATGAATGTCGGTGCCCCAACATTCAGGCCGCGCTGGCGGGCTGCGATGAAATGCCCCATTTCATGGGCGAAGAGCAGAGCGATAAAACCCGCTGCAAAGCGCCAGCCGTAGGCCAGCGCATAGGCGCCCAGCGAGACGATCATCGTCCCGCCAGTCGTCAACAGCTTGCCCGATTTGAGCAGCGTCAGCAGGACAATCAGCGATTTCATCAGCCGTTGGCCGAATCCGTCTTCTTCTTTTTCATCTTGAAAAGCGCGAGGCCGCCCACCGCCAGGGCTATGACCTTGCCCCACTTGGCCAGCAAGACCGCCAGCATGGCAAACAGGCCTAACTTCTTGGCAGCAACACCGCCCACCAGCGCAGCCAGGCCAATCTCGGCCACCTTGTCAGTGCCCTCCGCGTAATCCTGATAGCGCTTGCCTTCCTTGAACTGAATGCCGGTCAGAAGATCATTCGCCAGACCCTTGCGCTCGTTCAGCTTTGCCGCCTCGGTACCGAAGGCGAAAATCATCACCCCCTCACGGCCTAGCGCAGCCGCTCCATACAGGGCGATGGCAGTTTCCGGTTTCCCTTTTTCCTGGTTCGATGTCGCCCACAGCAGGCGGTGGCTGGAAAAGTCGTAGCGTGGCGCTTCAACCCAGCCGTTCAGTTCCTTCTCCGGCAATCCTTTCTCCCGTGCCTCGACGTTGCGCTCCTCAATCCCCTGCCGCTGGCTGTCCAGCAACTTGCCATGGTCCCAACCATTAGCATCATCGTCGCGGACAAACCCAAGCGGCCGGAAGAGCACCGCCACCAACCCCCATTCGTCAGTCGGCACCTCGTCGCCCGGCAGTCCAGGAATGACGACCCCGACTAGATCCGGCAATGCCTTGCCACCGGATGCGACAAATATTTTCTGCGCAACATCCGGTGGCATGAATGCCTGTCCCCGCTGCAAGCTCATTGTTCCCTGAGTCCCTAGGTCAACGGTGGCCGGCCCATACACAAACCGACTTTCGGATTCCTTCACGATTGCGTTTATCTGCGCTTCCTGCGCTGCTTTATCGGAAACCGGCTCAGCCGTCGCACTCCCCAGTTGAGCGGCAAGACACATCAGGAGCAAGGCACGACACAAAATGGATTTCACGGCAAGACCAATGGCATTTATTGAAAGGGCGGAGGTTACCACAGATGCGTAATATCCCCAGGCAACGCGGTGGATTCCTGCGGAGTACGGAGCCAATTGTCAGAGCCCAGACCGGCAGAGCGAATCGCCGATCTCTACCTACCCCCTCTGTTAAAATGCGCATTATTTCGTTCCAGGCCTCACCGTGACCCCGCTGCTGCTTTCCGCCTACACCGCCACCACCTGTCTCGGCCGCGGGCTCGATGCCACGCGGGCGGCGTTGCGGGGCGGGCGGAGCGGGTTGGCGCCGTGTGCTTTCGAGAGCGTGCGGCTCGATACCTGGATCGGGGAGGTGGCTGCGGTCGATGCCGAAAAACTGCCCGAAGCGCTGACCGAATATGATTGCCGCAACAACCGGCTGACCCAGATGGGGCTAGAGACCGACTGTTTTGCCGAGCGGGTGCGCGAAGTGATTGCCCGTTATGGCAGGACGCGGGTCGGAGTCTTTCTCGGCACCAGCACGGCGGGCATTTTGCAGACCGAGCTGGCCTATCGCCGGCGCGATCCGGTCACCGGCGCGCTGCCGGACGATTTCCATTACCGCACGACGCACAATTCCTTTTCGCTGGCCGAATTCACCCGCGATTATTTCGGGCTGGAAGGCATGGCGATGGCCATTTCGACGGCCTGTTCGTCGAGCGCCAAGGTTTTCGCCGCCGCTGCCCGTCAGCTTGAACTTGGCAGCATTGACGCGGCTATCGTCGGCGGCGTCGATACGCTGTGCCTGACCACGCTGTACGGTTTCGCCTCGCTGCAATTGACCTCGACTCGGCCCTGCCGCCCTTACGACGCTGCGCGCGACGGCATTTCGATCGGCGAGGGCGCCGCCTTCGCGCTGCTCGAACGCTGCGAAAAGCCAGCCACCGGTTCGGTGCTGTTGCTTGGCACCGGCGAATCGAGCGACGCCTACCACATGTCGTCGCCGCACCCGGAAGGGCTGGGCGCCAAACTGGCCATGGAGGCCGCCCTTCGCTCTGCCGGGCTGAGTCCCGATGCCATCGGCTACATCAACCTGCATGGCACCTCGACGCCAGCCAACGACGCCGCCGAAGGCAAGGCGGTCGGCGCTCTCTTTGGCGACCGCGTGCCGTGCAGTTCGACCAAGGGTGCCACCGGCCACACGCTGGGCGCAGCCGGCGCGCTCGAAGTGGTGATCTGCGCGCTGGCACTGACCGACGGCTTGCTGCCCGGCAGCCCAGGCACCGAAAACCTCGACCCGGCGATCCCGCTCGATTACCTGCTTCAATCCCGCGCCGCCCAGCCGCGTTACGCCCTGAGCAATTCCTTCGGCTTCGGCGGCAGCAATTGCAGCCTGATTCTCGGAGTCGCGCCATGAGCGTCAAGCCACTGACCGCCTGGATCGACGGCATCGGTTTCATCGCGCCCGGCCTGCCGGACTGGACGAGTGCCCGCGCCGTCCTGCGCGGGGAAGCGGCGTTAGCCGCAGCGCCTTCCGTACTGCCGGCCCCCAGCCTGCTGCCGCCGGCCGAACGCCGCCGGGCCAGCCGCGTCGTCAAGCTGACACTGGCCCTCGGCCTCGAAGCCGCCGCCCAGGCCGGTACCGATATCGCAACGCTGGCCACGGTCTTTGCCGCCTCCGGCGCGGACGGCCACAATTGCCACGCCATCTGCGAGCAACTGGCGACTGACGACCGCCAGATTTCGCCGACCCGCTTCCACAATTCGGTCCATAACGCCGCCGCCGGTTACTGGGGCATCGCCACGGGATCGATGGCTCCCTGCCAGGTTCTCTGCGCCTACGACGCCAGCTTCGGCGCCGGCCTGCTCGATGCGCTCGGCCAGGTGGTTGTCGACCGCCAGCCGTCCCTGCTGATCGCCTACGACAGCGAATATCCCGAACCGCTGTTCGCCAAGCGGCCGGTGCCGGACGTCGCTGGCGTTGCGCTGCTGCTGACACCGGAACGCAGTGAGCGCTCGCTCGCCAGCATCACGGTAATGCCTTGTACCGAGGCAGCCGAGCCGCTGGCCGCTGCCGATCTCGAAGCGCTACGGACGACCATCCCGGCCCTGCGCGCGCTGCCGCTGCTGAAAGAACTGGCGATGGGCGAGGGTGGTCAGGTCTGCCTCGACTACCTGCCGCCGATGCAGTTAATGGTCGCCGTCCAACCGTGCTGACGACTGCCGCCAATGCCATGGCGCTCGACCGCGCCTGGATCGCCGCCCACATTCCTCACCAGGGCGACATGTGCCTGCTGAATGCTACGGTCGGGTGGTCGGAAACGGCAATTTCCTGCCGCGCCAGCAGCCACGCCGACCCGGCCAACCCGCTGCGCGCCGAGGGCCGCCTCGGGGCCGCCGCCGGCATTGAATATGCCGCACAGGCGATGGCCATCCATGGCGCCCTGCTCGCTGCGGGCGACGACCAGCCGCGCCAGGGCTACCTGACCAGCGTGCGCAGCGTGTCGCTGCATGTCGCCCGTCTCGATGACCAGCCGGGCGAACTCGACGTGCAGGCCGAACGCCTGTCCGGCGACGGCAACAACATCCTCTATCAGTTTGCAGTCAGCCACGCCGGCCGCTGCCTGCTTGAAGGTCGGGCGGCGGTCGTGCTCGATGCAGGAGCGCTGAATACGGAACCCTACGACCATAGAAACAACGGCTGGCCCCAGGGTCAGCCCGAAAAATCGGCCAAAAAGGAAATTTCATGAAACGCGCCCTGGTCACCGGCGGTAGCGGCGGCATCGGCGCCGCGATCTGCAAGCGCCTGGCCGCCGACGGCCATCACGTCATCGTCCATGCCAACCGCAGCCTTGAGAAAGCCGCGGAGGTGGTTGCCGATATCGTCGCCGCCGGCGGCAGCGCCGAGGCGGTGGCCTTCGACGTCACCGAGCGCGCCGCGACCGCCGCCGCGCTGGAGCGGCTGCTCGAAGGTGGCGCCATCCAGATTCTGGTCAACAACGCCGGCATCCACGCCGACGCCGTCTTTCCCGGCATGAATGCCGAGCAGTGGCACTCGGTGATCGACGTGTCGCTGCACGGCTTTTTCAACGTCACCCAGCCGCTGACGATGCCGATGATCCGCACGCGCTGGGGCCGCATCGTCAATATCACCTCGGTCGCCGGCATTACGGGCAATCGCGGCCAGGTCAATTACTCGGCCGCCAAGGGCGCCCTGCACGCCGCCGGCAAGTCGCTGGCACTGGAACTGGCCAGCCGTGGCATCACGGTCAATGCCGTGGCGCCGGGCATCATCGCCACCGACATGAGCGAGGGCGCCTTCGACGCCGAGGCCATCAAAAAAATCGTGCCGATGCAGCGCGCCGGCAAGCCGGAAGAAGTGGCCGACCTCGTCGCCTTCCTCGCTTCGGATCGCGCCGCCTACATCTCCGGGCAGGTCATCTCGATCAACGGCGCAATGATCTGAGACACCGGGGCCGTACCCTACAGGCGCGCCGCCAGCGACACATCGAGCCAGAAGCAACTGCCTTCGCCAAGGGTACTGCTCACGCCCACCTCGCCACCCATCAGCTCGGCGAGGCGCTTGCACAGAATCAGGCCAATGCCGTTGCCGCCGTAGCGGCGGGTCGAGGAGCCATCCACCTGATGAAAGAGGGCGAACAGCCCCGGAAGCTGGTCGGCGGCGATGCCTATGCCCTGATCCCGCACCTCAATATGCAACTGAGTGCGCCCATCCTCGGCCGGCCGGCATGCCACTGACAGCGTAATGTCGCCGCGCTCGCTGAACTTCACGGCGTTGGCGATGTAGTGATCGACGACATCGCCAATGTGCGACCGGTCACCATAAAGCCAGCAAGGCATGGCATTCCGGTCGATTTCCAGACGGCTGCCCAGGCCCTTTTCGGCGGCATCGGCCTGTAACCGGGCGTAGGCTTCATCGGCCAGTTGCGATACCTCGAAACGTTCGAGCACCTGTTTCAACCGGCCGGTATCCGCTTCGGCCAAGCTCAGCAACTGGCTGATCATTTCCAGCAGCCGGTCGGAAGCCCGCAGGATCTGACCGAGATGACCCTGTTGCTGCGGATCACTGAGTTTGCCCTTGAGCAGGAAGCCAAAGCCGGCGATGGCATTGAGCGGGGTACGCAGCTCATGGCTCATGTTGGCCAGGAACTCGCTCTTGGCGATGTTGGCGGCTTCGGCCACATCCCGCGCCTGGCGCAGGGCCTGATTGCTCTGATCCAGATCGGTCCGGGCGGCCTTCAGCTCTGCAATGCTGACGGCAAGCTTGAACCAGCGCCGCCGAAGCATTTCGAGCAGGATGAATCCTGCCATTGCACCGAGCAGGAAGATGGCCAGATGCTTGAAGGTCGACTGTGCTTTGCCATGACTGACCGCTTCGTCAATCGCTGCATAGGATGAGGTCACACTGATGCCGCCGCGAATATCGCCTTCGCGGTAACCCTGTTTCGCATGGCAGGGCAGACAGGCAGGGGTCACGAACAGCGGCGCCATGTAGCGCAACTGGCGCCCGCCACCGCTACCGGCCGGCACGATCTCGATGGCCTCGCCGAGCCCGCTCTCAAAGGTGCGCAGGGCCTCGCGCTCCCAGGGGTCCGCCTCGTTGCCCGGGCGGATGGGCTTCAGGCTGGTGATATGAAAGGTGGCGCCATCCCCGGCTTTCGCCAGTTCGCTGAGAAGCCGGGTCATGAAGGCAGGGTTGACCATGGTCAGGGCGCGGCCGTCCCGTGTGACAAGATCCCGGCGAGGATGCTCAAGATAGGGATTCGGCTGCACCTTGTCGCTGACCGGCAGGTAAACCCCCCCGTGTTCCGCATTCCAGGCGCGGATCAGCACGACCATCCGGAACATGTCGCGTGCGCCCGCGACGGCAACCTCCCGCGAATGCGCTTCCAGTTCCTTGAAATGCGAGACAAGTGAGACCCCGATAACCGCCGCCCAAGCGAGCAGGGGAAGTACCCACCAGCGACGCCGGGCAATGAAATCGGGAACGTGATGGTTGGCCGTCAACATGGATACCAAGTCCGAAAAGCTGAAGCGTAAAATTATTAATTATGCGTTTTACGGCAAATCTAACACACTGCCAATGCAATTCAAGACTAGTTCATAATTGAAGCCACCACCAGCCAAACCAGGAGCGCATCATGGAACCTCGCAAGACAGCGATCAGCCTCCACGAAGCAGCACTGCAGCTCAGCAGCGCGCCGGATGACGTCCATGAAGTGGAAGTGGCACTCGCGCACGCCATCGAACACGGCGAACTTCACGCCAATGTAAAACGCTGGGCGACTGAACAGTGGGAAGGCCGGCAATTACCGGGCAACATCAACCGGCTGGAAACCTTCATCGAACCGGCCGAACTGGATGCCTGGCAGCGCCGACAGCAGCCGGCCTGAAGTCCCCGGCGGCGAAAGTCCGGCACCGTCAGACGGCGCGCGGTCTCCAAATAAAAAGGCCCTCGCATGCGGAGGGCCTGTTCCATCTGACAGCCTGGCGCCTTATTCGTCGCCGCTTTGCCAGAGTTCCGGACTGGCTTCGACGATCTTGCCGCTGGTCGCGTCCACTTCGACCTTCATTTCCTTGCCGTTCGTCGTGACGATATCGAATTCGTAAGACGCCTTGCCGTCGGATTCGATCTCGTATTCAGTCTCCTTGATCTTGCCGGGATACTTTTTCAGTGCAGTCTTCTGGGCGTCTTCCAGGCTGACCTTGGCCTTTGCCTTGAACATCGGATCGTCGGCAGAAACAACTTCCTGCTCGATTTCGTTGACCTTGCCCGTGCTTGCATTGACCTCGACATCCCAGGCCTTGCCTTCGCCTTCGATATCGAACTCCCACATCAACTGACCTTTTTCGCGCTTCAGTTCAACCTTGACCACCTTGCCGGGCTTTGCGGCCAGGGCTGCCTTTTGTGCTGCTTCGAGGCTGATCTTGGTTTTCGGCGGCGTGGCGGTATCGGCAACGGCGCCGGCCTGCCAGCCGAACAGAGCCAGTGCAACGGCAGTAAGCGTGATATTTGTTTTTCGTTTCATGTCAGTTCTCCTGAAAAAAATGCATTTTGATTTTATCATCGCCGGCCATAGCGCTCCACTTGTCGGACAGACTTACGACGGCAGGCGGCGCAGCGCCTCGGTGATGTCGCTTTCGGCGACCGGTCTTACCAGCCGTTCCTGCTCTTGCCCATCCTTGATGAAAACCAGCGTCGGCCACAGCTTGACGCGAAAGCTGCGGCCCAGCCGGCGGCCCGGGCCATCCTCGATCTTCAGGTGGCGCAGCCCGGGGCAGGCTTGCAGCGCCGCCTCGATCAAGGGCTGCGCTCCGAGGCAATGCGGACACCAGTCGACGCCGAATTCGAGCAGCAACAGGCCGGGCAGGGCGTCGACTTCTTCCCGGGACGGCGGATCAACCTCGAAGGTTGGGGTGTAGGCCATGGACCTCTCCTCAGGCGGCGCGCTGGATCAGCGCTTTCAGCCGGGCCAGCTGCGGGGCAACCAGCGGCACGGTCAGCATGGTGCTGGCGACGGCCATCAGCAGCAGGGCGGTGAAGGTTTCGCTGGTGATGATCTGCTTGTCGAGCAGGATGTTGGCGAAAATGATCATGATCAGCGCCTTGGTCTGCAGCAGCCAGCCGATGATGCTCGCCTCGCCGGGCGACCATTTGAGGATTTTGCCGGCTACCCGCACACCGATCAGTTTGCCCGCCACCGACATCACCAGCAGCAGGGCGGCGGCGGCAAACACCGCCGTGCCGCCGACTTCCCAGTTGGTGCGCAGGCCGGTGCTGAGAAAGAAGACCGGCATGAAGACGAGCAGCACGTGGTGGCGTAGCTGGTCCATTTTTTCCTGGTCGAACCAGTCGGCTTCCATGCTCGCCCCGGCCAGGAAGGCGCCGACCATGAAATGCAGGCCGGCCCAGTCGGCGCCGAAAGCCACGGCAGCCAGCCAGATCAGCGCGACGTACCACCGATCGCGCTCGGCCAGCCGGGACATCAGCTGGTGGAAAAGCCAGGCGGTAATGGCGAAGATGACGAGGAAGGTGCCTTGGCGGCCGATCCGTTCCCAGTCCATCAGGATCAGCGCCAGCACGCCCCAGATCGCGATGTCGTCCAGGCTGGCGTAGCGCAGGATGCGCTGGCCGATCGGCTGGCGGAGGATTTCCAGCTTTTCCATCAGCAGGATCAGGATGGGCAGGGCAGTCACCGCGCAGGCCATGCCGACGCCGACGACGAATTGCCAGGTTTCAGCGCGCGAACCGATCCAGCCGTCGAAGCCGAGCATCAGCAGCGCAGCGCCGCAACCGAACGCGAGCGGCGTGCCGAGCGCCAGCCCGGCGGTGATGCCGCTTTCCCGGCGGTGTTCCCAGGCCTTCTTGAGGTCAAGCTCGACGCCGGCGATCATCACGAACAGCATGACGGCCCACCAGGCGATGCCGTTCAGCGACTGGACGACGGCCGGGTTGAAGACGAACTGGTAATACTCGGGAAAGACCCGCCCGAGAATGCCCGGCCCGAGCAGGATGCCGGTGATGATCTGGACGACGACCAGCGGCGCGACATAGTCGGTGTTGCCGAGCCGCCAGATCAGCCAGGGCACGGTGAAGATGATCGTCATGGCGATCAGGAAGATTTCGGTGGTGTTCATACTTTCAGCCTCGTGCCGCTGCTGCCGCCTGGCGATGATACAGCGCCGCCAGCAGGTCAGTCTGGGTCAGCACACCGGCCAGACGCCGGGTGTCGTCGACAACCGGCACGATGACAGGATGGTCTGCAGCGGCCAGCAAGGCAGCAATTTCACTGATCGGCATCGAGGTCTGTACCTCGGTGAACTGGGTTTCCATGATCTGGCCGACTACCTCCGGCTTGTCGGAATAGGCCGTGGGCGATGGGCGCAGCAGCCGACGGATGTTCTCGCCGATGTCTTGCGAACCATCCGGCTCAACGTGGCGGAGGAAGTTTTCAAGGGTCAGCACGCCGATCACCCGCTGGCTGCGGTCGATAACCGGCACGCCATTCAGGTGATTGGACTGCATCAGCGCCCAGGCTTCATTGAGCTCGGTGGCGAATTCGACACTGATCGCCGGGGAAGACATGACCTCGGCACAGCTTCGCCGCTCGTGCCGGAGGTGGGCGTGAGTCGTCGCGAGGTCGTAGATACGGACCAGATCATCCTCGCTGACGTCGACATAGGTGTCGAGCTTTTCCAGCGCGTGCTGCAGGTCGTCGTGGCGAATGCTGCGTCGCGGCGGCCTGGCGGCCTGGACGCGCGGCCCGGCGGGGACGCACAGCGGATAACGCCGGCCGGGAATCAGGTTGTTGACGACCAGCACCGCCATCACGGCGGCGATCACGTTGAGCATGGCCGTTGACAGGGATACCGGCTGTTGCTGCGCGCTGATCGCGAAAACAACGGCCATCGCTCCGCCCGGCGGATGGATGCAGCGCAGCCAGGCAGTCAACCAGATGGCCAGCCCGAGTGCCACGCCTACTGCAAGGAAGGCCGGACTGATCCACAGACCGCACAGGTGACCAACCAGTGCCGAAATAAACAGCCCCCCGGCCAGCGACCACGGCTGGGCCAGCGGACTGTGCGGCAGTGCGAAAAGGATGACCGAACTGGCGCCGAGCGGGGCCAGCAGATAGCTGATGCCCGGCCCGGCCGGCAGCACGGCGAGTATGCCCTGCATCAGCACGATGCCGACCAGTCCGGCCACCGCGCTGAGCCAGCGCTCGCGCGGCGACAGCGGCGCGGCATCGGCGATCAGATAACGCAGGGCGAACTGGCGCAGGGGCAGCATCGGACTCAGGCGGTCAGGTAGCGAACCAGAAGCAGCGGCAGGCGGAGCAGGAAGCCGAGGAAGAGCCGGGTGTGCATCCAGGTCAGCAAGGTGTTGTCACGCAGGTACTTGAAGTGCGAGACGCCGCCTTCCTCGGCGGACAGGTAGCGCACCGGGGCGTCGAGGTTGAGCGGGCGGACGCCGGCCCAGCACAGGCGGACGACGGCTTCGGGGTCGAAGTCGAAGCGGCGCATGAAGCGGTTGCCGCGCATGATTTTGATCAGCGGCATGACCGGATAGACGCGGAAACCGTACAGTGAGTCACCGATGCCCATCCACAACGTCTCCAGGTTGGCCCAGCCGTTCGACACCTTGCGGCCATTGACGCGCAGGGCCGGTGCTTCCGGGCCGAAGACCGGCTTGCCGAGCACCATCTGGGCCGGCGCAGCCTGCGAGGCGGCCATGAAGGCGGGGATCAGGTCGGCCGGATGCTGGCCGTCGGAATCCATGGTCAGGGCGTGGGTGTAGCCGGCGGCCGCAGCCTGCGTGATGCCTTCGAGCACCGCGGCGCCCTTGCCGCGGTTTTCCGGCAGCACGATGACGCGCAGGCCATCGTCCGTCGCCGCCAGCGCCTGCAGTTGTTCGGCCGTGCCATCGGTGCTGCCATCGACGACGACCCAGACCGGCGTCCATTGCGCCCGCGCGGCACGGACCGTGTCGAGCACGCCGGGGCCGGGGTTGTAGCTGGGGATCAGGACGAGGTGGGTATGCGAAGCGGCAGGCATGGCAAAACGGGGTTCAGGCGGTAAATGCTACGGTCGGTGCCAAATTTTGGCCAATTTCGGAACGGAAGTAGGCGTCGAGTTCGGCCGTGAAGGCCTGGATGTCGGTCGGCGGCGGAAAGCGGCGGCCGAGCCGGATGCGGCAGGTCAGCGGCAGTTCCGGCCGGCGGAACAGCGGCCACGCCTTGCCGAGATAGGGCGTCGAGAATTCAATGAGCAGCGTCTGCACCGGCACCTTGGCGCGGCTGGCGATCAGCCCGGCGGTTGGCATGCAGGGGTCGAGCGGAAAATCGGTCGTCCGCGTACCTTCCGGAAAAATGACCAGGTGGGCGCCCTGACTCAGCGCATCGCGCCCGTCGAGAATCATCTTCAGCGCTGCGTCGTTGCGGATGTAGCGGGCCAGCCGGGCGGCCGAACCGAACAGGATGTTGTCCATCAGCGACGCCTTCATGACGCAGACGGCGTTAGGCAGGCGCGAGGTGATCATCACCGCATCGAGCAGCGACGGGTGGTTGGCGGCGACGATCAGCGGGCCCTGGTCGCGCAGCGCATCGAGCGCTTTCAGGTCGAAGCGGCAGGCGCAGCACAGTTCGAGGATGCGCAGGTAGAGGCGAAAGCCGACGGCGATGGCCCGCCGGCCGAGGGGCTGGCCGAGACGACGCGGCAGCAGCGGGTGCAGCAGCAGCGCAAAGGGCAGCCAGGCGAGGCAGATCAGCGCCAGCGTACCGAGACCGACGAGCATGGCGACGGTTTCGTAGGCGATCCACAGCGGACTGCCAGCGCGGCGAACGTCAGTCATCGAGCGTCACGCGTTGGCAGCCAGCGGATGCGAGGCCATGGCCTCGATTTCCAGCAGCAGGTCGCTACGGCAGATATCGGCCTGAACATAGACCACTTCCGCGCTGCCGATCAGCGGCCCCAGCGTGGCGCGAACCGTCCGGAAGTCGGCGGCATGGCGGACATAGACCCGGTACGTCAGTTCGTTCGCGGCGAACGGCGCCGAACGGCACTGGCGGTTGGCTTCGACCAGAACGGCGGCAACGTTGGCCATCGCTTCGCGGCACTGGCCGGCGACATCGCCCGGGTGCACGGTCTGGTGGCCAACGATGCTGGCCGTGCCGGAAACGAACAGGATTTCCTGCCCTGGCAGCGTGACCAGCGCCGCCCGCGAAAAGGTCGGGCTGCGTGGGCCGTAGTCGGCCGGATAATTGTAGGCGCTGACCTGGCGGGGATTCTCGACGGCCATGGCCGGTGTCGAACCAGCCATGAAGGCGATGGAAAGTGGCCCGCCGGCCAGACCGAGGGCGCAGGCCGCCGGCACGTTGCCGGTGGCGCCGCGATGGCATTCGAGGAAAGCGTCCTGGCGGCCGACGTTGAACTGCCGGTAGCGTTCCAGGCCGTGCGTTTCCTGGTTGATGCCATCGAGGTAGTTCCAGACGCGCCACAAGTGGGGCACCTGCTCGGCGTCGAGCAGACGGAAGATGCGGCGATAGGCTTCGGCGCTGGCCGCCTGCAGTGGTGAGCAGCCGGTGGCGCCAGCGAAATCGGCTTCGTCCAGCGCTATGACCCCGTACAGCAGGCCGCCAGTCCGACGCCAGACGATGTCTTCGCTACGGCCGGCAAGCGCGGCTTCGTCGACCAGCCAGACTTCATGGATGACCGGAACGGTCGACCCGAGCAGCGGCGCGAAAACCCGCTGCACTGGCCACGCAGGCAGGGCACCGGAGGACGGCTCACCAAGCAGCGTGCCACCGAGTTCCCGGCCGGTTTCACGTGAAACCGGCGAAGGCGAAGCAATGAAGCGCAGCGCCACTATGCGTTGTACACGACCGCTTCATCCACCTTGCGGATGTTGAAGCGACGGCGTTTCCAGCCGAGAAAGGCGCGCTTCGGCTGGATGATGTTGGCGATGTAGTAAAGCAGCTTGAACATCCAGATCGAGCGCCAGATCGGGGTCTTGCCGAAAATGTCGCCGGCGAGCACGGAAAGCAGCGCTTCCTTCACGCGGAAGATGTTCTTCGGGTACATGAAGAAGTCGCGCATGATCGGGTTGGTCACGCGGTAGATGAACCACGAGAATTCCTTCGGCCCGTGCTTCATCAGCGCATCGAAACGCTTCAGCGCGGCCGGCGCGGCGGCCGGATTCTTCAGGCAGGTGTCGATGGCTTCGGCGGCGATGACGCCGCTGTTCATGGCGAGCAGCACGCCGGACGAAAACACCGGGTCGATAAAGGCATAGGCGTCGCCAAGCATCACGTAGTTGGCGCCATGATTGCGTTCGGAAACGTAGGAGAAATTGCCGGTCGCCTCGACCTGGTTGACCAGCGTCGCATCTTTCAGGCGCATGCCCAGCCCCGGGCACATCGCAATGCCGTCCATCAGGAACTGTTCGAGACTGCGCTCGCCCTTGGTCTTCATGTAGTACGGCCAGGTCACCATGCCTATGCTGGTGATGTCGTTCTGCATCGGAATGAACCAGAACCAGCCGTGCTCGAACCAGAAGATGGTGATGTTGCCTTCGGCCGCGCCCTCGTGACGTTTGGCGCCGGTGAAATGGCCGTAGATCGCCGAGCTGTTGTGCTTGGGATTGCGGTGCTTGATCTGGAAACGATTGGCCAGGAAAGTGTCGCGGCCCGAGGCATCGACGACGAAACGGGCCTGCCATTCGGTTTCGCGGCCGTCGTCGTGCACGGCGCGGACGGCGGCGGAGTTATCGGGCAGAAAATCGACCGACTTGGCCTTGCAGCCCTCATGCACCTCGACGCCCTTCTGTTCGGCGTTGCGAATCAGAATGGTGTCGAACTCGTCGCGCTTGACCTGATAGGCGGTCGGCATCGACTTGTCCCAGGCGTCGGCAAAATGGAAGGTCTGAGTCATCTCGTGACAGGGCGAAACAAATTCGGCCCCTGGCTTGACCATGCCGATGGCCTTGACCTGGTCGGCAATGCCCATGCGCTCGAACAGCGGCAGGTTGGCCGGCAGCAGCGATTCGCCGATGTGGAAACGCGGATGGCGCGCTTTTTCGAGAACGACGACGCGATAACCCTTTTCGGCCAGAAACGGCGCCACAGTCGCCCCGGCCGGACCGCCACCGATCACCAGCACGTCGCACTGCCGACGCTCAACTGCCTGAGCCTGCTGTTCCATCATCGCAACCCTTCGATATTCTCTGCGGACCGGGTGGAATGCTACGGTCGGCCCTGAAAAATGGCCAAAACCGATGGCCGCCGGCGCGTACGTCCAGACCGGGAACCCGGAATTATACCGCCCCCTGCAAACCCGGCGGCGGGCAACAGGCGCTGCCTTCGTAAACCACCGGAATGATTGCCTTCGCGGCCTCGCGCCGGGTCATTTTGACCGGCGACATGGCGACGATGTTGTCGATCTGCAAGTCCGTCGACAATTGCGGCTTGAGGCCAACCGGCTGACGGGGATGCAGCTTGAACTCCCGCTTGGCCTTCTCCAGCTGCGCCTTGTTGGCGCTGAAATAGCGGGCTGCGGCGATGGTCTCGGGCAAATGCTTGAGGACGTGCCACAGGCTCCAGCGATGCGCCCACAGCCGTTTGGCGAAGCGGTGGCGATAGCCCTTGCTGTCGTAGAAACGTTTGACGTGCCAGTTGTACAGCGCGTCCATCTCTTCGCGCGACGAGAAGCCTTCCGGCAGATAGACGAAATTCAGGCAGTTCATCAGCCGCCAGTCCTCGATCATCTCGCCGCCGATCCCGGCCGCGCATTCATCCCAGATCGGCGCGCCGTGCAGCGGGCTGAACTTGGTCATGTTCATTTCATCGAGATCGAGCGACAGGATGAAATCGCTGGTCGTCTTGACCGTTTCCGGTGTTTCGCCCGGCATGCCGAAGATGAACAAGCCCTTGGCGCGCAGCCCGGCAGCGTGAATCTGGCGTACCGTATCGCGCACCGCCTCCAGCGTGACGCCCGCCTTGTGGCGCTCCATCATGCCCGGATCGGCCGATTCGATGCCCATGGAGACCATCAGCGCGCCGGCCTGCTTCAACTTGGCCAGCATTTCGTCCGAGGTATGGCCGGTACGGATGGCGCAATTCCACTGGATGCCAAGCGGCTTGTCGATCAGCAACTGGCAGAGGTCGAAGACCCGCTGCTTCTTGGCGGTGAACAGGTCGTCGTACATGTTGATGTGATAGACCCCGAAGTTGTCCCGCAGGTACTTCATGTGGTCGTAGGTGTATTGCGCCGAATTGGTTTTGTACAGCCGCTCGAAAACCGTCCGGTCGCAGAACGAGCAGGTGTAGGGGCAGCCGCGCGAGGTGATCATCGTTGCCCCGTGGCGCTTTTCGTAAGCGAACAGCGGCAGGTGGTAAGCGTGCGGGAAGCCAGCCAGTTTTTCGTAGGCCGGGAAGGGCAGTTCGTCGAGGTCGAGAATGCGGTCGCGGCGCGGATTGACGACGATCCGGCCCTGTTCGTTGCGCCAGATCAGGTTGCCGATGCCGGCCAGCGGCTTGCCGTCAGCCAGATCGAGAAACGATCCCTCACCCTCGCCGATGACCAGATAGTCGATCTCCGGGAAATGTTCGAGGATCGGTGCGCCAAGCGAGGAGACGTGAACATTGCCGAAAACGATCTTTATCTCAGGCCGGCGTTCGCGGATATAGGCAGCAATTTCGAAGGCATCCATGAACCCCGACGTCGTCGCAGAAAAGCCGACCATTTCCGGGTCCGTCGCCAGAACGATTTCGGCATTCTCGGCAATGCTCGGTGGCGCGTAGGGGCCGAGACAGTCATGCAGTTGCACGCTATGCCCGAATTTTTCCAGCCACGACGCCAGTTGCATGATGCCGATCGGCGGCATGCGGTTGGCCAGCACCGAGAAATCCGGCTGACCAGGAACGAAATTGAAACCGGCTGGATGGACAAGCGTGATGCGCATGAATCTTCCTCGAACAAAGTGGCCGAATTCTATTTGAAAAAGCCCGCCCGTTCCGGTTCCCGAAAAAGGTTTACCAGAGCCTGAAAGTATCCCAGGCAAATTTGACGATCAGCCCACCGACAACGACCAAAAAGGCATTCCGGATAAAACCGCTGCCATGCTTCAAGGCCAGCCGCGTGCCGACCATCGAACCGCTGACATTGGCCAGCGCCATCCCGGCCGCCAGCATCGGTAAGAGGTAGCCATTGGGCACAAAATAGGCGAGGGCAGCCAGGTTGGTCGCCACATTGACCACCTTGGCGCTGGCCGACGCATGCAGGAAATCAAAACCAAAGAAGCGGACGAAAAGGAAAATCAGGAAACTGCCGGTCCCTGGCCCGAAAAATCCATCATAGAAACCAATGACCCCGCCGAGCAGCATCGCATAGATCAATTCACGATGACCGCTATGGGCCGGCGCATGCAGATCGCCGAAATTTTTCTTTTTTAGCGTATAGACGGCTGCAAAGATCAGCAGCAGCAGAATCAGCGGCCTGACGGCATCCTTGGGCAACCAGGCCACAACCGCCGCACCGCCATACGAAAAAATGAACGCCGCCAAAGCAGCCGGCAGAATCGTTCGCCAAGGCATCCTGACCTGCCGGGCATAGCGCCAGGTCGCATTGGCCGTACCAACCACGCTGGCGCACTTGTTGGTGCCGAACAGGCTGGCCGGCGATTCGCCGGGATAAGCAACAAACAGCGCCGGTATCTGGATCAATCCGCCACCACCGACAACCGCATCGATGCCTCCAGCCATGAAGGCTGCCAGCAGCAGGATCAACAATTCACTGGAGAACAGATCCAAAAAAGTCTTTCAGAAATCAGATTGCAGTCTGGTCTACGTTCTTTAATAAGAACTATATATAAACCTACTACTGAGAATATATCAGCAACAACTCTGTGTATAAGTTAAATATATTTATAATAATCATGTATTTAACAGCATAAAATCAGGCCGGCAAACCCTCTGATCTGCCTGTGGATGAATTCTGGACAGTTTTTGACTATCGTCGAAATCCAGGGTTTGCCCACAATCGCTGGACAGCTTGTGTACAGGCTTATGCACAAGCTGAAGACAGCTTATTTTCCTATGCAAAACCGGCTGAAAATGACGCCCAGCAGGTCGTCGGCAGTGAATTCACCGGTAATCTGACCAAGGGATTGCTGGGCCAGGCGTAATTCTTCAGCAAACAGCTCAAGGGCAGGCAGGCTGCTTTCGACGACATGGCGAGCAGCGGCAACATGTTCCTGAGCGTCGGACAACGCGCGCAGATGGCGCTCGCGGGCGATGAAGACATCTTCGGCCTGATGCCAGCCGGCGATTCGCAATAGCTCCTGACGCAACAGGTCGATCCCCTGATTGACCTTGGCCGACAAAGAAATAGCGATGCCGTCTGTTTCATCGTGGCGTTCCGCTTCACGCCCGGCCAAGTCGATCTTGTTGTAGACAGTGATGCGTTGCAGGCGCTTGGGCAGGCGCGCCAGAATTTCCCGGTCGGCGTCGGTAACACCGGTGCGAGCATCGACCAGCAACAAAACCACGTCGGAACGCTCGATTTCCTGCCAGCTGCGCGCAATGCCGATTTTCTCGACTTCGTCGTCGGTTTCGCGCAGGCCGGCGGTATCGATGATGTGTAGGGGAATACCTTCGATCTGGATGGTCGAGCGCAGGGCATCGCGGGTCGTACCGGCGATCGGCGTCACAATGGCCAGATCGTCGCCGGTCAGCCGGTTGAGCAGCGAGGATTTGCCAACATTTGGCTGGCCGGCCAGCACGACATGCAGGCCGGATTGCAGCAGCTTGCCCTGACCGGCGCGGTCGAAGATTTCGGCCAGTTTCAATTGCAGACGTTCCAGACGGCCGAAGGCATTGGCCGCCTGCAGGAAATCGATGTCCTCTTCCGGGAAATCCAGCGTTGCCTCGACCAGCATGCGCAGGTTGATCAGTTCTTCGTTCAACTCGCCAATTGCCCGCGAGAACTCGCCTTGCAGAGAACGTACTGCCGAACGGGCGGCGCTGGTCGTGGCGGCGTCAATCAGGTCGGCCACCGCCTCGGCCTGCGCAAGATCCATCTTGCCGTTGAGGAAGGCACGCCGGCTGAATTCGCCGGGTTCGGCCAGACGGGCACCGAGATCGAGGCAACGGGCGAGCAGCATCTGCATGACTACCGGACCACCGTGGCCCTGCAGTTCGAGCACGTCTTCGCCGGTAAAGGAATGCGGGCCGGGGAAAAAGAGCAGAATTCCACTATCGACCGTAGCATTGTCGGCGGCCTTGAAGTCGGCCAGCGTTGCATAGCGCGGCTTGGGCCTCTTGCCGGTCAGCGCAAAAGCAAAGGGCAGCAAATTGCTGCCCGAGATGCGGATGACGCCGACACCACCACGGCCGGGGGCCGTGGCGATGGCAGCGATGGTGTCGTGGTTCACACCTTAGGCTTTCGGGTCGTTGGCAGCCTTGCCACCGGCATCGATCATCCGGGTGATGTGCCACTGCTGGGCAATGGACAGCACGTTGTTGACCACCCAGTAGAGCACCAGACCGGCCGGGAACCAGAAGAACATGACACCGAAGATCAGCGGCATCATCATCATGACCTTGGCCTGGATCGGGTCCGGCGGTGTCGGGTTCAGCTTGGTCTGGACGAACATCGAGGCCATCATGACGACCGGCAGGATGTAGTACGGGTCGGCCGATGCCAGGTCCTTGATCCACATGATCCACGGTGCACCGCGCATTTCGACGGCGCCGAGCAGTACCCAGTAGAGGGCGATGAAGACCGGAATCTGGACCAGGATGGGCAGGCAGCCGCCAAGCGGATTGACCTTCTCGGTCTGGTAGAGCTTCATCATTTCCTGGTTCAGGCGTTGCTTGTCGTCGCCGAAGCGTTCCTTCAACTGCATCAGGCGCGGCGTCAGCACCTTCATCTTGGCCATCGACCTGTAGGAAGCGGCGGACAGCGGGAAGAAGACTGCCTTGATCATGATGGTCAGCACGACGATCGCCCAGCCCCAGTTGCCGACCAGCTTGTGGATGGCTTCCAGCGCCCAGAAGATCGGCGCGGCAACGACCGTCAGCCAGCCGTAGTCGACAACCAGGTCAAGACCCGGCGCAACCTGTTTCAGGTTGGTTTGCAGTTGTGGCCCGGCATACAGGCTGATTGAGGTTTCGCCCTTGGTGCCCGGTGCAATTTCGGCCACCGGCACGATCACGCCGGCCTGGTAGAGATTGCTGCCTTCGACCTTGCGCATGTAGAACTCGCGCTGGACCTTGTCCTTCGGTACCCAGGCCGAAACGAAGTAATGCTGGACGACGGCCAGCCAGCCGTTGTCGGCAGTCTTGGCGAACTTGGCCTTGTTGTCGGCAATGCTGCTGAAATCGACCTTCTGGTACTTGTCGGCATCGGTATAGACGGCCGGGCCAGTAAAGGTCGATACCATGGCCGATTCGCCGGCCGGTGCCGCGTCGTCGCGCTGCAACTGGTAGTAGGCATGCGGGGCGATGGCCTTGTCGCCGGTATTGGCGACTTCCCAGGCGACATCGATCAAATATGAACCACGCTTGAAAGTCAGGGTCTTGGCGACCTTGATCCCGTTCTGATCAGCCGATTCCAGGCGCACCTTCAACTCGTCGGTGCCCTCAGCCAGTGCGGTTGCGCCGGCAACCCGCTTGAACATCGTGCGGTGCGTCGGCAGTCCCTCGCCGATCAGGCCGGACTGGGCCATGTATTGATGCTTGGCATCGAACAGGACGAAAGTCTTCTTGCTGTCGTCGTGATCGGTGTAATTGAGCAGTTCGAGATTGACCAGATCGCCGCCCTGGGCGGAAATGGTGGCCTTCAGCAGATCGGTGGTGATCGTGAAGGTCTCGGCGTTCGATGCGGCAGTCGTAACCGGCGGGGTGCCCGGCGCGGCCTTGGCCTGCAAAGCAGCGGAAGGCGTCGGAGCGCCACCGGCAACAGGCGCGCTTGCCACGGCATCGGCAGCCGGCTTCGGCTGGTTGTACTTCTGCCAGTTTTCCCACAGCATGAAGCTGGAGAACGTGAAGATCAAAACCAGTATCAGGCGTCGCGTATCCATAACAGCCTACAAAAGAATTCTTGAGTCAGGGTACAGGATCATACCCGCCGGGATGCCAGGGGTGACAGCGGCAGATGCGCTTGACGCCCAGCCAGCCGCCCCGGAAGGCACCATATTTTTGCACTGCTTCTACCGCATATTCCGAGCAACTCGGAAAATAACGGCAGCGACGCCCGAGCAAGGGGCTGATCGCATATTGATAGACGCGAACCAGCGCGATCAACAAGTATTTCATTGTCCATCCCGCTTGTTGCGCGGTCGTTGCAGCTTTTCCAGCAGGGCGAGGAAATCTTCGGCCAGCTGCTTGCGGTCAAGTGGTGCCGGTTTGGCGGCCAGCCTGACGACCAGATCGACCGCCGGCAATTCTGCCCGGCAACGCCGGAAATGATCGCGGACCACGCGTTTGACCGTATTGCGGTCGACCGCCCGCTTGAGCAGCTTCTTGCCAACGACCAGACCCAGTCGTGCCTCGGTATTGCCTTCGGGGCGTGGCTGATAGTGCAACATCAGCAACTTGCCACGAATCGCCCTCCTGAAACCAAAAACGGATGAGAACTCATCCGTTTTTGTCAGGCGATAGCGTCTGGCGAAGCTTTGTTTCACCTCGCCGAACGTCGGGGCTTAAACGCCCAGACGCTTGCGACCCTTGGCGCGGCGAGCAGCGATAACTGCACGGCCACCCTTGGTGCGCATACGGACCAGGAAGCCATGGGTGCGCTTGCGGCGCACGACCGACGGTTGATACGTGCGTTTCATGTTGTAATCCCTTGATGTGCGAAGAAAAACGCGTGATTACACCCTGTTTGATGGTGTGTTGTCAAGATCAATTATTTTCCAAAGCTGTGGATAACTTCCCGGATGGGGGGTAGAATCTTGGCTTCTTCGGCAATCGTCCGGTCGCCGAAATTTAAAAAAAATAGTATCAAATCATATATCTAATAACCGCCATCGACATCCACATCGAATGCGCGGGGAGGAGTGTTGTCGTCAATGGCCGGTTTCTGGGAATCCTGTTTGCTGCGCTTTGAGCAGGAATTGCCCGCACAGCAATTCAACACCTGGATCAAGCCCCTGCGGCTCGAAGGTGAAACCACGGCCCTGGAAGACGGCTTGCGCCTGATCGCGCCCAACAGCTTCATATTGAAGTGGGTACGCGACCGCTACCTGTCGCGGATCGAGGATTACAGCCAAAGCTTCTTCTCGGCACCCGTCAGCATTGCCTTGGTCATCGGTAGCGGCAAGGTTGCCACTCCCCGGGTCCAGTCGTCTGCGTCGGCGCCCGACCATCAAAATGACAAGGCGCCGGCCAATCCGGCGACGACGTCCGAGAAACGCACTGCCGCTTCGGAGAAATCCCGTGGCAAGGGCAGCAATTACGAGAAATCCCGGCTCTTCCCGTCCTTCACCTTCGACAATCTGGTCGTCGGCAAGGCCAACGACCTGGCCCGGGCCGCTGCCGTCCAGGTCGCCAACAATCCGGGCGGCGCCTATAACCCGCTGTTCATCTATGGTGGCGCCGGTCTCGGCAAGACTCACCTGATCCACGCCATCGGCAACACTATCGTTGCCGAAAACCCGGAAAAGATCGTTCGCTACGTGCACGCCGAGGACTATTACTCCGACGTGGTGCGCGCTTACCAGCAGAAGTCCTTCGACAGCTTCAAGCGGACCTACCGTTCGCTCGACGTGCTATTGCTCGACGATGTGCAGTTCTTCAATGGCAAGAACCGCTCGCAGGAGGAATTCTTCTTCCTGTTCAATGCGCTGATTGAAGCCCGCAAGCAGATCATCATCACCTGCGATACCTATCCCAAGGATATCAACGGTCTCGACGACCGGCTGGTCACCCGCTTCGACTGGGGCCTGACAGTGCAGATCGAGCCGCCGGAACTGGAGATGCGCGTCGCCATCCTGAAGAAGAAGGCCGAAGCCGAAGGCATCCAGCTCGACGACGAAGTCGCCTTCTTTATAGCCAAGCATTTGCGTTCCAATGTCCGCGAACTCGAAGGTGCCTTGAAGAAGGTACTGGCCTATTCGTCCTTCCATGGCCGGGTCATCGCCCTCGATCTGGCCAAGGAGGCGCTGAAGGACGTTATCGGTTCGGCCCGCAATGTCGGCATCGACAACATCCAGAAGACCGTCGCCGACTATTACAAGATCAAGGTAGCCGAGTTCTTTTCCAAGAAGCGGACGCGGGCCATCGCCCGGCCGCGTCAGGTGGCGATGTGGCTGTGCCGGGAAGTGACCTCGCACAGCTTCCCGGAAATCGGCGATGCCTTTGGCGGACGCGATCACACCACGGTCATTCACGCGGTAAAGACTATTGATTCCCTGCGTACCAAGGAAAACGAACTCAACCACGACCTGCATGTCTTGCTGCAAGTATTGAAAGGATGAGTCTGTCGATAAGCCTGTGGAAAACCTGTTGGTCATTTGTGAGTTATCTGGTGAATCCCGCTTTGTGGGAAAATTGTCCGGATTTCATCCACAGTCCGGCCAGTGGGTTTCGCGGTTCGAAAACGAAGATTCAATCCACTGAAACAAAAGAGTATTTTTCAGTTATCCACAGAATTGTTCCCGATATAGTCTATAAAGGAATTTAATATATGGTTCTTATTAAAACCCAAAGAGACACGCTTCTGGCCCCGCTGCAGTCTGTGTCGGGAATTGTCGAACGTCGTCACACGCTGCCCATCCTCTCCAACGTGCTGCTGGAAAAGAAGGGCGATCGCCTGACGCTGCTGGCCACTGACATCGAGATCCAGATCACGACGAGCACCGAATGTGCCGGCGGTGAAGGTGATGGCGCCGTGACGGTCGGGGCCCGCAAGATGCAGGAAATCCTGCGTTCGCTGCCGGATACGGCCGAAGTCAGCCTGGTTCTGGAAGACAAGCGCCTTCAGGTGCGTGCCGGCAAGAGCCGCTTCAGCCTGCAGACCCTGCCGGCCGACGACTTCCCCCGGATGACGGTCAGCGAGGGCGAAACCAAGCAGTTCTCGATTTCGCAGAAGGCCTTCCGCCAGCTGATCAGCAAGACCCAGTATTCGATGGCTGCCCAGGATGTGCGTTACTACCTGAACGGCCTGCTGTTGCTGGTCGAGGGCAAGGAACTGCGCGCCGTGGCCACCGATGGTCACCGTCTGGCCTACGCCAGCGTCGAGATCGACACCGATCTGCCGCGCCAGGAAATGATCCTGCCGCGCAAGACGGTGCTCGAACTGAACCGCCTGTTGGTCGATACCGATGATCTGCTGAACATCACCCTGACCCCGAACCAGGTGCGTTTCTCCTTCGGTTCCGTCGTGCTGGTCTCCAAGCTGATCGACGGCAAGTTCCCGGATTACGAGCGTGTCGTGCCGGCGACCCTGAAGAACCACATGAAGGTTGGCCGTCAGACGCTGATGCAGGCCATGCAGCGCGCCGCCATCCTGACTAACGAAAAATTCCGCGGTGTTCGTGTCGTGCTCGGCGACAACAGCCTGAAACTGATCGCTGCCAATGCCGAGCAGGAAGAAGCGGTCGAAGAAATTGAAGTCGACTACAGCGGCGACGTCATCGATGTCGGCTTCAATGTCGGCTACCTTCTGGACGTGCTGAACAACATCCACGCCGATGAAATCCAGTGGAGCTTCAACGACGCCAATTCCAGCGCCCTGATCACCCTGCCTGGCAACGACCGCTTCAAGTACGTCGTGATGCCGATGCGCATCTAGGAATCACAGCAGCAATTGAAGGAAGGTCGGCCCGCCGGGCCGGCCTTTTGCAGTTTCACGTGGAACACAAAGCATGAGCGAAGAAAATACGCCAATGAGCAGCCCGCAAGACGCCGGATCACCGGCTTACGGTGAATCCAGCATCCAGATCCTCGAAGGTCTGGAGGCCGTCCGCAAGCGGCCGGGCATGTACATCGGCGACACGTCCGACGGTACCGGTCTGCACCACCTGGTCTTCGAAGTTGTCGACAACTCGATCGACGAAGCGCTGGCCGGGCATTGCGACGACATCATCGTCACCATCCATACCGACAATTCGATCAGCGTCATCGACAACGGCCGCGGCATCCCGACCGGCGTCAAGATGGACGACAAGCACGAGCCGAAGCGCTCGGCCGCCGAAATCGCGCTGACCGAACTGCACGCCGGCGGCAAGTTCAACCAGAACTCGTACAAGGTGTCTGGCGGTCTGCACGGCGTTGGCGTTTCCTGCGTCAATGCGTTGTCGAAATTCCTGCGCCTGACCATTCGCCGCGACGGCAAGAAGCACTTCATGGAATTTTGCCGTGGTGTACCGGTCGACCGTAGCATTGAGGTCCGCGACGGCTTCGAAGTCTCGCCGCTGAAGGTGCTTGGCGATACCGAAAAGCGCGGTACCGAAGTGCACTTCCTGGCCGATGACGAAATCTTCGGTCACGTCGAATTCCACTACGAAATCCTCGCCAAGCGCTTGCGCGAACTGTCTTTCCTGAACAACGGCGTTTCCATCAAGCTGGTCGACCAGCGGGCCGGCAAGGAAGAGCTTTTTGCCTTTGCCGGGGGTGTGCAGAGCTTCGTCGAATACATCAACCGTACCAAGTCGGTTCTCCACCCGAACATCTTCTACTCGGCCGGCGACGCCAAGGTGGGCCAGGGCGCTGCCGATTCCGCCATCACCATCGGCGTTGAAGTGGCGATGCAGTGGAACGATTCCTATCAGGAACAGGTGCTCTGCTTCACCAACAACATTCCGCAGTCCGACGGGGGCACCCACCTGACCGGTCTGCGCGCCGCGATGACCCGGGTCATCAACAAGTACATCGACGAAAACGAGATCGCCAAGAAGGCCAAGGTCGATATCGCCGGTGACGACATGCGCGAAGGCCTGGCCTGCGTGCTGTCGGTCAAGATGCCCGATCCGAAGTTCGCCTCGCAGACCAAGATGAAGCTGGTCTCCTCGGAAGCCCGAGCTGCCGTCGAAGAAGTCGTCGCCCAGAAACTCGCCGACTTCCTGCTCGAACGCCCGGTCGATGCCAAGATGATTTGCGGCAAGATCGTCGAAGCCTCGCGGGCCCGCGAAGCCGCTCGCCGTGCCCGCGAAATGACGCGCCGCAAGGGCGTGCTCGACGGCGTAGGCCTGCCCGGCAAGCTGGCCGATTGCCAGGAAAAAGACCCGGCGCTGTGCGAAATCTACATCGTCGAGGGTGACTCCGCCGGCGGCTCCGCCAAGCAGGGCCGCGACCGCAAGTTCCAGGCGATCCTGCCGCTGCGCGGCAAGGTGCTCAACGTCGAGAAGGCCCGTTTCGACAAGCTGATCTCGTCCGAGCAGATCGTCACGCTGATCACCGCGCTCGGCACCGGCATCGGCAAGGACGATTTCAACGTCGAAAAGCTGCGCTACCACCGCATCATCATCATGACCGACGCGGACGTCGACGGTGCGCACATCCGCACCCTGTTGCTGACGCTGCTCTATCGCCAGATGCCCGAGCTGATCGACCGCGGCTACGTCTATATCGCACAGCCGCCGCTCTACAAGGTCAAGCACGGCAAGACCGAGCGCTACCTGAAGGACGACCAGGAATACCATCAGTTCCTGCTCAACATGGCGCTCGACGAGGCCGTTCTGACGCCGCGTGCAGGCGCCGAAGGCATTACCGGTCCGGCCCTGGAAGGCCTGGCCCGCTCGTGGCTGGCCACCGAGGCAGTGATCGACCGCCTGTCGCACCTGATCAACCCGGAAGTGCTGCAGTCCATCGTTCGCCACAATCTGGCAATCGATCTGTCGAGCGAGGACAAGGCCCGCGCCAGCGCCGAACTGATCGCCGCCCACATACCGGCCGGGACGCGGATGGTGCCCAAGTACGACGACATTCAGGAACGCTGGATCCTGCGCGTCGAACGCATGCACCACGGCAACCTCAAGGTCGGCCTGATCGACGAGGATCTGCTGCTGTCGGGCGACTTCATGCAGCTGCGCCGTACGGCCGAAACGCTGGCCGACCTGTTCGGCGCCGGGGCCATGATGGCCCGTGGCGAGAAGAAGCAAGTTGTCACCAACTTCGCCGACGCCATGAACTGGCTGCTCAACGAAGTCGAACGCGGCATTGCCAAGCAGCGCTACAAAGGTCTGGGCGAAATGAATCCCGAGCAGTTGTGGGAAACGACCATGGACCCGAAGGTCCGCCGCCTGCTGCGCGTCCAGATCGACGACGCCATCGCCGCCGACGAGATTTTCACGACGTTGATGGGCGAACTGGTCGAACCGCGCCGGGCCTTTATCGAGACCAATGCGCTGAACGCAAGGATCGACATTTAATCCGGTAATTTTCGGATTAACTCGAAGAGGCTCCGGAAGGGGCCTTTTCTCTTTGCGAGGGAGATTTCAATGCGGGTTGTTGTGCAACGGGTGGAGCGGGCTTCGGTGATGGTCGAGGGCCGGATGACCGGCGAGATTGGTCCAGGGTTGTTGGTGCTGGCGGGTTTCGAGGATGCTGATAGCGAGGCCGATCTCGACTGGATGGCCGGAAAGCTTGCTCGCCTGCGGCTGTTTGCCGACGAGAACGGCGTGATGAACCGCAGCGTTCGCGATGCCGGCGGGGACGTGCTGGCGGTTTCGCAATTCACGCTCTATGCCTCGGTGAAGAAGGGCAACCGGCCGTCGTGGAGCCGGGCGGCGCGGGGCGAGGTGTCGCAGCCGCTGTTCGAGCGCTTCGTGGCGAAGTTGTCGGCGGAGCTGGGCAAACCGGTGCCAACCGGGGTGTTCGGTGCGGACATGCAGGTTGGTTTGGTCAACGATGGTCCGGTGACCGTGACCATCGATTCGAAGCTGCCTGAGTAGCCGACTGGTTTAGGCGCCGGTGAGTGCCAGGTGGAGCCGGGCGATGCCGTCCAGTCCGCCGAGTGCCAGGCCGATGCCGGTGGCCGGATCGGGCACTTCCGGCTCGCCGGGGTTGATGCGGATCAGCTTGCCGCCGCAGTCTTCGGAGAAGTGCCGGACGGTGGGGATATTCGTGCCGGCGCCAATTTCGATGCAGACCAGTCGGTCTACGCTGGCCAGCCATTGCTGCAGGCGCTGGTGTTGCAATGCCGTGCGTCGGTCGAGCCAGCCCCAGTCGCCGAACATCAGGATATTCGGCCGGGCGAGGGCGCCACAGTGGGGGCAGTGGGGCAGGTCACCGAGCAGGCGGCAATTCTCGGCATCGACGCGCGGCTGAAATTCGTCGGCTGGCCAGATGCGCTCGCTACAGCCGGCGGCACATTGCAGGTGGTGGATGGAGCCATGGATTTCGCAGACCTGATCGGCGGCAAAGCCGGCTTTCTGGAACTGGCCGTCGACATTGCTGGTGAAGATGTGGGCGCCGGCCGGAAGGCTGGTGGCGAGTGCCCGCAGCATACGGAACCCGGCATGCGGTTCGGTGTGCCGGTAGAGGCCGAGGCGGTGGCCATAGAAACCCCAGGCGAGGCGCGGGTCGCGCTCGAATGCGGCGGGGTTGGCGATGGATTCGAAGGCGATGCGGGCGCGGCCGAGGGCCGGGTAGACCGACCAGAAGCCACCGGGTCCGCGGAAGTCTGGCAGGCCGGAATCGATGCCCATGCCGGCCCCGGCGGTGATCAACAGGCCGTCGGCGGCGTGCAGCCAGGCGGTGGCCCGCCTCAGGTCGGCTTCAGGGCAAATGCTACGGTCGCCGGCAAAAAAAGGCCAAAATCGAAATTTTTTCCGTGCTACTCGCTGTCGTTGGTGCTGGTCAGGACGTCGGGGTAGCCTTTCGGGTCATCCTTGTGGTCGTAGATTTCCTTGATGTGGAATTCCAGATCGGTCAGGGCGCCGTTTTCGTCGGCGTAGATTTCGCGGATGCGCAGGATTTCCGGTAGCGCACGCTTGAAGGCCTCGATCAGCGTCGGATCGAAATGGCGACCGGACTGGTCCTGGAAGTACTGCAGGGCTTCTTCAAGCGGCACGGCCTTCTTGTACGGCCGGACCGAGACGAGGGCGTCGAAGACGTCGGCGATGGCGACGATCCGCCCTTCGAGCGGGATGTCCTCACCTTTCAGACGTTGCGGGTAGCCGCTGCCATCCCATTTCTCGTGGTGGGTCAGGGCAATGATGCGGGCTGTTTCGAGCAGCTCGTTGTCGTGTTTGCCGATTATTTCAGCGCCCATGATCGGGTGCTGGAACATCACGCCCCATTCATTGGCGTCGAGCTTGCCCGGCTTGAGCAGGATGGAATCGGGGATGCCGATCTTGCCAATGTCGTGCATCGGGGCGGTGTTGAAGATGATGCTGGCCGCTTCTTCGCCGAGCCCGTGGGCGAGGGCGATCAGGCGGGCGTAATGGCTCATGCGCAGGACGTGGTTGCCGGTCTCGTTGTCCTTGAACTCGGCGGCGCGACCAAGGCGGCGAATGATCTGCTGGCGGGTGGTCAGCAGTTCCAGCGTGCGTTGCTGGACCATGCGCTCCAGCTCGCGCGACTGGTCGTAGAGCGCGAGGTGGGTGCGGACCCGGGCCTGGACGATGGGCGGGCTGATCGGCTTGGTGATGTAATCGACGGCGCCGGTTTCCAGGCCCCGCTTTTCGTCATCGATGCTGCTCATGGCGGTGACGAAGATGATCGGGATGCGTCGGCGGTCCGGGTTGGACTTGAGACGCCGGCAGATTTCCAGGCCGCTGATCCCCGGCATCATGATGTCGAGCAGGATCAGGTCGGGCGGCTCGTCAGAATAAACGATCTTCAGGGCCTTCTCGCCGGAGGTGGCGACCCGGATCCGGTATTCGTCGCGCAGTACTTCCGAGAGGACGTCGATGTTCTCCGGATTGTCGTCGACAACCAGGATGCATTGTTTGGGGAGCAGGGAGGTCATCGTCATTCGGCCCTCGGTGAAGGTAGGTCAGGGTTTGTCAGGCTGTTCCGCGAACTGCTGCAGCGTCTGGAGTGCGTCATCGAATTGGTACAGCCGGATTTGCCGGTCAAGGCGGTCGACCTGGTCCGGATCGAATTCCTGCCGCAGCCACGTCAACATTGTTTCGAAAAGTGGAATGGCAGCGGCATCGTCATTATCCAGAAGCCGATGCAGATTGAATAGACTCTTGCGCTGTATTTCGCTGGTCGGCGTGGGAGCGCTGGCCGGTGCCGACTCGACCGCCAGTTCGGCGATGGCCAGCACGTCGGGCAGCGCCTCGCCCAGCCGGGCGATCAGGGCGGCGACCTGATCATCGCTGTCGCGTGGACTGCCCGTCTTGAGCCTGTCCTCCAGTTCGCCGGCCAGCCGCGATAATTTCACGGCGCCGAGATTGCCAGCCAGGCCGCGCAGCGTGTGGGCGCGCAGGATCATGGCGCTGCTGTCGCCGCGCTGCCGATCGGCTTCGAGCTGGCTGATGACATCGCCCTGGTTTTCGCGGAAGCGGGTCAGCAGGCGGTTGAACATCTGGCGGTTGCCGCCCAGTCGGGTGAGCGCCGCATCGATGTCGATGTCGGCTTTCACGGCCGGCTCGGCCAGCACCGGCGCCGTGCGCGGCGAATCCGGCTGGCCCAGCCAGTGGGCGAGGGTGGCATAGAGCGCTGCCACATCGATCGGCTTCGGAATATGGTCGTTCATGCCGATGGCCAGGCAGTGCTCGCGGTCACTGGCCAGCGCATTCGCTGTCATCGCGATGATCGGCAACTGGCGCATGCCCAAATCCTCACGGATGCGCCGGGTGGCCGCGTAGCCGTCCATGACCGGCATGTGGCAATCCATCAGGACCAGATCATAGGCCGTGCGCTGAACGCACTCGCAAGCCTTCAGGCCGTTTTCGGCAAGGTCAACGACGAGGCCGACGCTGGTCAGCATTTCGTGCGCCAGTTCGCGGTTCACCTCATTATCTTCGACCAGCAAGACCCGCCGCCCGGAAAATTCACGGCTCAGGATGGTCGGTGCGGAGGCCGGCAGGGCGGCCCGACGGGTTTCCGGATGCAGGGCCATGACGATGCTGTCGAACAACGACGAGGGCGTCGCCGGTTTGCTCAGGATGCTGCCGACGATCTGGTCGCCGAGCGCCGCCTGCAGCTCCTCGTGGTCGTAGGCGGTGGCCATTACCGTCGCGGCGCTGGACCGCCCGCCGATCTGCCGGAGCAGCTCGACGCCGTCCATGCCCGGCATTTTCCAGTCGACGATCAGCAAGCCGTAGGGAGTTCCCGCCTGCTCGGCCGAGGCCAGTTCGCCCAGCGCTGCCGCTCCGCTGCGCACAGCGTGGCAGTCGATGTTCAGGGCCATCAGCATCTGGGTGAAGATTTCGCAGGCGCCGGGGCTGTCGTCGACAACCAGGGCGCGCAGCTGGTCGGGCAGGCCGATGCGGCGTCGCGTTTCGGGTTCGCCGACTGGCACGCCGAAGGCCAGCTGGAAGGCGAAGCAGCTACCAACGCCGGGCTGGCTGGTGACGCCGATCTGGCCGCCCTGCTCCTCGACGATGCGCTTGCAGATCGATAGCCCGAGTCCGGTGCCGCCATATTTGCGGGTGGTCGAGGTATCGGCCTGGGTGAAGGCGGCGAACAGTTGTGCCTGTTGCTCCGGGCTCATGCCGATCCCGGTGTCGTGGACTTCGAAGCCGATATCGACGCCCTGTTCGTGGTGGCCAAGCAGCTTGACGGCGACGGTGATCTCGCCCCGCTCGGTGAACTTGATGGCGTTGCCGACCAGGTTGAGCAAGACCTGGCCGAGGCGCAGCGAGTCGCCAACCAGATGGTCGGGGACGTCGGCTCCGATGGCGTAGAGCAGTTCGAGGCCGCGCTCGCGGGCTTTCAGCGAACTGACGTCGCTGAGATGCTGCAGGCACGCGTCGAGGCTAAAACTGACTCGCTCGAAGTGCATCATGCCGGCTTCGATCTTGGACAGGTCGAGGATGTCATTGATGATGCCGAGCAGCCCTTGGGCAGCGTTGTCGACCTTGGTCAGATAATTGCGCTGGCGGGTGTTGAGGTCGGTTTGCAAGGCCAGATGGGTCATGCCGATGATGGCATTCATCGGGGTGCGGATTTCGTGGCTCATGTTGGCCAGGAAATCGGCCTTGGCCGCCGCCGCGGCTTCGGCATTGGCCCGTGCCTTTTCTGCTTCGCGTTCGGCATCCTTGAGCGCGGTGATGTCGACAATGACGCCGATCAGGCCGCCCGGCCGGCCATCGGGCAGGCGGAAGCCGCTGACCGAATAGAGGCTGTCGCGTTGGTGGCCTTCGGCGTCGGTCATCGGCACTTCGCGGATGACCCGGCCGCATTCGGCGATGATCTTTTCGTCTTCGGCCTGATACGTTTGCCGCGCGTCTTCCGGCAGGTAGTCGAGGTCGAGTACGCGCTTGCCGACGAATTCCCGGCGATTGACGCCGAAGAAGGCCTCGTAGGCCTGGTTGCAGCCGAGAAAGCGGGTGTTTTCGCCCTTGTAGAAAATGGGATTGGGAATGGTGTCGAGCAGGGCCTGCAGGAAGCTGAACTGGCGGATCAGCTCCATTTCGATCTCGCGCCGGTCGGAAACGTCGAGGATGGTGACGAGCAGGGAGTCGAGCTGGCCATCCTCGTCGCGGACGGTGGCGATCTGCACATCGCCCCAGCGCCTTTCACCGTGCTGTCCGCTGAACTCGAATTCGTTGCGCAGGCTGTGGCTGGCGGTCGGGCCGCTTTGGGCGAGCAGATCGTCCATCCGGGCGAGAACTTCGGGCGGCAGGACGATCTGCTCCGGGTTCGACAACAGGGTATCGATCGGTTGATCGACGAAGCGGGCGAAGGCGCGATTGACCAGGACGGGCTGGCGTTGCGGGTTGAGGCTGACGATGCCGACTGCGGCATTGTCGAAAATGGCGCGGAAGAAAGCTTCTCGCTTTTGCAGGATCTCCTGGCTCTGGCGCAGTGCCTGGGTGCGCCGGGCGATCTTGATTTCCAGCTCGATATTGGCGTCCTCCAGCGCCCGGCGCGAATGCCGCAGGTGCTGGCGCATGCCTTCGAGCGCCGCGGCGAGCTGGGTGACTTCGCGCCAGGGCGCATCGGTGGTGACCGGCTGTTCCAGATCGAGGGCGCCAATGCGCGAACTGTCCTCGGCCAGCGCCATCATCGGCTCACCGAAGCGATTGGCAATGCGGATGGCGACGATCATGCCGAGTGCCAGCGCGGACAGGGTGATCAGGCCGAGCAGCAGGAGGTCCTGGGAGGCAATCGGGACAAAATCGCTTTCCGGCGCGATGACACCGAGCCAGATGCCGCTGGCGTTGCCTTCAATGGGACGGAACAGGCTGATCCAGCGCCCGTCCGGGCGGTCGAAGGCATGCAGGCGCCGGGTCGGGCGCGGGTCCATTTGCCACAGTTGAAAGGCCGTGGCGAATTCGGGTAGCTCGAGTTCGTCGGCGGTTTTGAGCAGGGCCTTGTTGATGGCCGGGCGGTCGGCGAAGCGGGGGTCGCCCGGCGGGGCGATCAGCTTGCCTTCCTTCAGGAAGAGAGCGGCCTTGCCCTGGCTGCCGAATTTCATCCGGGTGGTGAACTCGGCAATGTCGATCAGGCGAACGTCGTGGCCGATCACATAGGTCGAGCCATCGGCATCGGTCCACCGCATGGCGGCGGTGATGCCCGGCTCCTTGGTCGTGAAGAAGATGTAGGGTTCGGTCCAGTGCACGCTGTTGTCGTCGGGCAGTGCCATGGCGCCCTTGAACCACGGGCGCTCGCGCGCATCGTAGTTGCGCTCGCGCATCTCGACCGATTCGATTTCACGGTTCTTGTTCCAGGTGATCCAGTAGGTCTGGTTGCCCCATTCGGCCGGATTGCTGATCCGGTTGATCCATTTTCCGTCGTCGGTCATCAGGAGCAGGATTTCGCGGCCGGACTCGTGGGCAAAAATGACCGAGGTGATCTCGCCGTGGTTGGCGATGATGGGAAAGAAGAATTCGTTGAAGCGCAGCAGGCGGGTCTGGTCGATATTGGCGTTCTTGCCCCAGCCCTGGCTGCTGCGCAGCGTGACTTCGACGGTCTTGAGCAGGCGCGTCAGGCGCGCTTCCAGTTGCTCGGCGGCGAGCTGCATCTGGGTTTCCGCCAGCCGGTCCACGGTTGGTCGGCCGATCAGCACGTATAGACAGATCGTGAAGGCGGCCAGGGATAGCAAGATCAACAGCCCGATGCGCAAGACCAGACTGTTGGCGAAACCCGGCTTCCGGAATGAAACCCCGTGCAACATTCCCCCTCCTCCGTGAGATGTTCAGTCGTTCTGGATTTTTATAGTTTCACAGCATTGTAGCGGGATATCCGTTCCGCGTATTCCGTTGGCAATCGGCCGTCTGGATGGCCGTCGGCACAAATGCTACGGTCGGCCGCAAAAAAGGGGCAAAAACGGAATGCCGAGCGGTCGGTTCTTAGGGGACGACCGTCATTTCCGGTGCCTGGCCGAGGAATTCAAGGCGGTTCTTCAGAGCTTCGGTGACGAAGAGTTGGTTGCTGGCGTCGACGCGCAAGACGAGGCCGATTTCCATCTTTCTCGCCATTTCGCGCCAGCCGTCCGGACCGGCGATGAAGATCGGCTTGGAAGCGGCGTCGGACAAGGTGCCGGCCTTGGGGCCGGGCGGGATGAGTACGGTGACGGCCTGGGTGTGGTTAGCCGGGTAGCCGCTGCGCGGGTCGAGCAAATGGGCGTAGCGCTTGCCGTCGACTTCGAAATAGCGCTGGTAGTCACCGGAGGTGCCGATCGCTTCGCCGTCGGCCAGCGTCACCGTGGCCATCGGTCCCGGCTGGCGCGGATGCTGGATGCCGACGCGCCAGGCTTTGCCCTGCTTGCTGCCGAGCGCCATGATGTTGCCGCCGATGTTGATCAGCGCGTTGTGGATGCCCTGCTGCTTCAGGATGGCGGCAGCGCGGTCGAGGGCGACGCCTTTCAGGTAGCCGCCGAAATCAAGGGCGACCTGGCGGTTGCGGCTCTTAACAATGTTGCCGTCGACGTCGAGCGCGGCAATCGACGGCTTGTCGGCCAGCCACGCCTTGATCTCGGCAGCCGGCGGCAGCTCGGCCTTGAATTCGTCGGACTGGAAGCCCCACAGCTTGATCAGCCGGCCGATGCCGGGGTCGAACAGGTAGTCGCCCTGTTTCGACAGCGCCTGCGCTTCGCGGACGAAAGCGGCCAGTTCGGGCTTCACTTCCAGCGGCTTGCCGTCGGCGATGGCGACATTCAGGGCGGTCAGTTCGGATTCCTGCCAGGCATGGTAGGCCCGGTGCAGACGGTCGAATTCGCGCAGCACGGCGGCAATTGCCTGGCGGCCCTGGTCGGCTTCCTCGCTGACGACCAGCACTTCGACGCGGGTGCCGAAGACGTAGGCCTGCTGCTCCTGCAGCGGGGTGCGCCCGCAGGCGGCGAGACAGAGAAGGAGGGCGGCGAGGATCAGGCGGCGGAACATGCGTGCTCGATGGCGGTGATGAAGGCGCCGGCGGCGTCGAACCCGGACTGCTGGCGGATTTCGACCATGCAGGTCGGGCTGGTGACGTTGATTTCGGTCAGCTGGTCGCCGATGACGTCGATGCCGACCAGCATCAGCCCGCGCTTGAACAGCACCGGGCCGAGTGCGTCGGCGATTTCGCGGTCGCGGGCCGACAATTCCTGGGCGACGCCGGTGCCGCCGGCAGCCAGGTTGCCGCGCGTTTCTCCGGCCTTGGGGATGCGTGCCAGGCAGAAGGGCACCGGCTGGCCGGCAATGATCAGGATGCGTTTGTCGCCCTGTGTGATCTCGGGCACGAAGCGCTGCGCCATGATGGTCCGGGCGCCGTCGTGGGTCAGCGTCTCGACGATGACATTGCGGTTCGGGTCATTGCGATGGACGCGGAAAATCTGGCTGCCTCCCATGCCGTCGAGCGGCTTGAGGATGACGTCGCGCTGCTCGTCGATGAAGCGGTGCAACTGGCCCATGTGGCGGAATGCTACGGTCGGGGGTGAAAAACGGGCAAATTCCGCAATCGCCAGCTTTTCGGAATGATCGCGCAGTGCCCGCGGCCGGTTGAAGACCTTGACGCCGTCGGATTCGGCGCGTTCGAGCAACCAGGTCGCGGTGATGTATTCGACATCGAAGGGCGGGTCCTTGCGCATGATCACCGCATCGAAGCGGGTCAGCGGCAGCCATTCGCGGCCGGTTTCACGGTACCAGTCGTGGTCGTCCGGACGCAGGTGGAGGTGCAGCGCCTCGCCGCACACGCCGCCGGCATGGTCGCCATCGGGCCGACGCCAGCCCAGCGTCGCGGCATCGATGGCATAAACCTCGTGGCCGTGGTTTTCGGCAGCGCGCATCATGGCCACCGTCGAATCCTTCCACGCCTTCAAGGTTGGCAGTGGATCGACGACGAAGGCCAGCTTCAGCGAGCGGGCGCTGCCGCCGAGCAGGTGTTTGTCAAAGTGAAGTTGCTGCGCCACGCCGGTTTTCAGTCGTCGCTTTCCGGCGCGGTGCGTTCCAGTTCGATGGCGGCGGCCAGGCAGGCCAGGCGGCCGACGACGCCGTAGGCGTAGAAGCGGTTGGGCGGCGCGTCGGGGTTGTTGCAGCCGTAGTCGGGCAGGTTGCAGCCGGTCTCGAAGGCGAGTGGCTCGAAATGCATGCCCGGCGCGTTAAGGTTTTCGTCCTTGCCGCGCCCGGTGTGCACTCTGTAGAAACCGCCGACGACATAGCGGTCGATCATGTAGATGACCGGCTCGGCCACGGCCTCATTCAGCGTCTCGAAGGAATGCACGCCTTCCTGGATGATTACCTCGGACACTTCCAGGCCTTCCTTGACGACACTCATCTTGTTGCGCTGCTTGCGGTTCAGCGCAATCACCTCGTCGGCGTCGCGCACCGTCATCACGCCCATGCCGTAGGTGCCGGCATCGGCCTTGACGACGACGTAGGGCGTTTCGTCGATGGCGTATTCGCGGTACTTTTCCTTGACGATGTCGAGTACGGCGGCGACGTTGGCGGCCAGGCATTCCTCGCCCTGGCGCTCATGGAAATTGACGCTGCGGCAGACCGAGAAGGCCGGGTTGATGCGCCACGGATCGATGCCGATGGCCTTGGCGAAATCGTTGGCGACCTGATCGTAGGCGGCGAAATGGTTGGACTTGCGGCGCACCGCCCAGCCGGCATGCAGCGGCGGCAGGACGAACTGCTCGTTGAGGTTTTGCAGGATTTCCGGAATGCCGGCCGAGAGGTCGTTGTTGAGCAAGATGGCGCAGGGGTCGAAGCCGTCCAGCCCGAGGCGGTGCTGGGTGCGGACCAGCGGTTCAAGGAGCAGGCTCTGGCCGTTCGGCAGTTCGACTGGTGTCGGCTGGGTGATTTCCGGGTTGAGCGAACCGAGGCGCACGTTCAGCCCGGTCTGCTTCAGGATTGCGGCGATCTGCGCGACGTTCTGCAGGTAAAACTGGTTGCGCGTGTGGTTTTCCGGAATCAGCAGCAGGTTGCGCGCTTCCGGGCAGATTTTCTCGATGGCGCTCATCGCGGCGTGGACGCAGAGCGGCAGGAAGGCCGGGTTCAAGTTGTTGAAGCCGCCGGGGAAGAGGTTGGTATCGACCGGCGCCAGCTTGAAGCCGGAATTGCGCAGGTCGACCGACGAATAAAAGGGCGGCGTGTGTTCCAGCCATTGGCCGCGCAGCCAGTGTTCGATCTGCGGGCTGGCCGCCAGGAAGCGGCGCTCCAGTTCGAGCAGAGGCCCGGTCAGGGCCGTGGTGAGGTGGGGAACCATATGCTGTATCTCAATCCGGGTGTATTTTTTGTGGCTGCATCTTACACCCAGGTTCCCGGCGTGGCTCCCCTACAGCCGATAGTCGGCGACAGCCAGACGCTGCAAGCGGTTCAGGACTTCGGTGAATTCGCTGTCGCTCTGGGCGACCGCATCGAAATAGCCGTGGGCGTCTTCTTCGGCGTGGCGGACCAGGTCGTCGAGATACCCGGTCTGGGTCTCGGTCAGACCCAGCGTCGCCAGTGTGCGGGCTAGCTGTTCGATTGATTCGAGCAGGTTGGTCTGGCTCTTGCGCAGTCCGCCGCTGGTGCGCGCCGCGATGTGCTGCATCGCATTCTGCAGTTCGGCCAGGGTCGCTTCGACGGCTAGTTTTTGCTGGGCGCGCTCGTTGGTGGCGTCGAGCGCAGCGGTGCGCATGTCGGCGCTTTCGGCCAGCACCGCAAGGTGGTCACGCAGCCGTCCGACCTTGTCCGGGTCTTCGACCGGCAGATTCTCGACGAGCAGCGAAACGTGTTCGAAATTGATCACCGCCCGCGAGCCCATTTCGAAAATCCGGCCGATGTCCCGCAGTTTTTCGAGGACGGCGGCCTGCATGGCGGACATCGGACCTTCAGCGTTCAGGTTGACTTGCTCATGTCGGCCGCGCACCTGGACCGCGCCCTGCAGGCCCCAGGCCTTCATCGCAGCGATCAGCCGGGCGGCGATGACCGAGTAGCTGGTGGCCAGCGCAGACTTGCGCAGGAATTCGATGACGACGCCAAGGTCGCCCATGCTGATCATGGCCGTGAAGGCGACCTGCTGGGCCGTGGAGGATTCGCTGGTCAGTGCGCGGACACGCTCCCGGTGTTCGATGGCCGAGCGCAGCTTGTGGTTCAGTTCGTGGGCGGCGATCGGCTTGGTGACGAAGTCGTCCCCGCCGGCCTCATAGGCGGCAACGCGTTCGGGCGTCGTGTCATGGGCCGAGACGAAGATGACCGGGGTTTCGCCGCCGCGCGACTGTTCGCGGAAGCGGCGGCAGGTGTCGTAGCCGTTGAGGTCCGGCATCTCGATATCGAGCAGCACCGCGTCAAACATGGCGTCGCTGGCCAGAAAGGCAGCGCCGCTGTCGAAACCTTCGATGCTGTATTCCTTTTCCAGCAGGCGGGTCATGATCATCCGTTGCGGGGGATTGTCCTCGACGACGGCGACGCGAAAGATCGGTTCCATGCTTGCTCCTCCATTTTTGACAATTATGCCAAAAATTTCAGGAACGTCCAGCGCCGTAGCCGCAAGTACTTGAAAAAAGGTAGAATTCGGCCCCTTGTCTTACCGCTTTTCAGAGATTGGAATCAAAGTGCTCGTCGCCGCCAACATCACCATGCAGTTCGGGGCCAAACCCCTGTTCGAGAACGTCAACGTCAAATTCGGCGAGGGCTATCGCTACGGCCTGATCGGGGCCAACGGGGCGGGCAAGTCGACTTTCATGAAGATCCTTTGCGGCGCGCTCGAGCCGTCGGCCGGCAATGTCTCGAAGGACAAGCACGAGCGCATGGCCTACCTGAAACAGGACCAGTTCGCCTACGAAGACATGCGCGTGCTCGACGTGGTCATGATGGGGCACGAGGAAATGTGGGCCTGCATGAGCGAACGCGACGCCATCTACGCCAATCCGGAAGCGACTGAAGACGATTACATGAAGGCCGCCGATCTCGAACACCAGTTCGGCGAATTCGATGGCTATACCGCCGAATCGCGGGCCGGCGAACTGCTGCTCGGGGTCGGCATCCCGACCGAACAGCACAACGGCCCGATGAGCCAGGTCGCGCCCGGCTGGAAGCTGCGCGTGCTGCTCTGCCAGGCGCTGTTCGCCAACCCGGACATCCTGTTGCTCGACGAACCGACCAACAACCTCGACATCAACACCATCCGCTGGCTGGAAGATGTGCTCAATGCCCGCGAGTCGACAATGATCATCATCTCGCACGATCGCCACTTCCTGAACCAGGTCTGCACCCACATGGCCGACCTCGACTACGGCAAAATCACCACCTACGCCGGCAACTACGATGACTTCATGGAAGCCGCGCAGGCCGCCCGCGAACGCCAGTCGAACGCCAATGCCAAGGCCAAAGAACGCATCGCCGAACTGCAGACCTTCGTCCGCCGCTTCTCGGCCAATGCCTCCAAGGCCAAGCAGGCGACCAGCCGGATGAAGCTGATCGACAAGTTGAAGCCGGAAGACGTCAAGCCGTCGTCGCGCCAGTACCCGTGGATCCGCTTCGACTACGACGAAAAGGCCAAACTGCACCGCCAGGCCGTCGAAATCGAGAACCTGTCCTTCGCTTACGAGGGTAGCGAGCGGAAGATATTCAACAATCTGACGCTGACCATCAACGCCGGCGAGAAGATCGCCGTGATCGGTGAAAACGGCGTCGGCAAGACGACCTTCCTGAAGCTGTTGATGGGCGAAGTGACGCCGCAATTCGGCACCATCAAGTGGGCCGAGAAGGCCAACCCCGGCTACTACGCCCAGGACCACAGCGCCGAATTCGCCGGCGAGCAGAGCCTGACCGAATGGGTCGCCGGCTACGCCCGCGCCACCATCGAGGACGGCGGCGACCTGGAAACCCTGATCCGCGGTACCCTCGGCCGTCTGCTGTTCTCGGGCGACGACGTCAAGAAGCCGGTCAACGTCATTTCCGGCGGCGAACAGGGCCGCATGCTGTTCGGCAAGCTGATGCTGTCCAAGCACAACGTGCTGGTCATGGACGAACCGACCAACCACCTCGACATGGAATCGATCGAAGCGCTGAACAGCGGCCTGGAGAAATTCCCCGGCACGCTGGTCTTCGTCTCGCACGACCGCGAATTCGTTTCCTCGCTGTCCACCCGCGTCTTCGAGGTCAAGGGCGACGGCAAGATCGTCGATTACCTCGGCGGCTACGAGGATTACCTGGCCTCGCAGGGCGTCGAGTAATTTTGATTTTGGCCCTTTTTTTGGGCCGACCGTAGCATTCTGCCGTTTAGGGTGCAGAAAAGCCGAAGGCGCCAGCCCTTCGGCTTTTTTACTGGATCGAACCGCCCGCGGCCAGCGTCCGGATCAGTCGCACGCAATCGATGTCGGACTGGTGATAGGCCGATTTGACGTATTCGATATAGGCCCGTTCCTCGGAATTCGGATCGCTGGCCAGCGTCGTCTGGTAGGCGAAGCGCAGGAACAGGAAGCCGGGTTCCGGCTCCTCGATGGTGATGGTCAGGCTGCCGCCAGGGTGGGCCTCGGACGGCTGGATGTCGAAAAGTACTGAAACCATGTCGACCAGCGTCACCCGGTCATGAATCACGGCCGGGCCGAAATCCAGCTCGCGGAGCAGGGTGGCGGCTTCACGTTCGAGGATGGTGCAGGATTCCAGGCCGGGCAGAAACGGCACAGGGTTCTCGACGCGATGCAGCAGGCCTTGCCATAGCTGGTCGCGGGTCAGGGAGTCGACCAGCGGATTTTCCGGGTCGTTGATCTGGATAAGATGTTCGAAATTCATGGATATATTGTATTTCATCGCTCGACCGCCCATCGCTTTGTCGACCGCGCCTTGCCGGTTTGTGCACACTGTCCTCGGCGCGTCTTCGCGCACTGGGCGGTCGGGCGATGAAATAGTCGGGTCGTGTTAACATCCTCGCCATGCAACTAGAACGTATCCTCCAGAAACACGGCTTCGGCTCCCGCCGGGAATGCCGGGGCCTCGTCCGCCGCGAACGTGTGGCGATCAATGGCCAGGTTTGCGACGATCCCTTCGTCGAAATCGATATTGAAAACCTCGTCTTCACGGTCGACGGCGTCGATTGGCCCTACGCCGAATTCGCCACGCTGATGCTCAATAAGCCGGCCGGCTACGAATGCTCGCGCAAGCCGAAGCACCACGCCGGTGTCCTCGAACTGCTGCCGGTGCCCTTGCGCGAACGCGACGTGCAGCCGATCGGCCGGCTCGACGAAGACACCACCGGTCTTCTGTTGATCACCAACGATGGTCAGCTGAACCACCAGCTATCCTCGGCCAAGCGCAAGGTGCCGAAAGTCTATCTGGCGACGACCAAGCACCCGCTTGACCAGAGCCAGATCGACCAGCTGCTGGCCGGCGTGCTGCTCGCCGACGAGGTCGAACCGATTGCCGCCGCTGCCGCCGAAATTGTCAGCGAACATCAGCTCCGCCTGACGCTGACCGAGGGTAAATACCATCAGGTCAAGCGCATGGTGGCGGCCGTCAGCAATCGCGTCGAGGCGCTGCACCGCGAGGCGGTCGGCGAGTTGACGCTGCCGCCCGATCTCAAGCCGGGCGAATGGCGTTGGTTGTCGGCCGACGACTTGCGCAAACTGGGCTACGTAAAATGACCCTGACCGAAATGCGCTACATCGTGGCCCTGGCCCGCGAGCGGCATTTCGGCAAGGCGGCCGAGGCTTGCCACGTCAGCCAACCGACGCTGTCGGTGGCGCTGAAGAAGGTCGAAGGCCAGATCGGGGCACCGCTCTTTGAGCGCGGTACCAACGATGTCCGCATTACCTCGCTTGGCGAGCGCATCGTCGACCAGGCCAGGCGGGTACTCGAAGAGGCGGTCAAGCTGGAAGAGATCGCCGAGGCGACCGGCGACCCGATGAGCGGCCAGCTGCGGGTCGGCATCATCTACACCATCGCCCCCTACCTGCTGCCGCAAATGATTCCGGCCCTCAACCGCGAGGCGCCGAAGATGCCGCTCTTCCTGAAGGAAGATTTCACCGGCAACCTGATTCCGGCGCTCAAGGCCGGCGAACTCGACGTCATCGTCATCGCCTTGCCCTTCGCCGAACCGGGGCTGGTCGCCCAGCCAGTTTACGACGAGCCGTTCCGTGTTGTCGTCCCGGCCACCCACCCGTGGGCTGCCCGCAGCGAGGTCGACGGCGACGAGCTTGACGGCCAGAACCTGTTGCTGCTCGGCCAGGGCAACTGCTTCCGCGACCAGGTGCTCGAATCCTGTCCCCGCCTCAACGCACCGGATGCGCTGGAACACTCGCTGGAAGGCAGTTCGCTGGAAACGATCCGCTACATGGTCGCCAGCGGTGCCGGTGTCGCGGTAATGCCGAGTACCGCGGCCGATCCGCTGATTGCCAAGGAGCCTATGGTCAAGGTGCTGCCCTTTGCTGGCGTACAGCCCAAGCGTACGGTCGGTCTCGTCTGGCGAATCACCTTTCCGCGTCTGCAGGCCATCGACGCCGTGCGCGCTGCATTGCTCTCCTGCCAGTTGCCGGGGGCAACGGCGACGCGCTGAGGTTTCACGTGGAACGCTTCGGCAGTCATGCCGATGCACCGCCCACTAAGCAAAAAGCCGGGAAACCCCGGCTTTTTGCTTAGTGGTAGGCTGTCTTTGACGACAGCTTTGCCGCCATTAAACAAGCCAGGCCAAAAATGACCACTGCAAAGCTAATGCCCAGGTAGGAAATATCGTCCATCGTTGCCTCAAAGTAGGTAGGTTGAAAATTTTGAGGTGAAGTAGACAGCGCTCCCGGCGAAAGTTCCGGGATCGGGATATATTTTTGTGCGTCGCAACATTCCGGGCGGTACAAAGAAAAGCCCCCGGCATTTATCCGGGGGCTTCGGTTTCCTGCACCAGGCGCATGGCTACTTTTCGGCGTCGGCCTTTTTCTTGGCCGGCGCCTTGGGCTTGGCCACTTTCTTCTCGAATTCGAAGCCGACCTTGCCGTCCTGGGCGACCAGATAGGCCGAGAATTTGCGGCGCGTGCGGTTGGAGACGAACTCCTTGAGCAGGTCGGTCTTGCCGTCGGCCAGCAGCTTCTTCATCTGCAGGGTGTCGACCGGCTGCTGCAGGATGATTTTGCCGGAGCGAAAATCGCAGGTCTTGGCCGGGCCAACCGATTTTTCGCAGACGTAGGACGTTCCATGCTCGAAGACGCTGGCCGCGCACTTCGGGCACTTGCCGAGGCTTTCCTGGTCCGAGAAATCGACCGGTTCGGCATCGGCGGCGTCGGCTTTGTCCTGGCCGAAGTCGAATTCGGGCAGCAGTTCGTCGTTGAGCCTGATCGCGGCGGCGAAGGTGCGGCCCATCTTGTTGCGGAAGCCGGTCAGCGGGCCGACCTGCCTTTCGGTCAGCAGGGTCTCGATTTCTGCCGGTTCGTACTGGCGGCCGGCGACGATCTTCCACAGAGCGTAGTCGCAGCTGCCGCACTGGAATTTCTTGTAGGTCTCGCGAATCTGGCCGCCGCATTTCGGGCAGGGAGCGGTCAGCACGCCGAAATCGCCGGGAATGGTGTCGGCTTCGTATTGCTTGGCGCGTTCGACCATGTGACGGGTCATTTCGGCGATTTCGCGCATGAATTCCTCGCGCGTGAATTCGCCTTTCTCGATGCGGCCAAGCTTCCATTCCCAGTCGCCAGTCAATTCGGGCTGGGTCAGTTCGTTGATTCCCAGGCCGTTGAGCAAAGTCATCAGCGTGAAGGCCTTGGCGGTCGGGATTAGCTCGCGGCCTTCGCGGTGCATATACTGCTCGCCGATCAGGTTTTCGATGATCTGGGCGCGGGTGGCCGGGGTGCCGAGGCCGCGGCCGGCCATCGCCGCCTTCAGTTCCTCGTCGTCTACCATCTTGCCGGCACCTTCCATGGCGGAGAGCAGGGTGGCTTCCGAGTAGCGCGGTGGTGGCCGGGTTTCGTTGGCCTTGACGGTGACTTCGTCGGTCTTGACCTTTTCCTTGGCGTCGACCGCGACCAAATTGCCTTCGTCGCCGTCCTGGCCTTCCTTGCCGTAGACGGCCAGCCAGCCCGGATTGACCAGCACCTTGCCCTCGGTCTTGAAGGGGTAGCCTTCGACGCGGGTGATGCGGGTGGTCACCATGTATTCGGCGGCCGGGAAGAACACCGACAGGAAGCGGCGGACGACGAAGTCGTAGAGCTTCTGTTCGAGTTCGTTCAGGTGCTTGGGCGCCTGCGGCGTCGGGATGATGGCGAAGTGGTCGCTGATCTTGGCGTTGTTGAAGATGCGCTTGTTCGGCAGCACCCAGTTGCGGGCCAGTATCTGGTGGGCGAACGGCGAATAGCGAGCGAGCAGCACTTCGTCGTGGCCCTTGCCGGCACCCTGGCCGGTCAGTACGGCCAGCGTTTCCTTGACCGTCGGCAGGTAATCTTCCGGCAGGCAGCGCGAGTCGGTTCGCGGGTAAGTCAGGACCTTGTGCTTTTCGTATAGGGCCTGGGCCAGCGACAGCGTGGTCTTGGCCGAGAAACCGAAGCGAGCGTTCGCTTCGCGCTGCAGGGTCGTCAAATCGAACAGGGCCGGCGACAGACGGGTTTCCGGTTTGGCTTCCTCGCTGACTTCGCCGGGCTTGCCCAGCGTCGCGGCGCGGATCGCCTCGGCCCGGGCGACTTCCCACAGGCGGTCGGCCCGGGCGTGTTCGTCGTCTTCTTTGCCCTTGTAGGCTTCGTCGAACCACTTGCCTTTGTAGGAACCGGCCTTGGCCGAGAATTCGGCTTCGACTTCCCAGTAGGCGCGGGCCTTGAACTCGCGGATCTTGCGTTCGCGCTCGACGACGATGGCCAGCGTTGGCGTCTGGACGCGACCGACCGTGGTCAGATGGAAGCCGCCGGTCTTCGAATTGAAGGCGGTCATCGCCCGCGTGCCGTTGATGCCGACCAGCCAGTCGGACTCGGAGCGGCAGACGGCGGCATCGCCGAGGCCATCCATTTCGCGGCCGGGGCGCAGGCGGGCGAAGCCGTCGCGGATGGCGCCCTGGGTCATCGACTGCAGCCACAGGCGCTGGACCGGCTTGCCGGACTTGGCATTCTGGGCGATGTAATTGAAGATCAGCTCGCCCTCGCGCCCCGCGTCACAGGCGTTGATCAGGCCGGTGACATCCTTGCGCTTGATCAGTTTGTTCAGCACCTTGAGGCGCGATTCGGTTTTCTCGATCGGCTTCAGGGCGAAGTGCGGCGGGATCACCGGCAGGTGGGCGAAGGACCATTTGCCGCGCTTGACTTCAAATTCTTCCGGACAGGCCAGTTCGAGCAGGTGACCGACGGCCGAGGAGAGCACGAGGTCTTCGCTTTCGAAGTAGTCGTCGTGTTTGGTAAAGCCGCCCAGCGCCCGCGCGATGTCGGCGGCGACGGAGGGTTTTTCGGCAATGATCAGCTTTTTGGACATGTTTTGGCCTGTTGGGTGCCGGGGCATGATAAGTGCCCGGCGCGCGGCTTGGCAAGCGCATTCCGCTGTCGGCCCTGTCCTGGCTTGTCGACTTCGCCTTGCCGTGCCTGGGGCACTGTCTTCGGCTCGTCTTCGCGCCATGCCTGGCCCGACAGCGGAATGGCTGCCCTAGTTATTGAGCCGCTGGTAGCGGTTGCCGGGTAGCGTGGCGATGCGGCCGTCGAGTTCCAATGTGAGCAGTTCCGGCAGCAGTTGATCGGCGCTCAGGGCGGTGCGTTCGGCCAGATCGTCAAGGGAGCAAGGGTCGTGCCCCAGAGCGGCGAGAATGGGATCAGTGCCCGATTCATCGGTGGTGACTTCGGCACGGGATGGCTCTGCAAAATTGCCCAGTTCTTCAAGAATGTCGGCTGCGGTTTCGACCAGTTTCGCGCCTTGCTTGATCAGTTTGTGGCAGCCGCGGGCGACCGGCGAATGAATGGAACCGGGAATGGCGAATACTTCGCGCCCCTGTTCGGCAGCCAGACGGGCAGTGATCAGCGAGCCACTCTCCGGGGCGGCTTCGACGACCAGCACGCCGCGCGACAGCCCGGAGATGATCCGGTTGCGACGCGGAAAGTTCGAGGCGATGGACGGCGTACCGAGCGGAAATTCGGAAACGATGGCGCCGCGTTCGGCGATGGCCAGCGCCAATTCCTTGTTGCGGGCAGGATAAATGCGGTCGGCGCCAGTGCCGATCACGGCGATGGTTTCGCCACCGGCGGCCAGCGCGCCACGGTGGGCGGCGGCATCGATGCCGAGGGCGAGACCGCTGACAATGCACAGGCCTTGGCCGGCTAGCGCTTTGGCGAAATTTTCGGCGGTTTGCACCCCTTGCGGCGTCGCGTTGCGGCTGCCAACCATGGCCAAGGCGCGATTCTCCAGCAGTGCCGGGTTGCCGCGTACATAGAGCAGGCTGGGCGGATCGGCGATTTCGAGCAGGGCTCTGGGGTAGGCCTCATCGGCCAAGGTGATGATGTGCTGTCCGGGTTGGCTGGCCCACTCAATGCTACGGTCGATGTCGTCAGAGGGGTCAAAATCGAACAGCAGGTCGGCGCGGTCGCCCACGACGGCGCGCGTGGCGAGTCGGCCGGCAGAAAATATGGCCTCCGGTAAACCGAAAGCGGCGAGGAGCTTTCGCTGAGTCTCGCCGCCGATGCCGGGGATCAGGGTCAGCCGCAACCAGGCGGCCAGTCCTTCAATATTGTCGATCACGGGTTTGTGGCGGAGTCCCCGACGATGACCGATTTCGAGGATTGGACGACCAGAGCGTAGGCCACGCGGTTGAAGACGCGGAAGACGAAAGCTAGGCCGTAACGCTCTGCCGGCACCTGAGTCAGGGTGCGCCGACCGTCGGCATCGACGCTGGCCGAGATGCGATTGCGGTGCATCGCGACGACATGGCCGATTTCCAGACCATCGTTCTTGCCACGGTTCAGCGCGACGACGGAGGATGGGCCACCCTCGTTGACGCCGCCATAAATCGAGACGACCTTGGCTGATACCTCCTGGTCCGGGCGGTGCGGCACATAGGAAATGATTTCAGCCGGTGGCGCGGGGAGCAGGCGGTCACCAAGGCCGATTTCTTCCTTGGCCAGCGTGACGCGCAGGTTGGCCGGTTCGCCCGGCTTGACCAGGCTGGCATTGCCGAGGAAGAAGGCCTCATAGGCGATGATTTCGCCGGTATCGGGATCCTTCAGCCCTTTTCCCTTGCGGAAAATATGCCATTTCTCGACGCTGGCATCCGGGATGCCGCTGGCGTAGAACGTGTCGGCGCTGCCCACCATAATGCGGTCTTCCTCGGTGGCGACGATCTTTACCGGGCTGTCCTGCTCGGCAGCTTCGACGATCAGCGGCTGCGAAATGAAGGGTTCGATGGCACTGGGTGGAATGCTCGGGATGACCTGCTGGACCGGGGTGCTATAGACCGTCGGTTGGGCCTTGCCATCCTTGCCGCCAACTCGCTTGGCCATCTTGAGGCGCGGCGAACCGCTCGACATGTCGAGCAGGATGATGTCGCCCGGGTAGATCCAGTGGGGGTTCTTGATCTGTTCCTTGTTCATCTGCCAGATTTCCGGCCAGCGCCACGGCTGCTGGAGGAATTTTCCGGAAATACCCCACAGGGTGTCGCCCTTGACGACGATGTGGCGGTCCGGCGGGTTGTCGACGAGCTTGAGCGGCTCGGCGGCCGATGCGCAGGCGGCCGTCACGGCCAGGATGAGCGCGGATATAATGCGAACCATAGTCGTAACCTCACGTGCCGGTGGAACGCAATATCGTCGTTGTGGTCTCATTCCAGCGATCAATTTGCGTTCCATACCTTGGAATTGCTTTAGATTCTGCACGTAATAACCTGAGCGAGCAAGCTTTTATTCCGGTTTTCATATGGCCCTTCTACCCATTTTGCGTTTTCCCGACCCGCGCCTGAAAAAGGTTGCGCAACCCGTTGCCAATATTGATGAGAGCATCCGGAAACTGGTCGCCGACATGGCCGAAACCATGTACGAGGCGCCAGGCATCGGGCTGGCCGCGACCCAGGTCGATGTGCACAAACGTGTAGTGGTGATCGACGTCTCGGAAGAAAAGAGCGAACTGCTCGTCTTCATCAACCCGGTGCTGAGCCACTGCGAGGGCTCGCAAGTCGGCGAGGAGGGCTGTCTGTCGGTACCCGGCATCTACGACAAGGTCGAGCGTGCCGAGCAGGTGACCATTACTTATATGGATCTCGACGGCACGACTCGGACCATGGACGTGGAAGGCCTGCTTGCCGTCTGTATCCAGCACGAGATCGATCACCTGAATGGCACGGTGTTCGTCGACCACCTGTCGCAATTGAAGCAACTCCGTATCAAGAATAAGCTGGCCAAGCAGGCGCGCGTCACCGCATGAGGCTGATCTTTGCCGGGACACCGGAGTTCGCCGCGCAGGCTCTGCGGGCTATTGTCGCCGCCGGCCACGAGGTGGCTCTGGTTCTCACCCAGCCGGACCGCCCGGCCGGGCGCGGCATGGCCCTGCAGCCGTCGGCCGTTAAGAAAGTGGCGCTGGAACATGGTATCGAGGTCTTTCAACCGCTGACGCTGAAGGACGCAGAGGCGCAGGCGAAAATCGCCGCCGTCGGCGCGGATGTCATGGTGGTTGCGGCTTATGGACTGATCCTGCCGCAGGCCGTGCTCGATCTGCCGCGCTTCGGCTGTATCAACATCCATGGTTCGCTGCTGCCGCGCTGGCGCGGAGCGGCGCCGATCCAGCGTGCCCTGCTGGCCGGCGACGCCGAAACGGGTGTCTGCATCATGCAGATGGAGGCCGGGCTGGATACTGGCCCGGTGCTGCTACGCGGTGCCTTTCCAATTGAAACGAGCGATACCACGGCGACCTTGCACGACCGCCTGGCCGGGCTGGGGGCCACGCTCGTCGTTGAAGCGCTAGGCAGGCTGCCCCTGCCGGCCGAAGCGCAACCGGCCGAAGGCGTGACTTACGCGCACAAGATCGAAAAGTCCGAGGCGCTGATTGACTGGTCGAAGAGCGCTACCGAACTGGATCGCCACATTCGTGCCTTCAATCCGTTTCCCGGCGCGCAAGCTTTGTTCGGCGGCCAGACGGTCAAGATCTGGCAGGCCAGGCCGGTCGAGACCGAAGGTGAAAATGGCACCATTTTGAGCATCGACCGTAGCATTCTGGTCGTTGCCTGCGGCGAGGGCGCGCTGGCGATCAGCGAGTTGCAGAAAGCCGGCGGCAAGCGCCTGCCGGTCCAGCAATTCCTGGCCGGTCATCCGCTGAAGGTCGGAGACCGTTTCGACTTGCCGGCCTGATCGCCGATTCAGGCTGCGCTGGCGCGCGGCAGTTCGTGGATGCTGGCCGGTAGCGTGCCGACTACTGCCAGGCTGGGCTTCTCGCCCGGCTTCTGGTGACGCAGCGTCAGGTAGCGCAGACAGGTGACGCGCAGGAAGGAGGCGAAGTTTTCGACTTCGCCGCGATATTGCTCGATTTCGTCGTAGAGCTTGGCGATCAGCTGGTTGGTCGTCATCCCTTCGTTGCCGGCCAGTTCGGCCAGGATGTCCCAGAACAGGTTTTCCAGCCGGATCTTGGTCACGAAGCCATGAATGCGCAGTGAGCGGGCCCGCGACTCGTAGAGCATCGGGTCGGCCTTGACGTAGATTTCACACATGCAGCCTCCGGGTTGAAACAGGCGATGCCGAGCGGCGTCGCCCGGGCAGTCGGTCAAAGGGTGATCGAAGTACCGAGCAACGGCAGGAACTTGGCTAGCCAGGCCGGGTGGGCAGGCCAGGCCGGGGCGGTGACCAGATTGCCGTCGACATGGGCCTGATCGACCGGGATGTCGGCATATTGCCCGCCGGCCGCGCGCACTTCGGGGCCGCAGGCCGGGTAGGCGCTGCACGAACGACCGTTGAGGACGCCGGCTGCGGCCAGCAATTGGGCGCCGTGGCAGATGGCGGCGATCGGCTTTTTGGCGTCGGCGAAGTGGCGAACCATCGCCAGGACGTCGGGGTTCAGGCGCAGGTATTCCGGGGCGCGGCCACCGGGGATGACCAGCGCGTCGTAGTCGTCGGTGCGGAGGTCGGCGAAAGTCGCATTCAGCGTGAAGTTGTGGCCAGGCTTTTCGCTGTAGGTCTGGTCGCCCTCGAAGTCGTGGATGGCGGTGCGGACGAAGTCGCCGGCCTTCTTGCCGGGGCAGGCGGCATGGACGGTGTGGCCGACCATCAGCAGTGCCTGGAAGGGCACCATGGTTTCGTAATCTTCGGTGTAGTCACCGGTCAGCATCAGGATTTTGCGGGCAGCCATGATTGTCTCCTTGGAATTGTCATGCACCCGGCAGGCTTGCCGGTGTGCAGAAACATTGTCGGAGGAATCGTCGCGGGGCGGGTAGCAGCCGGCTGCTACTTTACCGGTGCCAGCCGACCGCGTTCGACGGTCGTACACTGCCGGTCATTCGGCGCGAAATGGTCGATGACTTCGGCGAACAGTGCTCTAGCTTTGGAGCTGTTGTCGCCGCTGAAGTTGCAGACGTAGACATCGAGCGTCACGCCGGCGACTTCCGGCCAGGTGTGGATGGCGAGGTGCGATTCGGCGAGGACGACGGTACCGGTGACGCCGGCCGGCAGTCCGGCGGCGTCCCGGAACGCATGGAAAAGCTGGCCGACGACGGCCAGTCCGTGGCGCTGGCAGGCGTCGACGCAATACGCCTCCAGCCCTTGGGCATCGAGCAGCAGCGCCGGCGCGCAGCGGCAGTCGTGGAGGTCGGCGATCAGGTGCAGTCCATTCATGGGGCAATTCTAGGGCGTTTCACGTGAAACCCGGGGGCCGAATAGGCTTTCCAAGAGTCGGCCCAGACGGTAGCCGGCATCGACGATGCGGCGGTTGGCGATCTCCCGGCTGCGGTGCAGGAAATCCTCGTCGACAATGGGCAGCAGGCTGCCGGTGGCGGTCGGGTAGGCCTGGTCGAGCAGGCGGTGACTTTCGTCGCGCCACAGCCGGACATTGCCCTGCGCCGGCGCCGGGTAGGTGTCGATCAGGCGCGCCGCGTTCTTCTCCAGTCGCTGGCCGCGCAGCCACGGCGGGCCGGGCAGGTCGTCCCAGAAAGTATGCAGGTTGGTGAACGGCAGGCGCTTGTTGAACGGGTTTTCGATCTCGACCTGGTTGCCACCTTCGTCGCCGTGCCGGCCGACGTGCAAGGGCTGATGGATGTCGGCGACAAGGTGGAGCAGCCAGGGCAGGGTTTCTGCATTTTGGTCTTTTTTTGGGGCCGACCGTAGCATTTGCGTCAACCGGTTGATCTGACGTTCGAGTTCGCCGTCGCGGACCTGGCCGCTGGTGTCGAGATCGACGTAGTGCCAGCGCTTGTGGCGGGCAGTGTCCGTCAGGCCGGGGAGGGCGGGGGTCGGTGGCTCCCGCTCTTCGTCGTGGAAGCGTGGATCGTTTCGGATGTCGTCGGGCCAGGTGGCGGCTTCGGCAAAGATGTCGACAGCGTCCTCGGAGCGTGCCCGTTCCGCCCAGCGGGCGTGGTCGGGGTGTCCGGCCAGCGTCGTGGCAATCGCTTCCCGGCTCGCCGGCGACAACTGCTGCCAGGCGATCACTGCGACCAGCCGGTGGCCGGCAGCATTCCAGGCGTGGCTCGGCGCGGCCGGCAAAAAGAAAAGCAGGGCAAACAGGAATCGACGCATAAGCCCATTATGCCGCGTGCGATAATCTCCAGCCATGTCCCGACTGCCCACCAATTCACTTGCTCACGCCCTGCTCGAAGCGGCCCGCATCGACACCGCGGTGCTGGCCGGCCAGAGCCTGGCCGACGGCCTGCTTGGCCGCGTAGACACGGTGGCCCGCCCGGCCGTCCAGGACCTGGTCTATGGCAGCCTGCGCGCCTATGGGCGGGGTGATTTCTACCTTGCCCGCCTGCTCCAGAAGCCGCTCTACGTCGATGAGGTCCGCGCCTTGCTGTTGGTCGCGATCTATCGCATCGAAACTCGCCCGGACGCGGTTCATACCGTCGTCGATCAAGCTGTCACGGCGGCCGGAGAGATCGCCGGCGGCAACTTCCGTGCCCTGGTCAACGGCGTGCTGCGCAACTTCCTGCGCCAGCAACCGGCGCTGACGGCGGCCTTCGAGGCCGATGAAGAGGCTGCCGCAATGCATCCCGACTGGTGGCTGGCCCGCTTGCAAGTGGCCTATCCGAACGACTGGCCGGGCATTGTCGCCGCTGGTAATGCGCCGCCGCCGATGGGTCTGCGCGTCAATGGCCGCCGGATTTCGCGCGACCAATACCTGGTCCTTCTAACTGGCGCCGGCATTGTCGCCACGCCGGTCGGCGAGTCAGGCCTGGCACTCGAACGGCCGGTCGCAGTCGATTCGCTGCCGGGCTTTGGTGACGGCCTGGTTTCCGTGCAGGATCCGGGGGCGCAAATGGCGGCGATACTGCTCGATCCTGCATCGGGCAGTCGAGTCCTCGATGCCTGCGCCGCGCCGGGCGGCAAGACTGCCCATCTGCTTGAACGCAGCGAACTTGACCTGCTGGCCCTCGACCTTAAGCCTTCGCGTTGCCGGCGCATTGCCGAAACACTGGACCGCCTGGGCCTGAAGGCGCGAATCGAAGCTGCCGATTGCGCCAAATTGACCACCTGGTGGGACGGTCGTCCCTTCGATGCCGTTCTTGCCGATGTGCCGTGTACCGCCAGTGGTGTCGTGCGCCGCAACCCGGATGCCAAATGGCTGCGCCGCGAAGCCGACATTGCGAGTTTCGCTGCCACTCAGGCGCGAATTCTCGATGCCCTGTGGCAGGTCGTCCGTCCCGGGGGTAAACTGCTCTACGCAACCTGCTCGGTGTTTCCGGCCGAAAACGGCGGGCAGATCGATCGTTTTCTTGAACGCCAGCCGCAGGCCCGCCGCCGCCACGAGGAACAGCTGCTACCGACTGCCGAACACGATGGCTTTTTCTACTGCCTGCTCGAAAAGCGTGATTAGACGACTGCGCCTCTGGTTGCTGACGTTGGCCTTCCTGCCCGCGCTGGCCTGGGCTGCCGAAATCGACATCGCCAATCCGCAACTGCTGGCCGGTGACGATGGTTATGTGCTGTCAGCCGACTTCAAGTTCGAACTCAACCCGCGCCTCGAAGAAGCGGTGACCAAGGGTGTTGCTCTCTACTTTGTTGCCGATTTCGAACTGACCAAGGCGCGCTGGTACTGGCTGGACGAAAAACTGGTCAGCCGCAGCCAAACCTACCGGCTTTCCTACAATGCTTTGACCCGGCAATACCGCTTGTCGGTCGGTTCGGGACTGCATCAGTCCTTTCCCAGCCTTTCCGATGCCTTGCAGGTGCTGACCCGCCTGCGTAACTGGGGGGTTGTCGAGCGCGGAGAAAAGGGCGTCCGTGCCGGTGAAACCTATGATGCCGCGCTACGCCTGCGGCTTGATGTCACCCAGTTGCCGCGACCTTTCCAGATCACGGCACTCGGCAACAAGGACTGGAGCCTGGCTTCAGACTGGAAGACCTGGCAGGCCAACCTGCCGGCACTGCCGCCGGTAGTCGCTCCGATCCCGCCGTCGGTGCCTTCGACGCCTGTTCCGGCGGAATCCAAATGAAGCGCTTTGTCGCCGCCGGTGGCGCCTTCGCCGCAGCGATCGGGGGCATCCTGTGGTTCCTGCTGCTGATGTCGACGGCTGCCGACACGGTCATCTTTTCGCAGAATTACCCGTTGCTGATCGGCCTCAATGTCATCCTGGCGCTGGCCATGGTTGGTCTCGTCGGCTGGCAGTTGCGTACCTTGTGGCGCGACTATCGGGCGCAGGTCTTCGGCGCACGCCTCAAGCTGCGCCTGATGCTGATGTTCGGCGTCATTGCCGTCCTGCCCGGCGCGCTGGTCTATGGGGTCTCGGTGCAATTTGTCACCCGCTCGATTGAAAGCTGGTTCGACGTCCGCGTCGAAAAGGCGCTCGAATCGGGCCTGCAACTCGGCCGTTCGGCCCTCGATTCGCTGCTCGCCGATCTGGTCGAGAAAGGACGCAGCATGTCGTCGGAACTTTCCGACATCCAGGAATCGTCACGGCGCTCCGCCCTGCTGCGCCTGCGCGAAGAGAAGGGCGTGCAGTCGGCGGCGCTGTTCTCGGTCGGCGGCCAGTTGCTGTCCAGCGCCACCGGCGAACTGGCCAATCTGCTGCCCGACCTGCCCAGCCAGGCCCAGCTCAAGCAGGCGCGCAACACGCGCTCGGTCGGCACCGTCGAGGGCGAAGGCGGCAAGCTTTACCTGCGCGTTCTGGTTCCGGTCACCGCCCGCGACATGTTCGAGGAGCCGCGCATCCTTCAACTGACCCAACCGGTACCGCCGGGTCTGGCGCACGATGCCGATGCCGTGCAGGGCGTCTATCGCGACTATCAGGAACTCCAGCTGGCCCGCCAGGGACTGACCCGCATCTACGCGCTGACCCTGACCCTGACCATGCTGGTCGCCCTGTTTGGCGCCTTCGCGCTGGCCTACCTGATGGCCCGCCGGCTGGCTGCGCCGCTCTATATTCTTGCCGAGGGCACGCAAGCCGTGGCGCAAGGCGACTTCTCGCCGCGTCAGGCGATCTACAGTGGCGACGAACTCGGTGTCCTGACCCAGTCCTTCAACCGTATGACCCGGCAACTCGACGATGCCCGGCGCGAAACCGAGCGCCACCGGGCCGAACTGGAATCGGCCCGCGGCTATCTCGAATCCATCCTCGCCAACCTGTCGACCGGCGTGCTGGTTTTCGACCGGCGCTTCGTTTTGCGCACGGTCAATGAAGGGGCACTGACCATTTTGGGCGATGACTTCAACGGACTGATCGGTGCCATCGCCGACGAATGGCCTCGCCAGCAGGCGCTCGGTGCCTTCATCCGCGAACATTTTGCGGCAACGGAAGAGGCCGAGTGGCAGGCTCAACTCGAGATGGAACGCCCGAACGGCATGCCGCAGGTCCTGCTGTTGCGCGGTTCGCGTTTGCCGGAAGCGAGCGGCGGCGGTGACGTCGTGGTCTTCGACGATGTCACGCGGTTGATTGCTGCTCAGCGCAGCGCCGCCTGGGGCGAAGTGGCCCGCCGGCTGGCCCATGAGATCAAGAATCCGCTGACGCCGATCCAGCTCTCGGCGGAGCGCCTGCAGTTCAAGCTGGCCGACAAGCTGAGCAATGGCGATGCCGATATGTTGGCCCGTGGCACGCAGACCATCATCAATCAGGTCCAGGCGATGAAGCGCATGGTCGACGATTTCCGCGATTACGCGCGAATGCCGGCCCCGGAAGTGGCGCCGCTCGACCTCAACGGGCTGATCGGCGAAGTCCTCGGCCTCTACGAAAGCTCGTCGGCGACCATCGAAAGCCGGCTGGCTGGCGATTTGCCAGCGGTGCTTGGCGACGCAACGCAGTTGCGGCAGATTATTCACAATCTGCTGCGCAACGCCGAAGACGCGCTGGAGGGGCGCGACGAAGCGTGTATCCTGATCCAGACCGAGCAGATCGGGCGCTGTGCCCGGCTGACCATCGCCGACAACGGCCCCGGATTTCCGGTCGAGCTGCTGCCGCGCATCTTCGAACCCTATGTCACCACCAAGGCGCGCGGTACCGGCCTTGGCCTGCCCATCGTCAAGAAGATTGTCGAAGAACATTTGGGCACCATTGAAATCAGCAATGCACCCGAGGGCGGCGCCCGGATCGATATCCGCCTGCCTCTGGTGAAGGAGGAGGAAGCCAAGCATGGCAATCATTCTGGTCGTTGATGACGAAGTCGGCATTCGCGAACTGCTGTCGGAGATTCTGATCGACGAGGGCTACGACGTGCGTCTGGCGGAAAATGCCACGGCAGCCCGGCGGATTCGCGGCGAACTGCGTCCCGATCTCGTCCTGCTCGACATCTGGATGCCTGATACCGACGGCATCTCGCTGCTTAAGGAGTGGCATGCCGAAGGCCACCTCAACATGCCGGTGGTCATGATGTCCGGCCACGGCACCATCGATACGGCGGTCGAAGCGACACGCTTCGGCGCTTTCGACTTCCTCGAGAAGCCGATCGCCCTGCAGAAACTGCTGAGCACGGTGCAGAAGGCGCTCAAGCACGACAAGCCGCCGGCACGGCCGCCGCTGACGCTCGAAGCTTTCAGCCGCTCGGCCTTCGTCAAGGAGTTCAAGCGGCGGCTCGAGCAGGCCGCGGCCAAGTCGCCCATCCTGTTGCTCAAGGGTGCCAATGGCGGCATGGCGGAAATCTGCGCCCGCACCCTGCAGCCGCCGCGGGCACCCTGGCTCGATCTGTCCGGCGTAAGCAGTGCACTGACCCAGGAAATGCTGGAAAAGGTTACCGGCGGCATCCTGTTCGTGCCGGATCTCTCGGCATTGGGCAAGATGCAGCAGATGAATCTTGCCTTTGCCGTAGAGCGGCTGGAGAAACTCAATCTGCAGTTGATTGCCGCCAGCGTGGTAGCGCTCCAGGCACTGGGCGAGGCGGGATGGGACAGCAAGCTGCTGACCCGGCTGAACGAGATCTGGGTGGCGATGCCCTCGTTGGCCGGGCATGGCGATGAACTGCCGGAGATAGCCAGCCTGTTGCTGACTAATTTTGTCGAGCGTGGCGAAGTACCGGTTCGCCGTTTCTCGACCGCAGCCCTGAATTCGTTGCGTACGCTGGCCTGGAAGCAACAGCCGGAATCGAGCTGGAACGACCTCTATGCGCTGGTCCGCAATCTGGCCGTGACCTCGCTGGAGGAGGAAATCAGTGCCGAAGACGTGGCCCGGGTAAGGCCGCAGGAAGCGCTCGATTCACCGGAGATGATCTCGCTGCTGCCGCTGCTCGACCAGCCCCTGCGAGAGGCTCGCGATGCCTTCGAGAAAATGTATTTCGAACACCACCTGCGTCTGGAAGGTGGCAACATGACCAAGCTGGCCGAGCGCTCCGGGCTGGAGCGCACACATCTTTATCGCAAATTGAAGCAACTCGACGTCAAGCTCGGCAAACGCGGCGAAGAATAAGCGTCCGGGCGTCTGGGGGGAAGCATGAAAGTCATCATTCTCGGTGCCGGACAGGTCGGCGCCAGCGTGGCCGAAGGCCTGGTTTCGGAAGAAAACGACATCACCGTGGTCGACTGCGATGGTGCGCGCCTGATGCAGTTGCAGGACAAGCTCGACCTGCGGGCGGTCGTCGGCAATGCAGCGGCGCCCAGCGTGCTGCGTGAGGCCGGCGCCGACGATGCCGACATGATCATCGCGGTGACGCAGAGCGATCAGACCAATCTGGTTGCCTGCAAGCTGGCGCACAGCGTCTTCAACGTGCCGACGCGCATCGCCCGCCTGCGTTCGCGGGACTTCCTCGAAGATGCCACGCTGCTTTCTCCGGAGAATTTCGCAGTCGATTTTGCCCTCTGCCCGGAGCAGGTCATTACCGACTACATCCGTCGTTTGATCGAGTTCCCCGAAGCCCTGCAGGTGCTCAGCTTTGCCAAGAACCGGGTCAGCCTGGTTGCCGTGCGGGCCTACGAAGGTGGATTGCTGGTCGGCAAGCCGATCAAGCAGATGCGCGAACACCTGCCCCCTGACACGGATGCACGGATCGCCGCCATTTTCCGTCGCGACCAGCCGGTCTTCCCGGAAGGGGATACGGTCATCGAGGCCCGTGACGAGGTATTCCTGCTGGCGGCGACCGAGCATATCCGGCCGGTCCTTCGCCAGTTGCGACGCATGATGACCCCGGTTGAGCGCATCATGATCGCCGGCGGTGGCAACATCGGCTTGCGACTGGCCAAGTCGCTGGAGAGCCGCTACGAAATCAAGCTGATCGAAGGTCGCAAGGATCGCGCCGAAGTCATCGCCAACGAACTGGAAAACACCCTGGTCCTGCTTGGCGACGCGACTGACGAGGAACTCCTTGAGCGCGAAAACATCGCCGAGATGGACCTGTTCCTGGCGGTGACCAACGACGACGAAGACAACATCATGTCCGGAAGCTTGGCCAAGCGCCTGGGCTGCAAGCGGGTGGTCGCCCTGATCAACCGGCGGGCCTATGCCGACATGATCGAAGGCGGGCCGATCGATATCGGCATTTCGCCAGCGCAGGTATCGATCGGTACCCTGCTGGCTCATGTCAGGCAGGGCGACGTGGCCGAGGTCCATTCGCTGCGCCGTGGCGCCGCCGAGGCACTGGAACTGATTGCCCATGGCGATGCAAAGACCTCGAAGGTGGTCGGTCGGAAAATCGGCGAGATCGACTGGCCGCACGGCGTGACCGTGGCGGCGCTTGTGCGCAATTTCGACAAGGCGGTCATTGTTGGCCAAACCGACGACTGGACTGCGATCACCCGTCACGGCGAGGTCGTGATCGCCCACCACGATACGGTGATCCAGTCGGACGATCACGTCATCGTCTTCTGCACCCGCAAAAAGCTGGTCAAGAAGGTCGAGAAGCTGTTCCAGGTCGGTTTCCACTTCTTCTGAGGGGTCGGCCGTGACGCGATTTGCTCCTGTCTATCGTGCGCTTGGCATGATCATCATGCTGTTTGGCCTGACCATGCTTGCGCCCCTGATCCTTTCCTACGCGACCAACGATGGCGCCCAGACGGCCTATGACGAGGCCTTTGCGCTGACCATGCTGAGCGGTGCCTTTCTCTGGTATCGCTACCGCCGCTGCAAGCGCGAGCTGAACATCCGCGACGGCTTCCTGATGGTCGTCCTGGTGTGGACGGTATTGCCGGCCTTCGCGGCCATTCCCCTGATGATCCAGCTCGGCATCAGTCACACCGATGCCTATTTCGAGACGGTCTCCGGCTTGACGACGACCGGCTCGACCGTGCTCTCCAACATAGACACACTGCCGATGTCGATCAACCTGTGGCGTCACCAGCTGGTCTGGGTCGGCGGCATGGGCCTGATCGTGCTGGCGATCGCCATCCTGCCGCTGCTCGGTATCGGCGGCCGCCAGATGTTCAAGGCCGAGACGCCGGGGCCGATGAAGGATGCCAAGATGACGCCGCGCATCGCCGAGACGGCCAAAGGCTTGTGGCTGGTCTATCTGGGGGTGACCATCGCCTGTGTGCTCGCTTTCCGCTGGGCCGGCATGACCTGGTTCGATGCCGTGTGCCACACCTTTTCGACGATGGGCCTAGGTGGATTTTCGACCCACGATGCCAGCTTCGGGTATTTCAATTCGCCGGCCATCGAATTGGTCGCCATCGTTTTCATGATGATCGCCGGCATGAATTTCGGCACCCTTTTCCTTGCTGTCAGTGGGCGCTCCATCCGGCCCTATTTCAAGGATCCGGAGGCCGGCTGGTTCATCGGTGTCACGCTGGTCAGCATCTTCTGTGTCGCCGTTTATATCTGGAAGGACGGCATCTATCCCGACCTTGACACGGCAATGCGTCATGCAGCCTTCAATGTGGTGTCGATTGCCACGACGACCGGCTATGCCAGCGTCGACTATGCCCTGTGGCCTGTCTTTGCCCCCCTGTGGATGCTGTTCCTGTCGAGTTTCGCCACCAGCGCCGGGTCAACGGGGGGCGGCATCAAGATGATGCGCGCCCTGCTGCTCTACAAGCAGGTCTTTCGCGAACTGCTGCGCGCCATGCATCCCAATGCGGTTTACAACATCCGGATCGGCGGTCAGGTGGCGCCGCAACCCATCCTGTTTGCCGTCCTCTCGTTCGGTTTCATGTACATGGTCAGCATCGTGTCGCTGACGCTGGTTCTCGCCTTTACCGGGCTCGACATCATCTCGGCATTCACCGCCGTCGTTGCCAGTATCAACAATACCGGACCAGGCCTCGGGGTGGTCGGTCCGTCGACGACCTATGCCATCCTCGGTGATTTCCAGACCTGGGTGTGCATTTTCGCCATGCTGTTGGGTCGTCTGGAAATCTTCACGCTGCTGGTTGTGCTGACCCCCGCCTTTTGGCGTAAGTGACCTGAGCCCCGGAAAGGCGGATAATTCCGCCTTTCCGATTTTCTGGCGGAGTCCGACGTGAGCCGACCCAAGAACGATACCTTTCTGCGTGCCCTCCTCAAGGAGCCGACTGAGTACACCCCGCTGTGGCTGATGCGCCAGGCCGGGCGCTATCTGCCTGAGTACTGCGAAACCCGCAAGCGGGCCGGCAACTTCCTGAACCTCTGCAAGTCGCCGTCCATGGCTTGCGAAGTGACGCTGCAGCCGCTGGCTCGCTACAACCTCGACGCCGCCATCCTGTTTTCGGACATCCTGACTGTGCCCGACGCAATGGGCCTCGGCCTCTACTTTGCCGAAGGCGAAGGGCCGAAGTTCGAGCGTCCGCTGCGCGAGGAGTGGGCGATCAATAACCTGACCGCGCCCGATCCCTACGAACATCTCGGTTACGTGATGGATGCCGTGTCGGAAATTCGCCGCGCGCTGGACAACTCGGTGCCGCTGATCGGCTTCTCCGGCAGCCCCTACACGCTGGCCTGCTACATGGTCGAAGGCGAGGGCTCCAGCGATTTCCGCAACATCAAGGCGATGCTTTACAACCGGCCGGACCTGCTGCATCGCATCCTGTCGGTGACCGCCGATTCGGTGATTTCCTACCTGAATGCCCAGATCGACTGCGGCGCCCAGGCCGTGATGATCTTCGACACCTGGGGTGGCTCGCTGTCCAACGCCGCTTATCAGGAATTCTCGCTGCAATACATGCAGCGCATCGTCGCCGGCCTGAAGAAGGAAAAGGACGGCCAGCGCATCCCGAGCATCGTGTTCACCAAGAACGGTGGCCTGTGGCTGGAGAAGATCGCCGCCATCGGCTGCGATGCGGTCGGCCTCGACTGGACCATCGACATTGGCGAAGCCCGTCGCCGGGTCGGCGACAAGGTGGCCTTGCAGGGCAACCTCGACCCGAATGTTTTGTTCGCGCAGCCGGAAATCGTTGCTGCCGAAGCGAAGAAGGTCCTCGACAGCTTCGGTCCGGGCAATACCGGCCACGTTTTCAACCTTGGCCATGGCATTTCGCAATTCACGCCACCGGAAAGCGTGACCGCGCTGGTTGAAACGGTTCATGCGCACAGCCGCTTATTACGTAAGTAATATCCATAAGCGAGGGGCAGGGCTTGACTTATGCACAGAGTTTTGCCCCTCGCAAGAAATAAATTCGCCAAATCTGCTGGCTCGATTGAATTTGTTTAAGGCGTTGAATTTAAACGAATAGTTGTGTTGCTCAATATTTCGGCAGAGTGACAGAATCCTTACCAAACCGTTACCCGGCGCCAAACTCAAAAAGAAATCCACATAGTTATCCACAGTTTTTGTGGACAACTCAAAAACCCCCGGTTTTGGGTCGCAAAATGCCCGATTTTTTGGAGAAATAGCGGCTTTGGCCGGTCAATCCATGCCAGTTTTGCGCGTTGCCCTCGATTTACCCTTGCATCGGCTTTTTGACTATGTGGCCGAGGCAGCATCGGCTGGCGATGTCGGGCTGCGCGTTCGCGTTCCTTTCGGACGCGGCGAGAGGCTGGGGGTGATCGTTGATGTGGTCGATGGCAGCGACTGGCCTGTCGAACAGCTCAAACCGGCCGGCGAAATCCTGCGTGACCTGCCGCCGCTCCCCAAGGAATTTTTCGGCCTTTGCGAGTTCGCAAGCACTTACTATCAGGCGGCGTTTGGCGAAGTCGTGATGCAGGCCCTGCCGGTCGGCCTGAAGCGAATCGATCCGCCGACCCGGCGCAACGGGCGGCCGGCCAAAGTTGCGGCCGCGCTGCCGCCGCCGGCGCTGACCGCCGAGCAAACCGTGGCCGTCGAGGCCATCGATCCGGCGGCCGGTTTTTCGGCGCACCTGCTGCATGGCGTGACCGGCAGCGGCAAGACCGAGGTCTATCTGCGACTCGTCGAACGTGCGCTGGCGGCCGGACGGCAGGTCCTGCTGCTGGTGCCCGAAATCAACCTGACACCGCAACTGGAGGAGCGGGTCCGCGCCCGTTTTCCGGAAACTGGCGTCGTCTCGCTGCACAGCGAACTGGCCGAGGCGGCGCGCGAACGCAACTGGCGGGCTGCCTTTTCCGGCGAGGCGAGCATCGTACTAGGCACCCGGCTGTCGATTTTTGTGCCGCTGCCGCGCCTTGGCCTGATCGTCGTTGACGAGGAGCACGATGCCTCGTTCAAGCAGCAGGACGGGATGCGCTATTCGGCGCGCGATATCGCGGTCTTCCGCGCCCGCCAGCTCGGTATTCCCATCCTGCTCGGCTCGGCGACCCCCTCGCTGGAAACCTGGGCTAACGCGCAGGGTGGCCGTTACGGACTGCTCACCCTGCACGAGCGGGCGAACCCGGAGGCCAGCCTGCCGGCGGTGCATGTGCTGGATACGCGGCGGATGGTGCTCAAGGAGGGCGTCAGCGAGCCGCTGATCGCTGCCATCAAGGAAAGGCTGGCGCGCGGCGAGCAGAGCCTGGTCTTCCTCAATCGCCGCGGCTATGCGCCGGTGCTGGCCTGTCCGGCCTGTGGCTGGGTATCGCGGTGCACGCGTTGCGCGGCCAATATGGTGCTCCATCTGGCCGACCGCCGCCTGCGCTGCCACCACTGCGGCTGCGAACATCGGGTGCCGAAGGCCTGCCCGACCTGCGGAAATCAGGACATCCACCCCTTCGGGCGTGGCACGCAGCGCCTTGAAGGCTGGTTGCAGGAGCAGTTTCCCGAGGCGCGCGTGCTGCGCGTCGACCGCGATTCGGTCAAGAGCCGCAAGCAGTGGGAGGTCATGCTCGAACGCATTCATGGCGGCGATGCGGACATCCTGGTCGGTACCCAGATGCTGGCCAAGGGCCACGACTTTCCCAAGTTGACGCTGGTCGGTGCGCTGGGCGCCGATGCGGCCCTGTTCGCCGCGGACTGGCGGGCGCCGGAACGCCTGTTCGCCCAGCTGATGCAGGTCGCCGGACGGGCCGGGCGGGCCGAACTGAAGGGCGAGGTCATGATCCAGACGCAGTACCCGGATCATCCGCTGTTTGCCGCGCTGGTCGCGCACGATTACCCGGGCTTTGCCGCTGCCCAGCTCAAGGAACGCGAACTGGCGGGGTTCCCGCCCTATGCCTTCCAGGCGATGCTGCGCGCCGAGGCGCCGGAGATGGCAGATGCCATTGCCTTCCTGAAGGTCGCCGCCGAACTGCCGGTGATCGGCGAGCATGAGAATGTCTTCATCTACGACCCGGTGCCGATGAAAATGGCCCGGCTGGCCAATCTGGAGCGTGGCCAGTTGCTGGCCGAATCGCATTCCCGGCCGGCCCTGCAGGCCTTCCTGCCGCGCTGGCGGGAGGCGATCGAGGGCCTCAAGGCGCCGTCGAAACTGCGCTGGCACATCGAAGTCGATCCGCTGGAGTTTTGACCGCTGTCGGCTGCCGGCGAAGCCAAATGCTACGGTCGGCCCGAAATTTTGCCCAAAATCGAAAAAGCCGTTTAGCCGGTATGCTCGCTGCTGGCCGGCCGCAGCAGCCAGCCGAGGGCCGCAACCTGGCCACCGAGCAGGCTGAAGAAAGCGGCGCGGTAGGCGCTGTCGGCTGCCCAGCCCATTGCCTGCAGCGCGTCGACGAAGCCGCCGATGCCCCATTGCAGGCCGAAGGCACCGGCAAAGACCAGCAGGTTGAGCGCCGTATTGGCCCGTCCCGACAGGGTCGGAGGAAAGGCCTGCGAGACCAGCGAATAGGCGATGTTGGACAGCGAGAAACAGGCGCCGAGCACTGGCCACAGCACGTTGCCGGCAAAAGCAGGGCGGGCGCTGATCAGCGCGAAGCAGGCCAGCGCGACGAGCATGGCGGCGAGATAGATCCGTTCCAGTTTGATCCCGCGCCGGACCAATCGCGTCGCGAAGAAGCCCATGAACAGGAAGCCGGCCAGCATGGCTCCGCTCATCCACGTCAGTCGCGCCGCGATGGCGGGGGCGTCCATGCCTTCAAGGACGGCCATCCAGCGCGAGGCCCACAGCCCCTGAACGGCCATGAAGCCGCCGGTGAACAGGAAGCCCATCGGTGCGTAACGCCAGAAATGGTGGCTGGAGAAGACAGTACGCACACCGGCGAACTGATCAGCCAGGCCGGCCCCCTTGCTGTCGGCGGGCTTGTCCGGCACGACCAGCCAGAGGGTGGCGGCGACGGCCAGCGTGGTCGCTGCCAGCGCCAGGGCAATCTCCCGCCAGCCGGTAAAACCGAGGGCGAATTCCAGCGGGCGGGCAGCGGCCAGCGCGCCGAGGCCCCCCGACGCCATGATCCAGCCGGTCAGCGACGCCTGGCGCTCGGGCGGAAACCACTGCGAAAACGCCTTGAAGGAGGCCATCAGGCAGGCCGAGACGCCAAGGCCGATCAGTGCCCGGCCGACGGCCAGCCCGGCGATATCGTGGGCCAACGAGAAAACAGCGGCGCCCGCAGCCGCCAGCAACAGCAGGCCGGCTTCGACCCGGCGCGGCCCGAAGCGGTCGAGCAGCATGCCGAGCGGCAACTGGGCGAGGCCGAAGGCAAGAAAATAGGTGCTGGTCAGAAGCCCCAGCGCGTTGTCTCCAATGGCCAGTTCGCGGGCGAGCACCGGCCCGATCACCGCATTGACCGTGCGGAACAGGTAGGACAGGAAATAGCCGGCGGCGAAGGGCAGGAAGAGCTTGATCCACAGGCTCCGGGTGTCGGTCGGGGTCACGGTTGCTCCGGTTTCACGTGAAACGCCTTGACGGCTGGGGCCGCCTTCTCGGGGTTGTTGCGCAGCCAGTTGGCGCGGGTGACGATCTTCTGCCGCCAGTTATCGGCGATCCCCGGTGCGGCAGCCAGTTTGTCCAGATCGTCGAGGGTCGGGCGATGGCCCTGCCAAAGCCGCATCGCTTCGGCCAGCGTGAAGGTGTCGGCGGCGCTCTCAAGTGCCAGCGCGTCGCCCGGTGCCACCCGGCCAGGCGTCAGCACCCGCCAGTACCAGCCGGTCAGCCGGTGCTCGGCGATGTAGGCGGCCATGCCTTCGCAGCCGAAACGCTCGTCGATCTTCCAGCACGGGTTGCGCGGCTGGCAGACCTGCAGGCGGGCGCCTCCGAGACGCCAGATGTCGCCGATGCGGACGTCGTTCTCATCGAGGTCGGCCGTCGACAGGTTCTCACCCAGGCTGCCGATGACCAGTTGCCCGGCAGCATCCGGGAAGCGGCCGGCGAGTCTGGCGTAGTGGCCAGTCGGGTAAAGGTGTACGGCCTTGTCCGGGCCACCATGGACGCGACGGTCCGCCTGCTGGTCGCCGACGAAACCTTCCGGCCCGAGGTCGAGCGCAGCGGTCACTGCCTGCTTGTAGATGCCGGTCGGCCGGCCGGACTCAGGGAGCGGCCGGATGCCGCCGATGAAGAGGGAAACGTGCGCCATGGTCGGACGATTTTGCCATCAATCCCAGAGCCACGCAGCGCCGCGCACCCCCGAGGAATCCCCATGCGTCGGCGGCAGCAATTTGGTGTAGAAAACGTCCGAAAAAATGTGCCGACCGTAGCATTCCGGCACATTGCGATACAGCCGGGCGATATTGGACAGGCCGCCGCCAAGGACGATGACCTGTGGGTCGAGCAGGTTGATGACGCCGGCCAGCGCCCGGGCCAGCCGGTCTTCGTAACGGCACAGCGTCGCTTCGCAGGCGGCATCGCCAGCGCTCGCGCGGCGGTCGATCTCGGCAGGTTCGAGGGTTTCGCCGGTGTGCCGCTGGTGGTCGGCGCTCAGCGCCGGGCCGGACAGATAGGCTTCGATGCAGCCTTCCCGGCCGCAATAACAGGCCGGCAGCGGCAAATCGTCGCCGGCAGCCCGCGGCAGCGGATTGTGCCCCCACTCGCCGGCGATGGCATTGGCGCCGGTCAGGACATGGCGGTCGACGACCACGCCGCCGCCGACCCCGGTGCCTAGGATGACGCCGAAGACAATCCCGGCATCGCGGCCACTGCCGTCGATCGCCTCGGACAGCGCGAAGCAGTTGGCGTCATTGGCAATGCGCACTTCGCGCTGAAGCAATGCTTGCAGATCTCGGCGCAGGGGCTTGCCGATCAGGCAGGTCGAATTGGCATTCTTGATCAGCCCCGTGGCCAGCGACTCGGCACCAGGAATGCCGATGCCGACCGTGCCGCGCTGTCCGAGTTTGACTTCGGCCGCTTCGACCAGCCCGGCCACGGCCATCACCGTCGCCATGTAGTCGCCTTTAGGCGTGGCGACGCGCTGGCGCAGCAATTCCCTGCCATCGTCGGCCAGGGCGATGATTTCGATTTTCGTGCCGCCGAGGTCGATGCCAAGTCGTAGCATGCTGGGTGTCGGGAGATCGGCGCTGGCCGGTCTTAATGAGTCAGGGCTGCCAATTCTAGCGCTGGAAAGCTTGCATATCTTTCCCGGCGTCGAAATCGGCAAGATATTCGATGGCATCGGTCTGCCCGTATCTGGCCGCTTCTCTCATCCAGTAAATGCCTGCCGCGAAGTCCCGCGGAGTGCCCCTGCCATGCAGCAGGGCCAGTGCGTAGTAGTACTTGCCGTTCTTGCCGTAGCCGGCGCTGTCCGGGTGATTGGCGGCTTGCCGGTAGAGTTCGGCCGCCCGCTGGTCGCTCTTTTCGACGCCTAGTCCCAGCTCGTGGAACAGGGCGAGCGAAATGATGCCGTAGAGGTTGTTCTCGCGGGCACAGGTTGAAAAGATCCAGATGGCTGTCTCGTGATCACCCTGCATCTGCGCAGCTTGGCCGACTGCACATTTCAGTGGGTGGCCGGAAAGGAAAAAGGTCCTTATTTCCTGGTCCGAAACCACCTCCCCGCTGTCCGCGATGACGCCAGCCACCGGCCAGATGCTCGCAATGAGTGCGAAGGCCAGGTGCAAGCGGTGGCGACGAGGCCGTGGATGGCTTGTGCTCATTGTCGTTCAGGCACCCAGTACCTGGGTTTGCAGAAAACCCCAGAAGAGCAGGCCAGCGCCACCGATTTCGCTGATCACCAGTGACCACATCAGGAAATGGACCAGCGGCTTGGCGAGGCGGAGCTTGCCAAGGGTATGGGGCGGTCGGAACTGATTGTCGGTATCGCGCGTCGCGCCATGAATGATGTAGGCGACGATGGCAAAGGCAAAGTGATAGATCGCGAACGACGCCGCCGTGACTGTCACGAAGTCGGAATAAGGGCTGTATTCGGCGAATCTGGCCAGCACGAGACAGGCGAACGAATAGGCCAGGGCGGCCTGATGGGCGACGTTGATGTAGGGGTGGGCGCGATGCTCAGGGCTGGCCCGGATGCTCAGGTATTTCCAGGTGCCGGTGAGCAGCCCGGTCATGAAAAAGACACCGCTCGCGACAAGACATAATTTGACGGCCAGATTCATCTATCACTCCAGAGTGGATTCGATTGGTCGGTGAGTGGATGTGTGCTCAAATTGCACGCGCTTTCACCGGCTTTGAATGCTATCTAGCGAGGATCAGCGAGACTTGTACGAATCTGCCATGGCGCAAGAAATTTCCCGGGATGCGCTGCTTCACGTCGGCCGCGACACCTTCTTTGCCGGGGTGCTCGACAGCGTTGGCCTGCACAGCCATGCAGTCCCGGTCTATCTCGCCGGTCTTTACGGTGCCTTTCGTCTGCGCATCGCAGATGGGGGGTGGGTCACTTGCCGGACTGCAGTTGTTCCGGCAGGCATTGCGCACGAACTGGATGCCGGGCAAATGCCGCTGGCCGTTCTCTATCCAGAGGCAGGGCGAGCTGACTTGTCGGGGCTGGCGACGCTGGTCAGCCAGCGCGTTGACGGATGCGGCGTCATCGCCGGCCAGGCCGGGGAAACTGGATTATTCCGTGAACTTTACGAAAGCGGACACAGCCATGGTTGGACAGGCGAGGCACTCGACAGTCTGTTCGCCAGTTCGGTGGTCAGCCGCCGCCAGTCTCCCCTGGACACCCGCTTGGCCAATGTGATCGGCGCCCTGCGCCGGACGCCGGAGGTCGCTCTCTCTGTCGAGTGCGTTGCCGCCACGCAGGGGTTGTCGTCCTCCCGACTGATGCACCTGTTTGCCGAGCAAATGGGCATCCCCTATCGTCGATATCGGCTGTGGTGTCGCCTCCAGTCAAGCATGCGGAACGTCGCTGCAGGGCAAAACCTGACCACGGCGGCAATCGCCGCCGGTTTTTCCGATTCCCAGCATTTCAGTCGCGAGTTCCGCCGCAGCCTGGGAGTTCCGGCGTCCGGTCTGTTGCGCCGCGTGGGTCGGATCAGCCTGTAGCAGATTTTGCCTGCTGCCGCTGTAGGCGAAGCGGGCTCAGACCCTGACGGCGATACCCTTGACGTTTCCGTGGGTGGTGGTCAGCGTGCGAAGCACGCTGGCGCCGGCTTCGAGCAGCAGCATGAACAGGTTGCGCTCTGTGTACAGGCAGACCGGCTGGTGGATGTTGTATTTCCCGGCGAGGGCAGGAGCAAGCTCGGCATAGCGCTGGTCGATTGTAGCCTCGCTGGCGGCGTAGCCTTCGCTGAGCTCAGAATGCAGGCCGAGGACCGAAATGTACAGCTTGCCGCCGATCTTCAGCTTGAACATCAATTGGCGAACAATCTGACGAGCCTTGTCGTAAGGCATGGAACACAGGCCGCGGCGGATGACGATGATGTCGAACAGCCCTTCATCGGGATTGTCGGGCAGATCGGGCAGGACATAGGGGGCGAAGCGGATCTGGTCGGTCATGCCCGCTGCCAGGATGCGTCCCTCCACGTCCTGCTTCAGGGAGGGCTCCTCGGCGACGACCACGTGTGCGCCGAGACGCGCAAACTTGATCGCCATTTCGCAGCGCCGGTCGGGCAGGATCATGACGGCGACACGATGGTCGAACCGCTGCCGTTTGACGCATTCCTCTAGCGCAAAACGCTCGATTTCGTCGGACCCCGTCTCCAGGGGATTGGCGGTAATATTGGTCGTCATCTCTTGTCTCTCCGCTTTGGCCCATTGTGCATGAAGGCCGGGCGGGATGACAACCATGATTCACCGGGCGAAAGGAAAAACAATGTTAGTCCGATTCTTATCCAGCGAAACCGGAGAAATCCTGATGTTTGCCGAGGCAGCTCGAACACTGCTGCAAGCAATCGGCAAGGAATGTTCGGCTCGCGGCACATTTACCCAGGCTGAAATGGCCGATGCAGCGCGCACGCTTCGGGAGGCGGTGCAACGCGCTGAGGCGCCGCCAGTAGAGGACGAAGTCGACGAGTATGGCAAGAAGAAGGAGCCGGTCGTGGCGCTTGGTCAGCGCGCCTGGCCGTTGATCGACATGCTGGAAAGAACAGGCCGGGGTGGTCCGAAGGCCAATATCGTCTGGCAGGCGCCGCAGGATTTTTGAGGCACCTACTCGATGCTGAAACCGCGGGCGATGCCTTCGATGACGGTGTTGAGTTCGTTTTCAAACTGCTGAAAGAGGCTGTCGTGTGGCCGCTCGCCCTGGCGGAGCGCCAGTTCAAGTTCCTTCGAGGCATTTTGCAGTCCCAGGGCGCCGATGGTGCCGGCCAGTCCCTTGGTGCTGTGGGCACGCCGCTCGGCAGTGGCGTAGTCGCCGGCTTGCATTGCTTCGCGGATAACCTTGGGTTCGGTCATGAAGCGGGCATGAAAGTCGCGCAGCACCTTTTCGTAAAGCGCCGGCTTGTTCATCATGCGTCTGAGGCCATCAGCCTTGTCGATGCCGGGTAGATCTGGCAGTCCGTCGGCGGAGCTCATGGGAGCACTCTCCATATTCTTGGCTTGTACCGGCGAAGCCTGGGTGGGCCGCCAGCGGATGAGTATATCCCTAAGACCATCAGGGTCAATGGGCTTGGTCACGAAATCGTTCATGCCGATGTCAAGGCAGCGCTGGCGTTCGGAATCCATTGCGTGTGCGGTCATGGCGATGATTGGCAGCCGGCTCAGCTTGCCGCTCGCCCGCAGGCGGCGGGTGGCTTCCAGACCATCCATTTCGGGCATCTGAATGTCCATCAGCACCATGTCGTAGCTGTTTCCTTCGTCGAGCAATTTCTTGAGCGCCTGGACGCCGTTGTCAGCGACATCGACGGTGATGCCGAAGGACTCGAGTATCTCGGTGGCGATCAGTTGATTGGTCGGCATGTCCTCGACGAGCAGCACGCGCACGCCGGCCAGCGGAGCAGGCTTGCCCGCCGGTGCGACCACTGGGACGTCGCCCTGGTCGATCAGCTTGCCGATCTGGGCGGCTGTCACCGGTTTGTTGAGAACGGCGTCGAAGCAATTCAGGCGCGTTTCACCATCGAGCGTGGCGGTATCGGTGGCGGTGACCATGACCAGTTTCGGCGCCGGTACGATCTGGTTGCGGATGGTGTCGGCAAGTTCCAGCCCATCCATGCCCGGCATGTGAAGGTCGATCGTGACAAATTCGAAGCGCGCGGAACGCGAGTCGCCGAGTATGGTCAGGGCCTGTTTTCCGGATTCGGCCGGGAGCGCCGTGAAACCCTGCTTTTCGAGCAGGGCGATCAGGATGGAACGGGCCAGCGGGCTGTCGTCGACGACCAGCGCCCTGCGCTGGGCGAGGTGCGGGGTTTGCGCGTTGCCGCGGCCGAGGGCCAGCTTGGCGCTGAAGGTGAAGGTACTGCCGACATTCAACTGGCTGCGTACCCAGACATCGCCCTTCATCAACTGGGCCAGCCGTTTGCTGATGGTCAGGCCGAGTCCGGTGCCGCCAAATTTTCGGGTAATCGAAGTATCGGCTTGGCTGAAGGCGTTGAACAGGCTTTCCTGCTGGGCCTGGGACATGCCGATGCCGGTGTCCTGGATATCGAATTCGAGGTGGGCAAGGCCGGTATCGCCCGGCAGGCGACGGACGAATACGGTGATCGAGCCGGTGGCCGTGAACTTGATTGCATTGCCGACCAGGTTGATCAGGATTTGACCCAGGCGCAGCGGATCGCCGTTGAGGTTGGGCGGGACATCGGGTTCGACGACATATTGGAGCTCCAGCCCTTTTTCCTGGGCCCGCTGGAGCAATACGCCGGTGACGTTGTCGAGGACGCCGTCCAGGGCGAACTCGGTTTCCTCGAGTTGCATGCGCCCGGCTTCGATCTTGGAGAAATCGAGGATGTCGTTGATCAGGCCGAGCAACATTTGCCCGGCACCATGGATACGCGAAATGAAGTCGCGTTGCTTGCCGGTCAGATCGGTCTTGAGCAGCAGGTGGGCAAGGCCGATGACGGCATTCATCGGTGTGCGGATTTCGTGGCTCATGTTGGCCAGGAATTCCGTCTTGGCATTGGTGGCGGCTTCGGCGGCCCGTTTGGCATCGGTCAGGGCGATCTCGGCCAGCTTGCGTTCGGTGATGTCCTGCAGGGTTTCGATGGCGCCGATGATCTGGCCATGCTTGTCGCGGAGCGGTGCGGCGGTGAAGAACAGCCAGCGGTCGAAGGCAGGAAAGTAGTCTTCGGCCTCGAAGGCGCCTTCGATCAGCAGCGATTTGCGGTACTTGTTCGAATAGAGCTTCTGGATCAGCGACATTTCGCCAGTGATGACCAGGTCAGCCATGATCGGTCGCTGCGCCGGGTAGAACGCCCGCCACTGATTGCGTGTGCCGAGAATGTCGTCGGCCGGTACGCCGATGATCTGTTCGCAGGCCCGGTTCCAGTGCGTGACGACATGGTTGGCATCGATTACGAAGGCCGGCACCGGGCTGCTGTCGATGATCTTGGCCAGCGTATCGTGGGCGCCTTCAAGTTCAGCCGTGCGTTCGGTGACGAGGCGTTCCAGATCGATGCGATGGGCCTCCAGTTCGCGTTCGGCACGCAGCTTTTCGGTAATGTCACGGACGAAAAGGACGATGCCGGACGAACGCCCGGACGAGTCCATGATCGTGCTGAAGGAGGTTCCGGCCTCGAAGCGCAGACCTTCCCGACTCTGCATGGACAGCTGGCGGCTGGCGATGAAGCCGGTGAAGTCTTCCGGATGGTCCAGGAAGTCGGCGTGGGGTGGCTGGTTCTCTGCAATAGCGGGCAACAGCTCGCGGATGTTGGTCGCGTCGAGGTCGGCCAGTTCGTCCAGCCCGAACAGGCGACTGGCCTGCTGGTTGGCCATTTTCACCCGGCCATCCATGCCAAGAAGCAGGATAGCGTCCGGCGAGGTTTCGACCAGGGTGCGATAAACCTTCTCGCTCTTTTCCAGCTGCTGATGGGCCAGGCGTTCGTCAGTGACGTCGAGAACCAGCGACAGGATGCCGATCAGCTTGCCGTTTTGCGTGCGCAGGGCGACGTTGTACCAGTTGCATTCGAGGCAACGGCCGTCCTTGCCGATGGCAGGCCCCGCAAAGGTGCCATCGCCGGTGCCGTGCATGGCGCCGCGTACGGCATCGGAGAATGCTGGGTGGCGCTCGGCGGAAAGGAGCAGTCGATGGACCGGTTTGCCAATGACTTCGCCGGCTTGCCATCCGAACATCTGCTCGGCTCGCCGGTTCCATTCGGTAATTCGGCCTTCGCGGTCCCAAAGAATGAAGGCTAGCGGGGCCGTGTTGTAGAGCGCGCGGTAGCGGAGTTGGCTGTCGCGCAATGCGGCTTCGGCCTGCTTTTGCTGGGTGATTTCGTTGAAGGTGACGATGACCGGGGTGTCATTGGCGTGTTCGCCAGCGCTCGGCAGGCGAACGTCGAACCAGTGCCACAGGCCGCTGGCGTGCTTCAGTCGCAGCGTGAAACTGGGCAGGCCACGGGCCTTGTTGGTGGACAGTTTGTCGAACAGGGCAGCCAGTTGCGGGCGCTCGTCGGCATGGACGCGTTGCAGCCATTCTTCCGGGGTTGTCGGCAGTTCGCCGGGGGGGCAGCCAAGCAACTGATGAAAATTGGCCGAAACCCGAAGGCTGCGGTTTTCCATGTGCCACTGCCAGCAGCCGACGCCAGCGAGGGCCAATGCCTCTTCCAGGGCTTCGGCCGGGAGATGGCCTGTGGACGACATGATCGGGTGGACGAACGAACTAGAACAGCTCGATATCGTCGCTCTTTTCCTTCATTTCGGCCATGAACTTGTCCACGGCTTCCTGTACCGGCATGCCTTGCATGACGGCATCGAACATGGCGATTTCCTCACGGGTCGAATACTTGACCTTGATCCGCTCCTGCAGGCCGACCCATTCGCCGGGGTTGAACAGCCGACGGCTGTCGGCAACCAGGTCGCTAAGGTCGCCGAGGCTCAGCCCGACGTGGGCCAGCCGCTGGACCAGCTTGTCGTAGAACTGGAAGGCAATGATGGCCTGATGGACCATGCTCGAGACGTGTTCGGAGACACCGCTCAGGTTCTGCTTGGCGACACCGACTTCGCCCTGATCGGGCAGGGTCTGCACGGTGTCGGAGATCATCCGCATGTAGCCGGCCATGGTCGTGAAGGAGTCGGTCAATACCTCGACCGAGGCGTTGCTGTCCTTCATCGCCGCCTCGATCTGCACGGCCGACAACTCAAGCATCAGCACCGTCTCTCGAACCTGGCTCCAGTTCAGATCGGGCATGTGGGCGGATGTGCCGCGCGGCTGGCTGGTTTCGTCATTCATTATTACGTCTCCTCACTGGCGGCAAACTATAGCGCAATTTGGTCGCGCCGTTCCACCACGACGTAGTGCTTGCGCACCGCTTCAAGGACTTCGAAGCTTCCGTTGAATCCGCCTGGAATGACGCAGGCATCGCCGGGGCCGAATTCGGCGGCAGCGCCGTCGGCGTCTGTGATGCGCAGGCGCCCTTCGATGACGCAGAAAAATTCGTCCTTGCCCGGCGCGAAGGCAATGTTCCAGGCGCCTGGCTCGCAGCACCAGATGCCGGCTGACAGATCGCCGCTGTCACTGAGGAAATGTTCGAAGGTGGTACGCAGCGGATTTCCCCGGACGAGGCGGTCGGGACGCGGGCGGTCGTAGGTTGGCTCCGGTGTATGCCGGGCGAAGACGGTCAGTTTCGGCATTTCATTTCTTCAGGCGCTTTTCGGCTTTTTGTCGCCAGCGGGCGATGTCGGCTGCGCCCGGTTCCGGAAATCTGCCGCCGCCGGCGTTGGCCATGTGGATCACGGCGCGGGCGACTTCGCCATCGCTCAGCGCAGGGTTCCCGCCCCGGGGCGGCATTTTGCGGATGCCGGTGAGCGCCGTCGGGACCAGTTCGTTGAGGCCTTCCCGGACCAGTTTGCCCCACTGCTTGCGGTTGCCGAAGACAGGGGCGCCGTCTTTGCCTTCGCCGTGGCACTTGATGCAGGTGGTGTCAAAAACCTCGGCCCCGGATTGTTCCGCGGCGCCGGCCGGCAGGCAAAGGGCGGCCAGTAGCAGGGTGGCAATGCGCATTGATCGAACCTCGATTACGATTGGGAGCATATGTTAGGCGATATTGATATGGCGCGGCGAGTCTGCCGCCTCGCTGTGAATATGCCCTGATTCCAGGATAATTCAGGCATGGACCCGTTTCGCGTTTTTGGCCTTTTTTTGGCGCCGACCGTAGCATTTGCCGCGCCGCCGCTGGTCGCGGTCGATGTCGGCCATGGCGGCAAGGACACCGGTGCGATCAGCGCCCGGGGCCGGACCGAGTTCGCATTCAACCGCGACTTCGCCGGCGTGCTGGCGGCGACCTTGCGCAAGCGCGAACTTGGCGTCCGCGAAGTCAATTTTGACGGCAACATCGGCAGCCTGGCGGCGCGACCGCAGGCTGCCGTGGGCAGCGACTTCTTCATCGCCGTTCACCACGACTCGATTGGCGAGCCATGGCTGATCGATTGGACGTGGAACGGTCAGCCGCAGACTTATACCGAGGTCAAGCGCGGCTACGGCATTTTCGTCTCGGCGCAGAATCCTGACCTCGAAACCAGTCTGCGTTGCGCCTCGACCATCGGCGTCATGATGCGCCGCGCCGGCTTCGAACCCTCGCCGTGGCATGCCCGCAAGCACCTGCCGGCCGATGCGGAAAACGGCGTCTGGTATTACGACAACCTCGTCGTGCTCTACCGGACGACGTTACCGGCGGTGCTCTTCGAGGCCGGGGTGATCAAGCACCGCGACGAGGAACTGGAACTGCTCGACCCCGAGCGCCAGGCTAGGATGGCCGATGCCGTTGCCACTGGGATTGCAGCCTGCCTGTTCGTCGCTTCTCCGTCTCAATAGCGGGCCGACAGCGTCAGACCGGCGCCAAAGTCCGGGCTGGCATCGGCATGGCCGCTGACCAGATAGAGTTGCAGGCGGTATTGCGCGTTGATTGCCCCTTCGACGTACCAGGTTGCTTCGCGAATGGGAGCCCCGCCGACCGAAATCGGCTGGCGATAGTCGTAAATGACGCCCAGGCTGATCTTCGGATCGAGCTTGGTGCTCAGACCCAGGCTGCCATACCAGGGGTTGCGGAAATCGACGCCGCTCGGGTTGCCCTTGCGGGTCCAGCCGAGCGAATAGTGCAGTGTCACCGGGCCGATGGGGCTCAAGCCATCGGCAAATAGCGAATAATCGTTGCGGCCGGTCGTGATCAGGTCGTTTGCCGAGTCAGCGGTCGCCCATTTGACCTTGGTGCCAACATCGACCATGGTGCCGCCGTCGGTATCGAGCAGATCGAAGGCAAGGGTGCCGACCACATCGCCAAGGCCTTCCTGAGCCTGCCGGGTATCGCTGGAACGATCGCCGCCAGCGGCACTGAGACCTCGGGCCTGAACGTAGGGCAGGTTGATTTTGGCCATGCCGCCATCGAAATTGTGGCGAACGATCAGCGACGACGTATACATGGAGGACCGTTCACGCTCGCCATAGCGCCCCTCGGCGTAATCGACATTGAGGCTGACGGTGGTTTCTCCGTTGGCAGGAAAGGCCGCTGCCAGTATCAGGGCAGTGAGGCTGGCGCGGTGGGCGTTGGTGCAATGAGGCATCGGCGTGTCCGTGAGAATTTGCCTGATAACAGCAAATTTCATTCCCTGGTCGCCCGGTGGGTTGCCGTGGTTGCGAGATTGCCCGCGGTGCGGGCAAGTGGGCTGGAGCGAAGCGGCGCCCGCCGACGTGAATTGGGTGGTGGATATCACCCGCTGGCGGGTCAGGTGCACCCAAAAGGCAAGGTCCTGCGGTGGCTATCGAGATTGCGCTGAATTGATGTGAACCCTTGGTAGATGGGCGTTTTGACTCAGGTTTTCGGGGCTGGCACGGCGCATGCTGATGACAAGTCGTGGAGATGCTTGATTCAGTCTGGCGTCGCCGCAACAGAGAATTCACCTTCAAGGAGAGAAAAATGAAATCCCATCTGATTGCCCTGTCCGCAGCCGCCCTGCTCGGTTGTCTTGCCTCTCAGGCTCAAGCTGCCGTGTTTTCCGGTGGCGATGCCGTCTATCGCGCCGAACGCCCCGAGAAGGCAGAAAAGCCTGAGAAGCCCGAAAAGCGGGAAAAGCTGGGCGCCGTTGATGGCGTCATCCAGTTGGCCCGCGAAGCGAGCGAACGACCGCGCGGTGCTGACAACGAGCGTCCCGGCGACCGTCAACGTCGCGGTGGTCGGCGCGCCTGAGACTGGTGCCCTCCCGAAACCGGCCGTGGGCCGGTTTTTTTATTCCCGCTCGGGTGAACTAAAGAAAGATGGGTTCTGGCGTCAGGTCCACGCCGAACTTTTGGCGCACGTCGTCCTGCACGGCAGCCATCGTCTGCCTGACGTCGGCGCCGGTCGCGCCGCCGCGATTGACCAGGACCAGCGCCTGCTTCTCGTACATGCCGACCGGGCCGAGCGACTTGCCCTTCCAGCCGGCCTGCTCGATCAGCCAGCCGGCGGCCAGCTTGACCCGGCCGTCGGGCTGCGCATAGCGGGGCAGGGCGGGGTAGATGGCGGCCAGCGTTTCGGCCTGGATCGCGTCGACCACCGGATTGTGGAAGAAGCTGCCGGCGTTGGGCGTCACCGCCGGGTCGGGCAGTTTGCGCTGGCGGATGGCAATAACTGCGTTGGCGATGTCGCGGGCGCTTGGTTTGGCGATTTCGTGCGCCGCCAGTTCCTGCCCGATGTCGGCGTAGCGCAGGTTCGGCTGCCAGGCCTTGGGTAGCCGGAAAAGCACTGAAGTGATGGCGATGCGTCCGTTCAGGTGCCAGCCTTCCTGCTTGAAGACGCTGTCGCGGTAGGCAAAGCGGCAAATGCTACGGTCGAGGGTAAAAAAGGCCCGTTTTTCAAAATCCCAGGCAGTGACCGAGTGCAACAGTTCGCCGACCTCCAGGCCGTAGGCGCCGATATTCTGGATCGGCGCGGCGCCCACCGTGCCGGGAATCAGGCTCAGGTTTTCCAGCCCCGGCCAGCCCTGCACCAGCGTCCATTGGACGAAGTCGTGCCAGTTTTCTCCGGCGCCGGCTTCGATGAACCATGCTTCGGTATCTTCCCCGAGCAGGCGCTTGCCGGGGATGGCCATGCGCAGGACGAGGCCGTCGAAATTGCCGGTGAGCACCAGGTTGCTGCCGCCACCGAGGATGAAGCGCCGTTGGCCGGCCAGTTCAGGGGCGGTCAGCTGGTCGGCCCCGGAAATGGCCAGGTAACGGGCCGCCCGGCCGGGGAGGGCGAGGGTGTTGAAGGGGGTAAGGTCGACGTTTTGTTCGAGAGACATGGCAGAATTTTCGTCGATTTCGTAGCGCTTGTGCTGCACTGGCTCGCGATGCTTGGCCAGTTCCGCCGCCGGCCGGGCAAATCGGTGTGTTGCCGGGGCTTGGCAAGTGGGCCAATCGTGCAATAATCAAACGTATGAAAATTCGTTTCGAATAGGTTGATTCGCCAACATGAGCGTGCATCCGTGGCAAGCTGCGACGAGATAGAACCGACCATGAGTCCGGTATGTCCTATTCATCGAGAAGCGGCGCTGTGCCGTCGGGAGACCCCATGAGCGACACCATTCTGGAAACACGCGGCCTGACCAAGGAGTTCAAGGGTTTCACCGCCGTTTCCGACGTCAATCTCAAGGTGCAACGCGGCACCATCCACGCCTTGATCGGCCCGAACGGCGCCGGCAAGACGACAGTTTTCAATCTGGTCACCAAGTTCCTGCCGCCGACGGCCGGCACCATTCATTTCAAGGGCGAGGACATCACTCACGAGGCCCCGGCGGTCACGGCGCGCCGCGGCTTCGTCCGCTCCTTCCAGATTTCGGCGACCTTTCCGCACCTGACGGTCATGGAGAATGTCCGAATCGGCCTGCAGCGCAAGCTGGGCACGGAATTCCATTTCTGGAAATCGGCAAAGAGCTTGAACCAGCTGAACGATCAGGCGATGGCCCTGCTGGAGTCGGTCGACCTCGGCAGTTTTGCCGACAGCGTGACCGCCGACATGCCCTATGGCCGCAAGCGGGCGCTGGAAATCGCCACGACGCTGGCCCTTGAGCCGGACATGATGTTGCTCGACGAGCCGACCCAGGGCATGGGCCACGAGGACATCGACCGCGTCGTCGCGCTGATCCGCAAGGTGTCGGCCAACCGCACCGTGCTGATGGTCGAGCACAACCTGTCGGTGGTCGCCAACCTGTGCGACCGGATCACCGTGCTGACGCGCGGCAGCGTGCTGGCCGAGGGGACTTACGACGAGGTCTCGAAGAATCCGCAGGTACTGGCCGCCTACGTCGGCTCCGACGACATCAACGACGCGCACCACTGAACCCGAACGACCATGACCAGCGCCTTCAAACCGCAACCCGAATTCCTGCGCCTGACCCGCCTGCATGCCTTCTACGGCGAGTCGCACATCCTGCATGGCCTCGATCTCAGTGTCGCCAAGGGCGAATGCGTCACGTTGCTCGGCCGAAACGGCTCGGGCCGGACGACGACGCTGAAGTCGATCATGGGCATGGTTGGCCGGCGGACCGGCTCGATCATGCTCAACGGCAACGAGATCATCCAGGTGCCGACGCACAAGATCGCTCACCACGGGGTCGGTTATTGCCCCGAGGAGCGGGCCATCTTCGCCTCGCTGAGCACCGAGGAAAACCTGACGCTGGCGCCGGTCGTGGCCAGTGGCGGCATGTCGATCGAAGAACTCTACGAGATGTTCCCGAATCTGAAGGAACGCAAAAACAGCCCGGGCAGCAAGCTGTCCGGGGGAGAGCAGCAAATGCTGGCGATGGCGCGCATCCTGCGAACGGGCGCCAAGCTCCTGCTTCTCGACGAAATCACCGAAGGCCTGGCCCCGGTGATCGTCAAGAAGCTGGGCGAAGTGATCACCGAACTCAAACAGCGCGGCTTCACCATCATCATGGTCGAACAAAATTTCCGTTTTGCGGCACCGCTGGCCGACCGCCATTACGTGCTCGAACACGGAGAAATAATCGCCACCATCCCCCGGGAAGAACTTCCGGACAAGATGGACTGGCTGCATCGAACGCTCGGCGTCTGAGCGAGCCCGCCCACCCTAAGGAGGAATCATCACCATGGTATCGAGTAAATTCATAATGACAGCCTGCGCCGCTGCCCTGGCCGCGCTTTCCTTCAACGCCCAAGCCCAGATTTCCGGCGGTTCGGTCAAAATCGGCGTCCTGACCGATCTCTCGGGCACCTATTCCGACCTCGCCGGCTCCGGCGCGGTGCTGGCCACCCGGATGGCCATCGACGACTTCATCGCCAACGAGAAGCCGAATTTCAAGATCGAAATGGTCACCGCCGACCACCAGAACAAGGCTGACATCGCCTCCAACAAGGCGCGCGAATGGCTGGAGCGCGAGAGCGTCGATACGGTCACCGAACTGGTCACCACCTCGACCGCGTTGGCCGTGATGAAAGTGGCCAAGGAAAAAGATCGCCTCGCCATCATGAACGGCCCGGCCGCCACGCCGATCACCAACGAGCAGTGCAATGACGTCTCGATCCATTACACCTACGACACCTATGCGCTGGCCAATGGCACGGCCAAGGCGGTCACCGCCCAGGGCGGCAAGTCCTGGTTCTTCCTGACCGCCGACTACGCTTTCGGCCATGCGCTGGAAAAAGATTCCGCGGCTGTCGTCACCGCCAACGGCGGCAAGGTCGTCGGCACCGTGCGCCATCCCTTCCCGGGCTCCGATTTCTCGTCCTTCCTGCTCAAGGCCCAGGCCTCCGGCGCCCAGGTCATCGGCCTGGCCAACGCCGGTGCCGATACGACCAACGCCATCAAACAGGCGGCCGAATTCGGCATCACACCGACGCAGTCGCTGGCCGGCTTGCTGATGTTCATTACCGACGTTCATGCGCTCGGTCTCAAGCCGACCCAGGGCATGTTCCTGACCACCGGTTTCTACTGGGATCGCACCGAAGAGACCCGCGCTTGGTCGAAACGCTTCTTCGACAAGCAGAAGAAGATGCCGACCATGGTCCAGGCCGGCCAGTATTCGTCGATCTACCACTACCTGCGGGCGGTCAAGGCGGCCGGCACCGACGATACAGGCAAGGTGATGGCGATGATGAAGAAGACGCCGATCAACGACTTCTTCGCCAAGAACGGCCAGATCCGTGACGATGGCCGCATGGTGCACGACATGTACCTGGTCCAGGTCAAGAAGCCGGCTGACTCCAAGTACCCGTGGGACTACTACACGATCAAGGCGACCATACCGGCGGCCGAGGCCTTCCAGCCGCTGGCTCAGTCGCGCTGCCCGCTGATCAAGAAATAAGCCTCATCGCAATGCCCGGCGCGAACTGAGGTTCGCGCCGGGATCGGAGCTTTACATGGAAATTTTCGGAATCCCGACCGCCCTGCTTGGCAGCCAGTTGCTTGTTGGCCTGATCAACGGTTCGTTCTACGCCATTCTCAGCCTCGGGCTGGCGATCATTTTCGGCCTGCTCAACATCATCAATTTCTGCCATGGCGCGCAGTACATGATGGGGGCCTTCGTCGCCTGGATCGCGCTGACCCGCTTTGGTATCAACTACTGGGTGGCGCTGATCGCCGCGCCGCTGATCGTCGGCGTCGTCGGGGTGTTGATCGAACGCCTGATGCTGCGTCGGCTCTACAAGCTGGACCACCTTTACGGTTTGCTGCTGACTTTCGGCCTGGCGCTGATTATCGAAGGCATCTTCCGCGACCAGTTCGGCATTTCCGGCGAGAGCTACGAGGTTCCCGAAGCGCTCACCGGCGGCGTCAACCTCGGCTTCATGTTCCTCCCCATCTATCGCGGCTGGGTGATCATTGCCTCGCTGACCGTCTGCTTCGGCACCTGGTACATGATCGAACGCACCAAGCTGGGTGCCTACCTGCGCGCCGGTACCGAAAACTCGGCCATGGTCCAGGCCCTGGGCATCAACGTGCCGCTGCTGATCACCTTCACCTACGGTTATGGCGTGGCCCTGGCGGCCTTTGCCGGTGTGCTGGCGGCGCCGATCTTCCAGGTCAATCCGCTGATGGGCTCCAACCTGATCATCGTGGTCTTCGCCGTGGTCGTCATCGGCGGCATGGGTTCTATCATGGGCTCCATCCTGACTGGCCTTGGCCTCGGCCTGGTTGAAGGGATGACCAAGGTGTTCTATCCGGAAGCGTCCAGCGTGGTCGTTTTCGTGATCATGGTCATCGTCCTGCTGGTCCGGCCGGCCGGCCTGTTCGGCAAGTCCTGAGGCGGCTGGGGAAAACACATGAACTCGACCAACTATCTGGAAACCAAACTGCCATTGCTGTTCGGCGCCCTGTTCGTGATCGGTCTGATCGCCCCGTTCGCGGTGTACCCGACCTTTCTGATGAAAATCCTCTGCTACGCGTTGTTTGCCTGTGCTTTCAATCTGCTGCTCGGCTTTGCCGGCCTGCTTTCCTTCGGCCACGCCGCCTTCCTCGGCACCGCGGGCTACGTCTGTGGTCTGATGGTGCGCGATGTCGGCGTCACGCCGGAGGTCGGCATCCTGGCCGGCACCGTGGCCGCCGGCCTGCTTGGCTGGCTGTTCGGGACGCTGGCCATCCGCCGTACCGGCATCTATTTCGCGATGATCACCCTGGCTCTGGCCCAGATGGTCTTTTTCCTCGCCATCCAGATCAAGGAGACCGGCGGCGAGGATGGCCTGCAGGGCGTGCCGCGCGGCCATCTGTTCGGCGTCGTCGACCTTTCCGACAACCTCGCCATGTATTACCTGGTGTTCGCCATCTTCTGCGTCGGCTTCTTCGTCATCTACCGCACCATTCATTCGCCGTTCGGCCAGATTCTCAAGGCCATCCGCGAGAATGAGCCGCGTGCCATCTCGCTTGGCTACGACGTCAATAAATTCAAGCTGATCGCCTTCGTCATTTCCGCCGCGCTGGCCGGTACGGCCGGGGCGACCAAGACCCTGGTCTTCCAGCTCGCCTCGCTGAGCGACGTCCATTGGCACGCCTCCGGTGAAGTCGTGCTGATGACCCTGCTCGGGGGGCTGGGCACCATCCTCGGCCCCATCGTCGGCGCTGCGACCATCGTTTCGCTGCAAACCCAGCTCGCCGACTCGGTCGGTTCCTGGGTGACGGTGATCATGGGCGTCATCTTCGTGATCTGCGTGCTCAGCTTCCGGCGCGGTATCGTCGGCGAGTTGCAGGCGCTGATCAAGCGCTCCGGCGTGAACTGAGGCCGGCCTTTAGCTTGCACTGAAAACCGCCTTCCCGCCCGGTAACCACGGGCGGGAAGCGGACGATCAGAGCAGTGGCGCCAGCCAGTATTCGGCTTCCTGGACCGTCATCCGTTTGCGGGCGGCCCAGTCTTCCAGCTGGTCGCGGCCGATTTTCGGAATGGCGAAGTAGGCCGCGGCAGGGTGGCCGATGTAGAACCCGGAAACCGCTGCCGCCGGCATCATCGCGCAGGACTCGGTCAGGCTCATGCCGGCATTGGCCGGGGCGTCGAGCAGCGCGAACAGTTCGCGCTTGGCGGTGTGGTCCGGGCAGGCCGGGTAGCCGGGGGCGGGGCGGATACCCAGGTACTTCTCGGCGATCAGCTCGGCGTTGGTGAAGGATTCATCCCTTGCGTAGCCCCAGTACTTGGTACGAATCTGCAGGTGCAGCCATTCCGCGGCGGCTTCTGCCAGCCGGTCGGCAAGTGACTTGAGCATGATCGCCGAGTAATCGTCGTTGGCCGCTTCGAAGGCGGCGACCCGCTCATCGATGCGGTGCCCGGCGGTGACGGCAAAGGCGCCGACGTAGTCGTTTTCGCCGATGAAGTCGGCCAGCGCCGTGTTAAAGCGGCCTGTCGGCTGCTTGTGTTGCTGGCGCAGGCCGACCCAGCGGGTCAGCTCGGTGGTCCGGGATTCGTCGGCGTAGATGATGATGTCTTCGTTGTCGGCGCGGGCCGGATAGAGACCGAAGACGGCGCGTGCGCTGAGCCAGTTTTCATCAATGATCCGGGTCAGCATCTTCTTGGCGTCATCGAACAACTGACGGGCCGTTTCGCCGACGGTTTCGTTTTCGAGGATGGCGGGATAGCGGCCGGCCAGATCCCAGCTCTGGAAGAACGGCGTCCAGTCGATCAGCAGCGACAGGTCGGCCAGGCTCGGGTTGAGCGTCTGCAGACCGAGCTGGCTGGGTTTGACCGGTGTAAACGGCTGGTTCCACGTGAAACGATTGGCCCGGGCTTCGGCCAGGGTGACCAGCGTGGCGCCCTTGCGGCCGGCGTGTTCGGCACGCACCGCTTCGTATTCGGCGACGATTTCGGCCATGTAGCCGTCGCGTTGTTCGGTGGACAGCAGTTTGGTGGCGACGCCGACGGCGCGCGAGGCGTCCGGCACGTAAACCACGGCGCCTTCGGTGTTGGGGGCGATCTTGATCGCGGTGTGGGCGCGGCTGGTCGTCGCCCCGCCGATCAGCAGCGGCTGCTTCATGCCCTGGCGCTGCATTTCACTGGCGACGTGGGCCATTTCTTCGAGCGACGGGGTGATCAGGCCGGACAGGCCGATGATGTCGACGCGATGTTCGAGCGCCGCCTTCAGGATGTTGTCGCAGGAGACCATGACGCCGAGGTCGACGACGTCGTAGCCGTTGCAGCCGAGCACGACGCCAACGATGTTCTTGCCGATGTCGTGCACGTCGCCTTTAACGGTCGCCATCAGGATCTTGCCCTTGCTGCCCAGGCCGGTGCGGGTTTTTTCCGCTTCGATGTAGGGAAGCAGGTGAGCGACCGCCTGCTTCATGACGCGGGCCGATTTGACGACCTGGGGCAGGAACATCTTGCCGGCGCCAAAGAGGTCGCCAACGTGGTTCATGCCGGCCATCAGCGGGCCTTCGATGACGGCCAGCGGCGGCTTGCCGGCGGCTTCGAGCTGGGCGCGCACTTCTTCGGTGTCGGCCACGACGAAGTCGGTGATGCCCTTGATCAGAGCGTGTTCCAGACGCTTCTCGACCGACTGTTCGCGCCAGCTCAGGTCGGGGCCGGAATCCTTGGCCTTGCCTTCCTTGACGGTCTGGGCGAAATCGACCAGCGCCTCGCCGGCGCCCGGGTGGCGGTTGAGCACCACGTCTTCGACCTTGGTCCGCAGTTCCGGCTCCAGGTCGTCGTAGACGCCCAGCATGCCGGCATTGACGATGCCCATGGTCATGCCGGCCTGGATCGCGTGGTAGAGGAAGACGGTGTGGATCGCCTCGCGCACCGGGTCGTTGCCGCGGAAACTGAACGAGACGTTGGAGACGCCGCCGGAAATGTGGGCGTGCGGCAGGTGCTGCTTTATCCAGCGTACCGATTCGATGAAATCGACGGCGTAGTTGTCGTGTTCCGGAATGCCGGTGGCGATGGCGAAGATGTTCGGGTCGAAGATGATGTCTTCGGCCGGGAAACCCATTTCGGTCAGTAGCAGGTAGGCCTTGGCGCAGATTTCCGTCTTGCGGGCGAAGGTGTCGGCCTGGCCCTGCTCGTCGAAGGCCATGACGATGACCGCGGCGCCGTAGCGGCGGGCGAGTCGGGCCTGCTCGAGGAACTTGGCTTCGCCTTCCTTCATCGAGATCGAATTGACGATGCCCTTGCCCTGGATGCACTTGAGGCCGGCCTCGATGACTTCCCACTTCGACGAGTCGATCATGATCGGCACGCGCGAAATGTCCGGTTCCGAGGCGATCAGTTTCAGGAACTTGTCCATGGCGGCCAGCGAATCGAGCATCGCCTCGTCCATGTTGATGTCGATGACCTGGGCGCCGTTTTCGACCTGCTGGCGGGCGACAGCCAGCGCGTCGTCGAAGCGGCCTTCCAGAATCATCCGGGCGAAGGCCTTCGAGCCGGTGACGTTGGTCCGCTCGCCGACATTGACGTACAGCGATTCGGTGCCGACGTTGAACGGTTCGAGGCCGGACAGGCGCAGCTTCTTCTCGATTTTTGGCACTTTTCGGGGGGCGACCGTAGCAACCCGCGCGGCGATGGCAGCAATGTGCTCCGGCGAGGTGCCGCAGCAGCCGCCAACAATGTTCACGATGCCGGTTTTTGCCCAGCTTTCGATTTCATCGGCCAGCATCTCGGCCGTCTCGTCGTAGCCGCCGAAGGCATTGGGCAGGCCGGCGTTCGGGTGGGCCGAGACGTAGCAGTCGCAGACGCGCGACAGTTCCTCGACGTACTGGCGCAACTCCTTGGCGCCGAGCGCGCAGTTGAGGCCGAACGACAGCGGCCGGATGTGGTTCAGCGAATTCCAGAAGGCCTCGGCAGTCTGGCCGGACAAGGTGCGGCCGGAGGCATCGGTGATGGTGCCGGAAATCATTACCGGCCAACGGCGGCCGACGCGGTCGAAGAAGGTTTCGATGGCGAACAGCGCGGCCTTGGCGTTCAGCGTATCGAACACCGTCTCGACCAGCAGGATGTCGGCGCCGCCCTCGACCAGGCCGGTGATCGCCTCGATGTAATTGGCGACCAGCTCGTCGAAAGTCACGTTGCGGTAGCCGGGGTCGTTGACGTCCGGCGAGATCGACGCGGTGCGGCTGGTCGGGCCGAGCACGCCGGCGACGAAGCGCGGCTTGGCCGGGTTGGCGGCGGTGAATTCGTCGCATAGCACGCGGGCCAGGCGGGCACCTTCGAAATTCAGTTCATAGACCAGTTCGGTCAGGTTGTAGTCGGCCTGCGACACCGAGGTCGAATTGAAGGTGCAGGTTTCGAGGATGTCGGCGCCAGCTGCCAGATACTCGCGGTGGATGCCGCCAATGATGTCGGGCCGGGTCAGGACCAGCAGGTCGTTGTTGCCCTTGAGGTCATGCGGGTGATCCTTGAAGCGCTCGCCGCGGTAGTCGGCTTCCTGCAGGCCATGACGCTGGATCATCGTGCCCATGGCGCCGTCGAGGACGAGCAGGCGCTGCTCCAAAAGGGCGGAAAGTTCGGCGGTACGGTCGGCTTGAATCATGATCACCTCGGCAAAACGGGCTGCACCGGGGACGCCGCAAAAGACAAACGGCGCCACAAACCGGCTGGGGTTTGCGAGCGCCGTTGATCATTGCCGAGCCTGGCCCCTGGTCAGGGTCGCAGCGCTCCTCGGCAGAGGGCGTAGTTTACCGGGGGTCGGGGCGGCTGCCTAGAGGTTGTTTTTTGGATGCTTTTTGGAGGGGCAGTGGTTTCCGTGTGATGCGGGGTGGCTTTTCTGGAGCTGTGTTTTCCGCGCTTGAGGCGCGTCTTACTTTCTTTTGCTTCGCCAAAAGAAAGTAAGCAAAGAAAAGCCGACCCTGGGTCGGCGCCGGGCTGCGCCCGGTTCCCTGCGCTACTCGGCAGGCCGGGCGGCTGCGGAACTCGGGGCTACGCCCCTCAAACAGTCCTCGCCGAAAGCCCCCGGCCTTCCTGCGTTGCTCGGCGTCTCCCAAGGGGCCCGGAGAAACATCCGTGCTCAGCCGACGAATTTCGATTTTGGGCATTTTTTCGGCTCGACCGTAGCATTCCGACCGGACAGCCCTTTGAGCCCGGACGCCTTTCGGGTCCCCCTGAGAGGCGCTGAGCAACGCAGCTGCTGGCGGAAAAAGGGCGAGGACTGTTTGAGGGGCGTAGCCCCGAGTTCCGCAGCCCCCGCCAGTGGCGAGTAGCGCAAGGGACCGGCGTAGCCGGCGCCGACCCGGGGTTCGCCTTCTTTTTGCTCACTTTTTCTTGGCGAAGCAAGAAAAAGTGAGACGCCCTCAAGGCGGAAAACACGGCTTCAGAAAACTACCGCCGCATCCGCCGCGGAAAACAGAACCCCTCAACCCAACGGCTCACAACGCAACCAGACCGCAAACTGCGCTCCCTGGCCGACGGTACTGGTCGCCGTCAGCCGGCCGCCGTAGCGTTCGACCAGGTTCTTGCTGACCCACAGGCCCAGCCCGTTGCCGCCCGGCTTTTTGGCCGTGAAGAAGGGTTCGAACAGTTTGTCGAGGTCGGCCTGGCCGATCCCCGGGCCGGAGTCGCTGACCACGACGCGGATGCCGACGGGCATGTCAGCCTCGTCCCAGTCCTCGACGACTATTTTCAGCACGCCGCCATCGGGCATCGCCTGGATGGCATTGACCAGCAGGTTGATGACCACCTGCTGGAGTTCGTTCTTGTTGCAGGTGATCTGCCGGGCCGAATCGAGGTGCTGCTCGATGGCGATGTTGCCGGTCTTCAGCAGGTGACGGACGAGCACCAGGCAGTCCTGGATGAGCTGGCCGGGGTCCACCGGTTCGAGATAGCCGACGTAATCCTGCGGTCGGGCGAATTGCAGCAGCTTGGCGACGATCAACCGGATGCGATGCACCTGTTCCTGGATCAACCGGGTTTCCGGTTCGACCGGCTTGGCCGCGTCGCCGAGCATGTCGCGCAGGACGTCGAGGTTGCCCTGGATGACGGCGATCGGGTTGTTGATCTCGTGGGCGATGCCGGCCGTCAGCTGGCCAATGGCGGCCAGCTTTTCGTTCATCACCAGCTGCGACTGCGCGGCCTTGAGGTCGGCGACGGCCTGTTCGAGTTCGGCCGTGCGCGCCGCCACCTTGGCATCGAGTGACTGGCCCCAGCGTTTCAGCGAACTAGCCTGCGCCTGCAGCTTGTCGAGCATGCGGTCGAAATGGGCGGCGACGATGCCCAGTTCGTCCTGACTGGCCACGGCCCCGACCCGCGCCTCGGCCTGGCCTTGCTCGATGGCATTCATGGTCGCGTGCATGCGCTGGATCGGCCTGAATACCCGGCGTGCCCAGAGAACGGCGAAGATCCCGGCGATCAGCATGGCCAGCCCGAACAAGCCGACGACGGCGGCAAAAGCCTGGCGGCGGGCGGTGACGAAGGGGCCTTCGAGGAAGCCGACGTAGAGCATGCCGATCCGTTGCTGGCGGCCGTCGAGCAGCGGTTCGTAGGCGGAAACGTACCAGTCGCTGACGACGAAGGCGCGATCGAGCCAGGTCTCCCCGCGGCCAAGCACGGTGTCGTAGACCGCGTGCGACACGCGGGTGCCGATCGCCCGTGTATCGCCGAACAGCCGGACATTGGTCGCCACCCGGACGTCGCCGAGGAACAGCGTCGTCGTGCCGGCGCTGCCAAGGGGCAGGGCGCCGTCGGGGTAAACGATGGCGTTCAGGCGGTCGATGAAATCCAGATTCTTGTTGAGCAGTACGCCGCCGGTCAGCACGCCGATCAGGCGGCCACCCGCGTCGCGCACCGGGGCAGCGGCGTGGATGACGAGGCCGCCGGTCTCCGCCTGGCGCGAGTCGGGCCGGGCGTTGGGTGTGGGGATGACCGGGGTCAGCGCCCGATTGGCCAGCGTCGGGCTGATTGCGAATAACTGTGGTGCGGTGAATACCTCGGTTTCGGTGCGGGCCGTGCCGGCCAGTGCCGAGGCAATGACCGGCCAGCTGCCGGCGTCGGCCCGGCTGCGCGCAAGGTCGAGAAAATGCAGGAAATCGAGCTGGTGTTCCTGTTGCGTCGAATCGAGCAGTTCGGCCAGCGCCACTTCCGGCTGGTGCGGGGCACGACGCAGGGCGCGGGCCAGGCGTTCCGAATCGGCCAGGCTGGTCACCGAGCGGCCGGCGGCCTCGCTGACCCGTTCGAAATAGCCATGGGCGACGGCCAGGTCGCTGCGCACCTTGGTGACCAGCAGGCGGTCGAAATAGTCGCCGCCCCAGTAGGCCAGCGCCGCCAGCAGCAGCGGCAGTACGATGCCGAGCGGAATCAACGCCAGCAGCAGCAGGCGGGTGCGGATCGAACGCTGCGGCAGCATTTCGCCGTCCGCTCTGGGGTTGGCGGGGGTCAGAGGCCCCAGGCCTGACACTTGCGGTCCATGGTCTTGCGCGAAATGCCCAGGCGGCGCCCGGCTTCGGACTTGTTGCCTTCGCAGGCGGCGAGCACGGCCAGGATGTGGCGTTTTTCCACGGCGGCCAGCGTTTCGTCGCTGGCCGATTCGGCGCGGATGCCGATTTCCGGCTCGGGGCCGATGTGAGTCACCCCGGCCAGCAGGCCGGGGCTTCCTCGCCACGAATTTGGGGCGCCTTCGGCGCCTTGCAAGCCTGCTTCGCTTACCCCGCCATAAATGGCGCGGCTTGCGCTCACCCCGTGGTCGAACCAGCCGAGGATCAGCGAGCGCTCGACCAGGTTGCGCAGTTCGCGGACATTGCCCGGCCAGTCGTAGTCGCTCAGGCGGGCGATGGTGCATGGATCGAGTGCAAGCGGCGGAACGCCGAGATTGGGCGTCAGCTGGGCCATGAAATGCTCGACCAGCAGCGGGATGTCCTCCGGCCGTTCGCGCAGCGGCGGTAGCGTCACTTCCAGCACCTGCAGGCGGTAGTAGAGATCGGGGCGGAAGCGCTGGGCGGCGACTTCGCCCTTCAGGTCGCGGTTGGTCGCGGCGATGACCCGGACGTCGACGGCGATTTCCTGCTCCGAGCCGACTGGCCGGATGTGCCGCTCCTCCAGCGCACGCAGTAGCTTGGCCTGGGCGGCGAGCGGCAACTCGGAGATTTCATCGAGAAATAGCGTGCCGCCACGGGCGTAATAGAACAGCCCCTCGCGGCTCTGCTGGGCGCCGGTGTAGGCGCCCTTGACGTGGCCGAACAGCTCGGATTCGATCAGTTCGGCCGAGATTGCGGCGCAGTTGACCGGCACGAAGGGGCCGTTGGCGCGCAGGCTCATCCGGTGCAGGGCGCGGGCCGCGACTTCCTTGCCGGAGCCGGACTCGCCGCTCAACAGGATGGTCGCCGGCGTCGGCGCAATGCGCTTGAGGCGGTCGCAGATGGCCCGCATGGCTGCGGACTGGCCGATCACGCCATCAACGGTCGAGCTGAGTTCCTCGACTTCGCGGCGCAGCACGAAGTTCTCGCGGCGCAGGCTGGAGCGCTCGAAACAGCGCTCGACGGCATTGAGCATCTGGGGCACCGAGAAGGGCTTGAGCAGAAAATCGGCTGCCCCGGCGCGCAGGGCATCGATGGCCGTGTCGAGGTCGGCGTAGGCGGTCATCATCACCACGTCGCCGGCAAAACCCTCCTGGCGCAGCTCGTGCAGCCAGTCGATGCCCGAGCAGCCGGGCAGCGCGATGTCGAGGACGATCAGGTCGTAGAGCTGGCGCTGCAGCAAGGGCGTCGCCGTCTCGACGCTGTCGGCGGTATCGACCTTGCCGTAGCGCCGGGTCAGTGCCCGCTGCAGGAAGCTGACCATGCCCGGCTCGTCGTCCACGACGAGGATCGAAAATTGTTGGCGCAGCGCGCGTTCGGCATCTTCGGCCGGATTGTTGTTGTCCATGCTCCTCCCTGATTGCTTGGCATCATCGCAAATTTGGTTGCTTGCAGGCAATCGGGGGCTTGGGTTTTTGGTTTTGTGCCTTTTCTGGGGCTGTGTTTTCCGCGCTTGAGGCGCGTCTTACTTTCTTTTGCTTCGCCAAAAGAAAGGTAAGCAAAGAAAAGGCGACCCTGGGTCGGCGCCCGCTGCGCGGGTTCCCTGTGCTACTCGGCTGACGCGGGGGCTGCGGAACTCGGGGCTTCGCCCCTCAGACAGTCCTCGCCCTTTTTCCGCGCCTGCCTGCGTTGCTCGGCGCCTCCCAAGGGGCCCGGTAAACCATCCGGGTTCGACCGCCGGTTTTTTGATTTTGGCCTTTTTTTCGGGCCGACCGTAGCATTCCGTTTCTCGGACAGAATTTCGGGAACGGACGCCTTCCGGGTCCCCCTGAGAGGCGCTGAGCAACGCAGGCGGGCCGGGGGCTTTCGGCTGGCGGTGTTTGAGCCGCAGGCGAGTTTAGCCAGCCGCCCGGCCTGCCGAGTAGCGCAAGGGACCGGCGTAGCCGGCGCCGACCCGGGGGTCGCCTTCTTTTTGCTTACTTTTTCTTGGCGAAGCAAGAAAAAGTGAGACGCCCTCAAGGCGGAAAGCAAGGCTTGAGGCGGAACCCCAAGCTTGAGAAAAACCCCCTTAAATCAACCCCTCAAACAACTGCACCTCCACCATCTCCCCCGCCTGCACACCGCTACATTCCTCCGGCAGCACAACAAAGCAGTTGGCCTCCGACATCGACCGCAGCACACCCGACCCCTGGTTGCCAGTGGTTCGGACCTGCCAGCGGCCGTCGATCACAACGACCTCGCCGCGCAAATACTCGCGTCGCCCCGGCTGCTTCTTGATGGCGTTGGCCGAAACGACGGTAACCAGCGGCCGTTCGGGCACCGGGTCGAGACCGGAGAGGCGGAGCAGGGCGTCGAGGGCGAACTGGGTGTAGCTGACCATGACCGCCACCGGGTTGCCGGGCAGGCCGAACAGCCAGGCCTTGCCGACCTTGCCGAAGGCCATCGGCCGGCCGGGCTTGATGTTCAGCTTCCAGAACCGGACTTCGCCGAGCTTGTCGAGAATTTCCTTGATGAAATCGGCCTCGCCTACCGAGACGCCGCCGGTGGTGATGATTGCGTCGGCGATTTCGGCGGCTTCGGCGAGCACCGCTTCGAGGGCTTCCGGGCGGTCGGGGACGACGCCGAGGTCGAGGATGTCGGCGCCCAAGCGGGTCAGCAAGCCGTGCAATGTGTAGCGGTTGCTGTCGTAGATCTGGCCCGGGGCGAGCGGGCTGCCGAGCGAGGCCAGTTCGTCGCCGGTCGAGAAGAAGGCGACGCGCAGACGGCGTTTGACTTCGACTTCGACGACGCCGAGCGAGGCGATCAGCCCGAGCTCGGCCGGCCCGACCTTTTTGCCGGCGGGTAGCGCGACGCCGCCACGGGCGAGGTCTTCGCCGGCCCGCCGGGTGTTCTGGCCGAGCTTCTGGCCGGCCGGGACGATGACGTCGTTACCTTCGACGCGCGTCGCTTCCTGGACGATCACCGTGTCGGCGCCAGCCGGCAGCACGGCGCCGGTCATGATGCGCACGGCCTGGCCCTTGCCCACCAGGCCAGAGAAGGCGTTGCCGGCGAAGGCGGTGCCGACCACGGTGAACCGGGTCTCGCCGGCGGCGGCCAGGCTGTCGAAACGGATGGCGTAGCCGTCCATGGCCGAGTTGTCGTGGGCCGGCACGTCGTGCGGGGCGATGATGTCGGCGGCGAGGATGCGGCCCAGCGCGTCGCGGACCGGGACGAATTCGCGGCCGGCGATCGGGCTGACTTCGTCCAGCATGCGCTGGCGGGCTTCGGCGGCAGACAGGGCGCGGTTCTGGTCGGCCGGGGTGGCACAGGTGTCTGGTTGGGTTCGCGAGTCGGTCATGGCGTCACTTTCTGGCGTTGGGACAGGCGGCCACAGGGCAGCCGGTGTCCGTTTGGACATGCGGGGGGCGGGCAAGATTCAGCGCAATCAGGCCGCCGTAGTTGATCGAGAGCGGTTTGCCGGTCATCAGCGGTCGAATGCCATGCGCCACGGCAGCTCTCCCTGCAGGAAGGCTCGCGCCGCCGGCGATTGCGGATGGGCGAAGAAACGTTGGGCAGCGACGTGTTCCTGGACGCGGCCGTCGGCCAGGAAAACGATGTCGTCGGCCAGCCGGGTGGCCTGGCCGAGGTTGTGCGTCGTCATCAGCACCTTGGCGCCTTCGGTCCGGATTTCGCGGATGATCCGCTCGACCGCTTCGGTGGCCGTCGGGTCGAGGGCGGCGGTCGGTTCGTCGAGCAGCAGCAGGCGCGGGCGCATCGCCCAGGCGCGGGCCAGGGCCAGGCGCTGGCGTTCGCCGCCGGAGAGCAGGCGGGCGCAGTCGCGGGCACGGTGATCCAGGCCGACGCGTTCGAGTACCTCGTGGGTTCGTGCCCGTCGCTCTGCGGCGGTCAGGGTTTGCGGCCGCAGCGCGAATTCGACGTTGGTGAACACCGACATCCGCAACATCATCGGTTGCTGGAAGACCATGGCCAACCGGCCGTCCGGGTGTGCTGCGCCGGCCCAGCGGATGCTGCCGGCGGTGGGCGGCAGCAGGCCGGCGAGCAGGCGCAGCAGCAAGGTCTTGCCGGTGCCGTTCGGGCCGAGGATGACGCTGATCCCTTCGCCGGACAGTTCGAGGTCTAGCTCGTCGAGCACCGTCCGCCCGTTGGGGACGAAGCGCAGGCCGGCGATGGTCAGCGGGAACATCAGCCGTACCTCCGCGCCGCCCAGCAGCGCAGCCCATAGGCGGCGACATTGAGGCCGAGGATGATGCTCATCAGCACGATACCCAGCGCGATGGAGAGGGCGAGGTCGCCTTTGGCGGTTTCCAGCGCGATGGCCGTGGTCATCACCCGGGTATAGCCGTCGATGTTGCCGCCGACGATCATCACCGCGCCGACTTCCGACATCGCCCGGCCGAGGCCGGCCAGGGTGGCCACCGACAGCGAGAAGCGGCAGTCAGCGAGAAGCAGGGCGACGGTCTGGCCGCGGCTGATGCCGATCAGCGACAGTTCCGGCGCGTATTCCTTCCAGGCGTCCTCGACGATCTGCCGGCTGACCGCGGCGATCAGCGGCAGTACCAGCAGGCTTTGCGCGACGATCATGGCGCTTGGCGAGAAGAGCAGGCCGTGGCTGCCGAACGGGCCGCTGCGCGACAGGGCGAGATAGACGAGCACGCCGACGACGACCGAGGGCAGTCCCATCAGCGCATTGAGCGCGACATTGACGGCGCCGCGCCCGGGGAAGTTCGAGACTGCCAGCAGGGCGCCAAGTGGCAGCCCAAGCAGGGTGCCGATGAGCAAGGCGGACAGGCTGACGCGCAGCGACAGGCCGACGATTTCGAGCAGCCGGTGGTCGAAATTGCCGAGCAGCAGGAGGGCGTCGGAAAGCGTCGCAAGCATGGGATGCGCAGGATAACACCGGGCGACGGGGGCGGGGAGTGCCAGGAATGGGCAGGCGGCGGCTGCGTCATCCTGTCCGGCTGGGACAAAATGTCCCAACGATGGCGCCGGTTTGCGAGGCACCTGCCCGTATAAACAAGGACTTGCGACTGGCATCCAACTTGCACTGCCTTGCCCCGCTATAATGCCCACGCGGTCTGTGTACCGCACTGGAATGTCGGCGCCCCGGCGCCTTTGTAAGCTGCCGTGACATCCGCACGGCGGCGGTTGCTGTAGAAATCGGAGCTTGTCATGACCCTGTCCACCGCGCGCCGCCTGGCGCTGAAGGGGGCGCTCGCCTGCGCCTTCGCCGCTGTTTCCTCCCTGCCTGCCATCGCCGACGAAGCCGTTCTTCGTGTTTCGGCCATTCCCGACGAGGCACCGACCGAACTGCAGCGCAAGTTCGCCCCGCTCGGCAAGTACCTCGAAGCGCAGACCGGCATGAAAGTGATCTTCACCCCGGTTTCCGACTACGCCGCGGTCGTCGAATCGCTTGCCACGAAGAAAATAGATCTCGCCTGGCTGGGCGGCTTCACCTTCGTCCAGGCCAAGATCCGCACCAACGGCACGGCCATCCCCATCGTCCAGCGCGCCGAGGATGCGGTGTTTACGTCCAAATTCATCACTGCCGACCCTAATATCAAGAACGTCGCCGACCTCAAGGGCAAGACCTTCGCCTTCGGCGCGCCTTCGTCCACCTCGGGCAGCCTGATGCCGCGTTTCTTCCTGCAACAGGCCGGGCTGAACCCGGAAAAGGACTTCAAGAACGTCGCCTACTCAGGCGCCCATGACGCCACCGTCGCCTTCGTCGCGGCCGGCAAGGCTGAAGCCGGCGTGCTGAACGCATCGGTCTGGGATAAGCTGGTCGAACAGAACAAGGTCGATACGACCAAGGTGCGGGTCTTCTCGACCACGCCGCCGTATTTCGACTACAACTGGACGGTGCGCGGCGATCTCGATCCGGCGCTGGTCAAGAAATTGACCGACGCCTTCCTCAAGCTCGACCCGGCCAACCCGGAGCACAAGGAAATCCTCGCCCTGCAGCGGGCCTCGAAGTTCGTCCCGACCAAAAAGGAGAACTACGACGGCATCGAGAAGGCCGCTCACTCGGCCGGCTTGTTGAAGTGAGTTTTGCCCTGCATGGCGTGGGGCTGACCCACGCCAACGGTTTCCGCGCGCTGTGCGACATATCGCTGCGCGCGGCGCCGGGCGAACGGATTGCCCTGATCGGGCCATCCGGCGCCGGCAAGACCTCGCTGCTGTCGGTGCTGGGTACGGCGCTGGCGCCGACCGGCGGTTTGGCGGAGGTATTGGGTTTTGACCAAAATTTTCGCTCGACCGTAGCATTCAAGGCGCTGCGCGCCCGCATCGGCAGTATTCATCAGGCGCCGCCGATTCCCGGCCGGCAGCGGGTGGTGACCGCGGTGCTGGCCGGCAAGCTCGGCCAGTGGCCGGCCTGGAAGTCGCTGGCTTCGCTGATTTACCCGATCGATGTGGCCGGTGCCCGCGTCGCGCTGGAGCGCGTTGACCTGGCCGACAAGCTCTTTGCCCGTTGCGACCAGCTGTCCGGCGGCCAGTTGCAGCGCGTCGGCATCGCCCGCGTGCTCTACCAACAGCCGGAACTGATCCTCGCCGACGAACCGGTGTCGGCGCTTGACCCGGCGCTGGCCCTGGCCACCGTCCGCCTGCTGATCGCCGACGCCGAAGCGCGCGGCGCAACGCTGGTCGCCAGCCTGCACGCGGTCGACCTGGCGATCGGCAATTTCACACGCATCGTCGGTGTCAAGGCCGGCTGCATCGCCTTCGACCTGCCGGCCGGCGAAGTCACCGTGCCGCTGCTGCACGAGCTGTATGCCGGCGAGGGCGGCGAACTGCCGGTCCAGGCCCACGAACCGCATTTCCTGTCGCAAGCCGCCGCCAACGAGGCGGCGACGCGGGCGGCATGCTGCTGATGAGCCCGGATTTTGAACCGCGGAGATGCAGAGGTGCGGAGAAGTACCAGACCTTGCTCTGCGTCTCCGCGTCTCTGCGGTAAAGATTTTTCATGTATCCCGCCGACCGTGACCCTGCCGCTCGTTCCCGCCTGATCGGCGCGCTGGCGACCTTGGTCATTCTCTGGCCCTTGTTTCAGGCCGCCGATGTCAAACCCAGTGCTCTGTTTGACGGCGGCAATCTGAAAGTGATCACTAACTTCCTGGTCGGCTTCCTGCCGCCGGAGACGGGGGCGGAATTCCTCGGCTACCTCGGCAAGGCGACGCTGGAAACGCTGGCCATCGCCACCGCCGGCCTGGCGCTAGCCTTCCTGCTTGCCGTGCCGCTGGCCTACCTGGCGAGTGGCGCAGGGCGCGAGGCACCGACCCTGAACCCGGTCACGCGTGCTTTGCTGACCATCCTGCGCGGCATTCCGGAGCTGGTCTGGGCGCTGATCTTCGTCCGCGTTTTCGGCCTCGGTCCGGCGGCCGGCGTGTTGGCGCTGGGCCTGACCTACGGCGGCATGCTGGCCAAGGTTTACGCCGAAATCCTCGAATCGGTCGATGCCGCGCCGGCCAACGCCTTGCGCCACAACGGCGCCGGCCGCCCGCTGGCCATCCTCTACGGCCTGCTGCCGCAGGCTTCGAAGGAACTGGCGTCCTACACCGTCTACCGCTGGGAATGCGCCATCCGCGCCTCGGTCGTCATGGGTTTCGTCGGCGCCGGCGGTCTCGGCCAGTTGATGGATCAGGCCATGAAGATGCTCAATGGCGGCGAGGCGGCGACCATCCTGCTTACCTTCATGCTTCTGGTCTTCAGCGCCGACGGCCTGTCCGGCTGGCTGCGCCGCGCCCTCGATACGCCGCCAGCCGCCCGGCCGTCGCCGTTCGGCTGGCGCAGCGGGCTGGTCGGCGCGGCCATCGTGGTCGGCAGCGTTGCCAGTTTCCGGCTGCTAGATATCGGCTTCGGCGCGCTGTTTTCCGGCGAGGCGGCCCGTTCCATCGGCGAATTTGTCGCCGAGTTCTTCCCGCCCGATCTGTCCGCCGATTGGCTGGCCCGGGTCGGTCAGGGCGTCTGGGAAACGCTGGCCATTTCGGTGGTCGGCACGCTGCTCGCGGCGGCAGCCGGCCTGCTGCTTGCCCTGCCGCGCTGGCGCGCGCCGTTCAGCTTCCTGCTCAACACCCTGCGCTCGGTGCCGGAACTGGTCTGGGCGACGATCACCGCATTGGCCGTCGGCCTCGGCCCCTTCGCTGGCGCGCTGGCGCTGGCCCTGCACACCACTGGCGTGCTCGGCCGTCTCTACGCCGAAGCCCTCGACAACGCCCCGCCGGCCCCCGGCCAGGCACTGCGAGTGGCCGGCGCCCCGGGCGGCCTGGCCTTCCTCTACGGCACCTTGCCCGGCGCCGCGCCGCAACTGATCGCCTACACACTGTACCGCTGGGAAATGAACATCCGCATGGCCGCCATCCTCGGCTTCGTCGGCGCCGGCGGGCTGGGCCAACTGCTCTATTTCGAGCTGTCGCTGTTCCACCACGCCCAGGCGTCGACGGTGATCATCGCCATGCTGCTGCTGTCGATTGCCGTCGATCAGGCGAGCGCCCGGCTGCGGCGGGCCATGGGCTGAACCGGTCAGGAATTCCGGTTTTGGCCAAAATTTCGGGCCGACCGTAGCATTTGCCGCAAGCGCCATCCAATTTGGTTCAGGGAGCCAGGGCCAGATGGCGAATGGCCGGGACGTCGAAGATGCGGCTTTCGGTCGGCGGATTCTCGACCGATGCCACCAGCGCGGTCACCATTTGCTCGATGCTGACCAGTCCAAGCCGATGGGCCGTCTCGCGGGTCGCCGGGAGTCGCTCGGCCAGCCAGTAGATCGGCAGCAGCGCTACGGGCCAGCGATGGCCGGGGCCGATGACGTACCAGGGACGCAGAATGGTGCTGGCAATGCCGCTGGCGCGGAGCAAGGCTTCGCCTTCGGCGCGCACTGCCAGATAAGCGTGCATCAGCGGGGCAGGCTGGGCGACGCTGAGATAAACGAAATGCTTCACCGCCACGTGGCAAGCCGCCGCGACGGCGGCTTGCAGCGAGGCGAGGTCGACCTGCCGGAAGGCAGCGGCCTTAGCCGGACTGGGATGGGCGACGCCGACCAGATGGACCAGCGTATCGGCATCGCCCAGGCCGTCCTGGAAACTGGCGGGATCGAGTGCATCGCCGGTCAGCACGCGGCAGCCGCCGGGCAGGAGGCCTTCGCGCCCCGGACGTACCAGGGCGGTGACCCGGTGGCCGCGCGCCAGCAGCGCCGGCACCAGGCGACGGCCGAGGTAGCCGTTGGCGCCGGTGACGAAGACGCTATGGCTGCTCACTCTCCATCCACCGGGTTCAAAATAGGCTCAGGAGCCAGCCGATCACGACGATGGCTTTCAGTTTCCACAGCGCCCAGCGATCGCCGGGTTGTGGGGCTTCGGCGCCGCAACGCGGGTCCGAGCGCTGCAGGGCGCCGGTCATCGCGTGGTCGATGGGGATGGGCTCGCAGCCGTGGCCGGTTTCGCAAATGAAGTCCCATGGTTCGCGCGCCGGCACATGGCAGGCGAAGCAGTTCTTGCCGAAGCGGTTGTTGACCTCGGCGAAGCCCCGGGTCAGCACCTTGGTACCAGTGGCCGAGACGTCGAGATCGAAGAATTCCCAGTCGCCGGTCGCCGGATTGAAGCCCTTTTCGCGTTTGACCATCGCCTCGGTCGGCACTAGCTGGACGACCGAACCGACCGGATAGACGGCCCCGGATTTCGCATTGGCCGCCGCCAGGGTGGCGTCGATCTGACCGAGCAGGTTGTCGACATAGAAATGCCGGACCGGCGTCATCTGCCGGATGCAGCGAAAACTGCCGCTGTCGACGGCGAGGGGATTTGCCGCCTGGGTATCGGCCGATTGGGCCGGTGCGGCCGCCAGTATTCCAGCCGCTACCAGCAAAACGGCGGCGATTCGCGCGGCGTGAGTCAGGTCAGCATTCAGTTTTGGGTCTCCGGTCAGGGGCGAGTTTGCCCCATTGTATTCCGTAGCGAATCAAAAAAACCCCGGCATATCTGGCAGGCTTTTTCTCGTCGACCGTAGTATTGGGTATTTCAGAATGGTTGGGACATTTTGTCCGGCCGCTGGGGCTGGTGGACAAAATGTCCCAGCTTTTTGCCGGGTCTCGACGACCGATTGGCGCATGTTCAATGACTTACATGCAATGGCATGGTCATTGCGCTGAGTTCCTGCTGCGACATGGGGTCGCATGAGGAGGAAAAGCTCAAATGAACATGAACAGGCGGCAGTTCTTCAAGGTCTGCTCCGCCGGGCTCAGTGGGTCGTCCATCGCCTTGATGGGTTTCTCGCCGACCGCAGCCCAGGCGGAAGTACGCACCTTCAAGCTCGCCCGCGCCACCGAGACACGGAACATCTGTCCGTACTGCTCGGTGTCCTGCGGCGTGCTGATCTATTCGACCGGGGACAAGTCGAAAAACGCCCAGTCGAAAATCATCCACATCGAAGGCGATCCTGACAATCCGGTCAATCGCGGCACGCTGTGCCCGAAGGGTGCCGGCCTGCGCGACATGATCCAGAGCGCCAACCGGCTGAAGTGGCCGGAAGTGCGCGAAGCGGGCAGCAACGAATGGAAGCGGATTTCGTGGAACGAGGCGATCGAGCGTATCGCCAAGCACATGAAGGCCGACCGCGACGCTAATTTCATGGCCCAGAACAAGGACGGCGTGACCGTCAATCGCTGGACCACCACTGGATACCTTGCATCATCGGCAGCACCGAATGAGGCCGGCTACCTGACCGTGAAGACGATTCGCGCGTTGGGCATGACCTCGATCGATACCCAGGCACGTATTTGACACGCTCCCACGGTGGCCAGTCTGGCTCCGAGTTTTGGGCGTGGTGCGATGACCAACCACTGGGTGGACATCAAGAACGCTGATCTGGTTTTGGTGATGGGCGGCAATCCGGCCGAAGCGCACCCCTGCGGCTTCAAGTGGGTGATCGAAGCGAAGAAGAATCGCAAGGCGAAGCTGGTCGTCGTTGACCCGCGCTTCAATCGCACGGCTTCAGTAGCCGATTACTATGCCCCGTTGCGTCCGGGCACCGACATCGCCTTCCTCGGCGGCGTCATCAATTATCTGGTCGCCAACGACAAGATTCATCACGAATACGTCAAGCATTACACCAACGCGAGCTTCCTGATCGACCCCGGCTTCAAGTTCGAGGACGGCATTTTCTCCGGCTACAACGAGGAGAAGCGCAGCTACGGCAAGGACAGCTGGAAATACCAGATGGACAAGGACGGTTTTGCCATGGTCGACGAGACCATGCAGGACCCGAACTGCGTCTGGCAGCTGATGAAGACCCACTATTCGCGCTACACGCCGGAGATGGTCAGCAAAGTCTGCGGCACGCCGAAGGATGCCTTCCTGAAGGTCTGTGAGTACATCGCCGAGACGGCGGCGCCGAACAAGACGATGACCAACCTGTATGCGCTGGGCTGGACCGAGCATTCCGTCGGTTCGCAGAACATCCGCTGCATGGCGATCATCCAGCAACTGCTCGGCAACATGGGTATGGCCGGCGGCGGCATCAATGCGCTGCGTGGTCATGCCAACGTTCAGGGCATCACCGACTTCGCGCTCTACGCCCAGAACCTGCCGGGCTATGTCGGCGCACCGATGGATGCCGACGTCGACCGCACGACCTATCTGACCAAGCGCACGCCGAAACCCTTGCGTCCGGGCCAGATGAACTTCGCGCAGAACTTCCCCAAGTGGCATACCAGCCTGGCCAAGGCCTGGTGGGGCGACGCGGCGACCCAGGAAAACGACTTCGCCTACGACTACTTCCCGAAACTGGGTGGGGCGTCGGACGTGCTGTCGATCTTCAACGCCATGTACGAAGGCAAGATCAACGGCTTCTTCTGTCAGGGCTTCAACCCGCTGGCCTCAGTGGCCAACAAGAAGAAGGTCTCCGACGCGCTGGCCAAGCTGAAGTACATGGTCGTCATGGACCCGCTGGCGACCGATACTTCCGAGTACTGGAAGCCGCACGGCGAATTCAACGAGGTCGATCCGGCCAAGATACCGACTGAGGTCTTCCGTCTGCCGACCACGCTGTTCGCCGAAACCGCCGGCACCTTTACCAACTCCGGCCGCGTCATCCAGTGGCGCTGGAAGGCGGCGGATGGTCCGGGTGATTCGAAGGACGACACCGAAATCATGGCGGCACTTTTCCTGAAGCTGAAGGAAATGTACGCCAAGGACGGCGGCGCCTTCCCCGACCCGATCCTCAAGCTGACCTGGGCCTACAATCAGCCGGCCAAGCCGTCGCCAGAAGAACTGCTGCGCGAAATCAACGGCAAGGCGCTGGCCGACGTGCTTGATCCGAAAGACCCGACCAAGGTGCTGGTCAAGGCCGGCGAGCAGTTGCCGAGCTTCGCGATGCTCCGCGACGACGGGTCGACGACCTGCGGCAACTGGATCTACTGCGGGGTGTGGTCGCAGGCCGGCAACAACTCGGCGCGGCGCGACAACAGTGATCCGTCCGGCCTCGGCCAGACGCTGAACTGGGGCTTCGCCTGGCCGGTCAACCGGCGCATCATTTACAACCGCGCCTCGGCCGACCTGGCTGGCAAGCCGTGGGATCCGAAGCGCACCGTGTTGAAGTGGGCAGGCGACAAGTGGGGCGGCAACGACGTGCCCGACATGCGTCCGGATGCGGCGCCCGACCAGAACGTCATGCCTTTCATCATGAACCCGGAAGGCGTAGCGCGTCTGTTCAGCCGCGAGCTGATGGCCGAAGGTCCGTTCCCCGAGCACTACGAGCCGTTCGAAACCCCGCTCGACAGCAATCCGATGCACCCGAAGAACCCGAAGGCGACCAGCAACCCGGCTGCCCGCGTGTACAAGGGCGACATGGAGGCGTTCGGCAAGGCCAAGGACTTCCCGTACGTGGCGACGACCTACCGTCTGACCGAGCATTTCCACTACTGGACCAAGCAGAGCAAGATCAACGCGATCATGCAGCCGGAACAGTTCGTGGAAATCGGCGAGGAACTGGCCAAGGAAAAGGGCATCGCCAACGGCGACAAGGTCAAGATCCGCTCCAACCGCGGCTTCATCAAGGGCGTGGCGGTGGTGACCAAACGGATCAAGGCCCTCGATGTGGATGGCAAGAAAATCCACACGGTCGGCATCCCGATCCACTACGGTTTCAAGGGGGCGACGAAGCCTGGCTTCATCACCAATACCCTGACCCCGTTCGTCGGTGACGCCAATACGCAGACGCCGGAGTACAAGGCGTTCCTGGTCAACATCGAGAAAGCGTAAGGGAGAGCTGATATGGCACTGCAATCGCTAGACATCAAACAGCGCTCCGCGACGACGACGCCCTCCACGCAAGTGCGGGAAACGATCGAAATCGCCAAGCTTATCGACGTATCGGCCTGTATCGGCTGCAAGGCGTGTCAGGTAGCCTGCTCGGAGTGGAATGACATCCGCGACGAAGTGGGCAACTGCCACGGCGTCTACGACAACCCGATGGATTTGACGGCGAAATCGTGGACGGTGATGCGTTTTACCGAGGTTGAGCAGAACAACAAGCTCGAATGGCTGATCCGCAAGGATGGCTGCATGCACTGCGCCGACCCCGGCTGCCTGAAGGCCTGCCCGGCCCCGGGCGCGATCATTCAGTACAGCAACGGCATCGTGGATTTCCATCAGGAAAACTGCATCGGCTGCGGCTACTGCGTGACCGGCTGTCCGTTCAACGTTCCCCGCATCTCGAAGGAAGACAGCAAGGCCTACAAGTGCTCGTTGTGTTCCGACCGGGTGGCCGTCAACCAGGCCCCGGCCTGTGTGAAAGCCTGCCCGACCGGGGCGATCCAGTTCGGGTCGAAGGAAGACATGAAGGACTATGCAGCCAAGCGCGTTACGGATCTGAAGGAACGCGGCTACGACCAGGCCGGGCTGTACGATCCGCAAGGCGTAGGCGGCACGCATGTCATGTACGTCCTGCACCATGCCGACAAGCCCGATCTCTACGCCGGCCTGCCGGCCAATCCGTCGATCAGCCCGTTGGTTGCGCTGTGGAAGGGCTTCGCCAAGCCGCTCGCCACGTTGGCTCTGGCCGGTGTCGCACTGGGCAGCCTGTTCCATTACGTGACCAAGGGTCCGAACGAGGTCTCGAAAGAGATTGAGGACGAAATCGAACGGGAAGACAGCGAAAAGGAGGACGCAAAATGATCCGCGATCCGAAGGACCTCAAGCGCTACGAACCGGCCGAACGGGCCAATCACTGGGTGGTGGGCATCAGCTTCATCCTGCTCGCCCTTTCCGGTCTGGCTTTCTTCCATCCGGCCTTCTATCCGCTGACGCAACTGTTCGGCGGCCCGGTCTGGGCCCGCATCATCCACCCCTATCTCGGGATGCTGATGGCGCTCTCCTTCCTGGCGCTCTTTTTCCGCTTCAAGCATCTCAACCAGATGACGCCGGCGGACAAGGAATGGCTGGGCAAGGTCGGGCAGATGGTGGACGGCGACGACCACAACATGCCGGAGCAGGGCAAGTACAACGGTGGCCAAAAAGTGATGTTCTGGGCTTTGGCCGTCTGCATGCTGCTGATGACGGTATCCGGCATCTTCATCTGGCGCGCCTGGTTCGGCTTCGACATCACCGTGGTTCGTCTCGGTGCCGTCGTCCATGCCGCGGCCGCCGCCGTGATGATCGGCCTGATCATGGTCCATGTGTACGCCGCCATCTGGGTCAAGGGCACCATCCGCGCCATGTGGTACGGCACGGTGACCCGGGGCTGGGCCAAACAGCACCACCGTGGCTGGTACCGTCAGGTCACCGGCAAGTAATCACCGAGGGCGGAAAGATTTGCAGACTTGGCGCCCCCCAGGCGCTCCGGCGCAAGGCCGGGGCGGCAAGGGGGCGCCATGACCCTGCAGGTTTCTCCGCACTGCCGATAAAGTTTCAGTTTTAGCTTTACCTTGCGTTTTGGGGGCTCTGCGGAGCATTGTTCCGCATCCCCCCGTTTTTTCGAGTGTTCCATGCACAGCCAACCGATCGATTTTCATCCACCCGCCGACGAGGCCGCGGCCTTCCTGCTGCCGGTCACGACCACCCTGTTCGCCGATCGTGCCGAGCGCTTTGAGGCGCTGGCCGCCGAACACAGTCTGGGCGACTGGCTGCGCTTTCTGGCTGCCCTGAGCCGTGCCCAGCAGCAGGCCCTGAAGGCTTTGCCCGCCTTGCCGCTACCCTCCGCCAGCAGCATCGCTCAGGCCCGCGCCCATCGCATGCCGCCGCTCGACCCGATGATTCGCCCGGCGGCTTGGCGCGATGCCCTGCACCAGATCGCCAGCGCCTTGCGTCTGGAGGCGCCGGAGGCGACCCGGGCCGAGCTTGATGCGCTGCTGGTGGCCGATGATGTGAGCCTCGAACAACTGGCCGACAAGCTGCTGAACGGCGAGCCACTGGCGACCGACATCGCCCGCCTGCCGTTTGTCGCCGCCGCCCTGCAGGTGGTTTTTACGCAACTCGCCAGCCAGCTCGATGCCAGCCATCTGCAGGCGCTCGATGCGCACAACATCTGCCCCTGCTGCGGCAGTCCGGCGGTGGCCAGCATCGTCCGCCTTGGCGCCACGATCAATAATCTGCGCTACCTGCATTGCAGCCTGTGCAACACCGAGTGGAATGTGCCACGCGCCACCTGCACCGCCTGCGCGACCGACAAGGAAGTCGCGCTGCATGAGGTTGAAGGTACCCAGGGCGCCATCCGCGCCGAGACTTGCGACAGTTGCAAGAGCTACCTGAAGATCGCCTACCAGGACAAAGACCCGCGCGTCGACCCGGTGGCCGACGATTTGGCCACGCTGGCATTGGACATGCTGGTCGACGAGGCCGGTTATCAGCGTAGCGGCCCCAATCTCTTGCTGATCGGCGCTTACAGCGGCTAAATAGTCCTTCCCTAAACTTTCTGCCCGGTCCGGGTGAGAGCCATGAACGAAAACCAACGTCTTCCCGCGGTTGACCGCGTCCTGCAGCAAATCCCGGATTTGATTGCTGCCCACGGCCGGCAACTGGTCACCGCATGTGTCCGCGCCGAACTGGCCGCCGCCCGCGAGGGTCTGAAACATGGCTTGCCGCTGCCCGACGAAGCCAGCCTGCTCACGGCTATCCACCGGCGGGCCGATGAGGCTGGGCGGGCCAATCTGCGTCCGGTCTTCAACCTGACCGGCACGGTCCTGCATACCAATCTCGGCCGCGCCCAATTGGCCGAGGAGGCCATCGCCGCCATGGTCGAGGCGGCCCGCTCGCCCTGCGCGCTGGAATACGACCTCGACAGCGGCGGGCGAGGGGACCGCGACGACCTCGTTTCCGGCTTGCTGGCCGAACTGGTCGCCGGCGGTTCACCCGACATCGCGGCGACCATCGTCAACAACAACGCCGCAGCCGTGCTGCTGACGTTGAACGCGCTGGCCCAGGGCAAGGAAGCCGTGGTCTCGCGCGGTGAACTGGTCGAGATCGGCGGCGCCTTCCGCATTCCGGACGTGATGCGCCGTGCGCAGGTCAAGCTGCACGAAATCGGCACGACCAACCGCACGCATGAAAAGGATTATGCCGAGGCCATTGGCCCGAAGACCGCCTTGCTGATGAAGGTGCACACTAGCAATTACGCGGTCACCGGCTTCACTGCGACGGTCGATGAGCAAAAAGTGGCCAAGATTGCCCATGCCGCGAATCTGCCTTTCGTCGTCGATCTGGGCAGCGGCACGCTGTGTGATTTCGCGGCCTACGGCCTGCCGCCGGAGCCGACACCGCAGCAGGCGCTAGCCGCCGGCGCCGATATCGTCACCTTCTCCGGCGACAAGTTGCTCGGCGGCCCGCAGGCAGGGCTGATCGTCGGCCGCAAGGACCTGATCGCGAAGATCAAGAAGAACCCGCTCAAGCGCGCCCTGCGCGTCGGCAAGACGACGCTGGCGGCGCTCGAAGCGACACTGCGGCTGTACCGCGACCCGGATCGCCTGCGCGAACGTCTGCCGACCTTGCGCCTCCTGACTCGCCCGGTCGACGAGATTGCTGCCCTCGGCGAACGCCTGCTGCCGACGCTTCAGGCAGCGCTGAATAAGCTCGCCCAAGTTTCCGTTGAGGCCTGCAGCAGTCAGATCGGCAGTGGCGCCTTGCCGGTTGAGCGTCTGCCGTCGGCGGCGCTGGTTTGCCGACCGCTTGCCAGGAAACCGGGCAAGTCTCTGCTGGCGCTGGAGCGCGCCTTCCGCTCCTTGCCCAGGCCGGTGATCGGCTATATCCGCGACGATGCGTATCATCTTGACCTGCGTGGGCTGGAAGCGAAGGACGAAGCCGTTTTCTCCGCCCAGTTGCACAACCTGAAGTTCTGAAAGTCGCCTCGATGGGTGGTCTGCGTACCGCCTGCGGCTTTCTGCCGTGTCCGCAAGGACACCTTTTAAATCCGGGCATCTCCGTGTCCGGGTGGCTTATGAAATGGAGAAGAAGACATGACATTCAATCGCCGGCAGTTTCTGGCCGCGGGCGCAGCGCTGGGGGCCTCAGCGGCTGTCGCCCAGCCGACCAGCCCGCTGCCTTTCCTGATCAACATGCAGTCCGATCCCTTGCTGCCCAAGTCCAATGGCAAGCGCGTCGTCATTTGCGGCGGCGGCTGGGGCGGCATCACCGCCGCCAAGCACCTGAAAAAGCTCGACCCGACGCTTGAAGTCGTCGTTCTAGAGCGCAACCCGGTCTTCTTCTCCTGCCCGATGAGCAACAAGTGGCTGGTGGACGTCGTCGACACCAATTTCCTGACCTTCAGCTATCTCGAAGTCGCCCAGAAATACGATTACCGCTTCATCCAGACCGAGGTGACGGCCTTCGAACGTGAAAACAAGCGGGTCATTACCGCCCAAGGCTGGCTCGACTACGATTATCTGATCATTGGTGCCGGCATCCGCTACAACTACGAAGCCTGGTTCGGCAACGACCGCAAGGCCGCCGACTACACCAAGGCGTTATTTCCGGCCGCCTACATTCCGAATGCCGAGCATTTCCGCCTCAAGCAAAGCATCCAGAACTTTACGGGCGGCGATCTGGTCATGACGCTGCCGCCACCGCCGCATCGCTGCCCGCCGTCGCCGTACGAGCGTGCCTGCCTGATCGCCGGCTTGTTCAAGGAACGCAAGATCAAGGGACGGATCACAATTCTCGATCCCAAGGACAGCCCGCGCCCGATTACCGGCGGCTTCCAGGAAGCCTTCGAGAATCTCTACAAGGACCAGATCACCTACGTGCCCAAGGCCGTGATCAAGGAAGTCGATCCCTTCAACAAGAAGATCAAGACTGCAGTCGGCGACTTCGCCTTCGATCACTCGATCCTGATGGCGCCGCACCAGGCCGGCGACATGGCCTGGAAGGCCGGGGTGATCGGCAAGAACGCCGAAGGCAAGCCAACTGGCTGGGCTGGGGTCGATCCCTTCTTCCTGAACCTCAAGGATGATCCGGACACCTATGTGATCGGCGATGCGGTCGGCGTCGTCTCGCCGCTGTTCAATTTTTACCCCAAGGCCGGGCACGTCGCCAACGCGCATGCCCGTATCGTCGCCCGCTACATCGCAGAGCGGGTCAAGGGCCGCGAACCGAAGTACGCACTGCCCGACAACCTGTGTTTTATGATGGTCAATACCCAGCCGCGCGAGGATGTTGCCGTTCGCTTCAAATACTGGGTGAACGACAAGGGGATCATCGTGCAGGATCAGGACGACGACAACCTGCGCCGGGACGATCTGGTGATCGAGGATTTCCAGTGGGCGGGGCGGATGTACGAGGACATGTTCGGCTAACTCAACCGGCGGCCCGGCGCCGGGCCGCCCTTCGGAAACAGGAGACGCGATTTCATGATCATCGGCACCGCCGGCCACATCGACCACGGCAAGACGACGCTGGTCAAGGCGCTGACCGGCGTCGACTGCGATCGCCTGAAAGAGGAAAAGGCGCGCGGCATCACGCTCGACCTCGGTTACGCCTACACGACTACGCTCGGCTTCATCGATGTGCCGGGCCACGAAAAGCTGATCCACAACATGCTGGCCGGCGCCACCGGCATCGATTTCGCGCTGCTCGTCATTGCCGCCGATGATGGCCCGATGCCGCAGACCCGCGAGCATCTGGAGATCATCGAACTGCTCGGCATCAAGCGCGGCGCCGTGGCGCTGACCAAGATCGACAATGCTACGGTCGGCCGCCAAAAAGAGGCAAAAACGGAAATTTCGGACCTGCTGGCCGGCACCGCACTGGCCGGGGCTCCGGTCTTCCCGGTTGCCGCGACGACCGACGAAGGGGTGGCCGACTTGCGCCGGCATCTCGAAGAAGCTGCGCTGACCTCGCCCGTGGTGGGGCAGGGCGGCGGCTTCCGGCTGGCCATCGACCGCTGTTTCACGCTGTCCGGCGCCGGCACCGTCGTCACTGGCACCGCCTTCGCCGGCGAGGTGAAGGTCGGCGACCAACTACTGCTTTCGCCGCCGAACAAGCCGGTCCGTGTGCGCAGTCTGCGTGTCCAGGATGCGCAGGCCGAATCCGGCCACGCCGGGCAACGTATCGCGCTGGCCTTGGCCGGCATCGAAAAGGCCGAGGTCGAACGCGGCATGTGGGTTGTCGCGCCGGCGCTGCACGCCCCGGTGCAGCGCTTCGCTGCGAAAATTCGCGTCCTGCCCGGTCAGCCGGCGCTCAAGCACTGGACGCCGGTGCACCTCCATCTCGGTGCCGAGGACGTGCCGGCGCGCATCGCCCTGCTGGGCGCCGAGCAGATCGCGCCGGGCGGCGAAAATTGGGCCGAAATTGCCGTCGACCGTAGCATTGGCGTGCTGGCTGGCGACCGCTTCATCCTGCGTGACGCCGGTGCCCGTCACACCATAGCCGGTGGCGTCGTGCTCGACATCTTTCCACCCTCTCGCCGAAAGCGCAGCCCGGAGCGCCTGGCCATGCTCGCCGCCCTGGCTGACGACAACCCGGCTACGGCGCTTGAAATGGCCACCGAGCAACAGGCCGCTGGCGTTGACCTTGAGGCCTACGCGCTGAACCGCAACCTCGATGCGTCGGCGCTGCAAGCCATCATCGCCGGCCTGAATCTCCAGCGAGTCAGCAATACAGTCTTCTCGGCCCGATGCTGGCGGGCGCTTGAAGTCCGACTGCTCGCCGCGCTCGCCGCCGAACACGAGCGTGCCCCGGACATGCCCGGCGTCGAACGTGACCGCCTGCGCCGCCTGACCTTGCCGACGCTCACCCGCCCGGCCTTCGACGCCCTGCTGGCCGGCCCGCTGAAGGCAGGGCAGGTCGCCCAGACACATGCCTGGCTGCACCTGCCCGAGCACCGCGTCCAGTTGGCGGCGGGGGATCGTGACCTTTGGCTGACGTTGAAACCGCTGCTCGACGCAGAGCCCTGCAATCCGCCGCGCGTTCGCGATGTCGCCAAAGCAACCGGGCTCGGCGAAGAGAGTGTCCGCTCACTATTCAAGCGGCTGGCACGCCTCGGTGAGGCCTACCCGGTGGCCCACGACCACTATTTCACAGCGGCGGCCGTTGCCGATCTGGCCCGCCGTGTCGCAGCCATCAACGAACGCGACGGCTGCGCCCGTGCCGCCAGTCTGCGCGACGAGATCGGCGGCGGCCGCAAGGTGGCCATTCACATTCTCGAATTCTTTGACCGCATCGGCTACACTCGCCGCGTCAGAGACACCCACGTTTCACGTGGAACCCCGGAGCAATTCGGTTCATGATCAACGGAAGAGATCGTTCCCCGGTGGGACGGCCGGTCTTCAAAACCGGCAGGACCTGTCAAACAGGTTTGGGTAGGTTCGACTCCTGCTCTCTTCCGCCAAATTTTGCTGTCTGTCCGTCCGTGCCTTTGTCGCTGTCGCCTCGCCGTGCAATAGCACTGTCTTCGGCTCGGCTTCGCGGCACGAACGAACAGCCAGCAAAATTTTACCGATAACCCCCCATGGCCCACACCCCCTTCACCGGCACCATCCCCGACGACCGCCTCTATTGCCCCACCCACGATATGTGGGTGCAGGAAATCGGCGACGGCGAGTTTCGGGTTGGGGCGACCAGTTTCGGCATCTTTCTGGCCGGCGAAATCATTGCCTTCACTGCCAAGCCGAAAGGCGCCAGCGGGCAGCGTGGCCGCGGGCTGGGTACCGTCGAGTGCCGCAAGACCGTACTGGCCGTACATGCGCCGATTGAATTCGTGCTGCTCGAAGGCAACGAGGCCGCCGAGAAACGCCCGCGGCTGATCAACGACGACCCCTATGGCGCTGGGTGGATGGCGCGCGTGCGGGCCGGCAACTGGGCAGACGACCGGGCGGTGCTAGTCAATGCGGCGGCTTACCGCCAGCACATCGTGAAAATCGAACCGGAGGCTTGCTTTGTCTGACCATCTGGCCATCCTGATCTGGTCGGCGACGCTCGATCGTCCTGAACTGTGTGCGACGCCGCTGGTTCACGCCTTGGCGGCCCGGGCGCTCGATGCCGAGGTGGAGATCCATTTTTCCGGTCCGGCCGTTCGCTGGCTGGTTGTCGGCGTGGCAGACTCCCTTTTCACCACGCCGGCGCGGGAGAAATCCATCGGCGACTACCTGCGCGAAGTCATCGCCGAGGACGTGCGCCTTCTGGCCTGCAGCATGGCCAGCGCCGCTTGGGTGGCCGACGATGAAGCCCTGATTCCGGCGGCCGGTTTCGCCGGAGCCACCGCCTTCGTCGCCCGCACGCTCGATCCGACGTGGCGGACGCTGGTCTTCTGATGTCGCCCTCCGACATCACCGGGATCATTCTTGCCGGCGGCCTGGGTCGGCGCATGGGTGGCGTCGACAAGGGCCTGCAACTGCTCGACGGCCGGCCGCTGGTTCGTCATGTGGCCGAGCGCCTGGCCCCGCAGGTGGATCAATTGCTGATCAACGCCAATCGCAGTCAGGCCGACTATGCGGCCCTCGGCTATCCTGTCCTGGCCGATGAAATTCCCGATTTTGCCGGTCCGCTGGCCGGCCTGCATGCGGCGCTGAGCGCCGCCACAACAGCATGGGTCGTCACCGTGCCCTGCGACTCGCCTTATCTGCCTCTCGATCTGGTCAGCCGCTTGCAAGCCGGCCTGCAGTCATCGGCCGCCGGGCTGGCCGTGGCCCATGTCGAAGGACGTTTGCATCCGGTGTTCTGCCTCTGCCGGACTTCCCTGAACGACGCCTTGACCGCCTATCTCAGCCAAGGCGGTCGCCGGGTTGCCGAATGGTGCACCGACATGGGGGCGGTTCTGGTCGATTTCGACGATCAACCCCAGGCCTTCCGCAATTTCAACACCCTGCAGGAGCTGACCGTTCAAGGCGTCTGATCAGCGCCCAACCTGTGGAAATCCCGTATTGCGCGGCCAGGATTTAAGCCTAGACTGCGCGCGCAGGATAAAACACAGACAAAAGGTTAACAGCAATGAACGTCAAGGTGCATTTCCGCATCACGCAGGACAGGGCCGGCTTGCCGCTGGATTTCGCAGCCGCCCGCCGCTTCGTCGTCAGTGAAGATCAGGCCGTTGAAGATTTGGCCCTCTCTCAACTGGCGGCGGATTACCAGGTTCCCGCCAACGCCATCGAAATCTGCGGCATCGAGCAATAAGCAGGGGGCGCCAACAAACTCCCTGGCGTCGTCTCCCGACCAGGGCCATTCCACATTTTGTTGGTGCCTCCGGGCGCGCCCGGGCCGCCATCGGCTAAACTCATTTTTCCATTCATTTCGCCGATGAAAGACCTGTGATGCCGCCATCGCCCAAAACCCAGAACAAACGGGATTTCCCGGGTCGTCGCTGGCTGAGCATCGCTCTGCGTTCGCTGCATCTGGTCGGCGTCGTGCTGGTCGGCGCCGCCCTGCTCAACGGCGGAGAACGGCATGCCGCCGGACTGCTGATGCTGCTGACCGGTCTTGGCCTCTACGGCATCGAGTTGTGGTGCAACCCCAAGCACCTCGGCGAACTGGCCGGCGTCTTCATTCCCGTCAAGCTGCTACTGGTTGTCGCCATGCTGCTCGCGCCGGACTATGCCGCCCTGCTGTTCTGGGGCCTGCTGATCGCCTCGTCGGCGGTTTCGCACGCGCCGGGCAATTTCCGGCACGTCCGGATCTTCAATTAGATTTTCGCCAGCAGGGCTTCGAAGCCGGGGTAGTTGTCGCCATTCAGTGCGTACTTGCGGGCACTGCCGCCGCGTGAATCGCCGCTGAGCAGCGCTGCGATGAATGCCTCGCGATCATCGATCCAGCTGCCACCGAGAAATGTCACGCCGCGCGCGAACAGTGCATCGGGCAGGCAGCCGGCGCTCGGGCCGATCATTGCGAACCAGCGGGCGTCCGTGCAGCAGGCCAGCATGCGGTCGAGCGTGTCGTTGAGGAGCAGGGTGCTGGTCGAGATCACCTTGCTGCAGCCAGCCAGTTCGGAGGCGTCGAGAGTGACGCGATAGCCGTCGCGTTCGCCAGCCAGTTCCGGCCGCAACTCGACCACGGTCAACTGGGCGCCCGATTCCAGAATGCGGCCGAGCAGCGGCATGAACAGGCCGATCATGCCGATCCGCTCGCCGGCTGCGGGTTGTAATTGGCCGATCGAGTCGGCGCTGTTGTCCGGAAGAAACCCGGCGCGGTCATAAAAACATCGGGTCAGTGCATTGGCCGCAGCAAAACCGATGGTTTTCTCGATGCCGCTGCCCAGGGCGTAGCGTCGGGCGACCTCCAGCGCATCGGCGCCGGCCAGTCCTCCGGTCTTTGCCTCGCCGCGCAGGCGTTCCAGTGTGTCATCGAGCAGCACGTAGCTCAGGCCCAGCGAGCCATCTTCCAGTTCCAGCGCACAGAACTCGCCCTTGCCGTCGCTATCCGGCCGGGCTGGCGGCAGGTGCAGGGCGCGGATGCGGGGCAGTGGCGAGCGTGCGGCGAAACGTTCGAGCTGGGCAATATAGTCGCTGGCAAAGCTCATGCGGAAAAACTCCTCAAAATCTGAATTGATCGAGCCATCGTTGTCCGGTTTGCGACTTGTTCTGCTCCGGCACATATTCACCCCGGTGCAGGCCGGCGCGAACGGCGACCGTGGCGGTTTCGCCGGAAACGGTTCCCTGCTTGTTCTCCTGCGAGCGCAGGGCGCCGGGGAAATATAAGGCCGTGATGCTCTTCGAATGCACCGGCGATTCGACGTTGGAATTCCCGAAGCGGCGCCAGTCGCGGACCCAGTAGATGTCGTCGGAGACTTCCAGCAGGCCAATGGTCTCGCGGTCGCCGATCAGGACGCCCTGAACGCGCAGGCCGCAGTCGGCCTTGACCTTGTCCAGGCGGTCAGCCAGCGCCGGCGTGGCGCCAAACTCGCCATCGGAGGCAACGAGCAGGTCGGCCAGTTGCCAGCGCTCGTCTTCGAGCTTGGCGATCGCCTTCTCGAGCGGGCCGCAGATGTCGGTGCCGCCCCGGAAGGCCTGGCCGAGAAAACGCATCAGGCGTTCGATACCGTCCGCATCGACACCCAGTTCCATCTCGACGACCTCGTCCGGACCGCCGAAGGCAAAGACATGGCAGGGGCGTTTCTGCGCGTGGGCAGTGCGCACGGCTTCGAGCACCGTCGCCTTGGCCACCGCCTCGGCGCCACCCTGCATCGAGCCGGAGGTGTCGACGCAGACCATGATCGGCCCCATTTCCAGGCGCTTGTCCGGCTTCGGTTCTGGATTGGGGCGCCAGACGACGGATTCGTGCAGGTGGATTTCCTGCATCCGGTCGTCGTCCTCATAGCTGAGCAGCGTCCGCTCGGCACGGCGGGCATGCCAGACCAGACGCAGCTTGGGGTGGCCGAGGAGCATGGCCTCGGCCGGCAACATCCGGGCGATGCGGTCGGAACGCTTGATGCCGCGTGTCTCACCGGGCAGGTCGGGGACATGCACGGTACGTCCCTCCGGCTGCTGGGCAATGGCCTGCTCCAGGACCGGCACGGTCTGCTGGCTGCTTTCGTCGAAGATCTCGCTTTGCTGGGCCCGGCCGAGGCCGCGGATCAGGCTGGCCAGTTCCGGCAGGCCTTCGAGCAGGCGGCGGATGCGCATCACGTCCTGCCAGCCATCGCTGCGCAGCAGGCCGCGGATCATGTCCCAGCGGGTATTCTTGCCGCCTTCCGGCAGCAGGCCGAAGACGTCGAGCAATTCGTCCATCTGGCCGCAACGCTCGGCCCAGTCGGCAGCGAAGGCGTCGAGCGCCATTTGCGTTGCCGCGGCTTCGCTGGCCCCGCGGTCGCGGTAGTCGACGATGAAATCGAGGTGGAAGAGGATGCTCATCAGCACCGTATCGACCAGATCTGTCTGCTTGGCGCAGTAACCGGCCAGTCCGAGTTGATCCATGGTCGCTGCCAGTTGCCTGGCCAGCTCCGGCGGCGGCCAGGTCCACGCGTCTGCTGGCGGCAGAAGCCCGGCAATCAGTCCATCGCGGAGCATGACCAAGGCTTGCAGGCGCGGTTCAAGCCCGCCATGCGCATTGGTCATGCCGCCCAGCCAGAGGCTGCGCGACAGGCTGTCGAGGGCGGCCAGGCGTTGCTCCCTGGCCTCGAACAGCAGGGGGCGGACCAACTCGGCTTTCACGCCTCGGTCAGCGATTCGTGGTCCACCGGCAACGGTACCTCGCCGTTATCCTCGGGTAGTCGCGGCAGATTCAGGAAGCCTTCGCGGGCCATCGAGGCGCGCCGGCGCAGGCTGGCCACGGCGTCGACGGTGGCAGCAAGGTTGGCCGAAACCCGGTTGGTGAGTTCGTCATCCAGCCACAAACTGCTTGAGCAATAGTCGTTCAGGCTGCGGAACTGGCCGGCCAGTTCTTCGGCATAGGTGTCGATGCGGGCCAGCAGTTCGTCGATCTGTCCGGTGCGCGCTGAAATATGCAGATTGCCGTAGCGGCGCTGCCGGCTGTAGGTCATGCGTAGGGCGCTGGCGCCACCCTTGGCGTCACCGACATCCTGGGCCAGTTCGTCGGCGGAAAAGCGCAAGCGGCCTGATTCGTCGTAGTCGAGATCGTTGGCCTTCATTTCGGCGTCGAGCTGGGCCTCGAACGCCTCGACGACCCGGCTCAGGCGGGGCGGCGAAAAGGCCGTCCGCACGCCGAGGCGGGTTTGAAGCCAATCGCTGACGGCCTTCTGGCGAGGCGCATCGGGGGCGGTGCACCAGGGCAGCAGGAGCAGGTCCCAGAGTTGTATCGCTTGCCGTCCCTCGCTGGCTGCCGCCATCCGCAGCAGGCGGACGATCTTGACCCAGCGCCGGTCGGAGACATAAGTCTGTTCGGCGGCAAACTGGCCGCGCAACTGGCCGAGGATGGCGCTGACTTCGCCGGGCAGGGCAACGCCCGCTGCCGCGTCGTTCAGCGCGGCGAGGTCGTCGGCATCCAGGCCAAGGTTTGCTTCCGGCGGGGTCCATGGCGCACCGCTGTCGGTGCCCAGAAGACGGTCAAAAGCCGCCGCAGAGACCGGTTCGACCGGCACCCGGACCAGAAAGCGGTCGAAGAAGGCCTCGGCGACCTCATCTTCCGGCACCTCGTTGGTCGCGCCGATGGCGGTGATCAGGGGGCAGCGCTGGCGTCCGGAGCCATTGTCGAATTCCCGTTCATTGAGCAGCGTCAGCAGGGCGTTGAGGATGGCGCTGTTGGCCTTGAATACCTCGTCGATAAAGGCCACCGAGGCATCGGGCAGGAAGCCGGCAGTGTGGCGTTCATAGCGGTCTTCTTCGAGGGCCTTGATAGAAAGCGGGCCGAACAGCTCCTCAGGTACCGAGAAGCGGGTCAGCAGACGTTCGAAGTAATGGGCATTGCGAAATACTGCGTGCAGGCGGCGGGCCAGCTCGCTCTTGGCGGTGCCCGGTGGCCCGATCAGCAGGCTGTGTTCGCCGGCCAATGCGGCCAGCAGGCAGAGGCGGACGATGCGCCGGCGCTCTACCAGGCCTGATTCAAGGGCATTGAGCAGGCCCGGCAAACAGTCGCGAAGTAGTTTCATGGGGAGAGTTGAATGATCCATCTTTACATCCTAGCACCCGGTGAGAATCGCTACTTTGATCGACCCTAAAAGCCGCTGCGCATGGCTAGCCGCCGCCGCGCTGCGTTGCGCGGTCAACCCTGTCGATCAACGCCTCGACAGCTGTTTGATCGCCTGCCAACACGGTGATGCCGAGCAGCAGGCTGGGCAACTCAAGGCTACCGATACGCCATGATGGCCCGGTCTGGTAGTCGAAACGGACCCTGGCTGTGCCGTGGGTCACAGTCAGGCTGTTCTGTCCGGACTCCACCGCGGCCGGAAAAGCTGCCGCCAGACTGCCGGCGAACTCTTCAGGCGTGGAGGTCATCGTCCTCTGGCGCTGCTTGCTCCAGGGAAATGCCAAGGATTCTCTCAGCCGCCGGCGATTGGCGGCCAGACGGCGAGAACTTCGCCGTCCTTCATCGGCCGGACGTTGCGGTCTTCCGGGGCAATGAAGGTGCCGTCCACCAGTACCAGATGGGTCAGCTTCGGGGGCAACCCGAAGGGGGCGAGCGCCCCCTCCACGGTGCATCCCTCTGGCAAGTCGACGTCCACCCGGTTACCGACGGCATGGCCGGGCAGGTAATCGGTCAGGGTGGCGTAGAGCTTGATGGTGATGCGCATTGCTATCTCCGGTCAGGCGAGATGCGCGCTGGCGCTTTGCTGGCAGCCGAGGTAGGCCTCCGCGAAGCGGGTCGGGTTTTCCATCAGGAAATCCTTCCAGCGACCGAGCGGCGTACGGGTCTGGATTAGGCCGCGCAACACGCCGACGTGCTGGGTCATGCCGACCGAGGTGGCGCCGACCAGCACATCGTCCTTGAACTGCAGGCTGACGTAGCGGGAACGCTCGGTGTCGACGTGCTCGACGTTGTCACCGCCTTCCATGCCCCACCATTGCCCGAAGGAGGTCGAGATCAGGCCGAGGGTGGCCAGCACGTTGACCGGCAGGACGCCCGGCAGCAGTGCATCGCCACCGGCCATGTTGACTGCGGCGACCCGTGCCTGATCGGCGGCATTGGGCTGGATGGCGGAAACCAGCGGTTCGCCGGTAAAGAAGTCGCAACCTTCGGCGACGTCTCCGGCCGCATAGACGCCCTCGACCGAGGTCCGCATGCCGTTGTCGACGCGGATACCACGGCCCATGGCGATCGGGGTGCCAGCCAGGAAGTCGAGATTCGGTGCCACGCCGGCGGCGACAATGACGACGTCGCAGGGCAGCACTTCGCCGGTGGACAGGGTCACCTTCAGCGGGGCGTCGGCGTCGCCGTCGTCGATACTCTTGACACCGGCCGAGGTGCGGACGCGAATGCCCTTTTCCTCGACCCACTTCTTGATCATGCCGCCGGCCTTTTCGGTCATCATGCGCGGCACCATGCGGTCGCCCATTTCGACGATGGTCAGGTCGACGCCGCGGGCAGCCAGGGCTTCCATGATGATGCAGCCAATGAAGCCGGCGCCCAGTTGCAGGACGCGGCTGCCGGGCTTGGTCAGGGCAGCAATGGCACGGGCATCAGTCATCGTCCAGCAGTTCTGGACCTGTGGCCGGTCGAGGCCGGGGATCGGCGGATTGACCGGGCGCGAGCCGGTGGCGATCAGCAGCTTGTCGTAGCTTTCGGTTGTGCCGTCGGCATAGCGGACCTGACGGGCGTCCGTGTCGAGGCCGACGGCGCGTGCATTGCGCTCGGTGACGCGCAATTGCGCGAAATGATCATCGGTCTTGCGCAGGTACATGCCTGGCTCCCCGATGTTTCCTTCGAGGAAGTAGGGGATGGCCATGCGCGAATAGGGTGGCAGGCCTTCGCTGCCGACCATGACGATTTCACCGACCGGGTCGTTGCGGCGCAGTGTTTCGGCGGCGACGACGCCAGCTGGCCCGTTGCCAAGAATGAGATATTTCATCGATTAATCCTCGCTGAACTCCAAGACGCAGACGCCCGCCAGAAGGCGGGCGCCGATTCCACCTGAACCGTTGACACTTTCATTGCAGCAAAGTGCCCGCGGGTCAGGCGGTGAGACCGATTACAGGCCGAGTCGGGCCAGAGTCTCGGCGGTCGGAACACCTTCCGGTGTCCAGCCGCGTACTTCGTAGTATTCCGGCAACATCTTTGCCAGGCCGCTAACCATACCCTTGGCCGGACCTGTCTTGGCCGGTTCGCTGACCAGACGCGGTGGCAGATTGTCGTCCTTGGAGGTGAAACCGGCGGCCAGGTTGAACTGGCGTTCCATGTTCCAGATCCGTTCGCCGACGACAGCCATCTTTTCCATCGACCAGTCGCCTTCGCAGGCGGCCTGAACTTGCGGCTGCACGTCGGCAACCGACCAGGCGAAGGAGGTGAACAGACAGACACCTGCGGAGTCGAAAATCGTCGTTGCGTCCTGGAAGGCCTTGACCAAGCCCGGCTTGCCTTCGGTGGCCAGCGGATCGGTCTTGACCGGGATGCCGAGTACTTCGGATGCCACGGTGTAGCCGCGAACGTGGCAGGCACCACGGTTGGAGGTGGCGTAGTTGAGGCCGATGCCCTGGATGCCGCGACCGTCGTAAGCCGGGAATTCCAGGCCCTTGACGCTCATCGACAGATCCGGACGGCCGTACTTGGCGGTCAGGCGCTTGCTGCCGAGGCCGACTTCCTTGCCGAAGCCGATGCCCTGGGCGGTGATTTCAGCCAGATAGGCCAGTGCCTTGGCCGAGCCGAAAGGCGCTTCGATACCGATCTGCTCCTTGGTCAGGATGCCCAGTTCGTACATTTCCATGACCGCCGAGACGGTGGCGCCGAAGGTGATCGGATCGAAGCCGTCTTCGTTGCACAGCATGTTCGCGTACTGCAGTGCTTCCAGATCGCCGACGCCGTTGGAGGCGCCCAGGGACCAGGCGCTTTCGTACTCGAGGCCGCCCGAGGCGCCCCAGTATTCCGGCTTGTTCTGGACCGTGAAGTGACCCTTGTCGAGCTGGGAAATGCGGCCACAGGCGATGGTGCAACCGAAGCAGGCGGCGTTGGTGATCAGGTGGGCCTTGCCGTCGGTCGGACGCTTTTCGTGCATGGCTTCGGCCGAGATCTTGCCGGCTTCTTCGAACTGCACGTCGCGGTGATTGCGGGTGGGCAGGGCGCCGACTTCGTTGATCACGTTCATCAGCACCTGGGTGCCGTACTTCGGCAGGCCCTGGCCGGTGACGGCGTTGTCCTTGAGTACCTGCTTGGCCGCATTGGCGGCAGCGAGGAAGGCCGGGAAATCCTTGACGCCGGAAACACCCTTGGTGCCGCGGATAGCGACAGCCTTGAGGTTCTTGGAGCCCATCACGGCGCCAACGCCGGAGCGGCCGGCGGCACGGTGCAGGTCATTGACGATGCAGGAGAAGAGCACCTGGTTTTCGCCCGAGCGGCCGATGGAAGAAACGCGGACCAGCGGATCCTGCAGATCGGCCTTGATGGTCTCTTCGGTATGCCAGCAGGTCGTACCCCACAGGTGGGAAGCGTCGCGCAGTTCGGCCTTGTCGTTTTCGACATAGAGATAGACCGGCTTCGGCGACTTGCCTTCGAAAATGATCATGTCCCAGCCGGCGAACTTCATTTCGGCGCCGAAGAAGCCGCCGGAGTTCGAGCAGGCGATAGCGCCGGTCAGCGGGCCCTTGGTGATGACCGTGTAGCGGCCACCGGTGGAGGCCATGGTGCCGGTCAGCGGGCCGGTAGCCATGATCATCTTGTTTTCAGGCGACAGCGGATCGACCTTCGGGTCGATTTCTTCGGTCAGGTACTTGGTGCCGAGGCCGCGCGAGCCGAGGTAGTCGTCGGCCCACTGCATGTTCAGGGGTTCGGGGGTGCAGGTACCGGCAGTCAGGTTGACCCGCAGAATTTTTCTGTTCCAGCTCATTTGTTGTCTCCTTAGGCTGCAGCGGCAGTGTTGGCCTTGGCGGCCCAGGCACGCATGCGGTCCAGTCCGGTCCAGTCGGCGTCGATGTAGGTGATGGCGCCGGTCGGGCAGGCCTTGGCGCATTCGGGGTCGCCGCCGCAGAGGTCGCATTTCTGGACCTTGCCGACGTCGGCCATGTAGTTGACGGTGCCGAAGGGGCAGGAAATGGTGCACACCTTGCAGCCGACACAGGTGGCTTCCTTGACGACCTTGGCGCCAGTCGCCGGGTCGAGGACGATGGCGTCTACCGGGCAGGACTGCATGCACCACGCTTCGCTGCACTGGGTGCAGGTGTAGGGAACCTTGCGTCCTTCGTGTTCAAAGTCGAAAACCTTGATGCGGGACTTGGACGGGTTGATGACGCCGGTGTGCTCGTAGGAGCAGGCCATCTCGCACTGCAGGCACCCGGTGCATTTGCCCGGATCGATGTGTAGTGACTTCTGCACGATACTTCCTCCAATGAATATATTTTAGTGTTGCAAGGACGGCGCCCTCGGGTCGCTTCTCCTCCTTTGCCACACCTGAAGATAGCGAGAACCGTACCTGCTTCGTTCATTGCTGCCAAAGGCCCGTATCCACACGAATTGCGGCAAAAAAATTGCTGCTTTTGTGTTGGTGAGATGTGCTGCGAAAACGAACAAGCGCTCCATTTTGTGACACTTTCGGCGCTGAATTTCGTGCCGCCCATGTCGGGATAGTCTTAAGAATGGCGTCAATACGTGGGTGCCATCGGGCTCGCGGCGCCGCTGACAGGAAGCATGCCGTCAGCGGCACCGCCGTCAGGTTATGACCTGACGATTCACGGGTGGTTCTGCCGATTTTTGCAGCGGCTTGGGGTCAGCCCTTTTGCTGGATCCGCTTCGAGGTCTTCTTTACAGCGCCGTGACCGGTGTCGAAATGGACCATGAAGTAGGTTTCATCCAGTGGCGGCGTGCCTTCGATGCGCCATTCCCAGATTTCTTCGCCGAGGTTGGCGAAGGTTACCTTGCTGCCGGGGGCGCCCAGCTGGCGGCGTACTTCGTCCTTGCTCATGCCGGCCTGGACCCGTGCATAGCTGGCTTCGTTGAGTACCTGTTCGAATTTGCTGACGATATTGTCCGGACCGAAGCTGATCATGTAGCAGTGGGTGCCGCTGGGTTGCCGGGCATATTCCCAGGTCGCCGTGCCGTCGTCGTTCCAGTGCACGAACCCGGGTTCGCCCAGGCGAGCGCGGACTTCGGCCTGGGTGGTCAGGCCGGGCTTGATTTCCGGAAGGTTGACGGCATCGCAGGCGGGGAGCGCGGCGGCGATGAGGGCAGTGGCGGCGGTCGTGATCCAGGCAGGGAGTTTCATGCGGACTTCCATGGGCGGTGGGCAAGCCAGTTTACGCTTTTCGTGGCTTGCTTTCATAATATCGGCCTCTGCTAATTTTCGGATATGCCGATGGACCATCTCGATCCTGTTGCCGCCCACGCCTTTCTTCAGCACGAGCCGAAAGCGCAGCTGGTCGATTGCCGTACCGAGGTCGAGCATATGTACGTGGGCCATCCGGTCGGCGCCGAGCATGTGGCCTGGCAGGAAGCCCCGGACTGGGAGATCGATCCGGAGTTTGCCGACAAGGTCAAGCGGCTGGTCAGTGGCGACCTGGCGCGTCCGGTATTGGTGATTTGCCGCAGCGGCCATCGTTCGCTGTATGCCGGCGAGGCGCTGGAAGCGGCTGGATTTACACGGGTGATCAATGTCCTCGAAGGTTTCGAGGGGCCGCTCGACGACGATTATCATCGCGGCACGCGGGGTGGCTGGCGCTACCGGGGGCTACCGTGGCAGCAGAGTTGAGCGGCGCTGGAGATAGCTCGACAGGGCGCCGAGGCTGACGAAGGCGGCCATCGCCAGGGCCAGAGACAGGGTTGAACCCCAGACCAGCGGAGCGATGACAGCAGCGACGATGCCGTTGAAGCCGGCCTGCAGGAAGGTCTGGCAGGAGGCAGCGAGGCCGCGTTGGGCTGGGAAATTGTCGAGCGCGAACAGCGTCAGGCTGGGCGTCGTCAGCGCCATGCCGAAGGTGTAGATGAAAATCGGGATGACGTTCCACGGCACGCCGGGCGGCAGCGTCAGGTTGATGACCACGTTGAGCAGCGCGGCGCTGCCCATCACGACGTAGCCGTAGGTGACGGCGGCTTCCGGCGTGCGCTTGCCGGCGAGGAAGCGGCCGGTGACCCACGAGCCGCTCATCAGGCCGCACATCGAAGGCCCGAACAGCCAGAGAAAGGCGGTTTCCGGCAGGCCGAGGTGGTTCATCAGGAAGACCGGAGCCGACAGCACGTAGACGAAGAAACCGCAGAAATTGGCGGCCAGTCCGCCGCAGGCATACAGGAATGACGGCGTGGTCAGCACCTTGCGGTAGGTGTCGAGCAGGTAGCGGGGCTTGAACGGCTGGCGTTTTTCCGGCGGCAGGGTTTCCGGCAGCAGTTTCCAGCAGGCCAGCCCCAATGCTACGGTCGCCCCCACCAGAAAGGCAAAAACCGCACGCCAGCCCAGCCAATTCTGCAGTTGCCCGCCGATCAGCGGCGCGATGGCAGGCGCCAGCGCGAACATCATGGTGATCTGGGCCATCAGGCGCTGGGCGGCGGCGCCGTCGAACAGGTCGCGGACGATGGCGCGGCTGATGACTATGCCGGCCCCCGCGGTGATCCCCTGCATGGCCCGCCAGAACCACAGCTGCCCGATGCTGTTGGCAAGCGCGCAACCGGCTGAGGCGCCGGCGAACAGGGCGAGGGCGACGAGAATGACGCGGCGCCGGCCGAAACGGTCCGATATTGCGCCGTGCCACAGGGTCATCGCGGCAAATGACAGCAGGTAGGCGGACAGCGTCTGCTGGACCTCGATCGGTGTCGCGTTCAGCTGGCTGCCGATTTCGTGGAAGGACGGCAGATAGGTGTCGATGGCGAACGGGCCGAGCGACGACAGCGCTGCCAGCAGCAGCGCAATGCCCCGCGTACTGCGCGGGCTGCTGTCAGCCACGGGCGAAGCGCCGGTACTGGATGGCTTCGGCGACGTGGGTGGCACCGATGTGGTCGCTGCCGGCCAGATCGGCGATGGTCCGGGCGACTTTCAGGATGCGATGCCAGGCGCGGGCCGACAGATCGAGCTGTGCTGTCGCCTGCTGCAGCAATTTGTTGCCGGTGGCGTCGGGCTGGCAGCAGGCGTCGACTTCCTTGGTGCTCAGGCGGGCGTTCGGCTTTTGCTGGCGGGCTTGTTGCCGGGCCTGCGCCGCTTCGACCCGGGTGCGGACGGTGGCCGAAGATTCGCCGTCGGCCTTGCCGGCCAGCGTGTCGGAGGGCAGCGCGGGGACTTCGATGATCAGGTCGATGCGGTCGATGAAGGGGCCGGACAGCTTGCCACGGTAACGGGCGATCTGGTCCGGTGTGCACCGGCACTTGTTGTTGCCGTGGCCGTGAAAGCCGCAGGGGCAAGGATTCATCGCGGCGATCAGCTGGAATTCAGCCGGGAATTCGGCGTGCCGGGCAGCGCGGGCAATGTGGATGCGCCCGCTTTCGAGGGGCTCGCGCAGGGTTTCGAGCACCTTGCGGTCGAATTCGGGCAGTTCATCGAGAAAGAGGATGCCCTGATGGGCCAGGCTGACCTCGCCGGGCCGGGGCGGGTTGCCGCCGCCGACCAGGGCGACTGCCGAGGCGGTGTGGTGCGGCTGCCGGTAGGGGCGAACGCCAAAGGCTTCCGGGGAAAATTGGCCGACCAGCGACAGTACGGCGGCCGAGGCCTTGGCCGCCTCGCCCTGGAGGTGCGGCATGATGCCTGGCAGGCGGGCGGCGAGCATCGACTTTCCCGAGCCGGGCGGGCCGACCATCAACAATGAATGCTGGCCGGCGGCGGCAATTTCCAGCGCCCGCTTGGCCTGGGTCTGGCCGCGCACCTCGGCAAGATCTGCTGATTTTGGCCAATTTTTCGGGCCGACCGTAGCATTTGCCGGCGGCAACGCCTCGCGGTCGGCCAGATGGGCGCAGACGTCGAGCAGCGAGCGGGCGGCCAGAATATGGGTCGAACCGGTCAGTGCCGCTTCGCGGGCGCTCTCCACGGGCAGGATGAAGGACTTGCCGGAATCGCCAGTTTGCAGCGCCATGGCCAGTGCGCCGCGAATCGGGCGCAGCTCGCCGGACAGCGAAAGCTCACCGGCGAATTCGTAATCGGCAAGGGGTGGGGTCGGGATCTGTCCGCTGGCGGCGAGGATGCCGAGCGCGATTGGCAGGTCGAATCGGCCGGATTCCTTGGGCAGGTCAGCTGGCGCCAGGTTGACGGTAATTCGCTTGCTCGGGAACTCGAAGCCGGAGTTGATGATGGCGGCGCGCACGCGGTCGCGCGCTTCCTTGACCTCGGTATCCGGCAGACCAACCAGCGTGAAGCTGGGCAGCCCGCTGGCGAGGTGCGCTTCGACGATGACCGGCGGCGCATTCAGGCCATCCAGCCCGCGGCTGTGTGCGATGGCCAGTGCCATGTTGTGCGCTTATTGACCCGCGCGGGCCTTTTCCAGCGCGTCGACACGTGCTTCCAGCGCCTGCAGCTTTTCGCGGGTGCGGGCCAGAACCTGGGCCTGGATGTCGAATTCCTCGCGGGTGACCAGGTCGAGCTTGGCAAATACGCCGCTCATCATCGCCTTGGCATTTTTTTCGATGTCCTTGGCCGGCGAGTTGGCAAGCAGGGCGCTCATCTTGGCGCCGAATTCTTCAAGAATCTTGGGATCGAGCATGGGGGTTCCTCCGTGGCTGGGCAGTTTAGCACAGGCGGATTTCAACACTTTTTAGATCGCCGCCCGCCCTTGGTGCGTAACGGTATGTAACCGCACGTTTTTGGTGCGCCAAATTGGGGTGTTACCTTTGGCGTAGCGTGTAAATCTTTGATTGAAATCAATAATACTCACTGGCACGGGTTCTGCTATTGCTGTCCTGCACAATTTTCTTTTTTTATTTGAAACTATCGTAGGAGAGAAACCATGAAGAAGTCCCTGATCGCTCTGGCCCTCGTCGGCGTCTTTGCAGTTCCGGCCTTTGCCGAAGAAGCCGCCCCGACCCCGGAGCACACCCTGACCGGCAACCTCGGCCTGTTCACCAGCTACCGTTTCCGCGGTATCGACCAGACCTTCGGTAAGCCGGCCCTGCAGGGTGGCTTCGATTACTCGCATTCCAGCGGTATCTATCTGGGTAACTGGAACTCCAATGTCAGCCAGACCGCCGGCTATCCGGATGGCAATCTGGAAATGGACTTCTACGGTGGTTACAAGACGACCTTTGGCGATTTCGGCCTCGATGTGGGCGGCCTGTACTACTACTACCCGGGTAGCCGTGGCCAGACCCTCGGCCTGAATCGCGGTGCAGTTGATAATGGCGAACTCTACATCGCCGGCACCTGGAAATTCCTGACCCTGAAGTATTCCTACGCTGTTACCGATTACTTCAGCCTGCCGGATTCCGATGGCTCCTCCTACCTGGAACTGAACGCTGCCTACGACCTCGGCAACGGTTGGGGTATCAACGGTCACGCCGGCCATCTCTGGCTCAAGAACTACTCCGTTGGCGACTACACCGACTGGAAATTGGGTGTGACCAAGGATATCGGTGGTTTCGTGATCGGTCTGTCGTATGTCGACACCAACGCCGACAAGACCTTCTACACGTCGTCTGCAGCCATGCATTCGGGCGGCGACACGAAGAACCTGGGTCGCGCTACCGCAGTCCTGTCCGTTTCCAAGACCTTCTAATAAAAGCTTAAACCTTCTCCCGTCGGTGCACCGGCCGGCGCCCGCGGGGGAAGGCAAATCTCAACCTAAATGGGGAACTACTCATCATGAAATTCGTTACCGCCATCATCAAGCCGTTCAAGCTTGACGAAGTGCGTGAAGCGTTGTCCGCCATAGGCGTACAGGGCATCACGGTTACCGAAGTGAAGGGTTTCGGCCGGCAGAAGGGGCATACCGAGCTGTATCGGGGCGCCGAATATGTCGTCGATTTCCTGCCCAAGGTGAAGATCGAGGCGGCCGTCAAGGCCGAGCAGCTCGACCAGGTCATCGAAGCGATCGAAAAGTCGGCCAGCACCGGCAAGATCGGCGACGGCAAGGTTTTCGTCTTCGACCTCGAACAAGTCATTCGTATCCGGACCGGCGAAACCGGCACCGATGCCCTCTAAGGAGCGATTCATGAAACGCGTATTCGCATTGCTAGCCCTGGTGGGTGCCGTCGCTTTCGGCGCGCCAGCCTGGGCCGAAGAAAAGGCTGCAGCCCCGGTTGCCGCAGCTGTCGAGGCGGCTCCGGCTGCTGCCCCCGCCGCCGCTCCCGCCGCGACCGAGGCTGCCCCGGCTGCTGCCGCTCCCGCCCTGGTCGCCAACAAGGGCGACAACGCCTGGGTGATGGTCTGTGCCGCCCTGGTCATCCTGATGTCCATCCCTGGCCTGGCGCTGTTCTACGGCGGTCTGGTCCGCACCAAGAACATGCTGTCGGTGCTGATGCAGGTCTTCGTCACCTTCTCGCTGATCTCGGTGCTCTGGGTCGTCTATGGCTACTCCGCTGCCTTCACCGAGGGTAACGAGTTCTTCGGCGTGCTCGACAAGCTCTTCCTGAAGGGTGTGACGATCGAGTCCGTCGGTGCCACCTTCTCCAAGGGCGTCGTTATCTCCGAACTGGCCTTCGTGATCTTCCAGGGCGCTTTCGCAGCGATTACCTGTGGCCTGATCGTCGGCGCCTTCGCCGAGCGTGCCAAGTTCTCCGCCGTTCTGGTCTTCATGGTCATCTGGTTCACGCTGTCCTACATCCCGATGGCGCACATGGTCTGGTACTGGGCCGGTCCGGATGCCTACATTGACGCCGCCGCTGGCGAAGCCGCCGGCAAGACCGCTGGCTTCCTGTTCCAGAAGGGCGCCCTCGACTTCGCGGGCGGTACCGTGGTGCATATCAACGCCGCTATCGCCGGTCTGGTTGGTGCCTACATGGTTGGCAAGCGTACCGGTCTGGGCAACGTGGCCATGGCCCCGCACTCCCTGACCTTCACGATGATCGGTGCATCCCTGCTGTGGTTCGGCTGGTTCGGCTTCAACGCCGGCTCCGCCCTCGAAGCCTCCGGCGGTGCTGCTCTGGCCATGGTCAATACCTGGGTTGCGACGGCATGTGCCGCACTGTCCTGGATGTTCGCTGAATGGATCCTGAAGGGTAAGCCTTCCATGCTGGGTGCTGCCTCCGGTGCGGTTGCCGGTCTGGTCGCGATCACCCCGGCGGCCGGTTTCGTCGGTGTCATGGGCGCCATCATCATCGGTCTGCTCGCCGGCATCGTCTGCCTGTGGGGCGTCAATGGCCTGAAGAAGCTGCTCGGTGCTGACGACTCCCTCGACGTCTTCGGCGTCCATGGTATTGGCGGCATCCTTGGCGCCATCCTGACCGGTGTCTTCGTCGATCCGGCTCTTGGTGGCACGGGCGTCTATGACTACGTCGCCAACGCTGTTGCCCCGTTCGACATGACCACCCAGGTGATCAGCCAGCTATGGGGTGTCGGCACCGTGGTCGTCTGGTCCGGTGTGGTTTCCTTGGTGGCTTACAAGCTGGTCGATATCGTGATCGGTCTGCGTGTGCCGGAAGAAGAAGAGCGTGAAGGCCTGGACCTCACCTCGCACGGCGAAACCGCCTACCACCACTAAGCAGAATCGTAGTCTCTCTCCCTTCGGGCACCTTCGGGTGCCCGTTTTTTTTGCTACGCTGCGAATATGAGAGTCGTCCAGATATCCGATCTACACCTTCGCGACGGGCTGTTGTACAGCGGCATCGATCCGTGGCGGATGCTCGCTCAGGCGCTGGTTCGCATCGACCGCCTGCGACCGCGGGCCGACGTGCTGTTGCTGAGCGGCGATCTGGCTGACAACGGTAACGCCGAAACCTATCGGCGGCTGGCCGACCTGCTGGCCCGCTGCTCGCCGGTGCCGGCGCTATTGCCCGGCAATCATGACGACCGGGCTGGCCTGTGGGCCGCCTTTCCCAATCAGGCTTGGCGCTCCGAGGATTTTCTCTGTCAGCGACTAGATCGCGGCGAAGTGACGCTGCTGTTGCTGGATACCCTGATTCCAGGTCGGGAGGACGGGCGAATTGGCGCGGAGCACATTACGTGGCTGGATGCGGTGTGCCCGCACGACCGTCGCGTTTTGCTCGCCATGCATCATCCACCGTGCGACGTGGGCATCGCGGGCATGGATATGCTGGGTTGCGGCGGGGGTGATCTGCTGGCGAAATGGCTGGGCGAACAGCCTCAGATCGAGGTTGTCGAGGCGGTGCTGTGCGGCCATGTCCATCGCCATGTGACTCAGCTCTTTGCCGGCCATCTCACCATAACCTGCCCGTCGACCGTGCACCAGATTGCCCTGCAGGAAGGTCCGCTGGCCTGGACCACCGAGCCGCCCGGCATGCTGGTGCACGACCTGGTGCCGGGCCAGCGCCTGCGGACGCACGCCCTACCATTGGCAATGGCCGAAGTGCACCGTTACGACGAAGGTGGCTGCCTAGCGGAGTAGCGGCAGCAGGGCACGGAAATCGTCGGTGCCCGCCCGATGCAGCCATTCGAAAATGACCATCTCGGTAGTTGCCGTATGGATGCCGCCTGCGCGCATACGCTCCACTGCAGCCTGGTGGTTTTCCGGTGTCCGGGAGGATGCCGCATCGGCGGCCAGAAAGACATCGAATCCGGCCTCGCGCAGGCCGAAAGCGGTCTGCAGGACGCAGACGTGGCATTCAATGCCGGCCACGATCACCTGCGGGCGTCCAGCTTCGCGCAGCAGATCGAGGACGCCGGGCTCGGCGGTGCAGGAAAAATGGGTTTTTGCGAAAAAAATCGGGCTGACCGTAGCATTCCGTATTTCCGGGACGGTGGGGCCAATGCTGCCGGTGCAATGCTCGGCGATAAAACCGGGGACGCCCAGTTGCTGCGCAGCCTTAAGCAGGCGAACGCTGTTGCGGATGACCCGCTCACTTTCGAATATCGCCGGCGCCAGCTTTTCCTGGAGGTCGACAAGCAGCAGCAGAGAAGTGTCGCGCTGGATCAGCATGTTCGGCAACCTCCTTGGCAATCAGCGAAAAATGTAAGCGGCCGGTTTCGAATGTTTCCACATTATGCGCCGCCCAGGGCGCAGCGTGGTCCTATCGGAAGACGACCGTCTTGTTGCCATGCACCAGTACCCGGTCTTCCAGGTGGTAGCGCAGGCCGCGGGCGAGCACGGTCTTTTCGATGTCCTTGCCGTAGCGGACCATGTCTTCCGGCGAATCGGAATGGTCGATGCGGATCACGTCCTGTTCGATGATCGGTCCGGCGTCGAGTTCGCTGGTCACGTAGTGGCAGGTTGCGCCGATCAGTTTGACGCCGCGCGTGTAGGCCTGATGGTAGGGCTTGGCGCCGGCAAAACTGGGCAGGAAGCTGTGGTGGATGTTGATGATCCGGCCGGCCAGTGCATCGCACAGCTCGGGCGACAGGATCTGCATGTAGCGCGCCAGCACCATGGTGTCGCCGCGCACGTCGTCGAAGATGCGCTGCATCTCGGCGTAGGCGCCCGCCTTGTTGTCGGCGGTGACCGGCACGTGATGGAAGGGAATGCCATGCCATTCCACAAAGCCACGGAAGGTGTCGTGGTTGGAAATGACGCAGGGAATCTCGATGTCGAGTTCCTTGGCCTGCCAGCGCGCCAGCAGGTCGTAGAGGCAGTGTTCCTGCTTGGAAACCAGCACGACGACGCGTTTCTTGACCGCGCTGTCGTTGATCTGCCAGGTCATCGACAGCGGCTCGGCGACTTCGCTGCGGAAGCGTTCGCGAAACTCGGCGAGCAGGAAGGGCAGCGAATCGGCCTTGATTTCGATGCGCATGAAATAGCGACTGGTCAGCACGTCCGAATGGAAGCTCGATTCGAGAATCCAGCCGCCGTTGCCGGCGATGAAGCCGGAAACGCGGGCGATGATGCCGACCTGGTCGGGGCAGGACGCGGAGAGCGTGTAGAAACGGTCGCTATGCATGGCTTTTAGTTGTTAGTTGCTAGTTATTAGTTGTTAGCTAGGGTTTGTGGCTAATAACTAACGACTACCGACTAGCAGCTAGAAACGCCTTGTCGATTTCGCTGCGCAGGTCGTCGTAGTTGAGGACGACCGGATACTGCGGAAATTCGCGGATGACGTTTTCCGGCGGGTGGAACAGGATGCCGCCGTGGGCTTCGCCGAGCATGGCCGTGTCGTTGTAAGAATCGCCGGCGGCGACGATCTTGAAATTCAGTTCCTTGAAGCGCTTGACCGCCTCGCGCTTCTGGTCCGGCATGCGCAGGTGGTAGGCGACCAGCATGCCGTCGGCGTCGTCTTCCAGCGAATGGCAAAACAGCGTCGGCCAGCCGAGCTGGCGCATCAGCGGGTGGGCGAATTCGTAGAAGGTGTCGGACAGAATAACGACCTGGTAATCCTCGCGCAGCTTGTCGAGGAAGGCGCGGGCGCCCGGCATCGGGCCCATTTCGCCGATCACCTTCTGGATGTCCGGCAGGCCGAGCTTGTGCTGGCGAAGGATGTCCAGGCGGTAAGTCATCAGCTTGTCGTAGTCCGGCTCGTCGCGGGTCGTCCGCATCAGCTCGGGGATGCCCGTGCGCTTGGAAAATTCGATCCAGATTTCGGGGACGAGGACCCCTTCGAGGTCAAGGCAGACGATTTGCACGGTTGGCTCCAGCAGCGGATTCGGAAAAACGGGAATTTTACCTTATGAGTTTTTGATTTCGGCCTGTTTTGGCGGCCGACCGTAGGGTTTGTGATCGAACGGTGCCATTGCAGGCGATTTGCATATAGCATGGCGGTCCGTTATGCCTCGCCCGATCTGGCGAAGGCCTGTATTCAGCATTTACTGGGGGTTAAATTGCGACGTTTGAGTTTGTACGTGTTGGGATTCGTCTTCGCACTTGGCGGTGGCAGCGTTCAGGCGGCCGATATCGTTGTCGGACAGGCAGCGCCGCTCAGCGGTACGCTGGCCAGCACCGGCAAGGAAATGGTGCTCGGGGCGAAAGTCTACTTCGATTCGGTCAATGCCCAGGGCGGCATCGGCGGCCGGCGCATCAACCATGTCGTCAAGGATGACGGCTACAAGACCGAAGAAACCGTTCGCCTGACCAGGGAGCTGATCGAGAAGGACAAGGCGGTCGGGCTGATCGGCTATGCCGGCACCGGCAACATCGCCGAACTGCTCAAGCAGGGCGTGCTGGCCGCCGGCAACGTGCCTTTGGTGGCCCCTTACACCGGCGGCGAGCCGCTGCGCAAACCGTACAACCCGTACATCTTCCATATCCGCGCCGGCTATGCCGACGAAGCCGAGCGGATGGTCGAGCAGTTCACCGGCGTGGGGCTGAACCGTGTTGCCGTGTTCTACCAGAACGACGCCTTCGGCCTGGCCGGGCTGGCCGGTGTCGAAGCCGCGCTGGCCAAGCGGAACCTGAAACTGGCGGCGCGTGGCAGCTACGAAAAAGGCAGCGAGGACGTGACCAAGGCCGTCGCCAGCATCAATCAGGGGGCGCCGCAGGCCATCGTGATGATCGCCGTCATGCGACCGGCCGCGGCCTTCGTGCGGGAATACCGTCGGCAGGACAACGGGGCGCAAATTTTCAGCATTTCGGTGATCAACGGGCCGGACTTGTTTGCGCTGGCCGGCGGGACTGCCGCCCGCGGGGTCGGGATCACCCAGGTCGTGCCCTCGCCGGTGCGCGGTACGCAGAAGGTGGTGGTCGAGTATCGCGAGGCGCTGCGCAAATACGCCCCACAGGCCCAGCCCAGCTACACCAGCTTCGAAGAATACCTGGGCGCCAAGGTGCTGGTTGAAGGGCTGAAGCGGATCAAGGGCGAGATCACCCCCGAGGCGCTGCTCAAGGCGCTGGAAAACGTCGATACCGATCTCGGCGGCTTCAAGGTGCGCTTTTCGCCTAACAACCGGATTGGTTCGAGTTACATCGACGTGACGCTGCTGCGCGGCGACGGGCAGTTGAGCAACTGATCATTGGGCGTCATCCGGCCAGTGGCCGGGTGACGCCATCGCCGGCTTCAATCGATGGCCGGCAGCGCCTCCAGCGCTTCATGCACTTCCAGCCAGCGTAGTTCGGCCTCGTCGATCTGTTCGCCGAGCAGGCCGGCCTGCTTGTGCATTTCCTCGCTTTTCACCCGGTCGACCGTGGCGTAGAAATCCGGGTCGGCGAACCGGGCGTCGAGCGCGGCCTTTTCGTCGTTCCATTTGGCTAGCTGCTTTTCCAGCTGCTCGATTTCCTTGAGCAACGGCCGGCGCTGGGCGAGCAGGGCCTGGCGGTTGGCCTTGGCTTCGGCACGCTGATTGACGCGCTCGTTCTTTTCGGCGGCGGCTTCCGGCTCGGGCGCTTTTTCGGCATTGCGCTGGGCGGCCAGCCAGGCGGCGTAGTCGTCGAGATCGCCATCGAAGGGCTCGGCCTTGCCGTCGGCGACCAGCAGCAGTTCGTCGGCGCAGGTGCGCAGCAGGTGGCGGTCGTGCGAGACGACGACCATGCCGCCTTCGTAGTCCTGCAGCGCGAAGGTCAGCGCCTCGCGCATTTCGAGGTCGAGGTGGTTGGTCGGCTCGTCGAGCAGCAGCAGGTTGGGCTTGGTGCGGATCAAGAGGGCCAGCGCCAGCCGCGATTTCTCGCCGCCGGAGAAGGGTTCGACGGCGCGCGTCGCCATTTCGCCGCGGAAATCGAAGCCGCCGAGGTAGTCGCGCAGTTCCTGCTCCGGGGTGGTCGGTTCGAGGCGGGTCATGTGCTGCAGCGGCGATTCGTCGGGGCGCAGCTGTTCGAGCTGGTGCTGGGCGAAGTAGCCGATGTTCAGCGCCTTGGCTTCCTTGCGTTCGCCGCCCTGCTGGGTGTCTTGCAAAGTCAGGGCGCCGGCCAGCAGCTTGACCAGCGTCGACTTGCCGGCGCCGTTGCGGCCGAGCAGGCCAATCCGGCAGCCCGGGCGCAGGGTCAGCGTGATGTTTTGCAAAATGCTACGGTCGGCATAGCCAGCCGAGGCTTTTTCAATGCTCAGCAGCGGATCGGGCAGGGCGCTCGGTTCGCGGAAACTGAAATGGAAGGGCGAATCGACGTGGGCGGCGGCGACGATTTCCATCCGTTCGAGCATCTTGACCCGGCTTTGCGCCTGGCGGGCCTTGGTCGCCTTGGCCTTGAAGCGCTCGACGAAGCGGGTCAGGTGGGCGATCTCGCGCTGTTGCGCCTCGTAGCTCGACTGCTGGGTGGCCAGCCGCGCGGCGCGGGCGCGTTCGTAGTCGGAGTAGCCGCCGGTGGTCAGGCTCAGGCGCTGGAGGTCGATGGCCAGGATCTGGCCGACCACGGCGTCGAGGAAGTCGCGGTCGTGCGAAATCAGCAGCAGCGTTGCCGGCGTGTTTTTCAGCCACTGTTCCAGCCAGAGCACGGCGTCGAGGTCGAGGTGGTTGGTCGGCTCGTCGAGCAGCAGGAGGTCGGCGCGGCACGACAGGGCGCGGGCGAGATTCAGGCGAACCCGCCAGCCACCGGAGAATTCGGCCACCGAACGCGAAAAATCGGCGTCGGTGAAGCCCAGGCCGTGCAGCACTTCGGCGACGCGGGCCTTGGCCGAATAGCCGTCGATGTCGGCATAACGCGCGTGCAGGTGGCCGATCGCCTCGCCGTCGCCTTTGGCTTCCGCCTCGGCCAGCTCGCGCTCGACGCGGCGCAGTTCGACGTCGCCGTCGAGCACGAAATCGAGGGCGCTGTCGGGCAGGGCCGGGGTTTCCTGGGCGACGCGGGCAATATGCCAGCTGGCCGGCAATTCGACGTCGCCGGATTCGGCGTGCAACTCGCCGGAGAGCAGCGCGAACAGGCTGGACTTGCCGCAACCGTTGGCGCCGACGACGCCGACCTTCCAGCCGGCATGCAGTTGGACGGAAGCGTCGACGACCAGCGGGCGGCCGGCGCGGGCGAAGGTGACTTGGCGGAGGGCAATCATGAGGGGGTGAATTATAGCGGCCGGCCCTGTCCGCAGGCGAAAAGGAGGGCCCGTGGAGGGAATCTGGCCAAATGCTACGGTCGGCTCCTAAAAATGGCCAAAATCACAATTTTTACAAACGTTTACCGACGTTTGTTGGGAAATTGGCTACGCTTCGGAAACGCCTGCTAGAATTCCCGAATGATCAAGCAGATTCGCACCGAACAGCTCAAGCCGGGCATGTACATCCACGACCTCAATTGTGGCTGGCTGGATCATTCCTTCGTTTCCAACGCCTTTGCCGTGCGCGACCAGGCAACGGTGAACAAGATCGTCGAACTCGGCATCCGCGAGCTCTACATCGACACCCTCAAGGGCGCTGATGTCTGGGAAGCCCGGCCGCAGTCCGATGTTAATGCCGAGCTCGAAAAGCGCCTGCAGGAAATCGCCCAGAAGCGGGCAGAAAAGCCGGTCGTCGTTGAGCTGAAGGACGAAGCGGCACGCGCCCGTCGGCTGCATACCGAAGCCAACAAAATGGCCCGGCTGGTCCTCGACGACATCCGGCTTGGCCAGAAGATCCAGATCGACCGCGTCGAGCCGCTGGTCGACAACATGGTCGATTCAGTCTTCCGCCATCAGGACGCATTGCTGCCGATGGCCCGGCTGAAGAACATCGACGACTACACCTTCGAGCACTCGGTCGGTGTCGCTGCGCTGCTGATCGCCTTTGGCCGCACACTCAAACTGCCCAAGGAAGCCATCCGCGAAATCGCCCTCGGCGGCCTGCTCCACGATATCGGCAAGGCCCACGTGCCGGAAAGCATCCTCAATAAGCCGGGCAAGCTGACCGACGACGAATTCGCCAAAATGCAGTCGCACGTCAATGCCAGCCTGAGTCTGCTGCAGGGCGTGCCGGGCATCAGCGAGGTGACCCGACAGGTCGTCGCCGAGCATCATGAACGTATCGACGGCAGCGGTTACCCGAACCGCCTGGCCGGCAAGGCCATCTCGCTGCACGGGCAGATGGCGGCCATCGTCGATGTTTACGACGCGATCACCTCCGACAAGGTCTACAACCGCGGCATGCCGCCGACCCAGGCGCTGAAGAAGCTGCTCGAATGGAGCAAGCACCACTTCGACCCGCAACTGGTCCAGACCTTCATCCGCGCCATCGGCATCTACCCGACCGGCACGCTGGTCAGGCTGGAAAGCAACCGCATGGGCGTCGTCGTCGAACAGAATGAAGGCAGCCTGCTCGAACCGGTCGTCCGCATTTTTTACCATGCTGGCCAGCAGCACTACATTCCCCCGGAGGTCGTCGATCTTTCCAAGGTGCAGGACCGTGTCGCCAGTTGCGAGAATTACGACAAATGGAAAATCGACCCCTACCAGTGGCTGCCCTCCTGAGCCTGCTGCTCGCCGTGCCGTTCGCGGCGCTGGCGGCCGATGCCGGGCAGGATGCCTCGTGGCAGGAGCGCCTGGGCCGGTCCGCGGCGATGCAGGACGAGAGCAAGCGCCTGCAGTCGGCAGCGAGCCAGCGCCGGGATCAGAAATTCCTCGATTGCGAGCAAAAATTCCTGGTCAATGATTGCCGCGACGAAGCCAGCAAGGAGTATCTGCAGACCACCCGCGAAGCCCGTCGCCTGGAAATCGATGGCAAATCCATTGAGCGCGCGGTGAAAAAGGAGGAGTTGGAAGCCAACCGTCAGCATCTGGCCGACGAGGCGCCGCGCCGCGAGGCCGCGCTGCGGGAGCGCGAGGCGGAAACGGCGGCTGCCCGCCAGTCTGCAGCGCAAAAGGCGGAGGCGGCGCGCACCGACAAGGCGCGCCAGGCCGTCGACGGCGAGCGACGCAAAGCCAGGGAAGCGGAACGCCTGCGCAAGAAGCAGGCCGCACACGATGCCCGGGTGGCCACCCAGAAGCGCGAAGCCGAGCAACGCGCCGCCCGGGCCAGGCCAGGAAAATAGGCTGCCGCCGATGATCCGCAAGCTCGCCATCGACCAGTTGCTGCCCGGCATGTATGTCGTGGACCTGCACAAACGCTGGCTCGATCATTCGCTGTGGATCAAGCGCTTCGCCGTGCGCGACGAGGCGCACGTCTGGAAGCTGAAGGAAGAAGGTATCACCGAGGTCAGCATCGACACCGACAAGGGCATCGACCTGCCGCCGACACCGATCGCCCGCATCAACGCGGTCGAGCGGCGGATCAAGTCGCTGGCCGACATCAAGGCCGAAGTGCCGCGCAAGGTCTCGCTCGGTGAAGAGCGGCGGCGCGCTACCCGGCTGCTCGGCGAAGCCAGCGGCACGGTCAGTCTGTTGATGCTCTCCGCCAAGGCCGGCCAGCACGTCGATGCGGCCCATCTGGAGCCGGTCATCAGCAAGATGATGGAATCGGTGATCCGCAACCCGGATGCCCTGGTGCCCCTGGCCCGTCTCAAGCGGCAGGAAGCCTACGCCAGCGAACACGCCGTGGCGACGGCCGCGCTGATCATCGCCTTCGGCCGCCAGCAGGGCCTGCCCGAACCGGAAATCGAAAAGCTGGCGCTCGGCACCATGGTCAAGGACATCGGCCACTCGGCCCTCGATTCCCGCCTGATCACCAAGCCCGGCATGCTCTCCAAGGCCGAGTATTCCATCGTCCAGAGCCACGTCGAGGAAGGGCTGGCGGTGCTCGAAGCTACCTCGCGGCTGGCCGAGACGTCGGTCGCCGTCGTCCTCGAACACCACGAACGCTACAACGGCTGCGGCTACCCGTACCGCATGGCTGGCGACGAAATCTCGGTGGCCGGCCGCATGGCCGCCATCGTCGACACCTACGACGCGATGACCTCGGCGCGCCCCTACCGGGCCGCCATGGCGCCATCGCACGCGCTGCGCCAGCTCTACGACGAGAGCGGCACCCAATACGATCCGGCACTGGTCGCCGCCTTCATCAAGACCGTCGGCATCTACCCGGTCGGCACCCTGGTCCTGCTCGAAAGCGGCCATCTTGCGGTCGTCGAGCAACTCCACCCAGAGAACATGCTGACTCCGGTCGTCCGCGTCATTTACCACACCGGCCGCCGGCAATACGTCACGGTGCCGGTCGAAGTCGACCTGGCGCGCAAGATCGGCAACCACTACGGGCTGATCGTCCGCGCCGAAAACTACGAAACCTGGGGCATCAGCCCCCTGCGCTGGCAACCTGCCTGATCAGCTTCCGGATCGGCGTCGGCACCCCGGCGTCGGCGGCACGGCCAATCTCCACCCACTCGAAACCGCTTTCGGCCACACCGGCCTGGTGCGAAACCCGGCACAGCACCGGCTCCAGCGTCAGCCGGAAATGCGTGAAAGCGTGTTTGAGCGGCGGCAGATTTCGCGTTTCCCCAACCTGCAGGCCTAGCCGGGCAGCCACCGCGGCCGGTTCGCCTTCCGGCGGCACCAGCAGGCCGCCCCACAGCCCGGCTGGCGGGCGGCGTTCGAACAACAGGCGCTGGCCGTCGGTGAACAGCACAAAGGTCGCGCTGCGTTCCGGCACCTTGGCCTTTGGCTTGGCCGTCGGCAATTCGGCCTGCCGGCCATTGCGGCGGGCGATGCAGCCTCCGGCGACCGGGCAATCGGTGCAGCGCGGCCGGCTGCGCGTGCATAAGGTCGCGCCGAGGTCCATCAGGCCCTGCGTATAGACCTCGATGTCGTTGTCCGGCAGCAGCGACTCGGCCAAGGTCCAAAGGCTACGGTCGATGGCCGTGGAACCGGGAAAACCATCGACGCCGAAATGGCGGCACAGCACGCGCTTGACGTTGCCGTCGAGAATCGCAGCCCGGCGGCCGAAAGCGAAAGCCGCGATGGCCGCCGCGGTGGAGCGGCCGATGCCGGGTAGTTCGGCAAGCAACTCCGGCGAATTCGGGAAATTCCCGGCATAGACCGTAGCAATATGCTGCGCGCAGCGATGCAGGTTGCGCGCCCGGGCGTAATAGCCCAGCCCGGCCCAATGCTCGATCACCACCTCGATCGGCGCCGCCGCCAGCGCCTGCACATCGGGAAAACTGTCCAGAAAGCGCGCGTAGTAGGGGATCACCGTGCTGACCTGCGTCTGCTGCAGCATGATCTCCGACAGCCAGATGCGATAAGGATCGCGCGTCCTCTGCCAGGGCAGGTCGTGGCGGCCGGCGACCTTCTGCCATGCAATCAGTTGTTCGGTAAAGGGGGTAGGGGCGGGCAAATTCTGTCTCGACGCAAGCTGCGGGAGCACGGATAATACGGCCTCTTTTCTTCCCGGCCTACGCCCGCCCCGATGACCCAGCCGCAACACGACAGCCGCGCCCTGCGCAATGCCCTCGGCCGCTTCGCCACCGGCATTGCCGTCGTCACGGCCATCGACCCGGACGGTCACCCGATCGGCCTGACCGTCAATTCCTTCTCGGCCGTCTCGCTCGACCCGGCGCTCGTCCTCTGGTGCCTGGACAATAACTCGCACAACCTCGAAGCCTTCCGCCGCGCCAGCCACCACGCCATCAACATCCTGGCCGCCGACCAGCAGGATATTTCCAACCGCTTCGCCACCTGGCCAGCCGACCGCTTCGCCGGCCTGCCCTGGCACCCCGGCGCCGGTGGCGCACCGCTGTTCCCCGGCTGCTGTGCCACCTTCGAAGTCGCCAACGAAACCGCCCACACCGGCGGCGACCACACCATCTTCGTCGGCCGCATCGAACGCTTCGGCGAACGCGTCGACCTCGCCCCGCTGCTCTACCACGCCGGCCGCTACGCCTTTCTCGCCGACGCGCAGGACGATTGAACCGGCCGCCGTCTGCGCTTAGAATGCAGCCTTTCGCCCAGAGCGGGCGTCGTATAATGGTAATACCCTAGCTTCCCAAGCTAGAGCCGTGGGTTCGATTCCCATCGCCCGCTCCAACAGAACTCCGGAAATCTTCAGTATTTCCAGCCAAAAAGGCCAACCACATCGGTTGGCCTTTTTGCTGTTTGCTCGCTCTCTGCGCGCCTCAGCCTGTCGCATTTGTAGTGCTAAAGACTTATGACTTTAGTATTGATACAAGTGTATTAATTTGCCCGAATTACATATAAAGTGCGTGGCGGAGATGCTGGCTGGTTCTCGCGGCTGACTGTTTTTGCAGTTCGTTGCCTGGACCGTTTGCATACAAAAAAATTAAATAAACCGGGCTGTTGGCAGGTGTTTCTTGCCATACAAGCTACCAAACCAGAGGGTGCAGCGTGAATTTGAGTTCTATCCGGGGCAAGCTTTTTGCCGTGTTGTTTGTCGCCTTGGCCGGCATCGTGACCGTATCGGTCATTTCCCTTACAGCGGAACGCAATAGTCTGATTGAAGACCGCAAGCTGAAGACGCGTCATCTGGTCGAATCGGCTAGCGGGGTTTTGCAGCATTTTTATGGTCGCCAGCAAAAAGGTGAGTTGAGCGAAGCCGATGCGAAGGCGGCTGCTTTGGGCGTCCTGAAAAGCCTGCGCTATGAAAAGACCGAGTATTTCTGGGTCAACGACATGCATCCGCGGGTGGTGATGCATCCGATCAAGCCGGAGCTGGATGGCAAGGATGTGTCTGATTTCAAGGATCCGACCGGAAAGCCGCTTTTTGTCGAGTTTGTCGCTACGGTGAACAAGTCGGGAGCTGGATTTGTCGAGTATCTGTGGCCAAAGCCGGGCTCGGAGGCGCCGCAGGCGAAGGTGTCGTATGTCAGCGGATTTGCGCCTTGGGGCTGGATTGTCGGTTCAGGCATTTATCTCGACGATGTGGATCGCATTTTCCGCGAACACGCCTTGCTGACGGCCGGGGTGGATCTGGTGATCATCGTGCTGATTGGCGCCTTCCTGCTTGTCCTGATTGGCCGGGTGTCGCGGCCAATCAACGCCATCCAGCGCGCGGTCCAGGAAATCCAGCAAACGCATGATCTTTCCCGCCGCATCGATATTTCAGGGAACGACGAAATCAGTTCGGTGGCCCGGTGTTTCAACGATCTCCTGGGCAGCTTCCAGGAGTTGATCGGCCATGTGTCGGTCAGTTCACGCGCGCTCCTGACGCTGACCTCGCGTTTGTCGCAGTCGGCCGATCACGTTGCCCAAGGGTCGATGCAGCAGAGCGAGGCGTCGTCAGCCATGGCGGCGGCGATGGAAGAAACGCGGACCAATATCCAGCATGTGGCCCAGAATTCCGATGAGGCCCATCGGATTGCCGAGGATGCAGGTCGTATTTCTAGCCATGGCGAAGCGGTCGTGGATCGTGCCGCAGGGGAAATGGCACGGATTGCGGATTCGGTTAACGCGTCGGCGCATCATATCGAGGCGTTGGGGCAGATGTCGGCGCAAATTTCTTCGATTGCCAATGTGATCAAGGAAATCGCCGACCAAACCAATCTGCTGGCATTGAACGCGGCGATTGAGGCGGCCAGGGCAGGAGAGGCCGGCCGGGGATTTGCCGTGGTGGCTGATGAGGTGCGCAAGTTGGCGGAGCGTACGACTCAGTCGACGCAGGAAATCACCCTGATGATCGGGAGTATCCAGTCCGGAACGGTCAACGCGGTATCCAGCATGCAGGAGGGCAGTGCGCGGGTTGCCGACGGGGTGACGCTGGCCCGTGAAGCGGGGCAATCGATGGCCAGTATTCGCGACGGCGCGAGCCGGGTGATCAGCGCAGTCAGCGATATTTCCGCCGCGCTGGCTGAACAAAGCCAGGCGACCCACACCGTGGCCTCGAATGTCGAGCGGATTCTCGACATGGCTGAGCGCAACAGCGTGGAAACTCGGGAAATTGCCGGGGCTGCAGAACATTTGGAACAGCTGGCGCGCGAGCTGCAGACTACGGTGGATCGTTTCCGGGTTTGATGTCGGCTTCCAGAATGAAAAAGGGCCGCTTCGCGGCCCTTTTTCATGTGCTGGCGATAGATGGGGGCACCTAGCCTCCCAGCAGTTTCCGCTGGCTCAGATACTTTTCCAGAATTTCCAGCCGCGCCACCGGGTCGTCCAGTTCGAGCAGCTTCTGCTTGGCCAGGTTCTGGATGGGCAGGACTTCGGTGATCCGGTAGCCGACCCATTCGGCTTCGTCGTAGCGGTGCGGCTCGGGCATGCGTTCGTTGCCGAGGTCGCCGACGACGCGGCGGAGCAGGGGGAGCAGGCGTTCGCGTTCAGGGGGTAGCGGCGTCGGGCCGGTTTCGGCGAGTAGCTCGACGGTGGCTTCAAGGAGGTTGCCGGGGCCGGGCTGGCTGTCAAGGATGCGAAAGCGCCGGCTGCCCTGGGCGGTGATCATAAGGATGCCGAGCTGTTCCATTTCCCAGCTGGCGATGTTGGCCAGCGTGCCGACCTTGTGCGGCAGGGCGGCGTCGCCGACTTCGCTGCCCTTTTCGATCAGACAGATGCCGAAGGGGGCGTTGTCCTTCAGGCAGGCGGCAGCCATGTCGAGGTAGCGTTGCTCGAAGATTTTCAGCGGCAGCAGGCTGCCCGGGAAGAGTACGGTGTTGAGCGGGAAGAGCGGGATGCGCAGCGTTTCGACGCTGGTGCCGGCCGGCGAGCGGACGAAGTCGAACCAGCCCATCAGGCGCCCCAGCGCTGCATCAGCGTGTGCGGTACCGCGAGCTGGTCGAGGATACGGGCGACGACGAAATCGACGATGTCCTGGACGCTCTGCGGGTGGTGGTAGAAGCCGGGGCTAGGTGGCAGGATGACCGCGCCGGCCCGCGACAGGCGCAGCATGTTCTCAAGGTGGATGGCCGAGAACGGCGTTTCACGTGGAACCAGCACCAGTTTGCGGCCTTCCTTGAGTACCACGTCGGCGGCGCGTTCGATCAGCTTGTCGGCCAGGCCCTGGGCGATGGCGGCCAGGGTGCCCATCGAGCAGGGGCAGACGACCATGGCATCGGGCGGGTTGGAACCGGAGGCAACCGGGGCGAACCATTCCTCGCGGCCGAAAACAGCCAGTTTTTCGGGGGGGACCGTAAGAAAGCGGGCGAGCAGGGCGGCCTTGACCTCGGCCGGGCGCGACGACAGTTCGACATCCATTTCCTGCTTGGCGACGATCTGCGCCGCCTGCGAGTACAGCAACTGGACGGTGCAGCCGGCTGCCAGCAGGCACTCGAGCAGGCGCAGGCCGTAGGGCATGCCCGAGGCACCGGTCAGCGCGAGGCAAATGGTTTTAGACATGGGATGTTTCCGATGGCGCAGGTTCATTCATCAGTTTAGCCGCGATCAGGCCGTTGATGGTGCCGAACACCAGTGCCGCCGTGGCAAAGACCGGAGTGAGCAGGAAGACACCATCGTGCGGGATCAACCAGGCGCGGGCAAGCAGCAGTTGGCCGCCGATGTGGGCGAAGGCGGCGAGGATGGACAGGCTGACCGGGCCGAACCAGCGCTTCGGCAGGTGGCGGGCAACGCCCAGCGTCAGCAGGCTGAGCGTGGTACCAGTCAGCGACAGGAAGAAGCCGGGGGCGAGAAAGAAGCCGAGCAGCAGGCTGCCGGCCAGCACGCGCAGGCCGCTGACCCAGACCGCGGTGCCCCAGCCGTAGCGGGCCAGCACGACCAGCGTGACGATGTTGGCCAGCCCCGGCTTGACGCCGGGCAGCGGCGAGGGGATCGCCGCATCGACTAGCGACAGGCCGACGGCCGCGGTGGCCAGCCAGGCGACGCGGCGGTCTTCCTCGGTGACGGTAAGTTTAATAACTGATCGAGTCATAGACCTTGGTCCGCCCGGTGATTTGGACGCTGACGCGGTTGGGGGCGCAGATGGCGATTTCGCCGGGGCGCATCAGCCAGCCTTGCTTGACGCAATACTGGCGCGGGCTGGGGTCGGAAACGACGCGGGCGCGGCCGGGTTCGACAGCGATCAGCGTGGTGCCGAGCGGCCCGGCCACTTCAACCTGCTTGCGCGCCTTGAGGTCGATGTCGGCGTAGACGTGACCTTCCTGACGGATGATGGCGCGGTCGGCCAGCCCGCCCTGCCAGAACATCGGGATGCTGGCGCCGACCAAGAGGGCGCTCGTCAGCATGACCAGCCAGTCGCCGGGGCGGATCAGCGGGAGCCAGGACTTCACGGGTTGGCAACCCGGTTAGCACCGGCCGGCCGGATTTCGATTTTGGCCATTTTTTCGGGGCGACCGTAGCATTTGGAGGCCATGTAGCCCCGACGCGGACGCCGGTTCACGTCAGTTACAGGCCAGCGTGCGGTGGCGGACGAGAACCCGGACCCGGTCGCCGAAGGCGCGGGCCAGCCATTCGGCGATGTAAACCGAGCGGTGCTGGCCGCCGGTGCAGCCGATGGCGACCGTCAGGTAGTTGCGGTTGTCGCGGATGTAGCCAGGCAGCCAGGTGGCGACGAAGCGGTGGATGTCGTCGCGCATCAGGATGACTTCACCTTGCGCTTCAAGGAAATCGACGACCGGTTGGTCCTTGCCGGTCAGGGGGCGGAGATCGGGGTCGTAGTGCGGGTTGGGCAGGCAGCGGACGTCGAAGACGAGATCGGCGTCGAGCGGAATGCCGTGCTTGAAGCCGAAGGACTCGAACATCAGCGTCAGGCCCCGGCCGGGCTCGACTTCAATGAACTGGCGTACCCATTCGCGCAGGCCACTGGCCTTCATGCCGCTGGTGTCGATGCGGTGACCAAGGGTGGCGATCGGTTCGAGCAAGGCCCGTTCGGCGCGGATGGCTTCGTCCAGCGTCTGGTCCACCGTGGCCAGCGGATGGCGGCGGCGCGATTCGGAGTAGCGCTTGAGCAGCGTTTCCTCGTGCGAAAACAGAAACAGGAAGGTGACGTCGATGCCGACCGCTTTCAGCTTCTCGATCTTCGATGGCAGCAGGTCGATGCCGTGGCCGGAGCGGGCGTCGATGGCGACGGCAACCTTGGTGACGTTCTCGTCGCGGAGCATGCGAGCGAGCACCGTCAGCATGACGACCGGCAGGTTGTCGACGCAGTAATATCCGGAGTCTTCCAGCAGGTTCAGGGCGACAGACTTGCCGGAGCCGGAAAGGCCGCTGATGAGAACGAGTTTCATGGGCATGCAGCATAATCAAGGCAGCGCCCGGTATCAACAGCGGCATAATATAAATAAACAGGAGACCCCCATGCCCCCCCAATTTCCCCTGCTCGAACTGCCCTTCCTGGCCGAACTGACCGCGCTGCGCCGCGACATTCACGCGCACCCGGAACTGGCCTTCGCCGAGAACCGCACCGCTGACATCGTTGCACGCGAACTGGCGCGTTACGGCTTGGAAGTCCATCGTGGTATGGCCAAGACCGGCGTCGTCGGCGTGCTGCGTGCCGGCACCTCGCCGCGCATGGTCGGCCTGCGTGCCGACATGGATGCGCTGCCGCTCTGCGAAATGAACGAATTCCCGCACCACTCCAAACATCACGGCAAGATGCACGCCTGCGGCCACGACGGCCACACCGCGATGCTGCTCGGTGCGGCGCGCTATCTGGCCGAAAATCCGGATTTCGATGGCATAGCCGTATTCATCTTCCAGCCAGCCGAAGAATCGGAAGGCGGGGCGGCGGTGATGATCGAGGACGGGCTGTTCGAAAAATTCCCTGTCGAAGCGGTGTTCGGCCTGCACAACTGGCCGGGCATTCCGGTCGGCGAGCTGGCGGCGATGCCGGGGCCGGTGATGGCCGGTACCTGCGCCTTCGAGATCACCGTGCGCGGTCATGGCTGCCATGCGGCGATGCCGCATCAGGGCGTCGATTCCATTGTCGCCGGGGCGCAACTGGTCCAGGCATTGCAAACGGTTGTTTCGCGCACGCTGCATCCCTGTGAATCGGCCGTCGTCAGTGTCACCCAGTTTCATGGCGGCGAGGCGTGGAACATCATCCCGGAAGAGGTCGTTCTACGCGGCACCATTCGCACCTTCAAGCCGGAGGTGCAGGAAGCGGTCGAGCGAGCCATCGAACGCCTGTGCAGCGGCGTTGCGGCGGCCAACGGGGCGCAGATCGGCGTCAAGTTCGACCACCGTTACCCGCCGACGGTTAACAGCGTCTCGGAAGCGAAGTTCTGCCAGCAGGTCGCAGCAGAAGTCTTTGGAGGCGAGCAAGTGCTTACTGACATCCTGCCGTCAATGGGCGCGGAGGACTTTGCGTACATGCTGAACGAAAAGCCGGGCTGCTACGTCTGGCTTGGTAACGGCCCGGGGACCGGCGGCTGCACGCTGCACAACCCGCACTACGATTTCAACGACGAACTGCTGACCCTGGGCGCCAGCTATTGGGTACATCTGGTTCGCCGCTGGCTGGCGGCCTGATCAGCCAGCGACGATCATCCCGTCCTCCAGGCGAAGGGCGCTGACCAGCAGCAGTTCGCGTTCAACGCCGGCGACCAGTCGGTCCTCGGAGAGATTGAGGAAGCGGGCATTGACGTCGACGGCAAAGGGCAGTCCGAGCACGAAGGCAGGGAACTCGGCCCGGGCAATCTGTCGTTTTTCGAGCATGGCGAACGAGACGATGACCTTGATCGCATGCCAGGCCAGTTGGCCGGTGTTGTCGCGGAACTGGTTGAGGCGGCGGAAGGCGCGTTCAAACGCGGCATCTACCTCGCCGAACGGCCGGCCATGGCCGGGAATGACTGTGTCGATGGGCAGCCGGGAGAGCATCTCCAGCGTCGCTGCCGTACTCGCGATGCCATCCGCTTCGCCGAGCAGTTCCGGGAAGATGACGCCGAAACCGTTTTCCCAGAAGGCGTCGCCGGAAATCAGGATGCGCTCGTCCGGGCTGTAGTAGGCCAGCGCCTCCATGTCGTGGCCGGGAACGCCCAAAGTCTGCCAGACGATGCCGCCCATTTCGATCTCGCTGTCGGCACGGAGTACCCCGTCATGCTGGAAACGGGCGCCTTGCTGGCCGAGCGGCGAAAGCAGCAGCGCGTCTTCGTCCCATTCGGCGATGGTGGCATGGAGGCCGGACGGGACGATAATTTCGCAGCCGAAAGCCGCTTTCAGCGCCGCATTTCCGCCAATGTGGTCAGAGTGGGAGTGAGTATTCACTAGTCTTGCCAGGCTTTTACCGTTTAGGGTGTGGCGGACCAGTTCGACCGTTTGCGCGGCATGGGTGACGTAGCCGCTGTCCACTATCGTCGCCTGATTTCCGTCGAAACACAGAATGTTGTTGGCCGATAGCCAGCCGCGTTCGAGGACGTGCAGGGAGGCCGGCAGGCGGGCGGTCATTCGGGGGCGTCCGTTTCCTTTTTGCGGGCTTCCTGCAGGTCGACCTGCGGGTTGATTGCTTCGGCGACGATACCCGGCTCGCCCATCGGCGGCCTGCCGCAACCAAGGCAGTAGCCGGAATCGGGATCGGCCATGCAGACGCCGACGCAGAGATATTGGTCTTCTTCGTGGTTTTCCATGTTTTTTACCGGTCGCAGTCGCCGCGTAGTTCGCCTTCCCACGGGTCGTGGTCCTGGCGGCGCCGGGTGGCTGCGTGAATGATGGTGACGCGTTCCGAATCGTCGATCCGCGTCCACCTGGTGATTTCGTCGAGCGTGCGGAAGCAGCCGCGGCACAGGGCGGTGGCCGGGTCCATTTGGCAGATGTTGATGCAGGGCGAGGCGATCATTGGATCAATCAGATGAGCATGAAGCGATGTTGCTGGTCGCGGACCATTTCGACGGCTTCGAGGGCTTCGTCACGGTTGATCCGGGCCAGCATGGCGAGGTGTAGACGCCGGTCGCGGGCCGTGAGTTCGGGGAAATTCAGCGTGTGGGCGTCGAGATCCCCATCGGGTTCGTCGCGGACGACACCCAGGCGGTTGACGGTGATGCTGACCGGCGTCAGGTGCAGTGCCGGTTCGGGTGCTTGCAGGTACTCGGCCAGGGCGGCGAGCAGGTGCTCCGGTAGCAGCGATTCAGCACTTTGGCGCAAGCGGTTTGAGAGTTCAGAGAGGTGGCGAGTGCTCACTTCGTATTCGCGTCCGCCACTGCTGCCGCGCAAGACGGTCAGGTGGGCGCGCTCGGCCGAGACGTCGGCACGCAGGCCTTCGCGTTCGTGCCTCAGGGCTTCGACGTGGGCGTGAAAGGTGTGGAGAAGGCTTTCCAGCGCCTTGCAGCGCAGGCCCTGCAGCGTCGTGTCGAGCTGGCAACTGGGCTCAATCAGCGTTTGCCCGGAGAAATAGAGCACCAGCTGAGGCACATCGTTGCGGATAACGTCGCCTTGCCGGGCCATGCCCAACTGCCTTTTCTGCTGGCGGCGGGCGGCAAACATCGCATAAAAATAGTCGCTGTCCCAGCTGCATGGTTCGGCCAGATAGTCGCGTATCGCCTGGCTGCGGCCGAGCATCTGGTCGATGTCGTCGGCCGTGGCGAAGAGCGCATGGACCAGCGGGTCGGTGGCGAAAGCCTGGCGGTTGATGTCGACCGGGCCGGGCAAGGCGGCGACCAGGCCGTCGCAATAGCCGAGGGCGTGCTGGAGCGGTCCGCTCAACTGCCTTTCGAAGCCGGGCGCCAGCCTGAGCAGCGGGTCGACCAATTCGGCGACCCGGTCCAGCGCCTTGTGCACCGCCGGGTCGGGCGGTGGCGCGGGCTTGAGGAAATCGGCAACGGCGGAAAGTAGGCTCACGACGCTTTGGCGCAGAGTGCCCGGCCGGCTTTGGCACCGTTCGGGCGGTTGATGGCGCCGGAAATCCAGTCGCCGACGACAGCCAGTTTAGCCAGATCGACGCCGGTTTCGATGCCCAGGCCGTTGAGCAGATAGACCACGTCCTCGGTTGCCACGTTGCCGGAGGCCCCCTTGGCGTAGGGGCAGCCGCCCAGTCCGGCGACCGAGCTGTCGAAGGTGGCCAGGCCCAGCTGCAGCGAGGCGTAGATGTTGGCGATGGCCATCCCGTAGGTGTCGTGGTAGTGGCCGGCCAGCTTGCTGACCGGGATCGTGGCGGCGCAGGCATCAACCAGGCGGCTGATGCTGGCCGGGGTGCCGACGCCGATGGTGTCGCCTAGCGAAACCTCGTAGCAACCCATTTCATGCAGCGTCCGGGCGACGGCGGCGGCCTGTTGCGGATCAACGTCGCCTTCGTAAGGGCAGCCGACGACGCAGGAAACGTAGCCACGGACCGGGATTTCCAGCGAGCTGGCTGCGGAAAGAATGGGTTCGAAGCGTTTCAGGCTCTCGGCAACCGAGCAATTGATGTTTTTGCGCGAAAAAGTCTCGGAAGCGGCCGCAAAAATGGCCACTTCGCTGGCGCCAGCCTCGACGGCGGCGTCGAAACCCTGCAAATTGGGGGTCAAAGCGGCATAGACCGTAGCATTCTGCCGTTTTATGCCGCGCAGGACGGCGCTGTTGTCGGCCATCTGCGGCACCCACTTGGCTGAGACGAAAGCGGTTGCCTCGATGGCGCGCAGGCCGGCCGCGGCGAGGCGCTCGATCAGCTCGATCTTGGTCGCCGTCGGCACGACTTCTTTCTCGTTCTGCAGCCCGTCGCGCGGGCCGACTTCGACGATCCTGACGCGTTTTGGCAGGTTCATAGCTGGCGTTCCTCCTTCAGCCACTTGCTGACTGGCTCGGCGCGGTAGGCGGCCATGGCGTCGAGCAGGCGGCTGATGTCGGTCTCGGCCAGCGCCATCGCCCGGTTCTGCGGGCGCAGGAAGCCTTCGCGCACAGCATGGTCAAACAGCCCGAGCAGCGGATCGTAGAAGCCGCTGACGTTGAGCAGGCCCATCGGCTTGGTGTGGAAGCCGAGCTGGCCCCAGGTCAGGATTTCGCAGAATTCTTCGAAAGTGCCGAAGCCGCCGGGCAGGGCGATGAAGCCGTCGGCCAGTTCGGCCATCCGCGCCTTGCGTGTGTGCATGGAATCGACCACTTCGAGCCGGGTCAGCGTCCGGTGGTCGACGTGGCGGCCGGCCACTTCCTTGCCGACCAGGGCTTCCGGGATGACCCCAATGACCGTGCCGCCCGCCGCTAGGCATGCGTCGGCCACGGCACCCATCAGCCCGACATTGCCGCCGCCGTAGACGAGTTCGATGTCGCGCTCGGCGAGCAGGCCGCCGAGTTGCTCGGCTTCTGCCCGGTAGCGCGGGGCGTGGCCGGCATTCGAGCCGCAGAAGACGCAGATTCGCCGCATGCTCAGAAGCCTCCGGTGGCCAGCCAGTGTTCGATCTGCGGCAGGCGGTCGGCACCGAAGAATGGCTCGCCGTCGATGATCACGGTCGGCGAGCCGAAAACGCCCCGGGCCATGGCCTGATCGATTTCGTCCTTAAGACGGGCCTTGATTTCCGGGGTCTGCACCGCCGCTTCGAGAATGCTACGGTCGATGCCATTTTTTGCCGAAATTTCAAAAATCGCTTCCGGGTCGGAAACGTCCCGGTCGTCGATAAACAGGGCGCGGTAGACGGCATGGGCGAATTGCCGGGCCAGCGCGCAGTCCTGGCCGTGCAGCCAGTAATAGGCGCGGGCGGCGATCTGGGTCGGCAGCGGAAAATGGCTGGGCGGCTTGAACGGCACACCGAGGAAACGCGCCGAACGGGCGAAATCGCGTGTGTAGTAGGCCGCTTTGAGCGGTCCCTGAAGGGTCAGTGGCGCGCTGCCGGTGGTCTTGAAGATGATGCCGAGCAGGATCGGGTGCCAGCGCACCTTGCGCTCGTATTGCGCCGCGAGGGCGTCGATCTTCTCGCTCATCAGGTAGCCGTAGGGGCTGGAGAAATCGAAGTAGAAATCGATCGGTTCGGCCATGCCGGGTCTCCTCAGGAAGATTGACGGGTGGTCATCCAGACGCCGCCAATGACGAGCATACCGCCGAACAATACCGGCAGGCCAAGATGTTCATCAAGCAGCAGCGCCGCCTGCAGCACGGCGAAGACCGGCACCAGGTTGATGAATACCGAGGCCTGGCCGGCGCCCAGGCGATGCACGGCTTCGGTGAACCAGGTGTAGGCGATGGCCGTGCCGAACAGGGCGAGGAACAGCATGCTCGCCCACACCCGCCACGACCAGTCGGCCGGCGCGATGTCGCCCTGAACCAGCGCCGCCAGACCGAGCAACAGGGCGCCGGCCAGGCTGGCGTAGAGCGTCGTGGCCAGCGGCGACAGGAATTCGGTTGCCCGGCGGCCGATGAAGGTGTAGGCCGTCCAGGTCAGCACGCAGCCGACGATCAGCCATTCGCCGAGGCCGACCGTGCCGCGCAGCAGGGCCAGCGGGTCGCCGTTGCCGAGCACGGTCAGGCAGCCGGCCAGCGCGACGGCACAGCCCAGCGCCTTGCGGCTGTTCATTTTTTCCTGGCCGAGCAGCCAGGCGACCAGCACGACGACGACCGGGTTGAGGGCGACGACCAGCGCCGCGCGCCCGGCCGGCAGGTGCTGCAGACCGAAGAAGAAGCACAGGCCGTAGAGAAAGATGCCGAAGAAGCCCAGCCCCCAGATCACGCCCCAGGCCTTGCCGCCCTGCGGCAGAGGAATCCGGCCGCTGCCCAGGCGGGCGACGATGGCCAGCGCCAGGGCGGCGACGAAGAAACGAATCGAGGCGACGGCGAGCGGCGCCGTGAGTTCGCGGGCGATGATCCGCCCGGCAATCCAGGTGCCACCCCACATGAACATGGCGCTGACCAGCTTGGCGTAGGTCAGCGACCGGGCTGTTTCGGGCACTAGTGGCCTGCTTCGTAATTGGCGGAACTGAATGAAAGCGATGGATTTGGGCCGCTGGCTAGGCGCCGAATTTTCCAACCCCGGCAGCGATAGCCGAAGCTATCGCGAGGATGAGCAACAACGCCAGCGGGGCAAAGACAAGCTTTCATGTTCCGGTGATTGCGAAGCAGACCACCGCTAGGCGTCCAGCGCCTTGAGCGCCGCGTCGTAGCGGGTCGGCAGGTCTTCCGGACAGTCGACGGTGATGCCCAGGTCGTGCATCAGACCATCCTTGAGGCCGTAGATCCAGCCGTGAATGGTGACCTTCTGGCCGCGCGCCCAGGCATCCTTGACCACCGGCGTGTTGCACAAGCTGACCACCTGCTCGAGGACGTTCAGTTCGCACAGGCGGTCGTGGCGCAAGGCCTCGGGCAGACCATCGACCATCGCCTGGTGGCGGGTATGCACCTGCTGCACGTTATGTAGCCAGAAATCGACGATGCCGACGCGCGCCTTCTGCAGCGCAGCGCCGACGCCACCGCAGCCATAGTGGCCGACGACCATGATGTGTTTGACTTTGAGGACGTCGACGGCGTACTGGATGACCGACAGGCAGTTGAGGTCGGTGTGCAGCACCAGGTTGGCCACGTTGCGATGGACGAAAACCTCGCCCGGCAGCAGGCCGACGATCTGGTTGGCGGGCACCCGGGAATCCGAACAGCCGATCCACAGGAATTCCGGCGTCTGCAGCTTGGCCAGCTTGTCGAAATAAGTCGGGTCGACTTCCTGCATGCGTTGCGCCCAGGCGCGGTTGAAATCGAACAGGTGGAAGAGGTTTTCGGTCCGGATTTCCTCTTCCGACCAGTTTTCAAGGTCGAGGGCGAGGAACATCGTGCCTTCGATCGGGGTCTGATAATAGCTCGGCGCCTCGGTGAAGCCCAGTTCGCGATAGAGCTTCACGGCCATGCGCATGTTGGGCAGGGTGTCGATGATCAGCTTGCGGTAGCCAATTTCCTTGGCGGCCTTGATCGCCAGCAGGGCCAGCTGGCGGCCGACGCCGGTGCCGCGGAAGGCCGGTTCGACGTAGAGGCGCTTCATTTCGCAGACGCCTTCGGTGTCGCTCAGCGGCCGGACGCCGACGCAACCGGCCGGCTGGCCATCGACCTCGGCGTAAAACAGGCGGCCTTGCGGCATCGCGTAGGCGGCCGGCAGCGATGCCATTTCCTGCTCGAAGTTCTGGTAGGACAGATCGACACCCAGCCAGCCCGCGTAGTTGCGAAAGAACTGGCGGACGTGCTCAATGGCTTCGGAATCGGCGGCAGAAAGGGGGCGCAGGGTCAGGGACATGCTGTACAGCTCCATATTGCTTGCCCCGGTTCGGTATGGCGGCGGGGCGTGTCGTGCGGGTCAGTCGAAGGTTTCGCGCGGCCAGCCGACATTTTACGGATTTCGGTCGGCTTGGCCGCGGTTTCTCGGACCTTGTCGTTGCCGGAAAATTCCTTGCGCGGCATTTTTCAATTCGCTACCGTATGGTAACTTGTTCGCCCTCCGATCAAGAATCGACCATGTCCCTGCATTTTCCCCACGCCCATCCGCCGGCCGCCGGCGAACTGACCGAAGTGGCGCCCGGCGTCTTCTGGCTGCGCATGCCGCTGCCGTTCCAGCTCGATCACATCAATCTCTGGCTGCTCCGGGACGGCGCCGGATGGACCATAGTCGATACCGGTTTTGCCGACGAAGCAGTGCGCGAAAGCTGGTCTACGATTATCGACCGGCTCGACGGCCCGGTGACGCGCCTGATCGTCACGCACTTTCACCCCGACCATCTTGGCCTGGCGACTTGGCTGATGGAAAAGACCGGTGCGCCGCTGGTCATGACGACCGGCGAATTTCTGACTGCCCACGCAGTCTGGCAGGAGGTGGGAGGGCACGGCGCACGCTTCATGGTCGAACAATTCCGCCAGCACGGGCTGGATCAGGCGCGGCTGGACAAGTTCGCCGCCCGCGGTTCGGGCTATCGCAAGGCGGTGCCGGCCCTGCCCGAGCACTACCAGCGCCTGAAGGCCGGGGACAATGCTACGGTCGATGGCAAAAAATGGCAGATTTTGATCGGCCACGGCCACTCGCCCGAACACATGGCGCTTTACTGCGCCGAACTCGGCGTGTTAATTTCGGGCGACATGCTTTTGCCGAGAATTTCCACCAATATCAGCGTTTTTGCAGCGACGCCCGAGGCAGACGCGCTGCGCTGGTATCTGGATTCGCTGGACGACATGGCGCGGGAATTGCCGGAATCGACACTCGTGTTGCCCTCGCACGGGTTGCCCTTCACGGGTGTGCAGGAGAGGGTCCAGGCTTTGCAGACGCATCACGAAGAGCGTCTGCAGGTGCTGGAAAGTAGCTGTGAACAAGCGCCACAGAGCGCAGCCGGGTTGCTCGATGTACTTTTCAATCGGGCGCTCGATACACACCAAACCATGTTCGCGATGGGCGAGGCGATTGCCCATCTGAACTATCTAGAAAAAGCTGGTCGGCTATCGCGCAACCGGGGCGCCGACGGTGTGATTCGCTATTCGCGGTTGAAGCAATAACCCGCCACGTACTGACAGAGGGAGTTTCAAGATGTCGCAGCAAACCGAAAATCAGGGCATGAACCTGCCGAATCCGGCTGACATGGCCAAGACCTATGCCGAAGTTGCGCAGCGCGCTTCGCGAGTGATCACTCACTACATGGAAAAGAAGGCCAAGGAAGGCGTCGATGCGCCGGCCGACGAACTGGGTGTCGCCAAGGCCTTCATGGACCTGTCTGCCCGCCTGATGGCCAATCCGTACAAGATGGCCCAGACCCAGATGAACATGATGTGGGACTACTTCTCGCTGTGGCAGGGTTCCATGATGAAGATGATGGGCATGCCCGGCGCCGGTCCGGTCGCAGCTCCGAAGAAGGGCGACAACCGCTTCAAGGACGAAGATTGGGAACAGCATTTCCTGTTCGACTTCGTCAAGCAGTCCTACCTGATCGCTGCCCGTCACATCCACGACACCGTCAGCGGCACCGAGGGGCTCGACGAAGCGACCCAGCAGAAGGTCAACTTCTTCACCCGCCAGTACATCGACGCCCTGTCGCCGTCCAATTTTGCCCTGACCAACCCGGAAGTCTTCCGTGAAACCGTCAAGAGCCACGGCCAGAACCTGATCAAGGGCCTGAACAACCTGCTGCACGATGTTGAAGCCGGCGATGGCCAGCTGCGCATCCGGATGACCGACACCTCGGCTTTCGAAATGGGCAAGAACGTTGCCACGACCCCGGGCAAGGTGGTCTTCCAGAACGAGCTGTTCCAGCTGGTCCAGTACAACCCGACGACGCCGGAACAGAACAAGAAGCCCTTCCTGATCGTCCCGCCGTGGATCAACAAGTACTACATCCTCGACCTGCGCGAGAAGAATTCGATGGTCAAGTGGGCCACCGATCAGGGCCACACCACCTTCATCATGTCCTGGACCAACCCGGACGAGAAGCTGGCCGCCAAGTCCTTCGAGAACTACCTGCTCGAAGGCTCGCTGGAAGCCATCAACCAGGTCTGCGCCCATACCGGCGAGGACAGCGTCAACCTGGCTGGTTACTGCCTGGGCGGCACGCTGACCATGACCACGCTGGCCTACATGGCCGCCAAAAAGGACAAGCGCGCCAATTCGGCGACTTTCTTCACGACCATGCTCGACTTCTCCGAGCCGGGCGAACTGGGCATCTTCCTTGATGAAGGCGCGGTTTCTGGCCTGGAAAAGAAGATGGCCGAACGCGGTTTCCTCGAAGGTTCCGAAATGGCCAGCACCTTCAACATGCTGCGTGCCAACGACCTGATCTGGTCCTTCGTGGTCAACAACTATCTGATGGGCAAGGATCCGTTCCCGTTCGACCTGCTCTACTGGAACTCCGATTCGACCCGCATGCCGGCTGCCATGCACAGCTTCTACCTGCGCAACATGTACCTCGGCAACCAGCTGAAGGAACCTGGCGGCATCACCCTGGGCGGCGTCAAGATCGACCTTTCCAAGGTCAAGACCCCGTGCTACTTCATCTCGACCATCGAAGACCACATCGCACCGTGGAAGAGCACCTACATGGGCGCCCGCCTGCCGTCCGGCAACACCAAGTTCGTCCTCGGCGGCTCCGGGCACATTGCCGGCATCGTCAATCCGCCGGCCGCCAACAAGTATGGTTTCTGGACCAACGACGCGACCGACGGCAACCTGCCGGAAAGCCCGGAAGACTTCCTGGCTGGCGCGACGCAGAATGCCGGTTCGTGGTGGACCCACTGGAACCAGTGGGTGACCAGCCTGCCGGGCGGTTCCGCCAAGGTCAAGGCACGCAAGCCGGAAGACGGCGCGCTGAAGGTCATCGAAGATGCACCGGGCAGCTACGTCAAGTTCCGTCTGGATACCCAGAAGAAGGCCTGATCGCGGGTAGTTTGGCGATCAATGCAAGGGAGGCTTCGGCCTCCCTTTTTATTTGCCGAACCGGGGCGCATTCCGGAGGTCTTATGGATACAGACTGAAAGGAGGCCTGTCATGTTCGATTCTCCCGTTGTCTCCGTTCATATTCCCCTGGCTCTGCGCAGCTATTCCGGCGGCCATGATGCCATTACCGCCAGCGGCGATACCGTGGGCGAAGTCCTTGATGCGGTTGGTCATGAATTCCCGGCCATTCGCAGTTACTTGATGTCGCCGGCCGGTGATCTGCAACCGGGTATTTCCGTTTTTCTCGGGCCGCGTAGCATCGTTGAATTGCAGGGACTGAAGACGCCCATCGATCTCGAGGAAGTGCTGAGCATCGTGCCGGTTGGCAAGGTTTAAGCGCGAATTTGATTTTGGCAAGAAATCCGGCCCGACCGTAGCATTTGCCCCTAGGGGTAATGCCAGGGAGCGGAATCGTTCGCCATCAGGTATGCTTCGCCCATAATTATGGATATCGCGCCAGACGGGAGAAAGGCATGACTGAAAGGACGAGCGACAGGATTGCTCAGGCGCTGGAGCGCAACGAACATCACATTTCCTTCGCGATTACGCTGATGGAGCATCTGGTCGTCCCGACTTTCGTTCTTGACGCCGAGCAGCGGGTCCTGATCTGGAACCGCGCCTGCGAACGCCTGACCGACATCCCGGCGGCCGAGGTTATCGGTACCCGCGACCACTGGCGCGCCTTCTACGAAGAGCCGCGGCCCTGTCTGGCAGATCTGGTGGCGACCAAGGGCTACGAGCAGATTGCCGGCCTCTATACGGTCTTCGAAGATACAGCCGAGCCCAGCTTCGGCGTTCATGCCGAGAACTGGTGCTGGATGCCGCGGCGGCGTCAGCGACTCTACCTGGCCGTCGACGCCGGGCCAGTCTTCGACGAATCCGGCAAACTGATCGCCGTGGTCGAAACCCTGCGCGACATCACGGAAAAGCACGTGGCACAGACCAAGGTGGAAGAGCAGGCCAGCTTGCTCAAGGCGCATTTCGACGAACACCAGCGTGAAACCGAACTCGCCCGGCGCATTCTTGACCACCAGATCCGCAGTGACCTGATGCAACAGGCGGGCGTCAGTTACTCGGTCATTCCGGCCACCAACTTCTCCGGTGATATGGTGCTGGCGGCCCGGGCGCCTTCCGGCCGTCTCTACGCCATCCTGGCCGATGCTACCGGCCACGGCCTGTCCGCGGCCGTCAGCGTACTGCCTATGGTGCAGGAGTTCTACCGGCTGGTTGAACTGTCCTCGCCGCTGAACACGGTCATCGAGTCGATCAACTTCCTGCTCGCCAATTCCCTGCCGCTCGGACGTTTTGTCGCCGCATCGTTCGTTTCGCTCGACGAAGCCGGTCGTTCGGGAGAGATCTGGGTCGGCGGCGTGCCCGATGTATTGATGTTCGACGGTGCTGGCCGTCTCGAACGCCGGTTTGCATCGAGTAATTTGCCGCTCGGTATCATGCGCTCGAATGACGGCGTGCGCGGTATCGAAAGCTTTGCCTGGGAGTCGCGCGCCCAGCTGTTGCTGACGTCCGACGGCTTCGCCGAGGCCAGTGATACCGATGGCGTGCAGTTTGGCGAAGATCGGCTGATCGAGACGATTGGCCGCAAGGCACCTGAGGCAACGCTGATCGAAGCGCTACAGCAGGCCCTGGAAGCTCATCTCAAGGGCGGCCATGCCCACGACGACATGTCGATGCTGGTCATCGACTGTCCGGTCTAGCCCAGCCTATTGGTGCAGTAGCGGCAGCGCGACCGGCCATTTCGGCCATTCGACGGCATCGAGCATGTTCTTGACGATCAGGCCAAGCTCGGTGTCGCCGGTGATTTCCAGCTCGCGGTTAAAGAACAGCGTGTCCGGGTCTTCCTGGCGGGCCAGCAGCTGCAGGTAGGCTGACAGATTGGCTGCAAAGGCCAGGTCGGGTTCGCGCTGCGGACTGAAGACCGGGCGGAACAAGCCGTTGCGGTAGGTGTAGCAGGCCTCGCCGCCGGTATCGAGGACGCGGACACGGAACAGCTTGTCTTCGAGCAGGGCCAGTTCGCTTTCCGGCAGCAGCTTCATCTTCAGCGCGGCGTTCAGCCCGCCGACCAGGGCCAGCGCATGCGGCCATTGCGGCAGCTTGTGGCCGAGACTGGCGACGAAGTCTGGGAGGCGGAATTTCGGGATGGTGAAGCTGCCATTCATGTTCATGCTCCTCATGTGCCCAATTGGGCCAGCGCCCGGGTATGGTGCTGGACGATGCCGGCATCGCCGAACCAGTAGCCATCGACCAGGCCGCTGGCGCTCCACGTGCTGCTGTCGACCGGCACCGCCTCGCCACGCCGGGCGGCGTCGAAGGCGGCAATGATTTCGTTGATCTGCTGCTTTTGCGGACTGATCCGTACGATGTCGATACCCATCTGCAACATGCCCGGAATCTCGTGCAACAGATTGTAGCTCTGCGCCGACATGGTCTGGATGCCGTTGATGGTCAGGAAATCCTGTCCCTCGCGCGTTTTTAGCGTCAGACCTTCGCTATGCTCGAGGCACTTGAACTGGCAGTCGTCCTTGTTCAGGTTGTAGTGGCGGGCCGTGAAGCACCGGGCCGAGAAGGCGAGCGGAATCTTGCCGAAGGCGAACACTTCGGTCTCGACACCGGCCGGACGGCTCCGGTGCAGCGTTTCGACCAGGGTGCGCGTCGCTTCCAGCGGCGGCACCCAGCGCTTCAGGCCGAAGCGGGCGAAGGAGGCCAGTGTCGCCTCGTTGTAGATGTTCAGGTGCGGGCCGGCGACGAAATCCTGGCCATGCGCCAGATTGACCGCGCCAAGGTCGTTGGCTTCCAGCATGCAGCCGGCTTCGTCGATCAGCCGGCGGAGCGCCTTCAGGTCGCTCTCCGATTCGAGCAGGGCCTGGGCCGAGACGACGACCTGCTTGCCGGCATCGCTCAGGTCCCGGGCCAGGCCGATCCAGTCGGCAGTGCGCAGCTGCTGGCGGCGCGAGCAGACAACCTCGCCGACGTAAATGATGTCGAGGGCGGGGTTCTCCGACATTTCGGCGTAGAAATCCATGACTTCGGCCTTGGGCCAGAAATAGAGCAGGGGGCCTAGCGACAGTTTCATGCGGTGTTTTCCTTCAGCGCCACGGCCGGCTGTAGGCGCCGAGCGTTGCCTGGCTGCCTTCCGATACCTTGGCCAGTTCAGCCTGCCAGGCCGGTTTCACGTGGAACCGCTCGTCCCCGGCGGCCAGTGAGTCGAGCGCGGCGCGCAGCGTGCGGGTCACCTGGGTCACGTAGGCCGGGCTGCGCTGACGGCCTTCGACCTTGATGGCGCGGACGCCGATTTTCAAAATATCGGGCAGGATTTCGAGGACGTTGAGGCTGGTCGGCTCTTCCAGTGCGTAATAGGTCTCGCCCTGCACTTCGAAGCGGCCCTTGCACAGGGTCGGGTAGCCGGCCGGCTCGTCGTCGCCGAAACGGTCGATCAGAATGCCGTTGAGCCGCGTTTCCATGGCCCCTGGCTTTTTGTCCCACTTGACGTACTTGGCCGGCGAGCAGGCGCCGACGGTGTTTGGCGATTCACCGCAGGCGTAGGAGGACAGCCAGCAGCGCCCCTCGTTCATCACGCACAGGCTGCCGAAGCCGAAGACTTCGATCTCGACGCTGGTGTTTTTGATCACGTGTTCGACCTGGGCCAGCGTCAGCACGCGCGGCAGCACAGCGCGGCGGACGCCGAATTCGCGCTGGCAGAAGTTGATCGCCTCGTAGCTGGTAGCCGAGCCCTGGACCGACAGGTGCAGCCGCTGCTGCGGATGGCGGTTGCGGGCGTAGTCGAGCAGCCCGATGTCGGCCAGGATGATCGCATCGACGCCCTGGTCGACGGCGGCGTCGACCGCCTTTTGCCAGTCGGCGACGCGGCCGGCCTGGGCGAAGGTGTTGATCGCCAGCAGCACCTCGCGGCCCTTGGCGTGGGCGTAACGGATGCCTTCGGCCATGGTCTTCGGGTCGAAATTGAGGCCGGCGAAATTACGGGCGTTGGTGTCGTTCTTGAAGCCGAGATAGACGGCATCGGCACCGTTGTCGATGGCGGCCTTGAGAGCCGGCAGGCTGCCGGCCGGACAGACGAGATCGGGCAGGGAGGTCATGGCAGACATCCGGAATATCAAGCGCCGGAGTATAGCCAGCGCCGAAATTTCGCCATTGATCCTAGTCAAAGGGGGAATGGGTAGCGACGGATGGCGGTACGGAAAGCCCTATTACTAAAGTAACAAAAGTCAAATTAATAAAAACTATGTTAGCATCTATGCAAAACTGAAGGCTGGGCGGCTAAACTTTCGGCGGCATGTTGTCGACTGAATGGAAGTGTCGGAAAGCCGATCTGGCGATTTGGAAAGAAGAGGTTGGCGCAATGGACAAGGAACGGGTTCTCGTTGTCGACGATGAGCAGTTGAACCTGTACATCATCGAGGAATTTCTCGAGAACGAAGATATCGAGCTGGTTTTGCACCATAAGCCGCTGGAGGCGTGGGCCAGCCTGAGCGCGCCGGACAGCAATTTTTCGCTGGTCGTTCTTGACCGCATGATGCCAGATCTCGATGGTATGGAATTCCTGCGCCGGATGAAGCGCGAGGCGCGGTTTGTCGATATTCCCGTCATCATGCAGACCGCGGCGTCCTCGCCGGATCAGGTTCGCGAGGGCCTGGAAGCGGGTGCCTATTATTACCTGACCAAACCCTACGAGCCGGAAGCGCTGATTTCCATCGTGCGGGCCGCCATGGACGATCGCCGCTCGCGCAGCCAGTTGCGCAGCCGCGCGGCGCGCCTGGAAGTGGTGCAGAAGCTGATCAACAGCGTCGAGTATCGCTTCGTCACACTGGATGATGTGAGCACTCTGGTGCCGGTGCTGGCCGGCATGTGCCCGGTGCCGGATGTGGTGGCGCCCGGATTGTCCGACCTGATGGTCAACGCCGTGGAACATGGGAACCTGGGCGTCAGCTATCAGGAAAAATCGCTGCTCAAGTGGGAGGGCGATTGGGATGCCGAGATAGCCAGGCGCTTGGCTCTTCCGCAGTTCAGCGGTCGCGTTGCGACGGTCCGCGTCGAGCGCAACGCCGACGCCATCGTGTTCACTATCGCCGACGAAGGTGATGGTTTCGAATGGAATCGGTTCCTGACCTTCGATCCCGACCGCGCTTTCGATCCGAATGGCCGGGGCATCGCGATGGCGAAGATGATGAGTTTTTCGACCTTGGAGTACCAGGGGCGCGGCAACGTGGTGGTCGCCCGCGTCAATATCTGAGGTGCGTCAGCGGCTGACGACTGTCGGCCGGTAGCCCAAGGTAGCACGGATCTTCTCGGCCACCCGATCGGCATCGCCCCGACTGGCGTAGGGACCGAGATGCAGGCGGTGAATGCCGCCGGCAGGATTGATGCGTATTGCCTCGGTCAGCCAGTCCAATTCGCGCAGCAGATGGTTTTTCAGGTTCTCGGCATTTTCGGCGCTCGAAAAGGCGCCGAGTTGCAGGTAGATCCCCTTGGTGCCGGGGTCGCCATTTGGCCCCGCGCTGCTCGCCGACGGCTGCGGCTTCTCCTCGGCGGCCATGCGGCGGGCCAATTGTTCAATGTCGTCGGCTTCAGCACTGGCAACTACCCGTGGCGGCGGGCTGACCTGGGCATAGGTGGTGCCGCCCGGCTCACCCGGGATAATCGCCTCGACCTCAACCTGGCCGCTGCCCCCATTGATCAGCCCGAGCTTGTAGGCTGCGGTGTAGGAGAGATCGATGACGCGGTCGGCGTGAAAGGGGCCGCGGTCGGTGACGCGGACAATCACCGACTTGCCGCTCTGCTGGCTGGTCACCCGGACATAGGACGGCAGAGCCAGCGTTGGGTGGGCGGCGGTCATCGCAAACATGTCGTAGGGTTCGCCGATCGAGGTCTTCTGGCCGTGGAATTTCTTGCCATACCAACTGGCGATGCCGCGCGCCCGGTAGGGCTTGACCGCGGTATTCGGGACGTATTCCTTGCCGAGCACGACGTAGGGTTTGGTTGCAGGCTTGTGCAGCGGCTCCCATTTCGGTTCGGCATCGGGGATGTCGTCGAGGCCGTCCGGGATGTCGTCGGCGGGACCGTCGTCCTTATAGAAGCCGCCGCCGCGTTTGAGGACGGCAGTCGGCTTTTTGGTCGGCGTCGGCGATTTTGAAATTGGTTGTTTTTCAGGGCCGACCGTAGCATCGCGCACCGGTGCCGGTCCGCCGCAGGCCGCGAGCAGCAGGGCAACGGTCAGGGGCGCGACGAGCCGCTTCATTTCTTGACCAGCATCCGGTGGGTGTGGATCGACATCAGCATGCCGATGCCGAGGAACAGCGTGACCAGCGCCGTGCCGCCATAGCTCATGAAAGGCAGCGGAACACCAACGACGGGCAGGATGCCGCTGACCATGCCCATGTTGATGAAGGCGTAGGTGAAGAAGCCGAGCGTGATGGCCCCGGCCAGCAGGCGGGAGAAGGTGGTCGGCGCGGCCGAGGCGATGATCAGGCCGCGCCCGATCAGCAGGGTGTAGAGGAAGAGCAGCAGGGCATTGCCGAGCAGGCCCCATTCTTCGGAATAGACGGCGAAGATGAAGTCGGTATGTTTCTCGGGGATGAATTCGAGATGGGTCTGCGTGCCGTTCAGGTAGCCCTTGCCGAGGGTGCCGCCGGAGCCGATGGCAATGGTCGCCTGGATGATGTGGTAACCGGCACCGAGCGGATCGGTCGTCGGGTCGAGCAGGGTCAGGATGCGCTTGCGCTGGTAGTCGTGCATCATGCCCCAGAGAATGGGGGCGGCCGAACCCGCGGCGACGGCCAGACCGGCGATGATTTTCCACGGCAGGCCGGCGAAGAAAATCACGTAGAACCCGGCTGCACCAACCAGCAGCGCGGTGCCGAGGTCGGGCTGTTTGGCGATCAGCGCGAAGGGAATCAATAGCAGCAGCGCGGCGCCGAAGTAATGCTTGAGTTTCAGGGTTGCTTCGTATTTGTGGAAGTACCAGGCGAGCATCAGCGGCATGGCGATCTTCATGATTTCCGAGGGCTGGATGCGGGTGAAACCGAGCGAAAGCCAGCGTTTGGCGCCGTTAACCTTGACTCCGAACAGGAAAACGGCGATGAGGAGAAGGACGCCGACGACGTAGAGCGGAATGGCGAAGCTCATCAGCTTTTGCGGCGGCAGGCGGGAAACGAACCACATGACGACCATGGCGATACCCATGTTGCCGGCCTGGGAGAGCATGCGGTGGCTGCTGTCCCAGGTTGCCGAATTGACCGTGGCCAGCCCGACGGCCATGATCGCCAGGGTGATGAAAAGAAGCGGGAAGTCGATGTGGGCGATCAATTGCTGCCAGCCACGACGGAGGGTTCCGGCAATGTCGATCATTCCTCGCGCTCCTCTTCGACCGCCGCGCTGTCTTCGGGAGCGGCGCCAGCCGGCAGTTTGCCGAGCAGGTAATAATCGATGACCATGCGGGCGATCGGCGCCGCCGACTGGGCGCCGAAACCACCGTTTTCGACCAGCACGGCCAGCGCGATCTTCGGATTGTCGGCTGGCGCGTAGGCGATGAACAGCGCGTGGTCGCGCAATTCCTTCTTCGTGCTGCCTTCCTTGTACTGCGCACCCTTCAGCGAGAAAACCTGGGCCGTGCCAGTCTTGCCAGCCGCTTCGTAGGGGGCGCCGGCAAAGGCGCGGGCACCGGTGCCTTCCTTGTTGACGCCGACCATGGCCCGGCGGATGACTTCGATGTTCTGCGGCTTCAGTTGCAGGTCCCGGATCGGTTGCGGCTCGACCGGGCGTTTCTCGCCGGTTTTCGTGTCGACCAGGTAATGTACCAGGTGCGGACGGAACATCACGCCATTGTTGGCGATCGTTGCCGTGGCCTGGGCCAGCTGGATCGGCGTGTAGGCGTTGTAACCCTGGCCGATGCCGATAGAAATGGTTTCGCCGGCATACCACTTCTGTTGCTCCGGCTTCTTGAAGCGCTGCTTCTTCCACTCCTGCGAGGGCAGCACGCCCTTCGATTCGCCGGAATCATCCTTGCCGAGATCGACGCCGGTGCGCTGGCCGAGTCCCAGCGAGCCCATGAACTTGGCGATATTGTCGATCCCCATGTCGTTGGCCAGCATGTAGTAGTACGTGTCGCAGGAATGGACGATTGATTTGTACATATCTACGCTGCCGTGACCGCCCTTCTTGTCGTCGCGGAACTGGTGGTTGCCGAAGTTGTAGTAGCCCGGGTCGCTGATTGCCTGGTTCGGCGTGCGCTTGCCCATTTCCAGCGCAGCCAGTGCCATGAAGGGTTTGAAGGTCGAGCCAGGCGGATAGGCACCGTTGATCGCCCGGTTGACCATCGGTTTGCTCGGATGCTCGTTCAATTCCTTCCAGTTGTCTGGCGTAATGCCATCGACGAACAGGTTGGGGTCGTAGGTCGGTGTCGACACCAGGGCCAAGATGCCGCCGGTCTGCGGGTCGATGGCAACCAGGGCGCCCTTGCGGTCGCCGAAAGCCTGCTCGGTTATCTGCTGCAGCTTGGCATCCAGGGTCAGGGCCAGATTGTTGCCGGAGACTGGCGGAATCCGCTTCAGGCTGCGCAGGGCACGGCCGCCGGCATCGATTTCGACCTCCTCATAACCGGTTTCTCCGTGCAGTTCGAATTCGTAATGCTGCTCAAGGCCGGTCTTGCCGACGTGGTCGGTGCCCTTGTAGTTGGCCTGCTTCTCGGCATCCTCAATCCACTTCAGATCGCGGTCGGTGATCCGGCCGATATAGCCGACGGCGTGCGAAGCGATGTCGCCCAGCGGATACTGGCGGAAGAGTCTGGCTTTGACTTCGACGCCGGGAAAACGGTAGCGGTGGGCGGCAAACTTGGCGACTTCGGCGTCGGTCAGGCGGGTCCGGATGGGGATCGACTCGAAATTCTTCGCCTCGTCGAGCAGTCGCTTGAAACGCTTGCGGTCCTTGGGCTGGATGTCGATGACCTCGGCCAGGGCATCGATAGTCTCGTCGAGCTTGCCGGCCTGCGAGGGGGTAATTTCCAGCGTGAAGGCCGAATAGTTGTGGGCCAGCACAACGCCATTGCGGTCGGTGATGACGCCGCGGTTGGGTACGATGGGGATCAGTGCGATGCGGTTGTCTTCGGCCCGCGTCTGGTAAAAATCATGCTGGATGACCTGCAGCCAGATGAAGCGCCCAAGCAACAGGGCGAAGGCGAGCAGGACGGCGATCGCAGCGAAACCCAGACGAAAGCGAAAGCGGTCGACATCGGCTTCCGGATTGGTGAAGTTGCCCACGAACTACCGTCCCAGTCCTAGATCGGGCGGTTGGGATCCTGTTCGACCGGACGGTACTGCGGCAGAAGCAGGATGAAGGTGGCGGGAATCCAGAGCAGGGTGGCGACGAGCGGACCGACGAAATAGCCCCAGCCCGGGAAGTCGGCACCGACGGCCAGGCGCATCAGCGCTTGCAACACCTGCGTGGCGATCAGCAGGGGCATGACCTGTAGCGCTTGCTGGACCAGCGGAAACCACAGGATGCGGCGCGACAGCGACGAAGCAAAATAGGCGAGCAGCACATAGGCGAAGCAATGCTGGCCGAGCACGGCGCCATCGGCGACGTCCATCAACAGGCCGAGAACGAAAGCCCAGCCCATGCCGACGCGCCTGAATTCGCGAATGCTCCAGAAACAGAGGACCAGCGCGACCCAATCAGGCACGCCCGGCCAATGGGCGGTCGGCAGGAAATTGAGTAGAGCTGCCGCGATCAGGCTGAAGAAAATGAACCACGGCCGGACCGGCAACAGGATGCGCGAAGAAGTAAAAGTCGGTTGCATTAGTTGTCCTTGCCTGCCGTTTTTTTCTTCTTCCCGCGCAGATTGGGCTTGTCGCTGCTGCCCGGGCGGCCGGTGGATTCAGGCGGCGCCGGCGGCAGCGCCTGACGCGGGTCGAGGACCATGACTTCGCCGAAGTTCTCGACGCCAGCGATCGGCACGCAGAAAATGCGGGCGAAGGAGTAGGCGCTGTCGCGCTCGATATTGACCACCTTGGCGACCGGGAAGCCGGGCAGGTAGATGCCGTCTAGACCGGAAGTGACCAGCACATCGCCGACCTGGATGTCGGCGTTGGCCGGCATGTAGCGTAATTCGAGCTGGCCGTTGCCCAGGCCGAAAACCACCGAGCGCTGGCCGCTGCGCACGATCTGGACGGGAACGACCTGGTCCTTGTCGGTGATCAGGGTGATTTCGGCCGAGAATGGAAAGACCCGGGTGACCTGGCCGACGACGCCGGTTTCGTCGATGGCCGGCTGCCCGGCCACGATGCCGGCCTGCTGGCCCTTGTCGACGATGATCTTGCGCGAGAAGGGGTCGCGGGCCGTGTAAAGAATCTGAGTGACCTGGCCGCCTGCCTTTTCGCGTTCCTTGACTGCCAAAAGCTTGCGTAGCCGTTCGTTTTCGACCTCCAGCTGGGCCAGTCGCTGAAGGTTGGGGGCGGTGGCAAGCTGGTTGTGCTTCAGTTCGCTGTTCTCCTGCTGCAGTGCACGCAGGCCCTGTAGATAGGTTGCTGCATAGTCGACCAGGCTGCCCGGTGTCTGGGCAATGCGCTGAACCGGGTCGATAACCAGGGCGATGCTCTGCCGCAGCAGATCAAGGCTCTTGAAGCGCAGGTCAACGACAAAAATCGCCAGAGAAACGGCGATATAGAAAGTCAGAAGGGCCAGCGGTGCTGGCCCTCGCTTGAAGAACGGTGGAGGCGCGTGGTCGATGCCGGCCATCGCTCAATCCCGGAATGCTACGGTCAAGGCTTAATCCGAGGCAAAAATGCTGCCCAGCTTGTCCATCTTTTCCAGCGCCATGCCGCAGCCGCGGGCCACGCAAGTCAGCGGCTCGTCGGCAACAATCACCGGCAGGCCGGTCTCTTCCATCAACAGACGGTCGAGGTCGCGCAACAGGGCGCCACCACCGGTCAGGACCATGCCCTTTTCGGCGATGTCGGCACCGAGTTCGGGCGGGGTCTTTTCCAGCGCCGACTTGACGGCGGAAACGATCTGGTTGAGCGGGTCGGTCAGCGCTTCGAGGATTTCGTTGGAGGAAATCGTGAACTTGCGCGGGATGCCTTCAGCCTTGTTGATGCCGGAGACTTCCATTTCCTTGACCTCGGCGCCCGGGAAGGCGGAACCGATGTTCTTCTTGATGTTTTCGGCGGTGTTCTCGCCGATCATCATGCCGTAGTTGCGGCTGATGTAATTGATGATCGCTTCGTCCAGCTTGTCGCCGCCGACGCGCACGGAACCGGCATAGACCATGCCGCCGAGCGAGATGACGCCGACTTCGGTCGTGCCGCCGCCGATGTCGACGACCATCGAACCGGTCGCTTCGGAAACCGGCAGGCCGGCACCGATCGCGGCAGCCATCGGCTCCTCGATCAGGTAAACTTGGCTGGCGCCGGCGCCGAGGGCGGATTCACGAATGGCGCGACGTTCGACCTGGGTCGAGCCGGAAGGAACGCAAATGATGATGCGCGGGCTCGGGCTGAACAGCTTGGAGTCGTGCACCTTCTTGATGAACTGCTTGAGCATCTGCTCGGTGACCGTGAAGTCGGCGATCACGCCGTCTTTCATCGGGCGGATGACGGTAATCGTGCCCGGTGCCTTGCCAAGCATTTCCTTGGCTTCCTTGCCGACGGCCTGGATGGTCTTCTTGGCGTTTGGGCCGCCTTCGACGCGGATGGCGACGACCGAAGGCTCGTCCAGCACGATGCCCTGGGCACGTGCGTAAATGAGCGTGTTTGCCGTGCCAAGGTCGATGGCAAGGTCATTTGAAAAGTATTTGCTGAGGAAACCGAACATCTATAGCTCCGCGTTGGGGGGGTGCGGTAAGGAAAACTTTTATGATACCTTATAACGCTTTCCATTTTAAGACTTTGTGCACTGCAAAAAAGTCTTTGGCTCCCATGTCGCTCACCTTAGAACAGGTTAAACGCATCGCCCATCTCGCCCGTATCGAGATATCCGATGACGATGCCCTGACCACCCAGGGCCACCTCAATGGCATTTTCCAGCTGATCGAACAAATGCAGGCTGTCGACACTTCAGGTGTTGAGCCGATGGCCCATGCTCAGGATGTCAGTCAGCGCCTGCGCGACGACGTCGTCAGCGAAGGCGATCGCCGTGCTGCCTATCAGGCCGTCGCGCCGGAAACCGAAGCCGGGTTGTACCTTGTGCCGAAGGTGATCGAATGATCAACAAGAGCCTGAAGGAACTGTCGCAGGCCTTGGCCGCCCGGCAGATTTCCAGCGTCGAACTGAGCACGCTGTTCCTTGATCGCATCGAGCGCCTGAACCCGACCCTCAACGCCTTCGTGACGCTTGACCGCGAAATGAGCCTGAAAATGGCCCGCGACGCCGATGTCCGCATCGCCGCCGGTACGGCCGGTCCGCTGACCGGTATCCCGATCGCCCAGAAGGACATTTTCTGCGCCGAAGGCTGGCGGACCACCTGTGGCTCGAAGATGCTGGCCAATTTCGTGTCTCCGTATGATGCGACGGTGATCCACAAGATGCACGCCGAAGCCGGCCTGGTCTCGCTCGGCAAGACCAACATGGACGAATTCGCCATGGGTTCGTCGAATGAGACCTCGTTCTTCGGCCCGGTGCGGAACCCGTGGGATACCAGCCGGGTGCCTGGTGGTTCCTCCGGTGGTTCGGCCGCGGCGGTGGCTGCCCGTCTGGCGCCGGCGGCGACCGGCACTGATACCGGCGGTTCGATCCGCCAGCCGGCCGCTCTGTGCAACTTGACCGGCCTAAAGCCGACTTATGGCGTCGTTTCCCGCTACGGCATGATCGCCTTCGCCTCGTCGCTCGACCAGGGCGGCCCGATGGCGGCCAGTGCCGAAGATTGCGCGCTGCTGCTCAACACTATGGTCGGCTTTGACGAGCGCGATTCGACCTCGCTGGATCGCCCGGTCGAGGATTACACCCGCGATCTGGACAAACCGCTGAACGGCCTGCGCATCGGCCTGCCCAAGGAATTCTTCGGCGAAGGCTGCGATGCCGAGGTGATGGCCGCCGTTCGCGCCGCGATCGCTGAATACGAGAAGCTCGGCGCGACGACAGTCGAGGTTTCTCTGCCCAATTCGCACCTTTCGGTGCCGGCTTACTACGTCATCGCGCCGGCTGAGGCCAGTTCGAACCTCAGCCGTTTTGACGGCGTGCGCTACGGCTACCGCGCCCCGGACTACGGCAACCTCGACGACATGTACATGAAGACCCGCGCCCAGGGCTTTGGCGCCGAGGTCAAGCGCCGCATCATGATCGGCGCCTACGTGCTGTCGCACGGCTATTACGATGCCTACTACCTGCAGGCCCAGCGCATCCGTCGCTTGATTGCCAACGATTTCGTCGAGGCTTTCAAGTCCTGTGACGTGATCATGGGGCCGACCTCGCCGTCGACCGCCTTCAAGCTCGGCGAAAAGGCCGCCGATCCGGTGCAGATGTACCTTTCGGATATCTATACCATCGCCGTCAACCTGGCCGGCCTGCCTGGCATGTCGGTGCCCTGCGGTTTCGTCGGCGGTTTGCCGGTGGGTCTGCAACTGATCGGCAACTATTTTGCCGAGGGGCAGCTACTCAACGTGGCGCATCGCTACCAGCAGGCGACTGACTGGCATCAGCGCCGTCCTGCCAGCGCTGTGTAAGCATGCGTTTTGTTCTTGTCCTGCTGATCGCCGCGCTGGCGGCGGGTTGCGCGGAAACGCCCAAAGTGCCGGAAGAACTGCCCATCGAGCCGGTGGTTGAGGCGCCAGAGCCTGTGCCGGAAGCAGTGCCGAAATTCAAGAACTCGACGCTGAAGCATCTGGCAAACCGTAACCTGAAGCCCCAGCCGACTCGGCCCCTCAATGTTCGTTCGCGATGTTCGCACCGCGATGCCATCGGCACGCAGACACGTCTCGACCTGCTGGTCAAGGAAGCGACGGTCAAGACCTTCAGTGCCCAGGTCAGCATGAAGGGCCACGGCACCTGCAGCTTTAACTTGAACGAGTTCGAGCAGGTCGAGAAAATGCCGCAGGCCCTGTTGCGGCACAAGAAACAATCGGATTGCCTGGTCCGTATGTGGGAGCAGGGGCCGAAAGTGACGATTGCCTTTAACAGTTGTCCGAAGTCCTGCGATGGCAAGGCCTTCGACTATCTCTGGCCGATCATGGTCGAGGCGAAGAGCGGACAGTGTTTCTGAAACGGATGAAGTTATGACACAGTGGGAAGTAGTGATCGGTATCGAGACGCACGCGCAACTGGCGACGGTTTCGAAGATATTTTCCGGTGCTTCGACGGCCTTTGGCGCCGAGCCGAACACGCAGGCCTGCGCGGTCGATCTTGCACTGCCCGGTGTATTGCCGGTGCTCAACAAGAAGGCGGTCGAATGCGCCATCCGTTTTGGCCTGGCGATCGGTGCCGAGGTGGCGCAGAAGTCGGTCTTCGCCCGCAAGAATTATTTCTACCCCGATCTGCCCAAGGGATACCAGATTAGCCAGATGGACCTGCCAGTGGTCGTCGGTGGCCGGATCGTGTTGCAGATTGGGCAGGGTGACAAGGCTTACGAAAAAATTGTCCGCCTGACCCGCGCACACCTCGAAGAGGATGCCGGTAAGTCCCTGCATGAGGACTTTCACGGTAAATCGGGCATCGACCTCAACCGGGCCGGTACGCCGCTGCTTGAGATCGTTTCCGAACCGGACATGCGGTCGAGTGACGAAGCCGTCGCCTACGCCCGCGCGCTGCACGCGCTGGTGCGCTGGATCGGGATCTGCGACGGCAACATGCAGGAAGGCTCGTTCCGCTGCGACGCCAACGTCTCGGTGCGTCCGAAAGGCCAGGCCGAATTCGGCACCCGGCGCGAGATCAAGAACCTCAACTCCTTCCGTTTCCTGAAGGAAGCCATCGATTTCGAAGTCCAGTGGCAAATCAACGAGATCGAGGAAGGCCGCAAGATTCAGCAGGCGACCGTGCTGTTCGATCCGGATAGCGGTGAAACGCGGATGATGCGGAGCAAGGAAGACGCGCACGACTACCGCTATTTCCCCGATCCCGATTTGCTGCCGCTGGTCATTTCGCCTGATTGGATCGCCCGCGTCCAGGGCGAACTGCCTGAACTGCCCGGCCAGAAGCGGGAACGCTTCGTCAGCGAACTCGGCTTGTCGACCTACGATGCTGCTGCCCTGACCGCCGGTCAGGAAATTGCCGATTTTTTCGAGGCGACCGTAGCATTGGCCGGCAAGAGCAACGTCAAGCCTTGCGCCAACTGGGTCATGGTCGATCTGGCTGCCCGCCTCAACAAGGAAGGCAAGGACATCGCCGAATCCCCTGTATCAGCGGCCCAATTGGCAGGACTGATCCTGCGCATCGCCGACAACACGATTTCCAACAATATCGCCAAGAAAGTTTTTGAGGCGTTGTGGAATGGCGTAGGTGCAACGGCCGACGAGGTCATCGACAAGCAGGGCCTGAAACAGATTACCGATACCGGCGCCATCGAAACGCTGGTCGATGAAGTGCTTGCTGCCAATGCTGCCAATGTCGCCGAATTCAAGGCTGGCAAGGAAAAGGCGTTCAACGCGCTGGTCGGTCAGGTGATGAAGGCGGCGAAGGGCAAGGCCAACCCGCAACAGGTCAACGACCTGCTGAAACAGAAACTGACCGGTTGATCAGCGCCCCGGCGTCGCCGTGCCCGACGCGGCCGGCGGGCGCCGGGTCAGTTCGAAATAGCGCTTGCGGTCGGCGTCGTACTTGGCCTTAATTGTTTCGAAATCCTTCTTCTTGATGTCGAGCAGCTCTTGCTGCAGCCTGATTTCGTGGTCGAGCGCGCGCAGTTCGCGTTCCAGATCTGGCGGCAGCGTCTTTTTCTTGTAGAACTCGGCCTCATCGGCGAATTTCTTGCGTTTGGTTTGCACCGCGTCGATTCGCGAAATGGTCGCCAGGATCGCGAAATTGACATCGGCTTCGGCCTTCTTTTGTGCCAGGTCGATATCTTCCGGTGTGGTGTAGGTGTCGAGTAGCGCCTGGTCGCGTCGCCGCAATTCCCTGTCCGCCTCTTCCTGCTTTTTCTTCTTGCGGTTTTCCAGAGCCTGTTCGGCTTTTTGTTCGGCAGTCAGTGGTGGCCCCACCTCCTTGACGATGTTGCCACCGCTGTCTAGAACCCTATAGGCTCGACCGCGGCACTGTTCGGGCAAGGTGTCGCCACAGACGCGGCGCCCACTGTTGGGGTCATGGCAGCAATAGAATTCGTTGGCCCCCTGCGCCGAGGTTGCCAACAACACGAAAATGGGGACAAGGAGGCGACTACGCATCGACGCCATACTGCTCGCGATAATTGGCTACGGCGGCGCGATGGGCTGCGAAATCCGGGCGCCCAGACAGGAATGCCATCAAATCCTTGAGCCCCGCTACGGCGACGACCGGAATACCGTAGTCACGTTGCACTTCCTGAACGGCGGAAAGCTCACCTTGGCCGCGTTCCTGGCGGTCCAGTGCAATCAGCACACCGGCCGGGATAGCGCCGGCCGCACGGATCAACTCCACAGATTCGCGCACCGAGGTTCCTGCGGAAATCACATCGTCTACGATCAGCACGCGACCGGTTAGCGGCGCACCGACGATGGTGCCACCCTCGCCGTGGTCCTTGGCTTCCTTGCGGTTGTAGGCAAAGGGGTAGTTGCGGCCGCGCTGGGCGAGAGCGATGGCGATGGCGGCGACCAATGGAATGCCCTTGTAAGCCGGGCCGAAAAGCATGTCGAACTGTACGTCGCCAGCTTCGGCGGCTTTGGCGTAGAATTCGGCGAGACGGCCAAGCGAGTTGCCGTCATTGAACAACCCGGCGTTGAAGAAGTAAGGCGACAACCGGCCGGCCTTGGTCTTGAATTCGCCAAAGCGCAAAACCTGGCAGCTAACCGCGAATTCGATGAAATCCTGACGAAAGTCCATATTTTCCCAATCTGCATGGCCAGGACAACACGGCCAATTTGAGCACAATGTTACGCATCATCTCCCTGAATCTCAATGGTATCCGCTCGGCCTGGAGCAAAAATGTGCTGCCCTGGGCGGCAGCGCAGAACGCCGACGTTGTTTGTTTGCAGGAACTGAAAGCGCAATTGCCTGATCTGACGCCGGAAATGATGGCGCCGGATGGTATGCGGGCCTATTACCACTGTGCCGAAAAAAAAGGCTACAGCGGCGTCGGGATCTGGTGTCGCCGTGAGCCGGATCGTGTCGTCGAAGGGTTTGATGGCGGCGAATTCGACGCCGAGGGGCGCTACATCCGGGCTGATTTCGGCAACCTGTCGGTAATCTCTTTATATTTGCCCTCGGGCTCTTCGTCGCCGGAGCGTCAAGAAGCCAAATTTCGCTTCCTTGATGCGTTTTTCCCCCAGATGCTGGCGCTGCGTGCTGAGGGGCGGGAAATCGTTCTGTGCGGTGACTGGAATATTGCCCATCAATCGATCGATCTCAAAAACTGGAAGTCGAATCAGAAAAACTCCGGTTTTTTGCCCGAGGAGCGCGCCTGGCTGACCCAGGTATTCGACGAACTGGGTTGGGTCGACGTCTACCGTCGCCTGCACCCCGACGCAACCGAGGCCTGCTACACGTGGTGGAGCAATCGCGGCCAGGCCTGGGCCAAGAATGTCGGGTGGCGGATTGACTACCAGATCGCTACGCCTGGCATTGCTGAGACGGCGATGCGATCCGAAGTCTACAAGGCGGAGCGTTTTTCGGATCATGCACCGCTGATCGTCGATTACGACTATAAATAAGTATCCAATGCGAATTGATTTCGCTGCGTGCTAGGGATACTCTGTAGTTCTGCTTAACCGTCAAACGAGGTTGAAAAATGTCTGAACAAATGACTGCTGCCAACAAGGAAAAACTGGTTTCCGATCTCAAGGTCGTGATTTCCGATACCGAAGAATTGCTGCGTGCCACGGCGGGTGCGGCTGGCGAAAAAGTGGGCGAACTGCGTGAACGTCTGGGTGTTCGTCTGCGCGACGCCAAGGAGCGTGTCATCGATCTCGAAGTGGCGTTGATTGACAAGACCAAGGCTGCTGCCCGTGCGACTGACGATTTCGTGCATGAGGAGCCCTGGAAGGCCGTCGGCGTCGCTGCCGCATTGGGTCTCGCTCTCGGTGTGCTGATCGGCCGTCGTTAAGCGAATGGCACAGCAGGCAGGCGGAGAGGGGCGCCGCGAAGGCCTCTTCTCTGCCTTGAAAAACATAGTCGCGACACTGATCGCGATTGGCAAGACGCGTGCCGAGCTTTTCGTTACGGAGTTTGAAGAGGAAAAAATCCGCCTTCTTTCGCTCTGGTCGAAAGCGATAGGCGCTGCATTCCTGCTGGCGATCGGGACGATCATGGCCGTCTGTTGCCTCGCCCTTGCCTTCTGGGAACAGCGGGTGGTCGTCTTCGGTGTTTTTGCCATCCTCTTTATCGGTGGCGGATTGTTCCTGGTTGGTTCGCTCAAACACCATGCCAATCAGCCCAGCCGGCTGTTCAGGGCCAGTCTGTCCGAACTGGAAGAGGACATGGCGCAGTTGCGGCGTTATCGCGACAAACCCGACGAATGAATCCGAAGCTGCTGGAACTGGCGACGCGGCATGGCGCTCTCAAGGCCCGCATCGATGAGCAGAGGCGTGTGTTGGTGCAACATGCTGTTCCGCTTGAGGCGGCATTGATCAAGGGCGATACGGTTCTCAAGGGGGTCGACTGGCTGAAACATCATCCAGCCGCTGTCGGGATCGCCGTTGCGGTGGCCGTCATTGCGCGGCCAAAGCGTGCCTGGCGATGGGCTCAGCGCGGCTTCTTCCTCTGGCGAGGCTGGCGGGCCGTCAAGAACGCGCTGTCCGGAGCCGGTTGATCGTGGCAGAAGGTCAATCGCGAGAGGCGGCGCTACCTGGCTGGTGGCGACAGATCATCTCGTCGCAGCGCCTAGAAGCGCGACGCATTCTCACCGAACTGATGGCAACGCGCGGCATCATGCCGCTATTGATGAAGGCTCGAAACGGCGAACGCTGGACGCCTGCCGAAAAGGAACAACTACTCGTCCATTTGCGTCGGATGGCCCACCTTTCACCCTATCTGATTGCCCTGTTGTTGCCGGGGTCGGTGCTATTGTTGCCGATCTATGCGTGGTGGCTGGATCGTCGGCGTCTCAGGCGGGGTGAGTAGCCTCGACGTGCTTGGCGTTCCAGGGGGCGATTTTCAGTAGCAGGAGCATTCCGGGAACGGCCAGTCCTGCGCACAGCCAGAAAAAGCTGAACCAACCTAGCGTTTCGACCAGCCAGCCAGCCGAGGCATTGATGAAGGTGCGCGGTACGGCCGCCAGGCTGGTGAAAAGCGCCATTTGTGTTGCCGTATAGGCGGGATGGGTCGAGCGCGCGATGAACGCGACAAAGGCTGCGGTGCCGAGACCGACGCCCAGCGCTTCGAGGCCGATGACGAAGGCCAGCGCGATGCGCTCGGTGGCGCCGATGCTGTCGTAGTGTCCCTGTGCCGCCAGCCAGGCAAAACCGAAAATCGACACCAGTTGCACCACGCCGAACAGCCAAAGCGCCCGGTTGATTCCCAGTCTGACCATCCATAAGCCGCCGAGCAGTGCGCCGATCACCGCCGGCCATAGTCCGGCGTGTTTGGCGATCAGGCCGATGTCGGTCTTGGTGAATCCCATGTCGAGGTAGAACGGTGTGGCCAAAGCCGTGCACAGGCTGTCGCCAAGCTTGTAGAGAAAGATGAAGCCGAGAACCATGGCTGCACCACGCCAGCCCTGGCGGCCGACGAATTCGTGGAAGGGTTCCGTAACGGCCTGACGCAAGGTTTTTGGCGCACCCTTGATGTGCGGCTCGCTGACCAGCCAAGCCATGACCATGCCCGGAATCATGAAGGCACTGGTGATCCAGAAAACCTCGTTCCACGGCAGGCGGTCCGCAAGGATCAACGACAGCGATCCCGGGACCAGGCCAGCAATCCGGTAGGCGTTGACGTGCACGGCGTTGCCCAGGCCAAGCTCATGGTCTTCCAGAATTTCCCGGCGGAAGGCGTCGACTGCAATATCCTGTGTTCCGGACAGAAAAGCGAGCAGCGCGGCAAGCCACAGGATGGGCCAGATGCTTTCCCTGGGATTCAGGCCGCCGAGGAAACCAATGGCGAATAGCAAGCCGACTTGCGTGACCAGCATCCAGCCCCGCCGGCGGCCGAAGCCGGGTACGCTGAAGCGGTCGAGCAAAGGCGACCAGAGGAATTTCCAGGTGTAGGGGAACTGGATCAGCGCGAAGAAGCCAATGGTCTTCAGGTCGACGCCTTCACTGCGCAGCCAGGCGGGCAGCAGGTTGAGCAGCAGGTAGAGCGGCAGGCCGGAAGAAAAACCGGTGAAGATGCAGATCAGCATCTTCCGGGTGAGCAGGGCCGCTAGCCAGGCCGGCATCAGCGCTTTTGCGTCAGGCGATAGACCGCCAGGCTGCCGAGGAAATTGACCTCGCGATTGTCCGTCGCCTGAACGATATTTCCTTCCTCATCGAGAACGTGGCGCTCCCGTATGATCAGCCCCATCTGTTCACACAGCGCTTCGAAGTCGAGCAGCGTGAAGAAGCGGACATTCGGCGAGTCGTACCACTGGTAGGGTAGATCTTCGGATACAGGCATGCGCCCGTCGAGGACAGAGCGCAGGTTCTTCCAGTATGCAAAATTCGGGAAGGAGACCACTGCTTCGCGACCGACGCGCAGCATTTCGCGCAGGATACCCTCAGTGTGTCGTACGGTTTGCAGGGTGCGCGACAGGACAACATGATCAAATGCCTGGTCAGCAAACTCGTCGAGACCTCGTTCGAGGTTGCCCTGGATGACGTTGATACCTTTGCGGATGGCGGCGAGGATGTTGGCATCCTCAATCTCGACGCCCCAGCCCTTGACGCCGCGGGTGTCGATCAGGTGCTTGAGCAGGGTGCCGTCGCCGCAGCCGAGGTCCAGCACGCGATGTCCCGGTTCAATCCAGCCGGCGATGACTGCAAAATCCGGGCGGTCCAAGGTATGAGTCATAGCTTGATATTCCGCAGGTAGGCATCGACCACACCATGATAATGCGGGTCGGCCATCAGGAATGAGTCGTGGCCAAAGTTGAGATCGCTTTCGGCGTAAGAGACGTTGCGGCCGTTGGCCAGAAGGGCAGCGACGATTTCCTTTGAGCGGGCTGGCGTGAAACGCCAGTCGGTACTGAAGGATACGATCAGGAAATTGGCCTGCGTACGCGCCATAGTTGCGGTCAGATCGCCATTGTCTTCCCTGGACGGGTCGAAATAATCGAGCGCCTTGGTCATCAGCAGGTAGGTATTTGCGTCGAAGTAGCCAGCGAACTTGTCGCCTTGATAGCGCAGGTACGATTCAACTTGGAATTCAACATCGAAGTCGAATGAAAAAGAACCATTTCTTAGTTCCCGTCCGAATTTCTCTCCCATCTGGTCGTCGGACAGGTAGGTGATATGGCCGAGCATGCGGGCGAGTCGCAGGCCGCGTAACGGTCGGGTGTTGTGTTCGTAATAGTGCCCGCCGTGGAAATCAGGGTCGGTCAGGATGGCCTGGCGAGCCACATCGTTGAAAGCGATATTTTGCGCTGACAGTTTGGGCGCGGCAGCAATCACGATGGCGTGGCGAACCCGCTCGGGAAAGGTGATGCTCCAGCGCAGCGCCTGCATGCCGCCCAGGCTGCCACCCATGACCGCTGCCCAGGCGTCAATGCCGAGCCGGTCGGCGAGTCTGGCCTGTGCATGGACCCAGTCATTGACGGCAACAATGGGAAAATCTGCGCCCCAGGGTTTGCCAGTCCCCGGATTGATTGAGGATGGGCCAGTCGAACCATGGCAACCGCCCAGGTTGTTCAGGCAAACGATGAAAAACCGGTCGGTATCGAGCGGGCGTCCTGGTCCGACGATATTGTCCCACCACCCGATGTTGTCGGGTTGGTCTGCATAGTGGCCAGCAAGGTGATGGTGGCCGGACAGTGCGTGGCAGACGAGGATGGCATTCGATTTGGCGGCATTGAGTGCGCCATAGGTCTCGTAGACCAGATCGTAAGCCGGTAGTACGCTGCCGCTGCGCAAATGCAGCGGCTGGTCGAAATGGGCGTGCTGTGCGGTGACGATGCCGACGGATTGTCCTGACATGCTGTTCCTGAAACAAAAACCCAGTTGGCCTGAAACGCGAACTCGTCGGGCGAACTGGGTGGTTCCCGTTTTAGCGGTATTTGTACGCGCCCGCAATCAGAGCTCAAATCGGCGCGGCTGGATGTTTCCAGCGTTTTCGGACAATACCGAGCAGGGGGGCAAAAGTCAATGAAGCGAAACGCTTATGCAATTGGTGGTAGGGTTGCGAAGTTTTGTTAAACTCCCGAAAAATCAATTTTCTAGAATGCATATGGCGCACATCCAGGAACAAAGGCGACATCAGCGAATTCGTTTTTCTTGTTCTCCAACGGTCAGGATCGGATACGGTGGAGCGGTTAGCGAAGGAACGATCGAGAACCTCTCCCTGTCTGGGTTGATGGTTCGTACCGAGCTACCTCTCGAGATCTCGCGCAACATCGGTTGTGAATTCCGTGTTTTCGACTCGCCGGTGATTGATGTGCCGGCAAACGTGGTCAGTCGTGTCGGGAATCTGTTCGGCGTACGTTTTCAGCCGGGGCCGATCAGTCAGATACTGATCGAGGACGCCATCAATGCAGCCTTGGCTTCCGGCAAGGCCTCAATTCTTGCTATGCGTGAACTGGGTGGCAAAAAGATCATGCGTATTTCGGGCGGCCTGTCCGGAGCATTGCGCAACGATTTCATGCATGCCCTGACCCGTGTAGGTGTCGACGAAATTGACGTCGAAGGGGTTACATCGGTCGATCAGGCGGGTTTGGCCCTATGCCTGGTTGCTTCAAGCCGACATGGCGTTCCCATCGGCGCCCAATCCGCGTGTTTTTCGGATGCCTGGAAGCTGGCACTGGCCATTCCCGGTGATGCTTCGGCGCAGGGGTTTTGATCGGTGAAAGCAAAATTTTGGCTTTCATTGCCGTGGGTCGCGTTGTCGCTTGGAGCGAGCTTCAACGGAGGGGCCTTGGCGGCCGACGAGGACATCTATTTCAGTGAATTGCCGGTGGTGGCTTCAGTCAGCCGCCTGCCGCAACGCCTTGCCGATGCGCCTACTGCCGTGACCGTCATTGATCGTGACATGATCAAGGCGTCCGGTGCCCGGGATCTCAACGACGTCTTCCGTCTAGTGCCAGGTTTTCAGACCTATCCGAACAATACCGAACCTGCGAAGGTGACCTACCATGGCATGGGGGATGGCGATTATTCCTCTCGCGTGCAGGTATTGATCGATGGACGTTCGATGTATTCGCCGCTGTTTGACGGTGGCGTAAATTGGGCGACATTGCCGGTGGCGCTGGAGGATATCGAGCGCATCGAAGTGGTGCGCGGAACCAATGCGGTTTCATACGGCAGCAATGCATTCCTTGGTGTCATCAATATCATTACCGTCGATCCGGCCTTGGTGCGCGGGGTTTCGGTATCGACGAGCTACGGAAACCAGAATGTCCGCGATTATTCTTTGCGAACAGGGGGGCGAATTGGTGATGTGGGGGACTTTCGCTTTACCTTCAAACAGCAAAATGACGATGGCTTGGCTAACAAGTACGACTGGATAGATTCGTATTTTTCCCGGCTGTTTGATTTCCGCGCCGATTTTGCACTCTCGGAAAGGGACAGTCTGCAATTCAGCTTGGGCAAGGTTGATGGAATAACGCAGGCTGGCAGGTTGTATGCGGACGAGTTGTTTGGTCAGTCGACCAATCCGATCCGTGACGTACGTCAGACAAATACCTATGCCCAATTCGTGTGGCGCCGGGTGCTGTCGCCGGCTTCGGATGTGCAGATACGCTATTCGTACATGACGGATCGTTCATCGGATGCGTTCAATGTCGTTATCCCTATCCTTCCTCCCGGGCAGCAGGTTATCCATGTCAACCAGACAGGGGACGAGGGGGCTCGCCATGAGATCGAGTTGCAGCACAGCCTCAAGTTGGCCGCCGCAACGCGCCTGGTTTGGGGGGCGAGTTGGCGAGACGACTCAGTGCGATCAGCCTGGACATTTCCGGGACAAGGGACAGTCCATCGGGAGATTTCTCGGCTGTTCGGCAATATCGAGTGGAAGCCCACGCATTGGTTTACGGGGAATTTGGGTCTTGCGGGGGAGAACGATTCAATGGCGGGTTCTCATGCATCGCCGCGGGTTAGTACCAATTTTCACCTGAATCAGGAAAATACCATTCGCTTGGGTTATTCGCGGGCGAATCGGACGCCAAGCACGGCCAATTTTCGGGGTGATCAGAAAACGCCCTTTGAGCAGTTGTATAGCGGCGTGAGAGATTTGCCGTCTGAGCGCCTGGATACCTTGGAAATTGGCTATCTCGGGGATTGGCGCGAGCAGAGGGCAAGCCTGGATATGCGCCTCTTCAGTGAAAAAATCTATAACCGATTGTTCAGAATTGACATGTCTTTCGATGGGGATCCCAGTACCCAGGGGGATTCGACCATTCCCATCCAGGATGTCAGTATCAAGGGCTTGGAGTACCAATTCAAATGGCAGCCTTTCGACTCGACTCGGGTGCTCGTCAATCAGACGTTCAGCAAGATCGATAGCGAATTCCTGCCCGGAAAACAGGCAATTATTAATAACTGGTGGAGAGTCCTGACCTTTACAGAGGCTTCGATGCCGCGTCGCTCTACATCGATGTTGCTGATGCAGAAATTGCCGTATGGAATGGAGTTTTCAACGGCTGTTTATTGGCAGGACTATATGAAATGGTCTGGAATTACCTGGTCAGAAAAATATTATCGTGTCGATGCACGTCTGGCCTATCCCTTCCGCGCCGGCAGTCTGGGCGGAGAAATAGCGTTGATGGTTCAGTCGCTGAATGGGTCGCACAATGAATACAAATCCCACCACAGCCCCGCCAATCGAGTTGTCGATCGTCGTCAGTGGATTACCCTGCGCCTCGATTTCTGACCGGTCTCACGTACCTTAACGGGAGCGCATGACCGCCCCCTCCAGCCAGACTTCGAAAGGCTCACTGGGGGCAACGGCTTTTCCTTGAGCGTAGTCGATGCCCAGATCACGCAACTGCTCGAGAATTTCCTGATCGTCGACGCCTTCGGCAATCGACTGTATCTGCTGGTCGGCGGTAATTTCCTGCACGGCCCTCAATAGGGCGGTCGACGCTCGGTTGCCGCCCATTTCCCGAGTCAGGCTACGGCTGAGTTTGACGTAGCTCGGACAAACGCTGCGCAAATGGCTGAACGAGGATAGTCCGCCACCGAAATCGTCGAGCCCGATTTGGCAGCCGAGTTGGCGGACTTGCCGGGAAAATTCCATGGCTTGGCTGGTCAGGTGGGTCAGGACGTCTTCAGAGAAAATGAAGCAGAGCCCATTTCCGGTCAGATTCAGGCTAGCTAGGCTGCGTGTCAGGTAGTCGATGGTCTCTGGGCTGCCCAGCGAGGCCCGGGAGAGCGGCACGATGCAAAGCAGGGCCTTCTGGCGGCGCTTGGCCTGGGATTGTGCCGCGATCGCGGTGTCGATCAGTCGTTGATCGATCGATTGGGCGAGATCGTAGCGTTCTGCCGCATCGGTCAGCGCGGCCAGGGCGACTGGAGGCTGGCCTGGCTCGTTGAGTCGGGCAGTCAATTCGACAAGGTGTCTGGTGATGCTGTGCTGCAGGGCGCGCAATGGCAAGGCCTCGATCATCAGCTTGTCCTCGGCCAGCGCGCTGGCGATCCGGCTGGCCCAGTTGCTGGACTCCTGGCGTCGATCGGTCGTCTGGATCGCTTCCTGCTCGCACACGCGATTGCGGCCGGATTCCTTGGCCCGGTGGCAGGCGGCATCTGCGGCGGCGACGATCTCGTTGATATTGCGCACCTTGCGGGTGACGGTGGCGAGGCCGACACTGGCACCAATGGCGAAGACCTTGTCCTGCCAGATGAAGCGATAGGCAGCCGCCAGGCCGCAGATGTCTTCGGCAACCTGGCGTGCACGAGGGCCGGTGCAACCGGGCAGCATGATGCTGAACTCGTCGCCGCCTAGCCGGGCCAGCGTGTCGTCCTCGCGCAGCCGCCCTTGAAAGAGCAGTGCCATTTGCCGTAGCAGTTCGTCGCCGGCGAGATAGCCGCAAGTGTCGTTGACCTGCTTGAAGCGGTCGAGGTCGAGAAACAGTACGGCAAACTCGTCGCCGCCAGCCTGCACGCCAGCCAGGGCCTTTTCCAGCATGCGTTCGAATTCCCGCCGGTTGAGCAGGCCGGTCAGCGCATCGTGTCGGGCCTGGAAGGCGAGTTGGGCGGTGGCTTCCTCGATGCGGGTCTGCATGGAGAGGTGGACTTCCTCGATATGGGTGGCCATTTCGTTGAAGCCTTTCTCAAGGACGCCGAGTTCTCCGCTGGAGACTGCCGGAACGCGTGCGCCGAGATTGCCTGAGGACATGCCATGCACGGCATGGACGAGGCGCATGACGGGCCGGGCGAGATTATCGGCCATGGCGATGGCCAGGGCTGCGAGCAGTATCATGCCGACAAGCACGATCATCAGGCCGCGCTGCAGTAATTGCCGTTGCTTGTTCACAAGTTCGGTTTTGTCGAATTCGACAAAAACGTGGCCGATGATTTCAGGCGCGTTGGCCAGGGGGGCGTCACCTTCGAATAACTGGTCGGTTTCGCTGGTTGTTCGTTTGACCGGGGCGGCGAAAGCAATCCATTGCTCGGATTCGGCAATTTGCCCCGGGCTCTTCAAGGTTTCGCGGAGCTGCTCGGCTGCCAGTGACACGCGGCCACTGACGGCGATGGTCCGGCCTTTCTGGTTGACGATTATGGTCGCCTTGACCCCCGATTCCTGGACCGTTGCCTGGGCCAGGCCGTGCAGGCTTTCAATCTGCCCGGCGATGATGCCGTATTCGCTGATGGGCGCCAGATATCGCACCGTGGCCAGGCCCTTGGCGCGTAACTCGCCTTCCAGGGTCTTGATCCCGCTGTACGTGAAATAGGCGACCAGCGCAATGGCGATCAGTGCGCTTGGCAGGAGGGTCAGGAACAGCAGGCGATGACGCAGGGTGAGGCGATTCATCGGGACTCCCTGTCGGCTAGCATGGCACGCCTGATGGCGGACTCGTCGGGAATATTCAGACCGAGCGCCTGGGCGACGGTCGGGTTGATGGCGATGGCAAACTGGCTTGGTCCGACCGGCTGCGCCAGGGTGGTCCCGTTGTTGATGATGGTATCGGCCGTTTGGCGGGCAATCTGCGCGGGTGTCGTGTGCAGCGCGGCAAGTGCCCCGGCGTTGACAAAGGCGGGGGAGTATCCGATGACCGGCTTCTGGTGGCGGAAGGCGGTGATCAGGATGGCTTTGATGTTGGCCCGCTGGTAGATCGTTGCATCCGGTATGGCGAGCAGGAAGGCGCTACGGCCAAGGAGTGCGTTCAGGGCGGGGAGGAGGGCTTCGCTCCGCTCGCTTTCCTCGCTTTCGAGTGTCAGGCCGCTATTGGCGAAGGCGTGCCGATACTGGTTGAACAGACTCTTGGTTTCGCTGCTGAGCAGAATGCCGGCCTGTTTGTGGCCGGGAAGTAGCTGGCGCAGGAACAGCGCTTGGCGGGCAGGGGGTTGGTCGAGATAGATGGCGGTGATTCTGGGGGCGCCACGACGGGGTTGGCCGACGATTCGTTCGTAGCTGAGCTTGGGAATCAAGGTGGCGACGATGGGTGTGGGATCGCCCTTGGCCCAGGTCTTTTTCAGGGCCTCGACACCGACGGTGACGATCAGGTCGGGTGGTGGGCCGGCGATTGCCGGGTTGTCCGCCAGTAGCGTGGCTGCGATGTTCCAGTTCGAGCCACTCAGCGAGTCCTCAAGGCCCTTCGAGAACTCCGCGTAAACGCCCTCTTTGTCGCTCAGGACGACCACAATGCTGCCGGCCATTGCCGGCAATGCAAAGGTCATCAAGAAGAAGAGGGCAATTCGGGCAAGCCTACGCATTGCCGGAATATTGCCTTAGCAACTATGCCAAAGCAATGCGATTTTTTCACATTGTCTAGCGATTTTTTATGATTTCGCTTATTTGTCTGGAAATGTCCGGGATGGGGGTGGCAAAAGCGAATTTCTTGATGAATGCGCCGTCAGGTCCAAGCAGAAATATGCCTGCGGAATGATCGACGGCGTAGTGCCGCGGGTCCCTGTCCTGCGCAGGCACCTTGGCGTAGCGGATTCTGAAATTGTCGGCGGCGCGGCGGACCAGGGCAGGCGACGCGGTGAGGCCGAGGATGCGGGGGTCGAAGAACTCCGTATAGGTCTTGAGCACCTTGCCGGTATCGCGTTCGGGATCGACCGAGATGAAAATTGGCTGAATGGTTGCGGCCCGGTCGCCGAGTTGCTTGAGGATTTCGGCCATCTCGACCAGCGTGGTGGGGCAGATGTCAGGGCAATAGGTGTAGCCGAAGGCGATCAGCTGGTAGCGGCCGCGGAAATCCTCGCTGCTTACGGCGCGGCCGTTCGGGTCCTGTAGCAGGTAGCGCGGGATGATGCCGGTTTCCTCGCCTCTGAGCAGTTCCAGACTGCGCGTCGCCTGGGCGGCGACCGGGCCGACGCAGAGCAGCAGGGCGAGCAGCGCGGCGAGACGGATCATTTGGTGGCCGGGAAGGCTGCCTGCAGGCGTTTTTCGGCAGCGGCGACGTTGCTGGCCAGCATTGCGGCATCCGGGCAGGCGCCGCCCTTGCCTTGTTCCAGATAGGCGGCGTTGGTGGCGTTTTCGAAGGCCTCGCCGATTTCCCGGGTCTTCGGGGCGGTGGTGACGACACTATTGCGGGTTCGGCTGACCAGCGCCGGCTGTTTGCAGGCTAGGGCGATGCCGTTGAGGCGACCGATGGCCTGGACGGCGGCGGAGCCTTCGTCGATGGCCAGGGCGGAATGGCTGAGGGTGGCGAGCGCCAGGGCAAGGATGGGGGCAGCGAATTTCATGATCATTTCCTCCGGGGATGGCTGCCGATTATAGGCAGCCATCCGGCAGACACTTTCTTACAGATCAAAAATGCGGCGATACGGCGCGAATGCGTCACTTGGGACGGCGGCTGCGGGCGATGTCGAGTTGGGCGCAGAGTTTTTCGGTGCCATCGAGGATGCGCGGGGTGTGGCGTTGCATCAGGTCCGGATTGATGTGGAAGAGGTTGCCGCGCTGGACGGCGGTCATTCGCGTCCAGCGGTCCCAGTCGTGCAGCCAGTCCGGGCGTGCATCGCCCATGCCGGTAGCGACGATGGCCTCGGGATTGGCTTCGAGTACGGCCTCGACGCTGACCGTCGGCGCCATCGGCTTGAGGTGGCCGAAGACGTTTTCGCCGCCGCACAGCTTGATCGCATCGCTGATGATCTGCGGGCCGCCGATGGTCATCAGCGGCGACTTCCAGATCTGGTAGAAGACGCGCACCTTCGGCTTGCCGGCATTGGCCGCGCGCAATTCTGCGAGGCGCTGGCGGAAGCGCGTGGCGGCCGTGTTGGCCACCCCTCCGGTGCCGGCCAGCTGGCCAAGGCGTTCGAGCTGGTCGGCGACATTGTCCATGGTGTTCGGCTGCGAGACATGGACCGTCAGGCCGAGCGCCTTCAGCTTGTTGACCTGCGCCATATTGTTGCCACTCTCCCAGGCCAGCACGAGGTCGGGCTTGAGGGCGGCGACAGCTTCCAGGTCGATGCGGTCGTAGCTGCCGATGCGCGGGATTTTCTTCGCTTCCGGCGGGTAGTCGCTGTAGTCGACAGTGCCGACCAGCCGGTCGCCGGCGCCGGCCGCGTAGAGATTTTCAGTGGCGTGCGGGGCGAGGGTGACGATGCGCCGGGCCGGTGCCTTGAGGCGGATTTCCTGTCCCGTGTCATCCTTGACCACGAGGTCGGCCCGGGCCGGAGTTCCGATGGCAAATGCTACGGTCAGTGCCAAAAAAGAGGCAATTTTCATCGGGCAGTCCAGACGGACAGGGCATCGGTCAGCCGTTGCCAGCCGGTTTCGTGGCCGGGCAGGCCGAAGCGCAGCAGTGGCTGCTGGTCGAAGCGTCGGGTCAGGATTCCGCGGTGGGCGAGGAACTCGTGCAGTTCGCCGGCTTGCGGTGTGGTCAGCGTGGAGAACAGCGCCGTCGCCTTGACTTCGCCAAGCTGCGCCAGCAAGGAGTGCAGACGTCCGCTGGCGGTGAGCAGGCGCTTTCGGGCGGCGGCTTGCCAATCGGTGTCGAGCAGGGCCAGCCGGGCCGCTTCGCGCGCCGGGCCGCTGATCGTCCACAGGCCCATCGCGGCCTCCATCCGGGTGAGGATGTCCGGGGCGGCGAAAACGAAGCCGACGCGGGCGCCCGGCAGGCCGAAGAACTTGCCCAGCGAGCGCAGCACAATCAGATTGGGCGCCGCCTCGGTGCCTGCCAGGGGGGTCAGGCTCTCTTCCGGCGTTGGGTCGATGCAGGCTTCGTCCACAATCAGCCAGCCCCCCCGCTTTTTAAGCTGCCGGGCCGCATCGACCGCGATGTCGTACGGATGGTGGTCGCCGGTCGGATTGTTCGGGTTGCACAGCAGGACGTAAGGCGTCGCTACCGCCAGCGCACGCGGCAGTGTGGCGTTCTGCAGGAAGCGCAGCTTGTGACCGGCGCGCTGCCAGGCCTGCGGGTGCGCGCTGTAGATTGGCGAAATGCAGGCGACGACGGCGCGTGGCAGCAACGTCGGCAGCCAGTGGATGGCGGCTTGGGCGCCAGCCACTGCCAGCAGGTTGGCGTTGCCGTAGTACGCCGCCGCTGCGGCTTCCAGTCCGTCGCCGGCTTCCGGCAAGCGTTGCCAGGCAGTTTGCGGCAGCGCTGGGACCGGCCACGGCTCGGGGTTGAAGCAGGTGGACAGGTCCAGCCAGTCGGTTAGCGGAATGTTGTATTGAGTCGCCGCGTTGTGAAGACTGCTGCCGTGTTCGGCCATACGGATTTCCAGGGAATGGGGGCGGTTGACGGATCGCCCGATGCTATGCGAGCCGCTGGGTGGAGGCAAGTGCGATAATCGCGCACTTTTTCGACGGTCGATTGCCATGTCCTGTAAGTCGCTGATGGTCCAGGGAACCACGTCCGATGCCGGCAAGACGACGCTGGTCGCAGCGTTGTGCCGTATCCTGAAGCGCCGTGGCGTTTGCGTCGCGCCGTTCAAGCCGCAGAACATGGCACTCAATTCGGCGGTCACTGTCGATGGCGGCGAGATCGGCCGCGCCCAAGCGCTGCAGGCGCTGGCCGCCGGCGTGCCGGCGCATAGCGATTTCAATCCGGTGCTGTTGAAGCCGACCACCGACATGACGGCCCAGATCATCATCCACGGCCAGGTGGCGATGGATCTCGACGCCCGTGACTACCACGCCTACAAGCCGCGCGCGATGGGCGCCGTGCTCGAATCCTGGGCGCGCTTGACGGCTGCCTACGACTGCGTCGTCGTCGAAGGCGCCGGGTCGCCGGCCGAGATCAACCTGCGCGACCGCGACATCGCCAACATGGGCTTCGCCGAGGCTGTCGACTGCCCGGTGATCCTGATCGCCGATATCGACCGTGGCGGCGTCTTTGCCCATCTGGTCGGCACGCTGGAACTGCTCTCGCCATCCGAGCAAAACCGCGTCAAGGGCTTTGTGATCAACCGCTTTCGCGGCGACATCGGCCTGCTCGAACCCGGCCTCGACTGGCTGGAACAACGCACCGGAAAGCCGGTGCTCGGCGTTTTGCCCTATCTGCACGGCTTGATGCTCGATGCCGAGGATGCGATCGCAAATGCTACGGTCGAGGGTAAAAAAAGGCCAAAACTGAAAATCGTCGCGCCGGTTTATCCGCGCATTTCCAATCACAACGACCTCGATCCGCTGCGCCTGCATCCGGACGTCGATTTCCGCTGGATCGGACCGGGCGAGGCGCCGCCGGCGGCCGACCTGATCGTCCTGCCCGGCTCCAAGGCGGTGCGCGCTGACCTCGACTGGCTGCGGGAACAAGGCTGGGCGACGGCCATTCACAAGCACCTACGCTACGGCGGCAAGGTGATCGGCCTATGCGGCGGCTACCAGATGCTGGGGCGGACGATCGCCGATCCGCTCGGCCTGGAAGGCCGGCCGGGCTCAACGCCGGGGCTGGGCGTGCTGGACGTCGATACGACGCTGGAAGCTGCCAAGCAGTTGCGGAATGTGAGCGGTCACTTGTCGCTTGTTGGCCGGCCAGCCATGACTGGCTATGAAATCCACCTTGGGGTCACGAGCGGCGAAGGTCTGGCGCGGGGTGCCGTTGAACTGGCCGATGGCCGTCGCGACGGGGCGATTTCAGCCGACGATCAGGTGTTCGCCACTTACTGTCATGGCCTCTTCGATCACCCCGAAGCCTTGACCGCGCTGCTCGCCTGGGCCGGCATCAGCGAAAGCGCGCCAGTCGATTTTGCCGCCCGCCGCGAAGCCGATCTAGAGCGCCTGGCCGATGCGGTCGAGGCGGCGCTGGACTGGCAGAAAATGGCGGTCCTTTTGCCCGGTCAGGCCTCGGTCTGAGTCTTCTCGGCCTCAATCTGGTGGATACGCTTGAGCGCCACCTGCTTCTGAATTTCGCGGAAATCCTTCTCCCGACCATACAGGGCATATTGCGTGCGAAGCGCACCAAAGACCTTTTTCGCATCGCTGCCACCCATCATGATTTCAGCGTGGCGGTCAGCCAGTTCGTGGTCACCGATCGAGAGTGCAGCGCGCAGGACGTCGATGCGCGTCGTGGGTTCGAGGTCGGTTTCAAGCAGGGCAGGGCGCAAGCCGACGAAGCGGGCCTTGCCACGTTCCGGTGAGCAGATGGCCAGCAGCGCGGCGAATCCGGCCTGCTCGTCCAGCGTCATAGCCTGCACCTCGGCATCGCGCATGGTGACCAGGACCTTCTCGCCGGAGATCTTGTCGTTGGCGTCGACATGGCTGCGTGCCATGGCCAGTCTGTCCTTCGCCGCAATGGCGCCAGGCATGGTGTCGTTGGCAATGACGTCGGCCAATGCAGCGCGGGCGGTTTCGGCGTCGCCGTTCAGGGTTGCGGCCTCGGCCAGCAAGCGCTTGCGCAGGTAGTTGCGCGGAGTTTTCTTGGCGATTTCGTCGAGAATCTGCTGCGCTTCGGCGTGTTCGCCCAGGGCCATGCAGATATTGGCCTTCAGATCTGCAGCATCGAAAAAATGGGGGGTGGATGCGACCACCCGGTCGATTTCCTGGCGCGCCTCGGTCAGCCGGTTCTGCCGATGCAGGGAACGGGCGACGCCGGCTCGTGCCCAAGGAAATTCGTAGTCTTCCAGAATGCTCCGGTAAGCCGTTTCCGCGGCCTTGGCGTCGCCGTTGCGCAGCAGCACTTCGGCCTGCTGGCGCATGATCTCGAAGCGGTAGGGGCGGCCGGCTTCGCTTTGGCGCTGGGCTTCGAGAATATCCAGGGCATTGGCGAATTCCTGCTTCCGCTTTTCCCGATAGTAAGCGGCGAAGAAATTTTTCTTGGCGACGATGCGGTCGAGTCGCATGACCAGTTTGTCAGGTGAAAACGGCTTGATGATGTAGTCGTCGGGCACCAGTTCGACGGCCGAGACCACCTGCTCGTAGGACTGCTCGCCGGTGACCATCATGAAAATGGTTTCATCGGGCAGCAGGTTGAAGCGGCGCAGTTCTTCCAGTAACTGCTGGCCGGACCGCCCGTCGCCCAGCATGTAGTCGCAGAGGATGATGTCCGGCGCATTGTTGCGGATGCGGTAGATCGCATCCTGATAATTGGAGCCGAACTCGACCGCGAAGGCGCCGATGGTCTGGGCAACGGTGCGCAGCGCATCGCGCGCCTGCGGCTGGTCGTCGACGACGAGAAAACGCTTTTTGCTGTAGTTGCTCATTACGGCAGCCGGAGTTCGAAACGGGCGCCGCCCAGACTGGCATCGTTGCTCAGATGCAGGCTACCTTCGCGTCCCTTGCGAACATGCAGCGCGGCCAGGCGATGGGCGACCATCAGGCCGGTCCCGTAGGGCGGGGGGAGGCTTGGGAAGCCAGGGCCGTCGTCCTCGATGCGGATGAGCAACCAGCCATCCTCGACATCGGCCTGCAGATGGACCTTGCCTTGCGCATAGCGTCCGGCATTCTGGATGGCGTTGTTCAGCATGTCGGCGACCAGGTCGCGGTCGAGCAGCCATTCGTCGATTACCTGGCAATCCATGCTCAGGGTGATGTTGGCGAGCGCCAGATGGCGCTGCTGGGCCATGACCACCTCGTCGCACAGATCGCCGACGATGACCGGCGTGACGGCGGGCGCCGCGTCCTTGCGCAGGACCTGGTAAGCGGCCAGCGTCCGCGACAGGCGGTTGGCGGCTGATTCGATGGCGTAGCGCGCTTCGCCCATGGCAATGCCGTGCTCGGCCTCAAGGGCGGCAATCACCGATTCGGCGACGAAAAGTTGGTTCTTTGCGTCGTGCACGCCCGACGCCAGAATGTCCAGCAAATGATGCATGTCCCGTTCCCCTCCAATGACATCTGTTGTGTCTTCAGTGGCAAGCATACCGCTGTTTGGCGGGAAACAGACAGCCCGATGCTATCGGGAGGGAGGTGCGCAGCCCTTGAGTGCGAGCGGTAGCCCGGCGGCAACCAGCGTTACCTGCTCGCACACCGCGGCGACGCGCTGGTTCAGTCGGCCCTGCTCATCGGCAAACAGGCGCGAGACCGGGTGCATCGGCACGATGCCCCAGCCGACTTCGTTGGAAACCAGGATGGCTCGGCCGGGTAGTGTCGGCAGCGTGTCGACTAGCGCTGCCGTCTCGTCACGCAGCAACGGGCAGGCGATGGCGTTGCCGGCCTCGGCCTGTTGTGCGGCCTGGCCGGCGAAGAGCAGGTTCGACAGCCAGAGCGTCAGGCAATCGACCAGAATGCAAGTGTCCGGCGCCGCCAGTTCGTGCAGTCGGTCGGCCAGGTGCAGTGTTTCGACCACACAGCCCCAGTCAGCCGGGCGGCGTTCGCGATGATGGGCGATGCGCCGGGCCATCTCGTCATCACAAGCTTCGGCTGTGGCGACGTAGATGACCCGCAGGCCGGAATCGCGGGCGCGGCGCTCGGCCAACAGGCTTTTGCCCGAACGTGCGCCGCCGATGATCAGTTCGTTCATGGCCGCCATTCTGGGTGAAGGCAGGCGGGCCGGCAACCGCTATAATTTTCGCTTCGACAATACGGAACCCGGTGCGAATCCGGGGCGGGCCCGCCGCTGTAACCGGGGACCGATGCCGCAACAGCCACTGCCAACGGGAAACAGACCGGGCGGGAAGGCGCGGCAAAGGGACGATCCGAAAGCCAGAAGACGTGTCGGGAAAATCATGGAAGCCTGTGGACAGGGCTTCGCGGCAGCGTTCGGAAAGACGCCGCCGCGAGGCCCTTTTGCTTTTGGAGAATCGGATGCATTCGTTTGAAATTTCAGCCCCGGATCGTGGCCTGGAAAACGCCCTGAGAAACAAGGTCGACCGCAAGACCAAACCGCTCGGTGCGCTCGGTCAGCTTGAACGTCTCGCGGTACAGATCGGCTTGATCCAGCAGTCGCTGACGCCGCAACTGAACAGCCCGCAGATACTGGTTTTCGCCGGCGACCACGGCGCGGCCAAGGCCGGCGTCTCGGCCTATCCGCAGGAAGTGACCTGGCAGATGGTCGAGAATTTCCTGGCCGGCGGTGCGGCGATCAATGTCTTCGCGCGCCAGAACTGCCTCGGCTTGTCGGTAGTTGACGCCGGCGTGGCGCACGATTTTGGCGACGAGCGTGAAGGGCTGATCGACCTGAAAATCGCCCCGGGGACGGCCAACTACCTCGAACAGCCGGCCATGAGCGTTGCCCAGTGTGCCCAGGCCATCGAACAGGGCGCCGGCGTCGTCCTCGGGCTGGCGGTGGCTGGCTGCAATGTCGTCGCCTTTGGCGAAATGGGAATCGGCAACACCGCTTCAGCCTCGCTGGTCACCCATTGCCTGACCGGCACGCCACTGGCCGAGTGCGTCGGTCGCGGCACCGGGCTGGACGTTGCCGGACTGGCTCGCAAGGAGGCGCTGCTGACGCAGGCGCTGGCGCGCTATCGGGGTGCGGGTGGCGACGACGATGCTTTCAAGGTGCTCGCCGAGTTCGGCGGCTTCGAGATCGCGACCATGGTTGGTGCCATGCTGGCGGCGGCCGAGGCGAAGATGGTCCTGCTCATCGACGGCTTCATCGTCGGCGCTGCAGCGCTGGTCGCCAGCCGGATGGCGCCGGAGCTGCTTGACTACTGCGTCTTCTGCCATCGCTCGGCCGAAGCCGGCCATGCCGCCCAGTTGCGGGCGATGCAGGCCGAGCCGCTGCTCGATCTCGGCCTGCGTCTGGGCGAAGGAACCGGCGCTGCGCTGGCCTACCCGTTGCTCCAGGCCGCGGTTAATTTCCTGAACGAGATGGCCAGCTTCGAATCGGCAGGCGTCTCCGACAAGACATGATCCGTCGCGAAATGGAATATTTCTTCGGTGCCGTCCGTTTCTTCACGCGCCTCCCCGTGCCGGCCTGGGTCGGCCACTCGGCCGAGGCACTGAACCGCTCGGCCCGATACTTTCCGGCAGTCGGTCTGCTGGTCGGCGGCATCGGCGCCCTGGTCTATCTGGCTGCCCTGAAATTGTGGCCGCAGCAGGTGGCCGTGCTGCTGTCGATGGCGGCGACCATCTACGCCACCGGCGCTTTCCATGAAGACGGCTTGGCCGACACCGTTGACGGCCTCGGCGGCGGTTGGGACAGGCTGCGCATTCTGGAAATCATGAAAGATTCGCGGGTCGGCAGCTACGGCGTGGTGGCGACGGTGCTGGCGCTGCTCGGCAAGTTCGTGCTGCTCTCGGCACTTGATGCAGCCCTGGTCCCGTGGGCGTTGATCGCCGGCCACGCACTGTCCCGTTTCTGCTCGACGGTGCTGCTGGCGACCATGGATTATGTCCGCGAAGATTTGCTGGCCAAGGCTAAACCGCTGGCGACGCGCCTGACCGCGGGCGAAATGCTGGTCGCGCTGGCTTTCGTGCTTGCCGGGTTGGCGCTCCTGCCCATGCACAACGCCGTCGCCGGCTGCGCCATGGCCATCCTCGCCACCCTCTGGCTGGCCGCCAAATTCAGGCGCTGGCTCGGCGGCTACACCGGCGACTGCCTCGGGGCGACGCAGCAGCTTAGCGAAATTGCCTTCTACCTCGGCCTGCTTGCCCAATGGATTTAGCCGGCCAGCCCAGGCAATGCGATTTCGAATTGGTAAATTTATTGATAAGTGTCATTTAATTAGTCATCTGGTAAAAATTACAATTGGCTGCGGATTTGTGAGCGAGGGGCTGAGCGGCGACGGGACAAGCAAGTTCGCGATCAGGCCTGGATGATGACTTTGCCAAGACTGGCGACGGAGGCAGCATGACGGAAGCGACAAAATTGGAAGCCTCTGGCAGCGATAGCTTTGAGAGGCGCAGACGGCCGATCGGCCGCTTGTTGTTCTGGCTGCGGAGCCTGGTCATTCAGGAGGTGCCGGGTAACATGGCACATTGCGAATTTGGCTGCCGGCAAGGCGAATGTGGTCGGGAACAGTGGGAAAGCTGCGGGAACCGCATTGATGCGGCGCGGCGCTAGCTCGACGTACCCAGCCAAATAGGGGCGATTTCCAGCGAGACGCGTTGGTCGCCTCGGGGGAAAGCGCTGGGGGATTGGTCGTATGATGGCGGTCGCGCTCGCCCGGAATTCTGTCCTGCCCTCATGATCCTGCACCTGATCCGTCATCCCGAACCCGTAATCAAACCGGGCATTTGCTACGGTCGGCTCGATATTTTGGCCAAAAATGCAGAAGCGGCTGCAGAGCGCTTGCGGGCTGAACTGCCGCCGGATCTCCCGGTCTGGAGCAGTCCGCTGCGCCGATGTCGGGAACTAGCAGAACTGCTGCACCCGGCACCAAGGTTCGACCAGCGTCTGGCCGAAATGGATTTTGGCCTGTGGGAAGGCCGACCGTGGGATTCGATACCGCGCACCGAACTGGATGCCTGGGCTGCTGACATCGCCGGCTACACCCCGCCGGGCGGCGAGTCGCCGCGGGATGTCCAGCGCCGCGTGCTTGATTTTATCAACGAACTGGCGGTGCCGCAGGCCGTGCTGGTGACGCACGCCGGGGTGATCCGGCTGCTCCTGGCGGCCCATCACGATCTGCCAGTTGAACGGTGGCTGGAGCAGTCGGTTGCCTACGCTGCCCGCCTCGTGCTCGATCTTGGTCGCCCCGGAAGCGGCGACGTATAATCTGCGCCCCGTCTCCGGCCAAATTTCAGTGACTCCGCTACCCGCCAATCCGACCAGTCGCCAGATCTATTTCCGCATGCTCGGCTACGTCCGGCCGTACTGGAAGATGCTGGCACTCGGACTGGCACTGAGCGCCCTGGCCGCGGCCATGGAGCCGCTGCTGCCGGCGCTGATGAAAGCCCTGCTCGACAATGGCTTTTCACCCAAGGGCGATGGCTCGCTGACCGACAACCTGTTGCACGGTTCGCCGTGGGTCGTCCCGGCCTTCATCGTCGGCATCATGACCCTGCGCGGAATCGTCACCTTCTCAGCCAGCTATGCCATGTCCTGGGTGCAGATCCGCCTGCTCAACAACATCCGCCGCCAGATGTTCGAACACATGGCGCGCCTGCCGATGGCCTATTTCGAGGGTAATCCGTCGGCGAGGACGATCACCCGGGTCACCAACGACGTCACTGCCATCGGTACGGCCTCGACAACAGCTGGACTGACCATTATCCGCGAAACGCTGACCATCATCGGCCTGCTCGCCTGGCTGCTCTACCTGAACTGGCAATTGACCTTGATCACGCTCGCCGTCGGCCCGTTCATCACGCTCGTGTCGCGCCGGCTCGGCCAGCGGCTGCGCGCCATGAGCCGCTCGACGCAGGTTGGAATGGGGGCGATGACGCAGAAACTGCAGGAAGCCATCCTTTGCCAGAAAGTGCTCAAGGTTTTCGGCGGAGAAGAACAGGAAATCGAGCGCTTTTCCCGGGTCAACGACGCCATGCGTGGCTATGCGACGCGCGCATCCGTTGCCGCAGCGGCCAATACGCCGTTGGTCTATTTCTTCGTCTCGCTGTCGATTGCGGCGGTCGTCTATCTGGCGCTGGTCCAGGCCATGCAAGGTACAACGACAGTTGGCAGCTTCGTTTCCTTCATCATCGGCATGCTGATGATGCTGTCGCCACTGAAAATGCTGTCCAACGTCAATGCCCAGTTGCAGAATGGCCTGGCCGCGGCCGAAAGCGTTTTTCACCTGCTCGACACGCCACTTGAAGCGGACCCGGGGACGCAAACGCTAGATCGTGCCCGCGGCGAAATCGATTTCGAGGCGGTTGATTTCCGTTACCCCACCGGTGAAAACGATGCCCTGCACGCGATCAACCTGCACGTCGAACCCGGCCAGACGGTGGCTCTGGTTGGTTCTTCCGGCGGTGGCAAGACGACGCTGGCCGGACTGCTGCCGCGATTCCATGCGCCGACGCGCGGGTGCATCCGGATCGATGGCATCGATATACAGGACCTGACCCTGGCCAGCCTGCGAGCCCAGATTGCCATCGTTTCGCAGGAAACCCTGCTCTTCAACGACACCGTCGCCGCCAATATCGCCTATGGCATGACTGCCAGTGCCTCGCAGGAAGCCATCGAAGCCGCGGCCGCAGCAGCCAATGCACTTGATTTCATCCGTGCCCTGCCGGAAGGCTTCGATACAGTGATCGGCGAGAACGGCAGCCGCTTGTCCGGTGGTCAACGGCAGCGCCTGGCGATCGCCCGCGCCATTCTTAAAGATGCGCCGATCCTGATTCTTGACGAGGCCACCTCGGCCCTCGACAACGAATCCGAGCGCCTGGTCCAGGATGCGCTCGAACACCTGATGCGCAACCGGACGACGCTGGTCATTGCGCATCGTCTGTCGACCATCCAGCATGCGGACCTGATCGTCGTCATGCAGCAGGGGCAGGTCGTCGAGTCAGGCACCCATCAGGCCCTGCTCGCCGCCAACGGCGCTTACAGCCGTCTGCACAGCAGCCAGGGACTGACCGCCTAGTCCGCGCTACCTAGTGCGCTGCTTCCCAATTCGGCCCGACGCCGACCTCGACGACCAGCGGCACCTTCAGTTCGGCGACCTGGCTCATCAGGCGGGGCAGGTGGGTGCGCACGGCGACCAGTTCGTCGTCTGGCACTTCGAGCAGCAGTTCATCATGGACCTGCAGCACCAGCTTTGAGGCCATTCCCGATTTTTCCAGCCAGTCCTGCACGGCGATCATCGCCAGCTTGATCAGGTCGGCCGCCGTGCCCTGCATTGGCGCGTTGATCGCGGCGCGCTCGGCACCTTGGCGGCGATTGCCGTTGCTTGAACGAATATCGGGGAACCACAGGCGGCGGCCGAAGGCGGTTTCGACATAGCCGTGCTGGCGGGCCGCTTCGCGGGCTTCTTCCATGTAGCGGGCGACGCCGGGATAACGCGCGAAATAGCGGTCGATGTAAGTCTGCGCCGCGCTGCGCTCGAGGCCGAGCTGGCGGGCCAGGCCGAAGGCGCTCATGCCGTAGATCAGGCCGAAGTTGATGCTCTTGGCGACGCGGCGCTGGTCGGGGCCGACTTCGAGTGGCGTGACGCCGAAGATTTCGCCGGCCGTGGCGCGGTGCACGTCCTCGCCGTGGGAGAAAGCGTGGAGCAAGCCTTCGTCGCCTGACAGGTGGGCCATGATGCGCAGCTCGATCTGCGAATAGTCGGCCGAGACGATGCTGCTGCCCGGCGGGGCGATGAAGGCGGTACGGATTTTCCGGCCTTCCTCGCTACGCACCGGAATGTTCTGCAGATTGGGGTCGCTGGAGGCCAGTCGCCCAGTGACCACGGCGGCCTGGGCAAAGCTGGTGTGCACACGCCCAGTCTGCGGATTGACCATGCGCGGCAGCTTGTCGGTGTAGGTGCCTTTCAGTTTGGACAGGCTGCGGTGTTCGAGCAACAGCTTGGGCAGCGGGTAGTCCAGCGCCAGTTCGGAGAGTACTTCCTCGTCGGTGGACGGGCCGCCGGACGGGGTTTTCTTCTTGACCGGCAGGCTCTGTTTCTCGAACAGGATATCGGCCAGTTGCTTCGGCGAGGCGAGGTTGAACGGCTGGCCGGCCAGCTCGTAGGCCTGGGCTTCGAGGGCCATGATCTTCTGGCCCATTTCGTGGCTCTGGCGGGCCAGCACGGCAGCGTCGACCAATATGCCATTGCGCTCGATCTGCCAGATGACCTGGCGAACCGGCATTTCAATGTCGTGATAAATCCGGCTCAAGCCGGGTTCGCCGGCAAACTGCGGGTGCAGCACGTCATGGACGCGCAGCGTCACATCGGCATCTTCGGCCGAGTAGACGGCGGCGCGTTCGATGTCGACCTGGTCGAACGATATCTGTTTGGCGCCCTTGCCGCACAGGTCTTCGTAGGCGATGGTGGCCAGTCCGAGGTGGCGGGTGCATAGCTGACCAAGATCGTGGCCCTTGTCGGACTCGATGACGTAGCTCTGCAGCATGGTGTCGTGGGCGATGCCGGCCAGCGCGATGCCGTGGTTGGCGAAAACGTGCTGGTCGTACTTGGCGTTTTGCAGCACCTTCCTGCGCTCGGCCGACTCCAGCCAGGGTTTCAGCCGGGCCAGCACGTCTTCCCGCGGCAACTGGTCAGCGACCCCGGGGGCGGTGTGGGCGACGGGGATGTAGCAGGCTTCACCGGGCGTGACCGATAGCGAGATGCCGACGATTCGGGCGGCGAAGGAATCGAGGCTGGTCGTTTCGGTGTCGAGCGCGGTCAGTTCAGCGCTTTCAATTTTGGCCAGCCAGGCATCGAATTGCGGCCAACTGAGTACGGTTTCATAGCTGACCGCGACGGGGTCGGCCGGCGCTGCCGGTGTCGGGCTCAAACCTTCGCGGGCCGGTACGGCGGCCGCTGCTTCCGGGCCGTCGATTTCACCCAGCCAGGTGCGGAACTGGTAGCGGGTATAGAGTTCGCGCAGGGCGTCGGTGTCGCGCGGCGTGGTGGTCAGCGCGCTCGGTGTCGGCAGGTTCGAGAGATCGCAGGCGACGGTGACCAGTTTCCTGCCGAGCGGGAGGAACGCCAGGTGGTCGCGCAGGTTCTGGCCGACCACGCCGCCGATTTCGTCGGCATGGGCGACGATCTCGTCCAGCGAACCATATTGCGCCAGCCACTTCAATGCCGTCTTCGGGCCGCACTTGGCGACGCCGGGAACACCGTCGACGGTGTCGCCGACCAGCGCCAGGTAATCGACGATCTTTTCCGGCGGCACGCCGAACTTGGCTTCGACACCGGCTTCGTCGAGCAGCTCGTTGCTCATCGTGTTGTACCAGCGGACGTGCGAATTGACCAACTGGGTCAGGTCCTTGTCGCCGGTGGAAATCAGGGTGTTTATGCCATCGACCGTAGCATTTGTCGCCAGCGTGCCAATTACGTCGTCCGCTTCGACGCCATCGACCATCAGCAGCGGCCAGCCGGCGGCCTTGATCGCGGCGTGCAGCGGTTCGATCTGCTGGACCAGATCGTCAGGCATCGGCGGCCGGTGGGCCTTGTATTCCGGGTACCAGTCGTCGCGGAAGGTCTTGCCCTTGGCGTCGAAGACGACGGCCTTGTAGTCCGCCTTGTAGTCGCTCTCTAGACGACGTAGCATGTTCAGAACGCCATAGATGGCGCCCGTCGGCTCGCCGGCCTTGTTGCGCAGGTCGGGCAGGGCGTGGAAAGCGCGGTAGAGGTAGGACGAACCGTCCACCAACAACAAGAGAGGCATAGGCAGTGACGGAAAGCGAAAAACTGGTGACAGGGGTGGAGACCGAGGCCATCCTGAAAAGTACGACGGCCCGCGAGTCCTGGAGGATTTTCGGCATTATGTCAGAGTTCGTCGAGGCGACGGAGCGCCTGGCGGCGATCAAGCCGGCGGTGACCATCTTCGGCAGCGCCCGCGTTCGCCCGGAGTCGCCGTATTACATGTTGGCCGAGCAGACGGCACGCCTGCTGTCCGACTCCGGCTTCTCGGTCATTTCCGGTGGCGGGCCGGGGATCATGGAAGCTGCCAACAAGGGCGCCTTTTTCGGCAAGTCGCCGTCGGTTGGCCTGAACATCCAGTTGCCGCACGAACAGAAGAACAATCCGTATCAGGACATCTCGCAGACCTTCCGCCACTTTTTCGCCCGCAAGTACATGTTCGTCCGCTTTGCCAGCGCCTATGTCGTGATGCCCGGCGGTTTCGGGACGCTGGACGAATTGATGGAAGCATTGACTCTGATCCAGACCGGCAAGGGCCGCAAGATTCCGCTGATTCTGGTCGGTTCCGACTTCTGGGGCGGCATGATTGAATGGTTCAAGGACCGCCTGGTGGCGGAGGCCATGGTCGATCCGGAGGACATGAACCTGATCCAGCTGATCGACGAGCCAGCCAAGGTCGTCGAGGCCATCTTCAAACACTACGAATCCCGTCCCTTCGGCCCCCTGCCTAACGAACACGAGATGCTGCTCAACCTGTAAAATCAGGGCATAGCCACCGAGGATCCGACCATGCGCCGCCTACTTCCCCTCCTTCTTCTTGCTGCCCTGCCTGTCTGGGCGCAGAAGAGTGATCTTCAGCCCCTGCCGGCCGTGCCGCCTCCGCCGCCGGGTATGGAGGCCTTCGACGAGAACCTCGAACCGCAGGTGACCATCGTCAAGAAAGAGACGGAGACTCGGGAGGAATACCGTATCAAGGGCAAGCTCTACATGGTCAAGGTCACCCCGGCCGTCGGCAAGCCTTACTACCTGGTCGATAACCAGGGCGACGGCCAGTTTGTCGAAGCCAACATCACCCATCCGGTGGTCAAGCCGCCAATGTGGATCATTCACAGCTGGTAAAAATTGTCCGTCTATACCTCGGTCGGGCGGGATGAGCTTGCCGCCTGGCTCCAGTCGTTCGGGCTGGGCGATCTGATCGAGCATGCCGGCATTGCGGCCGGCATGCAGAATTCCAACTACTTCGTGACGACCTCGGCCGGTCGTTTCGTGCTCACCCTGTTCGAGTCGGTCGTCCCGGCGTCCCTCGATTTTTACCTGGCCCTGCAGGACCGTCTGGCCCAGGCCGGTATTCCCTGTCCGCGGCCGCTGGCCGATGGCACTGGCCGCCTTTGGAGTCCGCTGGCCGGCAAGCCGGCTGCACTGCTTACCTGTCTGCCGGGTTCGGCCATCGAAGTGCCGTCGGCCGGGCATTGCCGCGAAGTCGGGCGGGCCCTTGCACAGCTGCATCAGGCGGTCGCCGGTATTCCCGCCCCCTTGCCCAACCCCTGTGGCAGCGCGTGGCGGCAGCGCGTGGGCGAGATGCTGATGCCGCAACTGTCCCCCGACGAGGCGGTACTGCTCGCCGATGAACTAACCTTTCAGGCGGCCGAGGACTGGTCGGCACTGCCCCGCGGCGTCATTCATGGCGACCTCTTTCGCGATAACGTGCTGTGGTGCGGCAACCATCTGTCCGGCCTGCTCGACTTCTATTTCGCCGGCGAAGATGTGCTGCTGTTCGATCTGGCCGTGACTGCCAATGACTGGTGTGCCGATGCTGCCATGCTGGCCGAACTGATCGCCGGCTACGAGACGATTCGCCCCTTGACCGTAGCGGAGCGGGCAGCCTGGTTGCCGGTGTGCCGGGCGGCGGCGTTGCGCTTCTGGCTGCTGCGTCTGGAAGTGCGCCACCGGCCGCGGGTCGGTACCGTGGTGACGATCAAGAATCCGGACGCTTTTCGGCGCCTTCTAACGCGATTTCGCCTTGCTCCCGAGCCACTCCCCCGTTAGCATCCGCGCATGAACGAAACTCCTGCTTTTCCGATGGCCCCTGCCCGTTTTACCGGCGAGAGCCGCGAGGTCGATCCCGGCGCCTGCTTCGACTGGCTGCGCCAGGGCTGGGCCATGTTTCTGGTCAATCCAGGGGTGTGGATCGGCAGTACGCTGCTCTTGTTGATCATACTGATGGCTATCTCCATCGTTCCGCTGTTTGGCCAGATTGCCGCCCATCTGCTGGTGCCCTTGTTCGGCGCCGGCATGGTCAAGCTTTGCCGGCGGATCGGCGAGGGCGAAGAACCGGAAATAGCCGATCTTTTCGCGGGATTCCGCCACAATGCCGGGCAGTTGGTCATGGTTGGCGTCTTTTTCGCGGCCGGTATCTTTGGGATCGCCTTCATTGCCTTCCTGCTGGTCAGCGGCGGCGCACTCGGTGGCGTCGTTACCGGCAAGGTGGCCGGTTTCGGTATCGCGCTCGGTGGCGTCATGCTGGCTGGCTTGCTGGTCATGGTGCTATCGGTGCCAGTGATCATGGCGACCTGGTTCGCGCCGGCCCTGGTCTTCTTCCACGACATGCAGCCCCTCGATGCGATGAAGGCCAGCTTTGCCGCTGGTGCCAAAAACCTGTTGCCAATGATGATCTTCGGCGTTTTTCTGGTCGTTGCGCTGTTTTTTGCCATGTTGCCTGTTGGCATGGGGCTGCTGTTGCTGTTGCCGGTGTTTTCCGGTGCGGTTTACGCTTCCTACCGCGATATTTTCCTGGGTAGCTGAGCATGCGGGCGCAAACTCTCGCTCCAGCCGCCGGCTGGCAATGGATACTCGGCGGCTTCGCCATTTTTCGGCGCAATCCGATGCTTCTCGGCATGCTGGTCGTTACCTACTGGTTTACGGTGATCTTTCTCAACGTGCTGCCGGTGGTCGGTGCGCTGGCGGCTTCGCTCGCCATCCCCGGCCTATCGGTCGGACTGATGCAGGCGGCGCGCAATATCGAGCGCGGTCAGCCGGTCGGTCTGCAGACCCTGTACGGCAGTCTGAAGGAAAACGCCCGCACCCTGCTCGCGTTGGGGGCGCTCTACCTGTGCTGCACGCTGGGTATACTTGGATTGTCCTCGTTAATTGATGGCGGCGATCTGCTGAAATTCATGTTGTCGAGCAGCCGGGCCGAACGGGCAGCCCTCGAAGAAGCCGATTTCATTCTGCCTGCGACCTTCGTCATGCTATTGATGGCACCGGTCATGATGGCCTACTGGTTTGCCCCGGTACTTGCTGCCTGGCATCGTCTATCGGTCGGCCGGGCGCTGTTCTTCAGCTTCGTCGCCTGCTGGATGAACTGGCGCCCCTTCCTGACGTACGGCGTCGGGCTGCTGGTGGTGGCCGGCATCCTGCCCGGTGTCCTACTCGGCATTCTGCTGCTGATCGCCCCAGGGGCGGCCAATTTCATCACGGCCATCGTTACCGTGCCGATGGTGCTGATTGTCGCGCCGACCATCTTCGCCAGTTTCTATGTCTGCTACCGCGACATTTTCGGTATCTCCGAAATTGTCTGAACCCCTCGGCCTGTTCGGTGGCACTTTCGATCCCGTGCATTACGGACACCTTCGGTTGGCCGAGGAGGCCATCGCTCATCTCGGCCTCGGCGGTGTCCGCTGGATTCCCGCCGGCCAGCCACCGCATCGCGGTACGCCGCAGGTCACAGCGCAGCAGCGTCTGGAGATGGTGCTACGGTCGGCCGAAAAAAATGCCCGTTTTTCAGTCGATGCCAGCGAGGTCGAAGCAGCGGCGCCGAGCTATACCGTGCATACGCTGGAGCGTTTGCGGCGCGAATTGGGCAATGAGCAGCCACTGGTCTTGCTGGTCGGCGCCGACGCCTTTGCCGGTCTGGCGACCTGGCATCGCTGGCGCGACATCTTCGCGCTGGCCCACGTTGCCGTTTCGCACCGGCCCGGCTTCCCAGTTGAGCCTGGCAGCCTGCCCGACGAGCTCGCCGCCGAGTTCAGCCGCCGCCGGCTGGCCGATGCCTCCGGCTTGAAAGCTACTGCAGCCGGCGGCATCGTCACGTTCGCCATGACCCAACTGGCCATTTCCGCGACGCAGATTCGCAAGCTGCTGGCCAACGGGCAGTCGGCGCGCTATTTGCTGCCGGACGCCGTTCTCGACTATATTGAATTTCACCAACTCTACAAAAGCACCTGATGGACATTCGCAAGCTGCAAAAAATCGTCGTTTCCGCCCTTGAAGACATCAAGGGCAAGGATATCGAAGTCATCAACACCACCAAGCTGACCTCGATGTTCGATCGAATCGTCATTGCCACCGGTGATTCCAACCGTCAGGTCAAGTCGCTGGCTGCCAACGTCCAGGAAAAGGTCAAGGAGGCCGGTGCCGAGGTCATCTCGACTGAGGGCGAAGACGGCGGCGAATGGGTGCTGGTCGATCTCGGCGACATCGTCGTCCATGTCATGCAACCGACGGTCCGCCAGTACTACAACCTCGAGGAACTCTGGCAGGCGACGCCGGCCCAGCGGCGTAAGGCCGTGGAGCAGGCCAGGGAAGAATGAAGCTGGCCGTACTCGCCGTCGGCCATCGTCAGCCCGACTGGGTCAACGAGGGCTGCGCCGAGTATCTCAAACGCATGCCGCGCGAACTGCCGGCAAGCGTCACCGAAATCAAACCGGAAGCCCGTGGGTCGAAGACCCGCGAGCAGTTGCTGGCCGCCGAGAAGGGCCGCATCCGCGATGCCTTGCAGCCCGGTAGCCGCATTGTCGTCCTGGATGAGAAGGGTGACGATCTGACCACGTTGAAACTGGCTAAACGCCTGGAAGCCTGGATGCAGGACGGACGGGACGTGGCGCTGCTGATCGGCGGCGCCGACGGGCTGGACGAAGAATTCAAGCAACAGGCCGACGACAAGCTCCGCCTGTCCAGTCTGACGCTGCCGCACGGTATGGCACGCCTGCTATTATGTGAGCAGCTATATCGCGCCGTCAGCGTCCTCAAGAACCATCCTTATCACCGGGAGGGATGATGCGTCTCTACCTCGCTTCGCGCAGTCCGCGCCGCCGTGAACTGCTCCACCAGATCGGCATCGATTTCGACACCGTGGTCTTTCGCGACGGCATGCGGGCCGACAGTGAGACGGATGAAACCCCGCTGGCGGGTGAAACGCCGGTCGAATACGTCGAGCGTGTGGCGCGCGCCAAGGCCATTCACGGCCTGAAAATCGTCGAGGAACGTCGCCTGCCAATGCGCCCGGTCCTCTCCGCCGATACGACCCTCGAATTCAATGGTGAGATCATCGGGAAGCCCGTCGACATGGCCGATGCTGCAGCCATCCTGCGTCGCCTATCAGGCCAGACGCATCGTGTGCTGACTGGCGTCGCAGTCAATCACCTCGGTCATACCGAATACCTGCTGTCGAGCAGCGAAGTGCGCTTTCGCGCAATCGACGACGAGGAAATCCGCCACTACGTGATGAGCGGCGAGCCCATGGACAAGGCCGGCGCCTACGGCATCCAGGGCCGAGCCGGCCTGTTCGTCGAACACCTCGCCGGCAGCTACACCGGGGTCATGGGCCTGCCTGTCTGCGAAACCGGTGAATTGTTGAAGCGCCTGGGGTTCCGGCCGCTCTAAGCATTTCCCCGGTTCGGCGGTCAGACGATACTGATGTCTTCGATGCCGAAATCTGACAGTTTCCCCTTGAGCACGGCAATCAGCACAGTTTCTTCATCTGCTGCGTTGCCATCGGGGTCGTAGTAGAGCGCACCTGTCGAAGTATTGAAGATCAGATAATCGTCTACACCGGTTTCGTTTGCACTCGGGGCGGTTGCACCTTTGGCAATCAGCAAATTGGTCGTCGTCAGGCCACCTGGCAGTGCCGTGATTGATAGTGCCTCGAATACCGCAGAATCCAGGACAAGCTGGTCTACCACGCCACCAAGTGTTCCGGCATTGAAATCCTTGATAGTGGTGACCGTGGATGTGCCGCTAGAGCTGGAACCGGCGCCAGATGTTGTGCTTCCTGCGGTGGTCGATGAGCTTGCAGCGCCTACATTGAAATTCAGGCCGCCATTTGAGGAGCTGCTGCCGCCACTTGAAGTGGGCAGGGAGCTACCATCCTCAATTGCGATGAACCAAAAGGTATCGTTACCGCTTCCTCCGCTAACGGTATCAAATCCGTTTCCGAGATAAATGGTGTCGTTCCCTGCTCCAGTTGAAATGGTATCGTTGCCTTCACCGCCGTCACCGTCGTCGACATAATACCCATCGGCGTCAATGGTATCGTCGCCAGATCCGGTGGTTATCTTGTCATTTCCTGTTCCACCGATGACTGTGTTATTTCCGTTGCCGGTTTTTACCGTATCGTTGCCGGTTCCCGGGGCAATGAAGTTGTTGCCGCTGCCTGCTGTGACGTTGTCGTCGCCATCGTCGGAATCCTCATTGGTTGTTTCTCCATAGAGGCTGTTGTTGCCGTTTCCCAAGGTGACGCGATCGTTACCATCTCCCATGTAAACGATGTCGTCACCCTGGCCGGCCTTGATGGTGTCGTTGCCGGCATTGCCATCGATAATGTCGCTACCGCTGGTGCCAATCAGTTTTTCGTTTGCCGCGGTGCCAATCAGGCCATCCCATTCGATGATAGACAACAGGAGGTCGCTGCCGGCCAAGGTACTTACCTGACCGGTCAGATTGACCCCATTGTCAGCAGCACCAATCCACAAATAGTCGAGCCCGCCGCCGTCATCGGCAATTGTTGAACCTTTGGCAACCGAAGCCTTGAGATTTTTCAGGATGGCAGCGCTTTCAGCAGACGATCCGATATTGACCAGGTACGATGTCACGGTGTTGCCGAACGCGCCGTCATCATCCCAGGTCAGCGCGGTGGCATTGGCATCTGCATCGGCCCAGGTCAGTTTGGCAGGCTCGATTTCATAGGTATGACCATTGAAATAAAAGTGGGTCGCCATAGCCATGTGCTCCTGAATTGACAGAAATTTCAATACTACCGCAATGTCATCACTTGTAAAGCGCGGCTCAGCCGCGCAGGGTGTACTTTCAATTGATTATTTCAGCAGTTTCACCTAGCGTTCGCGGAAAGAGCGGGCCAGGGTGTCGGTGACAGGCTGCAGGAGATACTCAAAGGCGGTGCGCGGTTGTGTCTGAACAAAAATTTCTGCCGCCATCCCAGGCTGTAGCTTGGGCGTTTGTGCTTCTTCGAGCGATTCCGGGATTGGCAATATTTGCACCAGATAGTAGGGCTGGCCTTCCTTCGTGAGCTGGATATCGGCCGCAATGTACTTCACTCTTCCCGAGACAAGCGGCGTTGTTCGATAGGGGAGTGCAGAAAAACGGATATCGGCTGTTTGGCCAAGATGCAATTCTTTGATGGAATCGATACCAACTTGCGCCTCGATCAGCAGGGTGCTGTCGTCAGGAACGATTTCGAGCAGATTTTCCCTGGGTGCGATGGATGCTCCCGGCGTGTTGGTCTTCAGTGCAAGCACAGTGCCGGCAACCGGAGCTGCAATAACGCTACGCTTTAGCATGTCCTCGGCGGGTCGAAGGCGATCGGATAATTCTACGATTCGATTGGTGGCATCCTTCAGTTCCTGCGCGGCGCCACGTGAATAGTCGCTGCGCAGGCTGATGATCTTCAGATTGAGCTCTTCTTTCAGTCGCAGGGTGCGTGCAACATCGGCACGCCGTTCTTCACTGCGGGACTGATAGTCGAGAACTTTTCTCTTCTGTTCGAGTAGCCGGGGGGTGGAGATGAAGTTCTTGTCGCGCAAGACCCGGTAGGATTCCAGTTCTTCTCGTGCCAATTCTTCTGACCCGCGCTCGGCCTGCATTTGGCTGGACAGGGCATCGAATTCCTTGTCGATCTGGGCAATCTGCCTTTCCAGGGACCGAATTTGTCCTTTCAGCGTTTCCGCACGCGCCTGAAAAAGCCGTTGCTCCCGTGCAATCATTTCTACAACGACCGGTGAGTCGGTCCGGTTGGTTAGTTCCTGAGGGAAAGTGATTTTCGGGCTGAGAGTCGCTTCAGATTCGAGGCGTGCTTTTCTTGCAAGTTCTCCGTCCAGGGCACTGCGCAGGACGCCGTACGCAGAAGCTGCCTGACTATCTTCCAGTTCAATCAAGGCTTGACCTCGCTGGACATGGTCACCTTCCCGGACAAGAATCTTGCGGATGATGCCACCTTCGTTGTGCTGTACGGTCTGGCGATAGTTCTCAACTTTAACCAGCCCATGGGCTACTACTGCGCCATGCAGCGGCGCAAACGTGAGCCATAGCGCGGCACTGCCGAAAGCAATGAATATGACCCATTGGCCTAGCCGGATGATTCTGTTCAATCCGATATCGATGTGCATGAATCTCAGCCTTTCGCCAATTGTTCCTGGCCTCGAGCCATGGTTTCCCTGAGTTTTAACAGCACTTCTTCACAAGGGCCGAACAGTTCCATGCGACCTTCGCGCATTACGAGAAGCTTGTCCATTTGCTTGAGCACCGCCGGTTTGTGTGTGACCAGAACGACAGTGACTTTTGATTGATGCAGTTCCTGCAGCGTTAGCAAAAGTGTTGCTTCCCCCTCAGCATCCAGATTGGAATTTGGCTCATCAAGAACCAGCAATTTAGGATTGCCGTAAAGAGCCCTAGCCAAACCGATGCGTTGCATTTGTCCGCCGGAGAGGATGTGGGCGCCCGGGCCGATCAGCGTATCGTAGCCATTCGGGAGGCGGAGGATCAAGTCGTGCACATGGGCTGACATGGCGGCTTTGACTACCGCCTCAGCGTTTGCTTCGCCCATACGGGAGATATTTTCGGCTACGGTGCCGGGAAACAGTTCGACATCCTGCGGGAGGTATCCGAGATACGGGCCGATTTCAGTCCGATCGGTTCGGGCGATATCCGCACCGTCTAGACGAATGGATCCGGCACTTGTTTTCCAGATGCCGATAATCAGGCGGGCCAAACTTGACTTTCCAGAGGCGCTCGGTCCGATTACGCCGAGGGCTTCTCCGGGCTGTAATTCGAACGAGGCGTGCCGGATGATGGGGCGATCAATGCTCTTGCCAGCCAGTACGATGTTTTCGACGGTCAATCGGCCTTGCGGGGGAGGCAATTGGGTCGCACTCCTGGTCTGGTCCGCCTGGAACAAGGGGCTTAATCTGCCAAAGGCCAGGCGGGCTTGCACAAAATTGTTCCAGTTGGCGATCAGACTCTCTATTGGCGCCAGAGCGCGTCCGAGGATGATGGTGGTGGCAATCATGATGCCGGCGCTGACGTGCTGATCGATAACCAGATAGGCCCCCGTTCCCATCATCGCGATCTGGATGCTCTGGCGGACAAATCTTGAAATGCTGCTGATACCGCCCATTCTTTCTGTGGTCTCTAATGAGCCGGAGAGAACTTCCTCGTTCATTCGTTTCCACTTGCCGACAAAATCCCGCGTCATTCCCATTGCATTAATGGCGTCAACGTTGGTAATGCCTTGGTCAATGTAATGAGAGGCTTTGCGAGCGGAGAGCTGATTTTTTTCTATGCTCGAACGATTGAAGTGCTCATTGCTCCAGGCGATGACGAAAAGTATTACGCCACCGATCGTTGCGACTACACCGAGCAAAGGATGAAAAAGGAAGATCAGCCCGATGTACAACAGCATCCATGGCAGGTCGAACAAGGCGATGATGCTGTTACCACTGAGAAAGCCACGGAGTACTGCGACATCCCGGAGGCCGTGGATTTCATCGGTACGATTGATTTGTGAGCCGCGTTCAACCAGTGCGGTCAGGACTTTTTCACCAAGCATCCGGTCGAGGGCAGTTCCCGCTTTTGCCAGTAGTAATGTGCGCAGGAAATCGAGAGCCAGCATCATCAGCAATGCAACGACCGCTACGAGCGTCAGCATGATCAGGGTTTCCTTGCTGCGACTGGTCATGACCCGGTCGAAGACCTGAAGCATATACAGCGAGGGCGCGAGCAGCGCCAGATTGATGAAAACGCTGAACAGGGCAGCATTGACAAAGAATTTCTTGAAACGGACGAAAAAGGCGCGCATTGAACCCAAAATGGAGAGGGATAAAAGAAGGCTGCCTATGGCAGCCTTCTTTGTGCAGTATAACTGTTATTAAATCAGTTAGATAACGCCACCGCTGTGAATGGTGACATCGGAAGTGCCAACTTCGGCATAGGCGCCAGTGAGTCCAGTACCCTTGATCAGGCCAATTTGTATTGCCGCCTCACCGTTACCGGTGCCGTCGGCATCGTAATAGAGCTTGCCGGTCGACGTATCGAAAACCAAGTTATGGTTGCCACTTGTGATGCTCGCATTTGCCGAAACATCAATCTGTTCCAAGGTCAGTGCGCCCAGATCCTCAAGATTGAACCATAGCGAATCACCAACATTGAAATTGGCAACGGCGTTGGAGGCTAGGGTCGCCGAGTTATGGTCGAGAGCCGCAGCCAGAAAATCCCAGCCAAAGGTGACCACGTCTTCTGCGCTGTCGGCACCCAGGTCGATCTTGTTGTTCCCCGAGCCGAGGTCGACCTGGTCGGCGCCCGCGCCAACCTTCGCGCTGTCGTTGCCTTCCCAGGCGGCCACCAGGTCGTCACCGGTGCCGGTGGTGATGGCGCTGTTCCCGTTGCCCTTGGTTGCGCCACCGCTGGCAAAGTATGTGTTGAAGGCAGCTTCGTTACCGATCCAGACTTCATTGCCGCCATTGCCGGCCAAGACCTTGTTGTTGCCAGTACCCAGTTGCACCTCGTTGAAGCCATCGCCAACCGTGACATTATTGTTGCCGTTGCCCGCGACCACAAGATCGTCGCCAGTGCCAGTCACGATCTTGTTGTTGCCATTGCCGGCAAAAATCTGGTTCATCCATTCCGGGGTACCGGCCGTGCCGTTACCCGCGGAAATGTTGTTGTTGCCATCGCCAGCCAGGATGACGTTGTAACCGTCGCCGGCGATGATCTTGTTGTTGCCGTCGGTGGTGGCTGAGTCCGTTGCCTTGGTATAGGTGTAAACGGAATTGACGTCGTCGTAACCGGCAGCGTAGTCGTCGTCAGTCTTGATGTAGTCATTTCCGCTGCCGGCAGTGACTGAGTTGTTGCCAAGTCGGGCGAGAGCGACGTTGTTGAAGCTGATATCGCTGAAGAAGTCGTCAGTGTAGCCGACGCCGCCTGCCGTCGAGGCTGGATTGATGGTGGACTGGTCGTCGGCCATGCTGAACAGCGTTGAAAGGTTGTCTCCGCCGCCGACGACGATCTTGTCGTTGCCGCCACCGGCCTGGACCCAATCGTTACCATCCCCGACAGTAACTTGGTTGTTGCCGCTGCCGGCGAAGACGAAATTGTTGCCGAGCAGGTCGGTAATCTTGTCGTTGCTGGCGGTAAATGTGATGTTGAGCGCTGCATCGTTGGTGTCGCCCCAGATGCGGTCGTTGCCAGCGCCGCCGACAATGGTGTCGTTGCCGTTGCCGCCAGTGAGGTGGTCATTGCCATCACCGCCATCAATCTTGTCGTTACCGGCGCCCGCATTGAGCGTATCGTCGCCGGACGTTCCAGTGACCGTATCGTTGCCACCGTAGGCGAGGGCAATCAATCCGTCGAAGCCGCCACCCTCGAGAGCGGATTCGATGGTGGTTGCGTCAATTTTCAGACCGGTAATTTTGCCGGTAATGGAAAAGGCCGGGTCACCATTATTTTGCGAGAAAGTAAGCGTACCCCACTCAATTCCTGTCACCTGTCCTCCGGTGAAATTGCCATTGCTATCCATCGTGACGGAACCGGCCAGTTTTACATAGTTGGCGTCTCCCGGGGCGGCGCCGTTGTCGGCGGCCAAATAAAGGGTCTTCAGGCTTCCACTTACAGTGCCGGTACTCAAGTCAAAGGCTAGTGAGCCACGGTAGTCGATCGAATAGCCATCAGCGGTTTCCATCCAGACTTCCTTGGCTGAGGCTGTGCTAACGGCTCCAGTATTGATGTTGATTGCAATGGTCCCGGTCATGCCGACGGATGTGCCGGAACTGAACGACAGTTCGAATTCCTTAATGGTCACGACGCCGCCAGAATAACTACCCGTTCCCCAGAGTTGAGTCCCATTTGCCCAATAGGCGTAATAAGATCCGTCTGGGTTTTGACCAATGGTATATGGGTCCGTATTTGACAGGTCGACGAGCGTGCTTTCAACGTTTCCAATACCGTTTGCCCACGCTGAAAAGGAAAAGCCAGGATCGAAGACTCCTGTGTTCGTGATGCCAGCAAATACAGCCATGATTTCTCCCGTTTGTAGATCGAATATTGTCGAATCCTTAAATTCTAGCTGAATTATTCATGCATTTCGGCTAATTGACGTTGGGGTTCGTCAAATATTTCACGATGTATGATCCTGTTTGTGTGCGGTATACCGTGTTGAGCGGTGTCTACTTATCTCGGAGCGATCATGACTGGTGCCACTGAATATCCCCCCCTATGGCAACCTGATCCGAATGCCGTCGGTGAAACGCGCATGGCGATGTTCATGCAAGCGGCCGGGTGCGGGGGCTATGCCGATCTTTGGCAGTGGTCTGTTGATCAGCCGGAGGCTTTCTGGCCCATGCTCTGGGATTTTTGCGGGGCGGTCGGTGAAAGAGGTGCGCGGACGCTTCTTGATGGGGACCGGATGCCAGGTGCTCGCTGGTTTCCCGAGGCGCGGCTGAATTACGCGGAGAATCTGCTGAAGATTCGCGACGATGGCGAGGCGCTGGTTTTTTGGGGCGAGGACAAGGTCCGGCGCCGCATGACTCGGGCCGAGTTGTACGCCGGGGTCGCCTGCTTCCAGCAGTTCCTGATCGAGGCCGGTGTTGGCGAGGGCGACCGGGTGGCGGGTTACCTGCCCAATTTGCCGGAAACGCTGATCGCCATGCTGGCTACGACAGCGCTCGGGGCTATCTGGTCTTCAGCTTCGCCGGATTTCGGGGTGCAGGGTGTGCTCGACCGCTTCGGGCAGATCGAGCCGAAGGTGCTGCTCTGCGTCGATGGCTACTGGTACAACGGCAAGCCGGTCGATTGCCTGGGCAAGAATGCCGAGGTGGTTGCCCAAATGCCTTCGCTGGTTCGCACGGTCGTTGTTTCCTATCTGAACGCTGAGCCGGATCTCGCCAAAATTCCCAATGCTGTGCGCTGGGGCTCAAATGCTACGGTCGATGCCAAAAAAGAGGTAATTTTCAAAAAAGTCGCTTTCGACCACCCGTTGTTCATCATGTTTTCGAGTGGCACGACCGGCGTACCGAAGTGCATTGTCCATGGCCACGGCGGCGTGCTGCTGCAACACCTGAAGGAACACCAGTTGCACAGCGACGTGCGCCCCGGCGACCGGCTGTTCTACTTCACGACCTGCGGCTGGATGATGTGGAACTGGCTGGTTTCCGGCCTGGCCAGCGGCGCGACCTTGCTGCTCTACGACGGTTCGCCGTTTGCCGGCAGTGGCACGGTGCTGTTCGATTATGCTGCGGCAGAACGGATGACCCACTTCGGCACCTCGGCCAAATTCATCGACGCGGCAGCCAAGCTTGGCCTGATGCCGGGAAAAACGCACGATCTGTCCGCCTTGCGCGCCATGTTTTCGACCGGCAGCCCCCTGTCGCCGGAAGGCTTTGACTGGGTCTATCGCGAGGTCAAGTCTGATCTTCTGCTGGCGTCCATTTCAGGGGGCACCGACATCGTGTCCTGCTTCGTGCTCGGCAACCCGGTGCTACCCGTGTACCGCGGCGAAATCCAGTGTCGCGGGTTGGGCATGGCCGTCGATGTCTTTGACGACGATGGCCACCCGGTGGGTGGCGAGAAGGGCGAACTGGTCTGCACCAAGCCCTTCCCGGTCATGCCTGTCAGTTTCTGGAACGATCCGGATGGCGGCAAGTACCGCGCCGCCTATTTCGAGCGCTTCCCCAATGTCTGGTGTCACGGCGATTTTTCGGAACTGACGGCGCACGACGGGATGATCATCTACGGCCGGTCGGATGCGACGCTCAATCCGGGCGGCGTGCGTATCGGCACGGCGGAAATTTACCGTCAGGTCGAGCAGCTGCCGGAAATCCTCGAATCGCTGGTCATCGGCCAGGACTGGCCGCCGGGTCGCCACGACGACGTGCGCGTCGTACTTTTCGTCAAGCTGAAGGAAGGACTGGTGCTGGATGGGGCGCTGATCGAACGGATCAAACAGCAGATTCGCGCCAACACCACGCCACGGCATGTGCCAGCCAAGGTGGTTCAGGTGGCTGACATTCCGCGCACAAAATCAGGCAAGATCGTCGAACTGGCCGTTCGCAATGTCGTCCATGCCCGGCCGGTGAAAAACATCGAGGCCCTCGCCAATCCTGAAGCACTGGAATGCTTCAGGCATCGGACCGAACTGACCGACTAGGCGCGCTCGGGAAGAAGGGCGCCGAGAACAGGCACCCTGCGGGCCATTTCCATGGCCTTGCCGGACATGCTGCCGAGCGCTGTGGTGATCCGGCGGCTAGCCTCCGGACTTTCGATCCAGCGGTAGAACAGCGTAGCGGTAGCAATGCTCGCGGTCAGCGTGCCAATCAGGCCAAGAACGACTGAGGTCGGCGACGATAGCTCAAGCTGGAAATACAGGGTGTTGGCGAGCAGAAGGACCGGGAAGTGCACCAGGAAAATCGAATACGAAATCTGGCCGAGGAAGGCCAGCGGCCTGACATTCGGCCATTGCTCAAGGAAGCCGGTACGACGGCCGTAGCCGAGCACCAAGGCGACTGCCAGGGCGAGCGCGATGCGCAGACGGAAATCGAAGACCAGCGCAGCGATGGCGACGGTGGCGATGGCGCCCAGCCAGAACGCCTGTTGTTTGCGGTCCGAAGCCCACCAGGCGGCGGCGCCCAGGCCGTAGGAGCCGAAGAAGTAGATCGCCCAGTTGTCCCAGCTGGCATCAAGATTGAACCAGAACAGCGACGTGGTGGCGACCAGCAAGACCAGCGCCGGGGCAGCGAAGCGCATACGGCCGGCCCACAGCAGCATGGCCATAAGCGCGAAGAGCTGGAAATCGATGGCGATGTACCAGACACCGGCAGACAGCGCCTCGAAACCGAGCAGGTTGTGCAGCAGCAAGGCGTGCGCCAGCCATTGTGTGAGCGTGGCGCGGTCGGGGATCGCCTCGTCGTCCAGCCACTGGTTGGCGATGGCCGAAGCGACAATGGCCAGGCCAATCGCGGCGAGGTACGGCACGGCCAGGCGCAGATAACGTTTCCAGATCAGCGGTAGCGGTGAAACGGCCAGGTGCTCGCCGTGGGCGGACAAGCCGCGGGCAGCAAGAAAGCCTGCGATGACCAGGAAAACCTGGACGGCCATGCGGCCATACTCGAAGAACCCGTCAAAAATGGCGGGAAAAGCGTCGCGTGCCGCCTCGGCCAGTGGCCCGTAGGAAGAAAAGTGGTTCAGCAGGACGAGCAGGGCGGCGATGGCCTTCAGGGCATCGATCAGCGGCATGCGGTGGGCTGTTTTGCTCATGACAATGATTTTACACGGTTTGCTGCGGTGCACAAACCGTGATTGCGGGTGAATTTGTTTAGACTTTGTTAAACAAAACGCGCGACGAAGGATTTGGTGTACCTGTCCGGCAAATCAATCCATACCCGGTGTCCGCTGCCGGGGGCGACCTCGACCGGCTGGCCGGCCGCATTTTCCATACGTGCCACGGTCTGCGTGTGGTTGCCGGAAGGATGTACGCATTCCAGACGGTCGCCCACCGAGAAGCGGTTCTTGACCACGATTTCCATCAGGCCACGCGCTGCGTCGAAGCCTATAGCATCGCCGACGTACAGGCTGCGGTCCGATTCCGAACTGCCGCGCAGGTAGTTCTGGTACTCGGCGTCATGGTGGCGCTGGTAGAAGCCGTCCGTGTAGCCGCGGTTGGCCAGGCCTTCCAGTTCTCGCAATAGCGTCGGGTCGAGTGGCTTGCCGGCGACGGCGTCATCGATCGCCTGGCGATAGGACTGGGTGGTCCGGGCGACGTAGTAGGGGCTCTTGGTACGGCCTTCGATCTTCAGTGAATCGATGCCGATCTCGACCAGACGATGCACATGCTCGATGGCGCGCAGGTCCTTCGAATTCAGGATGTAGGTGCCGTGCTCGTCTTCCTCGATCGGCATCAACTCGCCCGGGCGCTGTTTTTCCTCGAGCAGGATTTCCTGCTCCTGCTGGAGCATCTGCGCCGGCTGGCCATCGGAAGTGCTGACCTTGTAATCCCAGCGGCAGGAGTTGGTGCAGGTGCCCTGGTTCGGATCGCGGTGATTGAAATAACCTGAAAGCAGGCAGCGGCCGGAATAGGCGATGCACAGAGCGCCATGGACGAAGACTTCAAGCTCGATGTCCGGACATTGCTGGCGGATTTCGGCGACTTCGTCGAGCGACAGCTCGCGCGACAAAATGATACGGTCGATGCCCATTTTTTGCCAAAAACGGACCGCCGCCCAGTTCACAGTGTTGGCCTGCACCGACAGGTGGATGACTTGTTCCGGCCAGGTTTCACGCACCATGTCGATCAGCCCGGGGTCGGACATGATCAGCGCGTCGGGCTTCAGGGCGATGACCGGTGCCATGTCGGCCAGGTAGGTGGTCAGCTTGGCGTTGTGCGGGAATATGTTGCTGACGACGAAAAACTGCTTGCCGCCGGCGTGCGCTTCGTCGATGCCTTCCTTCAAGGCGGCGATGGTGCCGAACTCGTTGTTGCGCACGCGCAGGCTGTAGCGCGGCTGGCCGGCGTAAATCGCATCGGCGCCAAAAGCAAAGGCGGTACGCATCATCTCGAGCGAGCCGGCCGGTGCGAGGAGTTCAGGCGCCTTGCGCATAGTAGAATCCAGAAAAAACCGCGAATTGTAGAGCGTATGACCGAAGAAATCCTGATCAATTTCACGCCGCAGGAGACCCGCGTTGCCGTCATGCAACAAGGTGTCGTCCAGGAGCTGCACATCGAGCGTACGGCCAGCCGCGGGCTGGTCGGCAACGTGTACCTCGGCCGCGTCTGTCGCATCCTGCCCGGCATGCAGTCCGCTTTCGTCGAAGTCGGCCTCGACCGAACCGCCTTTCTGCACGTTGCCGACATCTGGCAGCCGCGTGAAACCGCCACCGAACGGCCAATCGAGAAAATCCTGCACGAAGGGCAAAACATCGTCGTCCAGGTCGTCAAGGATCCGATCGGCACCAAGGGCGCCCGGCTGTCGACGCAGATTTCCATCGCCGGCCGCATGCTGGTCTATCTGCCGCAGGAGAAACATATCGGGATTTCGCAGCGCATCGAGTCCGAGACCGAGCGTGAAGTCTTGCGCGAAAAAATCACCCGGCTGGTGCCTGTGGAGGAAACGGGGGGCTTCATTGTCCGGACCATGGCCGAGAATGCCAGCGACGACGAATTCGCCACCGACATCGCCTACCTGCGCAAGACCTGGGCCGACATCCGCGACAAGGCACGGACATCCGGTCCGCCGACCATGCTTTACCAGGAGTTATCGCTTGGCCAGCGCGTCCTGCGTGATTTCGTCAATCCGGGAACGACGCGCATTGTCATCGACTCGCGGGAAAATTTCGTCAAACTGACCGGCTTTGCAGAGGAATACACGCCGGCCGTATTGCCCCTGCTCGAGCACTACACCGGCCAGCGTCCGCTGTTCGACCTGCACGGTGTCGAGGACGAAATCCAGAAGGCGCTGGCCCGGCGTGTCGACCTCAAGTCGGGCGGCTACCTGATCATCGACCAGACCGAGGCGATGACCACCATCGACGTCAACACAGGTGGCTTTGTCGGTGTGCGCAATTTCGACGACACCATCTTCAAGACCAATCTCGAGGCGGCGGTCACCATTGCCCGCCAGCTGCGCCTGCGCAACCTCGGCGGCATCATCATTGTCGACTTCATCGACATGGAAAACGAGGAGCACAAGAAGGCCGTGCTCGACGAATTCAACAAGGCGCTGGCCGGCGACCACACGCGGCTGACGGTCAATGGCTTCACGGCGCTAGGCCTGGTCGAAATGACCCGCAAGCGGACCCGCGAATCGCTGGCCCACGTGCTGTGCATGCCCTGTCCGACGTGCGGCGGGCGCGGCGAGGTCAAGACGGCGCGCACTGTCGCCTACGAAATCCTCCGCGAACTGCTGCGTGAAGCGCGCCAGTTCAACGCCCGCGAATACCGTATCCTGGCTGGTCCCGATGTCGTCGACCTGTTCCTCGACGAAGAGTCGCAGGCGCTGGCCATGCTTTCCGATTTCATTGGCAAGGCAGTTTCCCTGCAATCCGAACCGAGCTATTCGCCCGAGCAATACGATATCGTCCTGATGTAATCCCCGTTGAGGAGCCGTCATATGACTACCGAGTCCGATTTCGACAGCCTTGTCCCGGCCCAGCGCTTTGATCGCCGGAGTTTTCTGGTGACCAGCTTGGGTGCTGGGTTCGCACTGGCCACCCAGCCGATCATGGCGCAGACGGCAATCACTACCGACGCCGTTGGCCTGCTTGCCGGCGAAGTCAAGGTGCCGGTCAGCGACGGCGAGATGGTCGCCTACCGCGCAGCGCCCGTTGGGGTAACCCGGCAGCCGGTTGTGCTGGTTGTTTCCGAAATTTTCGGGGCGCACGAATACATCCGCGACACCTGTCGTCGTCTGGCCAAGCTGGGCTATTTCGCCATCGGTCCGGATTTGTTCGCCCGTCAGGGCGACCCGCGGCAGATTGCCAGCATTCCGGAAATACTCGACAAAATCACCGGCAAGACGCCCGATGCCCAAGTTATGGGCGATCTCGACGCTTGCGTCGCCTGGGCGGCGAAGCAGGGTGCCGACAACGGCCGACTGGCGGTGACAGGGTTCTGCTGGGGCGGGCGGATCACCTGGCTGTATGCCGCCCACAATCCAGCAGTCAAAGCCGGCGTTGCCTGGTATGGCAAGCTGGTCGGCCCGGTGAATGCAATGACGCCAAAACATCCGACCGATCTGATTGCGCAGTTCAAGGCGCCGGTGCTCGGTCTCTACGGCGGGTTGGACACTGGAATTCCACTGGAGACGGTCGAGTCCATGGAAAAGGCCTTGCAACAAGGCAGTCCGGCAGCCCGGGCATCGGAAATCCACGTTTACGACAATGCGCCGCACGCCTTCCATGCCGATTACCGGCCCAGCTACCGCAAGGAAGATGCGGAGGATGGCTGGCAACGCATGTTGGCCTGGTTCCGCAAAAACGGCGTCTGAAAGCCGATTTCGCAGCCGAATTGGCGCCCCTTCGTGCTAACCTTCGCGCCTCAACCCGTTTCCGTTTCATCATGACGACTACCGAAGCCTCTACCGATAAGCCCATCGACGCCCGTGTCCTGCTCAAGGACCTGCAGACGCGATTCGACGTATTCCGCAACTTCAGCCCGCTGGCCATCGGCATCGACAAGCAGGTTTTCGCACAGTTGCCGGAAGTCAGCAAGAAGTCCCTGCGTCTGGCAATGCGCAGCCACACCATCTCGACGCGCTATCTGAAGGAAATGGAAAAGGGAACGGTGCGTCTGAATCTGGATGGCACGCCGGCCGGCGAAGTCACCGACGAGAACCGTCAACACGCCGCAGAACTGCTGCGCGACCGCTTCAAGAAGCAGGCAGACCAGCGCAAGGCGGCTGCGGAAGAAGCGAAGGCAGAGCAGCGCCGGGCCGAAAAGCTGAATCAGCTGACCGAGAAATTCGGGCGCAAGTAAGTCAAGGAGCGCCAAAGCAAAAAGGCCAGTCGATCGACTGGCCTTTTTACTGGTATCCGATGGTTGCGGGGGCAGGACTTGAACCTGCGACCTTCGGGTTATGAGCCCGACGAGCTGCCAACTGCTCCACCCCGCGTCCGATCAGGTGGCATCACCTGAGTTACTGCTACTGCTACTGAAGCAAAAAGCCCCGGCGCTAGGCCGAGGCTAAGTGCTTGGTAATTCTGGTGGGGCGTCACAGATTCGAACTGTGGACCTACGGATTAAGAGTCCGCTGCTCTACCAACTGAGCTAACGCCCCGATTTCCCCCAGTTTAAACTGGTGGGTCGGCCGAGATTCGAACTCGGGACCAACGGATTAAAAGTCCGCTGCTCTACCGACTGAGCTACCGACCCGACCGACGGGAAGCGCGCATTATATAGAGGCCCGTCGGGAGCGTCAACGCACTGGAAGGAATTTCAGAGATATCTCTGGTTGAAGGATTTCCGGACAGCACCCTGATTGCGGGAAAGCCGTGAAAATTGGCCTTTTTTGCGAGCGACCGTAGCATTCACTTATCAACCCAGGCGGCGGCAGATTTCCGTGGTCAGCGGCGCCATGTTCATGCAATAAAAGTGCAGGCCGGGTGCGCCGCCCTGGAGCAGGCGTTCGCACAATTCGGTGACGACATCGAGGCCGAAGGCACGGATCGAATCGGCATCGTCGCCGTAGCTCTCGAACTTCTTGCGCATCCAGCGTGGAATTTCGGCGCCGCAGGCGTCGGAGAAGCGGGCCAGCTTGGTGAAGCCTGCGATCGGCATGATGCCGGGGACGATGGGGATGTCCACGCCCTGGGCCCTGGCTTCATCGACGAAGTGGAAATAGGCGTCGGCATTGTAGAAATACTGGGTGATCGCCGAGTTGGCGCCGGCCTTGACCTTGCGGACGAAGGCCGCCATGTCGTCCTGCGGGCTGCGCGCCTGGGGGTGCCATTCCGGGTAGGCCGCGACTTCGATGCTGAACCAGTCGCCGGTTTCGGCCCGGATGAAATCGACCAGTTCGTTGGCGTAACGAAACTCGCCGGTCTCGGCCATGCCGGAGGGCAGGTCGCCGCGCAGGGCGACGGTACGCCGGATGCCGGCCGCCTTGTACTCGCCGAGGATTTCGCGAATGCTGTCGCGGCTGGAGCCGATGCAGGACAGGTGTGGTGCCGCGTCAAAGCCTTCGGCGGCAATTTCCTTGACGACCGAGAAGGTACGCTCGCGGGTCGAGCCGCCGGCGCCATAGGTGACCGAGAAGAATTCCGGCTTCAGTTTTGCCAGTTCCTGACGGGTGGCCCTTAGTTTTTCGACGCCTTCGGGCGTCTTCGGCGGGAAGAATTCGATGGAGATTTCTGTGTTCATTTGTTTAACCAGATGAAAAATTCGCGGTTGCCGTCGCCGCCGGTAATCGGGCTGTCCAGCCACAATGCTACGGTCAGCCCGATTTTTTGGCCAAAATCGCAAAGCTTCTTTTCCACTTCGCGGTACAGGGCAGGGTCGCGAACGATGCCACCTTTGCCGATATTTTCAGGGCCAACTTCGAACTGCGGCTTGACGAGCAGCAGCATGTCGCCATGCGCGGCCAGCAGCGGCGGCAGTTGCGGCAGGATCAGCGTCAACGAGATGAAGGAGACGTCGCCGACGATCAGGTCGAAGCCGCCTTCAGGAAAAGCCGTGCCAAGATCGGCAGCAGTCAGTGTCCGGCAGTTGATACCCTCGATGGCAGTAACCGCCGGATCGTGGCGCAACTGAGTGTGTAGCTGACCATGACCGACGTCGACGCCGACGACATGGCGGGCGCCGTTCTGCAACAGGCAGTCGGTGAATCCCCCGGTCGACTGGCCGATATCCAGACAGACCTTGCCGGCCACCTTCAACCCGGTCCGGGCAAGTGCTCCCGCCAGCTTCAGGCCGCCGCGCGAGACGAAATGGGCATCGGGATCTGCTGCCACGGTCAGCGGCGTGTCGTCAGGCAAATCCATTGCCGGCTTGTTGATCGTGCCGCCGGCCCAACTGACCCGGCCTTCCTTGATCAACCATTGGGCTGCCGTACGCGAGGGGGCTAGCTTTTGGGCGACGAGCAGGGCATCCGCCCGCGTCACGCCAGCCGGTCGCTCGTACGACGGTTCGCGTGGCGGACGCGGCTTTTTCTGCCGCGCGTGGAAGGAGTTCATGCTCATCGTTGCTATTTGCGCAGGAGAATCGCGCTGAGCAGCCAGGAAATCAGGCTGTAGGCCAGCGAGCCGAGCAGGGCCGGCCAGAATCCACCGACATTGAAGCCGTCCACCAGATAGCCTGCCAACTGGAACAGCAGGGCGTTGATGACGAAGATGAACAGCCCCAGCGTGAGCAGCGTTGCCGGTAGCGTCAGCAGAATCAGCAACGGCCGCAGCAGCGTGTTGACCAGGCCGAGGACGACGGCGACAAGCAGTGCCGTGCCGAACCCGGCCACCTGGATCGACGGAATGACGTAAGGTAGCGCCAGCAGGGCCAGCGCATTGACGATCCAGGCAGCGATCAGGTTCAGCATCGTGATCAGCGCTTAGTAGCGATAGTGATCGGCCTTGTACGGGCCTTCCTTCGGCACGCTGATGTACGCAGCCTGTTCGTCGGTCAGCTCCGAAAGTTGCGCGTTCAGCGTCTTCAACTGCAGGCGGGCGACTTTTTCGTCGAGGTGCTTGGGCAGCGTGTAGACGCCGACCGGGTACTTGTTGGAACCCTTGACGGCCTCGGTCCACAGTTCGATCTGGGCGATGGTCTGGTTGGCGAACGACGAGGACATCACGTAGGACGGATGGCCAGTGCCGCAACCGAGGTTAACGAGGCGACCCTTGGCGAGCAGGATGATGCGCTTGCCGTCCGGGAAGATGACGTGGTCGACTTGCGGCTTGATCTCTTCCCACTGGTACTTCTCGATCGAAGCGACGTCGATTTCGTTGTCGAAGTGACCGATGTTGCAGACGATGGCGTTGTTCTTCATCGCGACCATGTGGTCATGGGTGATGACGTGGAAATTGCCGGTCGTCGTGACGAAGATGTCGGCCTTGTCGGCAGCGTATTCCATGGTGACGACGCGATAGCCTTCCATGGCAGCCTGCAGGGCGCAGATCGGGTCGATTTCGGTAACCCAGACCTGGGCCGACAGGGCGCGCATGGCCTGGGCGGAGCCCTTGCCAACATCGCCGTAACCCGCGATCACGGCGATCTTGCCGGCGATCATCACGTCGGTGGCGCGCTTGATGCCATCGACCAGAGATTCGCGGCAGCCGTACAGGTTGTCGAACTTGGACTTGGTCACCGAATCATTGACGTTGATGCCCGGGAACTTGAGTTCGCCACGCTGATGCATCTGGTACAGGCGATGGACGCCGGTGGTGGTTTCTTCGGTGACGCCCTTGATCTGGGCCAGGCGCACGGAGTACCAGGTCGGATCGACGGCCAGCTTGGCCTTGATGGCGGCGAAGAGGATGGTTTCTTCTTCGGAACCCGGTTTGGCCAACAGGGAAATATCCTTCTCGGCACGTGCGCCGAGGTGCAGCAGCAGCGTGGCATCGCCGCCGTCGTCGAGGATCATGTTCGAATAGCCGCCGTCGGCCCATTCAAAGATGCGGTGGGTGTAGTCCCAGTAATCGACTAGGGTTTCGCCCTTGACGGCGAAGACCGGAATGTTCTGCGCGGCGATCGCAGCAGCAGCGTGGTCCTGGGTCGAGAAGATGTTGCACGAGGCCCAGCGGACTTCAGCGCCGAGCGCGGTCAGCGTCTCGATCAGAACGGCGGTCTGGATAGTCATGTGCAGCGAACCGGTGATACGGGCGCCCTTGAGCGGCTGGGTCTTCGCGAATTCTTCGCGAATGGCCATCAGGCCCGGCATTTCGGTTTCGGCAATGAGGATTTCCTTGCGACCCCAGTCGGCAAGGTTGATGTCGGCGATGACGCAGTCTTTGAATTCAGCCACAGTAAGCTCCTGATGAACTGTGGCCGGGAGGGATGCTCACCCGGCATCCCGTGCCCGGCACGGATTAAATGGGTGAGCGCAGTTTAGAACCGAGCCTGGGGGGATGGACCCCTGCAGCGCCCCTCGGTAGGTTGCGGATTATAAACCCTTTTCAGGCTTTGTCGCCGGCCCAGTAGCGGTCGACATCCTTGATGCCCCACTTGGCGGCTTCTTCGCGGCCGGCGATTTTCTCAGGGCTGCGGGCAATGTCGATGACTTCCGGCTTGATGTAGGCCTGTGATTTGGTCGAGAAAAACACCTTGACCTTGGGTTTTAGCAGCGACTGCTCGCCCTGTTCGATCACGACGCCGAGCTTGCCCGATTCCAGCCTGACCAGCGAGCCGATCGGGTAGATGCCCAGGCTCTTGACGAAGGCCTGGAAGACGGCAGGGTCGAAATGGCCTTTCCATTCTGCCATCCGTTTGATCGATTCGGCTGGATCCCAGCCCGCCTTGTAAGGGCGGTTGGAAGTGACAGCATCGTAAACGTCGCAGACGGCGCCCATCTTGGCGAACAGGCTCATCGTCTCGCTGTTCAGGCGTTTCGGGTAGCCGCTGCCGTCGACTTTCTCGTGATGGTGCAAGCAGACGTCACGGGTCATCTCGCTGATGCCTATGCCTGCGAGGAGCAATTTGTGGCCTTCCTCGGGATGGGTCTTGACCAGGGCAAATTCCTCATCGGTCAGCTTGCCGGGTTTGTTGAGGATTTCCATCGGAATCATTGCCTTGCCGAGATCATGTAGCAGGCCGGCCATACCGGCATCGCGCGTCTGCTGCTCGTCGAGACCAAGCTGGCGGGCCAACGCGATCATCAACGCGCAGACGGCCACCGAATGCATGAAGGTGTAATCGTCGGCTGTCTTCAGCCGGGCCAGGCTGATTAGCGCGCCCGGGTTACGCATCACCGAATTGGAAATTTCCTCGACCAGCGGTGCGGCGGCTTCGGCTTCGATCGCCTTGCCCATCCGGGCTTCCTGAAACATCGAGACGACTGCTTCCTTGCCCTTGGCACAAATTTTTGCGGCGCGTTTTACTTCGTCGTTGAACGAGGCTTTTTCCTGAACGACTGGTGCGGGCGTTGGGACATCCTCAGCGGTAACGATCGTAGCCGGGTCGGCCGCTTCTTCGGTGGCAACATCAAGGCCCTTGGAAATGTCGATCCAGACCTCCGAAATCGGACTTTCCAGAATTTAGGTGAGGTCTTTCGGGTCGCTCAGGACGAATTTCGTCCTCCAGAACGGATGGTCCAGCCAGGCGCCACAGAACGCCTGGAGGTGCATGCCCAGGGAAAGTTGATGAACGGGGATTTTTTTCAGCATCGAGCCCCGATTTTAGTAACAAAAAAGGGGCCTGTGTGGCCCCTTGTGTGCGGATTTGTTAAATTTATTACAAACCAGCATCCGATTTCAGCAGATTCGCGCGATCGGTGGCTTCCCAGGAGAACTCCGGTTCGTCGCGGCCAAAATGGCCATAGGCTGCAGTTTTCTGGTAGATCGGGCGAAGCAGGTCGAGCATGTTGACGATGCCCTTCGGGCGCAGATCGAAGTGCTTGCGGACCAGTGCCGTCAGGGTTTCGTTGTTGACCTTGCCGGTGCCGTAGGTCTCGACCATGATCGAAGTGGGTTCGGCCACGCCAATAGCGTAGGAAACCTGGACCAGGCAGCGCGACGCCAGTCCTGCGGCAACGATGTTCTTGGCGACATAGCGGGTGGCATAGGCAGCGGAGCGGTCGACCTTGGAAGGATCCTTGCCCGAGAAAGCGCCGCCGCCATGCGGGGCTGCGCCGCCGTAGGTGTCGACGATGATCTTGCGGCCAGTCAGGCCGCAGTCGCCCTGTGGGCCGCCGACGACGAAGCGGCCGGTCGGGTTGACCAGATACTTGATGTCGCCCTTGATCAGTTCCTTCGGCAGCACCGGCTTGATGATCTGCTCGATGGTGGCCTCACGCAGGTCTTCCAGGCTGATGTCCGGCGAATGCTGGGTGGACAGCACGACGGTGTCGATGCAATAGGGTTTGCCGTCGACGTACTTGATGGTGACCTGCGACTTGGCATCAGGGCGCGCCCACGGCAGGCGGCCATCCTTGCGCAGCATGGCCTGGCGTTCGACCAGGCGGTGCGACAGATAGATCGGTAGCGGCATCAGCGACGGGGTTTCGTCGCAGGCGTAGCCGAACATCAGTCCCTGGTCGCCGGCGCCCTGGCCGAGGTTGTCGTCGTAGGCGGCATTGACGCCCTGGGCGATGTCCGGGCTCTGTTTGTCGTAGGCGACGAGGACGGCGCAGCCCTTATAGTCGATGCCGTAGTCGGTGTTGTCATAGCCGATGCGCTTGATCGTCTCGCGGGCGACCTGAATGTAGTCGACGTTGGCGTTGGTGGTGATTTCACCGGCCAGCACGACCAGGCCAGTGTTGCACAGGGTTTCGGCGGCGACGCGGGAATGCTTGTCCTGGGCCAGGATGGCGTCGAGGATGGCATCGGAAATCTGGTCGGCAACCTTGTCCGGATGGCCTTCGCCAACGGATTCGGAAGTGAAGAAATATTCGCTCATGTGAAGCTCCAGTGGTCCTTTTGTCCGGCGCTACCAGCTTCGGACCACGAGCGGTGACGCTTTAGCAGTATTTATTAGTCGCCCCGCAAGTTGTCTGTTTAACTCGGCGAACGGATAATATTAAACTTTTCTCACGGGGATTCAACCCCCGGGGTTTCATGGTCTTTCTCTTCCGGATACTTTCCCGTCTCCCGCTGTCGCTGGTGCACCTGCTCGGGGGAGGGCTGGGTCGGCTGGTCTATTGGCTTTCCCCGACCTACCGACGTTTTCTCCAGGAGAACATGGCCTTGGCCGGCATGGCACCCGGGCTGAGGGGGGCTGCGGCGGCCGAGGCGGGCAAGCAGATGCTGGAATTGTCGCGCATCTGGCTCCGTTCGCTGGAGGACACCAACGCACAAGTGGTGGAAGTTGTGGGGTGGGAGTACGTCGAACAAGCCCGTCTGGTGGGCAAGGGTATCGTGTTCCTCACTCCGCATCTGGGGTGCTTCGAGATTACTGCACAGTATTACTCGGCCTTTGGCGACATTACGGTGCTTTACCGGCCACCAAAGCAGGCTGCGGTTCAGGAAATGATCCTGGCGGGACGCAAGCGAACCAACCTTCATCTGGCACCGGCAGATGTCTCCGGAGTGCGTTCTTTGATCAAGGCGCTGAAGAGAGGACAGGCTGTCGGCATGTTGCCGGATCAGGCGCCCAAGGAGGGTGAGGGTGTCTGGCTGAAATTCTTCGGGCGCTACGCTTACACGATGACGCTGGCGGCCCGTCTGACTGAAACGGGGGCCACGACGCTGATGGCCTGGGGGGAGCGCTTGCCGGGCGGGCAGGGATATCGCCTGCATTTTCAGCCGCCCCGGCAATCTCTCATGGGGGCGACGGTCGAGCGAGCACAGCAGATCAATTTTGAGATTGAGGCGCTGATCCGCGAATGCCCTGCACAGTACCTGTGGGGCTATAACCGATACAAACGACCGGGCGGTGCCGAGCCGCCACCGGTGGAGTAGATTTTGACGGTATTCCTGTCTTACATTCTTGTTGGCTTTCTCTGGCTTGTGCACTGGTTCCCCTTGCCAGTTTTGCGGGCTCTGGGTGGTGGCCTTGGGCGGTTGTTTTATCTCTTTGCACGCGAGCGCCGCAATGTTGTGCTGACCAATCTACGCTTGTGCTTCCCCGACCGGGACGAAGCTGAGCGGGAGGCAATGGCGCGCGAACATTTCATCGTTTTTGCCAAGGCTTTCCTTGATCGCACCCTGGGCTGGTGGGCTTCGAAGGAGCGCTTGCAGCGGCTGATACGCATCCAGGGGGTGGAAAATTTGAGCGATCCGGAGGGGCGTCCAATTATCCTGCTGTCGCCGCATTTCGTTGGACTGGATGCAGGCGCAACGCGGATCTCGATGTATGTGCCTGGATGTACCGTCTATTCCCGGCAGAAGAATCGGGTTCTCGACAAGTTGCTCTACGATGGGCGTGGACGCTTTACGGATACCGTTATGCTTTCGCGTAAGGATGGCATGCGAAAGATCGTCAAGGCGATGAAAGACGGTTACCGTTTCTATTATCTGCCCGACATGGATTTTGGCCCGAAGGAATCCATCTTCGTTCCTTTCTTTGGTGTTCCTGCGGCAACCATTCCGGCTTTGTCCAGGCTGGTTCGTCTCACCGGGGCGAAGGTCGTGGCCTGTATCACCCGCCAGGTGCCAGATGGTTATGAAGTCGAAGTGATGCCGGCGTGGGATAATTTTCCTGGTGAAAGCGTTGAGGCCGACACCGAATTCATGAACCGTTTCATCGAGAGCCAGGTACTGCGCATGCCGGAGCAGTATTACTGGGTGCACAAGCGCTTCAAGACCCGGCCGCCCGGAGAACCAAGGTTTTACAAATGAACAGTCTCAATATCGAAATTCGCCCCGTTACCCCGCCCGACGTCCCCGCGATTTCGGCGCTGGCCCGCGAAATCTGGCAGGCGACCTATCCTGGCATCATCACCCAGGAGCAGATCGACTTCATGCTTGAACAGCGCTACGGTCACGAGCGCCTTTATGACGACCTGGAAGACCTGCACAAGTGGCTCGACCAGGCCTTCTTCGAGGGGCGCCGCATCGGCTTTGCCTTCAGTGAGGTCTACAAGGGCGAGTTCAAGCTCGACAAGCTGTATATCCATCCGGACGTGCAGCGCCAGGGCGTCGGTGGCCAGTTGATTGCGCATGTTGCGGCCAGGGCCAAGCGCGAGGGTTATCCGTGTGTTGTTCTCCAGGTCAACAAGCGCAACGTGAATGCCATTAATTCGTACAAGAAATATGGCTTTGAGGTACGCGAACTGACCGTTGATGATATCGGTCAAGGTTACGTGATGGATGATTACGTAATGGAGAAAAAACTTTAAGAATTTGAGACAACTTCCTGTCTCTGCTATTCTTTTTGCAATTATTTTGCGGAGCGGCTTGTGAAGCTCAAATTCTCGAAAATGCACGGTCTGGGCAACGATTTTGTCGTGCTCGACGGTGTTCGTCAGTCGGTTGCGCTGACCCCGGAACAACTGTGCTATCTGGCCGACCGACATTTCGGTGTTGGCTGCGACCAGATTCTGCTGGTTGAAAAGCCGTCCCGGCCCGATGTCGATTTCCGTTACCGGATCTTCAATGCCGATGGCGGCGAGGTCGAGCAGTGCGGCAATGGAGCGCGCTGCTTCGTCCGCTTCGTTCATGAGCAGGGGCTGACCGACAAGCGCGAGATTCGCGTCGAGACCTTGAAGGGCCTGATTTCGCCACGCCTCGAGGGCGATGGCAATGTGACGGTCGACATGGGCGTTCCCCGTTTCCTGCCGGCGGACATTCCTTTCCTGGCCGACGATGATGTGATCATCCATCTGCTCGACGTGGCCGATGAAACACTGGAAACCAGCGTCGTCTCGATGGGCAATCCACATGCGGTGCAGGTTGTCGACAGTGTGGACAGCGCGCCGGTCGGCGAACATGGGCCGCTGATCGAGCGCCACCCGCGTTTCCCGCAGCGGGTCAACGCCGGGTTCATGCAGATCGTCGATCGGCATGCCATCAAGTTGCGTGTTTATGAACGAGGTTCAGGCGAAACGATGGCTTGCGGCACCGGCGCCTGCGCAGCGGTCGTGGCCGGCATCCGGCGCGGCCTGCTCGACTCGCCGGTCCGCGTGACGACGCGCGGCGGCGATCTGAGCATCGCCTGGGGCGGCGCTGACCGGCCGGTGCTGATGACCGGGCCGGCAGTCACTGTATTCACTGGAGAAATCGAATTATGAGCGCCATGTTCCCCGAGGAAATCGCGGACTACCTGAAGAACAACCCGAGCTTTTTCGAGCAGTACGCCGACCTGATGGCGCAGATTTTCGTGCCGCATCCGCACGGCGGCCGGGCTGTTTCGCTGGCCGAGCGCCAGATGCTGACGCTGCGTGACAAGAACCGGACGACCGAAAGCAAGCTGGCCGAACTGATCGCCTTCGGCGAGGAGAACGACCAGATCAGCGAAAAGGTGCATCGGCTGGCCGTCGCACTGATCGCCGCCGAGACCTTTCAGGCCGTGATCCATTTGCTCAACTTCCACCTGCGCGACGATTTTTCGGTGCCGCACGTGGCGCTGCGTCTGTGGGACAAGCCGGAAGGTATCGAGGATCTGCCTGAATTTGCCGCGGTCAGCGAAGAACTGCAGGTCTTCGCTGAAACGCTGGCCCGGCCCTACTGCGGTTCGACGGCTGGTTTCGGTACTGCCTCGTGGTTTGGCGAGCACGCGTCGCATATCCGCTCGCAGGCGCTGATCGCCCTGCGTAACGGCGGCGGCACGATCGGCATGATCGCGCTGGGTAGTGAGGAGTCGCAGCGCTTTTATGCCGAGATGGGGACGCTCTACCTCGAACGTCTGGGCGAAATGGTTTCCGCCGCGCTGGCCCGGGTGACCGAGAGCGTGCTATGACGCCCGTGTTGGCAGCCGACGCCTGGCTGGCCGAACTGGCCGATCAGCGCCGGCTGTCGCCGCACACCATCTCCAATTACCGCCGGGATCTAGGCAAATTGCTGGCCGTAGCCGGCGAAATTCAATTGGCTGGCCTACAGGTCCACCATGTAAGGCGCTTCATCGCACAGTTGCATGGGCAGGGACTGAGTGGGCGCTCACTGGCGCGCCTGCTTTCGGCATGGCGCGGATTCTTTGGTTGGCTGGGCGAACGTGGGTTGGTCAAGGCCAATCCCTGCGACGGCATCCGGCCGCCCAAGTCGCCGCGGCTGCTGCCCAAGGCATTGTCGGTCGACGAAACGGCGCGCCTGCTGGCGCCTGCCGAGGACGATGATCTGGTGCAGGCGGCGCGCGATCTGGCGATGTTCGAACTGTTCTATTCCTCCGGGCTGCGCCTGGCCGAACTGGTCGCCCTAGATTGCGAAGCGCTGGACAGCATCGCCCATGAAGGCGAGGTGCGTGTCCTTGGCAAGCGCAACAAGTTGCGTGTGGTTCCGGTCGGCAGCAAGGCGCGCGAGGCGTTGGCCGCTTGGTCGGCGGTGCGCGACGAACTGGCCAAACCGGGTGAGAAGGCCCTGTTCGTCGGCCAGCGCGGCTCCCGCATCAGCCCGCGCATGGTTGAGGCGAGGCTGGCTCGCCGGGCCGTGCTGCTCGGGCTGCCGACCCATGTCCATCCGCACATGCTGCGCCACTCCTTTGCCTCGCACGTGCTGCAGTCCTCCGGCGACTTGCGTGCGGTACAGGAAATGCTCGGTCACGCCAGCATCGCCTCGACGCAGGTCTACACGCATCTAGATTTCCAGCACCTGGCAAAGGTCTATGACGCCGCCCACCCGCGAGCCAAGGCCAAGTAGGCGTCGCCAAATGCTACGGTCGGCCGCCAAAAACGGCCAAAAATCAAGGCTTCGTTGACGATTGATGTGCCAGCCTCTATGATTGGCGGTTTCGAAAAATCGCCGGATTCAAGGAGTTAGTCATGGCCATCAACCGTAACCGCCGTTCTTCGCTGGAACGCCGCTGCGTTTCCAAGTCCACCAAGCGTCTGTTCAAGAGCACCGGCAAGACCATGTTCAAGGTCATGTACGCCGCCGAGTGCCATCAGCGCAACCGCAAGGCCCTGGGCGCCTGATTCCACGCCCGACCCAAGCGTGGCTTTGTCACGCTTGATCCGGACATGGAATAGAAGCCGACACAGTATTTCGAGCCCCAGTTGCCGCAAGGCGACCGGGGCTTCTTGCTTTTTAGATCGGGAAAAACATGGCTCAGCTGATTCTGCTGCCGGGCAAGGAACGTTCTGCCTTCAAGCATCACCCGTGGTTGTTCGCCGGTTCGGTCGGCCGTCTTGAAGGTCGCGCCCGGCCGGGCGATACCGTCGAGGTGTTGGCCGACAACCTGAAGCCGTTGGGCCGCGCCGCCTACAGCCCGAAGTCGCAGATTCGCGCCCGTTTCTGGACCTTCGATGCCGACGAATCGGTGGATGACGCCTTCTTCAAGCGGCGCATTGCGGCGGCCGTGGCCAGTCGTCAGGCGCTGCCGGAGTTGCGCGGCCAGCAGGGCTTGCGTCTGATCCACGCCGAATCCGACGGCCTGCCCGGCGTCATCGCCGACCAGTACGGCGACACGGTGGTCGTTCAGCTGACTTCGGCCGGTGCCGACAAGTGGCGGAACGCCATTGTCGCTGGGCTGGTCAAGGCGACCGGTTGCGCCCGCATCTATGAGCGCTCCGATTCCGACGTCCGCGGCCTGGAAGGTTTAGGCCCGACGACTGGCTGGATTTATGGCGAAGCACCCGAGACGCCGCTGAGCATCGAGGAGAACGGCGTTCGGCTGGCCATCGACATCGCCGGCGGCCACAAGACAGGTTTCTACCTCGATCAGCGCGACAATCGCGCCCTGCTAGGCCAGTTGTCGGCCGGCAAGGACGTCCTCAACTGCTTCTGCTACACCGGCGGCTTTTCGCTGCAGGCGCTGGCCGGCGGGGCGGCGAGCGTGCTGTCGATCGATTCTTCAGGTCCTGCGCTGGCACAGGCCCAGGCCAATCTGGCGCTCAATACGCAATTGCCCGCCAACCGCGCCGAATGGCTGGAAGCCGATGTCTTCCAGGCGCTGCGCGATTTCCGCAAGGCTGGCCGGCTGTTCGACCTGATCGTCCTCGATCCGCCCAAGTTCGCGCCCTCGGCAGCGCATGCTGACCGGGCCGCGAAGGCCTACAAGGATATCAACCTGCTGGGCTGCCGCCTGCTCAAACCGGGCGGTTTGCTGATGACCTATTCCTGCTCCGGTGGTGTCGGTCTTGAGTTGTTCCAGAAAATCATTGCCGGTGCGGCGCAGGATGCCGGTCGCCCGGCGCGCATCGTCCGCCGCCTTTCCGGCGCGGCCGATCATCCGGTGGCACTGAACTTCCCGGAAGGCGAATATCTCAAAGGCTTGCTCGTCCAGGTCGATTAATCTGCTGTCGTGAATCCTCTGCGCCATCTTCTTCTCGTTGCCGTTCTCCTCTTCGCCCAACTGGCGGCGGGGGCGCATGCCGTCGAGCATGCGGCGGGCAATGACGATGGCTTGCCAACGCATGTCTGCCAGCTTTGTCTGGCAGCGCAGGATCTGGGTGCGGCGCTGCCGTCGCTGGCGGCCTTGCCGCCGGTGGTGGCGCAACAATTCGTTCCCGAAACCCTGCCGGTTCAAGGCCGCAGCGCCTTGCCGCCGCCGGCGGCTCGCCAAGGCGCGCCCCCCAACTTCTGAAAATTGCCTCTTTTTTGGGCCGACCGTGGCATTTGCCGCCGCCGGCCGTTTTGACGCATTTTCAGGAGCATTCCATGCAAAAACGCATTGCCATGGCCGCCATGCTGGCCGCCGCCTGCGGCGCGCAGGCCGCCGACAACACCGATCTGGCCGCCATCAAGGCGCAGATCGCCGACATGAAGCAGAGTTACGAGCAGCGCATCGCGGCGCTGGAGCAGAAACTGGCCCAGGCCGAGGCGCGGTCCACCAAGGAGGCCAGCCCGGCCCCGGCCGTGGCGGACAGCCGCCCGCAAGCTGCCCCTGCTGCCAGCGGTTTCAATCCCGAGGTGTCATTGATCGTGCAGGGTCAGTACAAACAGATGAAGAACGTGCCGGAACGCGGCATCACGGGCTTCTTTCCGGCGGGCGGACATGATCACGGCGACGGCGCGATCGAGGGCATCAACAAGCGCGGCTTCTCGGTCGATCACACCGAACTGGTCTTCGCCGCCAACGTTGACCCGCACTGGCGTGCCCAGGCCATCCTCGGCCTGGCCGACGGCGAGGTGGAGGTCGAGGAGGCCTGGTTCCAGTCGCTGGGGCTGGGCAACGGTCTCGGCCTGAAGGGCGGGCGCTTCTTCTCGGGCATCGGCTACCTGAACGAGCAGCATCCGCACGCCTGGGATTTCGCGGACGCACCGCTGATGTACCAGGCGCTGTTCGGTACGCACGCCAACTATGGCCAGGACGGCGTGCAGCTGAAATGGCTGGCGCCGACCGACCTGTTCATCGAACTGGGCGCCGAGCTCGGCCGAGGCGCGAGTTTCCCGGGCACCGACCGCAACCGCAACGGGGCGGGCGCCGTGGCGGCCTTCGCGCATGTCGGCGGCGACGTGGGTATCGAACATAGCTGGCGAGCTGGCCTGTCTTATCTGCGGACGCGGGCGGAAGGGCGCGAAGGCCATTTCGAGGACGTTGGCGGTCTGGAGGCGCAGGGCCTGTTCACCGGCCGTTCGTCGACGTGGATTGCCGATTTTGTCTGGAAGTGGGCACCGAACGGCAACCCCAAGGACCGCAACCTGAAATTCCAGGGCGAATACTTCCAGCGCCGCGAATCCGGCAACCTGACCTGTCTTGACGAGGAAGCGCTCGGCAACGCCTGTGCCGCCGAGCCGACCGCCGCCTATCGCACGCGCCAGTCCGGATGGTATGCCCAGAGCGTCTATCAATTCACCCCCAACTGGCGGGCGGGTCTGCGCTACGAGCAGCTCGACAGCGGCACGCGCGATTTCGGCGCCATCGGCAGTCTGCTCGCCGTCGACAGCTATCGGCCGAAAAAAGCGACAGCGATGATCGACTACAACTGGAGCGAGTTTTCCCGGCTGCGCCTGCAGTTCGCGCAGGACAAATCGATGCAGGGCGTGACCGACAATCAGTTTACGCTGCAATACATCATGAGCCTGGGCGCCCACGGCGCCCACAAGTTCTGAGGGGTGACGATGAAAAAATTCATTTTTGCCGGTTTTTTGGCGGCGACCGTAGCATTCTCGGCTCACGCCGATCTGAAGGTCTTTGCTACGGTGCCCGAATGGGGCGCGCTGGCCAAGGAGATCGGCGGCGACAAGGTGCGCGTTTACACGGCCACCAACGCCTTCCAGGACCCGCACCGGATTGAGGCCAAACCCTCGTTGCTGGCCCAGGCACGGCAGGCGCAACTGCTCGTCGCGGCGGGCGCCGAACTTGAAATCGGCTGGTTGCCGCTGGTCCAGCGCGACTCCGGGAACCCGGCCATCCAGTCGGGCCAGCCGGGGTATTTCGAGGCGGCTTCCTGGGTCAATCGCCTCGACGTGCCGACCACGGTCGACCGTGCCCACGGCGACGTGCATCCGGCTGGCAATCCGCACACCCATCTCGATCCGCGCAATGTGCTGAAAGTCGGCGAGGCGCTGGCCCGGCGCATGGCCGAGCTGGATGCCGCCAATGCCGCCGCCTACCAGTCCGGGTTTGCTACCTTCGCCGGCAAATGGCAGGCCGCCATCGTGCGCTGGGAAAAAGAGGCTGGTGCGCTCAAAGGCACGCCGGTCTTCGTCCATCACCAGTCCTTCGTTTATTTGACGCGCTGGCTGGGCATGACCGAAGTCGGCGCACTCGAACCGAAGCCCGGTGTCGAGCCGACCAGCGGCCACCTCAACGCGCTATTGGCACGTCAGCAGGCGGCGCCGGCCCGGATGATCCTGCGCACGGCCTACCAGCAGGAAGGGCCGAGCCAGTGGCTTGCCGGCAAGAGCGGCATACCGGCCGTGATGCTGCCCTACACCGTTGGCGGCACGCCGGAGGCCCGCGATCTGTTCGGCCTGTTCGACGACACCGTGCAACGCCTGCTCAAGGGCTTGCGGTGAACGCCCTGCTGCGTGCCGAGGGTCTGGTGGCCGGCTGGCAACAGCCGGCCACCAGACCGCTTGATCTGGCCGTCGCAGCCGGCGAAGTCGTCGGCCTCACCGGCCCGAACGGCGTCGGAAAAAGCACGGTGTTGGCGGCGATAGCCGGCCGGGCGAGCATCTTCGCCGGGCGCATCGAAATGGCGCCCGGCATCCGGCTCGGCCTGCAGGCTCAGGATGTGCCGCCGGTAGTCGGCATGCCGATATCCGGCCGCGAACTGCTGGCTCTGACCGGTGCTACCCCGGATGGCCTGCCGTCGTGGCTGGCCGGGTGCCTCGACTCCCGGCTTGATCGCCTGTCCGGCGGTCAGCGCCATTACCTGACACTGTGGGCCGTGTTGCAGGCGCCGGCTGACCTGGTGCTGCTCGATGAGCCGACCAACAACCTCGATCAGGCCGGCGTCGCCCACCTGACGGCGCATCTGCGCGAGCGGGCGGCTTCTGGCAGTGGCCTGCTGGTGGTCAGCCACGATGCCGCCTTCGTCGACGCGGTCTGCGACCGTGTGCTCGAGCTGGGAGCCGGCGATGTGGCATGAACTCTTCCTAACCCCCTTCCTGACTGGCCTGGCGCTGGCGGTGCTGCTGCCCGTACTCGGCTGCTATCTGCGCCTGCGCGACGAATGGCTGGCCGCGCTGGCCTACTCGCATGTCGCGGCGGCGGGGGCGCTGCTGGCGCTGGTCGCCGGTCTGGCGCCGGCGGTCGGCGGCATGGCCGCGGCCGGTCTGGCCGGATCGACGCGCCGCCTGTTCTCCCGCCGTCTGACCGGCGGCGCTGCCGATGCCCTGCTGCTGACCGGCGGCTGGGCGCTGGCCGTTCTGCTGGCGGCCAATCACCCGCTGGCCGAGCGCCTGGGTCACGCCCTGTTCGACGGCCAGCTCTATTTTGCCGGCAGCGAGCAACTCTGGCTGGCTGCCGGCGGCGGCGCCCTGGCCCTGACGTTGCTGTGGCATCTCAGCCGGCATTTGTTGCTGGCCCGGATCTATCCCGACATCTTTCGGTTGCGCGGGGGGCGCGCCTGGCCGATCGACGTCGGCTTCGATCTGCTCGCCGCTCTGTGTCTGGCGCTGGCGACGATGACTCTCGGCGTCATGGGCGCCTTTGCACTGGTGTTCATTCCGCCCTGGCTGGCCTTCCGGAAAGGCAAAAATTGGCGCTCGGGACTGCGCTTCGCCCTGACTCTCGGGCTGCTTGCCTATTTAGGCGCGTTTGCGCTGGCCCTAGCCCTGGATCAACCTTTTGGCCCGGTCCTGACGCTCCTGCTTGTTGTGCTGGGGCTGATCGTTGCATGAATGCGTTCGGCGTGCTAAAACTCAACTCCTGCACGCGGAGTGGTCATGGTCTTTTCGTTTTTCAAGAAACAGGATAACAAGATGCCGGAACGGCCGGCCGCGCGTCCGCGTTTTGCGGAGCCGCCGCCGGTTGACGTAAAGATCACCCAGCCGGGGGATGCCGAGACCGCGAAGGCGGCGCCGGAGCCCTTGCCTGATCTGGAATTCGTGCCGGCCAAGTTGCTCGCTTCGATTCCGATGGCCGCCCTGAACCAGCCTGCCGCCGCCCGGGAGCCGGCAAAGTCGGTAGCAGTCGCCGATCCCGATTTCAGCATCGACGATTTCGATCGCGACTTTACCGAATCCAGCGTCATGGGCATCGACGTGGATAACGACGTCGATCCGCTGCAGGCCTGCGTCGAGCAGGTGGTCGTTCTATTCGCCAATGGTCAGGACGGTGCCGCCCGCTCCTTGCTGGAAACCTTTGTTCGCTCCTATCACGGCAGCGAGGGCAAGCGTTTCTGGTTATTGTTGTTCGACCTGTTGCAGATCACCGGCGAGCGTGCCGCCTTCGAAAAACTCGGCGTGGACTATGCCGAGGCCTGCGAGACCTCGCCGCCGACCTGGCGTGAAGACTCCGCTGTGCCCGCGCCTGCAGCCGGTGGCCTGGGTCCAAAGAAGGTCTTTTTTCAGGGTGTGTTGACCTCTGAGGGCGCGCTACCGGTCACCGAACTGGCCAAGCTGATTGCCCAGAAGGCGCCGGTAGTGGTCGATTGCAGCAAACTGATCGGTTGTGACGACGAGGTGGCCGGGCAGTTGGCGGAATTGCTGACCCGGGCCCGCAAGGGGCGCCTCTCGGTCACTCTTCACGGCGCCGAAGCTTTCATTGATCGCCTGAACGGGCGACTGGTGGCTGGCGAGGCGGCGCATGAGACGGCTTGGCGCCTGCTGTTGGAGCTGCTGCAGCGCCACGGTACGCAGGAGCAGTTCGAGGAGCGTGCCGTCGATTACGCGGTCAGCTTCGAACTCTCGCCGCCTTCATGGGAACTCAGGCCGGCAGGCGCGGCGGAGCCGGCAAAAATGGTGGTCGAGCCGGGCGATGAAGCGCATATCCTGAGCGGCGAACTGAAGGGGTGCCGCTTCGAGGATCTGGTCCCGGTCATCGAGGCGAGCGAGCACCCGATCCTCGATTTTTCGCGGGTGCGCCGGCTGGATTTCGTCTCGGCCGGGCAACTGGTCAACCGCCTCGCCCCCTACAAGGCTGCCGGCCGCGAGATCATCATCCGCAGTCCGAATCATCTGGTGGCCGAACTGATGGCCGTTGTCGGGCTGAACAAGATGGCGCGCATCGTCGTTCCAAAATCTTAGCCCCTTAAAATTCAGGAATAAATCATGGAGCAATATCACGGCACGACAATCCTGTCGGTGCGCCGGGGCAATTCTGTCGCCATGGGCGGCGATGGGCAGGTGACCTTGGGCAATGTCGTCATCAAGGCGACGGCACGCAAGGTGCGCCGCCTTTATCAGGGCCGCATTTTGGCCGGCTTTGCCGGCGGTACGGCCGATGCCTTCACGCTGTTCGAGCGTTTCGAGGCCAAGCTGGAAAAGCACCAGGGCAACCTGCTCCGTTCGGCGGTCGAACTGGCCAAGGACTGGCGATCGGACCGCGCGCTGCGCCGCCTGGAAGCGATGCTGTCGGTGGCCGACCGCGAGGTGTCGCTGATCATCACCGGCAACGGCGATGTGCTGGAGCCGGAGCAGGGCATCGTCGCCATCGGCTCCGGGGGCTCCTATGCCCAGAGCGCGGCGCGGGCACTGCTCGAAAATACCGAGCTGGCGCCGCGTGACATCGTCACCAAGTCGCTGGAAATCGCCGGCGACATCTGCATCTATACCAATCGCAATTTCACCCTGGAGGTGCTGGAATGACGACCATGACCCCCCAGGAAATCGTTTCCGAACTCGACAAGCACATCGTCGGCCAGAACGCTGCCAAGAAGGCGGTCGCCATCGCCTTGCGCAACCGCTGGCGGCGCTCGCAGGTAGCCGAGCCGCTGCGCCAGGAAATCACGCCGAAGAACATCCTGATGATCGGGCCGACCGGCGTCGGCAAGACCGAGATCGCCCGCCGCCTGGCCCGCCTGGCCAACGCGCCCTTCATCAAGATCGAGGCGACCAAGTTCACCGAGGTCGGCTACGTCGGACGCGACGTCGAAACGATCATCCGCGACCTGGTCGAAATGGCCATCAAGTCGCACCGCGAACGGGCCATGAAATCGATGCGCGCCCGCGCCGAGGACGCCGCCGAGGAACGCATTCTCGACGTGCTGCTGCCCCCGGCCCGCGGCCCCGGTTTTTTTGCCGAGAATTCCGAGGCGAACGTGGCGGAGAACACGACACGCCAGAAATTTCGCAAGAAGCTGCGCGAAGGCGAGCTGGACGATAAGGAAATCGATATCGAAGTCGCCGCGCCGGGCGTCCAGGCCGAGATTTTCGCGCCGCCGGGCATGGAGGAGCTGACCCAGCAGATCCAGGGCATGTTCCAGAACATGGGCGGCGGCAAGAAGAAATCGCGCAAGCTGCCGATCAAGGAAGCCCTGAAGCTGCTGACCGACGAGGAAGCCGCCAAGCTGGTCAATGACGAGGACGTCAAGCTGGAGGCGGTCAAGGCCGTCGAGCAGAACGGCATCGTCTTCCTCGACGAACTGGACAAGATCGCCAGCCGCTCCGAAATGCAGGGTGCCGACGTGTCGCGCCAGGGGGTGCAGCGCGACCTGCTACCACTGGTCGAGGGGACGACGGTGTCGACCAAGTACGGGATGATCAAGACCGACCACATCCTGTTCATCGCCTCCGGCGCTTTTCACCTGTCCAAGCCGTCCGACCTGATCCCCGAACTGCAGGGCCGCTTCCCGATCCGAGTCGAACTCGATTCGCTGTCGGTGGCCGATTTCGAGTGCATCCTGACCCAGACCGATGCCTGTCTGACCCGGCAATACCAGGCCCTGCTCGAAACCGAAGGGGTGGTGCTGGAGTTCGTCGACGACGGTATCCGTCGGATGGCCGAAATCGCCTTCCAGGTCAACGAGCAGACCGAAAACATCGGTGCCCGTCGCCTGCACACGGTCATGGAAAAGCTGCTCGAGGAAGTTTCCTTCGATGCTGGCAAGATCGGGCTGGACAAGGTCCGGATCGATGCTGCCTATGTCAACGAGAAGCTCGGCGAAGTCGCTGCTGACGAAGACCTGTCGCGCTACGTGCTGTAGTTTCAAGGCCGGCCGGGGCATCAGGGTCATTCCCTATTGCTCCCCGGCCGGCGCTCGGCACAATCTCTGATTTCCGTATTGGCAAAGGGTCCGCGTGGATGAGCAAAGCCTGAGTTTTCGCCTGCTGGCCATTCTTTTCCCGATTTTCGGGATCGTTGCCGCCGGCTATTTCTATGCTCGCCAGCACAAGCCCGAAATGGCGGTCGCCAACCGGCTGAACATGGACGTTTTCGTGCCGGCCCTGGTTTTCGCGGCGATGGCCGGCAAGTCCTTCGATCTGGCGGCCTACGCGCCGCTGGCCCTCGGCGGCTTTCTGGTCCTTGCCGCCTGCGGCCTGCTCGCCTGGCCAATTGCCAAGCTGGCCGGCATCCAGCCGAAGACGCTGGTGCCGCCGATGCTGTTCAACAATTCCGGCAACATTGGCCTGCCGCTGGCCGTGCTGGCCTGGGGCGAGAGCGCTTTGCCGGCGGCGGTGATCCTGTTCATGGTCGAGAACACGCTGCATTTCTCCTTCGGCGCCCGCTTGCTCGACCCGACGACGCGCCTGCTGACTCTGTGGCGCATCCCGGTGGTTTTTGCGGCCGTGGCCGGGCTGGCCGTCGCCTTGCTGAAAATTCCGATCTGGACGCCCTTGGTCATCGCCATCAAGATGCTCGGCGACGTTTCGGTGCCGTTGCTGCTCTTCTCGCTCGGCGTGCGGATGACCGATGTGTCCTTCGGCGAATGGAAGGTGGCGGTCGGCAGCGCCGTGCTGCGGCCGCTGGCCGGTATGCTAATCGCCGCCGGCGTCATCCAGCTGCTCGGCCTGCAAGGGCGGGATGCGGCGATGCTGTTCGTTTTCGGTGCGCTGCCGCCGGCCGTACTCAACTTCCTGTTCGCCGAGCGCTACAAGCAGGAGCCGCAGCGCGTCGCCTCGATCGTGCTGATTGGCAACCTGGCGGCGCTAATTTTCCTGCCGCTGGCACTGGCCTACGTTTTGTGATTTTGGCCCTTTTTTCGGGCCGACCGTAGCATTTGCGTTTTAGCGGCCGAAACGGTCCATCTGCCGCCGGTCGCGCTTGGTCGGCCGGCCGTGGATGTCGGCCGCCGGGTCCTGGACGAACTGCCGGCTGTCCCGTGAGGCTTCGCGGGCGGCGATGCTCTCCGGTGTTTCCTCATAGAGCAGGCGGGCTTCCGGCGCCGGGCCGCGCTTATCCGACAGCACCCGGATCGTCACCACCCAGCGGGTTTCGCCGTTGGCGATGTCCAGCTTGTCGCCGACCTTGATCTCGCGCGCCGGCTTGGTCGCGGCGCCGTTGATCTTGACCTTGCCGCCACTGACCGCGTCGCTGGCCAGTGAGCGCGTTTTGAAGAAACGCGCTGCCCAGAGCCATTTGTCGACGCGCAGGCCGCTCACTTCGGGAGGAGGGTCTCGCCGGCGTAGAGTTGCTCGACCGTTTCGCGCTGGCGGATGACGTGGATACGGTCGCTATCGACCATCACCTCGACGGCGCGTGGTCGGGTGTTGTAGTTCGAAGCCATCGCCATGCCGTAGGCACCGGCCGACATCACGGCCAGCAGGTCGCCCGGTTGCGCATTGAGCGGGCGGGCCTGGCCAAGGAAATCACCGGTTTCGCAGACCGGACCGACGATATCGTATTCGTGGGTCTCCCCGCCGCGCGGGACGACCGGCAGGATGTCGTGCCAGGCTTCGTACAGCGCCGGGCGCATCAGGTCGTTCATGGCGGCGTCGATGATGGCGAAATTCTTGGCCTCGCCCTGCTTCAGGTATTCGATGCGGGTCAGCAGCAGGCCGGCATTGCCGACCAGTCGGCGGCCCGGCTCGAGGACGACCTGCAGGCCGCGGCCGGCCAGTTTGTCGAGCAAGGGCGTCAGGTAGGAGGCGACGGTCGGCTGCACCTGATCGGCGTTGTACTTGATGCCAAGGCCGCCACCGAGGTCGAGGTGGTGAATCTTGATGCCCTCGGCCGCCATCTGGTCGACGAGGGCGAGGATACGGTCGAGCGCCTCGACGAAGGGCGAGGGGTCGAGTAGTTGCGAGCCGATGTGGCAGTCGATGCCGGCCACTTCAATATTCGGCAATTCTGCGGCGCGGCGATAGAGATCCAGCGCCTGGTCGTAGGCGACGCCGAACTTGGCGCCCTTGAGGCCGGTGGAAATGTAGGGGTGGGTCTTCGGATCGACGTTCGGATTGACGCGCAGGCTGATCGGCGCCTTCTTGCCACAGTGGCCGGCCACCTCGTTGAGACGTTCCAGTTCGGGAGCGGATTCGACGTTAAAGCAGAAAATGCCGACGTCCAGCGCCAGCTTCATTTCCTCGGCCGTCTTGCCGACGCCGGAGAAAACGACCTTCTTCGGATCGGCGCCGGCGGCCAGCACGCGCTGCAGTTCGCCGCCGGAAACGATGTCGAAGCCGGCGCCGAGGCGGGCGAAGACGTTGAGGATGGCGAGGTTGGAATTGGCCTTGACGGCGTAGCAGACCAGTGCGTCCCGGCCGGCCGTGTGGCCGCCGAGGACGTCATGGAATTCGCGCAGCGAAGCTTCCAGCGCCGCACGGGAGTAGACATAGGCCGGCGTGCCGAATTGTTCGGCGATGGCAGGCAGGGCGACGGATTCGGCGTGAAGGACGCCGTTCTTCAGGGCAAATGCGGTCATTGGGCTTGGCGGTGAGTGGTCGTGCTAACATCCTTGGCGGTCGATTTTCCGCTGCCCAGCAGCGGTTCCGGCGCCGGGCCGGACGGCCGTTCGAGCGGGGCTTTCAAGCCACAGGCGGCGAGGCCAAGGATGATCAGCAGGGCGGCGATTCTGGACATGTTCGGGGCGCTGTCAGCGAAGAGCGGGATGGTAGCACACGATGGATGACAGCGAATTCAATACCCTGGCCGGGCAGGCATTGGCCCGGATCGACGCGGCCCTGGAGGCTAGCGAGGCCGATCTTGACTTTGAACTGGCGGCGGGAGGCGTCCTTGAAATCGAGTTTGCCGACGGTAGCAAGATCATTGTCAATCGGCATGCCGTGGTTAAGGAAATCTGGGTCGCGGCCCGGGCCGGCGGTTTCCATTTTCGCTGGGACGGCGCCGCCTGGCGCGATACCCGCGACAACGCCGAACTGATGGAAAAGCTCTCGACGCTCGCCAGCCAGCAGGCCGGCGAGCCAGTCAATCTACGCTGATCAGTCGCTGGGCAGCATATTGAAGTCCGGCTTGGGTAGCGGCGCAGCTTCTTGCGCTTCCCCGTCGGCCGGCGTTTCCTTGACGTTCTCGGAGTAGATATAGTTGCGCTCCCGTCCTTCGCCAAAGGCAACAAGGCCTTCCGGTGCCTTGGGTAGCTGGACCGGAACATCCTTCAATGCGCGGGACATATAGCCGATCCAGATCGGCAACGCCGCGGCCCCACCGGTTTCCTTGTCGCCAAGTTTCTTTGGCTGGTCAAATCCGATCCAGGCGCAACCGGCCACTGTGATCTGATAGCCGCAGAACCAGGCATCGACGTATTCGTTAGTCGTCCCCGTCTTGCCGGCCAGATCCTGCCGCTTGAGGATGGCCGACGCCTTGGCGGCCGTGCCATAGATGGTCACGTCGCGCAGCATCATGTCCATCATGAAGGCATTGCGGGGGTCGATGGCGCGAATGTTTTCGTCCCCGGCCTCGGTCTGTGCCGACATTGCCAGCACTTGATTCCCCTCGCCGCGGATTTCGCGAACGATGAACGGATTGATCTTGTAGCCGCCATTGGCGAATACGGCGTAGCCGGTCACCATCTGCCACGGCGTGACCGAACCGGCGCCAAGGGCCATGGTCAGGTAGGGCGGATGCTTTTCCGGGTCGAAACCGAAGCGTCCGGCGTAGTCCTGGGCATACTGGGTGCCGATCGATTGCAAAATGCGGATCGACACCATGTTCTTGGATTTGGCCAGCGCAGTGCGCATCGGCATCGGGCCTTCGTACTTCCCGTCGTAGTTATGCGGCTCCCAGGACTGCGAGCCGGTCTGGCTGGCCGGGATGACGATCGGCTCGTCAGCGAGTATGGTGCCCGGGCTGTAACCCTTTTCCAGCGAGGCCGAGTAGATGAACGGCTTGAAGCTGGAACCAGGCTGCCGCCACGCCTGTGTGACGTGGTTGAATTTGTTGCGGTTGAAATCGAAACCGCCGACCAGGGCGCGAATGGCGCCATCCTTCGGATCGACTGCAACGAAAGCCGACTCCACTTCCGGTAGCTGGCTGATCTGCCAGCCGCCCTTGTCGTCCTTCTGCAGGCGGATGATGGCGCTACGCCGCAGGCGCTTGTTGGGCGGGGCCTTGTCATCGAGCATCCGGGCAGCGAATTTCATCGCATCGCCGGTCAAGGTAACGACTTCGCCGCCCTTGCGGTAGGCCTTGATCTGTTTGGCATCAGCCGACAGTACCAAGGCGGGGATCAGGTCGCCAGCATCGGGGATGTCCTGCAATGCTTCGTCAATTGCTTCGTCCTGATCGGATTTGATTTCCTTCAAGTCGAGATAAGATTCGGCGCCGCGGTAGCCGTGCCGGCGGTCGTAATCCATGACCCCTTTGCGCAAGCTGTTGTAGGCGGCTTCCTGCTCGGCTTTGATCAGGGTCGTATAGATCTTCATGCCGCGCGAATAAACATCTTCCGGGAAGCGCTCGGCAGCGATCTGGCGCGCCATCTCGGCAGCATGCTCGGCATGGACCGCATAGCCTGACAACTCGCGCTTGACGACCAGCGGCTCCTTGATGGCTGCTGCATGTTGGGTGTCCGAGATGTAACCAAGCTCGTGCATCCGGCGCAGGACGTATTGCTGTCGGAGTTTGGCGCGATTGGGGTTAACTACCGGGTTGTAGGCCGAAGGCGCCTTGGGAAGGCCGGCCAGCATCGCCGCTTCGGCAATTGAAATTTCCTTCAGCGGCTTGCCGAAGTAGATTTGGGCCGCTGCGGCAAAACCGTAGGCGCGCTGGCCAAGAAAAATCTGGTTAATGTAGAGCTCGAAAATCTGGTCCTTGCTCAGATTTTTCTCGATCTTGAACGAGAGCAGTGCCTCGTACAGCTTGCGGGTATAGGTCTTCTCGCCGGTCAGGAAGAAGTTCCTGGCGACCTGCTGGGTGATCGTCGAAGCCCCCTGGCGTTTGCCGCCGCCGAGCAAATTGGCACCGGCGGCCCGGATGATACCGGTGTAGTCGATGCCGCCATGCTGATAGAAACGATCATCTTCAGCGGCGAGGATCGCTTGCTTCATCACCGACGGTACGTCGCCGATGGCTACCACGGCACGCCGTTCCTCGCCAAACTCGCCGATCAGAAAGCCATCGCCTGTATACACACGCAAAGGAATCTTGGGCCGATAGTCTGTAAGGACTTCCAGCGAAGGCAGGTTCGGATAGGTCAGCACCAGTACGATCAGCGCCATGGCGATGCCCATGGCGATCAAACCGAACAGGAATATGACAGGGTAAAGTATCAGGCGTAGCGCCGGAGGGAGGGAGGGCACGTGGATATCAAGGACAAAAAGGGCGTTGCACGGATTATACGCTTTGCGAAATTGCGCCCGTAAAAATGCTTTACACAGCTAGAGCTTGTTGTTAGCATCTGAAGTGAATTATTGGTTATTTTTGTAACTTCGTAATCCGTAAGGACTTTTTGGGGGTCTGGTGGGCTTCGATATCTCAGCGTTGTTAAATCCCAAGGCGCGCTCCTTGTTCGGTTTGGACATCAGTTCGTCCGCCGTCAAGATGGTCGAGTTGACCGCCAACGGGAAGGACGGCTATCGCGTTGAGCGCTACACCATTGAGGTGTTGCCCAAAGATGCGGTGTCCGATGGCAATATCGCCAACCTCGATGGAGTGGTTGACTGCGTCAAGCGTGCCTGGAAACGCATGGGGACGTCTACGCGCAATGTCGCCATGGCTCTGCCGGGTTCCGCGGTCATTACGAAAAAAATCATTGTTCCAGCCGGTTTGCGGGATGAAGAGCTTGAGTCCCAGGTAGAGACTGAGGCCAATCAGTACATTCCTTTCGCGATCGACGAGGTCAATCTCGACTATCAAGTGATCGGTCCGGCTCCCGCTGTTCCGGATGAGCTTGAGGTCCTGATTGCGGCGTCGAAAAAGGAGCGCGTCGAGGATCGCGTGGCGGTTGCTGATGCCGCGGGTCTTAAGGCGCTCGTGGTTGACGTTGAGTCCTTTGCCTCACTGGCTGCTTTCGAGTTGATCGAACGCCAATTGCCCGAGTCCGGAAAAAATCAGGTTGTCGCCTTGATCGATGCAGGTGCTAACGTGATGAATCTGACGGTGCTGCGCAACGGTCTGCAGGTCTATGCACGGGAACAGGCGTTCGGCGGTGGGCAGCTAACTCAGGATATCGCGCGCCATTACGGCATGAGCTATGAGGATGCCGAAGCCGCCAAGCGCGCCGGCAATCTCCCTGAAGGATATGAAGTCGAACTGCTCAATCCATTTATGGAAAACCTCGCACTGGAAGTCTCCCGTGCGCTGCAGTTCTTCTTCACGTCGACCCAATATAATCAGGTTGATCACATCGTACTGGCGGGTGGGTGCGCTGTGGTTCCCGGTATCGATGAGGTGGTGGCGACCCGCACTCAGGTTAATACGCTGATCGCCAATCCGTTCGCCAACATGGTGCTGTCCGATCGGGTTAGAGCGAAGAGCCTGCTGGCTGATGCATCCTCGTTGATGGTCGCTTGCGGTCTGGCGTTGCGGAGGTTCGACCCATCATGATTCGCATTAACCTCCTCCCTCATCGCGAAGAGGCGAAAAAGGCTCGGCGGGAGCAGTTCTTTGTTTTGTCAGGACTGATCACGACTTTGGCTGCGCTGATCGTATTCGCCGTGTATACATTGATTGGGTCGGCTATCAGCAGTCAGGATGGCTCGAACAATTTCCTCAAAGGTGAAATTGCTGTCCTTGACAAGCAGCTCGATCAGATCAAACGCCTGAAGGAACAAACTCAGGCATTGCTGTCGCGCAAACAGGTGATCGAAAATCTGCAGCGAGATCGGGGCGAAACGGTGTATCTGCTCAGCGAACTCGTTAAACAGGTTCCAGAGGGTATCTATCTCAGATCGCTGAAGCAGGATGGGTTGAAGATCACTATTTCCGGTCATGCTCAATCCAATGCGCGGATCTCGGCGCTGATGCGCAATCTGGAAGCCTCTCCGTGGCTCGAACAACCTCAATTGATCGAGAGTAAGGCGGTTGTGCAAAATGGGCGGCGGATCAACGAATTCGGCATGAATTTTGTGCTGACTCGCATCAAGCCGGAAGACGGGAAGGAGAAAAAGTGAGCACCAGATCCCTCTCCCTGCCCAAGATCGATTTCCAGTCGATTGCGGAAGATTTTCGTTTCATGAACCCGAACGATCCGGGTGCGTGGCCATTGATTCCCAAGATCACGGTCTTGGTCGGATTGTTCATCGCCATCCTTGCGGCTGGGTGGTGGTTCGTCTGGAGTGACCAGCTTGCCGAACTGGAGTCCAAGCAGCGTGAAGAAGAAACTCTGAAACAGCAGTTTCTCGACAAAAAGCGCCAAGCGGTCAACCTTGATCTCTACATTCAGCAATTGGCAGAAATTGACCGTTCATTTGGTGCCTTGTTGAAGCAATTGCCGGATAAGTCGGAAATCGAGGCACTGTTGATCGAGGTAAATCAGGCTGGTCTGGGACGTGGCTTGCAGTTCGAACTGTTCAAGCCAGGCCAGGAGCAAGTCAAGGACTTCTATGCCGAATTGCCGATTACGGTGAAGATAAACGGGGGTTACCATGATTTTGGTGCCTTCGCAGCGGATATAGCCAAACTTCCCCGAATTGTTACGTTGAACAACATTGCAATTGCGCCGACCAAAGAGGGCGGTCTGCTGACCTTAGATGCCACGACAAAGACCTTCCGTTACCTGGACGAAGAGGAAGTTGCGGCCCAGAAAAAGGCTGAGCAGAAGAAGAAGGCAGAGCAAGGAGCGAAGAAGTGAAACAGATACTGCTCGTCGCCTTGTGTGGTCTCATGGGGGCTTGCTCCGGCGGTGACCACGATGATTTGAAGCAATGGATGGCAGAAAATACCAAGGACATGCGAGGGCATATCCCCAAGTTGCCCGAGGTGAAGCCTTACGAACCTGTGCCTTACGAGGTTGAAGGTACTCTCGATCCATTCAAATCCAACAAGATAGAACCCGAGTCGAAATACAAACAGCTTGCCGGCAAAGGTGGTGCGTTCCAGCCTGATTTTGAAGCTCGCGAAGTTCGAAACAGCCTGTTGGAGAAATACCCGATTGAGTCGTTGAAAATGATTGGCTACTTGAATGTCAACAAGCGACCGATGGCTGTTATCCAAGTGGAAGACAAGGTCAAGCAGGTCAAGGTTGGTGACTACATCGGGCTGGATTTCGGTATGGTGACGCAGATTTCCGATACGGAAGTACAGCTGCGGGAACTGATTCAGGATTCTGCGGGTGACTGGACCGAGCGTAAGAGCTCGCTCTACCTGCAGAGCAAGGAGGGAAGCAAGAAATGAAATTCTATAACTATGCGCTGGCAACTGCCTTGGTGTGCCTTGCTGTAACCTCTTCAGTACGCGCCGAGACCGTGCCTGCGAACACTATCGAGGCGGTCAATGTGGCGCAGCAGGGAAATGAAGTGGCGCTTCGAATCGATTTGAAGGAGCCTCTCGCCTCTCCTCCGCCTGGCTTCAGTGTTGCCAATCCCGCGAAAATTGCACTTGACTTTCAATCGACCGCAAATGGCCTTGGTAAGAATAGCCAGGTTTTCAATCAGGGCGATCTTCGTAGCATGAATGTGGTCCAGGTTGGGGATCGCACTCGCGTTGTGCTGAATCTAGTCCGTAACATGAATTACAAGACGCGTCTTGATGGCAAGGCGCTCTATGTGACGCTCTCTCCGATCGAGCGGCTGGCTGAATCGGCGGCACAGCGCACGACCCGGTTTGCCGAAGAAAGCCTGGTGGGTTCCTCGCATGCTGTGAATGACGTGGTGTTCCGTCGAGGCAAGGATGGAGAGGGCCGCATTGTCGTTGAATTGAGCGATACGGGTACCGGAATCGATATCCGCCAGCAGGGAGCGAACCTGATCGTCGATTTCATGAAGACGACTGTTCCTGATCGCCTACGCAGAAAGCTAGATGTCACCGATTTTGCAACGCCAGTAACATCCGTTGAGACCAAGGCATTTGGCGACAATGTACGTATGGTGATTTCTCCCAAGGGATTGTGGGAACATAACGCTTACCAGAGCGACAACCAGTTCATTGTCGAAGTAAAACGAGTCGTTGAGGATCCCAATAAGTTGGTTCAGGGATCAAAAGTTGGCTATCAGGGCCCGCGAGTAAGCATCAATTACCAGAACGGTGATGTTCGTGCCCTTCTCCGTCTGATGGCGGAAGAGCTCGGTCTCAATGCGGTCATCAGCGAAACTGTGACCGGAACGACGACTCTTGTCCTGAAGGATGTGCCTGCCGATCAGGTCATTGACATCATATTCCAGCAGAAGGGTCTGGATATGAGAAAGAAGGGCAACATCATCATGATTGCTCCGCGGGATGAAATAGCGACCCGCGAGAAGCTGGAGTTTGAGTCCAAGCAGCAAATTAATGACCTTGAGCCGCTGAAACTCGAGCAGTTTCAGATGAATTATCAAAAGGCGGGGGATGTGGCGCGCTTGCTGGCAGGTTTGCCTCCGGCCGGAGCAACGGGGACGCCAGCACCTGCTCCGGCGGCAGGTTCCAACGTTGCGGCACAACGCATACTTAGTAAACGAGGTAGTGCCGTTGCCGACCCGATGTCAAATATTCTGTTTGTTAACGATATCCCTTCCAAGCTTGAAGAAATCCGTTCTTTCATTGCTGCCATAGATGTTGGTGCACGTCAGGTGCTGATCGAGGCCAGAGTTGTCGAAGCGAACGATTCTTTCAATCGGGATCTTGGTGTAAAGCTGGGGTTCATAAATTCCCAGGCGTCCCAGTTGGGCGGAAGTGGGGTCTATTTGGCGGGCGGAAAAATGACCCCGTCTGTAACCACCACCACTTCAGGATCAACTACGACCACTCCGGCAACGTTGATTCAAAACCCCATGCTAGGTGTGAACCTCCCGACGACCGCTACTAGTGGAGGTACATTAGCGCTTTCGCTATTTAACGCATCGGTATCCCGGATATTGCAGCTCGAATTGACTGCTTTGGAAAAGGATGGGGTTGGTAAGATCATTTCCAGCCCGAGAGTGATTACAGCCAACAATGTCAAGGCAAAAATAGAAGATGGTACCGAGATTCCCTACGTCACAATTCAGTCAGGTTCGGGGGGGGCTCCGACCTATACTGTAAACTTCAAGCCGGCCAAGTTGTCTCTGGAAGCCACACCCCAAATTACTCCTGAAGGCACTGTCAGAATGAATTTGATTGTAAAAAAAGAGGAGCCAGATTGGGAACGGGCAATTGAGGTAGGTGGTTTCCGGAATCCCCCCATCAAGAGTTCGATTGTTGAGACTAGTGTCGTCGTTGAGAACGGGGGGACTGTCGTAATCGGCGGGGTATTTGTTACCAAGAACAGTGACACGGTCAGCAAGATCCCTATGTTGGGCGACATTCCAGTACTCGGCTGGTTATTTAAGACCAAGAGCGAAGCAATTGATCGCCGCGAACTCCTGATCTTCATTACGCCACGCTTGATGTCCGACAAGATGCGATTTGACTGATTGCCTTTGTTGCTTTTCAAAAGGGGCCGGCGCTGCCGGCCCTTTTTTTGTCTCACGCCCAGACTCGGCTAAAATCCATCTGTGGAAAATCGACGAAATATCTACCTTGTTGGGCTGATGGGAGCCGGCAAAACGACTGTCGGGCGCCAGCTTGCCAAGCGTCTTGGCCGCTCGTTTCTGGACTCTGATCACGAAATCGTTGCCCGGACCGGCGTGCCAATTCCGACCATTTTCGAAATCGAAGGTGAAGAGGGATTTCGTCGACGCGAGGCCCAGACGATTTACGAGGTTACCGAGGCCGACAATATCGTGCTGGCAACGGGTGGTGGGGTCGTGATCAATCCCGAAAACCGTAGGCGTTTGCACGAGACGGGTTGGGTTGTGTATCTGGATGTGCCGCCTGCGCTGTTGTACGAGCGGACCCGCCACGACCGTAATCGGCCGCTATTAAATGTTCCAGACCCGATGGGTCGTTTGGAGGAACTCCATGCAGCCCGCGATCCTCTATATCGGGAAGCAGCCCATCTGGTTGTTGATGGCTCGTACCTTGTCGCATCAGGCATCGTCCAGCACCTAATGAGAGAATTCAGCCGCTTATGCAAGCAATAAACAAAACGCTCAATGTGGCTCTGGCCGAGCGTTCCTATCCCATTCATATCGGATGCGGCCTTCTGTCACGGATTGATTTGCTCCTGCCGCACATCAAGCAAAAAAAGGCCGTGGTTGTCACCAACACGACGGTCGCACCGCTCTATCTCGAAATGCTACGGTCGGCCCTGGAAAAAGGCGGAATTTCAATTCAGCCGGTGGTATTGCCTGATGGTGAGCAATACAAGACATGGGAAACGCTCAATCTAATCTTCGATGCGCTGCTTGGCGCTAAGTGCGAGCGGAATACCACGCTTATAGCGTTGGGCGGTGGCGTCATTGGTGACATGGGAGGCTTTGCGGCGGCGTGTTATCAGCGCGGCATGCCATTCATCCAGGTGCCGACGACCTTGCTGTCACAGGTGGATTCGTCGGTGGGTGGCAAGACAGCCATCAATCACCCCCTAGGCAAGAACATGATCGGGGCCTTCTACCAGCCCAAGCTAGTGTTGGCTGACATCTCGACGCTGGATACCCTGCCCGATAGGGAATTGAAGGCAGGTCTGGCCGAAGTAATCAAGTATGGACTGATTCGCGACCCTGAATTTCTTGGCTGGCTCGAAGGCAACATGGAAAAGTTGCTTTCCCGGGACAAGGAAGCCTTGGCCTATGCGGTGCACCGGTCTTGCGCCAACAAGGCCGAAGTGGTTGCTGCTGACGAGCTTGAGAGCGGCGAGCGTGCACTGCTCAACCTGGGTCATACCTTCGGTCATGCCATCGAGACCGGAATGGGATACGGTGCATGGCTGCATGGTGAAGCCGTGGCTGCCGGCACGCTAATTGCAGCAGAGTTGTCTTGTCGAATGGGCTGGATCGATGGGAATGACGTTGCGCGAATCGAAGGGATTTTCGTCAGGGCAGGGCTGCCGGTTGTAAGCCCCGCCTTGGGCGCCGATCGATACCTCGAATTGATGAGCCACGACAAGAAGGTGCTGGACGGAAAGTTGCGTCTGGTTCTGCTGCGGGGAATAGGCAAGGCAGTGGTATCAGATGAGGCGTCAACGGAGCAGATTGTTGCGTCTATCGAGGCCAGATGCACCCAAACGGGGAAAATCTGAGCGTCGCCGGGCGAGTTTGGTGCATTGCAGCATCTTGAATTGACAGGGGTTTACCAGTATATTTGATGGTTGCCTCTAATTTTCGTACAGGCCGCAGCGGAAAATATGACGCTCGGCTTTTTTCATCATTGGCCCTTATTCACTGGCCAAGTTATTTGAAGGAACGCGTGTGATGGAACCGGCAGTACCTGAGCAGCAGGGTTTGTACGACCCAGCTAACGAGCACGACGCTTGCGGCGTGGGCTTTGTTGCCCACTTCAAGGGCCAAAAAAGCCACAGCATCGTCGAGCAGGGTTTGTTGATCCTGAAGAATCTGGATCACCGCGGTGCCGTTGGTGCCGATCCGCTGCAAGGCGACGGTGCCGGTATCCTTATCCAGATTCCGGACCAGTTTTATCGCGAAGAGATGGCAAGGCAGGGCGTCGACTTGCCGCCATCTGGCGAGTACGGCGTCGGTATGGTGTTCCTGCCGCAGGAGGCTGCTTCGCGCCACGCCTGCGTCGAAGAAATCGAGCGTTCGGTTACCGCTGAAGGCCAGGTCGTTCTAGGTTGGCGCGATGTGCCGGTCAATGCTGACATGCCGATGTCGCCGACCGTCCGTGCCAAGGAGCCGGTGATCCGCCAGATCTTCGTCGGTCGCGGTCCCGATGTCTTTGTCACCGATGCGCTGGAGCGCAAGCTTTACATCATCCGCCGCCGCGCAGCCAACGCCATCAAGTCGCTGAAGCTCAAGCACGGCCAGGAGTTCTACGTGCCGTCCTTCTCGGCACGTACCGTCAATTACAAGGGGCTGCTGCTCGCCGACCAGGTTGGGGTCTATTACCTTGATCTTCAGGACAAGCGCACGGTTTCCGCCCTCGCGCTGGTGCACCAGCGCTTCTCGACCAATACCTTCCCGACCTGGGATCTGGCGCATCCGTTCCGTTATATCGCCCACAATGGTGAAATCAACACCGTGCGCGGCAACGTCAACTGGTTCAAGGCCCGCGAACAGGCGATTTCCTCGCCGATCCTCGGCGATGACCTGAAAAAGGTCTGGCCGCTGCATTACCCCGGCCAGTCCGACTCTGCGTCTTTCGACAATGCGCTCGAACTGCTCGTCATGGGCGGTGGCTACTCGCTGGCCCAAGCCGTCATGCTGATGATCCCGGAAGCCTGGGAAAAGCACACGACGATGGACGAAAATCGTCGCGCCTTCTACGAATATCATGCTGCAATGATGGAGCCGTGGGACGGTCCCGCTGCCGTGGCTTTTACTGACGGCCGCCAGATCGGTGCGACGCTCGACCGAAATGGCCTACGTCCGGCGCGCTATCTGGTCACCGATGACGACCTCGTTGTCATGGCCTCGGAATCCGGTGTGCTGCCGATTCCAGAGAAGAAGATCGTCAAGAAGTGGCGCCTGCAACCGGGCAAGATGTTCCTGATCGACATGGAACAGGGCCGTATCATTGATGACCAGGAGTTGAAGAATTCTCTGGCCAATGCCAAGCCCTACCGCGAGTGGATCGAAAAGATCCGCATCAAGCTCGACGAAGTGCCGGCTCCGGAAGAAAAATGTGCCGCCTCGGGGGCTTCCCTGCTTGATCGCCAGCAGGCCTTCGGCTACACGCAGGAGGACGTCAAGGTCATTCTCGAACCGATGGTCCAGAACGGTGAAGAGGCCACTGGCTCCATGGGTACCGATTCGGCCCTGCCGGTCCTTTCCAGCAAGAACAAGACGCTGTACGCGTACTTCAAGCAGTTGTTCGCCCAGGTGACCAACCCGCCGATTGATCCGATCCGCGAAGAACTGGTCATGTCGCTGGTGTCTTTCATCGGACCGAAGCCGAACCTGCTGAATACACACGACATCAACCCGCCGATCCGCCTTGAAGTATCGCAGCCGGTGCTGTCCTTCGCCGACATCGAAAAGCTGCGCAATATCGAGAAGTACACCTCGAACAAGTTCCGCTCCTTCGAGCTGGACATCTGTTACCCGGTTGCCTGGGGCAAGGATGGTATCGAGGCACGTCTGGCTTCGCTGGCGGCTGATGCAGAAGATGCCGTTCGTTCCGGCGCCAACATTCTGATTGTCTCCGACCGCAAGGTCGATGCCGAGCATGTTGCCATTCCGGCCCTGCTGGCGACTTCTGCGATCCACCAACATCTGGTCAAGAAGGGCCTGCGCACCAGCGCCGGCCTGGTTGTCGAGACCGGCTCGGCCCGCGAGACCCATCACTTCGCGCTGCTCGGTGGCTATGGCGCCGAAGCGGTTCACCCCTACCTGGCGCTCGAAACCATCGAAAGCTTTGCCAAGGGCGATGCCGAAAAGGCCGAGAAGTACGTCAAGAATTTCATCAAGGCAATCGGCAAGGGGCTGAACAAGGTCATGTCCAAGATGGGCATTTCGACCTACATGTCCTATACCGGCGCCCAGATTTTCGAAGCCATTGGCCTGCAGAAGGAATTCATCGAGAAGTATTTCACCGGCACGCCGTCGAACATCGAGGGTATCGGTGTCTTTGAGGTGGCTGAAGAGTCGATTCGCCTGCACAACGAAGCGTTTTCCGCCGATCCGGTCCTCGCGACCATGCTGGATGCCGGTGGCGAATACGCCTACCGCATCCGCGGCGAAGAGCACATGTGGACACCGGATTCGATTGCCAAGCTGCAGCATTCGACCCGTTCCGGCAAGTACGAGACCTACAAGGAATACGCCAAGCTGATCAACGATCAGACCAAGCGTCACCTGACCTTGCGCGGCCTGTTCGAATTCAAGCCGCAAGGTGCGCCGATTCCGCTGGAAGAAGTTGAACCGGCCAAGGAAATCGTCAAGCGTTTCGCGACTGGCGCCATGTCGCTTGGTTCAATATCGACCGAGGCCCACACGACGCTGGCCATTGCGATGAACCGCATCGGTGGCAAGTCGAATACCGGCGAAGGCGGCGAGGATGCCAAGCGCTTCCAGCCGCTGAAGGCCGGCCAGACCCTGTCCGAAATTGTCGGTGCCAGCCGTATCGAGCGCGATTACACCTTCAAGGAAGGCGATTCGCTGCGCTCTGCGATCAAGCAGGTCGCTTCCGGCCGCTTTGGCGTGACGACCGAGTACCTGGTCAATGCCGACCAGATCCAGATCAAGATGGCGCAGGGTGCCAAGCCGGGTGAAGGCGGCCAGTTGCCGGGTCACAAGGTATCCGAATACATCGGCTTCCTGCGTCACTCGGTGCCGGGTGTCGGCCTGATTTCGCCGCCGCCGCACCACGACATTTATTCGATCGAGGATTTGGCACAGCTGATTCATGACCTGAAGAACGCCAATTCCCAGGCCTCCATCTCGGTCAAGCTGGTTTCCGAGGTTGGCGTCGGTACGGTTGCCGCTGGCGTTGCCAAGGCCAAGGCCGATCACGTCGTGATCGCCGGCTTTGACGGTGGCACCGGTGCTTCGCCGCAGTCGTCGATCAAGCATGCCGGCACGCCGTGGGAACTCGGCCTGTCCGAAACCCAGCAGACGCTGGTCCTGAACCGCCTGCGTTCGCGTATCCGCGTCCAGGTCGATGGCCAGATGAAGACTGGCCGCGACGTCGTCATTGGCGCGCTGCTCGGTGCCGATGAATTCGGCTTCGCCACCGCGCCGCTGGTTGTCGAAGGCTGCATCATGATGCGCAAGTGTCATCTGAACACCTGTCCGGTTGGCGTTGCCACGCAGGACACGGAACTGCGCAAGCGCTTTACCGGCCAGCCGGAGCATGTCGTGAACTACTTCTTCTTCGTCGCCGAAGAGGTCCGCGAGCTCATGGCACAGCTCGGCATTCGCAAGTTCGACGATCTGGTCGGTCGCGCCGACCTGCTCGATACCCGTGCCGGGATCGAACACTGGAAGGCCAAGGGGCTGGATTTCAGCAAGATCTTCTACCAGCCGAACGTTCCGGCCGATGTCTCGCGTCGCCACACCGAAGTGCAGGATCACGGCCTGAACAAGGCGCTCGACCACAAGCTGATCGAGCAGGCCAAGCCGGCGCTTGAAAAGGGTCAGAAGGTCCAGATCGAGACCACGATCATCAACGTCAATCGTACCTGCGGCACCATGCTGTCGGGTGAAGTTGCCCGCCGCTACGGCCACGCCGGTTTGCCGGACGATACCATTCACGTCAAGCTGACCGGCACGGCTGGTCAGGCCTTCGGCGCCTTCCTGGCCAAGGGCGTGACGCTGGAACTGACCGGCGAAGGTAACGACTACGTCGGCAAGGGTTTGTCGGGCGGACGTATCATCATCAAGCCGAGCCCGGATTTCCGGGGCGATACGCAACAGAACATCATCTGCGGCAATACCGTCATGTACGGCGCGACCGAGGGTGAGTCGTTCTTCGCCGGCGTCGGTGGCGAGCGCTTCTGCGTTCGCAACTCCGGTGGTACGGCCGTTGTTGAAGGCGTGGGTGACCATGGTTGCGAATACATGACCGGCGGTACCGTGGTCGTGCTGGGTGATACGGGCCGCAACTTCGCGGCGGGCATGTCGGGCGGTATCGCCTACGTGCTGGACGAGGACGGCAGCTTCAAGCAGCGCTGCAACCTGGCGCAGGTCGCGCTGGAGAAGGTGCTCCCGGCCAGCCGTCAGGCTGGCGGCGAGCCGCTGCACCTGGGTATCGCCGACGAAACCCAGCTCAAGGATCTGGTCACGCGTCACGCCGAATACGCCGGTAGCGCCACTGCCAGGAAGATTCTCGCCAATTGGGACGTTTATCGCGAGAAGTTCGTCAAAGTCTATCCGCACGAGTACAAGCGGGCGCTCACCGAGATGGCCGCTGCTGCACAGAAGGAGGCCGCATAATGGGCAAGCCGACTGGATTCATGGAGTTCGAGCGTCTCAACGAGGCCTACGACCCGGTCGAACAGCGACTGAAGCATTTCAAGGAGTTCGTGCATGCACTGAACGACGAGGATGCCAAGGTTCAGGGCGCACGTTGCATGGACTGCGGTATCCCGTTCTGCAACAACGGCTGCCCGGTCAACAACATCATTCCGGACTGGAACGATCTGGTTTACCGCGGCAACTGGAAGCAGGCGCTGGAAGTGCTGCATTCGACCAACAATTTCCCCGACTTCACCGGCCGCATCTGTCCGGCGCCCTGCGAAGCTGCCTGTACGCTGGGCATCAACGCCGCACCGGTGGGCATCAAGTCGATTGAGCATTTCATCATCGACAAGGGCTGGGAGTCCGGCTGGGTTGTTCCGCAGCCGGCAAAGTCGAAGACCGGCAAGAAGGTTGCCGTGGTCGGTTCCGGCCCGGCCGGTCTGGCTGCTGCGCAGCAACTGGCCCGCGTTGGTCATGACGTGACCGTGTTCGAGAAGAGTGATCGCCTCGGCGGTTTGCTGGCTTACGGCATCCCCGACTTCAAGCTGGAAAAGACGGTGGTCGATCGCCGTATCGCCCAGATGGAAGCTGAGGGCGTTACCTTCAAGACCAAGGTCGTGGTTGGCGACAAGAACGTGCCGGCCGGCATCAACAACGATGCCAGCGAATTCGTTTCGGCCGACCAGCTGAAGAAGGATTTCGATGCCGTGATCCTTGCCGCCGGTTCCGAAGTGCCGCGCGATTTGCCGGTGCCGGGCCGCGAGCTGAAGGGCATCTACGCCGCGCTGGAATTCCTGATTCCGCAGAACAAGGAAGTCCAGCAGGGCAAGGCCAACCCGATCAACGTCAAGGGCAAGCACGTCATCGTCATCGGCGGCGGCGATACCGGCTCCGACTGCGTGGGTACTTCCAACCGTCACGGTGCTGCCTCGGTGACCCAGTTCGAACTGATGCCGATGCCGCCAGAAGAGGAAAACAAGGCCCTGACATGGCCGTACTGGCCGTACAAGTTGCGCACCTCTTCGTCCCACGATGAAGGCTGCAGCCGCGATTTCGCCGTCGCCACCAAGGGCTTCGTCGATGATGGCAAGGGCAATGTCAAGGCGCTGAAGGCCGTTCGCCTGGACTGGAAGGATGGCAAGATGAGTGAAGTCGACGGTTCGGAATTCGAACTGCCGTGCGACGCCGCCTTCCTCGCCATGGGCTTTACCAACCCGGTTGGCGGCCTGCTCGAGGCATTTGGCGTTGAAAAGGATGCGCGCCAGAATGCCAAGGCAACGACCGACGGCGAGGGCTGCTACAAGACCAACGTCGACAAGGTCTACGCTGCCGGCGACGTTCGTCGTGGTCAGTCGCTGGTCGTCTGGGCAATTCGCGAGGGTCGTCAGGCCGCCCGCGAAGTTGATGCCTTCCTGATGGGTTCGACGACGCTGCCGCGCTAAACCGAAAGCGATCCGGAAAAAGCCCCGTCGGCTGAACAGCCCGCGGGGCTTTTTGTTGCCCGTTGATTTTGGCCAAAAAAACCGGCCGACCGTAGCATTTGGCTGCCAGGACCTGCGTTCAGCCTTCGACAGCCTGCACCAATCGTGTGAAAATGCAGAATGATCACAAGGGGGACCTATGGCGGCTGATCTACAACCTGCGCTGCAGGTGACGACTCCAAGCGGCGCGCTCGACGGGCACATGCTGCTCATCCTGGCCATCATGGTTGTCGCTGGCATTCTCGGTGGCGTTGCCAACTATTTTCTGGCCGACCGGCACGGCGAACCCGCCCGCCGCGACTGGGTGAAATATCCGGTATTCGGCGTCGTGGCCGCCCTGACCGTGCCCCTGTTCCTCAACATGATTTCCAGCACCCTGCTCGAAGGGGCGCGGACCAAGCCGGTCGACTTCTACGTCTTTTCCGGCTTTTGCCTGATCTACGTGGTTGCCTCGCGGCGCCTGTTCGAGAACATGGTGCAACGCCTGATGGGGCAGATCGACCAGGTTCATCGTGACGTCGGGCATCTGAAACAACAAAAGCGCGATGAACCGGCTGCCGCCGTCAAGGCCGAAATCGAGCCGATCAAGCTGGCGGAGCATGATCCGAAGGATGTCCTCTCCTACAACGACGTCGAAATCCTCCGCGCGCTGGCCGAAGAAAGCTTCGTCTACGGCAATCTGGTGGCGATTTGCGAAAACACCGGGCTGGCCCGCGATTTCGTCAGCCAGCGCCTGACTGTCATGAAGGCGATGGGGGTTATCGAAACCCGCATCAACGACAAGAATGTCCTGCACTGGATCGTGTCGGCCCGCGGCAAGGCGGTCCTGAACGATATCCTCGGCGGCCAGGAGCAGAAGAAAATCGCATGAACCCCACCGGCTTAACTGCCGGACTCAATTTGAAGAAAAACGCCATGAATATCGTCATTCTCGCTGCCGGCCAAGGCAAGCGCATGCATTCAAATCTTCCCAAGGTGCTGCATCCGATCGCCGGCAAACCCCTGGCCCAGCACGTGATCGATACCGCGCGACAGCTGTCGCCGGAAAGGCTGATCGTCGTCTATGGCCATGGCGGTGAAATGGTTCGCTCGACGCTCGCGGCAGACGACCTTGCCTGGGCCGAGCAGGCCCAGCAGCTCGGCACCGGCCACGCGGTCGCCCAGGCCGTGCCGCAGCTAGGAAGTGCCGCGCAGACACTGGTCCTTTATGGCGACGTGCCGCTGACCACCGTGGCCACGCTGAAGCGCCTGCTGCAGGCTGGCAAGGACGGGCTGTCGGTGCTGACGGTCGATCTTGCCAACCCGACCGGCTACGGCCGCATCGTCCGTAACGCCGCCGGCAACATGGTCAGCATCGTCGAGGAAAAGGATGCGACGCCCGAGCAGAAGGCCATCCGTGAGGTCAATACCGGGATCATGGCCATTCCGACGGCCCGTCTGGCCGACTGGCTGGGCAAACTGAAGAACGACAATTCCCAGGGCGAGTACTACCTGACCGACATCGTCGCGCTGGCGGTGGCCGAAGGCCTGCCGGTGCGCACCGCGCAGCCCGAAGGCGAGTGGGAAGTGCTGGGCGTCAACAGCAAGGTCCAACTGGCCGAGCTGGAACGCCAGCACCAGCGTAATCTGGCCGACCAGTTGCTGGTCGCCGGCGTGCGTCTGGCTGACCCGGCACGGATCGACATACGCGGTACGCTGACCCATGGGCGCGATGTGTCCATCGATGTCGGCTGCGTCTTCGAGGGCAAGGTCGAGCTGGCCGATGCGGTCGAAGTGGGCCCTTACTGCGTGCTGAAGAACGTCAAGGTCGGCGCCGGGACGCGGATCGCCGCCTTCTGCCATTTCGAAGATGCGGTGATCGGGCCGGACGGCGTGCTTGGCCCCTATGCCCGCCTGCGCCCGGGCAGCGAACTGGGCCCCGAGGTTCATATCGGCAACTTCGTCGAGGTCAAGAACAGCAAGATTGCCGCCCAGTCCAAGGCCAACCATCTAGCCTACATCGGCGACGCCGAGATCGGCCAGCGGGTGAACGTCGGCGCCGGCACGATCACCTGCAACTACGACGGCGCCAACAAGCACAAGACGATTATCGAGGACGACGTGTTCATCGGCTCCGATACACAACTGGTCGCGCCGGTGACCGTCGGCCGCGGGGCGACGCTGGGCGCCGGGACGACGTTGACCAAGAACGCGCCGCCCGATGCGTTGACCGTATCGCGGGCCAGGCAACTGACGCTGCCGGGCTGGGCGCGTCCGCAGAAGGTGAAGAAATAATGGATTGGGGTTTCGTACTGTTCGCTGTCGTGTCGACGCTGTCACTGGCCGCCGGCGGCCTCTTGTTGCTGATTGGCTACATCGGCACCGTTCCCGCGGCCTTCAGTTTCGGCTGGAAGACGGGTTTGCCCGTGCTGCTGTTGCCGGTGATCGGTCCGGTCTGGTTTGCCCTCAGCCATGGCCCGGAGTTTCGCCGGGCGGCGATTCAGTTGATTGCCGGGTTGGCGCTGGTGGCGCTGGCTGGTGGCCTGATCGCCGGGCTGGGGCCGCACTTTGCCGACAAGATGGTGGCCGAGATGATCGAGGCTGAAAAGAATCGTTGATTCGCTGTTGTTTTATTGCTCAGGGAGAAGAAGATGTCCAAGTACACCACAGAGGCACTCCGTTCCATTGCACTGGTTGGCCACGGTGCCGCCGGCAAGACCAGTCTGGCCGAGGCGCTGCTGTTCGCGACCGGCACCATTACTGCTAAAGGCAGTGTCGACAAGGGCAACACCGTTGCCGATTTCGACGCCCAGGAGAAGGAAGCCGGCCACTCCCTGACCTCGGCCGTGGTCAATTTCGGCTACGAAGACACCCATGTTCATCTGATCGACACACCGGGCTACCCGGATTTTTCCGGGCAGGCCATCGCCGCGCTGGCCGGTGTCGATACCGCGCTGGTCGTCATCAATGCCCAGACTGGCGTCGAACTGATGACCGAGCGCATGATGCGCTACGCCGCCGAGCGCAAGCTGTGCCGGATGATCGTGATCAACAAGATCGATGCCGACAACCTCGATCTGCCCGGCCTGGTCGCCGATATCCGCGAACGCTTCGGCAAACAGTGCATGCTGCTCGACCTGCCGGCACATGGCGCGGCCGATGTCGTCGAAGTGCTCGAACACGATGCCGGCGACGCCGATTTTGAATCGGTGGCTGCCGCCCACCGCGCGCTAATCGACCAGATCGTCGAGGAGGACGAGGACCTGCTCGCCCAGTATCTCGAGGACGGCGCCGACCCGAGCGCTGCCGCGCTCCATGCGCCGTTCGAGAAGGCGCTGCGCGAGGGGCACCTGATTCCCATCCTGTTCACCTCGGCGAAGACCGGTGCCGGGATCAAGGAACTGCTGCACGTGCTGGCCTCGCTGGCACCGAACCCGGCCGAAGGCAATCCGCCGCCGTTCTACAAGGGCGAGCCTGGCGACAAGACAGAACCTTTCCACGCCGAGCCGGATACCGCCAAGCATGTGCTGGCCCACGTCTTCAAGGTCGTTGCCGACCCCTACATGGGCAAGATCGGTATCTTCCGCGTTCATCAGGGAACGGTCAGGAAGGACGCCCAGCTGTTCGTTGGCGACAGCAAACGGCCGTTCAAGGTCGCCCACCTCTACCAGTTGCAGGGCAAGGATACGGTCGAGGTCGACGAGCTGCTGCCGGGCGACATCGGCGCCATCGCCAAGGTCGATGAAATCGAGTTCGACGGCGTACTGCACGATTCGCACGACGAGGACCACATTCACCTCGTGCCGCTCGAGTTTCCCAAGCCGATGGCCGGGCTGGCTGTCGAAACGAAGAAGAAGGGCGACGAGCAGCGTCTGTTCGACATCCTTGGCAAGCTGGCCATGGAAGATCCGACCTTCGTCGTCGAGCGTCATCCGACCAGCAACGAAACGGTCATCCGCGGCCTCGGCGAGATCCACCTGAAATCCAAGCTGGCCCGCATGGCCGGGCAGTACAAGCTGGAAGTCGATACCCAACCGCCGCGCATTCCCTACTGCGAAACGATTACCGGCACGGCCGAGGCGCTGTATCGCCACAAGAAGCAGTCGGGCGGCGCCGGCCAGTTCGGCGAGGTGCATCTGCGCATCGAGCCGAAGGGGCGTGGCGAGGGCTTTGAATTCGTCGATGCGGTCAAGGGCGGGGTCATCCCCGGCGTCTTCATGGCAGCGGTCGAAAAGGGCGTACGCCAAGGGCTGGAAGGCGGCGTCGTCGCCGGCTATGCGGTCGACGACCTGAAGGTGACGGTGTTCGACGGCAAGACGCATGCGGTCGACGGCAAGGAAGTCGCCTTCACCATCGCCGGCCGCAAGGCAGTGATCGAGGCCATTCGCGGGGCGAAACCGATCGTCCTTGAGCCCATCGTCAATATCGAAATTGTGTTGCCGGAAACGTCCATCGGCGACCTGACCGGCGATTTGTCCAGCCGGCGCGGCCAAATTACCGGTACCGACGGGCGCGGCCACGGCATGGCGGCGATTACTGGCGAAGTGCCGCTGGCCGAGCTGAACGACTACCAGTCGCGCCTGAAGTCGCTCACTGGGGGGCAGGGCAGCTACACCATCGAGTTTGCCCGCTACGCCGCGGTGCCGCCAAACGTGCAGCAACAGCTGGCCAGCAAGTTCCAGTTGCACGACGAAGACGAGTAAACCCCGACGAATCGACCAAATGCTACGGTCGATGGCAAAAAAGGGCCGAAATTGAAATTCGGCCCTTTTTCGTCGTTGGGCGGAACGGTGTTTAGTTCAGACCGAACGCGGCCTTGATGCCGTCGAGTACCCGGTTCAGTTCAGTTTCCAATGCTGCCAGGCGTTCTCCGGATTCTGGGCCGCCGGCCTTGACGGCTTGCTCCAGCAGTGCGGCAAGCTCGGCGACACCCTTGGCGCCAACCATGCCGCCTGTGCCTTTCAGCGTATGTACCCGACGGATCGCCGCCTCCGTGTCGCCAGTCGCCAGCGATTCGCGGATGCGCCCGCCTTCGCCGACAAAGCGGGCATGGAAATCACGCAGGACCTTTTCGTACAAGGCCAGGCGATTTAGCATGCGACGCAGGCCGTCGGCGACGTCGATGCCGGGAATATCCGGGATCGACGTTCCCGCCTCTGACGGCGCCGGAACCACCACCGGTTCATCGGTTGCCGGTTGCGAGGGGCGCCAGCGCTGGATGACGGCGATCAGTTGTGGTGGTTCGATTGGCTTGGTCAGGAAATCGTTCATGCCGGCAGCCAGCGCCCGCTGCCGCTCTTCCTCGAAGGCGTGCGCGGTCAGCGCGATGATCGGAATATCGGCGCGTACCTGCCCGTTCCGGATGCGGCGTGTGGCCTGCAAGCCATCCATCTCCGGCATCTGGATGTCCATCAGGATCAAATCGATGTCACTGCCGTGTTTTGCGAGCAGCTCCAGTGCCAGCGCACCGTTGTCGGCTACCTCGACCGTGGCGCCCAGCGATTCGAGCAAATCGCGCATGATCAGTTGGTTGGTCGGCACGTCCTCGGCGACCAGAGCGCGGAGTCCGGCCAGTGGTGCTGCTTTTGCAGGCGTGGCTGGTGGCTTTGCCACCGTGCGGCGTTGAAGCTGGGTCAGTACTTCATTGATGCGCGCCGCCGTCACCGGCTTTTCGACGATGTCGTCAAAATCATCCAGCGCATGGCGGAAGCGCGACGAATGGATGTTTTCAGCGGTCACCATGATCAGTTTCGTCGCCTGATTCAGGCCGGAGCGGATATGGTGGGCCAGTGCCAGCCCATCCATGTCCGGCATGTTGAGATCGACCATGATGCAGTCGTAGGCATCGCCAGCGGGTCCAGCCAGAGCAGCCAGGGCGGCCTCGCCGGAGTCGACGGTGCGGACGAGGCAGCCGTTCTTGAGGAGCAGACGCTGGAGGACGCTGCGGGCCAGATCGTTGTCGTCGACGACCAGTACGCGATAGCCGGCGAGGGCTGGTGATTCGGGCAGGCTGTCTTCGACGCCGAGAACGATGTGGAAGGCAAAGGTCGAACCGGCTTGAGGGCGGCTATCGACCCAGATATCGCCACCCATCAGCTCAATCAGGCGCTTGCAGATGACCAGACCGAGACCGGTACCGCCAAATTTGCGGGTCACCGAACTGTCGCCCTGCGAAAAGGCCTGGAACAGATTGGCCAATTGCTCCGCGGACATGCCGATACCCGTATCCTGAATGCCGAATTCCAGCTCGACGCGGCCTTCTTCCGGTGGCTTGGCATTCACGAAGACGGTGATCGACCCGTCGGCGGTGAATTTTATGGCATTGCTGACCAGATTGATCAGTACCTGCGACAGGCGCAGGGAGTCGCCGCGCAGCACCGGCGGGACATCGGGGGAAACCACGTATTCGAGGACCAGGTTCTTTTCCTGGACGCGGTTGCGGACCAGGTTGGAGAGGTTATCCAGAACGTCGTCGAGACGGAAAGGCGCATCTTCGATCTGCATCTGGCCGGCATCGATCTTCGAAAAGTCGAGCACGTCGTTAACGACGGCCAGCAGCAGCTTGCCGGCGCCTTCGATGCGCCGGACGTATTCCAGGTCGCGCGGGTTGAGCTTGCTCTGTAGCAACAGATAGGCAAGACCGATCACCGCGTTGAGTGGCGTGCGGATTTCATGGCTCATGTTGGCCAGGAATTCGGCCCGTGCACGCGACAGGGATTCGGCTTCCTGGCGGGCATCTTCGCGCATCATCGACAGCGTGCGCTCGCGTTCCGATTCGAAAGCCAGGCGGGTCTGCATGCATTCCAGCCCCTGAACGAGCTTGCCGATTTCATCGTTGCCGCGGACGTCGAGGTGGGCTTCGAAACTGCCGGCCGACATCTTGTGGAAAGTTGGCAAGACCTGGGTTCGCAGCGGGAGAATGATGAAATTCCGGACCAGGATCTGGATGATCACGAAAATCGCCGCTGCCATCGCCAGTCCGCCGGCCAGGACCAGCCACACGATACGGCTGGAAAGCGTCGTATATTCGCTCTCGGATGAGCCTCCGGCGATTACCCAGTGGGGATTATCGATGGTTTCGAAAATGACCAGCTTTTTCTGAGCGATGGTTTCGCCGGCCTCGATGTTCTGCCAGAAATAGGCAATCTCGCCGGCTGGCCGGGATCCCATCTCGGCCACCATATTCTTGCCGTCCAGGTCGAGCGGCTCGATCTTCTGGTCCTCCTTGTACGGGTGCAGGATCAACCGTCCGAACTCCGGTCCAGGCGTCGCGTTGACGATGTAGTAATAGCCGGAGACCCCGATTCTTGCCGGTCGCAGTTGCGCTTTCAGTCCGGCCAGCTTTTCGCCGAGGTCAATACCGATGACCGTGGCGCCGACTACGCGACCTTTCGCATCGACGATTGGCGTGTAATTGGTCATGTATTCATGGCCGAAAACCCGTGCCGGGCCGAGATAGTTTCGTCCGGCAAGTAGTTCGGGCAAGGCAGGATGATTGGCGGCGAGCAGGGTGCCGACGGCGGATCCGCCCTGCTCGTTGCGGGCCGTAGTCATCACGCGCTTAAAACCATCGGGCGTCCGGACGAAGATGGTGGCTGCGCCCCGCAGGTCGGTGAGAAAACTTTCAATCGGATTGACGTCTCCGGATCGGGAATGCCTGGCCAGCGCTTCGATTGAGGCCGGGGTGGCCTTATGCGGGCCACCCAATGCCTGGTCGATGCGCCGAGACAGCATATTGGCGTGATCGATGGCATCGCTGCGGGCGGTTTCTATCGTCGAAGTGACCGCAGCACGCACCAGGCCGACATCGTGGCGGACCCGCTGACGCGTCTCGGCGCCGAGCGTACGCGAGAGATTGTCAGCGAGCAGCCATGAAAAAGTGCCAAGAATGAGCAATGCAGCCAGTAACGAGGTGAGGATAAGCTTGATCTGGATGGACGCCTCGGCAAAGAGGTCGTGCAGTTTCGCCCAGGAACTGGTCGATGCGATGCTGCCGTGTCGAAACGCTTGGCCTGGCTGCTTGCCATCGAGCATTGCGGCATAGGTTTTCTTTGCTTCGGCGATCTGGGCATCGGTCGGCTTCCAGCGCATCGACATGTAGCCGCAAATTTCGCCATGCTCCCAGATCGGCGCGACGTGCGCCTCGACCCAGTAGGCGTCACCATTCTTGGTGCGATTCTGGATGATACCGATCCACGGACGCCCCGCTTGCAGGTCGGTCCACAGGTCGGCGAATACCTCGGCCGGCATGTCTGGATGGCGGAGCATGCTGTGTGGCTGGCCGATCAACTCCTCCCGCGAGAAGCCGCTGATCTCGATGAAATCGGTGTTTACGTCGACGATCCGGCCGTGCCGGTCCGAGCGGGAGATGATGACCTGACCATCTCGCAACTCGATTTCTCGGCCGGTTACGGTGCCGTTGTCGCGCATGTCCTTGGCGTCCAGGATGGTCGGCCAGCTATTTGCCCGGCTGGCCGACTACGTTGTTTGCGGGGAGGGCTCCTGCCACATCCCGTCGAGTGTCTCTACATTGCCTCCTGCCGGTCACTTGCGGGCTTCGGAAACTGAGATAGTATAAATATAACAACAGTACGAAAAATGTCAATAGGCTGGCGAAGAGTACCGGTGCGCAGCGGCTTTCTTTCGATGGCAGCCAGCGTTGGATTATTGCTGACTGCTGGCATCGACCTTGGCAATCTCGGCCGGCTCGAATAGCGAACGGATGACGACACGGCGAATTTCCGGTTGATCCGGCACGGCATACATCACGTCGGTCATCATTTCCTCGAAAATGCCGCGCAGGCTGCGCGCGCCAGCCTTGTACTCGATGGCCAGTTCGGCCATCTGGCGAAAGACCGTCGGCTCGACCACCAGGTCGACGCCATCGGCAGCCAACATTGCCTTGAACTGCCGGTAGATGGCGTTCTTCGGCTCGGTCAGGATGCGCACCAGCATTTCCTGCGTCAGGTCATGCAGCCGGGTGACGATGGGCAGGCGGCCGGCGAATTCCGGGATCAGGCCGAATTCCAGCAGGTCGGTCGGTTTGACCCGGGCGTTCAGGCGTTCAAGGATTTTCTGGTCATCGCCGGCGGTGGTCGAAATGAAGCCGAAGGTGTGCGTCTTGGTCAGGATGTGGTCGAGCCCGACGAAGGCGCCGCCGCAGATGAACAGGACGTGCGTGGTGTCGATCAGCCGGCCGTCCTTGAGCTTGACCGGGGCGCCCTCCATGATCTTGAGCAGGGCGTGCTGGACGCTTTCGCCGGAGGTGGCGCGGGTCTGGCCGCCTGCTGCCTTTAGCTTGTCGACCTCGTCGACGAAGACGATGCCGCGCTGGGCACGGGCGAGGTCGCCGTTGGCCCGGTCGACCAGGCGGTGCAGGATGGCCTCGATTTCGTCACCGACATATTGCGTCTGGGCCAGCGAGGTGGCATCGGCGGTCACGAAGGGCAGGTCGAGGATGCGGGCCAGGGTCTCGCAGAGCAGGGTCTTGCCGGTGCCGGTCGGGCCGATCAGCAGGATGTTGCTTTTGGTCAGTTCCACGGCATCGACCGTAGCATTTGCCGCCATGCGTCGGAAATGGCCGTAGATGGCGACGGCCAGCGTGCGCTTGGCGTCTTCCTGGCCGATCACGTGCTCGGAAAGCTGACGGACGATTTCGCTGGGTTTGAGTTGGGCTGGCATCGGGGTATCCGTGGGTTTTATGAGGCGTGAAAGGTAAAATACTGCTTTTCCCCCGCCGCCGGAACCCATCATGCTGCAGAAACTCACCAACTTCCAGGGAATTCAAGGTCCGGTCGTCATCATTGTGATGGACGGCTACGGTTTGCCGAAAACTGACGTCGGCAGCGCCATCGCCGCCGCCCACAAGCCGACCCTCGACCGCCTGTTCGCCGACTACCCCAACATCCGCCTGCGAGCCCACGGCACTGCGGTCGGCATGCCGTCCGACGACGACATGGGCAATTCCGAAGTCGGCCACAACGCCATCGGCGCCGGGCAGGTCTATAGCCAGGGCGCGGCGCTGGTCGCCAACGCCATTGCCGAAGGCGCCCTCTGGCAGGGTGAGGCCTGGCAGCAGATCATTGCCGGCGCCAAGGCTGGCCGGGGTGTCGTTCATCTGATCGGCCTGTTCTCCGACGGCAACGTGCACAGCCATATCGATCACCTGAAGGCCATGGTCGTCCAGGCCAAGGCCGAAGGCATCAAGACCGTGCGCATCCACGCCCTGCTTGACGGCCGCGATGTGCCGGAAACCAGCGCGCTGGAGTATGTGATTCCGTTCGAAGCCTTCCTCGCCGACATCAGCGATGCCGGCTTCGATGCCCGCATTGCCTCCGGCGGCGGCCGCCAGTACATCACCATGGACCGCTACGACGCCAACTGGGCGATGGTCGAAAAAGGCTGGCAAACCCACGTGCTCGGCCGCGGCCCGCAGTTCGCCAACGCCACGGCGGCGGTCAACGGATTGCGCGAGCGGCATCCGGGCACCATCGACCAGGATCTGCCGGAATTCGTGATCGCCGACGGCGGCAACCCCATCGGCACCATCGAGGACGGCGATTCGGTCGTCTTCTTCAACTTCCGTGGCGACCGCGCCATCGAAATCACCCGCGCTTTCGAGGAAGCGGCTTTCGACAAGTTCGATCGCGTTCGCGCACCGAAAGTGACTTACGCCGGCATGCTGCAGTACGACGGCGACCTCAAGCTGCCGGCGCGCTTCCTGGTTGCCCCACCGGCGATCAAGGACACCACTGGCGAATGGTTCGCCAAGTCAGGCATCGCCCAGTTCGCCTGCTCGGAAACCCAGAAATTCGGCCACGTGACCTATTTCTGGAACGGCAACCGTTCCGGCAAGTTCGATGGCGAAACCTGGCAGGAAGTGCCGAGCGATGTCGTTCCCTTCGAGCAGCGTCCGTGGATGAAAGCTGCCGAGATCGCCGATGCGATGATTGCCGCGTTGCAGTCCGGCCAGTACAAAACCCTGCGCTGCAACTTCGCCAACGGCGACATGGTTGGCCACACCGGTAATTTCGAAGCGGCCCGGATCGCCGTCGAAGCCGTCGACCTGTCGCTGGCGCGCGTGCTGCAGGCGGTCGATGCGGCTGGCGGCGTAGCGCTGATCACCGCCGACCACGGCAACGCCGACGAGATGTTCGAACTGGACAAGAAGACCAAGCTGCCGGCTCTGAACACGGATGGTTCGTACAAGGCCAAGACCGCGCACACGCTGAATCCGGTGCCGCTGATCCTCTACGACAACGCGACCGGCGGCCAGCTCGGCCTGAAACAGACCGAAAAGGCCGGGCTGTCGAACATCGCAGCCACTGTTGCCAACCTGCTCGGGCTGGAAAAGCACGCCGCCTGGGACGAGAGCCTGCTGGCTATCAAGTAGGCTGATTTTCTTCCAGAAAAACGGGCGCCATGCCGTGAGGCCGGCGCCCGTTTTGCCTGTTTTTTGGCATCGACCGTAGCATTCGGCGGTCTGTTGCAAAAAACTACTTCGCGTTTCGCTCGCGCACGATGGGTGGCACGAACTTGACCGAGAAGCGCCAGCCGTCGGCAGTGGCCTTGAGGATCAGCGATTTCGAATTGGCGCCTTCCTCGAAAGCGGGCTCGTCGCCGACCAGTTCGATGGCGCCGATACCCTTGATCACGCAGGCGCCGGGCAGGGTCACGAAGGCCGACTCGGCGGCGACCAGCACGAACTGCCCTTCCTTCGATTCGGAGCACGACAGCCCTTTCGGTACCGTCGCGGGGTTTTGCTTCCAGGTTGCGCGCAGGCTATCGAGCGCTTTGGCCAGATCGTCGGTGATCCTGACGGCCAGCGTCACTTCGCGGGATTTTTCGTGGCTCATGGCGCGGACTTTCGTTGGTTCGTCAGGTTCATGCCCAGAACAGCCAGTCATCGATGGCCAGCATCAGCAGGATCGGCAGGTAGGGAAAAGCGACGGTCGGCCGGCAGGCGCTGAGCGCGTAGCTGGCGATCAGGGCAGCGCCACCGGGCCGGCTGGCCGCCCATTCAGTATGGAACTGCATCGGCGCGTCAGGTACTTGCACCCCTTTGAGTAGTGATTCAATGCGTAGTAAGCGCTCACCCAGGCGGGATTGATAGGTCTTGAAAATGCCTTCCAGTCCCCAGCCGAGCAGCACTGCGAAGCCGACCCAAAGCAGTGGTTGGCCGAGCGCCAGCCCGCCCAGACACAGTGCCAGGCTGGCCAGTTTGATCAGCAGCGCATTTCTCTCATGCTGCTCGTAGTGGTTCTGAAGGGTTTGCCATTCCAGGCCCAGTAAGCTGCTGCCGTCCATCCGTGAAGTCCTCGCTAAGCCGCCAAGGGGCGATGCCGCAAGGATAGCCGCTGGCGATTCGGTCGGGGCGATTGATTGCGGTTTCTCAGCGACATGTCGAATTATTGGCGGCATGCTTCGGCTTTTTCGAAATGTAACTGCCGCCGGGCAGGGTGGTTCATTCGCTGCGAGGCTTCTAGAATGGCGGCCTGATCATTTGCCCGGCGCCATTCCCATGTTCGAATTCCTGCTCTCCCCCGAAATCTGGATTGCTTTCTTCACGCTGACCGCGCTGGAGCTGGTGCTTGGCATCGACAACATCATTTTCATCAGCATCCTGGTCGACAAGCTGCCGAAGGAGAAACAGGAACTGGCCCGGCGTATTGGCCTGTTCCTCGCCATGTTCATGCGCATTGCGCTGCTGCTGGTGCTGTCGTGGATCGTCGGCCTGACCGAGCCGGTGCTGACGCTGTTCGGCCTCGGCATTTCCGGGCGCGACATCATCCTGATCGCCGGCGGCCTGTTCCTGATCTGGAAGAGCACCGGCGAAGTGCACCAGCTGCTCGAAGGCGAGGAGGGCAGCGAATCGGCCAAGGTGGCATCAAGCTTTGCCGGCGTTATCGCCCAGATCATCGTCATCGACCTGGTCTTCTCGCTGGATTCGATCATCACCGCGGTCGGCATGGTCAGCGAAGTCGGCGTGATGATCGCCGCCGTCGTCGCCTCGGTCGGCCTGATGATGCTGTTCGCCCGCTCCATCGGTGAGTTTGTCTCGAATCACCCGACAATCAAGATGCTGGCGCTGTCCTTCCTGGTCGTCGTCGGTGTCGTGCTGATCGCCGATGGCTTCGGCCATCACGTGCCGAAGGGCTACATCTACTTCGCGATGGCCTTCTCGGTCGGCGTCGAGATGCTCAACATCCGGATGCGCAAGAAGGCGGACAAGCCGGTCGACCTGCGCGAACCTTACGCCCGCGAATTTGGCGCCGACTGAGCGAGCGCCCGCTGCAACGAAAACGCCCCGGAAACGGGGCGTTTTGCATGGTGCCGCCGGCTTTGGCGCTTAGCGGCCGCGCGGCTTGCCCGGAGAATTTGATTTTTGGCCATTTTTTTGGCCTGACCGTAGCATTCCGCCTTTACCGCCGGCCGAGGGCTTGCCGGCGCCTCCGGGGCGGCGGGCGGCCGGTTTGGCCGGTGCATCGCCGAAGCCGACCCAGTTGCCTGGCACGCCCTTGCCGCCACGACCGCCAACAACCTTGGGTTTCTTCGGCTTCTTCGGCGCCACTGCGGCGGCGCCGGTCAGCGGCACTCGGTGATCCGGCTCGAAACCGGGTTCCTCCTCGCGGCTCAGCGTCTGCTTGATCAGCGTCTCGATGGCGGCGAGTAGTGGCGCCTCGTCGGCGCAGACCAGCGAAATCGCCTCGCCGGTGGCGCCGGCCCGGCCGGTGCGGCCGATGCGGTGGATGTAGTCCTCGGCGACGATGGGCAGGTCGAAATTGACCACCTGCGGCAGGTCGTCGATGTCCAGGCCGCGGGCGGCGACGTCGGTGGCGACGAGGATTTGCACCTCGCCGGCCTTGAAGCTTTCCAGCGCGCGCAGGCGGGCCGGCTGCGGCTTGTCGCCGTGGATGGCATCGGCCTTGATCCGCTTGGCCTGGAGCAGGCCGACCAGCTCGTCGGCGCCGCGCTTGGTCTTGACGAAGACCAGCACCTGCCCCCATTTGCGGTCCTTGCGCATAAACAGGAAGACTTCGGTCTTGCGCTTCTTGTCCACCGGCACGACCCATTGCTTGATCGCCTTGACCGTGCTGTTGCGCGGCGCCACTTCGATGCTCAGCGGGTCGCGCAGGCGGCCTTTGGCCAGGCTGCGGATTTCGTCGGAGAAGGTGGCCGAGAAGAGCAGGGTCTGGCGTTTCTTGGGCAGGGCGGCGAACAGGGTGTCGAGTTCGTGGGCGAAGCCGAGGTCGAGCATGCGGTCGGCCTCGTCGAGGACCAGCGTCTCGACCTGCTTGAACTTGATGGCGTTCTGGCTGAACAGGTCGATCAGTCGGCCCGGCGTGGCGACCAGCACATCAACGCCGCGGCGCAGGCGCATCATCTGCGGATTGATGCTGACGCCGCCATAGACGGCGTAGTTGCTGACCGAAAGATGCTCGCCGTACTGGCGGAAGCTGGCATTGACCTGCTCGGCCAGTTCGCGGGTCGGGACCAGCACCAGAACGCGGATGCAGTTGCTGCCGACCTTGTCCTCGCTGGCGGCGAGGCGCTGCAGGATGGGCAGCGCGAAGCCGGCGGTCTTGCCGGTGCCAGTCTGCGCCGCCGCCATCAGGTCGCGGCCGGCCAGCACGGCGGGAATCGCCTGCGTCTGGACCGGCGTCGGCGTCTTGTAGCCGAGCGTTTCGAGGGCTTGCAGCAGCGGGGCGGCGAGGCCGAGGGCGGAGAAAGTCATGGGCAGTCCGGTGGGGGAAGACCCGGCATTTTACCCCGCGCCGAGCAGCTCAGCGGCGGACCAGCAGAAGCCCGCACTCTAGGTGGTGGGTGTAGGGGAACTGGTCGAAAACGGCGGCAGCGGCAATCCGGTGCGTGTCATGCAGCGCTGTGGCGTTGTCGAACAGGGTGTCCTGATTGCAGGAAATATAGAGGATGCGGTCGAAGCTACGGGCGAGTTCCAGTGTCGTGGCGTCCAGCCCGCTGCGCGGCGGGTCGACGAACAGGGTGCCGTGGCGGAAGGCGTCGAGGTCGATGTCCTTCAGGCGCTGGAAGGTTTCGCGGCCGGCCAGCGCAGCGCTGAATTCCTCGCTCGACATACGGACCAGCGCGACGTTTTCGATGCCGTTGGCGGAGAGGCCGTACTGCGCGGCATGGACTGATGATTTGCTGACTTCAGTGGCCAGCACGTGCTCGAACAGCGGTGCCAGGGCGAAGGTGAAATTGCCGTTGCCGCAGTACAGCTCGACCAGGTTGCCGCCGAAACCGGTCGCTTGCGCACAGGCCCAGGCCAGCATCTGGCGGTTCACGCCGGCGTTGGGCTGGGTGAAGCTGCCTTCGGTCTGCTGGTAACGGAGGCGACGGCCGTCCAGCTCGAATTCCTCGAGCAGCCAGTCGCGGTCGAGGACGATCTTCTGGCCCTTGCTGCGCCCGATCAGGCGGATGCCGAGTTCGTCTGCCAACTGGCGGGCGGCGGCTTCCCATTCCTCGGAGAGGCGGCGGTGGTAGATCAGGGTGACCAGCATTTCGCCGCTCAGAGTGGCCAGGAAATCGATCTGGAACAGGCTGCGGCGCAGCGTTTCGCTGACGCGCAGGCGGTCGCGCAGGCGCGGCATCAGGGCGCAGATCGCTTCGGCAGCCGGTGGAAAAGTGTCCAGGGTGATCGGCTGCTTCGGGTTTTCCGGGTCGAACATCGCGTAGTCGAGCGCGTCGCCCTGGTGCCAGATGCGGAATTCGGCGCGCATCCGGTAATGCAGCGGTGCCGAGGCATGGACGGCGACGTCACCGGCCCCGAGTGGCGCGAAGCGTGCCGCGAAGGCGGCGACCTTGGCGCCAAGCTGGTCAGGGTAGTGCGCTGGGTCGAAGGCGGGAAGAGGCATGGCGGGGCAGGATCGATTCGTGGCTGTGGCGCTGGGCGTTGGCCGGTGGCGGAGGGCGAAATATACGCCGGTCTGCCGGCCACGGCGAGGGGCGGCAAACGGTTTCCTGCGGACGGGTTTGACAAGGTAGAATCGTCAAAAAATGTAGAACCGCCAAAAACAACGCCTGGAGACCTTCCGCCTTGCGACTGATCGTCGACGAGAACTCCGTTCCGCGCATTCACCTGATCGGTACGCTGGTCATCGTCCTGTTGTTGACGCTCGGGCTGGGGGCGTTCTTCTCCTGGCAGCACGTGCAGGAGGGGCGCGCTGCGCTGGCCCGCATCGAGCAGGCGACGGCGCAGCAGATGCGCGGCCGCCTGCAGGTCGAAATGGATAGCACGCTCGGCTTCATCGATTTCGCGCGCCAGCGCACCGAGGCGCGATTGCGCCATGCGCTGGTCGAGCACGTCGACAGCGCCTTCCAGATCGCCGAGGCCATCCACCGGCAGGAATCGCCGCGCCGCCCGGCCGCCGAGGTCAAGCGAATGATCGTCGAAGCCCTGCGCCCCGTCCGTTTCTTCGGAGGGGGGGGCTATTACTTCATTGGTCAAATGGATGGGCGTTTCGTGCTGCATCCGGTCGCAACGTATTTCGAAGGGCGGGACATCAGCGACCTCGAGGACGACACCGGCAGTCGCTTTGTAAGGCGGATGATCGTCGCGGCGGGCAATGGGGGCCACGACGGGTTCACCCGCTATCGGTGGTACACGCCCGGCGATAGCAAGCAGATGTCCGACAAGCTCTCCTATGTCCGCCGTTTTGCGCCGTACGATTGGTTCATCGGCAGTGGCGACTATTTGTTCAAATGGGAGCAGATGCAGCAGCGGGAGGCGCTCGATTACCTGCGTTCCCTGCGCTTCGGCGGCACCGGGGCTTTTGCCGTGCTCGACCGTGAGGGGCGCCTGCTGTCGTGGCCGGAACAGCCGACGCTCGACGGAACGCGCGTTGCCGATCTGCCGGCCGAGGCGCGCCAGATGTTCGAACGGGTCCAGGCCCTGGCAGCGGAGGGGGGTGGATTCCAGAGCGATGAGCGGCTCAATCCCTCCTCCGGAGACCGTGTCCGGAAGACGGCGCTGGTGGCCAAGGTTGCCCCGTGGGACTGGATACTGGTCGCTGCCGTCGACGACAGTGAAATGAATCTCGCGGTCAGCAACGAACTGGCTCGCGCCCACGACGGTGAAATCTCCGGCATGGGCAAGTTGATCGTTCCGACGATTGCGGCACTGGCCTTTGGGCTGCTCGCGTCCCTGCTTTTTTCTCGCTGGTCGAACCGCCTGTTTGTTGCCTACCACCGGCAGAGCGAGGCGCAACGCAATGCCTTGCGGGCCAGCGAGGACAAGCTGGCGACCATCCTTGATAGCGTCGAGGCCTATATTTTCATCAAGGGTGCCGACTATACCTACCAGTACGCCAACCGACGGGTTTGTGAATTGTTCGGAAAGCCGCCGGAAGAGATCATTGGCCAGGACGATGCGGCCTTCTTCGCAGCGCCAACCGCCGAAATGATTCGCCGCAATGACCGGCAGGTCATCGAGGAGGGGCGGCGAATCGTTGAAGAAGAAGTGACGACATCGGCCGATGGCCGGATGACCTGTGCTTTTCTGGCGGCCAAGATTCCGCTCCGCGACCAGAATGGTCACATCTACGCGCTATGTGGCATTTCGACCGACATCACGCAGCGCAAGCAGCAGGAGGCGGAACTGGAAAGCTATCGGGCGCACCTTGAGACGCTGGTCATGTCACGAACCGCGGAACTGGCCGAGGCCAAGGAGGCCGCCGAAGCGGCAAGCCGCGCCAAGAGTTCCTTCCTGGCCAACATGAGCCACGAAATCCGGACGCCGATGAATGCCATTCTAGGGCTGACCCATCTGCTTCAGAAGGCCGATCTCGGCGACGTGGAACGCCAGCGGCTCGGCAAGATCGACGATTCGGCCCATCACCTGCTCAGCGTCATCAATGACATTCTGGATATTTCGAAGATCGAGGCCGGGCGAGTGGTGCTGGAGGATCATCTGTTTGCCCCGCAGGAGGTAGTGCGGAACGTTCTGGACATGCTTGAGGAGCGGGCGGCGGACAAGGGCTTGCGTCTGGCCGCTGCCCTGGCGCCTGAGGTGCCTGCCTTCCTGCGCGGCGATTCGGTACGCCTGGAGCAAACCTTGCTCAACTTCGTCGGCAATGCGATCAAGTTTTCGGGACAGGGCGAAATCGCAATCCGGGTGGGCGTCGTGGCTGACGAGGGCAGTAGGGTGCTGCTCCGGATCGAAGTCGAGGATCAGGGCATCGGCATGACGCCCGAACAGCAGGGGCGTCTGTTCGAAGCTTTCACGCAGGCCGACGGCTCGACGACGCGCAAGTACGGCGGCAGTGGCCTGGGGCTGGCGATCAATCGCCATCTGGCCCGGATGATGGGCGGCGATGTCGGCGTTGACAGCACCCCAGGCGTCGGCAGCCGCTTCTGGATCACCGCCTGGCTGGCCCGGGCCGAGCCGCCGGCGCCGGCGGTCGATGCGGAGGAAGGGCGGCCGCTCGAGCAGGTTATTGCCGAACGCCACGGCGGCCGGCAGGTTCTGTTGGTCGAGGACGAGCCGATCAATCAGGAAGTGGCCGGCGCCCTGCTCGAAATGGCCGGCTTGTGCGTCGAGATTGCCAACAACGGCGCTGAGGCGGTCGAGCGCCTGCGCAGCGAGGGCATCGATCTGGTGCTGATGGACATCCAGATGCCGGTTATGGGCGGCATCGAGGCGGCACAGCGGATTCGTACCCTGGCCGGCCGCGCGGCGCTGCCGGTCATCGCCATGACCGCCAACGCCTTCGAGGAAGACCGCCAGGCCTGCTTCGCGGCTGGCATGAACGACCATATCGGCAAGCCGGTCGATCCGCAGGTGCTCTACGCCACCTTGTTGCGCTGGCTGGATTCTTCCGCAGCAAACTGATTTTTGCCCTTTTTTGAGGCCGACCGTAGCATTTCGGTCACGGCCTTTCTCGCCGCCCGGAATTGTCGCAGAATGCTATTTTCATCGGCATGAGACGAGTCGGAGGCAGCCATGGATTTCCACGACCAACTGACGCTGAGCCTGCAGCGCAATCGCATCACCCGTCGCCAGATGCTCTGGCTGCTCGGCGCTAGCGCGTTGTCCGGCTGCGCCAGCTCGCCGGTCGGCGGCGGCTCGATCCTGGTTGGCATGAGCGAGGAAGAAGAAAAGAAGGTCGACAGGGAAGTCGCGCCGCAGCAGTTCTCGCAGGATCTCGGCGCCGTGCAGGATGGTGAGGTTAACCGTTACCTCGGCGAAGTCGGCCAGCGCCTCGATGCCAAGGTGCACCGGCCGCAGATGCCCTATTCCTACCGCGTGCTCAACGCCAATTACGTCAACGCCTACACCTTCCCCGGCGGGGCGATGGGCGTAACGCGCGGCATCCTGGTCGAACTCGACAACGAGGCCGAACTGGCCGCCCTGCTCGGCCACGAACTGGGTCATGTCAATGCCCGCCATACCGCCCAGCGCCAGGGCCAGGCGATGGTCGCCCAGGTCGCGATCGGCGGTGCCGGCGTCATCGGCTCGGCGTTCGGCCTCGGCGGCCTGGCCGATATCGGCAGCCAGCTCGGCGCCAGCGTGCTGCTCTCCAGCTACTCCCGCGACAACGAACGCGAGGCCGACGCGCTCGGTCAGGAATACATGGTCCGCGCAGGCTATCCGGCCAGCGGCATGGTTGGCCTGCAGCAACTGCTGGTCGATCAGGAAAAGGCCTCGCCGGGCATGGTGCAGACCATGTTCTCGACCCATCCGATGAGCCGCGAACGGCGCGACACGGCTCGCCAGCTGGCCGAAAGCAAGTACGCGGCAAGCAATGGCCGCGACCCGGGGCGCGAGCGCTTCATGGACAACACCGCCGCGCTACGCCGCATCAAGCCGACCATCGAGGCCTGCCAGAAGGGTGAAGTGGCGTTGGCCGGCAAGGAATACGCCAAGGCCGAAGAACGTTTCCGCTCGGCGCTCAAGGCTACTCCGCGCGACTACGCGGCCAACCTGCTGATGGCCAAGTGCCTGGCGGTGCAGGACAAGGGGGCGCAGGCGCTGGAATACGCCCGGACGGCGACGACGATCTATCCGCAGGAAGCACAGGCCCACAAGCTGGTCGGTGTGCTTCACCTGGCCCAGGGCGAGCCGGCGGCGGCCTACGAGCAGCTTGGCCAGTACGACCGCCTGCTGCCTGGCGATGCCGGCGTCACCTTCCTCAAGGGGCTTTCGCTCGAAGGCATGGGCCGGCGCCCGGAAGCAGCCAGCCACTACCAGACCTATCTGAAGCGGTCGCAGAAGGGCAAGGCGGCCGAGCACGCCTACAGCCGTCTGCAGGCCTGGGGTTACCTGAAGTAATTCTGGTTTTGGCCATTTTTTGGCGGCGACCGTAGCATTTTTGGGTCGGGGCTTGCCGGAAGCCCCCGGGTGACCGAAGATAAGCGGATTCACCGACCTGTGACCGATCATGCGAATCCTCCTCCTTGCGATGGCCTGCCTGAGCTTTTCGGCCCAGGCTGTCGAACCCGCCCTGCGTCCTTCCGCACAACTGCTGTTCAAACAGCCGGAATTGCTCCGCCCCGGTAGTTGCGTCCGCTACGAAGAAGGTGGCGCCGGCTGGGTGGCGACCGATCCGGTCTATTACCTGAAGGGCGAAGTACTCGCCAGCGAAGTGCAGACGCGCCATCTCGGCAAGTGCCCGCTCGTGCCCGGCAAGAATATCGAGCAATACACGCGCGAGGAATTCAACCGCCACGCCCGGGCCTTCCCCTGCGTCAGCGAGACGGCGGCCGAGCGCGACGAACAGATCGGCATCGTCCGCCTGCGCGTTACCGACTGGGAGTCGCCGCATGCCATCCGGGCCGCCAATGCCGGCCGCCTCTACCGCGGCATGTTCATTGACCGCAAGCTGGAAAAGGGCATGGAAATCGAACTCGAAGCCGACCTGCTCGCCGTCTGCGAACGCTGACCGGAGGCGGGCGACGCATTCGCTACCCGAAATTCGCCGACTACGGCGATGCCGAAGCTTTTCGCCAGGGGCTGGAACGTCAGCGCAAGCAGTATGAAGACGTTCGCGATTGACGGCTTTCTCCCACTGTGGATTCCCACAATTGGGCTCGTTCGACCAGGCTCCTAGAATGGGGCCATGAACACAGCCCTGCTGCTGCTCCCCGATTTCGCACTGATCCTGCTCGGCACGGCCATCCGGCGCTGGATGCATCTGGGCGACCATTTCTGGAGCGGTGTCGAGAAACTGGTTTATTTCATCCTCTTTCCGGCCCTGCTGATCAACGCCATCGTCAAGACCCGGCTCGATCTCGGCGCCGCGCTGCCGCTGCTCGCCACGGCCTTCGCTGCGATGGCCGGCGGCATGCTGCTCGGCATCGTTCCGCGCTGGTTCAGCCGGCTGCCGGCGCTGACTTACGCTTCGATGTTCCAGTGCGCCTACCGTTTCAACTCCTACATCGCGCTGGCCGTCGCCGGCATGCTGTTCGGCGCGCCGGGCATTGCGACGATGGGGCTGATCGTCGGCGCCGCCGTGCCGCTGGCCAATCTGGTTTCAGTCTGGGTGCTGGCCCGTCATGGCGAAGTCGGCCTGTGGCGCGAGGTGGCGCGCAATCCGCTGATCTGGGGGACGGCCACCGGCTTCCTGCTCAATCTCGCCGGCTTCGTGCCACCGGCGCCGCTGCAGGCCTTTCTTGGCCGGCTGGCCGATGCCTCCATTGCCCTCGGCCTGATTACCGTTGGTGCTGCGTTGCGGCTGGAAAGCACGCCCGGCGTGCGCGGCTTCTCGGTCTGGCTGGTGGCGGTAAAACTGCTCGCCCTCCCGCTGGTGGCGATCGTGGTCGGGTCGCAGCTCGGCCTGACTGGCCTCAACTATCAGGTCGTCGTGCTCTTCGCAGCGCTGCCGACGGCTTCGTCGGCCTACATCCTGGCCATGCGCATGGGCGGTGATGGCCGCAGTGTCGCCTGGCTGATTTCGGCGACCACGCTGGGGTCGATGCTCACGCTGCCGCTGTGGGCAGCGTGGCTGGCCTATGAGAGCCTGTGAAATTCTTGTTCACACCCGCTCATCGCGCCCAGGCGAACCCGCTCGGCGTTGCAAATGCTCGCCATAGTTGGGCTATGGCTGTGCTTTGCACCTTGATCGTGCACGCCTGAACACGTTGCTCGGGCGCGCCCAAAAAATTCACAGGCTCTGACTACTTCTTGGCGGCCGGTCGCTTGGCTTTCGGCTTGGTGGCTGCCGTTTCCTCACCAGCTGCTTGGGCCACCGCTTCGACGTTGTGCTGCATCTGTTCGCGCATCTGCTGCATCATCTGCCACGGCCACATCGCGGCTTCTGACAAGGCGGGATTGGCGGCCGGATCGGCGACCGGCGGTGCCTCGGGGGCGGCTTCCGGGGTCATCGACTTGGCGGCATCCTTGGCCATCTGACCCATCGCCTGCACGGCGCCAACCGTGGTGCGCTGCATCTCCAGTCCCTGGATGGTCATCTGCAGCATCGAGAGGTTCATGCGCAGCCAGCCTTCGACCGCCTTCATGTCCTTGATGCGTTTGTCGAGTTCTTCCACATCGAATGTCGGTGCCACCATGCCGGGGAGGGAAAAACCCATGTTGCCCCACATGCTGCGCATGAAATTCAGCGGATCGTGTACTTGTTCGTCGGCCATGTCGTCTTCCTCCGGTTGTATCGCATCATCTTAAACCAACTCGTAATGCAAAATGCTAAATTAGCGACCTGTCCGATGAGGGGTGCTTATGCTGAAGTTGCTGGTTGTTGAAGATCACGCACTGGTTCGCGAAGGTCTGGTGCGGTTGCTGGGGCAGGTCGAAGCGGGCGTCGAAGTCCGCGAGAGTGCCGATTTCGAGTCGGCGCTGACCGTGCTCGACAACGAAGGTGAGTTCGATCTGGTGCTGCTCGATCTGGCCTTGCCGGGTATCGACGGCTTTGCCGGGCTGGATATCCTGCGCAAGCGCTATCCGTCGATGCCGGTTGCGGTTGTCTCCGCCTTTGACGACGGGCCGACGATGAAACGTGTCATGCACCTGGGCGCTTCCGGCTTCATCCCCAAGGCATTTTCCGGCGAGGCGCTACTCTTGGCCGTGCGCGAGGTGCTGGCCGGCAACATATTCCAGCCCGGCAGTCAGGCTGGGGCGCGGCTCGACGATGCGACACCGGTGCCGCCGGTATCCCGGGCCGGAGTACGTCCCGACGAGATCGGCCTGACCGATCGCCAGGCACAGGTGCTGGCCTTGATGGTACGCGGCCTGTCGAATCGCGACATCGCCGAGCAGCTCGGGCTGTCCGAAGGCACGGTTAAGATCCACGCAACGGCAGTGTTCAAGACGCTGGGCGTTAACAGCAGGACCCAGGCGCTGGTAGCCGTCGCCCGTTACGGGGTGGACTTCGAAAGCGTTTTTTGAAGCTGGTTGATCAGCGCCCGTAGCTTGGCCGGGCGAACCGGTGCCGGCAGGGCGTGTGCACCGGCTGGCAGCTTCCGGTCGGGGTCACGCACGAGTACGATCAGCGGGGTGCCGGGCGCCAGTTCGGCACTGACCGAGGCGGCCAATTCCGCATCGGTGATCAGCAGCGCATGGTCGGGCGGACGCTCGGCTTCGGCGCCATCTTCGCCGGTGACGACGTAGTTCCAGTCGCTGACCAGCTTGATGCAGGCCAGCAGATCTTCCGAGGTGCCGATGCAGTGCACCCTGCCGGCCGGTGGGGTTTCATGGCTGGCTGTCGCGTTTTGGGCGACCGGTTGACAACCGGTGACGCGCAACGAAAAGCCGGTTCCCACGCCCAATTGCGAACGTAGCGCGAGTTGAATGTCCAGTGCCCGAGCCAGGCGGTCAACGATCGACAGCCCCAGTCCCAGGCCCTTGGTTTGTTCGCGTGCGGTATTCCCGACTTGGTAAAACTCGGCGAAGATGGCCGCCTGATGTTCCGCCGCTATGCCGATACCGTTGTCCCTGACTTCGACGGCAACGTCCTTGCCGCGAGCTCGGGTAGCGACCAGAACAGTTCCGCCGGATGGCGTGTAGCGCAGCGCGTTGGATACCAGGTTGGCGATGATCCGTTCGAGCATGACCGGGTCGGTTTCGACCCAGCGCGACGTGGGGCGAAAGCGCAGCCGAATCTTGCGGTCGGCCGCGGCACGGCGGAATGACGCGGCCAGTCGATCCAGCATGGGTTGCAGCGGACAAGGCCGGATATCTGGCTTGATGCCGGCGACGTCGAGGCGGGAAATGTCGAGCAGCGAATCGAGGAGTTCGCCAAGGACCGTGGTCGAGGTGGCTATCTGCTCGGCCAGGCGGGGCAATTCCTGGGACTTGCCATCGCGGACCTGGCGCTGCAGGTCGGTGGCAAACAACGACAGGGCATGCAGCGGCTGGCGCAAATCGTGGCTGGCGGCGGCGAGAAAACGGCTTTTGGCCTTGTTGGCCCGTTCGGCAGTGTCCTTTTGGCCGGCCAGTTCGAGCGTCGCAGCATGGATACGCTCTTCGAGGTGCTCGTGGCTGGCGGCAAGTTCGCTGGTCATGGTCGCCATTTCGCGCACCTGGCGCCGCACCAGCCAGGCGCCGACGAGCAGGACGAAGGTGACCAGCAGACCGAGTGTGCCCAGTTCGAACATCCGACTGCGCCAACTGGCGAGTAGCGTGGATTCGGGAATGGCGGTCAGGATGCGCAGATCACTGAAGCCGGGTATCGGCGACACCGAAATGAGCAGGCCGTTGCCGCTGGCCAACCCGGCCTCGGGCATCTTGCCCTGCAACCGGCCATCGAATAGCGCCGTCGCCGCAACCGCACCGATGATCGGCGACTGCCGGCTGAGATCGCTCGGTCGGCAGGAAGCAACGATCTCCCCCTTGGCGTTGGCAAGGACGGCTTCGAAATCGTCGGAGAGGCGGTTGGACCAGCAGAAATCCTGAAGATAGTCAGGTTCGATGGCCGCAAAGACGGCGCCGGCAAATGAGCTGCCGTTGCCTGTTATGCGCCGGGCAATGGCATAGGTGTAGCGGCCGGAATTGCGCCCGATGTAGGGGCCAAAGGTGGCCGCGTCGGCGCCGCCTTCCAGGGCGAGGAAATAGGGCCGGTCACGGACGTTGATCTTGGGGGCCGGGAAATAGGTCGAGATGAAACGCTGGTTGCCAAGTCGGTCGAAGATGATCAGGTCGCGCAGTTGTGGCATCGCCCGCGAATGGCGCTGGGCAATGTACTGCCAGCCACGCGATTCATCCCATTTGTCCCAGTCGCGCTGGTTCTGGCTGAGATCGGTCGAGGTTTCGCGCAGCAGTACGTCGAGCGCTTCGAAGGTGCGCGCCGTGTGTTCCGCCATCATGATACCGAAGTGCTGCAGGCGTCGCTCGCCGGCTTCCAGGTCGCGGTGCCGGGCGAGAGCAAGATCGACGAGAAAGACCAGCAGTATGGTCAGCGTACCGGCCAGGGCGACGATCAGTGCGAGGGTTTCGGGCTTTTTCTTCGGCATTCCTGCTCAGAGCTGGTAGCAGTAGAGCGGGCGCGGTGGTGTGCAATCGACTTCGATCACCTGATCGGGCGCGCGGCCGGGCACGGGGAAGCTGTTGCTGACGAAGAGGCTGCCCGGTTTCATTTCGGCGCTGACCTTCTCCCAGAGGCGAGCCATCGGCGCCGGAGAAAGGAAGGCATAGACGACGTCGTAGTCGCTTAGATGGGCCTGCCAGAGATCGTCCCAGCGCCAGCGGATGTTGGGGCGCCCGCGGCTGAGCAGAAAGCCGGCCAACCAGGTCAGCGGTGCATTTTCGTAGCCGGTGAAATGACTGTCCGGCAACTGGTCGGCCAGCGGCACCGTGGTGCTGCCGACACCGGCGCCGAGATCAAGGAAATGGGTTGGGCCGCGCCCGGCCAGCAAGGTGGCGAGAGCGACAACCGTTTGCTTGTTCGACAGGTAGAGCGGCACCTGTCCGGTGAGAGCGCCGCGATAGACCAGCAGCAACAGGATGGCGGCGAGCAGGAACCAGCCGGGATCGATGGCCAGGGTGTGGGTGAACCAGACCAGCGGCATGAAGGCGGCGTGAATGATGCGCCACCACCAGGGCTGGCGCGACAGGATGGCGAAGAGCAGGGCGGCGGCGCCGATGGCCAGGCTGGTTTCCCGCCAGGGCATGGATTCGGCCTGGAAGCCATAGTAGGGCCAGGCGATCGACAGGACGAGAATGACAGCGGCGCCTTGCAGGGCGAGCTGACGGATCGGGGGTGTAGACATCCCGCGATTCTATGTCATCGACGCCATTCCTGCCCTTTCGGGACTAGGGGAGGAAGCGGGTGGCCTGGTCGAGGTCGCTGTGGGTGTGGCCTTCGTAGAGCGCAGTGACGAACTTGCGCCAGACGAGGTCGGGCTCGCCGATGCGGAAGCCGCAGTAATGCTCGTCGTTGACGTCGGTTTCCTGGACGGCCTGCACGGTCAGTCGGGAGACTTCGTTGAGGCCAAGCTGAACGGTGGCGTTAAGCCACACATCGGCGGGGATCTGGCGGGCGATCCGGGCCCTGAAGCCATAGCGGGAGACTTCGTTGACCTCAATGGTGATGTTTTTTTCGCCTTCGGCTGCCGCATTGCTGAGGCTGGCCGGGCATTTGACCGAAAAGCGGCGATGCTGGCGAATCTGTCGCGCCACGCCCTGGTCGGGCAGCGCGGGCAGTATCTTTTGGTATTCCGGCAGGTCGTAAATCAGGTGGAGCAGGGCCTTCTTGCGATCGCTCAGTTCGGCGAAGACGTTTGTTTTCTTGTTGAAGAAATAGTCGATCAGGTCGGGTGTCAGTACCGGATCGTTGGTCGTGAAGAAGCGACGGTGCGGAATCTGGATATTGGCGAGCTTGGTTTCGATGAAGTAATGGTGCAGGTTACGGTGCTGTGCCTTGCCGGCGTAGGCCCGACGCATCGTTTCGGGGGCGTATTTGAGATCCAGCGTCGCACCGACAGCCGGCGCGCCGTTCACGAAATCGTAGTTCTCGACGACATTCGCCGTCAGCCGCTTGAAGAAGAGCAGCGACTCGTACATCTCGATATGGCGCGGATTGACCGCGATGACGAGGTGGCGAGTGTCGAAGAAGGTCGTGCAGTACTCGTACATGAACTTCATTAGCGGGAACAGGATGGTCCCGCCGGTCCGCCGGAAGCGCGGATGCACGGCCAGGGCCGATACCTCGGCGATATTGCCTTCCTTCTCGCGGACGCCGGTCAGGTCGAAAATGCGCTGCAACGGAAAACCGATGGCGCTTTCGCGGATCAGCGACAGGGTGCCGACCACCTGGTCGTCGAACTTGGCGCACAGGGTCGTTGTTGTCGGCAGGGCGTGATAGATCGTGACGCGCATGCCGGAAGGGTCGGGGGTCATGAATCCGCTGCTGACATAGGCGTCGTGCAGCAGCTTGAAACAGGCCTCCAGCTCCTCTTTCGTTTCGGCGATCTTCAGGACCAGGCGCTTGTTGGGATCCGGATCGCAATCGACCAGCGAGCGGTAGACGTTATGCCGACTTTGCTGCGGCAGCATCGAGAACAGCTTGCGAGCAGTTTGGTTAACGAGAAACCGCAACTTGGCGAGTGCCGGCATCAGGCGTACTCAATGAAATATCTATTCTTTGATCATAACACCTAATTATTGACACGCAATCGGTGCCTCCGGACAATCGGGCAGTTGCTTTTTCCTTCAGAGTCCAGGAGAAATACCGATGCAAGCCAAGCTTTCCGCAATTGCCCTTACCGTAGCCACCGCCTTTGCCCTTTCCGGATGTGGCCAGAAGGAAGAGCCCAAGGCGGCTGCTCCTGCCGCGCCGGCTGCCAAGCCCGAAGTGGTCGTCAAGCTCGGCCATGTCGCACCGATGACCGGCCCACAGGCCCACCTCGGCAAGGACAATGAGAACGGCGCCGTGCTGGCCGTTGAGGAACTCAACGCCCGCGGCATGGAAATCGGTGGCGCCAAGGTTAAATTTGAACTGATCAACGAGGACGACGCGGCCGATCCGAAGCAGGGCGCCATCGTTGCCCAGAAGCTGGTCGATGCCAAGGTTAACGGCGTTATCGGCCACCTCAATTCAGGGACCACCATCCCGGCCTCCAAGCTCTACGCCGATGCCGGCATCCCGCAGATTTCCGGTTCGGCGACTAATCCGAAATACACGCAGCAGGGCTTCAAGACGGCCTTCCGCGTCATGGCCAACGACGTTCAGCAGGGCAAGATCCTCGGCGAATTCGCCGTCAAGCAGGGCGTCAAGACGGTCGCCATCGTCGATGACCGCACCGCCTACGGCCAGGGCCTGGCCGACGAGTTCCGCAAGGCCGCCGAAGCAAGCGGCCTGAAGGTGGTCGCCACCGAATACACCACCGACAAGGCGACCGACTTCAAGGCCATCCTGACCAAGATCAAGTCGACCAAGGCCGAGTTGGTCTTCTACGGCGGCATGGATGCCCAGGGTGGGCCGATGGCCAAGCAGATGAAGGAACTCGGCATCAAGGCCAAGTTCCTCGGCGGCGATGGCGTGTGTACGCCGGAATTCATGAAACTGGGCGGCGAAGCGACCGAAGGCAATTTCTGTTCGCTGCCGGGCATGCCGCTGGAAAAGCTGGCCAAGGGGCCGGAATTCAAGGACAAGTTCACCAAGAAATTCAACGCCGAGATCCAGCTCTACGCGCCGTATGTCTATGATGCCGTGATGGTCATGGCCGATTCGATGAAGCGCGCCGACTCGGTCGATCCGGCCAAGTTCCTGGCGGAAGTCGGCAAGACCAACTACGACGGCGTCACCGCGCAGATTCAGTTCGACGAACTGGGCGACCTCAAGGGCGGCGCCATCTCGATCTACCAGTACAAGGGCGGCAAGCTTGAATACGTTGAGACCCTCGGCGGTGCACCGATCGAGACGGCCAAGGCTGAAGTCAAGGAAGCTGTGGCCGAAGTGAAGGATGCTGCCAAGGCCGTGGCCGGCGCGGCGACGGCGGTCGGCAAGGAAGCCGTTGGCGAGGTCAAGGAAGCGGCCAAGGCTGCCACCGAAGCCGGCAAGGACGCCGTCAAGGCTGGTGCCGAGGCCGTCAAGAATGCGGCCGACGCCACCAAGGCAGCAGTCGAGAAGAAGTGATCAGCTGATCCGCTGAACCGAAACGGCACCGCAAGGTGCCGTTTCCTTATGCTGTCAAAGAAAAAGACTAAATGGATATTTTCCTCCAGCAGATCGTCAATGGCCTGGTCCAGGGCAGCATCTACGCGCTGGTCGCGCTGGGCTACACGATGGTCTACGGGATCATGGGCCTGATCAATTTCGCCCATGGCGAGGTGGTGATGATCGGCACGCTGGTCACCATCACTGTGGCCGGCACGCTGATCAAGGCCGGCATGCCGGTGGCGCTGGCCGGGCTGGCCGGGCTGACTGCAGCGGTGCTGGTCTGCATGGCGCTGGGCTGGGCGCTGGAGCGGGTGGCTTACCGCCCCTTGCGCAATGCGCCGCGCCTGACGCCGTTGATCACGGCGATCGGCATGTCCATCGTCTTGCAGAATCTGGCGATGATGATCTGGGGACGCAACTACCTGACCTTTCCATCCTTGCTGCCCAAGGTGAATTTCGAACTGGCCGGCGCCCATTTCACGGCTATCCAGATCATCATCGTGCTGGTTTCGGCGGCGACCATGGGTGGACTGCTGCTGCTGGTCTATCGGACCAAGCTGGGCATGGCGATGCGGGCGACGGCGCAGAATCCGGCCGTGGCCAGCCTGATGGGGGTCAACATCAACCGCGTCATCGCCGCCGCCTTCGTGATCGGCTCGGCGCTCGGCGCGCTGGCCGGGGTAATGGTGGGTACTTACTACGAGATCGCTCATTATCAGATGGGCTTCATGCTCGGGCTGAAGGCTTTCACCGCGGCGGTATTGGGCGGCATCGGCAACCTCGCCGGCGCCATGCTCGGTGGCGTGCTGCTTGGCCTGATCGAGGCGCTCGGCGCCGGCTACATCGGCGACCTGACCGGCGGCTTTCTGGGCAGTCACTATCAGGACATCTTCGCTTTCGTCGTGCTGATTGGCGTGCTGATGTTCAAACCGAGCGGTTTATTCGGCGAGAAGACCGGAGACCGGGCATGAAAAACGGCCAATTTTTCCGCTCGACCGTAGGCATTGGCCTTTTGGCGGTTGTCCTGGTCGCGCTGCCCTTCGTCGCCGCGCTCGGCGGTCAGGCCTGGGTGCGCATCCTCGACTTCGCCATCCTCTATGTTTTCCTGGCCCTCGGCCTGAACATCGTCGTCGGCCTGGCTGGTCTGCTCGACCTCGGCTACATCGCCTTCTATGCTGTCGGCGCCTACACCTGGGCCTTGCTGGCGAGTCCTCACTTCGGCCTGCACTGGCCGATCTGGGCGATCCTGCCCGTCGGCGCCGGGCTGGCCTGTCTGGCCGGCGTCCTGCTCGGCTCGCCGACGCTGAAGCTGCGCGGCGACTACCTGGCCATCGTGACGCTCGGTTTCGGCGAGATCGTCCGCATCTTCCTGAACAACCTGAATGCGCCAATCAATGTAACCAACGGGCCGCAGGGCATCACGCTGATCGATCCGGTCAGTTTCGGCGCGTTCAAGTTCTCGGGGACAACACAGATTTTCGGTTTCGCGCTGAGTGGGCCGCAGAAATACTATTTTCTGCTCGTCGCGCTGGCCATCCTGGTCATCGTCATCAACGTCCGCCTGCAGCATTCGCGGATCGGCCGTGCCTGGCAGGCGATCCGCGAGGACGAGATCGCCGCCAAGGCGGTCGGCATCAACACCCGCAACCTGAAGCTGCTCGCCTTTGCGATGGGCGCCAGTTTCGGCGGCGTCGCCGGCGGCATTTTCTCCGCCATGCAGGGCTTCGTCTCGCCGGAAAGCTTCTCGCTGATCGAATCGATCATGATCCTCGCCATGGTCGTTCTGGGCGGCATGGGCCACATCCCCGGTGTCATCCTTGGCGCCGTGCTGCTGACGGTGCTGCCGGAAGTCCTGCGCTATGGCGTCGGGCCGTTGCAGATGGCGCTGTTCGGCAAGATGCTGGTCGATCCGGAAAGCTTGCGCATGCTCGTTTTCGGCTTGGCGCTGGTCCTCGTCATGCGCTTCAAGCCAGCCGGCTTGTGGCCGTCGCCGGAGCGCCAAAGGGAACTGGCAGAGGCCAAGCCATGAGCGCGAATCTGCCACCCCCGCTGCTCGAAGCGAAGGGCGTCGCCAAGCATTTTGGCGGCGTCAAGGCGCTGCAGGATGTCTCGCTGAGCATCCGGCGCGGCGAGATCTACGGCCTGATCGGCCCGAACGGCGCCGGCAAGACGACCTTCTTCAACTGCATGACCGGCCTCTACGTGCCGGATGGCGGCGGTTTCAGCTTCGCCGGCACGCCGCTGGTTGCCGATGCGCCGCATCAGGCGGCCGAGCGCGGAATCGCCCGGACTTTCCAGAACATCCGCCTGTTCGGCAACATGACGGCACTGGAAAATGTGATGGTTGGCCGCCATGTGCGGACCAAGGCCGGCGTGATCGGCGCCATGTTCCACAACGCTGCCACCCGCGCCGAGGAGGCGGCGATCCGCCAGCGCGCCATCGACCTGCTGCATTACGTGCGGATCGAGGAACGGGCTGATGATCTGGCCAAGAATCTGTCCTACGGCGACCAGCGCCGGCTGGAAATCGCCCGTGCCCTGGCCACCGAACCCCAACTGCTCTGCCTGGACGAGCCGGCGGCCGGCATGAACGCCACCGAAACCGCCGAACTGCGCGAACTGATCGACGGCATCCGTCGAGACGGGACGACCGTGCTGCTGATCGAACACGACGTCAAGCTGGTCATGGGCCTGTGCGACCGGGTGGCGGTGCTCGATTACGGCGCGCTGGTCATCGAGGATGTACCGGCCGTCGTGCAGAAGGATCAACGTGTCATCGAGGCTTACCTAGGTGCTTGAAGTTACCGGACTCCACGTCGCCTACGGCGGCATCCAGGCGGTGCGCAGCATCACCTTTCACGTCAACGAAGGCGAGACGGTGGCGCTGATCGGCGCCAACGGTGCCGGCAAGACCAGCACGCTGAAGGCCGTGTCGCGCGTACTCGATGCGGTCGGCGGCGACGTGCATTTCTGCGGCGAAGATATCACCCGCCTGGCGCCGCACGACATCATCCGCAAGGGCATCGCCCTGGTGCCTGAAGGGCGGGGTGTCTTTCCCCGCCTGACCGTGCTGGAAAACCTGCACATGGGCGCCTTCATCCGGAATGCTACGGTCGAGGTCGAAAAAGACCTGAAAATGGTTTTCGATTACTTCCCCCGTCTGAAGGAACGCGAGGGCCAGCTGGCCGGCACCCTGTCCGGCGGCGAACAGCAGATGCTGGCCATCGGCCGCGCCCTGATGAGCCGGCCGAAGATGCTGTTGCTCGATGAGCCCTCGATGGGCCTGGCGCCGATCATGGTGCAGAAAATCTTCGAAGTCGTCCGCGCCGTCGCGGCCAACGGCATGACCATCCTGCTGATCGAGCAGAACGCCCGGCTGGCGCTGCAATGCAGCCAGCGTGGCTACGTCATGGAAAGCGGCGAGATCACGCTGCACGGCGAATCGGCCCAATTGCTCGACGATCCCAAGGTGCGCGCCGCTTATCTCGGCGAGTAGCCGGGCCGCGATCAACGTCATTCCCCGGTCGTGGGAGGGCACGCCTGTGGGATAATCCGCACCCCTTCGCAACACGTAGCAGGCATGGCAAAAGATTCACCGATTCAGTTCAAGGGCACCACGCTCAAGATCATCCAGACGCAACTTCGCACCACCGACCACGCCACGCTGCATCAGGCCCTCACCGAAATGACCGGGAACAGCCCGGACTTCTTCGAGAACGAGGTGGCCGTCCTCGATTTTAGTCAAGCCCAGTCGCTGCCTGAGACGGCCGATTGGCCGGGAATCGTCGATTTGCTCCGCCAGTCCGGGCTGCACGCCGTAGCCGCCTGTGGTTTGCCTCCCGAGCTGGCCGCCTCGGCCTCTGCGGCAGGGTTGCCCACGGTCGGTGCCGATGCGCTCGGTCGCCAGCGAGCAAAAATTGACGAGCCGCCCAAGGCGCCGCCGGTCGTCGCCCCCGAGCCGCCTGCACCGCCGCCCGTCGCAGTGCCGGAGCCGGCCCCGGCGCCGCGGACCATCATCCTCGACAAGCCGCTGCGCTCCGGCCAGCGTTTCTACGCCCAGGGCTGTGACCTCATCGTCACCGCCATGGTCAGCGCCGGCGCGGAAGTGATCGCCGACGGCCACATCCATGTCTATGCCCCGCTGCGTGGCCGCGCCCTGGCCGGGGCCAGCGGCGACAAGGCGGCGCGCATCTTCACCACCAGCCTGGAAGCCGAACTACTGTCCATCGCCGGCCTCTACCGGACCTTTGAAGCCGGCGTGCCAGCCGAACTGCTGCGCCAGCCGGCCACCGTCAGCCTCGTCGATGATGGCCTGAGCATCCTGCCGCTGGCGCTGCGCTAAACCTCATTCCTATAACCTCCCAACGAGAAATCCCCATGACCAGAATCGTCGTCGTAACTTCCGGCAAAGGCGGGGTCGGCAAGACCACCACCAGCGCCAGCTTTTCCACCGGCCTCGCGATGCGCGGCTTCAAGACGGCCGTCATCGACTTCGACGTCGGCCTGCGCAACCTCGATCTGATCATGGGCTGCGAACGCCGCGTCGTCTATGACCTGATCAACGTCATCAACGGCGAAGCGACGCTGACCCAGGCACTGATCAAGGACAAGCACACCGACAACCTCTACGTGCTGCCCGCCTCGCAGACGCGCGACAAGGATGCCTTGTCCGAAGAAGGCGTCGAGAAGGTGATCAAGGAACTGGAACATCAAGGCTTCGACTACATCGTCTGCGACTCACCGGCCGGTATCGAATCCGGTGCCGTGATGGCGCTGACCTTCGCCGACGAGGCGCTGGTCGTCACCAATCCGGAAGTCTCCTCGGTGCGCGACTCCGACCGCATCCTCGGCATCCTGCAGGCCAAGTCGCGCCGCGCCATCGAAGGCCGCGAGCCGGTCAAGGAACACCTCTTGATCACCCGCTACAACCCGACCCGCGTTGAAGCCGGCGAAATGCTGTCGTACAAGGACATCCAGGAAATCCTGCGGGTGCCGATCATCGGCGTCATCCCGGAAGCCGAAGAGGTGCTGCACGCCTCCAACCAGGGGGCGCCGGTCATCCACCAGAAGGATACCGAAGCTGCGGAAGCCTACCACGACGTGATCGGCCGTTTCCTCGGCGAGGACAAGCCGCTGCGCTTCGTCGACTACGTCAAGCCGGGCCTGCTGAAGCGCCTGTTCGGAGGCAAGTGACATGTCCTGGCTCCAGAAACTCTTCGGCAACCAGCCGAAAACCGCCCAGATGGCCAAGGAACGCCTGCAACTGATCATCGCCCACGAGCGCGACGGCGGCGGCAGCAGCGCCAACTTCCTGCCCGACCTGCAGCGCGAATTGATCGCCGTGATCTCCAAGTACGTCAAGGTCAATCCCGACGACATCCGCGTTTCGCTGGAAAAGCAGGATCGCTACGAGGTGCTCGAAGTCAATATCGTGCTGCCCGAGAAGGGCTGAGGCATCAAATAGTCTGATTTCGTTTGCTGAGATGCATCAAACGATTTGCAATGCCGGCAGGTGACAATGCCGGCATTGTCTTTTCCGGATTCTGCCGCCATGCGCCTATGCTATTCCCTGTCTGCTCTGCTCGCCGTTCTGTTCGCCACCGGGCTTCATGCCGAAGAGGCCAAGCCGGTCAATAACACGCCAAAGCTCGCCTACGGTCTGATGATGAAGCAGGGCGACCGGGTGCTGTTCGCGCCCTGCCGCGACCGCAGCTATGCCAATTTCGACGATGTTTCGGCGGATCAGGCGGTAACCCGGGTGTTGGACGAAATGGGACTGAGCGCCGGCAAGCGGCTCTACGTCGAACTGCTCGGCGTGCTTGAAAACGGCACCTTGCGGGCTTCGGCCTACAACATGGTGCGCGTCGAGGGGCGTTGCCAGATGCCGGGCGGCAAGGAAGAGTCGTGGCGGGCGGCCGGCAACGATCCGGCCTGGGCGCTGGCGGCGGGTGGCGAGCACGTTCAGTTGCTGCGCTATGGCAAGCCGGCAGTCGCGCTGCCTTACGCCGAGTTCAAGGCCGAAGGCAATGTCCGCCGTTACGATGGGGCGAAGGACAGCAACAAGCTGGTCGTGCGTTTCGAAAAGGCCCAGTGCCGTGACACGGAGGCCAACGCGATTTTTGCCTGGTCAGCGATGGTCGATCTCAACGGCCAGACGCTGAAGGGCTGCGCCTGGCAGCGCTGACCGGGCGCGTTTCTCTCAAATGCTACGGTCGGCCCAAAAAATGGGCAAAAATCAGTTGGTCGAAAAGGTGAAAGCGTCGGAGAAGAACTCCTCTTCCGGCAGGCCTTGCGCCATGAAGTCGCGCTTGGCAACGTCGATCATCACCGGCGCGCCGCAGGCATAGACCTGATAGCCGGCGAGGTCCGGGAAGTCGGCCAGCACGGCCTGGTGCACGAAGCCGGTGCGGCCGGCCCAGGCGTCGTCGGCGGCCGGTTCGGAGAGCACCGGAACGTAGGTGATATTTGCGTGCGCCGCCGCCCATTGTTCCGGCAGTGCGTTCTGGTACAGGTCAACGCGCGCCTTGGCGCCCCAGTAGATGAAGATCGGCCGCTGGCATTCCTCGGCGATGGCGTGCTCGACGATCGCCTTGATCGGCGCGAAGCCGGTGCCGCCAGCGAGCAGGATCATCGGCTTCTTCGAGTCCTCGCGCAGGTAGAAAGTGCCGTGCGGGCCGTTGAAGCGCAGGATGTCGCGAACCTTCATGCTCGAAAACACCTGATCGGTGAACAGACCGCCAGGCACATGGCGAATGTGCAGCTGGAGAAGGGCGTCGTCGTGCGGCGCGTTGGCCAGCGAGAAGCTGCGCTTCTTGCCGTCCTTGAGCAGGATGTCGATGTACTGGCCGGCCCAGAACTGCAGGCGCTCGCTGGCCGGCAGTCGGAGGTGCATCTCGATGACGTCGGGGGCCAGTTTTTCCAGCTTCTCGATGCGCGAGGGCAGGGTCTTGACCGGGATGTCGCTGGCCGAAGTCATCTGCTTGCATTCGATGACCAGATCGGAACGGGCGGTGGCGCAGCAATAGAGGGTCAGGCCAGCGGCCTTTTCGTCATCCTTCAGCGCGTGGGGTTGCGCCTTGCCATGATCGACCGTGCCGTCGACGACCTTGCCCTTGCAGGCCCCGCAGGCGCCGTCCTTGCAGCCGTAGGGCAGCGTCAGGCCGTGGCGCAGCGCGGCGTCGAGCAGGGTTTCGTCTGCCTCGGCGGCAAACTGCTTGCCGCTCGGCTGAACGGTGATCTGGTAGCTCATAAATTCCCCTTGGTCGTCGGCTACAATGCCGGCGTGCAAAAAATCCTGATTGTCGGCAGCGGGGACGTTGCCCGCCGCATCCTCTCCCGCCTTGCCCATCGCGCCCGCGTCTACGCACTGTTGCGCGATGCTGCCAAGGCAGCCGAGTGGCGTGCTGCCGGCGCCAGGCCGGTGCTGGCCGATCTCGACGACCGACGCAGCCTGCAGCGCATCGCCGGCCTGGCCGACGTCGTGCTGCACCTGGCGCCACCGCCCGGCGAAGGGCGCTGCGACACGCGAACCCGCAACCTGCTGGCGGCGCTGGGCAAGGCGAAAAGTTTACCACGGCGGCTCATTTACGTAAGCACGACAGGGGTTTACGGCGACTGCGGCGGCGCACAGGTCGACGAAACCCGTCGCCTGAATCCGGAAAGCGCCCGCGCCGGCCGCCGGGTCGATGCCGAGCGCTGCCTGCGCGCCTGGGGTGGTCGGCACGGGGTGCCCGTTGCCATCCTGCGCGCGCCGGGAATCTACGCAGCCGACCGTCTGCCGGTCGATCGGCTGCAAAAAGGCCTGCCGGCCTTGGTCGAGGCTGACGACGTGTTCACCAACCACATCCATGCCGACGACCTCGCCGCCGCTTGCCTTGCCGCCCTGCGCCATGGCGGCGCCAACCGCGTCTACAATGTCGTCGACGATTCCGACCTGAAAATGGCCGCCTATTTCGACCGCGTTGCCGACGCCTTCGCGCTGCCCCGGTCGCCGCGCATTTCGCGGGACGAAGCGGTGAAAACCCTGTCGCCGGTCCAGTGGTCCTTCATGCGCGAATCCCGGCGTATTGGCAACTGGCGCCTGAAAACCGAACTCAAACTCAGCCTCGCCTACCCGACGGTAGATGCCGGGATCGCTGAAGCAGTATCAAGGAGAAACGCATGCTCGTCGTGAAAACGCTGCATATCTGGATGGTTATTTCCTGGTTTGCTGGCCTGTTCTACCTGCCGCGGATCTTCGTCAACCTGGCCATGGTGCCGGATGACAGCATCGCCGAGCGCGACCGCCTGCTGCTGATGGCTGGCAAGCTCTACAAGTTCATGACCCCGCTCGGCGTGCTGGCCATCGTTCTCGGCCTGTGGCTGTGGCTGGGTTACGGCTTCTCCGGCGGCTGGCTGCATGCCAAAACCACCCTGGTCGGCGTGCTGGCCGGCTATCACTGGTATTGCGGCCGCCTGCTCGGCCAGTTCCGGACCGGCAGCAATACCAAATCGCACGTCTGGTTCCGCTTCTTCAACGAAGTGCCGGTGCTGGTCCTGCTGATCGTCCTTTTCCTCGTCGTCCTCAAGCCTTTCTGACATGAACAAATATTTCGCAATCTGCCCGCGCGGGCTGGAAGAACTGCTGCTCGAAGAGTTGCGCGCCGTCGGCGGCGAAGACCTTCAGGCGATCCATGGCGGCGTCTTTTTCTCCGGCGAGTGGCCGGTCTGCTATCGGGCCAACCTTGAATCACGGATAGCCACCCGCATCCTCTGGCACATCGTCAAGGGTCCCTACGCCAAGGAAGAGGACATTTACCGCCTCGCCGTGCGCCAGTTGTGGCCGAATCACTTTTCGGTCAGCCGGACGATGCGCGTCGTGACAACGGCGATCAAGTGCCCGCTGAAATCCCTCGATTTCGTTACGTTGCGCGTCAAGGATGCCGTCTGCGACCGTTTCCGTGAAGATCTCGGCGAGCGGCCGAACATCGAGACGCGGCACCCGGATGTCAGCGTTCACGTCTTCCTGACCGAAAACGAATGCACGCTGTACCTCGACACCTCTGGCCAGCCGCTGTGGCAACGTGGCTTCCGCAAGGCTAGTGTCGATGCGCCACTGAAGGAAAACCTCGCCGCCGGTATCCTGAAGATGACCGGCTGGCAGCCGGGCACGCCGCTGATCGACCCGATGTGCGGCAGCGGTACCTTCCTGCTCGAAGCAGTGCAGATGGCGCTCGACCGGGCGCCGGGACTGGATCGCGGTTTTGCCTTCGAACTGCTGAAGAGCTTTGCGGCCATGGAGTGGGCAAACATCCGTGCCGCCGCCGAAGCCCGTGTCAAGCCGGCCGAGCCGCTCGACATCCGCGGCTACGATATTGACGACAAGGCTGTGCGCGCTACCCGCCGCAATCTGCAGGAGGCCGGTTTCGGCAACGTCGTGACGGTCGACCATGGCGATCTGCTCGAAACCCAACCGCTGACCGACCACGGCATCATGGTCACCAATCCGCCCTACGGCGAGCGCATCGGCGAGCAGGACGAACTGGCCGCCCTCTACCCGCAACTCGGGTCGGCGCTGAAAAAGCACTGGGCCGGCTGGAACTGTTTCTTCTTCACCGCCGACCTGCGCCTGCCCAAACTGGTCGGCCTGAAACCGAGCCGCAAGACGCCGCTGTTCAATGGCCCGCTGGAATGCCGGCTGTTCGAAATTCGCATGGTCGCCGGCAGCAATCGCAAGGGGTGATTGCCGCCGCGAAACGGCCGTGGGATCATGATCGCTGTCGAATGATCGTTCGTTTAAAAAGCTTGTGCTCTGCTTCGTAATTGGCGGATCAGAATGAAAGTGATGGATTTGGCCCGCTGGCTAGGCGCGAACCGCAGCGATAGCCTGTGCTATCGCGAGGATGAGCTACAACGCCAGCGGGGCAAAGACACGCTTTCATGTTCCGTTAATTGCGAAGCAGGGCACTAACTCAGGGAGAGTCGTGGTGTCCGTTCAGGCCTTGTATCTGCAAAAACGCATGTCTGCCGCGGATGCCATCCGCGTCGTCCGCAACGGTGAAACCGTCGTCGTGCCGACCGGCGTCGGCGAGCCGCCCAGCCTGCTCGCTGCACTCGGCGAGGCGCGCCGCGATTTTCGCGACGTCACCGTGGCGCAGTTGCTGCCGGTCCGCAAATACGGCTATTTCGACGTCGAAACCGCCGAGCATGTTCGGCACACCGCCTATTTCTTCAGCGGCACTTCGCGCCCCGGCGGGCTGGAAGGCTGGATCGACTACCTGCCGGCTTATTTTGCCGAATTGCCGACGCTGATCAAGCGCGACCTGATTCCGGCCGATGTCGTCTTCAGCATTGCCTCGCCGATGGACGAGCACGGCTATTTTTCGCTGGCACTGGCCGCCGACTACACGATGGCGGCCGTCGACAAGGCGCGCGCCATCGTTCTCGAAATCAATCCCAACGTGCCCTTCGCCAACGGTGACTGTCACGTGCATATCTCGCAGGTGACGGCGCTGACCGAAAGCGACGATCCCATCCTCGAAGTCGGCCTGCCAAAGATCGGTCCAGTCCAGGAGGCGATCGGCAAGTACGTCGCCGACATGATCCCCGACGGCGCGACGCTGCAGATCGGCTACGGCGGCATCCCCGACGCGGTGGTCATGCAGCTGACCGACAAGCGCGACCTCGGCATCCACACCGAAATGGTCGGCGACGGCATCATGACCCTGGTCGAGGCCGGCGTCATCACCAATCGCCAGAAGAACTACCACCACGGCAAGATGCTGGCCACCTTCGCCCTTGGCTCGAAGAAGCTCTACCAGTTCATGCACCGCAATCCGGCGCTCGAAATGCACCCGGTCGACTTCACCAACGATCCCTACCTGGCCGGCCAGAACGACAACCTGCACGCCATCAATGCAACCATGCAGGTCGATTTTCTCGGCCAGTGCGGCTCGGAAAGCCTCGGCTTCGCGCCGTACTCAGGCACCGGCGGCCAGGCCGACTTCGTCCGCGCCGCCAATCGCTCGAATGGCGGAAAATCCTTCATCGTCCTGCCGTCAACGGCCAAGGACGACACCATCTCGCGCATCGTGCCGACGCTTTCGGCCGGCACGCACGTGACGACGAGCAAGAACGACGTCAATTACGTGGTCACCGAGTTCGGTGTCGCCCAGTTGCGTGGCAAGACGGCCAAGCAGCGCTGCCTGGCGCTGATCGGTATCGCCCACCCCAATTTCCGCGCAGAGTTGAAGGACGCCGCCCGCCGCATGAAGCTGCTCTGACTCGCGCTTACAAACTGTAGCAATTTAGTTGGGCCGGTTTGCCGATAATTCGCTATCTTGAAATCGAGCAATTGCAGATCGGGTGTAACGATGAAAGCGCAAAGATTCCTGACCATGCTGCTGGCCCTGATGCTGGCCGGCACTGGTGCGGCCTGGGCGCACGGTGTGCGCGGCCACGTCGGCGTCTATCTGGGTCCCGTCTGGGGGCCGGGCTGGTGGTATCCGCCGCCGTATTACTACCCGCCGCAGGTGGTCGTCCTGCCGCCATCGCAACCGCCGGTGTATATCGAGCAGCAACAGGAGGCACCCGCCGCCGAGGGGCAGGCTTACTGGTATTTCTGCAAGAGCGCGAAGGGTTATTACCCTTACGTCAAGGAATGCCCTGAGGGCTGGCAGAAGGTTATGCCGCAACCGGAGAAGTGAAAATGACACACAGAATGGCCTTTGCACGGCGCGGTGCGCTGGTGGCTGGTGCCGTATTGCTGGGCGCCTGTACGGTGTTGCCGACCGGCCCGAGTGTGCTGACGCTGCCGGGAACCGGCCAGAGCATTGAGCGTTTCCGCGAGGATGACCAGTACTGCCGACAATACGCCCATGTCCAGATCGGTGGCAAGACGGCTGGCGATGCGGCGAAGGAATCCGCGGTGACCAGTGCCGCCGTCGGTACGGTCGTTGGCGCCGTGGCCGGAGCCGCCATCGGCGGTGGCGGACGCGGTGCAGCGACCGGTGCCGGCGTCGGTCTGCTGATGGGTAGCGCAGTGGGTTCGGATGCCGCGCGGGCCTCCGGTGTCGGCACGCAACGCCAGTACGACAATGCCTACATTCAGTGTATGTACAGCAAGGGGCACCGGGTGCCAGTGCCGGCTGGCATGGCTTATCCCAAGCCTGTGCGTTCGGGCGAGGCGGATATTCCACCACCTCCGCCGGGAGCGCCCCCCCCGCCGCCGCCGACCAGGTAGCGGTGGCAATGAAAATGCCCGGCAGGTCGCCGGGCATTTTCATTTTTGGCCGTTTTTTGGGGCCGACCGTAGCATTTGCCGGCGGCGGCCCAACTTCTCAGGACACACCGGCGCTGTGCGCCTGCTGGTCGGCCCAGTAGCTGGAGCGCACCATCGGGGCGCAGGCGGCACCGGAGAAGCCCATTTTGAGCGCTTCCGTTTCGAACATCTTGAAGGTGTCGGGATGGACGTAGCGGCTGACCGGCAGGTGATGACCCGAGGGGGCGAGGTACTGGCCGATGGTCAGCATCTCGACGTCGTTGGCGCGCAAGTCGCGCATCACGTCGAGGATTTCCTCGTCGGTTTCGCCGAGGCCGACCATCAGGCCGGACTTGGTCTTGACCTGCGGATAGCGCGCCTTGAACTGCTTCATCAGGGCCAGCGAATGGGCGTAATCGGCGCCGGGGCGGGCCTGCTTGTAGAGGCGGGGCACCGTTTCCATGTTGTGGTTGAGCACGTCGGGCAGCGACTGGCCAAGGATGTCGATGGCGATGTCCATGCGGCCGCGGAAGTCGGGGACCAGGGTTTCGATGGTGGTCTTCGGCGAAGCTTCGCGCACGGCGCGGACGACATCGACGAAGTGCTGGGCGCCGCCGTCGCGCAGGTCGTCGCGGTCGACGCTGGTGATCACCACGTACTGCAGCTTCAGCGAGGAGACCGAATCGGCCAGCTCGGCCGGTTCGTTCGGGTTGGGCGGTAGCGGTTGGCCGTGGCCGACGTCGCAGAACGGGCAGCGGCGGGTGCAGATGTCGCCGAGGATCATGAAGGTCGCCGTGCCGCGGCCGAAGCATTCACCGATGTTGGGGCAGGCGGCTTCCTCGCAGACGGTGTGCAGCTTCTTTTCGCGCAGCATGGTCTTGATTTCGCCGAAGCGCCCGGCGCTGTTGCCGGCTTTGACGCGAATCCACTCGGGTTTGCGCAGCGGGGTGTCGACCGGGACGATCTTGATCGGGATGCGGGCGGTTTTCAGCTCGCCTTTCTGTTTGACGCCTTTTTGCTTCGCGCTGCCGTTGTTGTCAGCCATGTTGTTGGTCCAGTTGCTGTAGCAAGTGTTGAGAGAGTTGCTCGCCCGCCTCGTGAGCGGTGAGCGGAAGGTTCAGGTCTTTGGTCTGGATGACCTTCAAACCAGCATAGCCGCAGGGATTGATTGCGGCAAAGGGGGAAAGATCCATATCGACATTAAGCGACACGCCGTGGTAGGAGCAGCCGTTGCGGATGCGCAGGCCAAGTGCGGCGATCTTGGCCTCGCCGACATAGACGCCGGGGGCGCCGTCACGGCGCTCGGCGGTCACGCCATAGGCGGCCAGCAGGTCGATGACGGCTTGTTCGATGGCCGTGACCAGTTCGCGCACCTTGATCTTCAGCCGGGGCAGGTCGAGCAGCAGGTAGATCACTACCTGGCCGGGGCCGTGGTAGGTGACCTGGCCGCCACGGTCGATCTTGACGATAGGAATGCCGACATCCTTGAGGATGTGCTCCGGCTTGCCGGCCTGGCCGAGCGTATAGACCGGCGGGTGTTCGACGATCCAGATTTCGTCAGGTGTTTCGGCCGTACGGGTGGCCGTGAAATCCTGCATGGCCTGGAAGGTCGGGGCATAGTCGACCCGGCCGAGCCGTTTGACGACAGGCGTCACAGCACCACTTTGATCATCGGGTGGCCACTGAGATCGGTGTACAGCGCGTCGAGTTGCGGCTTGGAACGGGCGATCACGGTGCAGGTCAGGCTCAGGTAGTTGCCGCCGGAGCTGGCACGCATTTCCATGGTGGCGCCGTCGAAGTCCGGGGCGTGCATGGTGACGATTTCAAGGACGACCTGCGCCAGGCTGTCGTCAGCCTTGCCCATGATCTTGAGCGGGAATTCGCAGGGGAATTCGAGGAGGGTGTCCTTGTACGAAGCCATTTCAGCCTTTGCGCATTACGGTGTTCTTGAAATCCTGGTACCACTGCCACATCTGCTGGCCGAGCGGGCCGGGCTTTCCGGTGCCGACTGGCTGGCCGTCGAGGGTGGTAATGGCCAGGATTTCCTTGGTCGATGAGGTCATCCAGACCTCGTCGGCGCTGCGAAGTTCAGATTCTTCGATTTCGGCGATTTTCAGGGGCTGACCGTAGCATTCGGCCAGTTCGAGGATCACGTCGTAGGTGATGCCCGGCAGCATCAACTGGGTCTTGGGCGGGGCGAGCAGCACGCCATCGTTGATCACGAAAATGTTCGAGGCGGCGCCTTCCTTCATCAGGCCGTCGCGGATCAGGATCGCTTCGGCACAGCCTTGCTCGACGGCCTGCTGGCGGGCCAGCACGTTGGCGAGCAGGGAAATGACCTTGAGGTCGCAGCGCGCCCAGCGCAGGTCGGGCACGGTGATCGCCGAAACCCCCTTGGCCCGGACATCAGGCGGTGTGGTGACCAGCGGCGAGGCGAAGGCAAAGGCGGTCGGCGGTACGCTGGCCGGCGGGAAGGCGTGATCGCGTTTGTCGTCTGCGCCGCGGGTGACCTGCAGGTAGATCGACTGGTCGTCCCAGGGCGCGGCCTCGATCAGCTTCAGGACGACGGCTTTCCAGCCTTCAAGCGGCAGCGGGTTGGCCAGCTTGATGCCGGCCAGCGTCGCCTGCAGTCGCTTCAGGTGCTCATCGAGCCGGAAAGCGCGGCGCGAGTAAACCGGGATGACCTCATAGACGCCGTCACCGTACAGAAAACCGCGGTCGAGCGGCGAAATGCCCGCTTCGGCCAGCGGCAGGAAGCGGCCATTCAGATAGACGGGATCGGCGACGTAGGGAGTCACGGGCTTAGGCGAGCGAGGTCAGGCAAACCACAGGCGAATAGTGTCGAAGATGCGGACGAAGATATTGCCGAGTTCGACCTTTTCAAGAGCGATGACCGGATATTCGCCGTAGGCCTGGCCATCGATGCTGACCTTCAAGGCGCCGAGCTTCTGCCCAGCCTCGATTGGGGCGATCAGGCGCGGTTCGGCGACGAAGTCGCTCTTGACCTTGTCGGCGTAACCCTTGGGCACGGCAATCGACAGATCGGTGGTAAAGCCCGCCTTGACTTCGCTCTGCGTACCCTTCCAGACGCGCAACGTGGCCACCGGCTGATCCTTGGTGAACAGCGAGACGGCATCGTAGGAGATGTAGCCCCAGTTGAGCAGTTTCTGCGATTCGCTGGCCCGGGCGCTGTCGGAGACGGTGCCGAGCACCACCGAGAGCAGGCGGCGCTTGTCGCGCAGGGCCGAGGAAATCAGGCAGTAGCCGGCCGCTTCGGTGTGGCCGGTCTTGACGCCATCGACGGTGGGGTCGATGAAGAGGAGGCGGTTGCGGTTGGGCTGGGTGATGTTGTTGTAGGTGTATTCCTTCATCGAGTAATACTTTTTATATTCCTCGGGGAAGTCGCGGATCAGCGCCGAAGCGAGCAGCGAAAGGTCGCGCGCCGTGGTGTAGTGCTGTGGATCGGGCAGGCCGGTCGAGTTCATGAAATGGCTGTTCTTCATGCCCAGGCGCTGCGCCTCACGGTTCATCATCTGCGCGAAGTTTTCCTCGCTGCCGGCGATGGCTTCGGCCAGCGTGACGCAGGCGTCGTTACCGGACTGGACGATCATGCCCTTGATCAGGTCTTCGGTCGGCACTTGCGTGTCGACCCGGATGAACATCTTGGAGCCGCCGGTGCGCCAGGCCTTTTCGGAAACGGGCAGGGGCTGGGCGAGGGCGATGGTCTTGTTGCGGATGGCCGCGAAGGTCAGGTAGGCCGTCATCAGCTTGGTCAGCGAGGCCGGTTCGAGGCGTTCATCCGGCTTCTCGGTGGTCAGCACCTGGTTGGAGCCCATTTCCAGCAGCAGCCAGGACTTGGCGGCTAGCGAGGGCGGAATGGGAATTTGCTGGGCCATGGCCTGGGCGGTGGCGGCCAGGCTCAGGAGCACGAAGGCGGTTTTGCGAAACAGCGACATGTAATTTGATCTTTGTGTTGCGTTGGGGGCAGCCATTATACCCTCGGCTCTGGGGCGCCCAGCGGCGCTGCGGCGCAGAGCGCCTCGACGGCCGGGTGGCGGATGCGCCGTTCGCTGGAAATGGCGTAGATCTGTTCGCTGACGCCGGCCATGGCGCCGAGCGGCTGCGCGTCGAGCTGGGCGGCGACCTGCTCGGCGAGGGCGAGCGGGGCGGGGAAAATGCCCAGGCCACCGCGCCCGAAGGTGGTCAGCAGCGCACTATCCTCGAACTCGCCGACGATTTTCGGGCGGACGCCGGTCTGCTCCAGCCAGCGGTCGATGCGGCCGCGCAGTGCATTGTGGCGGGTCGGCAGCAACATCGGCGCGCCTTCCAGGCAGGCCGGGAACTCGCCGCGGTGAAGTTCGACCAAAGCCTTGGTGGCAAATAATCCGGTGGCAAATTCGCCGAGCCGGGTGCTGAACACTTTCAGGTTGCCGCCGCTCGGCGCGGCGCGGTCGGTCAGCACGACGTCGAGGCGGTGCAGAGCGAGTTCGGCGAGCAGGGTTTCGAACTCGCCTTCGTCGCAGATCAGACGGACATCGGCCGGCATGCTGGTCACTGTCGATAGCAGGCGGTAAGCCAGCAGCTTGGGAATGCCGTCTGAAATTCCGGCGCGCAAGCGGAGTGCGGACTCACTGTCGCTGTGCTGGACGGCATCGAGCAAGGCGTCGCCCAACTGGAAAATCTGGTCGGCGTAACCCAGGGCGATACGCCCGGCTTCGCTGAGGACGAGGCCGCGCCCCTGGGCGTTGAACAGCGCCTTGCCCATCTGCCTTTCGAGCAGGGAAAGCTGGCCGCTGATCGTTTGCACAGCGACGCCGAGGCGCTCGGCCGCCCGTGTGATGCTGCCTTCCTGGGCGACAACCCAGAAGTAGTGGAGGTGTTTGTAGTTGAGTGGGGTCATTGGTTCGGCAGAAAAAATCGAAGAGTTATTCAATTTTGCTCCGATTTTTTGTTTTGTTGCAACGCAATATCATCGCGCTGTTTCTCATTAGAGGAGTTCAACATGAAACGTATTGTCCTTTTCCTGGCGACCAACCTGGCGGTGATGCTGGTCCTCAGCGTCGCGACGAGCCTGCTCGGCGTCAATAAATTCCTGACTGCCAACGGCCTGAATGTCGGCATGTTGTTCGTCTTTGCCGCAGTCATTGGCTTCGGCGGCGCCTTCATTTCGCTGCTGATGTCGAAGACCATGGCCAAGTGGAGTACTGGCGCCCAGGTCATCGTGTCACCGAGTTCGTCGACCGAAGTCTGGCTCGTCGATACCGTGGCCAAGCTGGCCCAGCGCGCCAACCTGCCAATGCCTGAAGTGGCGATTTACGACGGTGAGCCGAATGCCTTCGCCACCGGTGCTACGAAGAACAGTTCGCTGGTCGCGGTGTCGACCGGGCTGATGCAAAGCATGACCCGCGAGGAAGCCGAAGCCGTGCTGGCCCACGAAGTGGCCCACATCGCCAACGGTGACATGGTGACGCTGACGCTGATTCAGGGCGTCGTCAATACCTTCGTCGTTTTCCTGTCGCGCATCGTCGGTTACGTGGTCGATGGCTTCCTGCGCCGCGGTGACAGCGAAAATACTGGCCCGGGCATCGGCTACATGGTGACCAGCATGATCTGCGAAGTCGTCTTCGGCCTGCTCGCCAGCATCATCGTTGCCTGGTTCTCGCGTCAGCGCGAATTCCGCGCCGATGCCGGCGCCGCCGGCCTGATGGGCTCGCCGGTGCCGATGCAGAATGCCCTGCGCCGCCTCGGCAACCTGCACACTGAACCCCTGCCGCAGAACATGGCTGCTTCCGGCATTGCCGGCGGCATGGGTGGCTTCATGTCGCTGTTTGCGACCCATCCGCCGCTGGAAGAGCGGATTGCGGCTCTGGGAGGGCGCTGAGCCTTCCTGGCGGATGGCACGCGGATTGCTGAGATGAAATTTATGATGCGATGCACAAAAACACTCTTGTACTGCCTGGGAATGAGCGCGACGCTGGTCGTCGCGCAGCCCGAATACGATCTCGCGAAGCTGGAGAGTTTGGCGCTGGAATCCAGCCGTGCCGTGCTGGCCGCGCGTGAACAGGTATCGGCGGCACGTTATGCGGTGGAGAGTGCCGGGGCCTTTCCCAATCCCGAGCTGGAATATCTGGGCGGGACGCTGCGTTCGCGCGGGCCGGGCGGCAACCCCGGCAATGCGCGCAGCGTCACGCTGACCCAGCCACTCGACCTGCCCTGGCGGCGCTCGGCGCGGATTGCCGCGGCAGAAGCCGGATTGCTGGCCAGCGGTGCGCAGGTTCGTGGTTTCGAGGCCGACACGCTGGCCCGGCTGAGGCTGCATTTTTTTGACGTCTTGCGCCGTGAGGCGGAGTTAAAGAATGCCCGCGAAGACATGGCCCTTATGGAGAGTGTGCGCTCACGTATCGCGCTTCGCGTGGAGACCGGTGAAGCGCCGCGTTTTGAATTGATCAAGGCCGAAGCGGAAACGCTCAATGCGCAGAAGTCGGCGCAGGCAGCTGGGTTTCGTGTCGAGCAGGCGCGTTCGTTGCTGCGCCAGAGCGTCGGCGGTGGCTTGCCGGCGGATTTTTCGCTGCGCGGCCAGCTGAGCGATGTGCCGGACCTGCCGCCATTGGAAGGCTTGCGTCGGCAGTTGCAGGAAACCAGTCCCGATTTGGCGCGCGTGCGTGCCGAAATGGTGCGCGCCCAGCACCAGCTCGATCTCGAGCGCCGGCAGCGCTGGCCGAGTCTGGCCCTGAAGGCGAGCATGGACGAGGACCCGGATACGCGCACCTCGAAGCTCGGCCTGGTCGTTTCGGTGCCGCTCTGGGACCGACGTAGCGGACCGGTCGGTGAGGCCGCGGCCCAGTTGGCACGAGCGCGTTACGAACTGGAGGCCCAGGAGTTTTCGCTGGCCCAGCAACTGGAAGTGGCTGTCCAGCAATACGAGATTGCCGAGGCGCAGGTGACGGCATTGCAATCCGGCATCGTCCGTCAGTCCGAAGCTGCCCTGAAAGTGGCCGAGGCTGCCTACCGTTTCGGCGAGCGAGGGTTTCTGGAAGTGCTCGATGCCCAGCGTGTTTTCCGCGCGGCGCGGGCCGAACTGATTACTGGTCGCTACGAGCTGGCGGCGGCCTGGGTGGAAATTGAAAGACTGCGGGCGATCCCTGAAGGAAAATAAAAATGAAAAATGCCATTTTTTTGGGGCTGACCGTAGCATTTCTGCTCGGCTGCAACCAGGAGAACACAAAATCGGCCGACCAGCGGGTGCAGGACCCATCGCTGGTGGCGCCGTCGAGCGAACTGCTGGCCCAGCTCAAGCTGGCCGAGGTCGGGCGTGCCGCCGTGGCGGAAACCCTGCGCGTCGCCGGGCGGATCGATTTCGACGAGCAGCGCCTGGCCCGCATCGGGGCGACGGTAACCGGCCGGGTGACGCAGATCGACGCCCTGCTTGGCCAGTCGGTCGGCAAGGGCGAGGTGCTGGCCCGGCTGAACAGCAGCGAGTTGTCCAGCCAGCAACTGGCCTATCTGAAGGCGCGCGCCCAGCTTGAATTGAATCGGCGGAATGCCGAGCGGGCCAAGGCCCTGTTCGAGGCCGACGTGATCGGCGCGGCGGAATTGCAGCGTCGGGAAAGCGAATTCCAGATTTCAATGGCCGAAACGCGGGCCGCCTCCGACCAGTTGCAGCTGCTCGGCGTCAGCCCGGCCGCCATCGATCGTCTCGGCAAGCAGGGCGCGGTCGATTCAGTGACGCCGGTGATGGCGACCATGAGTGGCGTCGTCGTCGAGCGCAAGCTGGCGCAGGGCCAGGTTGTCCAGCCGGCCGACGCATTGTTCGTCGTCGCCGACCTGTCGCGCCTGTGGGCCGTTGCCCAGGTGCCGGAGCAGCAGGTCAGCCAGGTCAAGGCCGGGCAGTCGGTCAGCATCGAAGTGCCGGCGCTGGGTAACGAGAAATTGATCGGCAAGCTGATCTTCGTCGGCCAGACCATCGACCCCGAAACGCGGACCGTGCTGGTTCGCACCGAGCTGGACAACCGCGACGGACGTCTCAAGCCGGCCATGCTCGCTTCGATGCTGATCGAAGCCAAGCCGGTCGAGCGTCTGGTCGTCCCGGCCAGTGCCGTGGTCCGTGAAAACGACGAGGATCATGTCTTTGTCGGGGAAGCCGACGGAACCTTCCGTCTGGTCAAGGTCAAGCTCGGGCCGGAGCAGGGCGGCGTGCGCGTGTTGCAGGCCGGCCTGAAGGGCGGCGAGAAGCTGGTCGTCGACGGGGCTTTTCACCTGAACAACGAGCGTAACCGCAAGGAAATGGAGGGATCGTGATCGAGTCTCTCGTTCGTAGTGCGCTCAAGCAGCGCCTGATTGTCGCGGTAGTTGCCGCCGTCCTTTTCTTTTTTGGGCTCGATGCGGCGCGCAAGCTGTCGGTCGATGCCTTCCCCGACGTCACCAACGTCCAGGTCCAGATCGCCACCGAGGCGCCGGGCCGCTCGCCGGAGGAGGTCGAGCGCTTTGCCACCGTGCCCCTGGAGGTGGCGATGACCGGCCTGCCCGGCCTGGAGGAAATGCGTTCGCTGAACAAGTCGGGCCTGTCGCTGATCACGCTGGTCTTCAGCGACAAGACCGATGTCTATTTCGCCCGCCAGCTGGTCATGGAACGCCTGCTTGAAGTCGGCTCGCGGCTGCCGGCCGGCATCACGCCGGTGCTCGGGCCGGTGTCGACCGGCCTCGGCGAGGTCTATCAGTACACGCTGGAGCGCGCCGACGACGGCGACCGGGCGCTCAGCGAAGAAGAACTGATGAAGCGGCGCATTGCCCAGGACTGGGTGGTTCGCCCCTTGTTGCGTTCGATTCCCGGCGTCGCCGAGATCAATTCGCAGGGCGGCTACGCCAAGCAGTACCACGTGCTGGTCAATCCCGACAAGCTGCGCCATTTCGGCCTGAGCATCGCCGATGTCTATCAGGCAGTCGGCCGCAACAACGCCAACGCCGGTGGCGGCGTCTTGCCGCAGTACGCCGAGCAGTACCTGATCCGCGGCGTCGGTCTGGTCCGCGACCTGGAAGACCTGCGCGCCATCGTGCTCAAGGAGAAGGACGGCGTGCCGGTTTATGTCCGCGACGTGGCCGAGGTCGAGATCGGCCACGAGGTGCGCCAGGGGGCTGTGATCAAGAACGGGACCACGGAAGCGGTCGGCGGCGTGGTCATGATGATCGCCGGCGGCAACGCCAAGGAGGTGGTCAGCCGGATCAAGGAGCGGGTCGACCAGATCAACGCCAAGGGTATGCTGCCCGACGGCCTGAAGATCGCCGCCTATTACGACCGCTCGGAGCTGGTCGATGCGGCGCTGTGGACGGTGACCAAGGTGCTGCTCGAAGGCGTCGTGCTGGTCGTTGTCGTGCTCTTCCTGTTCCTCGGCGACGTGCGTTCGTCGCTGATCGTCGTCGCGACGCTGGTCTTGACGCCCTTGCTGACCTTCACGGCGATGAACAAGCTGGGTATCTCGGCCAACCTGATGTCGCTCGGTGGCTTGGCCATCGCCATCGGCCTGATGGTCGATGGCTCGGTGGTGGTCGTCGAAAATGCCTTCCTGCAACTCGGGCGGAATGCCAACAAGGGCGAAAGCCCGCTGCGGGTGATCCTGCACGCGGTGGTCGAGGTGGCCACGCCGGTGATCTTCGGCGTCGGCATCATCATTCTCGTCTTCCTTCCGCTGATGACCCTGCAGGGCATGGAGGGCAAGATGTTCGCGCCGCTCGCCTACACCATCGCCATCGCGCTCGGCATTTCGCTGATCCTGTCGATGACGCTGACCCCGGTGATGTCGACCTACCTGCTCAAGCCGCCGGCCCACGACGGCGATCACGACACCAAGCTGATCGCCGCCATGAAGCAGCGCTACCTGAAAATGCTGCACTTGGCCCTGGGCAACGAGAAAAAGACGGTGGTCGCCGCGGTCGGCGCGTTCGCGCTGACCGTCGCGGTGCTGCCCTTGCTCGGCACGGCCTTCATTCCGGAAATGAAAGAAGGCTCGGTGGTGCCCGGCATCAATCGCGTGCCGAATATCTCACTCGAAGAGTCGGTCAAGATGGAAATGGAGGCCATGCGTCTGGTCATGCAGGTGCCCGGCGTCAAATCGGCTGTTTCCGGGGTTGGTCGCGGCGAATCGCCGGCCGACCCGCAGGGGCCGAATGAGTCGACGCCGATCGTCAGCCTGAAGCCGCGCAGCGAATGGCCGTCCGGCTGGACCCAGGACGACATCCAGGATGCCATGCGCGACAAGTTGAAGGGCTTGCCGGGCGTGCAGGTGGTCATGGCCCAGCCGATTTCCGACCGCGTCGACGAGATGGTCACCGGCGTCCGCTCGGATATCGCCGTCAAAGTCTTCGGCGACGATCTCGATCAGCTGAAAAAGATCGCCGGCCAGATCGGCAAGGTCGCCCAGGCCCTGCAGGGCGCGCAGGATCTGCGTATCGAGCGGATCAGCGGCCAGCAGTACCTGTCGATCGAGATCGACCGCCAGGCCATCGCCCGCCTCGGCCTCAACGTCGCGGACGTCAATGATGTGCTGGAGACGGCGATCGGCGGCAAGGTGGCGACCGAGATTTTCGAGGGCGAACGTCGCTTCCCTGGCGTGGTTCGCCTGCCCGAGCATTTCCGCAACAACGTCGAGGCGATTTCCAATGTGCTGATCACCTCGCCACGCGGTGCCCAGGTGCGGCTGACCGATGTCGCCAACATCCGGGTCATGGACGGCCCGGCCCAGATCTCGCGCGAACTCGGCAAGCGGCGGATCGTCGTCGGCGTCAACGTCAAGGACCGCGACCTCGGCAGCTTCGTCGCCGAACTGCAGCAGAAGGTCGATGCCCAGATCAAGCTGCCGGAAGGCTATTACCTGGAGTGGGGCGGCCAGTTCCAGAACATGGAGCGGGCGCTCGGCCACCTGATGGTGATCATTCCGATCACCATCGCGGCGATCTTCTTCCTGCTCTTCCTGCTCTTCAACTCGCTGCGTTTCGCCACGCTGATCATCACCGTGCTGCCTTTCGCCTCGATCGGCGGCATCATCGGTCTGTTCGTCGCCGGCGAATATCTGTCGGTGCCGGCCTCGGTCGGATTCATCGCCCTGTGGGGCATCGCGGTGCTCAACGGCGTCGTGCTCGTTTCCTATATTCGCGGCTTGCGCGAAGAGGGGCGCAGCGTGCGCGAGGCCGTGGTCGAGGGGGCGACGCTGCGTTTCCGGCCGGTGATGATGACGGCGACCGTCGCCATGCTCGGCCTGATCCCGTTCCTGTTCTCGAGCGGGCCGGGCTCGGAGGTGCAGCGGCCGCTGGCCATCGTGGTCATCGGCGGGTTGATCACGTCGACCTTGTTGACGCTGGTCGTATTGCCTACCATCTATCGCTGGTTTGATGAGGAAGAGGTCGAAGCATGAAGGAAATCAAGGCAGTCATCCGCCCCAACAAGCTGGCCGCGCTGCGCGATGCGATGATCGCTTTGCCTGGCTTTCCGGGCATGACAGTGAGCAAGGTCGAGGGCTGCGGCGCGCCCTCGCGCCATTTGGCCAAGCACACGATCAAGGAGGAGCTGACCGACTATTCGCCCAAGGTGCGCATCGAGATCGTTGCGCCGGACGACGTGGCGGAAAGTATTTTCCAGCGGATTACCGAGGTCGCGAAGACCGGGCACTACGGCGACGGGCTGGTCTGGATGACCGACGTCGAGAAGGCAACCTTCATTTTCAAGACGGTGGGTCCCGAGTGATGCAGCTTATGGATTGTTATTTTTGTCAGGTGAGGAGTATTTCACAGTAAATTGAGGCGGGTTTTCCTAGAATGGCCGTTAGTTTCTCAGCCCTGACGGGCGAAAGTTGTCTGGAATTTCATGGAAAATCTGCTCTCTCCCGGACCGGGCGCCACCCTGATGTCGCCAGCCGAGCTTCACGAAGGTATCGCCAGCCTGTCGCGGGGTGCCTATTTCAGGGAGGCGCCCCTGAACATGATGCTTGGCATCCTGACCGAGTCGGCGGCACAGATGTCAGGTGTGGAGCGTGTCAGCATCTGGGCACTGACCGACGATCAGCAGGAACTTCGTTGTCTCGAGCTCTATGAGCGAACGCCAGGCCGTCACAGCAAGGATGGACGCCTTTCCGCCAGCCGCTATCCCAACTATTTCCGGGCGCTACGCAGCGGGAGTTGCATTGCTGCCGATGATGCCTCTGTGCATCCGGATACGGTCGAATTTGCCGGCGACTACCTGCCTCAGCACGGCATCACCGCCATGCTTGACACACCTATCCATATTCGCGGTGAACTTCAGGGGGTGCTCTGTCTCGAACAGGTTGGTATGAGCCAGCCATGGACGGCGGCTCACCAGATATTTGCGCAGGCGGTGGCCAATCTGGTCACGCTGGCCTTTGTGGAATACGAGGCCGAGGAGGCGCGGCGCCACGCACACGCTGCCAGTGAGCGCCTGCGCGCCGTGTTCAATGCTTCACGGGATGCATTGATTCTGGCGGATGGCGAGAGTGGCGAGATTCTAGACGTCAATCGGCAGGCGGAAATCCTTGTCGGGTGCGATCGCGCGGCATTGCTAGGGCGTGATCAGGGATCGCTTTATCCGCTGGAGCAGCGGCAACGAGCGGCCGGCGAATTCCGCCGCTTGCTGGAAGGGGTGTCACCTTGGGCTTTGGTGACCGAGGTACAGCACAGCGAGGGGCGGCGAGTGCCGGTGGAAATCTCTGCCGAAGTGGCCGATCTCAGCGACGGTCATCGCCTGGCGCTAAGCATTTTTCGGCCTTTTTAGGTATCGACCGTAGCAATTGCCTCGGCAAGCGCACGGAACAGCCCTTCAAGTTCACGTCGGCAGCCGGTGGCGTCCAGATCGGAGGCGTTTCGGGTGACGCAGTCGGCAATTTGTCGGGCGAGGTGCATGACGCCCCATATCTCCAGCAATTCCGCCTGCTGCGCCAATTTGATCGACTCCGTCGTCAACGCGTAGGCATCGGGCGGCAGTGCGGCTAGCGCGTCGTGCATCAGATCGATCTGCTCACGGGCTTCGCTGACGAACAAGTGGTCAAGCACCGCGGAGCGTTCGGTGTTGTCTTTCGCGCTGGCCGTCGCTTCAAGACGCCCGGCAAAATGGCGGGCGCGCTCGCCGAAGGCCTCGTGCTCCAGCCCCGCCGGCTCGCTCAGGCATTCGATGGCGCCCGTCAGGGCGGCAGTCAGGCGTGCAGAGGGAGCGGCTTCCTCAAGACGGTCGGCGGCGCTGGCCAGCGCTTCCCCTAGACGCAGGCAATCGCTGTCAGCGCTTTCGACGGCGATTGCGTAGATGCTGAAAATGGCCGGCCGAACATCGTCGGCTTTCCCGCCGTGACGCGCTGACCAGACCTGAGCCAATTGCTTCCCCGCTGCGATCCAGCGTTCGTTGAGCTTGGAATCGAAGCGCAGCGCCTTGGGCTTGGTGACCCAGGGCAGGATGGCGGCAGTCGCCTCCAGTGTCGGCGCCAGTGCCGCCCGGGTTTCTTCGAGATCGTCTTCGGGGATGTCGGCCATGGGCAGATTACTGGGTAGCCATCCTGGCAAACGCGGCGACGACTTCAGGCGGCGCCTGGACCAATTCGATCAACACCCCTTCACCGCCGATCGGGAATTCCTCATTGCCCTTGGGGTGCAGAAAGGTAATGTCGAATCCGGCGGCGCCCTTGCGGATGCCGCCTGGGGCGAAACGAACACCGCTGGCAGACAACCATTCAACCGCCTTGGGTAGGTCGTCGATCCACAGCCCGACGTGATTGAGCGGCGTGGCATGGACGGCCGGCTTTTTCTCCGGATCGAGCGGCTGCATAAGGTCGACCTCGACCTTGAACGGCCCGCTGCCCATGGCGCAGATGTCCTCGTCGACGTTCTCGCGTTCAGAAACGAAGGTGCTGCTGACTTCCAGGCCGAACATATCGACCCACAAAGTGCGCAGCTTGGCCTTGGAGGGGCCGCCAATGGCGATTTGCTGGATGCCGAGAACCTTGAACGGACGTGTCATGACTGGATTCCTGTCGTTGAGTGAAAGACGTAATCCATAATTATAGAGATTTCTTCCGGTAGGCAAACACCAGTAGACCGACCCCGATCAGGATCATTGGCAGGGACAGCCACTGCCCCATGCTGATCGTGTAGGACTGGCCGAATATCCCGGCATCCGGCTCGCGGAAGAACTCGGTGATGAAACGGAAGGCACCGTAACCGATCAGAAAAACGCCGGAAGCAGCGCCGCGTGGCCTCGCTCGTACGGTGAACAGCCAAAGGATGGCGAACAGCAGTAGCCCCTCCAGGCCGACGTGGTACAGCTGCGACGGGTGGCGTGGCTGCATGTCGCCTGACTGTGGAAAAGCCATCGCCCACGGCAGGCTGGCCTCGGCCACGCGACCCCACAGTTCGCCGTTAATGAAGTTGCCGATGCGTCCGGCGGCCAGGCCGAGCGGCACCAGCGGGGCGATGAAGTCGGTGACGTCCCACCAGTTCAGGCGATATTTGTGCGACCACAGGCCCATGGCGACCAGTACGCCGAGGAAGCCGCCATGGAAACTCATGCCGCCCTTCCAGACGGCGAAGATTTCCAGCGGGTTGGCCAGGAAATAGCTCGGTTCGTAGAACAGTACCTGCCCCAGTCGCCCGCCAAGGATTACACCCAGCATGCCGTAGAACAGGAGGTCGTCGAGTTGCTCGACCGTCAGGAATCCGGGACGTTGCTTGATGCGGTAGCGGCCGAGCAAAATGAATTGAACGAAAGCCACCAGATACATCAAACCATACCAGCGTACGGAGAGCGGGCCGACGGAAAAGGCGACAGGGTCGAACTGTGGGTGAAGAAGCATCGAAGGCGCGGAGTGGGCTAGAATTAGCCGATTATAGATCGCGCCTTTTGCAACAGGATTTCGGCGCCCGGATTCAGACGGAGATTTCCATGCCTCAATATCGTTCCCATACCTCCACCCACGGTCGCAACATGGCCGGTGCCCGCTCGCTGTGGCGTGCCACAGGCATGAAGGATGGCGATTTCGGCAAGCCGATCATTGCGGTGGTCAATAGCTTCACGCAGTTCGTACCGGGCCACGTTCACCTCAAGGACTTGGGGCAGTTGGTTGCCCGCGAGATCGAGGCGGCCGGCGGAGTCGCCAAGGAGTTCAATACCATTGCCATCGACGACGGCATCGCCATGGGCCACAGTGGCATGCTCTATTCGCTGCCCAGTCGCGACCTGATTGCCGATTCGGTCGAATACATGGTCAACGCGCATTGCGCCGATGCCATGGTCTGCATCTCCAACTGCGACAAGATCACCCCGGGCATGCTGATGGCTGCCATGCGCCTGAATATTCCGGTGATCTTCGTTTCCGGCGGCCCGATGGAAGCCGGCAAGGTCAAAATCCAGGGCCAGATCGTTCACCTCGACCTCGTCGATGCCATGGTCAAGGCCGCCGACGCCGCCGTTTCACAGAGCGATCTCGACGAGATCGAACGTTCAGCCTGTCCGACCTGCGGTTCCTGTTCCGGCATGTTCACTGCCAACTCGATGAATTGCCTGACCGAAGCGCTGGGCCTCAGCTTGCCCGGCAACGGAACGGTTGTCGCTACCCACGCCGATCGCAAACAGTTATTCCTGCGTGCCGGACGCCAAATCGTTGAGCTTTGCAAGCGCTACTACGAGCAGGACGATGCCTCGGTGCTTCCGCGCGCCATCGCTACCAAGGCCGCCTTCGAAAATGCCATGACCCTCGACGTGGCGATGGGCGGCTCGACCAATACGGTGCTTCATATCCTGGCGACCGCGCAGGAAGCCGGCGTCGATTTCACAATGGCCGACATCGACCGCATTTCGCGCTCGGTGCCTTGCCTGTGCAAGGTGGCGCCGATGACTGACAAATACCATATCGAAGACGTCCATCGCGCCGGTGGCATCATGGGCATCCTCGGTGAACTCGACCGGGCCGGCCTGCTCCATCGCGACGTACCGAGCGTCGCGGCCAGAACCCTGGGTGAGGCAATCGATCGCTGGGATATCGTGCGTGAGCACGACGTCAAAGTGCACGAGTTCTTCAAGGCAGCCCCGGGTGGCGTGCCGACACAAACTGCATTCTCCCAGGATCGGCGCTTCAACGAGCTTGATCTCGATCGTACTAACGGCTGTATCCGCAACAAGGCCAACGCCTATTCACAGGATGGTGGCTTGGCGGTGCTCTACGGAAACATTGCGGTCGACGGCTGCATTGTCAAGACTGCGGGTGTCGATGAGTCAATCTGGAAATTTACCGGGCGGGCTCGCGTCTTCGAAAGCCAGGATGCTGCGGTCGATGGCATTTTAGCGGGCAAAATCGTCGCTGGTGACGTGGTTGTCATCCGCTATGAAGGTCCGAAAGGCGGTCCCGGCATGCAGGAAATGCTCTACCCGACCTCCTATCTGAAGTCGATGGGCCTGGGCAAGCAATGCGCCCTGCTCACCGATGGACGTTTCTCCGGTGGCACTTCCGGTCTTTCCATCGGACACGCCTCGCCTGAGGCAGCTGATGGTGGCGCCATTGGCCTTGTGGAAGAAGGCGATACCATCGAGATCGACATTCCGAATCGTCGCATCCAGCTGGCTGTGTCTGATGAAGAGTTGACCAAGCGTCGGGCTGCGATGGATGCCAGAGGAGAATCCGCGTGGAAGCCGGTTGATCGCCAGCGCATCATCTCGGCTGCGCTGCAGGCTTACGCCCTGATGGCGACCTCCGCCGACAAGGGGGCGGTACGCGACGTCAGCCAGATTCAACGTCGCAAGTGATCCGTGTAAATTGATTCCGGTGTGGACTGTTCTTGTCGGTTCAAGGATCTGCGAGTTTGCTGTCAACGTATGGTTTGTTTCGTGCGTTAATAGCGCGTGGATGCAAAAGACCGAATAGGCCGTCTTCCCCGTTTGCAAGGGATGGAAAAGGGTTTTATCATCCTCGGCTGATGTACCTACCAACCCGCAAAAACGGAGCTAGAAAATGAAAGCTGTTTATGTTGCCATGATGGCTGCTGCAGGTATCGTGATGGCCGGTCAGGCCCAGGCTGACGAAGCGCTGGCCAAGGCCAAGAACTGCATGTCCTGCCACGCCATCGACAAGAAGCTGGTCGGTCCGGCCTATAAGGAAGTTGCTGCCAAGTACAAGGGCGATGCCAAGGCCCCGGCAATGCTGGCTGCCAAGGTCAAGGCTGGTGGCAAGGGTACGTGGGGCCAGATCCCGATGCCCCCGAACAACGTCACCGAAGACGAAGCCAAGAAGCTGGTTGCCTGGGTTCTCTCCCAGAAGTAATTTGCTTTGAAGCGCTCGAAAGCCGGCTATATGCCGGCTTTTCTGTTTTTAGGTGTTGACAGTGCTTGTTGTCGTCCGGATAATCTCGGGTTCTTCCGGAGGGGTACCCAAGCGGTCAACGGGAACAGACTGTAAATCTGTCGGCTCTGCCTTCGAAGGTTCGAATCCTTCCCCCTCCACCAGATTGAATGCTGTAGCGGCCAGTGCTGCGGGCGTAGGGTTTTGCGGGTGTAGCTCAATGGTAGAGCTGAAGCCTTCCAAGCTTAAGACGAGGGTTCGATTCCCTTCACCCGCTCCACGAACACGGTACGGCTGGAGTTTTAAGGTAGGCCCATGTGGCTCAGTGGTAGAGCACTCCCTTGGTAAGGGAGAGGTCGGCAGTTCGATCCTGCCCATGGGCACCACCGATTAGCTTGGATTCTGGATTTTTATTTATTTGATTATTGAGGAACTGGAATGGCTAAGGAAAAATTCGAGCGTACGAAACCGCACGTGAATGTGGGCACGATTGGTCACGTTGACCATGGCAAGACCACGCTGACGGCTGCGATTACCACGGTGCTGTCCGCCAAGTTTGGTGGCTCGGCCAAGAAGTATGACGAAATCGACGCAGCGCCGGAAGAAAAGGCGCGCGGTATCACCATCAATACCGCCCACGTTGAATACGAAACCGCCAATCGTCACTACGCCCACGTCGATTGCCCGGGCCACGCCGACTACGTCAAGAACATGATTACCGGTGCTGCCCAGATGGACGGCGCCATCCTCGTCTGTTCCGCTGCTGACGGCCCGATGCCGCAAACCCGCGAGCACATCCTCCTGGCTCGCCAGGTTGGCGTGCCGTACGTTCTGGTGTTCATGAACAAGTGCGACATGGTTGACGACGCCGAACTGCTCGAACTCGTCGAAATGGAACTGCGCGAGCTGCTCTCCAAGTACGACTTCCCGGGCGACGACACCCCGATCATTCACGGCTCTGCCCTGAAGGCCCTTGAAGGCGACCAGTCCGAAATCGGCGAACCCTCCATCTTCCGTCTGGCAGATGCCCTGGATTCCTACATCCCGACCCCGGAACGCGCCATCGACCAACCCTTCCTGATGCCGGTCGAAGACGTCTTCTCCATTTCCGGTCGCGGCACTGTCGTCACTGGTCGTGTTGAACGCGGCATCGTCAAGGTTGGCGAAGAAATCGAAATCGTCGGTATCCGTCCGACCATCAAGACCATCTGTACCGGTGTTGAAATGTTCCGCAAGCTGCTCGACCAGGGTCAAGCTGGCGACAACATCGGCGCCCTGCTCCGCGGTACCAAGCGTGAAGACGTCGAGCGTGGTCAGGTGCTGTGCAAGCCGGGTTCGGTCAAGCCGCACACCCACTTCACCTCCGAAGTGTACATCCTGTCCAAGGACGAAGGTGGTCGTCACACCCCGTTCTTCAACGGCTACCGTCCGCAGTTCTACTTCCGCACGACCGACGTGACCGGCTCCATCGAGCTGCCGGAAGGCACCGAAATGGTCATGCCGGGCGACAACATCGCCATGACGATCAAGCTGATCGCTCCGATCGCCATGGAAGAAGGTCTGCGCTTCGCCATCCGTGAAGGCGGTCGTACCGTCGGCGCCGGCGTCGTTGCTAAGATCATCGAGTAAGTAGTAGCTTTGTGTATTCAGGGCGCTTCGGGAGACCGAGGCGCTTTGATGTTTCTGCAGCAGGGGTGTAGCTCAATTGGTAGAGCGCCGGTTTCCAAAACCGAAGGTCGGGGGTTCGATTCCCTCCGCCCCTGCCACTCTCTATAAAGATCGCGAACGTCATGGCTGACAAGATCAAGTTTGCGCTGGCGCTGGTTATTCTGGCTGCTGGCGTGGCTGGCTTCTACCTGCTCTCCGAGCAGGCAATGATTTTGCGCGTCCTGGCGGTTCTCGTTGGGTTGGCGCTGGCAATTGCTGTAGCTTGGAAAACCGAGCCGGGTCAGCGTTTTTTCACGTTTGCCAACGAGGCGGTAGTCGAGGCCAAGAAGGTCGTGTGGCCGAGCCGCAAGGAAACCATGCAGACTACCGGGGCGGTATTCGCCTTTGTCGTGGTCATGGCGGTCTTTCTGTATCTGACAGACAAGAGCCTCGAATGGGTTCTCTACGACCTGGTGCTGGGCTGGAAGAAATCATGAGCAAACGCTGGTACGTCGTACATGCCTACTCCGGCTTTGAAAAGAGTGTAATGCGCGCCATCCAGGAGCGCATTACCCGCTTGGGCATGGAGGAAAAATTTGGCCGGATTCTCGTTCCGGTTGAAGAGGTCGTCGAAATGAAGGGTGGTCAGAAGGCCATCTCGGAGCGTAAGTTCTTCCCGGGCTACGTCCTGTGCGAAATGGAAATGGATGACGATTCCTGGCACTTGGTGAAGAACACGCCGAAAGTTACTGGCTTTGTCGGCGGAACCGCCACCAAGCCGACACCGATTTCTGAAAAGGAAGTCGAGAAGATCATGCAGCAGATGCAGGAAGGTGTTGAGAAACCCCGTCCGAAGGTGCTGTTCGAGGTTGGCGAAGTGGTCCGTGTCAAGGAGGGGCCGTTTACCGACTTCCATGGTTCGGTCGAGGATGTCAATTACGAAAAGAATCGCCTGCGCGTGTCGGTGACCATCTTTGGTCGCGCTACGCCGGTCGAACTGGAGTTCGGTCAGGTCGAGAAGGCCTGATCTAGGTTTCAGGGTTCGCCGAAAGCCCGGATTTCGGCAAAGAGGAGCGTCAGTAGCTGGTAATCCTACGGTCAACGCGCGTTATGACTCATATTTAGGAGAAAATTATGGCCAAGAAAATTATTGGCTACATCAAGTTGCAAGTGCCGGCAGGAAAGGCGAATCCGTCGCCTCCGATCGGTCCCGCGCTGGGTCAGCGTGGTCTGAACATCATGGAATTCTGCAAGGCCTTCAACGCCCAAACTCAGGGTGTTGAACCGGGTCTTCCGATTCCTGTCGTGATCACCGCTTTCGCGGACAAGTCTTTCACCTTCGTGATGAAGACCCCGCCGGCGACCATCCTGATCAAGAAAGCTGCCGGTATCAAGTCTGGTTCGGCCAAGCCGCATACCGACAAGGTTGGCAAGATCACTCGCGCTCAGTGCGAGGAAATCGCCAAGACCAAGATGCCTGATCTGACCGCTGCCGACATGGAAGCAGCTATTCGCACCATCGCTGGCTCCGCCCGCTCGATGGGTATCACGGTGGAGGGTCTGTAATCATGGCCAAGCTCACGAAGAAACAAAAAGCCCTTGCCAGCAAGGTCGTTCCGCAGAAGTTGTATCCGCTGCAGGAGGCTCTGACGCTGGCCAAGGAAACGGCTACCGCCAAGTTCGATGAATCCATCGACGTGGCAGTGAACCTCGGCGTTGATGCACGCAAATCGGATCAAGTCGTCCGTGGTTCGGTCGTTCTGCCGGCTGGTACCGGCAAGTCCGTGCGTGTTGCGGTGTTTGCCCAAGGTGAAAAGGCCGAAGCCGCCAAGGCTGCCGGTGCAGAAGTTGTCGGCTTTGACGACTTGGCTGCCGAAGTCAAGGCGGGCAATCTGAATTTCGATGTCGTCATTGCTACGCCGGATGCCATGAAGGTCGTTGGTCAGTTGGGCCAGATTCTTGGTCCGCGCGGCTTGATGCCGAATCCTAAAGTTGGGACGGTGACGATGGATGTCACGACCGCTGTCAAGAACGCCAAGGCTGGCCAGGTTCAGTACCGTACCGACAAGGCAGGCATCATCCATGCGACGATCGGGCGCGCTTCGTTCTCCGTCGAGAGCCTGGAAAGCAACCTGAAGGCACTGGTCGATGCCTTGAACAAGGCCAAGCCGGCCTCGTCCAAGGGGCAGTACCTGAAGAAAATCGCAGTATCTGCCACGATGGGCCCCGGCGTTCGCGTCGACCAGTCCACGGTGGTGGGGTAACAGAACTTTGGGCCGTTGGTGGTCGCTTGGGCGGCTGCCGGCGGATCGTCAAAGACCGCAGGTGTCCCGGAAGGGACTTAATCGCGAAGCATCCTGCGCAGACGGTGTCCCAGAACAAGATTTTCTGCTGAACGGCAACGCGCAGCATAGCTTCTGGTTCAGGTCGCCGTAGGTGCGGCGGGAATTTTCCCGTCGTGTTATGACTTGAAAGGAGGAAGGACCCGTGGGTCTCAATCTGAACGACAAAAAAGCGGTTGTAGCTGAGGTGTCGGCGCAAGTGGCCAACGCACAGACCATCGTGATTGCCGAATATCGTGGCATCGAGGTTACCGACCTCACCGTGCTGCGCAAGAAGGCGCGCGAGTCTGGCGTGTATCTGCGTGTGTTGAAAAATACCTTGGTGCGTCGCGCGGTCGCGGGCACTTCGTTCGCTGGCCTGGCAGACCAAATGGTCGGACCGCTCATTTACAGCGTGTCCACCGACCCGGTGGCTGCCGCGAAGGTTCTCAATGACTTCGCAAAAACCAACGACAAGCTCGTGCTGAAAGCCGGTTCCTATGCCGGCAAGGTGCTCGACAAAGCTGGTGTGCAGGCGCTTGCCTCCGTGCCGAGCCGCGAAGAGCTGCTCTCCAAGCTGCTGTACGTCATGCAAGCTCCGGTTGCCGGCTTTGTCCGCGGCCTGGCGGCACTGGCCGCGCAGCGCGAAGAAGCCACTGCTTAACCGTACCGCATACGAACTGATTTAGGAGTTATTTGAAATGGCAATTAGCAAAGAAGAAATCCTGGAAGCCGTTGGCGCCCTGACCGTTATGGAACTGAACGACTTGGTCAAGGCGTTCGAAGAGAAGTTCGGCGTTTCCGCCGCTGCCGTGGCCGTTGCCGGCCCGGCTGCTGGTGGTGCCGCTGCCGCTGAAGAGCAGACCGAGTTCACCGTCGTCCTGACCGGCGCCGGCGACAAGAAGGTTGAAGTCATCAAGGTCGTGCGTGCAGTGACCGGCCTGGGCCTCAAGGAAGCCAAGGATCTGGTTGATGGCGCTCCGAAGCCGGTCAAGGAAGGTGTTTCCAAGGCCGACGCAGAAGCCCTCAAGAAGCAACTGGAAGACGCAGGCGCCAAGGTCGAAGTCAAGTAATCGAGTTTTGGTGTGTGGGCTGGCGGCAAAGTCGCCAGCCCTTTTGTGCTTTGTACGACAGGTTTGACCGATCCAAAAAACGAACTTGAATAACGCCAACTGGCAAACGCAAACTGTGCTTACCTCTTCCCCAAAAGGGAGGCGAGCCCGTTTGCGTTTGCCTGTTTCGACAGGTTCTACGTTTGATTTTATCCTCACGGAGTTACCATGACTTACTCCTTCACCGAGAAGAAACGCATCCGCAAGAGTTTCGCCAAGCGCGCTAGCGTGCTGGACGTTCCCTACTTGTTGGCTACCCAGTTGCAGTCTTTCAAAGATTTTCTGCAAGACGAAGTGGCTCCCGAGCAGCGGAAAAATGAAGGCTTGCAAGCCGCGTTTACCTCGATCTTTCCGATCGTTTCGCATTCAGGCAATGCACGCCTCGAGTTCGTCAGCTACATGCTGGGAGAGCCGGCATTTGACGTTACCGAATGCCAGCAACGCGGCCTGACTTTCGCCTCTTCGCTGCGTGCCAAGGTACGTTTGGTGATCATGGATCGTGAAGCGCCGGATACGGTGAAGGAGGTCAAGGAACAGGAAGTCTATATGGGGGAGATTCCCCTGATGACGACCAATGGATCCTTCGTGATCAATGGTACCGAACGGGTTATCGTTTCCCAGCTGCATCGCTCGCCCGGTGTCTTTTTCGAGCACGACCGCGGTAAGACTCATAGCTCGGGCAAGTTGTTGTTTTCTGCTCGTGTCATTCCCTACCGCGGTTCTTGGTTGGATTTTGAATTCGATCCCAAGGACACCTTGTTCTTCCGCGTCGACCGTCGCCGTAAGATGCCTGTTACGACCCTGCTCAAGGCAATTGGCATGTCGTCCGAGGAGATTCTGTCGCAGTTCTTCGAATTCGACACCTTCTTGTTGGCCAAGGATAAGGTGGAGTTCACGCTGGTTCCGGAACGTTTGCGTGGCGAAGTAGCTCGATTTGACTTCGTCGGTCCGGATGGAAAGGTCATTGTCCCGAAAGACAAGCGCATTACGGCGAAGCACATTCGCGATATCGCGACAGTATCGATCAAGCAAATTGTGGTTCCGGAGGAATTCCTGATTGGTCGTGTCGTGGCCAAGAACATCGTCGATACGGCAACCGGCGAAGTGATCGCAAATGCAAACGATGAAATAACCGAAACCCTGCTCGCCAAGCTCCGCGAAGCCGAAATCCGCACAGTTGAAACGCTGTACACCAACGACCTGGATCGCGGGGCTTTCATTTCAAATACGCTTCGCGCAGACGAAACCGCCACCCGCCAGGCCGCGCGTGTTGCCATCTACCGCATGATGCGGCCGGGTGAGCCGCCGACTGAGGAGGCCGTGGAAATCCTGTTCAACGGCTTGTTCTACTCGGACGAACGCTACGACCTTTCCGGTGTTGGACGCATGAAATTCAATCGTCGTCTGGTTCGCAAAGACGTCATTGAATACAAGCTGATGGTCAAGGGATTGGCTTCCAAGGCTGAAGCTGCCCTCAAGAATTTGGCTGAGGCTTCGGGCTATGCCCTGTCGACGATTCAGGATTTGGTCAGTCTATTGCCTTTTGGCGCTCGTGCCATGGTCGAAAACGTGACCTTGGCCGAAGCTGAAACTCTTGCGGCTAAGATCAAGCCCCTTGGTGCCAATATCGAGGTTCGCGAACAGCTGACCCTGTCGCCGCGCGATATTGTCGAGGTCATCAAGATACTCGTCGAGTTGCGCAATGGCCGCGGCGAAATCGACGACATCGATCACCTGGGGAATCGTCGAGTTCGTTCTGTGGGCGAACTGGCGGAAAACCAGTTCCGGGCAGGTTTGGTTCGCGTGGAACGCGCTGTCAAGGAGCGCCTGTCTCAAGCAGAGTCGGACAACTTGATGCCGCACGATTTGATCAATGCCAAGCCGATCAGCGCTGCAATCAAGGAGTTTTTCGGGTCCAGCCAGCTGTCGCAGTTCATGGATCAGACCAATCCGCTTTCCGAAATTACTCACAAGCGTCGTGTCTCGGCACTGGGCCCTGGTGGCCTGACCAGGGAGCGTGCTGGCTTCGAGGTGCGCGACGTGCATCCGACCCATTACGGTCGCGTATGTCCAATCGAAACGCCGGAAGGTCCGAACATCGGCCTCATCAACTCTTTGGCCTTGTTTGCGCGCGTCAATAGCTATGGCTTCATCGAGACGGCCTATCGCAAGGTGGAAGATGGCAAGGTAACCAACGAGATTGAATACCTCTCTGCTATCGAGGAAGGTAACTACGTAGTTGCCCAAGCCAACGCCTCGCTTGACGATACTGGCCGACTGAGCGACGACCTGGTTACCTGCCGCGAGAAGGGCGAAACCATTCTCGCCGAGCCTGCACGCGTTCAGTATATGGACGTGGCGCCGGGGCAGATCGTTTCGGTTGCCGCTTCCTTGATTCCTTTCCTTGAACACGATGACGCGAATCGTGCCTTGATGGGCGCCAACATGCAGCGTCAGGCCGTTCCGTGCCTACGTCCGGAAAAGCCGCTGGTGGGTACAGGTATTGAGCGTACTGTTGCGGTCGACTCAGGGACAGCGGTTGTCGCTCGTCGTGGTGGTATCGTAGACTACGTGGATGCAGGTCGTGTCGTTGTTCGTGTAAATGACGATGAAACCATTGCTGGTGAAGTTGGCGTCGATATCTACAATCTGGTCAAGTACACCCGCTCCAATCAGAACACGAACATCAATCAGCGCCCGATGGTCAAGGTCGGCGATCACATCGCCAGGGGCGATGTTGTTGCGGACGGCGCTTCCACCGACAAGGGCGAACTGGCTCTTGGTCAGAACATGTTGATCGCCTTCATGCCGTGGAACGGCTACAACTTCGAAGATTCGATCCTTATCTCCGAACGTGTCGTTGCTGAAGACCGCTATACCTCCATCCACATTGAGGAACTGACGGTCGTCGCCCGCGATACCAAACTTGGTCCTGAAGAAATCACCCGCGACATTGCGTCCTTGGGCGAGGCACAGCTATCCCGGCTTGATGATTCCGGTATCGTCTACATTGGCGCCGAAGTTGAAGCAGGCGACGTGCTGGTCGGTAAGGTGACCCCGAAGGGTGAAACCCAGCTGACACCAGAAGAGAAGCTGTTGCGCGCGATTTTCGGCGAAAAGGCTTCGGATGTTAAGGACACGTCGCTGCGCGTGCCTTCGGGAATAGCCGGTACCGTTATCGACGTTCAGGTCTTTACCCGCGAGGGTATCGAGCGTGACAAGCGGGCTCAGTCGATCATTGATGAGCATCTCCGTCATTACAAGCTCGACTTGGCCGACCAGATGCGTATCGTTGAACGCGATGCCTTCGCTCGTGTCGAACGTCTGATTACCGGCAAGAAAGCCAACGGTGGACCGAAGAAGCTGGCGAAGGGTACCGTCATAGAGAAGTCCTACCTTGACGGTATGGATCCGCATCACTGGTTTGATATTCGCTTGGCCGACGACGAGGCTGCTCAACAGTTGGAGCAAGTCAAGGACGGTCTTGAGCAGGCGCGCAAGGACTTCGATGTCGCGTTTGAGGGTAAGCGCAAGAAGCTGACGCAAGGCGACGAATTGCCGCCGGGCGTCCAGAAAATGGTCAAGGTCTATGTCGCCGTCAAGCGTCGGCTGCAGCCAGGTGACAAGATGGCTGGTCGTCACGGTAACAAGGGTGTTGTTTCCCGCATCCTGCCGGTCGAGGACATGCCCCATATGGAAGATGGTCGTCCGGTTGACATCGTTTTGAACCCCTTGGGCGTGCCTTCGCGGATGAACGTCGGTCAGATTCTGGAAGTTCACCTTGGCCTTGCTGCCAAGGGGCTCGGCTATAAGATTGGTGCCATGTTGCGCGCCCAGGCCAGTGCCAAGGAAGTTCGTGGTTTCCTCGATCAGATCTACAACTCCAGTGGCAAATCGGAGAATCTTGAGGAACTGAATGATGTTGAAGTACTCGAGATGGCCGAGAACCTTACGAACGGTGTGCCGTTCGCAACGCCTGTGTTCGATGGTGCCAAGGAAGAGGAAATTAAGGCTATGCTGGCCCTCGCCGGCATGCCGTCTTCAGGCCAGATGACGTTGTTCGATGGCCGGACCGGTGAGGCCTTCGAGCGTAAGGTAACCGTTGGTTACATGCATTACTTGAAGCTGCACCATTTGGTCGATGACAAGATGCACGCTCGTTCGACCGGCCCGTACTCGCTGGTAACCCAGCAGCCGCTGGGTGGTAAGGCACAGTTCGGCGGTCAGCGCTTCGGCGAAATGGAGGTGTGGGCGCTGGAAGCCTACGGTGCCTCTTATGTGCTGCAAGAAATGCTGACCGTGAAGTCAGACGATGTGAACGGCCGCACCAAGGTCTACGAAAATATCGTCAAGGGCGAGCACCGTATCGATGCCGGTATGCCGGAATCCTTCAATGTGCTGGTCAAGGAAATTCGTTCGCTGGCGATCGATATCGATCTGGAACGTTACTGATTTAGGGCTGGGAGTTAAACGATGAAAGCATTGCTCGATCTGTTCAAGCAGGTAACCGCCGAGGAAGAATTCGATGCGATTACCATTGGCCTCGCTTCGCCCGACAAGATCCGTTCCTGGTCCTATGGTGAAGTCAAAAAGCCGGAAACCATCAACTACCGTACCTTCAAACCGGAGCGTGACGGCCTGTTCTGTGCCAAGATTTTCGGCCCGATCAAGGACTACGAGTGCCTCTGCGGCAAATACAAGCGCCTGAAGCATCGCGGTGTCATCTGCGAGAAGTGCGGCGTTGAAGTCACGCTGGCCAAAGTTCGCCGTGACCGCATGGGGCACATTGAACTGGCCTCGCCGACTGCACACATCTGGTTCCTGAAGTCCCTGCCGTCCCGTCTGGGCATGGTGCTCGACATGACGCTGCGTGATATCGAGCGCGTCCTGTATTTCGAAGCCTATGTCGTTACCGATCCTGGCATGGTCTCGAATCTGCAACGCAGCCAGTTGCTGACCGAAGACCAATACCTGGAGATGGTCGAAGAGCACGGTGACGAATTCCAGGCACTGATGGGCGCCGAGGGTATTCGTGAACTGCTGCGCAATCTCGACCTGAACAGCGAAGTCGAATCGCTGCGCGCCGAGCTGGAAGTGACCGGTTCCGAAGCCAAGAACAAGAAGCTGGCCAAGCGTCTGAAGATTCTCGAAGGTTTCCAGAAGTCAGGCATCAAGCCGGACTGGATGATCCTCGAGGTCCTGCCAGTGCTGCCGCCGGACCTGCGTCCGCTGGTTCCGCTCGATGGTGGCCGCTTCGCTACGTCTGATCTGAACGATCTCTATCGCCGCGTCATCAACCGCAACAACCGTCTGAAGCGCCTGCTTGAGCTGAAGGCTCCGGAAATCATCGTGCGCAACGAAAAGCGCATGCTTCAGGAGGCTGTGGACTCGCTGCTCGACAACGGTCGTCGCGGCAAGGCCATGACTGGCGCCAACAAGCGTCCGCTGAAGTCGCTGGCTGACATGATCAAGGGCAAGGGCGGCCGTTTCCGTCAAAACCTGCTGGGCAAGCGCGTCGACTACTCGGGGCGTTCCGTGATCGTGGTCGGTCCGCAGCTCAAGCTTCATCAGTGCGGCCTGCCCAAGCTGATGGCTCTGGAGCTGTTTAAGCCCTTCATCTTCCACAAGCTGGAAGTGCTCGGTTACGCCACCACCATCAAGCAAGCCAAGAAGATGGTCGAAGGCCAAGAGCCGGTGGTTTGGGACATCCTTGAAGACGTCATCCGCGAACATCCGGTCATGCTCAACCGTGCGCCGACCTTGCACCGTCTCGGCATCCAGGCTTTCGAGCCAACCCTGATCGAAGGCAAGGCCATCCAGTTGCACCCGCTCGTCTGCGCGGCCTTCAACGCCGACTTCGACGGTGACCAGATGGCTGTTCACGTCCCGCTGTCGCTGGAAGCGCAGATGGAAGCCCGCACGCTGATGCTGGCCTCCAACAATGTATTGTCGCCTGCCAACGGCCAGCCGATCATTGTTCCGTCGCAGGATATCGTTCTCGGTCTGTATTACGCTACCCGCGAAAAAATCAACGGCAAGGGCGAAGGCATGTATTTCGCCGATACCCACGAGATTGAACGCGCCATGGCGGCCGGCCAGTTGGATGTTCACTCACGGATTTCAGTGCGCCTCAAGCAGTACGAACCTGCTGCGGCTGAAGGTGAATGGGAAGAGAAAATGGTCCGCGTCGAAACGACTGCGGGCCGTGCGCTGCTTTCCAAAATCTTGCCGAAAGGCTTGCCTTTCAAGGCCATTGACCGTGCCCTGAAGAAAAAGGAGATCTCCAAGCTGATCGACGAATCATTCCGTCGCTGTGGCTTGAAGGAAACGGTTATTTTTGCCGACAAGTTGATGCAGAACGGTTACGCCTTGGCGACTCGCGCCGGTATATCGTTTTGCTCGGATGACATGCTCGTGCCGGCCAAGAAGTACGAGATTATTTCTTCCGCCGAAGCCGAAGTGAAAGAAATTGAAATCCAGTACACCAACGGCTTGGTGACAAATGGCGAACGCTACAACAAGGTCGTCGATATCTGGGGGCGTACTGGAGACCAGGTTGCCAAGGTGATGATGGATGAACTCGGCCACGAGGAAGTCATTGACCGTCATGGCAAGAAGGTCAAGCAGGACTCCTTCAACTCCATCTACATGATGGCCGACTCCGGTGCTCGCGGTTCTGCCGCCCAGATCCGTCAGCTGGCCGGTATGCGAGGCCTGATGGCCAAGCCGGATGGCTCGATTATCGAGACCCCGATTACCACCAACTTCCGCGAAGGCCTGAACGTTCTCCAGTATTTCATCTCGACTCACGGTGCCCGTAAGGGTCTGGCCGATACAGCGTTGAAGACGGCAAACTCCGGTTACCTGACGCGTCGTCTGGTCGATGTCACCCAGGATCTGGTGATTACCGAGGATGACTGCGGCACCAAGAATGGTTTTGTCGTCAAGGCGCTGGTCGAAGGTGGTGAAGTGATCGAGGCGCTGCGCGAGCGGATCCTTGGTCGTGTCACGGTCGACGATCTGATTGATCCCGAAACCCAGGAGTCGGTCATTTTCGCCGGCACCATGCTGGACGAGGATCTGGTTGATCTGATCGACAAGCTGGGGATCGATGAAGTCAAGGTTCGCACTCCGCTTACCTGCGATACCCGCTATGGTCTGTGCGCCCAATGCTACGGTCGCGACCTGGGACGAGGCACAATGGTCAATGCCGGTGAAGCGGTTGGCGTCATCGCCGCCCAGTCGATCGGCGAACCGGGTACCCAGCTGACCATGCGTACCTTCCACGTTGGCGGCGCGGCTTCCCGTGCGGCCGTAGCGTCGCAGGTTGAGGCAAAGTCGGCAGGTACGGTCCGCTATACCTCCAACATGCGCTATGTCACCAGCGCCAAGGGTGAGAAGGTTGTTATTTCTCGTTCTGGCGAAGTTCTGATTACCGACGACCATGGCCGCGAGCGTGAGCGTCACAAGGTTCCGTACGGTGCCATGCTGTCGGTCGACGAAGGCAAGGCAGTCAAGGCAGGTGCCAAGCTGGCAACCTGGGATCCGCACACCCGTCCGATCATTACCGAATATGCCGGTACTGTTCGCTTCGAAAATGTCGAAGAGGGCGTTACCGTTGCCAAACAGGTTGATGATGTGACTGGCTTGTCCACGCTGGTGGTTATCGACCACAAGCGCGGTGGCAAGGCCGCTGTCAAAGGTGTTCGCCCGGTCGTCAAACTGCTTGACGAAAATGGTCAGGAAGTTCGCGTCCACGGTAGCGACCACACGGTTTCCATCGCGTTCCAGGTTGGCTCGATCATCTCGGTGCTCGACGGTCAGCAAGTTGGCGTTGGTGATGTACTCGCCCGTATGCCGCAGGAATCTGCCAAGACCCGTGACATTACCGGTGGTCTGCCACGCGTCGCCGAGTTGTTCGAAGCGCGTACACCTAAGGATGCCTCCGTGTTGGCCGAAACGACTGGCACAATCAGCTTTGGTAAGGACACCAAGGGTAAGCAGCGTCTGGTCATCACCGACCTCGATGGCGCGGTTCATGAGTTCCTGATTCCGAAGGACAAGCACGTCCTGGTGCACGACGGTCAGGTGGTCAACAAGGGTGAAAAGATCGTCGAAGGCGAACCGGATCCGCACGATATCCTGCGTTTGCAGGGCGTCGAGGCGCTGGCCCGTTACATCACCGACGAAGTCCAAGACGTTTATCGTCTGCAGGGTGTGAAGATCAACGACAAGCACATTGAAGTGATCGTTCGCCAGATGCTGCGCCGTGTAACCATTGTCGAGCCGGGTGACACCAAGTTCATCAAGTCCGAACAGGTCGAGCGCGCCGAGTTGCTGGCGGAGAATGATCGCGTCAATGCCGAAGGCAAGCTTCCGGCAGTCATCGAACACATGTTGCTCGGGATTACCAAGGCATCGCTATCGACCGATTCGTTCATTTCCGCGGCGTCCTTCCAGGAAACCACTCGTGTTCTCACCGAGGCTGCCATTATGGGCAAGCGCGACGAGCTGCGTGGTCTTAAGGAAAACGTCATCGTCGGTCGCCTCATTCCGGCCGGTACCGGCCTTGCCTATCACCGCAGCCGCAAGGCTCAGCTGGCAGGAGAAGATATCGCGGCGGCTTCCCGCCCGATCGAAGACGCAACTGCCGAAAACGCAACACAGGAAGCAGATCAGGGCCTGTGAGCCGTCTAACAACCCCCGTGTTACGTTGACACGGGGGTTGATCAGCCATAAAATTTATGGTCTTTGTCGGCGGAGGCTAATCATTGTCTCCGCTTTGGATAACAAAATTGCCGTCGCGCACCACTTTTCGGTGCCCGGCTGTTGAAGGAAGTTTGATATGCCGACCATCAACCAGCTCGTGCGCAAGCCGCGCGTAGCCGAAAAGGCCAAGAGCAAGGTTCCTGCTCTGGAAAAGTGCCCGCAGAAGCGTGGCGTCTGCACCCGTGTATATACCACCACTCCGAAAAAGCCGAACTCTGCGCTGCGTAAGGTTTGCAAGGTTCGTCTGACCAATGGCTTTGAAGTCATTTCCTATATTGGCGGTGAAGGCCACAACCTGCAGGAGCACTCAGTGGTCCTGATTCGTGGTGGTCGTGTCAAGGACTTGCCGGGTGTGCGTTATCACACCGTGCGCGGCTCCCTGGATACGCAGGGTGTCAAGGATCGTAAGCAGTCCCGTTCCAAGTACGGGGCCAAGCGTCCGAAGGCTGCTTAATTTTTTAAGCGGCTTAAGTAAGTGGCTACTCCTCTGGGTAGCCGAGAGGGCCGGGTGGGTGAAAACCCCTTCCCGGCTTTTCAACTGAATCGTGTTTAATAGAGGTTAATATGCCCCGTCGTCGTGAAGTACCCAAGCGCGACATTCTGCCGGATCCGAAGTTCGGCAATGTCGAAGTCTCCAAGTTCATCAACGCCATCATGCAAAGCGGCAAGAAGTCTGTTGCCGAGCGCATTGTCTATGGCGCTTTCGATATCATTACGACCAAGTCCGGCAAGGATCCGCTGGAAGTGTTCAGTTCTGCCATGGGTAATGTCAAGCCGATGGTTGAAGTGAAATCCCGCCGTGTTGGTGGTGCCAACTATCAGGTACCTGTTGAAGTGCGTCCGGCTCGCCGCGCCGCGCTGGCTATGCGCTGGCTGCGTGAGTCTGCCCGCAAGCGTTCTGAGAAGTCCATGGGTCAGCGTCTGGCCGCCGAAATGCTTGAGGCCTCCGAAAATCGCGGTGGTGCAGTCAAGAAGCGGGATGAAGTGCACCGCATGGCCGAGGCCAACAAGGCCTTCGCTCACTTCCGCTTCTAATTTTCAAAGGGCTTTAACGTGGCACGTAAAACTCCTATCGAGCGCTACCGCAATATCGGTATCAGCGCCCATATCGACGCCGGCAAAACGACGACGACCGAACGTATCCTTTACTACACCGGTGTTAATCACAAGATTGGTGAAGTTCATGATGGTGCTGCCACCATGGACTGGATGGAGCAGGAGCAAGAGCGCGGCATTACCATTACGTCCGCTGCGACTACCTGCTTCTGGAGTGGCATGGACAAGCAGTTCCAGCCGCACCACATCAATATTATTGACACCCCGGGACACGTTGACTTCACGATCGAAGTAGAGCGTTCCATGCGTGTTCTTGATGCTGCTTGTATGGTTTATTGTGCGGTTGGCGGTGTTCAGCCCCAGTCGGAAACCGTATGGCGTCAAGCCAATAAGTATGGTGTGCCGCGTCTGGCCTTCGTTAACAAGATGGACCGCTCCGGCGCCAATTTCTTCAAGGTTGTTGACCAGCTCAAGTTGCGCCTGAAGGCCAATCCTGTGCCTATCGTCATCCCTATCGGTGCTGAAGATAAGTTCGAGGGCGTGGTCGACCTGATCAAGATGAAGGCCATCTACTGGGACGAAGCTTCCCAGGGTATGAAGTACGAAGCCCGCGAAATCCCGGCTGAGCTGGCTGCCGATGCGCAAACTTGGCGCGAGCAGATGGTTGAGGCGGCTGCTGAAGCTTCTGAAGATCTGATGAATCGCTACCTCGAAGAGGGGGAGCTTTCAGAAGCCGACATTCTTCTTGGTCTCCGTACTCGCACCATCGCCTGTGAAATTCAGCCGATGCTGTGTGGCACCGCCTTCAAGAACAAGGGCGTGCAAAAGATGCTTGACGCCGTGATCGAGCTCCTGCCCTCACCGGTTGATATTCCGCCGGTCAAGGGTATTCTCGAGAACGAATCCGAAGGCGAGCGCCGCGCTGCCGACGATGAGGCGTTCTCCGCTCTGGCCTTCAAGATCATGACCGACCCGTTCGTTGGCCAACTGATCTTCTTCCGCGTCTATTCCGGCGTGATCAACTCTGGCGATACCGTTTACAACCCGGTTAAGGGTCGTAAGGAGCGTCTGGGTCGCATCCTGCAGATGCACGCCAATCAGCGTGAAGAAATCAAGGAAGTGCGTGCTGGCGACATCGCTGCAGCCGTGGGTCTGAAGGAAGCGACTACCGGTGATACGCTGTGTGATCCGCAAAAAGTCATTACCCTTGAGCGTATGGTTTTCCCGGAGCCGGTGATTCACGTTGCCGTTGAGCCGAAGACCAAGGCTGACCAGGAAAAGATGGGTCTGGCTCTGGGTCGTCTGGCTCAGGAGGATCCATCCTTCCGCGTGCGCACCGATGAGGAATCCGGTCAGACCATTATTTCCGGCATGGGCGAATTGCACCTGGAAATTCTGGTTGACCGTATGCGTCGCGAATTCAACGTTGATGCATCGGTTGGCGCGCCGCAGGTGGCCTACCGCGAATGCATCAAGAAGGCGGTCGAACAAGAAGGCAAGTTCGTTAAGCAGTCTGGTGGTCGTGGTCAGTTCGGTCACGTCTGGCTCAAGATCGAGCCGAACGAGGCTGGCAAGGGCTACGAATTCGTCGATGCTATCAAGGGTGGTGTTGTGCCCCGCGAATTCATTCCTGCGGTCGACAAGGGTTTGCGTGATGCAGTTGGCAGTGGCGTTCTGGCTGGCTTCCCTGTTGTCGATGTGAAGTTCACCCTGTTTGATGGCTCCTACCACGACGTTGACTCGAACGAAAACGCGTTCCGCATGGCAGCTTCCATGGCGTTCAAGGAAGGCATGAAAAAGGCCAGCCCAACGCTGCTTGAGCCGATGATGGCGGTCGAAGTTGAGACGCCGGAAGACTACATGGGTAACGTCATGGGCGATCTCTCTTCACGTCGTGGCATTGTCCAGGGTATGGAGGATCAGGTTGGTGGTATCAAACTGGTCAAGGCTGAGGTGCCGTTGTCCGAGATGTTTGGTTACTCGACCTCGCTGCGCTCACTGTCGCAGGGTCGCGCCACCTACTCGATGGAATTCAAGCACTATACGGAAGCGCCGAAGAACGTCGCTGACGCTGTCATCAACAAAAAGTAACACCTTATTGGAGAACCGATAATGGCTAAGGAAAAATTCGAGCGTACGAAACCGCACGTGAATGTGGGCACGATTGGTCACGTTGACCATGGCAAGACCACGCTGACGGCTGCGATTACCACGGTGCTGTCCGCCAAGTTTGGTGGCTCGGCCAAGAAGTATGACGAAATCGACGCAGCGCCGGAAGAAAAGGCGCGCGGTATCACCATCAATACCGCCCACGTTGAATACGAAACCGCCAATCGTCACTACGCCCACGTCGATTGCCCGGGCCACGCCGACTACGTCAAGAACATGATTACCGGTGCTGCCCAGATGGACGGCGCCATCCTCGTCTGTTCCGCTGCTGACGGCCCGATGCCGCAAACCCGCGAGCACATCCTCCTGGCTCGCCAGGTTGGCGTGCCGTACGTTCTGGTGTTCATGAACAAGTGCGACATGGTTGACGACGCCGAACTGCTCGAACTCGTCGAAATGGAACTGCGCGAGCTGCTCTCCAAGTACGACTTCCCGGGCGACGACACCCCGATCATTCACGGCTCTGCCCTGAAGGCCCTTGAAGGCGACCAGTCCGAAATCGGCGAACCCTCCATCTTCCGTCTGGCAGATGCCCTGGATTCCTACATCCCGACCCCGGAACGCGCCATCGACCAACCCTTCCTGATGCCGGTCGAAGACGTCTTCTCCATTTCCGGTCGCGGCACTGTCGTCACTGGTCGTGTTGAACGCGGCATCGTCAAGGTTGGCGAAGAAATCGAAATCGTCGGTATCCGTCCGACCATCAAGACCATCTGTACCGGTGTTGAAATGTTCCGCAAGCTGCTCGACCAGGGTCAAGCTGGCGACAACATCGGCGCCCTGCTCCGCGGTACCAAGCGTGAAGACGTCGAGCGTGGTCAGGTGCTGTGCAAGCCGGGTTCGGTCAAGCCGCACACCCACTTCACCTCCGAAGTGTACATCCTGTCCAAGGACGAAGGTGGTCGTCACACCCCGTTCTTCAACGGCTACCGTCCGCAGTTCTACTTCCGCACGACCGACGTGACCGGCTCCATCGAGCTGCCGGAAGGCACCGAAATGGTCATGCCGGGCGACAACATCGCCATGACGATCAAGCTGATCGCTCCGATCGCCATGGAAGAAGGTCTGCGCTTCGCCATCCGTGAAGGCGGTCGTACCGTCGGCGCCGGCGTCGTTGCTAAGATCATCGAATAATCGCTCTTTTTTGAAAACAGGGGTGGGCAGGTGTTCACCCCATCGCTCTTTGGAAGCCAAAAATGCAAAGCCAAAAAATCCGTATTCGTCTGAAGGCCTTCGACTATCGCCTGATCGATCAGTCCGCTCAGGAAATCGTTGAAACCGCCAAGCGTACCGGTGCTGTTGTTCGGGGGCCGGTGCCATTGCCGACCCGCAAGCAGCGTTTCGACATCCTGCGCTCGCCGCACGTCAACAAGGCTTCCCGTGATCAACTCGAAATCCGTACCCATCTTCGCCTGATGGATATCGTCGATCCGACTGACAAGACCGTTGATGCGCTGATGAAGCTGGATCTGCCAGCTGGGGTCGACGTAGAAATCAAGTTGCAGTAAAAGTAGTTCGCGGATATAATCCGCGCCTTTCGGGGGTGGCCGGCGACGGCTGCCCATTTGTTGTTTTACATCGACCGGCCAATCGCAGCCGGCGATGAGGAGAATAACCATGAGTCTAGGCCTTGTTGGTCGCAAGGTTGGCATGACTCGCATTTTTGCCGAGGATGGCGCGTCCATTCCGGTAACTGTGCTTGACGTGTCAAACAACCGCGTGACCCAAGTCAAAACGCCGGAGATCGATGGCTACGCAGCCATTCAGGTCGCATTCGGCAAGCGCCGTGCCTCGCGCGTTTCCAAGCCCCTTGCTGGCCATCTGGCCAAGGCGGGTGTGGAAGCCGGGCATGTGCTCAAGGAATTCCAGGTCGACGCCGATCAGCTGGCCAGTTTCAAGGCGGGCGATCAGGTTGCAGTCACCATTTTTGCCGAAGGGCAGAAGGTTGACGTGACCGGTGCCTCGATCGGTAAGGGTTTCCAGGGTGGTATCAAGCGTCACAACTTCAGTTCCAACCGTGCTTCCCATGGCAATTCCGTGTCGCATAATGCACCGGGTTCCATTGGTATGGCGCAGGATCCGGGTCGTGTTTTCCCGGGTAAGCGCATGGCAGGTCATCTGGGCGACGTTCAGTCCACGATGCAGGGTCTGACGATTGTTCGCGTTGATATCGATCGCCAGCTTCTGTTGGTCAAGGGTGCCGTTCCGGGTGCCAAGGGTTCCGACGTCGTCGTGCGTCCGGCGGTCAAGGCTTAAGGGGGCGACATGGAACTCAAGGTTATTAACGAACAAGGTCAGGAAGCAGCCAGGCTGCAGGCTTCCGACGTGCTGTTCGGTCGCGATTTCAATGAAGCGCTGGTTCACCAGATCGTTGTTGCCTATCAGGCGAACGCACGTTCTGGCGACCGTCAGCAGAAGGATCGCTCCGAAGTCCGTCACACCACCACCAAGCCATGGCGTCAGAAGGGCACCGGTCGTGCTCGTGCTGGTAGCAACGGCAGCCCGCTGTGGCGTGGAGGCGGTCGGATCTTCCCGAACTCTCCCGAAGAAAACTTTAGCCAGAAGGTTAACAAGAAGATGTTCCGCGCCGGTATGGCCGCGATTCTGTCCGAGTTGGCCCGTCAGGACCGTCTTGTCGTCGTCGACGATCTTTCCGTCGACGCGCCCAAGACCAAGCTGTTTTCCCAGAAGCTGAAGAGCATGGGTCTTGAGGGCAATCTTCTGGTCATCACCGACGAGTTGAACGAAAATTTGTATCTCTCGTCCCGTAACCTGCCTAACGTTCTGGTGCTGGAGGCGCAGGAAGCCGATCCGGTTTCGCTGGTTCGCTTCGCCAAGGTTTTGGTTACCAAGAACGCCGTGGCCAAGTTCGAGGAGATGTGGGGATGAATCAAGAGCGTCTGATGCAGGTGCTGCTAGCACCGCAAATCTCCGAGAAGGCGACCTATGTCGCCGACAAGTACGAGCAAGTTATTTTCCGTGTTGCGTCCGATGCGACCAAGCCGGAAATCAAGGCCGCTGTCGAACTTTTGTTCAAGGTCGAAGTTGAGGGTGTTCAGGTTGCGAATGTGAAGGGTAAGGTCAAGCGCTTCAAAGGCGCAACTGGCCGTCGCAAGGGCTGGAAAAAAGCCTATGTGAGCCTCAAGCCGGGCCAGGAAATCAATTTCGTTGAAGGGGGGAATGCGTAATGGCTCTCGTTAAAGTCAAGCCGACCTCCCCTGGTCGTCGCGCCGTTGTTCAGGTCGTCAACGCCAATCTGCACAAGGGCAAGCCGTTTGCCGGTCTAATTGAATCCAAGTCTAGTAATGCTGGCCGCAACAACAATGGTCGCATCACTGTTCGCCATCAGGGTGGTGGTCACAAGCAGGCTTATCGCGTCATCGACTTCAAGCGCAACAAGGATGGTATCCCCGCCAAGGTTGAACGTCTGGAATATGACCCGAATCGCACTGCAAACATCGCACTCCTCTGTTATGCGGATGGTGAGCGTCGCTACATCATTGCCAACAAGGGAATGGTAGTTGGCCAAGCGATCATGAGTGGCTCAGAGGCTCCGATCAAGTCGGGCAATGCGCTTCCAATTCGGAATATTCCGGTTGGTACGACTATTTGCTGTGTGGAGATGATGCCGGGCAAGGGCGCTCAGTTGGCCCGTTCCGCCGGTGCTTCCGTTCAGCTGCTGGCTCGTGAAGGCACGTATGCTCAAATTCGCCTCCGCTCTGGTGAGGTTCGTCGCGTGCATGTTGAGTGCCGTGCCACCATTGGTGAAGTCGGTAACGAAGAGCACAACCTGCGCAAGTTTGGCAAAGCCGGGGCTATGCGTTGGCGTGGCATTCGCCCGACAGTTCGTGGTACTGCCATGAACCCGGTTGATCACCCCCATGGCGGTGGTGAAGGTAAGACCGGCGAAGGTCGTGTGCCTGTCAATCCGTGGGGTCAGCCCACAAAGGGTTACCGTACCCGCAGCAATAAGCGCACGAACAGCATGATCGTTCAGCGCCGTCATAAGCGTTAAGGGGTAGGAAATGGGACGTTCTCTCAAAAAGGGCCCGTTTGTTGATGCGCACCTGATCGACAAAGTCGAAGCAGTTCGTGCTACCAGCGACAAGCGCCCGATCAAGACCTGGTCGCGTCGTTCGACGATCCTCCCCGAGTTCATCGGCCTGACGATTGCGGTCCACAATGGCAAGCAGCATATTCCGGTGTTTGTCACCGAAAATATGGTCGGCCACAAGCTCGGCGAGTTTTCGCTGACCCGTACGTTCAAGGGTCACACCGCCGGCAAGAAGGCCAAGAAGTAAGGAGCTGACATGGAAACTCGTGCAAGTCTACGGGGCGTACGCCTCTCTGCGCAAAAAGGTCGCTTGGTTGCGGACTTGGTGCGTGGCAAGCCGGTTGGTCAGGCTCTCAACATCCTGGCTTTCTCCCCGAAAAAGGGGGCCGGTATCGTTAAAAAAGTGCTCGAATCGGCAATCGCCAATGCTGAGCACAACGACGGCGCTGATATCGACGAACTGAAGGTGAAAATCATCTACGTCGAAAAAGGCATGGTGCTTAAGCGGTTTGCCGCACGCGCCAAGGGTCGTGGCAATCGGATCATCAAGCCGACTTGCCATATCTATCTGACCGTTGGTAACTAAGGAAGAGCCATGGGACAGAAAATTCATCCGACTGGCTTCCGCTTGGCAGTCACCAAGAACTGGGGTTCGCGCTGGTATGCTAACAGCAAGGACTTCCCAGGTATGCTGAACGAAGATATCAAGGTCCGCGAATACCTGAAGCGCAAGCTCGCGCACGCTTCGGTTGGTCGTGTGCTGATCGAGCGTCCGGCAAAGAATGCCCGCGTCACCGTTTACTCTGCCCGCCCGGGTGTCGTAATTGGCAAGAAGGGCGAAGATATCGAGCAACTGCGTACGGATCTTCAGCGCATCATGGGCGTTCCTGTCCATGTATCGATTGAAGAAATCCGCAAGCCGGAAATCGATGCTCAACTGATCGCGGACTTGATCGCCCAACAGCTCGAGAAGCGCATCATGTTCCGTCGTGCCATGAAGCGTGCGATGCAGAATGCAATGCGTCTGGGCGCTCAGGGCATTAAGGTGATGAGCGCCGGCCGTCTGAACGGCGCCGAAATCGCTCGTAGTGAGTGGTATCGCGAAGGTCGCGTGCCGCTCCATACATTGCGTGCCGATATCGATTATGCAACTTCGGAAGCGCTGACCACATACGGCATCATCGGTATCAAGGTCTGGGTTTACAAGGGCGATATGCTTGATCGCAACGAGCAGCCGGTCGCAGAAGAGCCGGCCGCTGACGATCGTCGTCCGCGTCGCGCTCCAGGTAAGCCTGAAGGCGATAAGCCGCGCACTCGTACGGTGAAGAAAGCCGACGGCGAGGCCCCGGCCAAGCGCGTAAGAAAGGCAGGTGCTTAAATGCTGCAACCAAATCGTCGCAAGTTCCGCAAGGAACACAAGGGTCGCAACGAAGGCCTTGCGACTCGCGGCACGAAGGTTTCCTTCGGCGAATGGGGCCTCAAGGCTACCGGTCGCGGTCGTCTGACAGCTCGTCAGATCGAAGCTGCTCGTCGCGCCATGACCCGTCACATCAAACGGGGTGGTCGCATCTGGATCCGTATCTTCCCTGACAAGCCGATTTCCAAGAAGCCGGCAGAAGTTCGTATGGGCAACGGTAAGGGCAACCCGGAGTACTGGGTTGCCGAAATTCAGCCGGGCAAGGTTCTTTACGAGATGGATGGTGTCAATGAAGCGCTGGCTCGCGAGGCATTTGCCCTCGCCGCCGCCAAGTTGCCGATTGCCACCACCTTCGTGACTCGTCATCTGGGGTAATCATGAAAGCTAGTGAACTGAGAACCAAGAGCGTGGACGAGCTCAACAAGGAATTGCTGGATCTGTTGAAGGCCCAGTTCGGTCTGCGTATGCAACTCGCAACCCAGCAGTTGTCCAATACCAGCCAAATGTCCAAGGTGCGTCGCGATATTGCTCGCGTCCGCACGCTTATCCGTGAAAAGGCGGTGCAGCAATGAGCGAATCCACCAGTATCAAGCGTACTCTCATCGGTCGTGTGGTTAGCGACAAGATGGACAAGACGGTCACCGTTCTCGTCGAACGTAAGGTCAAGCACCCTATGTACGGCAAGGTTATGGTTCGTTCCAAGAAGTACCACGCCCATAACGAAGGCAACTCGGCCAAGGCAGGGGATCTCGTTGAGATCGTCGAAACTCGTCCGGTTTCCCGTACCAAGACCTGGGCTGTCACGAGCGTTCTTGAAAAGGCGATCGTTGTATAACGAAAGTTTTTTGAAAACGCTTGCGCAGTGATCAAAGAAGCCGGTATAATCCGGCTTCTTTTTTGCGACTGCCGTCCTGGTGGTTGCGAAGTTGTTCGACCCGTACGGGTTCCAAGACTGACCGCCTGGGCGGATTAAGTTGGAGTTTATTTAAATGATTCAGATGCAGACGACACTGGATGTCGCCGATAACACCGGCGCACGTTCAGTAATGTGTATCAAAGTGCTGGGTGGATCCAGGCGCCGTTATGCGGGCATTGGTGACATCATCAAGGTCAGTATCAAGGATGCTGCGCCGCGCGGTCGGGTCAAAAAGGGTGATGTCTATAACGCCGTGGTGGTTCGTACCGCCAAGGGTGTTCGTCGTCCGGATGGTTCGCTGGTGCGCTTTGATGGCAATGCCGCAGTCCTTCTCAACAACAAGCTCGAGCCGATCGGCACGCGCATCTTTGGCCCGGTGACTCGCGAACTGCGTACCGAGCGCTTCATGAAGATCGTGTCCTTGGCTCCGGAAGTGCTGTAAGGAACGGATGATGGAAAAAATTCGCAAGGGCGACGAAATCGTTGTCATTACTGGTAAAGACAAGGGCAAACGCGGCACCGTGCTGCGCCGTGTCGATGATGAGCATGTGCTTGTCGAGGGTGTCAATCGTGCTAAGAAGCACGTTAAGCCGAACCCGATCAAGGGTGTGGCTGGTGGCATCGTGGACAAGGACATGCCTATCCATATCTCCAATGTTGCGCTGTTCAATCCGGCGACCAAGAAGGCTGACCGTGTCGGCATCAAGGCGCTTGAGGATGGCCGCAAGGTTCGCGTGTTCAAGTCGAACGGCGAACTGGTAAACGCATAAGGGGTGGTCATGGCGCGTTTGCAGCAGTTTTACAAGGACACCGTTGTTGCTGATTTGAGCAAGCAGTTCGGTTACAAGTCCGTAATGGAAGTTCCGCGTATCACCAAGATCACTCTGAATATGGGTGTCGGTGAGGCGGTTGCTGATAAGAAGGTTCTGGAAAACGCCGTCGGCGACATGCAGAAGATTGCGGGTCAAAAGCCGGTGACGACCAAGGCCCGTAAGTCTATTGCGGGCTTCAAGATTCGTGACGGTTATCCGATCGGTTGCATGGTCACTCTCCGTGGTCCGCGCATGTTCGAATTCCTGGATCGTCTGGTGACTATCGCCCTGCCGCGTGTTCGCGACTTCCGCGGTATCTCCGGCAAGGGTTTTGACGGCCAGGGCAATTACAACATGGGCGTCAAAGAACAGATCATTTTCCCGGAAATCGAGTACGACAAGATCGATGCTCTGCGGGGTATGAACATCAGCATCACCACGACCGCGAAGACCGATGCAGAAGCCAAGGCTCTGCTGACCGCCTTCAAGTTCCCGTTCAAGAATTGAGGCAATCATGGCAAAACTTGCTCTGATCAACCGTGAAGAGAAGCGCCGCAAGCTGGTGGCTCAGTACGCAAAAAAGCGTGCTGCCCTGGAGGCGATCATCAATAACGTGAGCCTGTCTGACGAGGAGCGTTATGAAGCCCGTCTGAAGATGCAGGCCCTGCCGCGTAACTCCAGCCCGTCACGTCTGCGCAATCGCTGCCAGCTGACTGGCCGTCCGCGTGGTGTTTTCCGTAAATTCGGTCTGTGCCGTAACAAGATTCGTGAGCTTGCCTTCAATGGCGAGATCCCGGGCATTGTTAAAGCCAGCTGGTAATCAGGAGATTCAGAAATGGCTATGAGCGATCCTATCGCGGACATGCTGACTCGCATCCGCAACGCCCAGCTCGCCGAAAAGGCGTCTGTCTCCATGCCTTCTTCCAAAGTTAAGGTGGCCATCGCCGCCGTACTCAAGGATGAAGGTTACGTTGAAGATTTTGCTGTCCGTGAGGCTGATGGCAAGGCAACCCTTGATATTGCACTCAAGTATTACGCCGGTCGTCCGGTTATTGAGCGTATCGAACGTGTTTCCAAGCCTGGTCTCCGCATCTACAAGGGCTGCGAAGATATTCCGCGCGTCATGAATGGCCTTGGTGTGGCCATCGTTTCGACCCCGAAGGGCGTCATGACCGACCGCAAGGCTCGTGCCAGCAAAGTTGGCGGCGAAGTCCTCTGCATCGTGGCGTAAGGAGCGAAGCAATTATGTCTCGTATTGGTAAAAATCCCGTAGTACTGCCGGCCGGTGTTGAAGTCACCGTCGGTGAGCAGATCGTCGTCAAGGGGCCGCTTGGCTCCTTGAAGGCTGCTGCTCACCCGGCGGTCAATGTCGTCGTTGAAGGCCAGAACGTCGTCGTTTCCAAGGTTGTTGGCGCCGCGAATGCAGCAGCCATGTGGGGCACGATGCGTGCCAACCTCAGTAACATGGTTACCGGCGTTTCCAAGGGCTTCGAGCGCAAGCTGCAGTTGGTTGGCGTTGGCTATCGTGCCCAGGCTCAGGGTGACACCCTGAATCTGTCTCTGGGTTTTTCTCACCCGGTGGCGCACAAGATGCCAGTAGGTGTGAAAGTTGAGTGCCCGACCCAGACCGAAATTCTGATCAAGGGTTCGGATAAACAGCAAGTCGGTCAGGTTGCCGCCGAGATTCGTGCATATCGTAAGCCGGAGCCCTACAAGGGCAAGGGCGTTCGTTATGCCGATGAAGTGGTGGTTATCAAGGAAACCAAGAAGAAGTAAGGGTGGCATATGTTTAACAGGAAAGAAGCGCGTCTGCGCCGTGCCCGCAAAACCCGGGCCAAAATCGCCGAGCTCAAAGCTGTGCGCCTGTGCGTTAACCGCACGAATTGCCACATTTACGCCCAGATCATTTCGCCCTGCGGCGGCAAGGTTCTGGCTTCGGCTTCCACGCTGGAAACGGGGGTTCGTGGTGAACTCCCGAACGGCGGTAACAAGGCTGCTGCCACCACTGTTGGCAAGTTGATCGCCGAGCGCGCCAAGGCCGCAGGCATTGAACAGGTGGCTTTTGATCGCTCCGGTCTTCAGTACCACGGTCGTGTTCAGGCGCTGGCGGAAGCCGCGCGTGAAGCCGGTCTGAAGTTCTGATCGTCGCGAAAGGACAAGGTTAGAAAATGGCTAAACCTGAAAGAAACAAGAAGCCGCAACAGGCTGAAGAGCGCGACGACGGCATGCGTGAAAAGATGGTTGCGGTCAACCGCGTCACCAAAGTGGTGAAGGGCGGTCGCATCCTCGGCTTCGCGGCATTGACCGTGGTTGGTGATGGCGACGGCGGTATCGGCATGGGCAAGGGCAAGTCCCGCGAAGTGCCAGTTGCTGCCCAAAAGGCAATGGAAGAGGCGCGTCGCAAGATGGCCAAGGTCAGCCTGAAGAACGGTACCGTGCATCACACCGTGATGGGCCGTCACGGCGCTACCACCGTGATGATCCAGCCGGCACCCGAGGGCACCGGCATCATCGCCGGCGGTGCCATGCGCGCCGTCTTCGAGGTCGTCGGCGTGACCAACGTGGTGGCCAAGGCTCACGGTTCGACCAATCCCTACAACATCGTGCGTGCCACTATCGACGGTTTGTCGAAGGTCAATACGCCTGCCGAGATCGCCGCCAAGCGCGGTCTCTCGGTTGAAAAGATCATGGGGTAAGTCATGGCTGACAAGAAAATCAAAGTGACGCTCGTCAAGAGCATCATCGGCACTAAGCAGGATCACCGCGCCACCGTGCGTGGCTTGGGCCTGCGCAAGCTGAACAGCTCCGCGGAGCTGCTGGATACGCCGGCAGTCCGCGGCATGATCCAGAAGGTTCAGTATCTCGTTAAGGTTGAGGGTTAAGCCATGCGTCTGAATACCATCAAACCGGGTGAAGGTTCCAAGAAGGCAGCCAAGCGTGTTGGCCGCGGTATTGGTTCCGGCCTGGGCAAGACCTGCGGTCGCGGTCACAAGGGCCAAAAGTCCCGCTCCGGCGGCTTCCACAAGGTTGGCTTCGAGGGCGGTCAAATGCCGCTGCAACGCCGCTTGCCGAAGCGAGGTTTCAACTCACTGACCCGTGCTCGCAACTACGAAGTTCGCTTGACCGATCTGGACCGTCTGCCGGTCGACGAAATCGATCTGCTTGCTCTGCAGGCGGCCGGTATCGTTCCGGGTGATGCGCTTTCGGCCAAGGTAATTCTTTCCGGTGCAATCAGCCGCAAAATTGCCCTGAAGGGTGTTGGCGCGACCAAGGGTGCCAAGGCTGCCATTGAGGCTGCCGGTGGTTCGGTCGCCGAGTAAAGCAGGGAAAGGTTAGAACGTTGGCAGCAAATCCCAATACCGTTGGCAAGGGTGGCAAGTTCGGCGATCTGAAGCGCCGGCTTTGGTTCCTGCTTGGCGCACTGGTTGTGTACCGTATCGGTGCTCACATCCCGGTGCCCGGGATTGATCCCAACGTTCTGGCCGATCTTTTCAATTCGCAACAAGGCGGCATCCTGGGCATGTTCAACATGTTCTCGGGCGGAGCTTTGTCGCGATTCACGATATTTGCATTGGGAATCATGCCGTATATCTCGGCATCGATCATCATGCAGTTGATGAGTGTTGCCAGTCCACAGCTTGAGGCTCTCAAGAAAGAGGGCGAGGCTGGTCGCCGCAAGATTACCCAGTACACGCGCTACGGCACCGTGATTCTCGCCCTGTTTCAGGGGGTGGGAATTGCTGTGGCCTTGGAGGCGCAGGCTGGATTGGTCAATGATCCTGGCTTCATGTTCCGTCTGACGACGGTTTCTACGTTGCTGACCGGAACCATGTTCCTGATGTGGCTAGGTGAGCAAATTACCGAGCGCGGCCTTGGTAACGGAATATCTATCATTATTTTTGCCGGCATTGCAGCTGGTTTGCCGAACGCTATCGGTGGCTTGCTCGAACTGGTACGAACCGGGGCGATGCATCCACTGACGGCGCTTATTATCTGCGTACTCGTTGTTCTGGTTACTGCATTCGTTGTTTTCGTCGAACGCGGTCAACGCAAGATTCTAGTCAATTATGCCAAGCGCCAGGTTGGCAACAAAATTTACGGCGGTCAGAGCTCTCACCTGCCACTGAAGCTGAACATGTCTGGTGTTATTCCGCCGATTTTCGCTTCATCCATCATACTGTTCCCCGCTACGATTGCCGGCTGGTTCGGAGCAACCGAGTCGATGCGATGGCTCAAGGATGTTGCATCGACACTGTCGCCCGGTCAGCCGATCTACGTAATGTTGTACGCTGGCGCTATCATCTTCTTCTGCTTCTTCTATACGGCCCTTGTGTTCAATTCCAAGGAGACAGCTGACAACCTCAAGAAGAGCGGCGCTTTTGTGCCCGGCATTCGGCCGGGTGAACAAACCGCGCGTTACATCGACAAGATTCTGATGCGGCTGACCCTGATTGGCGCTGCCTACATTACCGTTGTTTGTCTATTGCCGGAATTTTTGATTCTGAAGTGGAACGTGCCGTTCTACTTCGGCGGAACTTCGCTGTTGATCATCGTGGTCGTGACCATGGACTTCATGTCCCAGGTTCAGGCCTATGTGATGTCGCACCAATACGAAAGCCTGCTGAAGAAAGCAAACTTCAAAGGCGCACCGATGATCAAGTAGTAATCAGCCATGGCAAAAGAAGATTACATTGAGATGCAAGGGGAGGTCGTCGAAAACCTCCCAAATGCGACCTTCAAGGTCAAACTGGAAAACGGCCATATCGTGCATGGGTTCATTTCCGGAAAGATGCGCATGCATTACATCCGCATCCTTCCCGGTGACAAAGTGACTGTGCAATTGACGCCATATGATTTAAGCAAGGCCCGGATCGTCTTCCGGGCCAAGTAAAAAGTTCTCTACGCAATAAACCGCAGGGCAAGGAAACACGGCTGCTTCCAAGCTCTCGCAGACGAGGAGTGAAACATGAAAGTCCAACCTTCAGTGAAGCGGATCTGCCGCAACTGCAAAGTTATCCGCCGCAAAGGTGTCGTGCGCATCATTTGCAAGGATCCGCGTCACAAACAGCGCCAGGGCTAACCCCCTGTCGTGTCCGGCATTCGCTAATTTTCGAAATATTGGAGTGATTCAATGGCCCGTATTGCAGGGGTAAACATTCCGAACCATCAGCATGCAGAAATCGCCCTGACGGCGATTTTCGGCATCGGCCGTACCCGCGCACAGAAGATCTGTGACGCAGCCGGCGTTGGTCGTAACGTAAAAATGAAAGACCTGTCCGATGCGGACATGGACCGTCTGCGTGACGAAGTGGGCAAGTTCACCGTTGAAGGTGACCTGCGTCGCGAAGTCACCATGAACATCAAGCGCCTGATGGACCTCGGTTGCTACCGTGGTCTGCGCCATCGCAAGGGTTTGCCTTGCCGCGGTCAGCGCACCCGTACCAATGCTCGTACCCGCAAGGGCCCGCGCAAGGCCATCGCTGGCAAGAAGTAATAGGGACAGAACATGGCAAAGACTGCTACCAAAGTTCGCAAAAAGGTCAAGAAGAACGTTGCTGAGGGCGTTGCCCACATTCACGCATCGTTCAACAACACCATCATCACCATCACTGACCGCATGGGCAATGCCTTGTCTTGGGCGACTTCCGGCGGTGCTGGCTTCCGCGGTTCGCGCAAGTCCACTCCGTTTGCTGCTCAGGTGGCTGCCGAAGCTGCTGGCAAGGCTGCTCAGGAATGTGGTGTCAAGAACCTCGAAGTTCGCATCAAGGGCCCTGGCCCTGGTCGTGAATCTTCTGTCCGCGCGCTCAATGCGCTGGGCATCAAGATTACCGCGATTTCCGACGTGACGCCGGTGCCGCATAACGGCTGCCGTCCGCCCAAGAAGCGCCGCATCTAAGGAGAAAGACAAGTGGCTCGTAATCTCGATCCGAAATGCCGTCAGTGCCGCCGCGAAGGCGAAAAGCTGTTCCTGAAGGGCGAAAAGTGCTTTACTGACAAGTGCGCCATTGAGCGTCGTTCCTACGCTCCGGGCCAGCACGGCCAGAAGTCTGGCGCCCGTCTGTCCGACTATGGTGTCCACCTGCGTGCCAAGCAGAAGATTCGCCGCGTTTATGGCGTTCTTGAAGGTCAGTTCCGCAAAACATTTGCCGAAGCTGATCGTCGCAAGGGCCAAACTGGCGAAAACCTGTTGCAACTGCTCGAAGCCCGTCTGGACTCCGTCGCATACCGCATGGGCTTCGGCGCTTCGCGCTCCGAGTCCCGTCAGGTCGTTCGTCACAATGGTGTCCTGGTCAACGGCAAGCGCGTGAACATTCCCTCGTTCATCGTCAAGCCGGGTGATGTTGTCCAGTTGACTGATCGCGCTCGTGCTTCCCTGCGTTGCAAGGCTGCCCTCGAGGCCGCCGAGTCCCGCGGTTTCCCGGAGTGGATCTCCGTGGATATCAAGGAAGGCAAGGGCACGTTTAAGGCCATGCCGCAGCGCTCCGAATTGCCGGCGACCCTGAACGAAGGTCTCGTCATCGAACTTTACTCGAAGTAAGCACTGAGCAGAGGATCTAGCCCATGCAAAGCAGTGGACTTCTCAAACCCCGCATTATCGACGTGCAGAGCGTGTCGCCCGTGCAAGCCAAGGTGGTCATGGAGCCGTTTGAACGCGGCTATGGCCATACCCTTGGCAATGCACTGCGTCGCATTCTGTTGTCTTCGATGGTCGGCTATGCACCGACCGAAGTCGGCATCGACGGCGTGCTCCACGAGTACTCCACCGTTGATGGCGTGCAGGAAGATGTTGTCGATATCCTTCTCAATCTGAAGGGTATCGTCTTCAAGTTGCACAACCGTGATGTTGTCAATTTGAAGCTGGCCAAGGAGGGCGAAGGTGCCGTTCGTGCTGGTGATATCGAACTTCCGCATGACGTCGAGATCATCAATCCGGAACACGTGATCGCTCACCTTTCCCCTGGCGGCAAGCTGTCCATGGAGATCAAGGTCGAGAAAGGTCGCGGCTATGTGCCGGGCAACGTCCGTAATCTGGGCGATGCCAAGACTATCGGCAAGCTGGTCCTGGACGCTTCGTTCAGCCCGATCCGTCGCGTTGCCTATGCGGTCGAAAGCGCCCGCGTCGAGCAACGTACCGATCTGGACAAGCTGATTGTCGATATCGAGACCAACGGTGTTGTCGAGCCGGAAGAGGCCATTCGCTACGCAGCTCGCGTGCTGATGGAACAGCTTTCCGTGTTCGCCGATCTGGAAGGTACCGCCCCGGTAGCAGAGGCTTCCAAGCCGGCTCAAGTGGATCCGGTTCTTCTCCGCCCGGTAGATGATCTCGAATTGACGGTTCGTTCGGCGAACTGCCTGAAGGCCGAGAACATCTACTACATCGGCGATCTGATCCAGCGCACCGAGAATGAGCTTCTCAAGACTCCGAATCTGGGTCGCAAGTCGCTGAATGAGATCAAGGAAGTGTTGGCCGCGCGCGGCTTGACGCTCGGCATGAAACTGGAAAATTGGCCGCCCGCCGGTCTGGAAAAGGCGTAAGCCTTTTCCAACCCGGGTAGTCAAGGGACGCCTGCAGAACATAGAAAGGATTAACCATGCGTCACCGCAATGGACTTCGCAAACTAAACCGTACCAGCAGCCATCGCTTGGCGATGCTGCGCAACATGACTGTTTCCCTGCTCAAGCACGAGGCCATCAAGACCACGTTGCCGAAGGCCAAGGAGTTGCGCCGTGTTGTCGAACCTATGATCACTCTCGGCAAGAACCCGACGCTGGCTAACAAGCGCCTGGCTTTTGACCGGTTGCGCGACCGCGATATCGTGGTCAAGCTGTTTGCCGAAATCGGACCGCGCTACGCAACCCGCCCGGGCGGCTACCTTCGCATCCTGAAGTGTGGCTTCCGCGTTGGTGACAATGCGCCGATGGCCTTTGTCGAACTGCTGGATCGTCCGGAGCCGACCGAGGCTGTGGAAATCGAGGAAGCTGCCGAGTAAGCAGTTTTACGATTGAGTCATCAAGCAAAGGCCGGGAATTCCCGGCCTTTGCTTTTCCCATTACGGAATATTTACGGGATGGTGAATCAGGGGCAGTCGATCAGCATCAGGGAGATGTCGTCGCTGGCGACGCTACCCTCTAGATGTGAGGACAGCGCTGCTTCGATCCTGGAAAAACGCTCGGCCGGTGACGTATTCGCCGCTGCCGCTATCAGTCGGGTTGTCCCAAACTGTTCGCCCTGCTTGTCGGTCGCTTCGGGTAGGCCGTCGGAACACAGCATCAATTGATCCTCGCTTTTCCATCGGAAGCAGGAGGGTTGGGCAGTCAGGCTATCGTTGCCGACGATACCAAGGGGCAGGTTTTCCGAAGGGAAAGTCTGCGATACGCGCCCCCAGCGGTCGAGGAGGAAGGCTTCCGGGGTCCCCCCGACCCAGATTTGGCCTTCTTTGCTGACTTCATCCAGACAGATCAGCGTGACAGCGACGAAACGGCCAACGGGCATCGATTCCTTGAGCTGCTCGTTGAGTTCGAGAATAATTTCGCGAACGGTCCCGTTGAGTTTAGTCATCCGGTAGAACAAGGCAAGGACAGGTAGAACGCTGATGGCTGCCGTCAATCCGTGCCCGGTTGCGTCGGCAAGTAGCGCGTAGAAGGAGCCTTCGGGTGAGCGAGCCGCGGCAACGATGTCACCGCTGAAATTTTCCGCCGGAATAACCTTGTAACGCAGCCGAGTATCCTGGAGCCCTGTGCGGTGCAACTGCTTCTCCATCAGACGGAGGGCGAGCTGTTGTTCAGTCTGCGTCTGGTCGTAATAATCTTGGAGCTGGCGTGCGTTCTCGCGGAGCTTCTGCTCAGTCCTGCGGCGCTCGGAGATATCGCGGATGACGCCGATGATTATGCGCTGGTTGTCGAGGATGACCTGCGTGATCGCAATGGTTGCCGGGAATCGGTGGCCATCCTTGTGCAAGGCCTCGAGCTCACGTTCCGCACCCAGGATGCGCGAGGGCTTGTCGGAGGTGTAGTTGTGCACCGAGTCCTCATGCGCATCACGCTGCCCGATCGGTATCAGAATGGAAACGTTTTGTCCGACCAACTCGCCGGGCATCCAGCCAAAAATCCGCTCCGTGGATTGATTGACGGAGACGATGTTGCCGTGCTCGTCGCTGGTCACGATGGCGTCAATGACGTTGTCGGATATGGCCTGGACTCGGCGTAGCGAGTTGATTGATTCCTGCTGCATGGCCAGCGAGCGCTGCATCGAGCGCAGCTTGGCTTCGAGAACGACGAAGTTGATCGGCTTGGTCAGATAGTCGTCTGCGCCAGCCTCAAGCCCCTCGACCAGGTTTTCGTCGCGATTCAGCGCCGAGAGAAAGATGATCGGCTTCCAGCGATCATGGCACATTGCCTTTATTTGTCGTGCCGCCTCGAATCCATCCATGACCGGCATCATGATGTCGAGCAGGACGAGGTCGGGAGATTCTGTGATGAACTTTTGAACGGCTTCTTCGCCATTTTCAGCCAGGATGACGTCGTGCCCGAGCTTCTTCAGAAATACCTGAAGGATGTGCAGATTGGTGCGGTTATCATCTACCGCGAGCACCTTCATCTTGTTGTTCTGCGAGGTCATTGTCGTTCAGCGCTTTATCGGTCGCTGCTATGGTCAATCGTGGCGACGGCGATGTTGCCGCAGCCTTCGTAGGTAATACCCGAGAAACTCAGCAAGCGCGCCAAGGCAATCCCTCGTCCATTCGGATCGAAAGCGCGCTCCGGGTCCATTTCAAGGAAGTCTTGCCAATTGAACCCATTACCCTGATCGCAGATGCGCAAGGTGATTTTGCCGTCGCAGCGCCGATAATTCAATCGAACGCACTTGTTGCGATTTTCCGGAAGGGCGGCACGGCGGTCAATCTCGGCTTGCCATCCATCGTCTTGCTTGAGGCGGGTCTTTTCCGCATAGGAAAGACCCAGATTGCCATGTTCGACGCCATTGACCAGCAATTCCGAAATGCCGATCACCGCCTGGTCAGGATTCGGGCAGGCCTGAGCGATGAACGAAGCCAGTTGGCTGGCCTCGTTGATCGTGCGGATTGAAAACTCTGCTTGTTCCAGGAATTGCAATGAATTGACGTGCTGATGGAGTTGGCGGCTCAGCGCGTGGCGTGCTTCGGCATCGCTCAGTGCGGCGTGGACAATGGCCAGCAGGTTATCGCGACGGTAGGGCTTGGTCAGGTAGTAATAGGCGCCCGCCTCCAGGCCTTCGCGGATCTGTTCCGGTGAATTTGCGGCGGTCTGCAGGATGACGGGAATGACAGCGAGAGCGGGATCGGTCTTGATCCGTTTAAGCAGGCCGATACCGTCCAGGCCGGGCATCATGCGATCGAGCAGGATCAGTTTGAAGTCTGCGCCGGGTTCCTTGAGCAACTTCCAGGCAGCCTCGCCACTATCAGCGGTTTCGACCGAGAATGGCGCCTCTCCTTCGAAATAGTCGACCAGAATTTCTAGGTTGAGCGGTTCGTCGTCGACCAGCAGGACGCGGGTGTCAGTCATCTTGTCTCGTTGTTCCCATCCAGCAATTCAATGGCAGGGTAACGACGAATTTGGCGCCGTTCCCGGGGTGATTGTTATGGGCAACAATCGTACCACGGTGCTGGGCAATAATCGCCCGGCAAATCGCCAGTCCAAGACCCGTGCCACCAGCGCCGGTCTTGGTAGCGCTGCTCTGGACGAACTTGTCGAAAATGCATTCCAGTTCGTTTTCAGGAATGCCTATGCCTTGATCGATGACGCTGATGGTCAGCGCCGGCACCATGCCTGCATCCTGGGCCCGGCGCCCGGCAGGTAATTCGCCGTCGGTGAATTCAATGCGAATTGTGCCGGCATCCGGTGAAAACTTGATGGCGTTGGAGAGCAGGTTGCAGAACACCTGGGTGATCCGCCCAGGGTCAGCCGTCATTTGCAGCTTGTCCGTCTGGCAGTCGATGTCGATGCTCAGCCGTCGGGCCGTCAGCAGCGAATCCAGCTGGCCGGCGATTTGCATCAACAACTCGCGCGCGTTGAACGCAGCAGGGTTAAGTTGCATATGTCCGGCGTCAAGTTTGGATAGGTCGAGCAGCTCGTCGATCAGACCGAGCAGGCGCTGGCCGCTCTCGTCTATGCGCTGGAAATACTGGGCGATCTTCGGGTCGCTGGCCGCGTTCGCCCTTCTATGCCCGAGTTCGACGAAACCGATGATGGCGTGCATCGGTGTCCGCAATTCGTGCGACATGTTGGCCAGAAACTCCGATTTGGCCTGAATGGCGGCGCGGGCCTGCGTCAGTGCCTTGTCGAGGCTGGCAGTGCGCTCATTGACCATTTCCTGGAGGTGGTCGCGATGCTGGCGCAATTCATCGGTAAGCTTGCGGGCATAGCGCACGGCGCGCTCGCGGGATGTGCTCAGGTTAAAGATTAGCAGGGCAAAAAGTGTGCTGCCGGCCAGTCCGCCCAGCAGAACCAGGCCGGGGGTGTCCAGGGCCTGCGTGGTGTTTCCCCGCGGGTGAAACTCCAGAATCCAGTTGCGTCCGCCTACATCGATTTCGTGATGTATCGGATGCGCATCGGGGTTCGGCCGAAAATCCGGATCGGCATCGAAGACTAACCGAGGTGGCGCGACCTCCACTGTTTCCGGATTCAAATTCTCGTCTGAGATGCGCAGAACGAAGCGGCTGCTTGCGGCGTGGCTGACAGCGCCGATGAATTCGTCGAAGCGATAGGCGGCGAGGACGATCCCGGAAAAGGCGCTTTGCCTTTGCTCGGGAAGTTCTAGGGGCAGGCCTTCGCGGAAAACCGCCTGGACCAGTTGAAATCCGAGGCGCTGAGTATCGGCGTCGAAGACGAGAACAATGGGGCCGGACGCGGTCACGTCACGGGTCAGGATGGCGCGTCGGATGCCATCCCGGCGCTGCGCTTCGGATTGCAGATCGTAGCCGATGGCATCACGGGTGGCCGCCGCATCCGGGGCGATGAAAATGATCGGCGTGGTCAGCCCGGCCTGGCTTTCCGGGAAGATTTTGAAAGTGCTACGGTCAGGCTGTTTTTTGATCCAATTTTCAAAAAATGGCCTTTCGGCTTCGCGGACGGCGGGCGCGTAGGCAAATGCGTACAAGCCGGCCAGGCTGCCTTGGGTGTCGATGACGCTGGCGAAGCGCTGCCAGGAACGCTGCTCGAGTGCTGGCAACGTGGTGGCAAAGGCTTGTACAGAGCGGAGGAATTGCACGTGTAGGCGCAGACGCTCGCGGATTTCCGAGGTGATGGTAGCTGCTTCCTGGATGTTGGCGTTTTCCTCGGCCTGAGCCTGCAAGCGCGACTGCCAATGCCAGGCCGCCAGCGTGGCGCAGGCCAGGGTCAAAAAAACAGCAAGCGGCAGCGCCCAGCTGCCGCGGTTGCGGGTGCGCGAAGTGCTCCGGATGCCTGGACGATGGGCCAATTCACTAAGGTTCAAGCGCTGTCCTTTCGTGTTCGATGGCCTCCTGCTGCTGCAGTGCCCACATGCGGGCATAGCTGCCGCTGGCGGCGAGTAGCGCCGTGTGATTGCCGCGCTCGATGATGTGTCCCTCGCTCATCACCAGGATTTCATCGGCGTTCATGACCGTGGACAGGCGGTGGGCGATGACCAGCGTGGTGTGGCCGACGGCGACCTGCTCCAGCTGCGTCTGGATGGCACGCTCGGTGGCCGAATCGAGGGCCGAGGTCGCTTCGTCGAAAATCAGGATGGGCGGATTCTTGAGCAGGGCGCGGGCGATGGCGACGCGCTGCTTTTCGCCGCCGGACAGCTTCAGGCCACGTTCGCCGACCCGGGTTTCGTACTTTTGCGGCAGCGATTCAATGAACTCGTGCAACTGGGCGGCGCGGGCGGCGGCAAAGACCTCTTCGCGGCTGGCCTCGGGGCGACCGTAGTTGATGTTGTAGAAAATACTGTCGTTGAACAGCACGGTGTCCTGAGGCACGATGCCGATGGCGGCGCGCAGGCTGGTCTGCTTCAGTGAGCGCAGGTCGTGGCCGTTGATGCGGATGGCGCCGCCGGTGACGTCATAAAAGCGGTAGAGCAGCCGCGATAGCGTCGATTTCCCAGCGCCGGAGTGGCCGACGACGGCGACCGTCTTACCGGGGGCAATGGCGAAATTCAGGTTCTTCAGGATCTGGCGATCCGGTTCGTAGGCGAAATCGACGGTATCGAAATTGACCTGCAGCGGGCCGGCCGGCAGCTCGCGGGCATCGGGGGAATCGGCGATTTCGCGGTTTTCTTTTAGCAGGTTAAACATCCGCTCGATGTCGGTCAGCGCCTGGCGGATTTCGCGATAGACGATGCCGAGGAAATTGAGCGGAATGTAGAGCTGGATCAGGAAGGCGTTGACCAGCACCAGGTCGCCGATGGTCATCTGGCCATCGACGACGCCGCTCGCCGCACGCCACATCATGGCCGTGACGCCAAGCGCGATGATCGCTGCCTGGCCCAGGTTGAGGAAGGCCAGCGTGGTCTGGCTGCGCGTCGCCGCATCTTCCCATTTGAGCAGTTGCTCGTCGTAGCGGCGTGCTTCCCAGGCTTCGTTGTTGAAATACTTGACCGTCTCGTAGTTGAGCAGGCTGTCGATGGCCCGGGTGTTGGCCGCCGAATCGTTTTCATTGACGGCGCGCCGGATGTCGATACGCCAGTTGCTGACCTTGATCGTGAACAGCACGTAGCTGACCAGAGAAATCAGCGTGATGATCACGTAGCCGGCGTCGTACTTGACGAACAGGATGGCGAGCACCAGCCCGATCTCGACCAGCGTCGGCAGGATCGAATACAGCGTGTAGGAAATCAGACTGGAGATCGAGCGACTGCCCCGCTCGATGTCGCGCGACACGCCGCCGGTCTGGCGTTCGAGATGAAAGCGCAGCGACAGCGCATGGAGATGGCCGAACACCTCCAGCGACACCTGGCGGACGGCGCGCTGGGTGACGCGGGCGAACAGGATTTCCCGCAGCTCGGTGAACAGCGAGGTCGAGAAGCGGAGCAGGCCGTAGAGCACGAGCAGCAGGATGGGCAGGGCGAGCACCTGCTGGCTGCCGGACAGGCCGTCGATCATTTCCTTGAAGATCATCGGCACGCCGACGTTGGCCACCTTGGCGGCGACCAGGCAGCCAATGGCCGCCAGGACGCGCAGGCGATAGCGCCACAGATAGGGGAAAAGCGTGCGCAGCGTCAGCCAGACATGGGTCTGGGCCAGCGCCTGTCCGGCAGGGGGTTTGGGCAGGGCAGAAGCGCGGCGCATGGGAAGAAAAATCCGGAGGAAGGCAATGCTGCGAGTATATGAAAACTGTTCGCTTTCCGGGAGAATCCAGCCATATTTTGATTTTTGCCCTTTTTTGCCGCCGACCGTAGCATTCTCCAGGAGCGGCTGCCGGCTCTCGGGCAGTGTGCGACAAGCAACACCGTCGAAGCGAGGCGCAACATTCCATCCGAAAAATGACAGGAATTGGTCTAAAATCCGACAGTTAATCAATTTCACCGCCCACGAGGCCGCCTTGCCATGAAAACAATGACCCTGCGTACCGTACCGGCCCTGTTGCTGGTCGCTTTCTCCGGCGCCGCTTCGGCTGCTGCCTTCCAGCTTCTGGAGCAGAATGCCAGTGGCCTCGGCACCGCCTACGCCGGCTCGGCCGCTGTTGCCGACAATGCCAGCACGGTCTTCTTCAACCCGGCCGGCATGACGCAACTGACCGGCTTCCAGCTTTCCGCCGGGGTGACCGGCGTCGGCCCGAGCTACCAGTACCGCAGCGAACCAGGTGGCGTCGAGTCGGGTGGCGATGCCGGCGGCTGGGCTGCTGTACCCAATGGCTACGTCTCCTGGCAGGTGACCAAGGACTTGTTCCTCGGTTTCGGCGTCTCGGCACCGTTCGGTCTGGCCACAGAATACGAGGACGGCTGGGCTGGGCAGGCACGGGCAATCAAGTCTGAAATCAAGACCATCAACTTCAATCCCTCGGTCGCCTATCGCGTCAATGACAAGATTTCGCTCGGTTTCGGCATCAACTACCAGACCATCGACGGCGAATTGACCAGCCGGCCAGGTCCGCTGGTCACCCTCAAAGGTGATGACGCCTCCTGGGGCTGGAATGCCGGCGCCCTGTTCACCTTGTCGCCGGCCATGCGCGTCGGCATTGCCTACCGTTCGGCCATCAAGCACCGGCTGGAAGGCACTATCAACGGCGCCACCCCGATCCGGGCTGACGTCGAGCTGCCCGATACCTTCACCCTGTCGGTCTGGCAGCAGGTTTCCGACCGCTGGGAAGCGATGGGCGATCTCTCCTACACGCGCTGGAGCACCCTCCAGAGCTTCGACGTTTACCACCGAACTTTCGGCGCCTTGCTGAGCAGCGAAACCTTCAAGTACGACGACTCGTGGCGCATCGCCTGGGGTGCAGCCTACAAGGTCAATGAAGCCGCCAAGCTGAAGTTCGGCATTGCCTACGACCGCACGCCGGTGCGCAACGAATTCCGCTCGGCACGCGTCCCTGACAATGACCGCCTGTGGTTGTCGTTGGGCGGGCAGTGGAATACCGGCAGCTATGGCAAGGTCGACGTCGGCTATACCTATCTCTACGTCAAGGATCCCAGCATTGCCCAGGCGCCGCTGGCCGGCAAGTACGACGCTAGCGCCCACATCGTCGGCGTGCAGTACTCGGTGGGCTTCTAAGCATCCGCACCCGGGGGGAACGTGCCGGCGCTTGAACTGGGAGGTTTCACGCTAGGTCTGCGCGAAGGGGTGATCGGCCTGATCGTGCTGGTCGCCCTCTACATGGCCTTCGTGCTGCTGCGCATGCGCCACCTGCGTCGTCACCCGGCGGTTGCGCCGGCGCCTGTCGCGCCCGCCTTGTCCGACAGCGAATCCGCTCCGGTCGACGTGCTGGAGTCCGAGGCTGGCGACGATGCGATTTCAGAAACGGTTGCCCCCGAGCCGGCCGAAAATCAGATGCGCAGTGCGCTGGAGCAGGAAGTCAGCCAGTTGCGCGAAGAAGTCGACGCCATCCGGGGCGAACTGGCCGCGCTCCGCGGTGACATGCTGCACGAACTGGCCCATCTCCGGGCCAGCCAGACGGTCTCCCCGATCTACGGCGATGCGATGCAGATGGCGGTCTCCGGCTACGATCCGGCAGCCATCGCCGAACGTTGCGGCATCGCCCGGGCCGAGGCCGAACTGGTCGTTGCGCTGGCCAAGAGTCAGGATCATTGAGGAAAAAATGGCAGATCAACCGGAAGTTCCCGACAACGAAGACGGTGCCGGCGACCTGCGCGGCAAACTGATCGGGCGGCTGGCCGTGGCCGGTTTGCTGGTCGCGCTGCTGCTCGGCGTACTGGCCTTCTTTGACTACCTGGCCAACCCGCCCGAGGAAGCCGATGAACCGGTCTTCACCGAGCGTGTTCCGGTAGCGCCCAAGAAAGAAATGTCGCAGCCAGTCAAGCCGGCAGACAACCTGCCCGCACCTCCGGCGCCCGAAAAGGCCGAGCCAGTCGTCGAGCCGCCTCCGCCGCCGCAGGTCGAAGCCAAACCTGCAATCGCCCCGGAAAAACAGCCCGCCGAAGCTTCCGCCGTACCCAGCGGCAAACCAGCACCTGCCCGGCAGGCAGCGCCGGTGCCCGTTGTTCCCGAAGCGACCAGTGCGCCATCGAACATCGTGCCGTCGCCGCAGCGCTCCGTCGCGCCGGCCGAACCAGCACCGGCCAGGCCATCGGCGCATGTCGTCGAACAAAAGCCGGCACCTGCGGTGTCCCAGCCCAGCGCGCCGCGGCTGTTCTCGGGCTTCCTGCTTCAGGCCGGCGTCTTCTCAAGCATCCAGCGCGCCGAGGAGCTGCATGCCCGCCTTACCTTGAGCGGCGTTCCCTCGACGCTGGAAACCCGCGTCCAGGTCGGCCCCTTCCGCACCAAGCACGAAGCCGAGGCGGCCCAGGCCAAGCTGAAAGAACTGGGCGTCGAGACCATCCTCGTGCCGCCCAAGGGCAAAAACTAAGCGGATCGATCAGGGCAGGCCGAGGCTGCGGTGGATATCGCGGCGCAGGCGACGGACGTCCTCGATAGGCGAATGCCCGCGGTGCCTGTTGTCGTAGTAGCGATCATCGCGGTAGTAGCGCCCGCCGCGGCCGTCGTACTGGCGATAGCCCGAGTCATAGTAAACGTTTGCGCTCGGGTAGCCGTAGGTCGGATAGGTTTCGACATAGGCCGGCGCTGGCGCCCGGTAATAGCCCGATGAAGGATAGGCCGGAACCACGGTGCAGGCGCCCAGACTGCCCAGCAGGACAGCGGCGAGGCCGAGGCGAAGAAAGCGTTGCTTGAGGTTCATGGCGGGGTATTCCCAGGGTTGCGTAAGCACATAACGCGGGAACACCCGGCCCGGCATACGATGATGCCGGGCTGGTTTGTAACAATTCTTTAGAGCTTTAGTTCGGTCCGCGCTGCCGGTTGCCAGGTAATGCAGCGCTCATCCTTCCGCTGCGTCCAGCGCCTTGCGAATCCGCCGGGCGAAGACGGTCATTTCCTTGGCGGCCTGGATGTCGCCTTTCGTTTCGGCCACCGTGATGCCGCGTTCGTAGGCGGCCAGCGCGCCGGGGTGGTCGCCAGCGTCGGCCAGTGCCTTGCCGAGGACTTTCCAGGCGGCGGAATAGTTCGGGTCGCGGTCGACGGCGGCCTGAAAACAATCGGCCGCCTTGGCCGGGTCGCCGGCCTTCAGGTATTCGTTGCCCAGTGAGAAGCGGAGCAGGGCTCCGTCGCGCGGGCCGCCGAGCATTTTTTCCAGGGATTCGATGCGTGGGTTCATGGGTAAAATAGTGGTTTGCAATTTGGATACAGGAAGCTAACTCATGGCCAAGACCATCATCGCCACCCCGAACGCCCCGGCCGCCATCGGCACCTATTCGCAGGCCGTGCGCGTCGGCGACACCGTTTACATGTCCGGGCAGATCGGGCTCGATCCGGCCACCATGCAGATGGTAGACGGAATCGATGCGCAAATCGTTCGCGTCTTTGAAAATCTCAAGGCCGTCGCCGAAGCGGCCGGCGGTTCGCTGGCTGATGTGGTCAAGCTCAATGTCTTCCTGACCGACCTTGCCAACTTCGCCAAGGTCAATGAAACGATGGCCCAGTATTTCAGCCAGCCTTTCCCGGCCCGTGCCGCCGTCGGCGTCAAGGAACTGCCGCGCGGCGCGCTGGTCGAGGCCGACGCGGTCATGTTCATTGCCTGATGAGTGACACCGGGGCCTCGGCTCCGATTCGCGCCTCCGAGGCGCTGCTGAAGAAGCTCGCCAAGATCGGCCTCCATTGCGAGGCCGATTTGCTGGTGCACCTGCCGCTGCGCTATGAGGACGAAACGCGCATTACACCGGTCGCTCGTGCATTCAGCGGCGAGCCGGTGCAGGTCGAGGTGGTCGTGCACAGCAGCGAAATGCAGTTCCGGCCGCGCCGGCAGCTAGTCGTGCGGGCCGGCGACGAGAGCGGCGAGATCACGCTGCGTTTTTTCAGTTTTTACCCCAGCCAGCAGGCGGCCTTGAGCGAAGGTTCGCGCATCCGCGCCTTTGGCGAAGTGCGCGGCGGCTTCTTCGGCGCCGAAATGGTGCACCCGCGCTTTCGCAAGATCGGCGACAACGAGCCGCTGCCGAGCGAATTGACGCCGATTTATCCGACCACCGCCGGGCTGGCCAATTCGGCGCTGCAGAAATTGATCGGCAAGGCGCTGGCAGTCGGCGACCTGTCCGAGACCTTGCCCGAGGACTTGCGCCAGCACCTGAAGTTGCCCGGGCTGGCGCGCAGCCTGCGCTTCTTGCACACGCCGCCGCCCGGCACCGATCTCGATACCCTGCATGCGCGCAATCACCCGGCCTGGCGACGGGTCAAGTTCGACGAGGTGCTGGCCCAGCAACTGTCCTTGCGTCGCGCCTATCTGGCGCGCCGCGAACAGGGGGCGCCGGTGCTGGTCGCCCGCGACGATCTCGGCGCCCGGCTGCTCGACAGCCTGCCCTTCGGCCTTACCGGCGCGCAGGCGAGGGCGATGGCCGAGATCGGCAGCGATCTGGCCCAGCCGTACCCGATGCAGCGCCTGCTGCAGGGCGATGTCGGCGCCGGCAAGACCATTGTTGCCGCGCTGGCCGCCTGTCAGGCGATTTCGGCCGGCTGGCAGGCGGCCTTCATGGCGCCGACCGAAATCCTCGCCGAGCAGCATTACCTAAAATTGCGCGACTGGCTGGAACCGCTCGGCGTACGCGTCGCCTGGCTGTCCGGCAGCCTGAAGACCAAGGCCAAGCGTGAGCAACTGGCGGCGACGGCGGCCGAGGCGCAGCTGGTGGTCGGTACGCATGCGCTGATCCAGGAGGGCGTCGATTTTGCCCGGCTCGGCCTGGCCATCGTCGACGAGCAGCACCGCTTCGGCGTAGCCCAGCGGCTGGCGCTGCGTAAGAAGGGCGACAATCCGCACCAGTTGATGATGTCGGCGACGCCGATCCCGCGCACGCTGGCCATGAGCTATTACGCTGACCTCGACGTCACCGTGCTCGACGAGTTGCCGCCCGGGAGGACGCCGATTAAGACGCGGCTGGTCGCCGACAACCGGCGCGAGGACGTGGTCGGCTTCGTCAGGAAGCATGTCGGGGAAGGCCGGCAGGCCTACTGGGTCTGTCCGCTGATCGAGGAGTCCGAGGCGCTGCAGTTGCAGACGGCACAGGAGACCTACGAAACGCTTTTGGCCGATTTAAAGGGGGTGACCGTAGGATTGGTCCATGGCCGCCTGAAAGCCGACGAAAAACAGGCGGTGATGGCCGCCTTCGCGGCCGGCGAGATAGCCGTGCTGGTGGCGACGACGGTCATCGAGGTCGGCGTCGATGTGCCGAATGCTAGCCTGATGGTCATCGAGCATGCCGAGCGTTTCGGCCTGTCGCAACTGCATCAGCTGCGTGGGCGGGTCGGCCGCGGGCAATATGAATCGAGCTGCGTGCTGATCTACGCCGGACCCTTAGGCGACATTGCTCGCCAGCGGCTGAAGATTATTTTTGAAAACACCGACGGCTTCGAAATCGCCCGCCAGGACTTGCAGATCCGCGGCCCCGGTGAATTCGTTGGCAGCCGGCAGAGCGGCGTGCCGCTGCTGCGCTACGCCGACCTGGAAATGGATGCCGACCTGGTCGAGATGGCGCGCGACGTGGCCGAGGAAATGCTGACCGCACACGGCGAGCTGGCCGAACGCCATTTGAAGCGCTGGCTCGGCTCGCGCGAAGAGTTGCTGAAATCCTGAGGCGCCGTTGGCTATACTGGGCCTCAAGCCGGAAATATCATGGAGACGAGCATGTTCAAGGGAATTCTGATCGAAAAGGATGACGCCGGTTATCGGGCGTCGGTGCAGGACATCGACGACAGCCAGTTGCCGGAAGGCGACGTTACCGTGCGCGTTTCGCACTCGTCGCTGAATTACAAGGACGGGCTGGCGATCACCGGCAAGGGGCCGGTCGTCCGCAAGTTTCCGATGGTGCCGGGCATCGACATCGCCGGCGTCGTCGAGGCCAGCGACAACCCGGATTACCGCGCCGGCGACCGCGTGCTGCTCAATGGCTGGGGCGTCGGCGAGACGCATTGGGGCGGGCTGGCCCAGAAGGCGCGCCTGAAGGGCGACTGGCTGGTGCCGCTGCCGGATGCCTTTACGCCGCAGCAGGCGGTGGCCATCGGCACCGCCGGTTACACGGCGATGCTCTGCGTGCTGGCGCTGGAGAAAAACGGCGTCAAACCGGGCGACGGTGAGATCGTCGCCACCGGCGCCGCGGGTGGCGTGGGCAGCGTGGCCATCGCCGTGCTGGCCAAGCTGGGCTACACAGTGGTGGCGGTCAGCGGCCGGCCGGCGGAAGCCGATTACCTGAAGCAGCTCGGGGCGGCGGAAATCCTTGAGCGCAGCGCTTTCGCAGCGCCTGGCAAGCCCTTGGCCCGGGAACGCTGGGCCGGGGCGGTCGATGTCGTCGGCAGCCACACGCTGGCCAATATCTGCGCGTCGATGAAATACCGCGGCATCGTGACCGCCTGCGGCCTGGCCGGCGGTATGGATTTCCCGTCATCGGTGGCGCCTTTCATCCTGCGCGGCGTGACGCTGGTCGGCATCGACAGCGTGATGTGCCCGCGGCCGGAGCGGCTGGTCGCCTGGCAGCGCCTCGCGACCGACCTCGATCCGGCCAAGCTCGGCCTGATTGCGCATGAAATTTCGCTGGCCGAAGCCATCCCGACGGCGGCCCAATTGATGGACGGCAAGGTGCGTGGCCGCGTGGTCGTCGATGTGAATCGCTGATCGGCAAATGCTACGGTCGGCCCGAAAAAAAGGCCAAAATCAAAAATCGGGTTGCCAGAGTCAGGCCAGGAAATCTTCGATGATCCGCGCCACTTCGGCCGGCTGGTCGTGGTGCAGCATGTGGTCCGCATCCTTGATCCAGGTTTCCCGGACGTCGGCGAAGCAGGCGCGGCGGGCTTCCCAGTCGCCCGGCCGGGTGGCGTAGTCGCGGACGACCCAGGACTGCCGGCCGGCGACCCAGAGAACTGGGCAGGTGACCTGGCGCCAGATGGCCATCGATTCTTCTAGCCGGAACAGGTAGGGCGAGGTGGCCTTGTGCCACGGGTCGCCGTTCCAGATGATGCCGTGGCGCCGCTCGCCGCCGCGGGTTTCGCCGTCGCCGATGCGGGCCAGATGTTTGGACAGGTAGTCAGCCCGTTCCGGCGTCAGAAAACGGTCGCTCTGAAGCAAGCGGCGGGCGAAGGCGGGGCGGTCTGTGTAGGCGTGCATGCGCGGCGGTTTCTGTAGCGTGCCCAGCCATTGCCGGTAGCGTTCCGGCGCCATGTCCGGCGTCGTCGGCGCGATGCCGAAGCCCTCCAGCGAAATGACGCGCGCCACCCGTTCCGGGCGCAGGCCGGCATACAGGCAGGCGAGGATGCCGCCCATGCTGTGGCCGACCAGCTGCACCGGCCCTTCCGGCGCATAGCGGTTGAGGATGGCCTCCATGTCCCCGAGATGCTCGGCGAAGAAGTACGGCCGGTTCAGCCAGGTCGAATTGCCGAAGCCGCGCCAGTCGGGGGCGACGATGTTCCAGTCGCGCTGCAACTCGTCGACGACAAACTGGAAGGAAGCTGAAACGTCCATCCAGCCGTGCAGCAGGAAGAGCAGCGGAGCCTGCGGGTCGCCCCAGCGCCGGATGTGGAGGCGGACGTCGGGCAGGTCGAGAGTTTCGGAACGGGCGTGGCGCATGGCGAGCAATCGGGCTGAGATTCTTCGGCAAACTGCCGGAAGGTCGATTCTAGCGCCTTGGCCGGCTTTACCGGTCTGTACGCGATGCCAGCTCGTCGGCCAGTCGCCGGTCCTCGTGGGCGATATGGCGCTCGAACCAGTATTCGACGTAGCGCAGGACGCCGTAGACGTCTGCGTCTTCCGACGACGCTTCATGCAGGGATTTGGCGACCTGTTCGAGCATCGTCTGGTGGCGCAGGGTGTGGGCCGCGAAATCGATTCCCGCCTCGCCGGCATAGTGCGCCTCGGTGACGAAATGCAGGCGCAGACGCGCCAGCAAGGCCTCAGCCTCGTCCGCTGGTAGATGGTTGGTATTCAGGCAGAGTCGCTTGAGTTGAACAAGATGCTCGAAAAGCGCGGCGTGCTGGGCATCGATTTCCTCGATCCCGAGGTGCAGCGACAAGGGCAGAAAACGCAGGGCGCTCTCACTCATGGCGCCTCCCGTGGCCAAGTGCTTGACCAGGATGTGCCATAGGGCAGGGCAGCAAGGGGCGGGCGCGAGTGTGCGCTAGCCATTGAGCGGGACATCTCAACCTCCTGAACCTGATCTGCCGGGTGATCTGGGCCAACACCGGATACAGTCAGATTTTATTTATATTGATTTTGCCAGCTTAGGTGATTGCCGGATTGGCTGCAACCTCTTTGCAGGACGATGCCCGTCCGGTGTATACGTCAGACCGCCTGGCAATGCTCACGTTCGATCCGGAACGGGACGCCAGATATGGCCTGCGAAGGTCTCCCAAGGCAGGAAACCCGCAACCTCGCCGGTCGTGCGATAGCCAGGCAAGGCGTTCAGTCGCGCGAGGAAGGTCTCGCCGCGAAAGCGCCGGACGAGATGGGCAACCGCTTCGCTGTGGGCGATGTCCGCACGGACCGCCAGGCAGTAGAGATCCGTGCCAAGCGGCACGTAACCCAGGTCGTAGCGCGTAGCAGCCGCCCGGATGGCGATGCCCACATCGGCCTTGCCGCTGGCCACCGCTGCCGCCACGGCATCGTGGGTGAATTCTTCGTGCGCATAGCCGGGCAGGTCGCAGGCCTGCAGGCCGTTAGCAGCGAGAATCTGGTCGATCATGCCGCGCGTGCCCGAGCCGCGCTGGCGATTGACTATCCTTAGCCGGAGCCTTGCGACATCGGCGAGAGAACCGACGGCGAACGGGTTGCCCGGTGCGGTGAGCATCCCGTGCTCTCGCCGCATGACCGGGAAAAGTGCATACAGTCGCCGGTCGAGCCAGCGGTCGAGCCACGCGGCGGCCTCTGCCCTGCCGAATTCGCCGGGGATGTGAAACCCGGCCGCATCGCACTCGCCGCGCGCCAGCGCGAGCAGCGCTTCCTCGCTGCCGCGCCATCGGATGTCAACCTTGACTCGACGGCCGTTTTCGATCCAGTCGGCCAGGGCCAGGTCGTGGCTGGCTGCGATGTGCAGGCGTTCCGGTTCGGCGGCCTCGCTGCGCGAAAGCAGTTCCTTGAGGCGCTGGCCCCAGGGAGCGTGAAACGCCTCCAGATTGGCCCTCGCTGCATTGTCCAGGGCGAGCAGGCGTTCGCCGAAGTCCGACAGTCCGGTACCCCTGCCGCGGCCCTTGATCACCAACGCTTGTCCAAAATGATGTTCATAGTGCCTGAGCAGCCCCCAGGCCGAGCGATAGGAAATCCTGGCCGTGGCGGCCGCGCTACCCAGCGTTCCCTGGTTTTTCAAGGCGCCCAGTAGCAGCAGGAGTCGCGACGATTCGGCACCGCTCAGTCCGGCACCGAAATCCCAGGTCCAACGTATGGGGGTGGAAGGAAGCATTTGTTGCAATACTTTGCATATTTAATCGCCTGCGAATTCTACTATAGCCTCAGGCTCGCCTGCCGCTGAAAATCCCTGGAGACCTTCGTTTCAACCCATGCCCGGTGTGCGTTCTGCTTTTTGGCAACGGATTGCTCTAGGCAGGCAACCAAAATCAGACGAAAGGAAAATCATGCATTTCAAGAAAATCGCGGTTGCGCTCTGTGCAACGCTGGTCTGTCTACTCGGTAATGCTGCGTCAGCCGAGGATCGCGTCATTACCGTTGCCTCAACGACGTCGACCGAACAATCGGGTCTGTTTGGCTACATTCTGCCGATCTTCGAAAAGGAGTCCGGCATCAAGGTGCGCGTCGTCGCGCTCGGGACGGGGCAGGCGCTGGATACTGCGCGGCGGGGCGACGCCGACGTCGCTTTCGTCCATGACAAGGCGGCCGAGGAGAAATTCGTCGCCGAAGGTTCCGGTGTCGAACGTCGCGAGGTGATGTACAACGATTTCGTGCTGATTGGCCCGAAGAGCGATCCGGCGAAAACGACCGGCAAGGATATCCTTGAGGGCTTGCGCCGTATTGCCGCCGTCGACGCCGCTTCCCGTCCGCCCTTCGTGTCCCGTGGCGACCGCAGCGGTACGCACGCTGCCGAACTGCGCTACTGGAAGATGGCCGGCGTCGACCTCGACAAGGCCAAGGGCGCCTGGTACCGCGATACCGGCTCGGGCATGGGGCCTTCGCTGAACATGGCTTCGTCGGTCGGCGCCTACATCCTGGCCGACCGCGGCACCTGGTTGTCGTTCAAGAATCGTGGCGACCTGGCCATCGTGGTCGAGGGTGACACCCGCCTCTTCAACCAGTACGGCGTCATCCTGGTCAATCCGGCCAAGCATCCGCACATCAAGAAGGAGGATGGTCAGCGCTTCATCGACTGGCTGGTTTCCGCGCCGGGCCAGAAGGCCATCGCCGACTACAAGATTGGGGGTGAGCAGCTGTTCTTCCCCAACGCCAAGCACTGATTCGGATCTCGATGAAGCCAGCCCGGTGCCGGCTTCATCGATCCGATTTGCCTATGCATAACGATGCATAGGTTGTTGCTTCAAACCCTGTGTCAGGGTTGTTTCATTACTGATCACTGCTCAATTGTTGGACGTCCCCTGTTAGCGGTGGGGTCTTTTCCAGTTCAGCCCATTCGTCGTCCGTGAACAGGCGCGAGCGGCTCAAAAATGCCTTGCCGCTGCCACCTTCCAGCGAAAACGTGCCGCCGCCGTCGCAATCGATCACATCGACGATGACCTGGGTGTGCTGCCAGAACTCGAATTGTGATTTGCTGATGTAAAACGGGGCGCCGCCGATGGTGCCGAGATAGATGTCCTGGCTGCCGACCGTCAGGTCGCCTGGCAGGTAGCAGTTGGCAGCACTGTTGTCGCAGCAGCCGCCGGATTGGAAAAAGAACAGCTTGGGGCCGTGCTTGGACTTCAGCGTTTCGATCAGTTCGAGAGCTGCCTGGGTGGCAATGACGCGTTCAACCATTATTTTCTCCAATAAAAAAAGGGGGCAGTTGCCCGCCCCCCTTCGTGGATGCCCATTCTTGGCCGGGCATTGCGTGGTATCGCCGTCGCTTAGAAGAAGCCCAGCTTCTGCTCGCTGTAGCTGACCAGCAGGTTCTTGGTCTGCTGGTAGTGGTCGAGCATCATCTTGTGGGTTTCGCGGCCGATGCCGGATTCTTTGTAACCGCCGAAGGCTGCGTGCGCCGGGTAGGCGTGGTAGCAGTTGGTCCAGACACGGCCGGCCTTGATGGCGCGACCCATGCGGTAGGCGACATTGCCGTTACGGCTCCACACGCCGGCGCCGAGGCCGTAGATGGTGTCGTTGGCAATAGCCAGGGCATCGGCTTCGTCCTTGAAGGTCGTCACGGCCAGAACCGGCCCGAAGATTTCTTCCTGGAAGATGCGCATCTTGTTGTGGCCCTTGAACAGGGTCGGCTGGATGTAGTAGCCGCCAGCCAGGTCGCCGCCGAGGTTCGCTTGCGAGCCGCCGATCAGGCACTGGGCGCCTTCCTGTTTGCCGACTTCGAGGTAGGAGGTGATCTTGTTGATCTGGTCCAGCGAGCACTGGGCGCCGATCATGGTGTCGGTGTCGAGCGGGTTGCCTTGCTTGATGGCGGCAACGCGCTGCAGGACGCGTTCGATGAACTTGTCGTAGATCGATTCCTGGATCAGGGCGCGCGACGGGCAGGTACAGACTTCGCCCTGATTGAAGGCGAACAGCACCATGCCTTCGATGGCCTTGTCGAGGAAGCCGTCATCCTTGTCCATCACGTCGGCGAAGAAGACGTTCGGCGACTTGCCGCCCAGTTCCAGCGTAGCGGGGATCAGGTTGTTGGCAGCGGCCTGGCCGATGACGCGGCCGGTGGCGGTGGAACCGGTGAAGGCGATCTTGGCGATGCGCTTGCTGCTGGCGAGCGGCATGCCGGCTTCGCGGCCGAAACCGTTAACGACGTTCAGGACGCCCGGCGGCAGCAGGTCGCCGATGATTTCCATCAGGATCAGGATGGAAATCGGGGTCGATTCGGCCGGCTTGAGGACGATACAGTTACCGGCGCCGAGAGCGGGGGCCAGCTTCCAGGCGGCCATCAGCAGCGGGAAGTTCCAGGGAATGATCTGACCAACGACGCCGAGCGGCTCGTGGAAGTGGTAGGCAACGGTGTTCTCGTCGATGTCGGACAGGGCTCCTTCCTGGGCGCGAACGCAGCCGGCGAAGTAGCGGAAGTGATCGGCGGCCAACGGCACGTCGGCAGCCAGGGTTTCACGGATCGGCTTGCCGTTGTCGACGGTTTCGGCATAGGCCAGACGCTCAAGGTTGGCATCGATGCGATCGGCGATCTGCAGCAGGACGTTGGCACGGGTGGCCGGGGCGGTCTGGCCCCAGGCATCGGCAGCAGCGTGCGCGGCATCCAGTGCCAGTTCGACGTCTTCTGCGGAAGAGCGGGCTACCTTGGTGTAGTTCTTGCCGTTGATCGGGGTCAGGACGTCAAAATACTGACCGTTAACCGGAGCGACCCACTTGCCGCCGATGAAGTTGTCGTACTGTGCCTTGTAGTCGATCTTGGCACCGGCGGTACCGGGAGCTGCGTAAATAGTCATAGTGTCTCCTTGGTTGAGGTAGGAAATGTTCAGCCGAACATCTATCCTGTTAATTGCAATCGCCGTACCTGCACATGCCATGGCAAAAAAAGGCGAAATTTTTGCTGCTGTTTGTTGTCTTTCACCTCTGAGCCATTCTTGATTGTTTCCATGCCTGTCAGTTTTTCCTACCAATTCGACGATACGCCCCGTGCCTCGCCTTATTTCGGCGAGCAGATGCCTTTTGCCAATCCCCTATTCGGTATCCTCGCCGCGATACGTGAGGAGGGCTCCATCGCCCAGGCGGCAGAGCGTCTTGGATTGTCATATCGCTATGTCTGGGGTTTTCTGAAAAAGCAGGAGGATGATCTGGGGCAGAAACTGCTGGCATCGACCCAAGGTACTTCAGCTCGCCTGTCGGATTTCGGAGAACGCCTGCTCTGGTCGGAACGACGTGTTCTCGCGCGGCTGGCGCCAACCGCCGAAGGGATGGCCAACAAGCTGGACAATGAATTGCTGCTTGCGGCACGGCCGGCACTGGTGCCACTTCGTATCGCGGCCAGCCACGATCTGCTGTTTGGTGCCCTTCGCGAGCAATTGATGCAGCAAGGCAATCTGCTGCTCGATATTGATTATGTGGGTAGCGTCGGGGCGCTGGAGCAACTGAACGCCGGCGCCTGTCTGATGGCAGGCATCCATTTTCCTCTGGATTTGCCGCATCTGTGCCAGCGCGGTTCGGGCCTCCATGCACAGTTGGGGCGGCAGTTGCGATTGGGTAAGCACAAATTGATCCGTTTGGCCGTGCGCGAGCAGGGCCTGATTGTTCCGGCGGGCAATCCGCTTGATCTCTACGATATCTTCGATCTGGTCAGGCCGGAGATCCGCTTCGTCAATCGCCAGGCCGGCTCTGGCACGCGGATACTGTTGGACGAGCTGTTACGCTTTCATCGGATCGAGCCGGGCGAAATCGTCGGCTACCAGACCGAAGAGCCAACGCACCTTGCCGTGGCGGTGAGCATTGCGGCCGGCGTGGCCAATTGCGGCTTTGGCTTGCGTGCGGCGGCCGAGCAGTTTGGTCTTGGTTTCATGCCGATGCTGTGGGAGCAATATTTCGTCGTCTGCCGCAAGCATGACTTGGACTCCGAACCTGTCAGGGCGGTTATCGAGGCGCTGGAGGCGCCAGCGTTCCGGGATCTGGTGGCCAACGTGCCGGGCTATTCGGTGGCCGAGGCCGGCCAGATCATTTCGTTGCGGCGAACGCTTCCCTGGTACAAATAGTCTTTGTCGGGGTGCAATGAAAAAGGGCCACTGTCAGGTGGCCCTTTTGCTGCCGTTTGATGCAATGTCAGGCAATCGAAGACTCAAGCGGCATCAGCGAACGGGCCGAGACGATCAGTCGTTTTCGCACGCCTGAACCCATCTGGCGCTCGACTTCCCACATGGGCAACCCCTTGACGACGGCGACCTGCTCAATGGCCGTCACCACATCACCGAATTTGACGCAAAGATACTCGGCGCCACGCTTGATCGAGTTCGTAACCTTCATCGGGAACAGCCTCCTGAGTTGTCAGCGGTCATGTCATCCTACCGAAGCAAATGGCGAAGTTGAACAGGGAAAATGTGACGGATTGTGACAGCGATTTCGAGTGGTCGCCGGCCGCCCATCTATCCCTCGTCGGGCCTGGTTGATGCCCGGGAAGCCAGGCCCGGCAGAGGTTTCAGGTCTTAGGTCGAGCCGCGGCAAGGGTTACGCGCAGAAGTTCTTGACAGCAACATGTCGATATAACTAAGATTATCGATATGAAATCAGATTACACCCAAACCATCCCGCCCGAGTGGCTGGCGATGTCGAAAATTTTCGTGGCGCTGGGCGACGAGCATCGCCAGCGCATCCTGCTGCTGTTCGAGCCGGGCGAGCGGCTCAACGTCGGGCAGATTGCCGAGGTATCGACGCTGGCCCGGTCGACCGTCTCGCATCACCTGAAGATTCTCCACGATTCCGGTGCGCTGGCTTCCGAGAAGATCGGCAAGGAGGTCTGGTTCTGGATCGACCGGCCGGTGCTGGAAACCACCTTTACCAATGTCCTCGATTATCTGAAGGAAAACTGCTGATGTTGCGCTCCCTGTTGCGGCCGCTATTGCGCGGCCTGGCCCGGCTGCTATTTCGCGTCGAAGTCCCGTTGAATCAGGCTGATTTCAGGCACCAGCGCCTGCTGGTTGTCGCCAACCACGAGTCCTTTCTTGATGGCTTGCTGATTGGCCTGTTCCTGCCTATCGACCCGGTTTTCGTCGTCCATACAACCATCGCGGAGAACTTTTTCTTCCGCATTCTGCTGTCGCAGGTCGATTATCTGGCCGTCGATCCGACCAGCCCGATGGCCATGAAGAAAGTCATCCGGCTGATCGAATCCGGTCGCCCGGTGGTTATCTTCCCGGAGGGGCGGATCACGCTGACCGGCTCGCTGATGAAGGTCTACGACGGCCCGGCCTTCGTCGCCGCCAAGACCGGCGCGACCGTGGTGCCGGTGCGCCTCGACGGCGCTTCGCGCAGCTATTTTTCGCGGCTTTCCGGCCGGCATCCGCGCGCGCTGTTCCCGAAAATCCGCCTGAGCATCCTGCCCGAGCGCCATTTCCCGATGCCGGAAGGCGCGACCGCCAAGCTGCGCCGGCGCAAGTCCGGCGAGCAGATGCGCAAGCTGATGCAGGAGATGATTTTCGCGTCGCGCCCGCAACAGACGCTGTACGCCGCGTTGTGCGACACGGTGGAGATCCATGGCCGCCGTCGCCGCCTGCTGGAAGACGTCAAGCAGGTCGAGTATTCGTATAACGACCTGCTGAAAATGGCGCTGATGCTTGGCCGCCAGATCGAGCGCCTGACGCAGCCTGGCGAGCGGGTCGGCCTGTTGCTGCCCAATCTGGCGCCGACCGTCGGCCTGATCTTCGGCCTGACGGCCCGCCGCCGCATTCCGGCCATGCTCAACTACACGGCTGGCGTCGAGGCCATGCAGGCGGCCGTTGATGCCGCTGAACTGAAGACGGTGGTTACCTCGCGCGCCTTCGTCGAGCAGGCAAAACTGGCCGATAAGCTGGCGGGCCTCTCCGGCGTGCAGTTGGTCTATCTGGAAGACGTGCGCGAATGCATCGGCCTCGGCGACAAGCTCTGGCTGGTGCTGTGGGCGCTACACTTCCCGCGCGCCTTCGCGCTGACGGCCTCGCCGGAAGATGCGGCGGTGGTGTTGTTCACCTCCGGATCGGAAGGCAAACCGAAGGGCGTCGTACTGCCCCACCGGGCCATTCTCGCCAACATCGCGCAGATCCGCTCGGTGATCGACTTCTCGGTCTACGACAAGGTCTTGAACGCGCTGCCCATCTTTCACTCCTTCGGACTGACCGCCGGCGCGCTGCTGCCGGTGCTGTCCGGCGCCAGTCTCTTCCTCTACCCGTCGCCGCTGCACTACCGGGTGATCCCCGAGCTGGCCTACGACCGCGGATGCACCATCCTGTTCGGCACCTCGACCTTCCTGGCCAATTACGCCAAGTTCGCCAACCCCTACGATTTCTACCGCCTGCGCTACGTCGTCGCCGGCGCCGAGAAGCTGTCGGAAGCGGTGCGCGCCACCTGGTTCGAGAAATTCGGCGTGCGCATCTTCGAAGGCTACGGCGCCACCGAGACCGCGCCGGTGCTGGCCGTGAACACGCCGATGGCCTACAAGACGGGCACCGTTGGCAACCTGCTGCCGGGTATCGAGCACAAGTTGCTGCCGGTGCCGGGCATCGAAGCGGGCGGCATCCTGCATGTGCGCGGCCCCAACGTGATGGCCGGCTACCTCAAGGCCGACAAGCCCGGCGTGCTGCAGGCGCCTGCTTCCGAAGCGGGCGAAGGCTGGTACGAGACCGGCGATGTCGTCGAGCTGGACGACGACGGCTTTGTCAGGATCGTCGGCCGCGTCAAGCGCTTCGCCAAGATCGCGGGCGAAATGGTCAGCCTGGAAGTGGTCGAAAAGCTGGCCACCGCCACCTCGCCGGCCATGGTTCACGCCGCCTCCAGCCAGCCCGACCCGGCCAAGGGCGAGGCGCTGGTGCTGTTTACCACCGACGGCGACTTGAGCCGCGAACTGCTCGCCGCCAAGGCGCGAGAAACCGGCGTCCCGGAACTGGCCGTGCCGCGCAAGATCCACCGCGTCGAAGCGCTGCCACTGCTCGGTACCGGCAAGGTCGATTACGTGACGCTGAAGCGACTGGCCGAGGCGGTATGAGTACGCCAAAACCAAAATGCTACGGTCGGCCCGAAAAAAAGGCCAAATTCAAAACATGTTTTGCGGGTGCCCTCAATACTCGCCAATTCTTCGCTGCGAGCCACGCATGAGCGGTCAATTCGGACTCCTTAAACAGAAGCGCTTCGCGCCTTTCTTCGCCACCCAGTTCCTCGGCGCCTTCAACGACAACCTGTTCAAGAACGCGCTGGTTGTCCTGCTGACTTTCCAGGCCGCCCAATGGACGACGCTGGCGCCGGGGCTGCTTGCCAATATGGCGGCTGGCATCTTCATCCTGCCCTTCTTCCTGTTCTCGGCGACCGCCGGGCAACTGGCCGACAAATACGACAAGGCGATGCTCGCCCGCCTGGTCAAGGTGCTGGAAATGGTGATCATGGGCGTCGCCGCCGCCGGTTTCTTCCTGCACAGCCTGCCGGTCCTGATGGGCGCGCTGTTCCTGCTCGGCTGCCATTCGACGCTGTTCGGGCCGGTCAAGTACGCGATCATCCCGCAGCATCTGCACGACGACGAACTGGTCGGTGGCAATGCGCTGATCGAGGCTGGTACCTTCGTCGCCATCCTGATCGGCACGCTGGCCGGCGGGCTGCTCGCCGGTTCGGTCGAGCATCCGGTCTGGATTGCGGTCGGCGGCTTCGTCGTCGCGGCGGCCGGCTACCTGACCAGCCGCGGCATTCCGGCCGCGCCGGCACCGGCGCCGGAACTCAAGGTCAATCTCAACCCGTTCAGCGAAACCTGGCGCAACATCGCTTTCGCCCGGCAGAACCGCACGGTTTTCCTGTCCATTCTCGGCATCTCGTGGTTCTGGCTCTACGGCGCGCTGTTCCTCGCCCAGTTTCCGGCCTACGCCAAGTTCGTGTTGGGCGGCGGCGAGTCGGCGGTGACGCTGCTGCTCGCAACCTTCACGGTCGGCATCGGCATCGGTTCGATGCTCTGCGAGCGGATGTCCGGCAAGCATGTCGAAATCGGCCTGGTGCCCTTTGGCTCGATCGGCCTGACGCTGTTCGGGCTGGACCTCTACTTCGCCTCGCCGGTCGGGATGGCCGGCACAACCCCGCACGAACTGCTCGCGCTGCTCAGCATCCCGGCCGTCTGGCGCGTGCTGTTCGACCTGATGATGCTCGGCGCCTTTGGCGGCTTCTTCATCGTGCCGCTTTACGCGCTGGTCCAGCTACGCAGTTCGCCCGAACACCGGGCGCGCATCATCGCCGGCAACAATATTCTCAACGCGCTGTTCATGGTCGTCGGCGCCCTGGGGGCGGCCAGCCTGCTCGGTGCAGGGCTGTCGATCCCGGCGTTGTTCGGGCTGGCGGCGCTGTTGAACGCCGTGGTGGCGATCTACATCTACGGCCTGGTGCCGGAATTCCTGCTCCGCTTCATCGCCTGGCTGCTGGTCAAGGCGGTGTACCGGCTGCGCACGGAAGGCATCGAGCACATCCCGCAGGAAGGCGCCGCCGTGCTGGTCGCCAACCATGTCAGTCTGATCGATGCCGTGATCATCATGGGCGCCTCGCCGCGACCAATCCGCTTCGTGATGGACCACCGCATCTTCAATACGCCATTGCTAGGCTTCATCTTCCGCCACTGCGGGACGATCCCCATCGCCTCGGCCAAGGAAGATCCGGCCGTGATGGAAGCGGCGTTCGCTGAGGTGGCCAGGGCGCTGGCCGATAGCGCCCTCATTGGCCTGTTTCCGGAAGGCAGCGTAACGCGCGACGGGGAGCTGCAACCATTCCGACCCGGCATTACCCGCATCCTTGAAGCGAGCCCGGTGCCGGTTGTGCCGATGGCCCTTTCCGGCCTGTGGGGCAGCTATTTTTCGCGGATCGATGGCGAGGCGATGAAGACACCGTTCCGGCGCGGGGTGTTTTCCAGAATCAGGCTGCGCGCCGGGGAGGCCGTTCCGGCAGCGGAAGCGATGCCAGAGCGGTTGCAGGGGGTGGTGCGGGAGCTTATGAGGGATGAGCGGTGACAGTCGCCACGGTCCTGGCCAACGGGCCTGCTTGCTGGAAAAACGACTTAATATGCATAATGGGTCCATTTGCATCAATTCAGATCCAGCCCCAGCGGGGTGGCCTAATAACTATTGAGCTCCATGTGGCTTAGAGGAACAACATGAAACGTTTGATATTGCTCGTGCCATTTCTAGCTGCCTCATGCGCAAACCCCATCAATCTGCGTACTGCAAACGAGTATTTTCGTGGGGGACAAAATAATGTTGCCAAGGGTGACTGGTTCAAGGCGCGAATGTCATTTGGCCGCGCATTGACAAACGCCGATCTCGGTAATGCCAACGACGCAGTAAAAGCAGTCTATGCCTACGAGTACGGCCGTACTTCTGGAGTCATCTGCGATTGGGCTGAATCGGAAAAAGGCCTTCTGAAGGCATTGGATTTGGATGCAAAAACCAATGGCCCCGTTCATATGTCACTTGTAGAGCTGGCACGTATGAACAACGCAAAGGGTGATCTCCAAAATTCGGAGAAATACTTTGACCAAGCAAAACAGTCCTTGGACAAAGTTCAAGCAGACACGAGAGATTCAATCGGGTATGCCAATATTTTGAAGGAATATGCCGAAATTCTTTCACGCCTAGGCAAAGTCGAAGACGCAAAGCTTTTAAAGAAACGTGAAGAAGATATTCGTGGCGTATTCAAGGACAGATCTAGTAGTCACGACCAAACGCCTTATGGTCGTCATTGTGACCAAAACCCGAACTATGCAGATCCCAAACGCCTGAACTAATCGTTTGGGCGGGAAGTTTGCTATGGCGCTTCCCCTAAAGTTCAAGTCTCCACAAGGTCCGTTTCTCCGAGCAGGCAACTTCCACTTAGGGAACTCTGCCGCCGTTCGCGTAGCCTCCAGTATTTCGATTTTGGCCATTTTTCCCGGCTGACCGTAGCATTCCGCTTCCGTCCGGCAGCCCACCGTTAAAATGGCGTCTTTTCCTCCTTCCGCTCCGCCATGACCACAGTCACCCCGATTCCCGCCGATCAACTCGCCTCTCTGGCCAATGCCGACACCCAGCGGCTGGCGGCGCGGATGGCGCAGGATGTTTTTGCCGGCGTCTTTCGCCAGGCGGCGACGCCCGATGCGGCGCCGGATGTTGGCGTGCTCGGCGAGGTGGCGGCGCACTGTGCCAACTGGTGCCGGGCCGGCGCCAGTGACGAGGCGCGGGCCTTGCGTCTGGCGCTGCTGATCAGCGGTCTCGACCAGTGGGGGCTGGCTTACACGCAGGCCTTCAAGCTGGAGGCCATTCACCCGCTGACGGCGCTGATCGGTGGCTTGCGTACGCGGCTGGATGCGCGCGATGACATGCTGTTCCAGAAATATTTCGAGCAAATCGCCACGGTCGAGGCCGATGCCATCGATTTCAAGGTCGAATTGCGCCGCGCTATCCATCTGGCGCTATGGCACGCCATGGCTGCCTGCGAAACGGCCGAGCAGGTCGAAGGCATCGTGCAGCCGCTGGGTAGCCTGATGGTGGCGCTTAACCAGCAGATGCCGGAACTCGGTTGGCGCCTGCTGGCCGACGCGCTGGCCAATATCCAGATCGGCCTGTTGTCCGGGGCGGCGCCGGCCTCGGCGCTGGCCGAGGAGGGGACGCAGCAACTATTCGCCTCGCTGCGTCATGCGCTGCCGGCGGAGCGTTACCAAGCGATCCTGGCCTATTCCGGGCAGGTGGTAGTGGGCTGGCAGCAGGCCAGGCAGGCCACCACCCACTAAGTCGTCGGGGTTCCCGGTCTGACCGGGGAATCAGGCGGTCGGGCCCAAACGGCCAGCCGCCCTGTCCTGCTTAGTGATCGCGGCCACGGCCGTGCCCACGGTCATCGTCGTGCCGGTCATGCCTGTCGTCACGTCGTTCATCGCGACGGTCATGACGTCGATCGTGACGGTCGTCGCGGCGGTCTTCACGCCAATCTTCGCGGCGCTCGTGGCGAATCTCGTGACGACGCTCGTTGTGAAAATCGCGGCGGTCATAGTCGCGATGGCCGTAGTGGCGCTCCCGGTAGACCGGGGAGTATTCCCGTTGATACCACTCGTCGCGGACGAAATAGACGCGCTCGCCGCAGGCGTGATAGCGATGGCAGTACTTGTGCCAGTGCTTGGCGTGGCCAGGCGGGACGCGCAGGTAGAGCGGCGGGCGGCCGTAGGGCACGGCCTGGATCATCACCGGTTCGGGATAGAGCAGGACCGGTGCCGGAAAGCCGCCGATGTCGAGGCGGCCATAGAAGCCGGGTTGGCCGATGCTGACCGAGACGCCGACATCGGCGGCCTGGGCGGCGGGGCTGAGGATGGCGGCTGCAATGGCGACCGCGAAGAGAAAGCGTTTCATGATGAGTGTCCTATTTTGGTTCGTGGCCAAGTAACGGCCACGATCGCCTGGCGGCTGACGTCCGAATGTAACAGCACGTTAATGGTGTGACGAAATTGCCCCCGGCGGGTTCGATGGCGGACCGGTGGGCAGGGTAAAATCGCCGGATGAACTGGCCTGCGCTCAAGGAAAAACTCGATCTGTACGAAAAGCTGATGCGGCTCGACAAGCCGATCGGCATCCTGCTGCTGCTCTGGCCGACGTTGTGGGCATTGTGGCTGTCGTCGTTCGGCCGGCCGGACTGGGTCGTGCTCTGGGTCTTCGTGCTCGGCACGGTGCTGATGCGCTCCGCTGGCTGCGTGATCAACGACTACGCCGACCGCGATTTCGACAAGCATGTCGAGCGCACCAAAGAGCGCCCGCTGACCGCCGGCAAGGTGACCACGAAGGAAGCGCTTGCTCTCTTTGCTGGCCTCTCGTTAACGGCCTTCGTCCTGGTGCTGCTGCTCGGCAAGCCGCTGGTCATCGCGATGTCGGTGCCGGCGCTCTTTCTCGCCGCCAGCTACCCATTTACCAAGCGTTTCCTGGCTATCCCGCAGGCCTACCTCGGCATCGCCTTCGGCTTTGGCATCCCGATGGCCTATGCGGCGCACCTCGGCGAGGTGCCAGCCGAGGCCTGGTGGCTGCTGCTCGCCAATGTTTTCTGGGCGGTCGCCTACGACACCGAATACGCCATGGTCGACCGCGAAGACGACCTGAAGATCGGCATCAAGACCTCGGCGATCACCTTCGGCCGCTTTGACGTGGCGGCGGTAATGGCCTGCTATGCGGCGACGCTGGCGATCATCGCCGGGGTTGGCTACATGCTGCATCTCGGCCCCGCCTTCTACGCCGGTCTGGCCGTCGCCGCCGGCATCATGGGCCTCCATTTCACCTGGATCCGCGGCCGCGAGCGCATGGCCTGCTTCAAGGCCTTTCTGCACAACAACTGGGTCGGCGCGGTCATTTTTGCCGGCATCGTTGTCGATTTTCTGGTTTCCGGAAGGAGCTTCGGATGAGAAATCTGGTTTTTGCCCTTTTTTTGCTGCCGACCGTAGCATTTGGCGAAGATGCCCGGCAACTGGCCAAATTGCCGGCGGCGGCGCAGGAATCGCTGCGTCAGGAAATGCTCGACAACCTGGTCGCGGTCAATGAGGTGCTGACCCTGATGGCCGAAGGCAAGGTCAAGGAAGCCGGCGAGGCGGCCGAGGCCAAGCTCGGTGTCTCGGCCATGGGCAAGCATCGCGGCAAACCGATGGACGCCCGGCCCGGCCCGCACATGCCGCCGGCCATGCACGGCATCGGCATGGACGGCCACAAGGCGGTCAGCGAATTTGCCGCCGTGGCCAAAACCGGTGACCGCGACAAGGCCCTGGCCCTGCTGCCCAACCTCACTTCAGCCTGTGTCGGCTGCCACTTTTCGTATCGCACCCGATGAAATATCACGATCTGCGCGACTTCATGTCGCAACTGGAAAAGACCGGCGAGTTGAAACGCGTCGGCGTCGAGGTCGATACCTACCTCGAAATGACCGAAATCTGCGATCGGGTCTTGCGCGCCGAAGGACCGGCCATCCTGTTCGAAAAGCCCAAGGGTCATACAATCCCGGTGCTGGCCAACCTGTTCGGCACGCCGAAACGGGTGGCCCTGGGCATGGGCGAGGAATCGGTGCAGGCGCTGCGCGAAGTCGGCAAGCTGCTCGCCTACCTCAAGGAACCGGAGCCGCCGAAGGGCCTGAAGGATGCCTGGGACAAGCTGCCCATCCTCAAACAGGTGATGAACATGGCGCCGAAGAAGGTGTCGAACGCGCCCTGTCAGGAGATCGTCTGGGAGGGCAAGGATGTCGACCTTGGCCGGCTGCCGATCCAGCATTGCTGGCCCGGCGATATCGCGCCGCTGATCACCTGGGGCCTGGTCGTCACCAAAGGTCCGCACAAGAACCGGCAGAATCTCGGCATCTACCGCCAGCAGGTATTGGGGCCGAACAAGGTGATCATGCGCTGGCTGGCCCATCGTGGCGGGGCGCTGGATTTCCGCGATCACCAGCTGGCCAATCCTGGGCAACCGTTCCCGGTGGCGGTCGTGCTCGGCTGCGATCCGGCGACAATCCTCGGCGCCGTGACGCCGGTGCCGGACAGCCTGTCCGAATACCAGTTCGCCGGCCTGCTGCGCGGCGGCAAGACCGAATTGACGCAATGTCTCGGCTCCGGTTTGCAAGTGCCCGCTTCGGCCGAGATCGTTCTCGAAGGCGTCATCCACCCCGGCGAGACGGCCCTGGAAGGGCCCTACGGCGACCACACCGGCTACTACAACGAGCAGGCCGAGTTCCCGGTGTTCACCATCGAGCGCATCACCATGCGCCGGGACCCGATCTACCACAGCACCTACACCGGCAAGCCGCCCGACGAACCGGCCGTCCTCGGCGTCGCGCTCAACGAGGTCTTCGTGCCGCTGCTGCAGAAGCAGTACCCGGAGATCGTCGATTTCTACCTGCCGCCGGAAGGCTGCTCGTATCGGATGGCCATCGTCAGCATCAAGAAACAGTATCCCGGCCACGCCAAGCGGATCATGTTCGGCATCTGGAGCTTCCTGCGCCAGTTCATGTACACCAAGACGATCATCGTCGTCGATGACGACATCGACATCCGCGACTGGAAGGAAGTGGTCTGGGCGATGACGACGCGCATGGACGCGACGCGCGACACGACGCTGGTCGACAACACGCCGATCGACTACCTCGATTTCGCCAGCCCGGTCGCCGGACTCGGTTCCAAGATGGGGCTCGACGCGACCAACAAGTGGCCGGGCGAGACCAGCCGCGAGTGGGGGCGGCCGATTGTCATGGATGATGGCGTGAAGAAGAAGGTCGACGCGATGTGGGGCGATCTCGGCCTGTGAGTCTCGCCGTCCGCCCCCTCGATCTGACCGACGCCGACCAGGCACTGATCTGGCTGGACTTGCTTGATCACTACGCCAGCGACCCGATGGGCGGCGGCGATGGCCTGTCGGAGTACGCCAAGCTCAATCTGGTCGCCACCATGCGCGAGGTGCCGGGCTTCCACGGTGCGCTGGCCTGGCTGGACGGACGGGCGGTCGGCCTGATCGACTGTTTCGCCGGCTTCTCGACCTTCGCGGCCAAGCCGCTGCTCAATGTCCACGACATCGTCGTTCACGCTGACTGCCGTGGCCGAGGCATCGGCCGGGCGTTGCTCGACTGGGCTGAACAGCGCGCTGCCGCGCTCGGTTGCTGCAAATTGACGCTGGAAGTACTTTCCAATAACCACAGTGCGATGGCATGCTATGAGCGTGCCGGCTTTATGCCTTACGTGCTAGACCCGCAAGCCGGCCACGCGCTGTTTTTGCAAAAGCTCATCGACAAGGACTGAAGCATGCAGGAACCGATCACGGTGCAGGAATTGCCAGGTGTTCGCCCGTCGCTGGTCCAGCTGACGCATGTCATTTATGCCCTGCATGCCTGCGCTGTCTTCGTCGGCGTCACCTCGGCCGTGGCGACCGTGGCCGGTGGCTTCGTCTTCGGCCTGCCGTCGCTGATTGCCGTTTTCCTCAATTACCTGAAACGCGGCGACGTGGCCGGCACCTGGCTGGAAAGCCATTTCCGCTGGCAGATCCGCACCTTCTGGTTTACCGCGCTGTGGCTGGTGATCTCCGGGCTGGTCATGCTGACCATCATCGGCATCCCGATCGCCGCCTGGGTCATGATCCCCATTCTCGGCCTGTGGGTCGGCTACCGCGTCGTGCGCGGCTGGCTGGCGTTGTCCGGCGCACAACCGATGTCCGGCTGAATCATGCCGTTCGAATTCGACTCCCTGAGCGGCTTTGGCGAATCAGCCAGGCAACTGCCGTTCGAGCGGCGCGTGGGCCTGGTGCGGGCAGAAACATTTTTTGGCCAGGCCGCTGGCAACCTGGTCGGCGTCGGTGTCGGCGCATTCATCTTCTCGCTGATTCTTGAACATGCCGGACTGGCCAACGATATCCGCCTGGGCTGGCTGTCGATCGTGGTGCTCCTGTCTACCCTGCTCGTCGCCTACGAATGGCGCATACGGCGTAGCGGGCTGACGCCGGAGAACGCCGAGCAGTGTCTGCGGACGCGCGCTGGCGTCGGTGTGCTGGCCGCCCTCAGCTGTGGCGCAGGGGCCTTGCTGGTGCCGGCCGATGCCGGCAGTTTTGCTCACAGCATGGGGCTCTTCCTGGCCCTTTCGCTGATTACCGTGGCTACGCTCGGCTTTGCCGTTGTCCCCTGGTTCTTTCTGTCGGTGGGCATCGGGATTATGGTGCCGCTGTCCCTGCGCTATGGCTATCTCTATGCCGATGGCGGCGAGCCTTTCTTCGTCTGGCTCGCGGCAGCCGGCCTGATGGTGACCCTGCTTATCCTGACCAAAGGCCTGCGCAATTCACGCTGGGCGACCCAGGCCATCGAAGTCAACATGCGCCTGACCGACGAAATGCGCGAACGTAGCCGGGTCGAGGCGGCCATGTGCGAGAGCGAGGAAAGCGCGCGCGAACTCTCGAACCTGCTGCGCATGATGTGCGACAACGTGCCGGACATGATCTGGGCCAAGGGCCTGGACGGCCGCTACCTGTTTACCAACCGGGCGATGGTCGAGCAACTGTTGCAGGCGCGCGATACCGCCGAGCCGGTCGGCCGGACCGACCTGTTTTTCGCTCAGCGCGAGCGCGACAGCCATGCTGACGACCCGCAGTGGCATACCTTTGGCGAGCTTTGCCAGGATACCGACGGGGTCACGCTGGAACGTGGTGTGCCGTCGACCTTCGAAGAGTTCGGTAATGTCCGTGGCCGCTACCTCTGTCTCGATGTGCACAAGGCGCCATTCATCAACGAGCGGGGCGAACTGATCGGTACCGTCGGCTCCGCCCGCGACGTGACCGAGCGCAAGCAGGTCGAGCAGGAACTGGCCAGCTACCGGGAAAACCTGGAGGAGCTTGTGCGCGAGCGGACCCGGGAGCTTTCGGCGGCCAAAGAGGCTGCCGAAGCGGCCAACCGGGCCAAGAGCGCCTTCCTGGCCAACATGAGCCACGAGCTGCGGACGCCGCTCAATGCGGTGACTGGCATGACCCATCTGGTTCGTCGCGAAGGCGTCAGCGAGGTGCAGCGCGACCGGCTGGACAAGATTCAATCGGCGGTGGCCCATCTGCTCGAAATCATTCACGACGTGCTGAGTCTGTCGCAGATCGAAGCGGACCGGCTGAAGGTCGAATCGGTGGCGGTCGACCCGGTGGAAATCTGCGCCGCCGTTGGCAGCCTGGTGTCCGACGAGGTCCGTCGCAAGGGCTTGCGCCTGGACATCCAGTGTGCGGCTCAGCCCGCCGGTCTGCGTGGTGATCCGACCCGGCTGCGCCAGGCCTTGCTCAACTATGTCGCCAATGCCGTCAAGTTCACCGAGGCCGGCAGCGTGACCCTGCGCTGCTTCCACGAGGTGGGCAACGACAGCGGCGAGGTACTCCGTTTCGAAGTTGTCGATACCGGCCCGGGGCTGGAGCCGGCAGTCATCGAGCGGCTGTTTTCCCCTTTCGAACAGGCCGACAATTCAGCCACCCGGACCTATGGCGGCACCGGCCTGGGGCTGGTCATCACCCGTCGGCTGGCGCAGTTGATGGGCGGGGATGCGGGGTGTACAAGCCGGCCGGGAATTGGCAGCACCTTCTGGTTTACCGTCTGCCTGGCCCGCGGCGATGCTGTCGCGGTTGGCGCAGATACGATGGCCCGCCCTGCGGGGGCGGCTGTCGATGTCCTGCGCCAGCAATATGCCGGCCGCTCGGTATTGCTCGTCGAAGACAACTGGATCAACCGCGAAGTCGTGCTCGAACTACTTGAATCCGAACTGCTCTCGGTCAAGGTGGCCGAGAACGGTGAGGAGGCGGTCAACTGCGTGCGTGGCCAGCCCTACGACCTGATCCTGATGGACATGCAGATGCCGGTCATGGACGGCCTGGAAGCCACTCGCCGGATTCGGCAGTTGCCTGGCGGGCAGGACATCCCGATCATCGCGATGACGGCCAACGCCTTTGCCGAAGACAAGAAGGCCTGCCTGGAATCCGGCATGGACGATTTTCTGGCCAAGCCGGTCGGGCCGGACGTCCTGTTTGAAAAGCTGCTGCAGTGGCTGGCCTCCGGGCGCCAGGTTAACGCGCTCGTCGATTGAGCCGGGCGCCTGACACTATTCTCCGGCGGCGTATTTCCGCAGCATGGCCAGGGACTGCGCATAGCTGTGCCTGATCTGCGCGTCGTCGTAGCAATGCTCGCTGCCCACCGGGCAAGCCGAGCGGGCGAGGCAGCCGTACGCGCAGCTTGAGTTGGCTTGCAGGCGGTGGCCGGCGCAACGCGTTAGCGAAAACTGGCCATCGCTCATCGCTTCCGCCGGGCAGGCGGCAATGCACGGCTGATCGGAACAGGTTTCGCACGGTGAAATGCTACGGTCGGCCGGAAAAAAAGGCCAAAACCGGGAATCAGCCAGCACGACCGCGCGATAGGCGTACCAGCTGCCCCATTCGCCGTCGATGCCGAGCATGAACGGCGAGGTGTGATGCCAGCCGGCCAGCTTGCCCAGCGCCTGCAGACCGACCAGGGTTTCGCCCGGATAGACGATGCGATAGCGAACGCCTGGTATCTGTTCGGAGAACCAGCGGCCAATCGTCTGGAGGCAAAAGTCGTCGACCGGATGCTCGCCATCGATGCCGCTGGCCTGCACGCATTCCCACAGGCGTCGGCCGCCGTGGCCGAGCAGGATCAATTGGCGAAAGCCGGTCGTTTCGCCCAGTGTCGCGAGGACTTCCTGTGGCAGGCCGGCCAGATCGAAGACATGCTGGCGGTTGATTCCGGCCGCATTGAGGAAATCGGCCGGAAACGGTGGGTGCTCACTCATTTTCCAGTGCCGGTGCTTTCTCTCCCGCCCGCCGCTGGGCAACCCAGACGAGCAGGGCGTCGATGGCCGCGCTGCCGGCCTGGGCACGCGGGTGGTTGATCAGGAAAGTCACCGTGTATCGCCGGCCCTGAGCGTCGAGTGCATAGCCGGCGGCCGTCTTGACGCCATCCAGCGTGCCGGTCTTGATGTGGGCGCGGCCGGTCGCCTCCGAGCCGTTCAGGCGCTTTTTCATCGTGCCGTCGATGCCGACGATCGGCAGGCTGGAAATGAATTCCGGCATCACCGGATTCTTCCAGGCATCGAGCAGCAGGCGGTTCAGGCTGTCGGCGCTGATCCGCTCGCTGCGCGACAGGCCGGAGCCATTGTCGAGCACCAGCTCGTTGAAGCGCAGGTTGCGTCCGGCCAGCCAGTCGGCGACGCGCTGCCGGGCGCGTTCGGCGGTGGCCGGGGCCGAGTCGTTGCCGAGCGTAAGGAAAACCTGCCGCGCCATCACGTTGTTGCTGAACTTGTTGATGTCGCGCACGGCATCGGCCAGCGGTGCCGATTCGTGGCGGGCGAGCAGGCTGGCGCCGATCGGCACGCTGCCGCCGCGGACCTGCCCGCTCAGGCTGCCGCCCAGCTCCTTCCACAGCGCGCGGATCAGGCCGCCGGCCTGGGCGTCGGCCGGCAGCGGCGAGAGGTTCAGCGCCTTCTCGCCACACAACGCGGCGTAAGTGCCGGTGAATTCGAGGCGATTGCCGTTGTTTTCCGGAATCAGGCGGACGACGATCTGGTCCTTCCAGTTGCTGACGCACTCGCCGTTGCCGGCCCGCAACTGGTTGTCGATGCGCAGGCCCTCGCTCGGCGTTTCCATCAGCAGGCGCGGCTTGCCGTTGTCCGGCAGCAGGGTGAAGCGCAGGGCGCGGAAATTGAGCAGCAGGCCATCCGGGCCGACGTTGTAGGGGCGCATCGGCTTGTCGTCGAAAGCGCCAGGGTCGATGGCAGGGACGTTGAACACCGTGCGGTCGAGCACGACGTCGCCGGCGATCCGCTCGATGCCGCGCACCCGCAACTGGCGGAGCAGGGACCACAGGTGCTCGATGGCGAAGCGCGGGTCGCCGCTACCACGCAAGTACAAATTGCCGTTCAAAATCCCATCGGCCGTAGCATTCTCAACCCAGGCCGTGGTTTTCCAGGTCCAGGCCGGGCCGAGCAGGTCTAGCGCGGCGTAAGTGGTGACCAGCTTCATGACCGACGCCGGATTCATCGATTGCGCGGCGTTGTGGGCGACCAGCGGCACGCCTGAGTTGACCGGCTGGACGACGACGGCGACGCTGGCGGCCGGGATCTGCGCTGCCTGCAGCGCCTTCAAAACACCGGGTGGCAGGCCGTCGGCCAAGGCCGGCAGGCTGGCGGTGGCAAGGGCAAGGATGGTGAGCAGCTTGGCGATCATGGCGAAAAATGGCTGGAAAATATCCAGCCATTCTAGCCGTCGCCGCTGGCCGGTCGCGGGCGGCCCAAGGGAAATATTCGCGCCCCGCCCTTGAAATCCGTTCTGCCCGCCCCTATTATTAGCACTCACCGGCGACGAGTGCTAACAGCGCTTGGTGTCCGGTCCCGGCACTGCGCCCATGCGTATCCGGCCAATTTCCAGTTTGTAGCAACTCATCATCAGGAGTCAGTTTATGAATATCCGTCCTTTGCACGACCGTGTGATCGTCAAGCGTGTTGAAGCCGAGCGCACCACCGCTTCCGGCATCGTCCTCCCCGATTCCGCCGGTGAAAAGCCGGATCAGGGCGAAGTTCTGGCCGTCGGCCCGGGCAAGCGCGACGACAACGGCAAGCAGATCACCCTGGACGTCAAGGTGGGCGATCGCGTTCTGTTCGGCAAGTACGCCGGCCAGGCCGTCAAGGTCGATGGCCAGGAAGTCCTGGTCATGCGTGAAGAAGACATCATGGGCATCCTGGTCGCTTAAGCGCCAAGCCTTGCAACCAACTACAGAATTCAGGAGCTATTAAATGGCAGCCAAAGAAGTCAAATTCGGTGATTCCGCCCGCGCCCGCATGGTCGAAGGCATCAACATCCTGGCCGACGCGGTCAAGGTCACCCTCGGCCCGAAGGGCCGCAATGTCGTGCTCGAGCGCTCGTTCGGCGGCCCGACCGTGACCAAGGACGGCGTTTCCGTCGCCAAGGAAATCGAACTGAAGGACAAGTTCGCCAACATGGGCGCCCAGATGGTCAAGGAAGTCGCTTCCAAGACCTCCGACATCGCCGGTGACGGCACCACGACCGCCACCGTGCTGGCCCAGTCCATCGTCCGCGAAGGCATGAAGTACGTCGCCGCCGGCATGAACCCGATGGACCTCAAGCGCGGCATCGACAAGGCCGTCGCTGCCACCATCACCGAACTGCAGGCTTTCTCCAAGCCGTGCACCACCACCAAGGAAATCGCCCAGGTCGGTTCGATCTCCGCCAACTCCGATTCCGACATCGGCGAAATCATCGCCAATGCCATGGAAAAGGTCGGCAAGGAAGGCGTCATCACCGTTGAAGACGGCAAGTCCCTGGCCAACGAACTCGACGTCGTCGAAGGCATGCAGTTTGACCGCGGCTACCTGTCCCCGTACTTCATCAACAACGGCGACAAGCAGCAGGCCCTGATGGAAAACCCGTACGTCCTGCTCTTCGACAAGAAGATCTCCAACATCCGTGACCTGCTGCCGGTGCTCGAGCAAGTCGCCAAGGCCGGCCGTCCGCTGCTGATCATCGCCGAAGACGTCGATGGTGAAGCGCTGGCCACCCTGGTCGTCAACAACATCCGCGGCATCCTGAAGACCGTCGCCGTCAAGGCCCCGGGCTTCGGTGACCGTCGCAAGGCCATGCTGGAAGACATCGCCATCCTGACCGGCGGCACCGTGATCTCCGAAGAGACCGGCCTGTCGCTGGAAAAGGCTGTGCTGAAGGATCTCGGCCAGGCCAAGCGCATCGAAGTCGCCAAGGAAAACACCATCATCATCGACGGCGCCGGCGAAGCTGCCTCCATCGAAGCCCGCGTCAAGCAGATCCGTGTCCAGATCGAGGAAGCAACCTCCGATTACGACAAGGAAAAGCTGCAGGAGCGTGTTGCCAAGCTGGCTGGTGGCGTTGCCGTCATCAAGGTTGGCGCTGCTACCGAAGTCGAAATGAAGGAAAAGAAGGCCCGCGTTGAAGACGCCCTGCACGCCACCCGCGCTGCCGTGGAAGAAGGCATCGTCGCCGGCGGCGGCGTTGCCCTGATCCGTGCCCGTGCTGCCATCGCCAAGCTGAAGGGCGACAACCACGACCAGGACGCCGGCATCAAGATCGTCCTGCGTGCCATGGAGCAGCCGCTGCGCGAAATCGTCGCCAACGCCGGTGACGAGCCGTCTGTGGTTGTCGACAAGGTCCAGCGTGGCAAGGGTAACTACGGTTACAACGCTTCTACCGGCGAGTACGGCGACATGGTTGAAATGGGTGTTCTCGACCCGACCAAGGTGACCCGCACCGCGCTGCAGAACGCCGCCTCCGTGGCTGGCCTGATGCTCACCACCGAGTGCATGGTTGCCGAACTGGCTGAAGACAAGCCGGCCGGTGGCATGCCCGACATGAGCGGCATGGGCGGCATGGGTGGTATGGGCGGCATGGGCATGTAATGTCCTGCTGAGCCTTACGCTCACTACAAGCCCCGCCTGGTGCGGGGCTTTTTTTGTCCTGAAATTCCAGAATTTTCAACGGGTTGTCGTGCGCTGATTAAACTTCATGAAATTCGTTACGCGCTGTAAGTTAGTTGTAAGACGCTGGGCCTAAATTACGCTTCGCAGCAATGCCTCCATAAACAAAATCTGAGGAGCAAATCAATGCAAGACACACTCGACCGGGTTACAGCTAACCCGAAATTCCTCGAGTTCGTTGCCATGCGCAACAACTACTCGATCCTGATGACCATCATCAGTGCGGCCGCTTACTACGGCTTCATTCTGCTGGTCGCTTTCAACGGCCCCTGGCTGGGCACCAAGATTGGCGAAGGCTACACGATGAGCATCGGCGTGCCGATGGGCGTGGGCGTCATCGTCTTCACCATCATCCTGACCTGGATCTACGTCCGCCGCGCTAACACCGAGTTCGACGAGACCAACGAAGCCCTTATTCGGGAGGCTCAGAAGTAAGATGACCAAATTCACGCAAATTCTCGCCGGCCTCCTGGCCACGGCCGTTGCCGGTGGCGCCATCGCCGCCGGTGCCGATATGGGTGCCACGCAACAGCAGGCCACGAACTGGACGGCCATCGTCATGTTCGCCCTGTTCGTCGGCTTCACGCTGTACATCACCAAGGTCGCTGCTGCCCGCACCAAATCGGCTGCTGACTTCTACACCGGCGGTGGCGGCATCACCGGCTTCCAGAACGGCCTGGCAATTGCCGGCGACTACATGTCCGCCGCTTCCTTCCTGGGTATTTCCGGTCTGGTGTTCGCCAACGGCTTTGACGGCCTGATCTTCTCGATCGGCTGGCTGGTCGGCTGGCCGGTCATCACCTTCCTGATGGCCGAGCGCCTGCGTAACCTGGGTAAGTTCACGTTCGCTGACGTGGCTTCCTACCGTTTCGCCCAGACCCCGGTTCGCATCTTTGCCGCAACCGCCTCCCTGGTCATCGTCGCCTTCTACATGATTGCGCAGATGGTCGGTGCCGGTCAGCTGATCAAGGTGCTCTTCGGCCTGGAATACATGTACGCCGAAATCCTCGTCGGTTCCGTGATGCTGATGTACGTGCTGTTCGGCGGCATGACCGCAACGACCTGGGTGCAGATCATCAAGGCCTGCATGCTGCTCGGCGGCGCGACCTTCATGGCTATCAGCGTGCTGCTGCAGTTCGGCTTCTCGCCGGAAGCACTGTTCACCAAGGCGGTTGAAGTTCACTCCAAGCACGACGCCATCATGTCTCCGGGCGCACTGATCAAGGATCCGGTCTCCGCGATCTCCGTCGGTATGGCCCTGATGTTCGGTACCGCTGGTCTGCCGCACATCCTGATGCGCTTCTTCACCGTGCCGAACGCCAAGGAAGCCCGCAAGTCCGTTGCCTGGGCAACCACCTGGATCGGTTACTTCTACATCCTGACCTTCATCATCGGCTTCGGCGCCATCACCAACCTGGTCACCAACCCGACCGAATTCTACGTTGGCGGCGAACTGGCCAAGGGCCTGAAGGGCGGCGGCAACATGGCTGCTGTGCATCTGTCCAAGGCAGTTGGCGGTGACCTGTTCCTCGGCTTCATCTCCGCCGTGGCTTTCGCAACCATCCTTGCCGTTGTGGCTGGTCTGACCCTGTCCGGCGCTTCCGCCGTGTCCCACGACCTCTACGCTTCCGTGTTCAACAAGGGCTGCTCTTCCGAACAGGAACTGCGCGTCTCCAAGATCACGACCATTTGCCTGGGCGTTCTGGCTGTGGTTCTCGGTATTGCCTTCGAGAAGGAAAACGTTGCCTACATGGTGATGCTGGCCTTCGTGATCGCCTGTTCCTCCAACTTCCCGGTGCTGTTCATGTCCGTGTTGTGGAAGAACTGCACGACCAAGGGCGCCGTTACCGGTGGCTTCGTCGGCCTGGCCACTGCCGTGGTCCTGACCATCGGTTCCGCCAGCGTCTGGGAAGCCGTCATGAAGAACCCGAAGGGTTCGGCCTGGTTCCCGTACAACTCTGCTGCCATCTTCTCGATGACTGCCGCGTTCGTCACGATCTGGCTGGTTTCCATCCTGGACAACTCCGCCCAGGCCAAGAAGGAACGTGCCCTCTACCCGTCTCAGCAGCTCCGCTCCGAGACCGGTCTGGGTGCTTCCGGCGCCAGCGGTCACTAATCCGACGAGCAATCGTCAGCAAAAAGCCCGGGGCAACCCGGGCTTTTTTTCGTCTTGAATTTAGTGCATTTTTTAGGGCCGACCGTAGCATTGCAAAAATTACGGGCGTGCCAATGCGCTGCAGAAAATCGCAGGGCAGAATATTTGATAGACTGTACGGGTTTGGCGGGAAAAAAACGGTAGGGGGTTGCCCAGTGCAGGATCGGGCCACCCCCTGAGTCGCGCTGGAACCGCGACTCCAAAGACCATAAAAGGAGAACAGCCCGTACAGAATAATGCGACAGGCTTACAAAAATCTTACGCCTGACAGGCAGACCGGATAAATGCGCATCCTTATCGCTGAAGACGACACCATCATCGCTGATGGCCTTTCCCGCTCCCTTCGTCACGGTGGCTATGCCGTGGATTGGGCCCAGAATGGACTGGAAGCCGACACCGCGCTGGTGACGGCTTCCTATGATCTGCTGATCCTCGATCTCGGCTTGCCCAAGCTGTCCGGCCTCGAGGTTCTCAGGCGCCTGCGGGCCCGCAACTCGCAGGTACCTGTGCTGATCCTGACTGCGCTTGACGGTACCGGCGACCGCGTCAAAGGCCTCGATCTCGGTGCCGACGACTACATGGTCAAGCCTTTCGAACTGGCCGAGCTGGAGGCCCGGGTCCGGGCGCTGACCCGCCGTTCCGCCGGCACCTCGCCGACCATTCTCTGCGGTGCGCTGAGCTACGATCAGGTCGGCAGGGTGGCCCAGGTCAACGGCCAGCAACTCGAACTGTCGGCGCGCGAAATCGGCCTGCTCGAAGTCCTGCTCAGTCGCATGGGGCGCCTGGTCAGCAAGGACCAACTGGTTGACCATCTCTGCGGCTGGGGCGAGGAAGTCAGCCACAACGCCATCGAAGTTTATGTCCATCGGCTGCGCAAGAAGATCGAGCCGGGCGGTGTGAAGATCGCTACCGTTCGCGGTCTGGGGTACTGCCTTGAGCGACCCCAAGGCGAGTAAGCCGCTCCCGCCGACATCCGATACCGAGCGCTCGCTATTTGGCGAGATCCTCGACTGGATGCTGGCGCCGCTACTCTTTGTCTGGCCGCTGAGTATTGCCTTCACGCATTACTTCGCCAACAACGTCGCCAATTTTCCTTACGACCAGGCCCTGCGCGAGCATGTCGCCGCGATTTCCCGTCAGGTCAAACTGGTCAACGGCAAGCCGCTGCTTTCGCTGCCTGCCTCGGCTCGGGCGCTGCTGCGGGCCGACGAAACCGATAGCGTCTATTTTCATGTGCTGACGGCTGACGGCAAATTGCTCGCCGGCGACAAGGATCTGCCGGCTGCCAACCAGGTGCCGGACGACCGGAGCATTCCCGGCGAGATCTATTTGCGCGATGCCGATTTCAGGGGGCAGGACCTGCGCCTGGCTTACACCTACCTGGCCGAACCCAGAATGCCCAAATCCCAGTGGGTTCTGATCGAAGTTGGCGAAACCACCGAAAAGCGCAGCCAGCTGGCCAACAAGATCGTCGCCAGCGTCATCCTGCCGCAGTTCATCATCATCCCGCTGGCCGTCATCCTCGTCTGGTTCGGCCTGTCGCGTGGCCTGCGTCCGCTGACCCGCCTGCGCCAGACTATCGAGACGCGCGAGCCGGCCGATCTTTCGCCGATCGCCACCCACCGCGTGCCGGAAGAGCTGGAGCCGCTGGTCGAAGCCTTCAACGAAATGCTTGAGCGGATGAAGCGCAACGTCGAGGCCCAGCAGCGTTTTGTTGCGGATGCCGCCCACCAGATGCGCACCCCGCTGACCGGTCTGAAGACCCAGGCACAGCTTGCCTTCCGCGAAACGGATCCGGCCGCGCTCCGCCACGCATTGCGCCAGATTGCCACCGGCGTCGACCGGGCAGGGCGTCTGGTCAATCAGCTGCTGACTCTGGCCCGCACCGAAGGTGGCGAAGTCGCCCATCAGAAGCATGAACCGCTTGACTTCGCCCAGCTGGTCCGCGAGGTCGTCGAAGACTGGGTGATGGCCGCCCTCGAAAAGGATATCGATCTTGGTTACGAGGCCGACGGTCCAGCGATGATCCTTGGCAATCCGTTCTTGTTGCGTGAGCTGGCCAAGAACCTGATCGACAATGCCCTGCGCTATACCCCTAATGGTGGGCACGTCACCGTTCGTGTGCTGGCCACGCCGGCAACGGTGCTCCTTGAGGTTGAAGATAATGGTATCGGTCTAAGCGAGGAGCAGGCCGAACTGGTCTTCGAGCGTTTCTACCGGGTAGACGACGCCACCACCGAAGGCAGCGGGCTCGGCCTTGCCATCGTCCAGGAAATCGCCGTGCAGCACGATTCCCGGGCCAGCCTGCGGCCCAATCCCGCCGGCCGCGGCGCCATCGCCCGCGTCGCCTTTGCGGCCTGGCACTTGCCCCCTCCGCCTCCGCCGGTTCCGGACGATTTTTCCGAACTTTATCGCCAGACCCCGCCCATCGGCACGTGACTATGGTCCGCCCCGTGCCACGTTGAATGCCTGAAAATGGCGCCACCAGTTGCGGAGCGACAATCACCCCGCTATAATGCGCCCTCCTTTTGGCCAAGTAGCTCAGTTGGTAGAGCAGCGGATTGAAAATCCGCGTGTCGGTGGTTCGATTCCGCCCTTGGCCACCAAGATTCCTGCAAGAGCCCAGCCCGCAAAGCTGGGCTCTTTGCTTTTGGCGCTTGAAACGATCACTATCAGCCATGAACCCGATGCGATTGATGATTTTCCGTCTGCTTTGCCTGTTGTCTATGCTGGCCTGTGGCGGCTGCTCCGTGGTCGCCGTGGCCGATGCTGCGGTGACCGTAGTGGCGACGACCGTCAAGGTTGGTGCTACGGTGGCGGAGACGACAGTTGATGTTGCTGCAGCTGGGGTGAAGGCTGTCGCAGGAAGTGACGACGAGAAGAAGGAATAAAGCCTTTGCCGAACTCAACCGAACCGGGAAGCTACGAGAAGGTTCGGTAAGGTTCGGTGGCTATGCTGTAGAGGATTCGCTTGGTTCTGCATGAACCAGTCGGCGCTGACAACTGAGATATGTAAACGACTCGGTTGAAGGTACTTTCAGTCGGCATCGCCAAAATTACCGACCAAAGGGCTTTCTCAAGGATGCCCACATTCTTAATAGTCAATTTGAATACTGCTGATGGATTTGGATTGCTGTCAGGTCTTAAATTGGCTAAACTAGCTAAGTGAGAAGTTGTTTTTAACTTCATGTTTACAAACGACTTCTACAAAATCACTCTGAACCATAAAGTCGCAGACGGAAAGGAGGGCAAGATGAGTTTGGTTGGCGTCGGTCTTTACACCTTTCCTGAGGCGTCGAAATTAGCAAATATCCCTGCTAGGGATTTGCGCAGATGGCTTGACGGGTACTCCTACAAGGATCGGAAGTCTAAGGAGCGAATCGAGAGCACTCCTCTTTGGGATACCGAACTGGCAGATGAGGAGATCGAGGGAATCAGTTTCCACGATCTGCTTGAGGTTCGATTCGTCAATGCGTTTCGTTCCCATGGCGTCAGCTTGCAGACAATCCGCAGCGCTAGCCAGCATGCCCGCGAACTCTTTAACCATCCTTACCCCTTCACCTGCAAGCGTTTCCGAACTGACGGCCGGACCATATTTGCCGAAGCTCTCGAGGAAAATGGTGAAACCCAATTCCTTGATTTGGTACGGAAGCAATATGCCTTCGCCCAAGTGATCCAAGCGTCGTTATATCGGGGGATCGAATTCGGTGAGAATGATCTTGCACTGCGCTGGTTCCCGATGGGCGGCAAATCGGTAGTATTGGATCCTCAGATTGCATTCGGAAAGCCTATTGTGACGAATGTTGGGATCCGCACCTCGACGCTTTATGATGCGCTCAAAGCAGAAGGTGATAAACACACCGTGGCCCGATTGTATGAAATTCCAGTGAGTGCAGTCGAAGCCGCCGTTGCATTTGAAGAACGATTAGCTGCGTGAAGTTCTTCGTCGACAATAATCTTCCCCCCGCGTTGGCGCGTGCATTGAACGCACTATCAGAGCCTGAGCGTCATTCAGTATTTCACCTGAAAGATAAGTTTCCCCAGAATACGGCCGACATTACGTGGATTAACGCACTCTCGAAGGAGGGTGAATGGGTTGTTATCACCCACGATAAGTTGAACAAGGGACTCGAACGCGAAGCGCTTAAGCGAGCAGGATTGCTTGTCTTTTTCCTCGACAAATCGTGGGGGAATCATCCATTCTGGGACAAAGCCTGCCAGCTGGTACGTTGGTGGCCTCGAATTCTTGAGCAAGCAAGCGGTATAAAAGGTGGTGCTACGTTCAAGGTAACCTGGAACTTCTCTGGCAAAGGAAAGTTCGAGCAGCCCTCATTGTAACGGCTAAGCCCGCTACTCGACCGTTGCCGCTCTTCGGCTGACGTAGCGACCAGCCTTGGTTACGGGGTTGTACTCAAAAATCTCAACCTCGTCCGGGATTAGGTGCGAATTGATCCTCACGTAATACTCGGCAAGTGAGTCCGTTTGCTTTGCGTGACGTGACTCCAACACGAACATGACCTTGCGGTAATGCTTGGGAGCAAGGTGAAAGTAATACATTGCTTCGTTCCTCACCGTAACTTTGGCGCTTGGCATGTTTCCTGTTGCCATCCAGTTGTGTGACTTGCACTCCACCAGTACAGCGGGTTCGAGTGCTCCTAAGTCAAAGCGGTGCAACTTGGTTTTCTTGCCAACCCCTAAGGGCAGCGAGATCGATGGGGTCATTTCAATACCTTCGACACGCGAAAAATACTCTAGGGCCTCTACTTCAAATTCGCGCCCAGCGTGCGCATTTGATACTGCACCGACACGTTGATGATTGGTCATGGCATTTCCGCTTCTTGCTGCGATCGATGTGAGGCTCGCATAGCAACGCTGATATTCAATTTACAACACCTGCTTAGCCATGCAAATTGATTTTTCCATTTGGGATGGGATGTGTTGAAATTGCGACTTCGCTTCCACGAGCGGCCTTTCATCCCGCCATGTTTGGAAATGCTCGAAGTGTTCACTCTCGGAAAAATATGAGCCTGTATTCCCAACTCCAGACAGTCAAAAGCGAAGAAGATGTAAAAGATGCATATATCAAAGCCTTGGGCCTAAAGGGGTATACAAAAGGGCTAATCGATATTCGGACCGATGAAATTTGGTTTGAAGCGAAGGACACTGGCAAGCACTCCACTTATGCCATGTTCACGCAACTACTGCACTACGTTCAGGTCGCGCTCAACAAGGGTGAAACCGTGCCGCCGTTGCTGGCGGTTATTGACACGGAAAAAGCTGCGCTAATGAAAAGCGCCGACGTCTTACCCTTTTTGAAGAAGAAAACAATCAAGTGGGGCAAGTCTGCTAGTCAGTTCCCGCAAGAGGCATTGGACGAAGTTTCCGCCCACATTGGCACCCACTTTGTCTCATTCAAAATCTCTACGCATGAAGACGAATTCATTAGCACGGTTAAAGATGCTATCAAGACCGGCGACATTATTCGCACTCAAATTACACCAGACAATCTGAAGCAGGTCTTTGACAAATGGGTAGCTATGATTGGTCGCGAAATTTTTGGTGTCAGTGAAGACGACTATGATTTGCTGTTTTTCGCGGACATCATGCATGACGGCACTGTATCAACTCATGCAAACCTACCTGCAGAGTTGCTGCACAAGAATGGCGCCCCAGTTTTCAGTTTGGGCGGACACCTTTTTGAATTGGGCAACAAGGAAGGCTATCGCCAATTTTGGGCGATCTATCACAAGCCCCCGAAGACTGAATACCGCGATTACCTGCTGGAGCGTCGAGACAGCCTTATTCCGCTGGATGAACGCAGCTTTAAAGGTGCTTATTACACACCGCTCCACGTAGTTGATAAGGCCTACGACAAGCTATCTGAGTCATTGGGCCCGAACTGGCAAAAAGATTACATCGTGTGGGACATGTGCTGCGGAGTGGGCAACCTGGAGGTTAAGCACAGCAACCCGCGCAACATTTACATGTCGACACTGGACCAAGCTGACGTAGATGTAATGAAAGCCACGAAAACTTGTGTAGCTGCACAGCGCTTTCAATACGACTACTTGAACGACGACATTACCGAAGACGGCGGAATTGATTACAGCCTGACCAACAAAGTGCCTCCGCCACTGAGAGCAGCAATTGCTGCCGGGAAAAAGATATTGGTGCTTATCAATCCGCCATATGCGGAAGCGACAAACTTTGAAAATATCTCTACCGGGTTGGTGGATGCTGAAAACAAAGCAGGTGTGGCGAAAACAAAATTTGCAGCTCGCGCAATGACTGCATATGGCAAGGCTAGCAATGAACTCTATACACAGTTCGTAGCACGCATCGCCAAAGAAATACCAACTGCCACATTGGCAATGTTCAGCACCATGAAATACGTAAACGCCCCAACCCTGTCTGCATTTCGCAAAGCTTGGGGTGCGAAGTATTTGGGCGGGTTTGTGGTGCATAACCAAGCATTTGATGGGCTAAGCGGAAAATTTCCTATTGGTTTCTTGATTTGGAAAACCGACCCAAAAATAACAATTCCTGTCACCGAAGTGGTTACCGAAGTGCTGGACAAAAACGCTCAACCCATAGGGGAAAAGGTGTTTTTTAACGTCCCGAGCAATCAGTATTTGAGCGAATGGTTTGAACGCCCAAAAACGAACAAGGTTGATGCGGTTCCTTTAAAAAACGCGGTCACACCTGCCACCGCAACCAAGGATTTAAGAGGAACAAAATGGGCCGATGGCGCAATTGCCTACATGCTATCTGGCGGTAACGACCTACAACACGCAGAGCAACAGACGGTAATTTTCTCTTCTGGTTATGGCAGTGCTCGTGGTTTCTTCATTACCCCGGATAACCTTTGGCAAGCTGCAGTTGTTTTTGCCATGCGTCGCGCAATCCGGCCTACATGGCTTAATGATCGGGATCAGTTTTTACAACCAACGGCACCGCTCAGCGACGAATTTAAGAACGATTGCCTGATTTGGATGCTTTTCAATCGTTGTAACCGAACAGCTGGTGCCAATGACCTAGAGTGGAACGGTAAGAAGTGGGCGTTGGTCAATCACTTCATCCCATTTACCGAAGCAGAGGTTGGCGCACCTGACCGATTTGAATCTGACTTTATGGTGCAGTACATGAGCGGTAAAGTTTTTTCGGGTGAAGCGTTGGCTGTTCTGAATACAGGACGCACGTTGTGGCAAACCTATTTTTCAGAAACGGACGTGCGTACTGTGCGCGACGAACTAAAGTTAAATCGGCCAGATGCAGGCTGGTTTCAAATTCGGACAGCGCTTGGTGCTCGCAATGCCAGCGGTGACACTACGCCTATCAATTTCACGCCCTTTGAACTTGCCTACCAAGCATTGAGTGATAAGTTGCGACCGCAAGTGTTTAGCTTAGGATTTTTGCGCTGACTACCAAACTGCTGCGCCGCTTCACCATTCACTCCTGAGATGGTGTTTCCTTCACCTTCTCGAACAGCTCAAACACTGTCAGGCCAAGCGCATTCGCGATGACCTCCATGGCATTTAAGGATGGGTTTGCGTTCCCATACTCGATCCTGCTCAAGTAGGTCTGGTAGAAGCCACACCTTTCCCCAAGCCCTACCAGATCAGCCAAGATCAACCTGCAGCGATAACCTCATTGTGAATCGCCCCGGCTTTACTAGACACTCTGTAGCCGGTTGAAATACTGGTTTTCGAACTCTACCGGAGAAACGTCGTTTGCATAGCCGTGGCGGCGTTTCGGGTTGTAGAACATTTCGATGTAATT